>NZ_JBAFVS010000004.1:0-313815 GCF_043194565.1 Xanthobacter autotrophicus ATCC 700552 | reverse complement strand
TGGACCAGCCCGGGGATGACCGCAGGGAGGGGAGCGACAGAGGAGCTGGCAAAATATAGGCCAAGGGCTGTCCAGCCCTTTTAACCCGCCCGCCCCTGCCACGCTCACTCGTCGGTCAGCGGGCCGAGGATGAGGGTTTCAAGCTTCACCCAATTGCCGAGCTGGGCATAGGTGAGCTTTTCCGCCTTCAGGTCCCAGGTGACCTCGGAGCGGGTGGGGCCGACGCAGGTGTCCTTGCCGTCCTCGCCCTTCACGCGCCGGCAGGCGTCCTCGCTGTCATTGTAGTAGACGCGGCCGTAAAGGCCCGGCTTCGACTGGTCGGCGCTGGAGAAGAACGCATCGGACTGCGCCTGTGCCGCACCGGCATCGAAGAAGGACTGGTCGTTGTTCGCCGACTGCTCGTTCCAGCGCAGATTGTATTCGTAATAGCCGGTATAGGGCTTCTTCTTGCCGGCCTTGTCGGAGAAGGTGCCGTTCTCCTCCACATAGCGGATGGAGCCGGAGACCCGGTCGGTGAAGGAGCGGTCGGCCACCGCATAGCTGAAGCTCACGCCATTGGCGTCGGTCAGCCAATTGCCCAGTTCATAGTCGTAGTCGAGGTTTCCGGAGACGCGGGTCTCCGGCAGGAACGAGAACGGACCGGCCGCGAGCTGGGTGCGCTCGAAGCGCAGCGGGTCCGGGTTCTTCACCTGAATCGACACGGTCTTGCCGTCCACCACCCGCGAATAGATCTTGGTGGCTTCCTTCTGGGCCTTGCGGAACTGTTCGCCCACCTCCCACCAGCGCGCCACGTTGCGGCCCTGGATGGAGCCGCCGAAGGCCGAGGTGGTCTGGTTGCCCTTCACCACGTCGATGCGCAACCGGCCGGCATCGGGGATGTAGCGCCCGTTGCTGTCGATCTGGAGGTCGCCGCGCAGGATCGCCACCTCGCGCGCGATCTGGGACGGGTTCGACGGATTGACCACGTCAAACTTCACCGAATAGACGAGGCTCTTGCCCGGCGTGCGCTGCACCGATCCCTTCAGGATCATGAGGTCGGCCACGGTGAGATCGGAAATCTCATAGAGGTCGGTGCCGGAGGTGGAGCGCGTGGATCGGGAATTATAGTCCACGGTCATGGCGCCGGTGAGCTTCGCCTTGTCGGCGGGAATTTCCTTGAGCGCCTGGCTCTGCTGGGCCGCGGCGGGGCCGGTGGTGGCGCCGGTCACGACGCCCGCCACCAGAAGGCTCGCCGCGCAAGCGAGAGTGGCCGGCACACTGCGTATGGTCATAGGTCTCTTCCCCTCGTCGGACCGCAGCTCGAAACGTGCGGCCCTTCGCGGGGCGCACAGTGGCGAAGCATTCCTGAACGGGAGATGACGAGACGTCAGACCACGAGAACAGAATGGCGCGTTCTGCCGCCTACAGCAGCCCCCCGATCACAATAGACCCAGGTCGCGCAGTTCCCGGGCGAGACCCTCGGGCAGCTCGGTGCCGGCTTCAGCGCAGGCGAGGTCTCGCGGCGCCTCGTTCGCCTTCAGGTAGCGCCAGCCCTGGAACGGGCGCGACGGGCGCGGCTCCACCGGCACCACCTTCTGGTCGAGCACGAGGCCGCAGCGGCGCACCCCGTCGGCGTCCACGAACGGGCGCAGGTCCAAAAGGCGCTGGCGCGCCGCCACCTCGCCCTTGATGACCCAGTAGAGCGCGCCGCCGTCCAGCAGGTCCTCGCGCCGGGTGGGGACCATGCGGGTCACATGAATCTGCTCGAACGGCTGGCCCGCCCTGCGCGCCGCCTCGGCCCGCTGGGCGATCCAGGCTTCGAGATCGGCGATGGAGGTCGCGCCGACGCACAGCTTGATGAGATGGAGCGTCATGGCCGCCTTGATCTGCTCTTCTGCCATCGGCCGAGGTCTACGACCGATGCCAGGTGGGTGATGCTCCGCAAGGCGGGTGTTCCCGCCTTGCGGGTCTTAAGAGTAACGCGGGTGTTCCCGTGTTGCGGGTCTTAAGAACGACGCGGGTGTTCCCGCCTTGCGGGACTTAAGACCGGTTCCGGCAACAGCCGGAACCGGGCCGGGCCGCCGCGCGGGCTTGGGATACCCCAGCTCCAGGCTTCGGCGTGGACCGGCGGCCTATTCGTCGCCGGCCGGCTCGGCGGCATCCGGGGCAGGCGCGGCCTGCGGGCGCGGCCGGGATGGCACGGCGGGCCGGGGCGCGGCGGCGGTGGGCGGCGTTCCGGCCGGGCGCGCGGCCGGGCGGGCGGGCGGCCGCGGCGCGGCACCGCTGGCCGCGGGTGTATCCTCCACCGGCAGGTTTGCCACCGGCGGGCGCTCCTGCGGCGCAATCGGCGGGCCTTGGCCCCCGGCCCCGTTCTCATGGGGAACCACGGAGAAGCCGAACGGGCCGGTACGCACCGGCGGGGCGGGATTGAGGGTGCCCCGATTGCGGGCGTTGCGCTCCCAGATGGGCGCATATTTGGCCACGAGCGCCTGATAGCGGCCCTCGGTCATATTGGCGACGACGCGGGAATTGTCCCCCAGCACCGCGGCCGGCGGGCAAAAGGAGGTGGTGCAACCAAATTCCTCCGCCAGCACCGCCGCCGTGAAGCCGAACGGGTCCAGTTCCAGCGGTCGGCGCCAGGTCATGACGCGGGCGGCAAGGCCCGGCACCTCGACCTTGCGCAGGACGTTGGCGGCATCCTCCACGAGGGCGATACGCTCGCGCACCAGTCCGCGCGCGGCGGAGACCGAATCCGGCCGCTCGAACAGCACCGCCTCGCACGCGCCGGCAAGCGTTGTGTCCGCCGTGAGGCAGCCGAGCGCCGGGGTCTGGGCGGCGGCGGAATCCAGGGTGGCGGCGCGCGCCTCCAGTGCCTGCGCCTGCCCGCCCGCGGCCGTGCCCGTGATGGCGCGCACTACCGCGCCGCCCACGGCGAGGCCGCCGGCGAGCATGCCGAGCAGCACCAGGATTGTCACCGGATGGTCATTGGGCTCGGAGCGCGCGAACAGGAGCACCACGAAGACCACGCCGGCCACCGCCGCGGCGACGGCGGCCCAGCCGGGCACGGCGAAGCTCGCGTTCAGGACGCCCAGAAGCTGATCGAACCACTGCATCCGGCGTCCTCCGCCCGCATTCACCAGCACGGCCAAGGCCCAGAGCCAGACCGGCGCGACCATCCGTCCGGGGCAGCGGGCGCCACCCCGGCGACGGGCGCGGATCATCGGTCCGCGCGCCTCTCAAGGCAACGCGCGGACCCCATCCACGCTCTCTATGGTAAAGCCTTTCGGCGATCCGCCGGGCGGCGGAACAGCGGTGCCTCAGCCCGCCCGCATGACGGCGTGCTCGAAGCCGCCGAACAGATAGACCACCGCCACCGCAACCAGGAAAACGGCGAGTGCGGTACGCGCGACGCCCCAGCAGGAGCGGCGATGGGAATAGCCTTGGCTCAGATTCATGATGGGATCATTGATCTCTTCACGTGCCCCCGCGGCACGCGGTGCGTTGCGCACTGCACAACGATTAAAGTTTTGTGAAGGTCGCGACAAGGGGGTGCGAACGGTTCGCAGGGTTGTCCAATGCGCATGTCTGCCGGTGGCCGCCGCATCGGCTCCACGTGGTGGCCGCACCGGTCAAAAATGCTTTATGAAGTCGGCCATGAGCACCGATTCCCGCCGGGAGACCCCCGCGCCCTCCCCCCTGCCCGACGATGCCTCCACCGAGGCGGCGTTGCTGCGCCTCACCGCCGAATGCGGTCCGGGCAAGTCCATCAGCCCCATGGATGCGGCCCAGGCGCTGATGGCTGAGGCCGAATGGCAGCGCGCCCTGCCGGTGGTGCGCCGCGTCGCCGTGCGGATGGCCCAGGAAGGGCGCCTGCTCATCTATCGCAAGGGCAAGCCCATCGACCCCGCCGAGCTGCGCGGCGTCTACCGCATCGGCGCCCCCCGCGACGAGTGATGCCGATGGCCGGTGGCGGCCTTGGTTTGAAGTGGAACACCACCGCGCCCCCTCTCCCGCTTGCGGGGGAGGGTTGGGGAGGGGGCAGAGTGCCGGGGCAGAACACCGGCGGCGGGAATGACGGATAGGGCCTACCCCCACCCTGCCCTCCCCCGCCCGCCACTCCGCACGGTGCCGACCCCTCACCCCCAACCCCTCTCCCGCAAGGGGAGAGGGGAGAAGGACCGCTCACGGCGCCGGAAACAGGGCGCTGGTCTTGCCGGACAGGTAGTAGGCCACAAGGCCCATCCATTCCCGCGTGCCCATGTCGGTCGTGTCGAGACCATCGGCGGCGCGGGCGAACGGCTGGTTCAGCCGGTCCGGACCCGCGGTCTGGAAATCCACCGGATAGGCCACCACGTCGAACCCCGCCTTGCGGAAGCAGCCCATGGCCCGCGGCATGTGCCAGGCGCTGGTGACCAGAAGCCAGCGCTCGCCGGGCTTGGGCTGCAGCAGCGCCCTGGCGTATTCGGCATTCTCGGCGGTGTTGCGCGATTTTTCCTCGAACACCACCCGCGCCTCGGGAATGCCGAGGTCCGGCAGGCTCATGCGGATCATGTGCGCCTCGATGGCGTCGCCTTCGGGAAACAGCCGCCCGCTGCCGCCCACGAAGGCGAGCCGCGCATCAAGATAACGCCGCGACAGCGCGGCGAAGGCGATGGGCCGCTCCCCGGCCTCGCCGAAGGCGGGCACGCCCCGCGCATTGCCGATGTCCGGCTGTTCCGCCCCGCCCAGCATGATGATGCCGGCGATGGGGGTGCCATCATCCTTGAACAGCGGGAAGCGCTCCTCCAGCGGCGAGAGGATGAGAAGCGCGGCCGGCGAGAAGCCGAACACCAGCCAGCCCAGAACCGCCGTCAGGATGAGCCCGGTGCCCAGCCTCTTCCAGCGCACGGCCAGGAGCACCAGCCCCAGCACCGCGAGGATGACCAGCAGGTTGGACGGCACCGCGAGGAACCACAGCACCTTGGACGCCGTGAAGAAGGAATCCATGCGCGCTCCGAAGGCTCCGGTGAAAGACCGTTCCCGACCTCGAGCCGAGGCCGGAACCGCTCAGGCGAGTTCCACCACCTTGCCCTCGCGCAGCGTCACGCGCCGGTCCATGCGGGAGGCCAACTCCAGATTGTGGGTGGCGATCAGCGCCGCGACGCCAGTGGCACGCACCAGCTCCATAAGCGCGCCGAAGACGTGGTCGGAGGTCTTGGGGTCGAGGTTGCCGGTGGGCTCGTCCGCCAAGAGCAGGCGCGGCGCGTTGGCCAGAGCGCGGGCGATGGCCACGCGCTGCTGCTCGCCGCCCGACAGCTCCGACGGCCGGTGCGTGAGGCGCGCCCCGAGGCCGAGATAGGACAGCATCTCCCTGGAGCGCGCCTCGGCCTCCTTGCGGGAGAGGCCGCGGATCATCTGCGGCATGGCCACGTTCTCCAGCGCCGTGAATTCGGGCAGGAGATGATGGAACTGGTAGATGAAGCCGATGGAGAGGCGACGGATGCGGGTGCGGTCACTGTCGGGCAGGCGCGCGGTGGGCGTGCCGTCGATGAACACCTCGCCCGCGTCCGAGTGCTCCAGCAGCCCCGCGATGTGCAGCAGGGTCGACTTGCCGGAGCCGGAGGGCGCCACCAGCGCCACCGACTGGCCGTGGGAAATGGCGAAGTCCGCCCCGCGCAGGACCTCGATGGTGCCTGTGCCCTGGGCGTAGCGCCGCACCACGCCGGTGAGCGCGAGAGCCAGCGGCGGGCGGCTGCCCTGTCCCTCGGGCCGTCCATTGGGATGTGCGCGCTGATCCATCACTCGTATCTCAGGGCTTCCACCGGATCGAGCCGGGCGGCCCGCCAGGACGGATACAGGGTGGCGAGGAAGGAGAGCACCATGGCCATCACCACCACGGACGTGGTCTCGCCGAAATTCATCTCGGCCGGCAGGCGGCTCAGGTAATACAGCTCCGGCGAGAACAGCTCGGTGGCGGTGAGCCAGGAGATGAACTGGCGGATGCTCTCGATGTTGAGGCACACGATCACGCCCAGCAGCAACCCCGAGAGGGTGCCCACCACGCCGATGGCGGCGCCGGTGATGAAGAACACCCGCATGATGGCGCCCTGGGTCGCCCCCATGGTGCGCAGGATGGCGATGTCGTGCCCCTTGTCCTTCACCAGCATGATGAGGCCGGACACGATGTTGAGCGCCGCCACCAGCACGATGAGGGTGAGGATGAGGAACATGACGTTCCGTTCCACCTGCAGCGCGTTGAAGAAGGTGGCGTTGCGCACCCGCCAGTCCACCAGATACACTGGCCGCTCCGCCGCGCTCTGGATGGCGCCGCGCAATTCGCCCACGTCGTCGGGATTGTCGAGATAGACCTCGATGGCGTTCACGTCGGCGTTGCGGTTGAAATAGGCCTGCGCCTCGGCCAGCGGCATGAAGACGAAGGCGCTGTCGTATTCCGACATGCCCACCTCGAACACCGCCGCCACCTTGTACACCTTGATGCGCGGCGAGGTGCCCATGGGGGTCACCGCGCCGCGCGGCGCCACCAGCGTCAGATTGTCTCCCGCGCGGAGCGACAGCTGGTCGGCGAGGCGCTTGCCGATGGCGATGCCCTGCCCCTGGTCGAAATTCTCCAGCGTGCCCTGGCGGATGTTGTGGGCGACCGACGGCAGTTCCCGCAGGTCCTTTTCCGCCAGCCCGCGCACCAGCACGCCCGAGGCACCGAACGGCGAGGAGGCGAGCGCCTGCCCCTCCACCAGCGGCACCGCGAGGCGGATGCCGTTGAGCTTGGCGATGCGGTCCGCCACCGCCGCATAATCAGTCAGCGGGCTTTCCAGCGGCTGCACCAGTACGTGGCCGTTGAGGCCGAGGATCTTGCCCAGAAGCTCCTGCCGGAAGCCGTTCATCACCGCCATGACGATGATGAGGGTCGCCACCCCCAGCATGATGCCGAGGAAGGAGAAGCCGGCGATGACCGAGATGAAGCCTTCCTTGCGCCGGGCCCTGAGGTACCGCAGCGACAGCATCCATTCGAATGCCGAGAAGGGACGCGTGCCGGTGGCCTCACCGTCCGCCTGGCCTTTCCCCTGGCCTTTCCCTGGGCCGCCTTTGGCGCCCCTTGGTCCGCCCTTGGGCCCGCCCCTCGCCGCCGTGGACCCGGTGACGCTCATGCCTTCAGCCTCTCCAGGATGTCGCCGGGCGCGATCAGCTCCCGGGAGCCGTCCACGCGGCGCTTCAGTTCCACCTTGCCGTCGGCGAGGCCCTTCGGCCCGACCAGGATCTGCCACGGCAGGCCGATGAGGTCGGCGGTGGCGAACTTCGCGCCCGCCCGCTCCTCGGTGTCGTCGTACAGCACGTCATAGCCCGCGGCGGTCAATTCCGCGTAAAGCGTTTCGCAGGCGGCCCCGGTGGCGCTGTCGCCGGCCTTCAGGTTCAGGATGCCCACCTGGAACGGCGCCACCGCGTCCGGCCAGATGATGCCGTTGTCGTCGTGGCTGGCCTCGATCATGGCGGCGACGAGGCGCGAGGGGCCGATGCCGTAGGAGCCCATGTGGATGGTGTGCTCGGCCCCGTCCGACCCCAGCACCTTGGCGCCGAAGGGCTCGGAATATTTGGTGCCGAAATAGAAGATGTGCCCCACCTCGATGCCGCGGGCGGCCATGCGGCTCGCCTCCGGAATGGCGGCAAACGCAGCCTCGTCGTGCTTCTCGGAGGTGGCGGCATAGAGCTTCGTCCACCGGTCGAACACCGACTGGAGGCCGGCCGCGTCGTCGAAATTCACGTCGGCGGAGGGCGGCGCCATCTCCAGATAGTCGCCGTGGCAGAACACCTCGCTCTCCCCGGTGGAGGCGAGGATGATGAATTCGTGGGAAAGGTTGCCGCCGATGGGTCCGGTGTCCGCCACCATGGGAATCGCTTTCAGCCCCATCCTTGCGAAGGTGCGCAGATAAGCGACGAACATCTTGTTGTAGGAATGGCGGGCGCCGGCCGCGTCGAGATCGAAGGAATAGGCATCCTTCATCAAAAACTCGCGCGAGCGGTAGACGCCGAAGCGCGGGCGCACCTCGTCCCGGAACTTCCACTGGATATGGTAGAGGTTGAGCGGCAGCGCCTTGTACGACTTCACATAGGCCCGGACGATCTCGGTGATCATCTCCTCATTGGTAGGGCCAAACAGCATCTCGCGCTCGTGGCGGTCCTTGATGCGCAGCATTTCCTTGCCGTAGTCGTCGTAGCGCCCGCTCTCGCGCCACAGGTCCGCCGACTGGATGGTGGGCATCAGCATCTCGACGGCGCCGGAGCGATTCTGCTCCTCGCGGATGATGTTGCACACCTTGTTGAGCACCCTGAGGCCGAACGGCAGCCACGCGTAGATGCCGGCTGATTCCTGCCGGATCATGCCGGCGCGGAGCATCAGGCGGTGCGAGACGATCTCCGCCTCCTTGGGCACTTCACGCAGGATGGGGAGAAAATAGCGGGACAGGCGCATCGGCGGGCTCTGGATCTCAAACCTGGGAACGAAGTCGGCGCGAGTGAAAGCGGAAGGGGAACCAAAACACAAGGGCCGGCAGGCCACGACGGTGCCGCGCGCGCCGCTTCCGCAGCAGCATGGCCCAAGGAGCACGCGCCCGCCGGTGCGCACCGCGAACTTGTGGGCGTATGCGCCATCCCGTTTTTCGGCGCTCCAACGGCGCGGACCTTCGCGGAGGTAGCCATGCGCCTTTGGAATGCGAAACACGGTGCGCCAGAACCATACCGCATTGCAGCGAACAACTTATTGCGGCGCAAGGATGACAAACGACAGATTCTTGTTCTATTTTGATCTCGCACAAGAAAGGGGATCGTCACCGGCCGGCCAGATGGACGGTGAACGCGGTCCGGGTCTCGGGAGGAATTGAAAAAAGCCGGCCGACAGCCGCCTGTTGGTGCATCCCACGCGTTGGCGATCCACCACTTGGCGCATACGGAATCGGCAGTGCGGCTTGGCCGCGTGGCTTTCAAAGCGGACTAAGATCCGCAGGTCGCGCAGGACGCCGTGGATTGAACAAGGCGAGGCCACCAGGCCTCGCCTTTTTCTTTTAGCCGGCCCCTTATCCCGACCGCGCCTCACCCCCGGCGAACAGCAGCCGCACATGGGCGCGGAACTGGAGGACCTGCCGCGGCAGGATGGACGGATCGCGCAACGCGCGTCCCAGCACCAGGCCGCCTTCCACCACCGTTGCGAGCATGTCGGCGAGCGCGTCGAGGTCCACCGCCTCCCGCGGGGGATGGGTGCGCGCGATCAGCTCGAACCGTGCGCGGAACCGCGTGCGCCACTCCAGCATGCCCTGGGCGTTCAGGTCCCGGATTTCGCGGTTGAAGAGCTGGTCCTGATAGCAGAAGGAGGCAGCGAGGCAGCCGGGATGGGCCTCCGGCAGCTCGGCCATCATCTCCGCGAACAGCTTCAGGGCGATGAGCAGGCCGTGGAGCGGATCTTCGTTCAGTTCGTCGGCACGCCGGAACAGATCGTCGAGCAAGGCCCGGTCGCGCTCGAGATAGCGCAGCATCATGGCCTTGGCGAGTTCGGACTTGTCCTTGAAATGGTAGAAGAAACCGCTCTTGGTGATGCCCACCGCCGCGATCAGCTCCTCAATGGAGGTCGCCGCGAAGCCTTTCGCCAACACGGCTTCCTCGGCGAGGGCCAAGAGCCGCTCGCGCGTGTCGCTGCCCCGTCTCGGTGCCTGCTCCAGCATGGGTTTGATGTACCATAAGTACAGTTGACATCAAGATACCATTCCCTTGGGGCATGGGGATGGAGTTCGGCGCACAACGAAAATGAAAGTCAGCCGAATGACTTGGCACGATTTCCATCGTGCTTGACCGCGAGTGGCGTAGAACTTGGGTGCGCGCAGACGCATGTTCCGGTCCATCGCGGCGCCGGCGTTCGGTTCATTTGGATACCGCCGACGCCGCTCTCGTCTCGTCGGAGATCGCCATGAGCAAGTATCGCGCGGCCCTGCCGCAATTGGCCGGCCGCCTGTTCCTGATGGATGGCGGGCTGGAAACCACCCTCGTCTTCCATCAGGGCATTGATCTGCCTTTCTTCGCCGCCGCCGACCTCCTCAAGGACGCGGACGGCACCCAGCGCCTCGGCGCCTATTACGACCACTATGCCGGCACGGCGGCCGCCGCCGGGCTCGGCTTCGTGCTCGATTCCCCGAACTGGCGCTCCAACCCCGACTGGGGCGCGAGGATGGGGCTGTCCCGCGATGCCCTCGCCGAGGTCAACCGGCGCGGCATCGCGCTCATGGAAGAGATGCGCGCGCGCCACGAGACGCCCCTCTCGCCCATGGTGGTGTCGGGCGTCGTCGGCCCGCGCGGCGACGGCTATATCGCCGGGGCGATGATGACGCCGGACGAGGCGCGTGATTACCACGCCTGGCAGGTCGGCATCTATGCCGCGACCTCCGCGGACATGGTGACGGCCTATACCCTCACCTATTGCGCCGAGGCCATCGGCATCGTCAGGGCGGCTGAGGCGGCGGGGCTGCCGGTCGCCATCTCCTTCACCCTGGAGACCGACGGCCGCCTGCCCTCGGGCCAGACGCTGAAGGAGGCGATCCGCGAGACCGATGCCGCCACCAGCGGGGCGGCGGCCTACTACCTCATCAACTGCGCCCACCCCGCCCACTTCGCCCATGTGCTGGAGCCGGGGGCCGACTGGATGCAGCGCCTGAGGGGCCTGAGGGCCAACGCCTCGCGGCGCAGCCACGCGGAACTCGACGCCTCGCCGGACCTCGATGCCGGCGATCCGGTGGAACTGGGCCGGCTCTATGGCGAGTTGCGCAGCCGCATGCCGCACTTCACCGTGCTGGGCGGCTGCTGCGGCACCGATCACCGCCACGTGGAGCAGATCCGCTTCGCCTGCACCGCCGAGAGTGCTGCGGCGTGACGGGCCGGCGACGCCCCGGCCCTCAATAATTCGCCCACAGGCCCGGGCTGGCGATCTCGGCGAGGTTGCCGTCCGGATCGCGGAAATAAAGGCTGGTGGAACCCTTGGGCCAGTGCACCTCGCCCTCGATGGCAACGCCATGGGCCTCAAGGTGCGCCCGCCACAGCTCGATATCAGCCGCCGCCACCGCGAAGGCGAAGTGCAGGCGGCCGGCGCCGTCATGGGGTGGAATGGCGCCGCCGAACGGCAGCGCTATCTCTTCGTCCGCCGTGCCGCGCTTGAACAGCAGCAGCACCGTGTCGCCCACCGGATAGGCGGCGAAGCGCGCGTCGGCGAGCATGGGCACGAGGCCCAGCACGCCCTCATAGAAGGCGGTGGCACGCGCAAGGTCATCCACGTAGAGGCCGGTTTCCACCACCCGGCCCAAAGGGGGCGGGCGGCTGGGCGGCGGAGCGGAAGGCGCGCCGCCCATGGTCATCTCACCACAGGTTGAGGGTGGCGCGGGCTTCTTCCGACATGCGGCCCTGGTCCCACGGAGGGTCGAAGGTGATATCCACCTTCACATCGGAAATGCCCGGCACCGACGCCACGGCGTTTTCCACCATGCCCGGCAGCTCGGCGGCGGCGGGGCAGTTGGGGGTGGTCAACGTCATTTCCACCGCGACCGTGCGGTCGTCGGCGATGTCCACCTTGTAGATGAGACCCAGCTCGTAGATGTCCACCGGGATTTCCGGGTCATAGACGGTCTTCAGCGCACCGACGATGCTGTCGGTCAGGCGCTCCAGCTCCGCCTCGGCAATGGAGGAGCTGATCTGCGGCGCATTCGCCTGCTCGGTGGTCTTCGTCTCGGTCATGCGAACAAATCCTGCGCCTTGACGAGGGCGTCCACCAGACGGTCCACGTCGGCGCGCGTGTTGTAAAGGGCAAAGGATGCGCGGCACGTCGCTGTTGCACCATATCGGGCCAAAAGCGGTTGGGCGCAATGGGTGCCCGCCCGCACTGCAACACCGTAGCGGTCGATGACGGTGGCCACATCGTGCGGATGGGCGCCCTTCATCTCGAAGGAAATGATGGCGCCCTTGCCCGGCGCGGTCCCGATGATGCGCAGGGAATTGAGCGCCCCCAAGCGTTCGTGGGCATAGACGGAGAGCTCGTGCTCGTGGGCGGCGATGCGCTCGCGGCCGATGGAGTTCACATACTCCACCGCCGCGCCGAGCCCGATGGCCTGAACAATTGGAGGTGTTCCAGCCTCAAATCGGTGCGGCGGCACGCCATAGGTCACGTCATCTTCCGTGACCTCGCGGATCATCTCGCCGCCGCCTTCATAGGGCGGCATCTGCGCCAGCAGGTCCAGCTTGCCGTAGAGCACGCCGACGCCGGTGGGCGCATAGAGCTTGTGGCCGGTGACGGCGAAGAAATCCACGTCCAGGTCGCGCACGTCCACCGGCATGTGGACGATGGACTGGCAGCCATCCACCACCACCTTGGCGCCCACCGCATGGGCCGCCGCCGCGATCTCCTTGATGGGCGTCACCGTGCCCAGCACGTTGGACATCTGGGTGATGGCGACGATCTTCGTGCGCTCGGAGAGCAGGCCCTTGAACGCCTCGAAGTCGAACGCGCCGTCCTCGGTGACCGGCGCCCACCGGATCACCGCGCCCTTGCGCTCGCGCAGGAAGTGCCACGGCACGATGTTGGAATGGTGCTCCATGATGGAGAGCACGATCTCGTCGCCCGGCTGGATCGACTGGCCGAGGGAACTCGCCACCGTGTTGATGGCCCCGGTGCCCGAGCGGGTGAAGATGATCTCGTCCACGGACGCCGCATTCAGGAAGCCGCGCACGCTCTCGCGGGCCTGCTCGAAGGCCTCGGTGGCGGCATTGGCCAGATAGTGCAGGCCGCGATGGACGTTGGAATATTCCCGCTCATAGACGGTCACCATGCGCTGGATCACCTGCCGCGGCTTCTGGGCGGAGGCGGCATTGTCCAGATAGGTGAGCGGATAGCCGTTCACCTCCAGCGACAGCGCCGGGAAATCGGCCCGCACGGCCTCCACGTCGAAGCCGCCATTGCGCACGGCGGGGTGGATAAGCGTCATGGCGAAAGGTCCTCGCTAAAGCTTGCCGGCAAAGCCCTCTCCCGCTTGCGGGGGAGGGTTGGGAGGGGGAAGGCATCCGCGCCTCGCGCCCAATCCGGCGCATATGGCCCAACCGGGGACCCCCTCCCCGGCCCTCCCCCGCAAGCGGGAGAGGGAGGCCGTCGATACCACGCGCTACGCCGCCCGCTTCTCCAGCCACGCCACCATGCGGGCGACGAGGACCTCGCGCAGGGCCTCGTCTTCCACAAATTCCACGGCCTCGCCCACGAAGGCCTGGATGAGCAGGCGCTCGGCCTCCTTCAGCGGCAGGCCGCGCGAGCGCAGGTAGAACAGCATCTTGTCGTCCAGCGTGCCCACCGTGGCGCCGTGGCCGCACTGCACGTCGTCGGCGAAGATCTCAAGCTCGGGCTTGTTGTCCATCTCCGCGCCGTCGCTCAGCAGCAGCGACTGACTCATCATGCGCCCGTCGGTCTTCTGGGCATCGCGCCGCACCACGATCTTGCCCTGGAACACGCCGTGGGCCTCGTCCGAAAGCACGGTCTTGAACAGCTCCCGGCTCTCGCAGCCCGCCACCGCATGATCGATGAACATGGTGGTGTCGGCGTGCTGGCGGCCCTTCAGCAGGGTCGCGCCCCGCACCCCCAGATGGGAGCCGATGCCCTGGAAGCGGCCATAGACCGAATGGCGCGACAGCGCCGCGCCCTGCACCAGCGAGAACACGTTGAGCTTCGCCGTGCGGCCCAGCTCAAGCATGAGCGTGCCGAGGTGAAGCGCCGCCGCGCCCTCCTCCTGGAGCCGCACCAGGTTGACGGTGGCGCCGTCGCCCACCACCAGTTCCATGGCGTGGTTGGCCTGGTAGGCGACGCCCTCGCGGCCGGTGAAGCTCTCCACCAGCGTCAGCTCGGCGCCGTCCCCCACCACCACCACGGTGCGGGTGAAGCCGGCCACGGCCTCGCCCGCCGGGAAGACGTGGGCCAGATGCACCGGCTTGGCGACCTTGGTGCCCGCCTCCACCTTCACCACCAGCCCCTCGCCGAGGAAGCCGGTGTTCAGCGCCAGCGCGCCGTCGTAGCGATCCGGCGGCAGCGAGCCGATGCGGTCCAGCAGCGGATCGTTCACCGCCGTCGCCGTGTCGAGCGGCCGGGCGCTGACCCCGGCGGGCAGGCCGGCGAAGTCGGAGGCCCCGCGCGCCAGCATCCCGCTCACGAACAGGAAGCGCGCCGCATGGGGCACGTCCAGCGCCCGGAAGGTGGCTTCCGCCTCGTCCGCGGCCGTGGGGGCGGTGGCGAGCGGGGGGAAGGCGCGAACGGCGGCGCGCAGGTCGGTGTATTTCCATTCCTCCACCCGCCGGTTGGGCAGGCCGTGGGCGCGGAAGGCCTCAAGGGCATCGGCGCTCAGCTCGCCGAGGCGCCCGTCGAGGCCCCCCTGCCCCGCCGCGGCGTCGAGCCGTGCCTGGAGCCGGGCCTGGAGTGTTGCGGCGATGGCATCTTCCGCCGCTGTGCGGGCGGGACGGACGGGGATGTTCATGGCGCCGCTCACGCCGCATCCTGCCCGTAGGCGGCATAGCCGGATTCCTCCAGCTCCAGCGCCAGCTCGGCGCCGCCGGAGCGGACGATGCGGCCCTTGTGCATCACATGCACCACGTCCGGCACGATATGGTCGAGCAGGCGCTGGTAATGGGTGATGACCAGCATGGCGCGGTCGGGCGCGCGCAGGGCGTTCACCCCTTGCGCCACCACCTTCAGCGCATCGATGTCGAGGCCGGAATCGGTCTCGTCGAGGATGCACAGCTTGGGCTCCAAAAGCGCCATCTGCAGGATCTCGTTGCGCTTCTTCTCACCGCCGGAGAACCCCACGTTGACCCCGCGCCGCAGCATGTCCTGGGTGATGCCGAGGTCCGGGGCCTTCAGGCGCACCAGCTTGAGGAAGTCGGGGGTGGAGATTTCCTCCTCTCCGCGCGCCTTCTTCTGCGCATTCATGGCGGAGCGCAGGAACTGCATGTTGGCGACGCCGGGGATCTCGATGGGATACTGGAAAGCGAGGAACACGCCCGCCGCGGCCCGCTCTTCCGGCGCGAGGGCGAGGATATCCTGGCCGTTGAAGGTGGCCGACCCTTCCGTGACCTCATAGTCCGGCTTGCCCGAGAGCACATAGGACAAGGTGGACTTGCCGGAGCCGTTCGGCCCCATGATGGCATGCACCTCCCCCGCCGGAACGGTGAGGGTGAGGCCCTTGAGGATCTCGTTGTCGCCAATGCGGGCGTGGAGATTCTTGATTTCGAGCATGTGTCTTCGTCCTTGAGCTGTTCCGGCGCGGCGGTCCATCTCGAACCAGCCGTCATGCCCGGGCCTGTCCCGGGCATCCACGCCGTGCCGACCGTGCAGGTGCGGCGAAACCTGTGCGAACCCCGCCGCGTGGATGGCCGGAACCCGGATACTTCCGGGTTCCGTTCTCGAAACTGAAATCGGCAACAGCCGATTTCAGGAACAAGGCCGGCCATGACGCACGGGAAAAGCGGCCTTGGCGGCGCGCGAAGCGGCGGCGAGCCGCTACCCCACGCTCCCCTCAAGGCTCACGGCGATGAGCTTCTGGGCCTCCACGGCGAACTCCATGGGCAGTTGCTGGAGCACGTCGCGCACGAAGCCGTTGACGATGAGCGCCACCGCCTCTTCCTGCGAAAGGCCCCGCTGGAGGCAGTAGAACAACTGGTCCTCGGAGATCTTGGAGGTGGTCGCCTCGTGCTCGAACTGGGCCGAGGCGTTCTTGGCCTCCATGTACGGCACGGTGTGCGCGCCGCACTGGTTGCCGATGAGCAGCGAGTCGCAATTGGTGAAGTTGCGCGCGCCGGTCGCCTTCCTGTGGGCCGAGACCTGCCCGCGATAGGTGTTCTCCGAATGGCCGGCGGCGATGCCCTTGGAGATGATGCGGCTCGACGTGTTCTTGCCGAGATGGATCATCTTGGTGCCCGAGTCCACCTGCTGGTAGCCGTTGGAGATGGCGATGGAATAGAACTCGCCCTGCGAGTTGTCGCCGCGCAGGATGCAGCTCGGATACTTCCAGGTGATGGCCGATCCGGTCTCAACTTGAGTCCACGAAATCTTGGAATTGTCGCCCCGGCAGTCGCCGCGCTTGGTGACGAAATTATAGATACCGCCCTTGCCATCCTTGTCGCCGGGATACCAGTTCTGGACGGTGGAATACTTGATTTCGGCATCCTTCAGCGCCACCAGCTCCACCACGGCGGCGTGCAGCTGGTTTTCGTCGCGCTGGGGCGCGGTGCAGCCTTCCAGATAGCTCACATAGGCCCCCTCGTCGGCGATGATGAGGGTGCGCTCGAACTGGCCGGTGTTGCGCTCGTTGATGCGGAAGTAGGTGGAAAGCTCCATGGGGCAGCGCACGCCCTTGGGGATGTACACGAACGACCCGTCGGAGAAGACCGCCGAATTCAGCGTGGCGTAGAAATTATCCGACACCGGCACCACCGAGCCGAGATAGGTCTTCACCAGTTCGGGATGCTCGCGAATGGCTTCCGAAATGGGCATGAAGATCACGCCCGCGCTGGCCAGTTCCGCCCTGAAGGTGGTGGCCACCGACACGCTATCGAACACCGCGTCCACCGCCACCTTCGAGCCACCGGTGCTCTCGATGCCCAGCAGGGCGTCGCGCTCGCGCAGCGGAATGCCGAGCTTCTCGTAGGTCTTGAGAATTTCCGGATCGATCTCGTCGATGGACTTCGGCCCCGCCTTGGGCTGCGAATAATAATAATAGGCCTGGAAGTCGATTTGCGGATAGCTCACCCGCGCCCAGGTGGGCTCCTCCATGGTGAGCCAGCGCCGATAGGCCTCCAGCCGCCATTCGAGCATCCATTCGGGCTCGTTCTTCTTGGCGGAGATATAACGGATGGTATCCTCGGAGAGGCCCTTGGGGGGCTTCTCACTCTCGATATCCGTAATGAAACCGTACTTGTACTGGTCCACATCGAGCGCGCGGACGCGTTCAACCGTTTCCTGAACCGCAGGCATCTTCTCTTCTCCTCTCCCGCGCGGGGTCAAGGCCCGCGGGTCAAGTTCACGTCTTGCATCTTAAGCCGCGCATACCGCGCGGGTCCCTCAATCTCTGCCTCTACGCCGCGCGTACCGCGCGGCTTCCGGCCTTTTTGCTTCTACGCCGCGCGTACCGCGCGGCTTCCGGCTCTTTGCTTCTACGCCGCGCGTACCGCGCGGCTTCCGGCTCTTTGCTTCTACGCCGCGCGTACCGCGCGGCTTCTCAGGTGCGGCACCACCTTTTGCAAGGCCGCCACCGCCTCGTCCACATCCTGCTGCGTGCTCGACCAGCCCAGCGAGAGGCGGATGGCGCCCGCCGCCCGCGCCTCGGGGACGCCCATCGCCGAAAGCACGTGGGAGGCGCCCACCTTGCCCGACGAGCAGGCGGAGCCTGCACTGACACTTACGTGGGCAAGGTCGAGCGCGATCACCAGTGTCTCGGCCCGAAGTCCGGCAAACGTGAGCATGCTGGTATTGGGCAGCCGCTCTGCGCCGGAAGCGATGACCCCTGCATCGGGAACGCCGGCCAGCACCTCCCGTTCCAGCACATCGCGCAGTCCGGCGAGCCGGGACGCCTCCGCGCCCAGTTCCACGCACGCCACGCGGGCGACGGCGCCGAAGCCGGCGATGGCCGGGCCGTTCTCGGTGCCCGCACGGCGGTTGCGCTCCTGCCCGCCGCCGGCGATGAGGGCCGGCGTGCGATCATCCGGCCCCGCCGCCACCAGCGCCCCGGCGCCCGGCGGGCCGCCCATCTTGTGGGCGGAGAGGCTGAGGAAATCCACGCCCAGCGCCGCCATGTCCAGCGGCAGGCGCCCCGCAGCCTGCACCCCGTCGCAGAACACCACGCCATCGTGCGCCTTTACGAGGCGCGCGGCCTGCGCCACCGGCTGCACCACGCCGGTCTCGTTGTTGGCCGCCATCAGCGCCAGAAGCGCCCGCCGGCCTGCGGCGGCATGGCGGGCCAGCGTCGCCTCCAGCGCGCCGAGATCGAGACGGCCCGCGCCGTCCACGGGCAGCACCTCCACCGCCGCGGCGGGAAAGCGATGGCCGCGCAGCACCGCGGGATGCTCCACCGCGCTCATGAGCAGCACGTCGCAGGGCTTCGGCCGGCCGGCCATCTCCACCGCCGGATGCAGCGCCAGCGCGGCCGCCTCCGTGGCGCCCGAGGTGAAGACCACGCCGCGCGGCGAGGCTCCCGCGAGGCGCGCCACATCCGCCCGCGCCGCCTCGATCCGCGCCCGGGCGGCGCGGCCATCGGCATGAACGGACGAGGCGTTGCCCACACCCTCCAGCGCCGCGAGCAGGGCGGCACGCGCCTCGTTTCTCAGAGGGCTCGTGGCATTGTGATCAAGGTAGACACGGCGTGCAGCGGCGTTGGCCGCGGGCGCAGTTGCCCCGACCTCAGACCGATCTTGCGACCTGGGATCCTGCGGTGCCAGGATGCCGCCCGCGCTCATCTCCGCCTCCCGGTCCCTTGCGCGAAACACGCTCCGGACCCGCGCCAGACTTGCAATTGCCGGCAATCTCGGTCATAGCTCAAACTTCACCCGATCCCGCATTGCAGCGCCCTACGGTTTGCGCAGCCGGCAGGAACAGATTAGAATTATTCTAAATAAATAGGTCGTTCCGATCTGTAAGTCAAGCATTACCGTTTCGGCGTCAAGTCGTTAGGGTGATGCAAGCGGGTTCGTCCCCGAGAGCCGCGACTTTCGGACAGGTTCCGCTTCATCCTGTGCGTCATTGCCACCCAGAGGTTGTAAAACTTCCATGCCAGAAGTGATCTTCCCCGGCGAAAAGGGGCGCCTTGAAGGCCGCTACCAGCCCGCCAAGACCCGCAATGCGCCTATCGCCATCATTCTTCATCCGCACCCGCAGTTCGGCGGGACGATGAACAATCCTGTCGTGTACAATCTGTATTACCAGTTCGCGAACCGTGGCTTCTCGGTGCTGCGCTTCAATTTCCGGGGTGTCGGCCGCTCCCAGGGGTCGTTCGACCACGGCACCGGCGAATTGTCCGATGCCGCGGCCGCGCTCGACTGGGCCCAGTCCATCAATCCGGATGCGCGGGCGTGCTGGATCGCCGGCTTCTCCTTCGGCGCCTGGATCGGCATGCAGTTGCTCATGCGCCGTCCGGAGGTGGAGGGCTTCATCTCCATCGCCGCGCCGGCGAACCTCTACGACTTCTCCTTCCTCGCGCCCTGCCCGTCCTCGGGCCTGTTCGTCCATGGCGACAAGGATGCGGTGGTGCCCACGTCCGCGGTGCAGACGCTGGTGGAAAAGCTGAAGACCCAGAAGGGCATCGTCATCGAGCAGCAGGTGGTGCCCGGCGCCAACCACTTCTTCGACGGCAAGACCGAGGACCTGATGGGCGTGGTCGGCACCTATCTCGACAAGCGCCTGCCCGGCACCCGCAAGGACAGCAAGGACAGCGCCGCCTGAGCCTTTCCCGGCTTCGCTCCGCTTCAACGGCGCGCCCCGAAGGCGCGCCGTTTGCGTTTCACGGCCGAAACAGCACCCCGCCGGTCATGGGCTCCGGTGCGCCGGTGGTGGTGGGGAAGGTCAGCGGCAGGCCCTTGAAGGCGCGGGCGGCGAGATAGCCGAAGGCGTGGGCCTCCAGCGCGTCGGCCGACCAGCCCACGGTGTCCGCCGTGCGCACGTCCGCCCCCAGCCGTGCCGCCAGCATGGCCAGCAGCGTCGGGTTGCGCGCGCCACCGCCGGCGACGATCCAGCTTGCCGGCGGCCGGGGCAACAGCTCAACCAGCGCCGCCACCGTCGCCGCCGTCAGCGCCGTGAGCGTCGCCGCGCCATCCTCCAGCCCCATGCCCGCCAGGCCCATGCGCTCGCCCACGAACACGCGGAAATCGTTGCGATCCAGCGATTTGGGCGGCGGCTGGCGGAAGAAGGGGTGCGCCAGAACCTCGGCAATGCGCGCCTCGTCCACGCGGCCGCGCGCCGCCGTGCCGCCGTCCGCGTCGAAGGGCACTTTCGTGCGGGCGAAGAGAAAATCGTCTATCAGCGCATTGCCCGGCCCGGTGTCGCAGGCAACCGGGGGCGCGTCGCCGTCCAGAACGGTGACATTGGCCACCCCGCCCACATTCAGCACCGCCACCGGATGGGCCAGCGCGAGCCGCCGCACCAGCGCGCGGTGGAACACCGGCACCAGCGGCGCCCCCTGCCCGCCCGCCGCCACGTCAGCGGCGCGGAAATCCGCCATCACCGGCACGCCGAGGCTTGCCGCCAGCCGCTCTCCCGCGCCGATCTGCACGGTGAGCCGGGCGTCGGGCCGGTGGAGCACGGTCTGGCCGTGGAAACCCACGAGGTCCATGTCGGAGGGGGTGAGGCGCAACTGCTCCAGAAGCTGGCGCACCGCCTGCGCGTGCAGGTCGGTGATGCGGATTTCGGCTTCCCGCAGCACGCCGGGCCGGTCGGTGCGATGGTTGATGCCGCGCGCATCCTCCATGGCCTGAACCAGCAGCGCCCGCGTCTGCGCATCATAGGGCAAGGTGAGCGCGGCGCCGAGCCATTGCACCTCCTCGCCGTCGGTATCGATCAGGGCGGCGTCGATGCCGTCCATGGACGTGCCGCTCATCAGGCCCACCACGCGCATCCGCTCACCCCCTGCAATCGTGCCCTATGCAATCTTGCGCCGGACCTGATACACCACCGCACCTTTCCGGCGCGTGAGCGCCGGCCTCATGACCGTTCCAGAAGACCGATCCAAAAGACCGATCAAAGCGATGACCTCCCAGACCTTCCGCTCCGACTTCCTGCGCACCCTGTCCGAGCGCGGCTACATCCACCAGTGCTCGGACCTTGAGCGTCTCGACGCCAAGGCCGCGGAAGGCCCGATCACCGCCTATATCGGCTTCGACGCCACCGCCTCCAGCCTCCATGCCGGGCACCTGCTGTCCATCATGATGCTGCGCACGCTCCAGCGCACGGGACACAATCCCATCGCGCTCATGGGCGGCGGCACCACCAAGATCGGCGACCCGTCCGGCAAGGACGAGGCCCGCAAGATGCTGACCGACCAGCAGATTGAGGACAACATCGCCTCCATCCGCAAGGTGTTCGCGCGCTTCCTCGATCTGGAGGGCGGCGCGAAGATGGAGAACAATGCGGCCTGGCTCGACGAGCTGAAATACATCCCGCTTTTGCGCGAGGTGGGGCCGCACTTCACCATCAACCGCATGCTCACCTTCGATTCGGTGAAGCTGCGGCTGGAGCGCGAGCAGCCGCTCACCTTCCTCGAATTCAACTACATGATCCTGCAGGCCTACGACTTCGTGGAGCTGAACCGGCGCCACGGCTGCATCCTGCAGATGGGCGGCTCGGACCAGTGGGGCAACATCGTCAACGGCATGGAACTGGGCCGCCGCATGCACGGCGCCGACCTGTTCGCGCTGACGACGCCGCTGCTCACCACCTCGTCCGGCGCCAAGATGGGCAAGACCGCCGGCGGCGCGGTGTGGCTCGATGCCGACCTTCTAAGCCCTTATGAATACTGGCAGTACTGGCGCAATGCCGGCGATGCGGACGTGGAGCGCTTCCTGAAGCTCTTCACCGAGCTGCCGCTGGACGAGATCGCCCGCCTCGCCGCGCTTCAGGGGCAGGAGATCAACCTCGCCAAGGAGGTGCTCGCCACCGAGGCCACCGCTTTGCTCCACGGCCGCGAGGCCGCCGAGAAGGCGAAGGAGACCTCCCGCGCCACCTTCGCCGACGGCGCGCTGGCGGTGGACCTGCCCACGGTGGAAGTGCCCCGCGCCACACTGGCGGCGGGCCTTGGCGTCGCCAATGCCTTCGTGGAAGCCGGCCTCGTCGCCTCCACCAGCGAGGCGCGCCGCCAGATCAAGGGCGGCGGCCTGAAGGTGAACGATGCGACTGTCACCGACGAGAAGGCGACGCTGGACCTTACCGCGCTGACGCCGGAAGGCGTGGTGAAGCTGTCGCTGGGCAAGAAAAAGCATGTGCTGATCAAGCCGGTGTGAGGGCTCGCGTGCCCCGGACGCATGCAGCGCAAGCGGAATGCGATCCGGGGTCCAGCGCAGGAGACCGCCGAAGGCGCTTCCGAACCCCTTGGGCGCCGTGGATTTTGCCTGCTGCGCAGGAGTCTTGCGCTGGACCCCGGCTCTCCTTGCGCTGACGCTCCAGTCGGCCGGGGCACGAACCGCGCCCCCGCACCCTCCTTCGGCCACAAAGTCGCGGGATTGACGGGGCACGGGCGCTCGGCTACGCGCCAGCCCTTCGCACAGCTACAATTCTGCCGCCAGCAAAACCCGCCCAAGAGAAACCCGCCCGCCCCATGGCCGACACCGTCCTGAAACCCGCGCCATCCAGGCCCGCGCCGCGCATCTCCTTCGTCTCGCTGGGCTGCCCCAAGGCGCTGGTGGATTCAGAACGCATCGTCACGCGGCTGCGCGCGGAAGGCTATGAGCTGACGAAAACCCACCAGGGCGCCGACCTCGTGGTGGTGAACACCTGCGGCTTCCTCGACAGCGCCAAGGCGGAAAGCCTCAACGCCATCGGCGAGGCTTTGGCCGAGAACGGCAAGGTGGTGGTCACCGGCTGCATGGGCGCCGAGCCCGAGCAGATCCGCGAGGTCCACCCGAGCGTCCTCGCCATCACCGGCCCGCAGCAATATGAGAGCGTGCTCGCCGCCGTGCACGAGGCGGTGCCGCCGGCCCACGCCCCCTTCCTCGACCTCGTGCCTGCCGAGGGCGTGAAGCTCACGCCCCGCCACTACGCCTATCTCAAGATTTCCGAGGGCTGCTCCAACCGCTGCACCTTCTGCATCATCCCCAAGCTGCGCGGCGACCTGGTCTCGCGCCCGGCGGGGGACGTGCTGCGCGAGGCCGAGCGGCTGGTGAAAGCGGGCGTGAAGGAACTGCTCGTCATCTCGCAGGACACCTCGGCCTATGGGGTGGACCTGCGCTATGCCCCGAGCCCCTGGGGCGACAGGGAGGTGGCCGCCCGCTTCCTCGATCTCGCCGCCGCGCTGGGGGATCTGGGGGCATGGGTGCGCCTGCATTATGTCTACCCCTACCCGCATGTGGATCAGGTGATGGAGCTGATGTCCGCCGGCAAGGTGCTGCCCTATCTCGACATCCCGTTCCAGCATGCCAGCCCCACCGTGCTGAAGCGCATGAAGCGCCCGGCCTCGCAGGAAAAGACCCTCAGCCGCATAAAGGCATGGCGCGCGGCGGTGCCGGACCTCACCTTGCGCTCCACCTTCATCGTTGGCTTCCCCGGCGAGACCGAAGCGGAGTTTGCCGAACTGCTCGCCTTCCTTGAGGAGGCGGAGATCGACCGCGCCGGCTGCTTCAAGTTCGAGCCGGTGCGCGGGGCCGATGCCAATGCGCTGGACGGCGCCGTGCCGGACGAGGTGAAGGCCGAGCGCTACGACCGCTTCATGCGCACCCAGCAGAAGGTGTCGGCCCGGCGCCTCAAGCGCAAGGTGGGCACCCGGCAGAGCGTGATCATCGATGCCGTGACGGCCGAAGGCGGCATCGGCCGCACCAAGGGCGACGCGCCGGAGATCGACGGCACGGTGAGGATATTCTCCCGCCGCCCCCTGCGCGTGGGCGAAATCGCCACCGTGAAGATCGAGGCGGCCGGACCCTACGACCTCTCCGGCACCGCCGTGGGGTTCTGAGGGTCGACCCGATCGGAGCAAGCCGCCTGATCGGGGAACCTGCGCTGCACCCGCCCTGCCCGGGCCAGCCTTCACGGCGCGGGCGGGATGACCAAGCCCCCGGAAAAGCCCTGGATCGTCCACTCGTAGGGCGCAGCGCTCGTGCGGAATTCGCCGAGGCGCGGCGCCGCGAGGTCCAGAATGTCAACGATCACGACCGTCCACATGAGCATCAGCAGCACCACGAGCATGCGCTGGCTCTTCTCCCTGAGCCCGAGCTGGTAGCCGACCGCCCCCGTACTCAGCAGCGTCATGGTGATCAAGAGCCAGAACAGCTGCGGTGGAAACTTCGTCTCCATGGCGAACCGCTCGGCGGTAGCCATGTCGAACGCGTCGTTGAGCGCAGCCATCAGCAAGGCCGACACCGGATTGGGCTGCTCGCGGACGATGGCCGCCACATGCCCCCATAGGGCCGATTGCAGCACGCTGGTCTTCTGGTTCAGCGCATCGAGATGCGCCACGTCGATGCCGGCCATCACGAAGTCCGCGCGGACCCTCGCGTATTGCTCCAAGAGGGTTGCGATCTCCTCGGCGCGGGGCGTTCCCACGGCCTTGGCGCGCAGCCAGGCGGTGCCGATGGCGTTGGCCTCGGCGAGCGTTCCCGTGCGGCGCTCGCTGAACCTTGTGTTGGCGAAGGACAGGGTTAGCGCCAGAACAAAGGCCATCAGGGCCAGCATGCCGCCGACGACCACGCTCACGCCCTCCATCTGCGTCGTCGCCTGGGCCTTTGCGCGCCGCCCCATCCAGATGCCGATCCTGTGGGCGACGACCTGGACCGCAAGCAACAGCAGCCCGAAGGCGATAATGCTCTGTTCGGCAATTCCAGCAAGAAATGCCATCGGCCCGGCCCCCTGGCCTTCCGCTCCTGGTCCCGCCATGGCGGCGCTTTCAGAATTGGCCTACTGACCGGGCCGGTTGTCAATTGGGATCAGGCGGGCAGGTCCTCCCGTGACGCGCCCCGGCTCCGCCTCACGCCTGCTCGTGGGCCATTCCGGCCACCACCTCGTCGAGCCGATCGGCGACCGCGGCGATCTCCGCCTCCGTCACGTCGAGGGGCGGCAGGAAAGCCAGCACCGCGCCCAGGTCGCGCACCGTCACGCCCCGCTGCTCCAGCTGTTCCGCAAGCGCCTCGGCCGGGCCGGTGCAGACGAGGCCCTGCATCAGCCCCGTGCCGACAAGACCGGAGAAGAGGTCTGCCCGCTGGTAGCGCAGGGTCGCGAGGCGGTCTTCCAAAAGCCAGCCGAGACCCTGCACCCGCCCCTCGAAGCCGGCGGCGAAGGCGGTTTCCAGCACCTGCGCCGCCGTGGCCAGCGCCTCTTCCCCCGCCACGGGCAGGGAGGCCGGCAGGCCGCGCGCCCATTTCGCCGTGAGCACGAGGGCGGCCAGCGGCAGGCCGGCGCCCTCCCCCACCAGCATGAGGTCCGGCGTCACGCCGGTCCATTCATGGGCGAAGGCCATGCCGGTGCGCCCGAGGCCGGCGTCGGTCTCGTCGAAGACGAGGGCGAGGCCGTATTCGTCCGCCGTCTCGCGCAGTTCGGCCAGGAAGGACCCCGGCAGCATCTCGATGCCGGCCGCAAGCCGCACCGGCGCGACGAACAGGCCCGCCGTCTTGGGCCCGATGACGGCGCGGAGCGCCCCGATCTCATCGGGCATGCGGCTGACCTCCGCGTCGCCGGAAAATTCCGGCGGCAAGGGCGCATCCCCAGCGCAGACCAGCAATTCCCGCCGCTTGGGCCGGCCGGCGATGCGGTGCTGGGTGCGGATAGTGTCGAGGATCACCCGCCGCGCGGTGGCCGCCGAGGGCAGCAGCACCGCCGTATCGCCGAAGGAGTGGGCGACCAGCAGGTCCGCGACGGCGGCTGGGTCCAGGGCGGGCGCAGGTTCCGCAGGCGCGAGCGCCGGCTCAGGTGTTGCGACGAGGCACGCACCGGAAAAATCCAAGGGCGCGAAGTCCGGCGTGACGCTGTCCTCGGACCGTTCTGGCTCAGGTTGGGACATGGCACCTCCGGCGCCGGCACACGCCGGCGGCCAAGCAACGGATTGGGCGACATACGAGCCCGGCCGAAGCCGGCTCCCATCGCGACAGCGTGCCCAAGCAAGAACCCTGCCTCAACCGGCTACAGCACCGCCCCTCAATCGTATTTCAGATAAGAGAAGCGCAAATCATGCTGGGGCGTGCCCTCCAGCGGGGCGTCGGGCTCAAGGCCCGGCTGCCACATCACCACCTCCTCGATCTTCTGCGCCAGGGCGAAGTCGCGCACGGTGATGCCCTTGGCGTCGTGGGACATGAGGCGCACCTCCACCCACGCGTAGGAGGCGGTGAGGTCGGGATGGTGCCAGGCCGCCTCGGCCAGGTGGCCCACCGCGTTGATCACCATCAGCGTGCCCTTCCAGCTGTGGGTCTTGTAGGTGCGGCGGATCCAGCCGTCCTCGAAGCGCCAGTGGGGCAGGTCGGCCTTCAGCCGGGCCTCGATTTCTTCAGGGCCGAAGGTGTGCTTGCGGTCGATGGTTTGGTTGCGATCCATGGGGTGGCCTCCTCCATGCGCTTCCGGCCGGGCCGGTTCGCGGGACATGCCTGTGCGGTCTGCTTGTGGCATTTTCTGCGCATGGACCGATTTCCGCCAGTTGAAGCTGGCGCGAGCGCCCCGCGTGGCACGAAAGCGTGAAACGAAAGCGCGGAAAGAAACCGTACGCAGGATTGATCTGCCACAGGGCGCGGCGCGCCGGCGGATGCTGTATATCCACCCTGCCGCTGGGCGCGTTTGGCCCCACGCCGGCCGCAGCCGATGGGAACATCATGTCCACCACCCTCGCCTTCCTCGTCAACGCGCTCATCGTGATCGCCACGGTCGCCGCCATGGAAGGGGTGGCCTGGGCCGCGCACAAATATGTCATGCACGGCTTCGGCTGGGGCTGGCACAAGTCGCACCATGAGCCGCGCGAAGGCATCTTCGAGCGCAACGACCTCTATGCGCTGCTGTTCGCCGGCATCGCCATCGCCCTTATCTACGCCTTCCGCAATGGCGGGGCGCTGCTGTGGGTGGGCGTGGGCATGACGGTCTACGGCTTCCTCTATTTCTTCGTGCACGATGGCATCACCCATCAGCGCTGGCCGTTCCGCTACGTGCCGCGCAACGGCTATCTCAAGCGCCTGGTGCAGGCCCACCGGCTGCATCATGCGGTGGACGGCAAGGAGGGCTGCGTCTCCTTCGGCTTCATCTATGCCCCGCCGCCCGCCGACCTGAAGGCCAAGCTGAAGCAGATCCACGGCGGTAGCCTGAAGCAGAACGAGGCGGCGGAATAGGCGGAAGCTCTCTTCTTCGCGTCGCCGCACCCGGCAGGGAGAAAGATGGCGCTGCCCGACCGGCGACATGAAGAAAATCGGCTGTGCCGCATCGCGTCACCTCACCCGCCCGTCCCATTTTGGCCCGACGCCTCTCCCCCTCCCCCGTTTCCCCTCCCCCGTTCCCCCTCCCCATCCCTCCCCCGCAAGCGGGAGAGGGAGCAACGTGATGCCGAGCCCCGAAACGAAAAGAGGCGGCCGAAGCCGCCTCTTTCTTTTGTTGGGTGCTGGTCGGGCGCTCAGGCCTTCACCAGCGGCAGCTTGGGCACCGGGCTCCCGCGGCCAGGGCCGCCCGCGGGACCGCCTGACTTGGGACCCTTCGGCCCGCTCTTGGGACCCTTGGGGCCGGGCCGCGAGGCCTTCGCCTTGGCCGCAGGCTTGCGGCGCTTGGCCGGTTCCGGGGCGATCTTGTCCGGCTTGGGGGTGACGGGGCCTTCGGGGAATTCGAAGCCGAGCTTCGAGTCCGTGCCCTCGCCCTCCACCACCACGCGGACATGGCCGCCATTCTTCAGCGCGCCGAACAGGACGAGGTCGGCGAGCGGGGTCTTGATGAACTCCTGGATGACGCGGGCCATGGGCCGCGCCCCCATCTGCTCGTCGTAGCCGCGCTCCATCAGCCACGTCCCCGCCTCGTCGGACAGCTCGATGGTGACATTGCGGTCCGCCAGCTGGGCCTCCAGCTGGAGCACGAACTTCTCCACCACCTGGGTGATGACCTCGGGCGGCAGGTGGCCGAACGGGATCACCGCATCGAGACGGTTGCGGAACTCCGGCGCGAAGGTCCGGTTGATGGCCTCCGAATCGTCGCCCTCGCGCTTGGTGCGGGTGAAGCCGTAAGCGGGCTTCGCCAGATCCGCCGCGCCCGCGTTGGTGGTCATGATGAGGATCACGTTGCGGAAGTCGATCTGCTTGCCGTTGTGGTCGGTCAGCTTCCCGTGGTCCATCACCTGCAGCAGGATGTTGAAGAGGTCCGGATGGGCCTTCTCGATCTCGTCCAGCAGCAGCACGCAGTGCGGGTTCTGGTCCACCCCGTCGGTGAGCAGGCCGCCCTGGTCGAAGCCCACGTAGCCGGGAGGCGCGCCGATGAGGCGGCTGACCGTGTGGCGCTCCATATACTCCGACATGTCGAAGCGCAGCAGCTGCACCCCAAGCACCGAGGCGAGCTGCTTGGCCACTTCCGTCTTGCCGACGCCGGTGGGGCCGGAGAACAGGTAGGAGCCGATGGGCTTCTCCGGTTCCCGCAGGCCCGCGCGAGCCAGCTTGATGGAGGCGGCGAGGGCGTCGATGGCCTTGTCCTGCCCGTAGACCACGCGCTTGAGCGTGGTGCGCAGGGTGGCCAGCACCTCGGCATCGTCCTTCGAGATGGTCTTGGGCGGGATCCGCGCCATGGTGGCGATGGTGGCCTCGATCTCCTTCAGGCCGATGGTCTTCTTGCGCTTGGCCTCGGGCAGCAGCATCTGCGCCGCGCCGGACTCGTCGATCACGTCGATCGCCTTGTCGGGGAGCTTGCGGTCGTGGATGTAGCGGGCCGACAGCTCCACCGCCGCCTTGATGGCTTCGTTGGTGTAGCGCAGCTTGTGATAGTCCTCGAAGCAGGGCTTGAGGCCCTTGAGGATCTCGATGGCGTCGGCGACAGACGGCTCGGCCACGTCGATCTTCTGGAACCGGCGCACCAGCGCCCGATCCTTCTCGAAATACTGGCGGTATTCCTTGTAGGTGGTCGAGCCCATGCAGCGCAGGCTGCCCGAGGCGAGCGCCGGCTTCAGCAGGTTGGAGGCGTCCATGGCGCCGCCGGAGGTCGCACCGGCACCGATGACCGTGTGGATCTCGTCGATGAACATGATCGCGTTCGGATAGGCCTCGATCTCCTTCACCACCTGCTTGAGGCGCTCCTCGAAGTCGCCGCGATAGCGGGTGCCGGCGAGCAGCGCGCCCATGTCGAGGGCGAAGACGGTGGCCGTGGCCAGCACCTCCGGCACGTCGCCATCATTGATGCGCTTGGCGAGGCCCTCGGCGATGGCGGTCTTGCCCACGCCCGGGTCGCCCACGAACAGCGGGTTGTTCTTCTGCCGGCGGCATAGCACCTGGATGGTGCGGGTGATCTCGAGGTCGCGGCCGATGAGGGGATCGATCTTGCCCTCGTGCGCCTTCTTGTTGAGGTTCACGCAATAGGCGTCGAGGGCGTCGGCCTTCTTCTGCTTGTCGTCGCCGGACTTGGTCTCGGTCTCCTCGTCGGCGCCGCGCACGGGGCGGCTCTCGGACATGCCGGAGCGCTTGGCGATGCCGTGGGAGATGTAGTTGACCGCGTCGTACCGCGTCATGTCCTGCTCCTGCAGGAAATAGGCGGCGTGGCTCTCGCGCTCGGCGAAGATGGCGACGAGCACGTTGGCCCCGGTCACCTCTTCCCGGCCGGAGGACTGCACATGGATCACCGCGCGCTGGATAACGCGCTGGAAGCCGGCGGTGGGCTTGGAATCATCGGAGCCGGACTGGACGAGATTTTCCAGCTCCGTATCCACGTATTCGATGAGATTGCGACGAAGCTTCTCCATGTCGACGTTGCAGGCCCGCATGACGGCCGCGGCGTCCTGATCGTCCACGAGAGAGAGAAGCAGATGCTCGAGGGTCGCGTACTCGTGATGGCGTTCGTTGGCGAGGGCCAGAGCGCGATGGAGCGACTGTTCGAGGCTGCGTGAGAATGTGGGCATCGACACCTCTTCCGCGCATCGCTCCCGGCCCTTGGAAACCCCGCCAGCTTGGGGAGCGCGTGCACCATTCACACAAACTTCGTACCGGATGCCGCAGTGCGCAAGCCCCTCCTGCGATGGAAAAACGCTTCCCTTAGCCTGTGATCCATGCCGAGCACAAGACAGCGCCTCGCATTCCGGGCCTCAACGGCCCGGATTTCGTCCATCACGATTTTCGCGAAGCGCGTGAGCCGGCTTACTTCTTCTCCATCACGCACTGGAGCGGATGCTGGTGCTTGCGGGCGAAATCCATCACCTGCGTCACCTTTGTTTCGGCGACCTCATAGGTGAAAACGCCGCACTCCCCCACCCCGTGATGGTGCACATGGAGCATGATCGTGTTCGCCTGCTCGCGGTCCTTGTTGAAGAACCGTTCGAGCACATGCACCACGAATTCCATGGGCGTGTAGTCGTCGTTCAGCAGCAGCACGCGGTAGAGCGAGGGCCGCTTGGTCTGCGGCTTGGTGCGGGAAATGACCGCCGTGCCGGGACCATCGCCACCCCTGCGGGGTGGCGTGTCGGGACCGGCCAGGGCCGGTGCCTGAAAAGTGGAGATTGAAATATGCATCATATCCGTCGCGCCCTGTTCCGCTGCTCCGGCCGCCGCACGGAGTGTGGCGCAGCTCCCTGAATGACGAGAATAATAGGAAGTGCGGCGCCTCTTCGCCAGTGCCGGGGCTTTTCAACCGGGGCGCGGAGTGCCGCATCCGGACCCGCCAGGGCAGGGCCGCAGGCCGCGAGCCACCGCGGACGCAACAGCCGAAGAGCCAGAGTCGGGGATACCGAAACGCCTTCGGGGCGCCGAAACGACTAAGGCCCGGCGGTGGGCCGGGCCTTGTGACGCAACTCTTTTACGCAACCTACGCAACGCAACCTACGCAACACAGACAACGCAGCACCTGTTACGCAACTTACGCGGGTTCCCGAAGAAACCGATGCGCCGGAGGGACGCGAGAACACCCTCCCGGCGCAATGCCCGATGCAGGCGAAATATCAGCCTCAGGCCGGGAACTTGAAGCCGGTCTTGCCGAGGGTCGACTCGAAGGGCTTGTAGGTCTCCTTGGCCAGCTCCGTGTACAGCTCACCGAGCTTGGTGGCCTGGGCCACGGCACCCTCGTAGGCCGACTTCAGGTAGGTCTGCTGGATCTCGATGGCCTGCTCAACGGTCTTGGCGCCGAGCAGCTTCTCGAGGGCAGCGGTGCCCTGCTCGAAGGAGGACTTGGTGTAGTCGGCGATTTCCACCGCGATCGCCTGGGCGCTCTTGGAAAGCGTGCCGAAGCTCTTCATGGCGGATTCGATGTTGTCCTTGCTGATCTTCTGCAGCTCTTCAGCGGTCTGAACCATTGGGAGTCCCCTTTTTGCCGGCAAATCGGCCGGCCCCGCGCAGAGTGGTTATTGCCTCCGCTCAGTTGTGGATATTATGCACTGCAGCACGGCCGTCAAGCGGTTTTTGTGCAGCGCACAATATGGCAGCGCTGCCAGGTTTACGCCTTGGTAACTCCGCGTTTTTAGGCTCAGCACTTGGTCGCTTCCTCCAACCCTCGGTGCGACGCACAAGCCTTTCACAAGGCTCCGGGTCACAACGGGCGCGGGAACTGGATCAGGATTGCGACCAACGACACGGGAAAAAGTGCATGCGTAAATCGTCGGCCGGCCTCTCCTTGACCGTAAAAGCCCTTGCTTTTTCGGTGCTTGCGGCGTTCACCCTGACCACGACGGTGGCCGAGGCGAAGCCCCGCAAGAAGGCCCAGGTCGAGCGATCCAAGGAGCGATCCAAGTCGCGCTCCAAGCAGGTTGCCACCCCCCAGACTGCCGACGACTCCAGCCGCTGGCACTACGGCTCCGCCGCCATCATCGTGGACGCCAATACCGGCAAGGTGCTCTACGAGGACAATGCAGACGCCCTGCGACATCCTGCCTCAGTCACCAAGATCATGACCCTGTACCTCCTGTTCGAGCAGTTGGAGGCGGGCAACCTGAAGCTGGACAGCAACCTGCAGGTTTCGGCCAAGGCGGCGTCGCAGCAGCCGTCCAAGCTCGGGGTGCGGCCCGGCTCCACCATCGAGGTGGAAGACGCCATCAAGGCGCTGGTGACGCGCTCCGCCAACGACGTGGCGGTGGTGATCGCGGAAAACCTCGCCGACTCGGAATCCGAGTTCGCGGAGATGATGACGCGCAAGGCCCGCGCGCTCGGCATGAGCCGCACCGTGTTCCGCAATGCCAACGGCCTGCCGAACCCCAATCAGGTGACCACCGCGCGCGACCTGTCCATCCTCGGCCGCGCGGTGCAGGACCGCTTCCCCAAGCAATACAAGTATTTCTCCACCCGCACCTTCTATTATCGCGGGCAGGCCATCGGCAATCACAACCGCCTGCTCGGCCGGGTGGAGGGCGTGGACGGCATCAAGACCGGCTATACCCAGGCCTCCGGCTTCAACCTCGTCACCTCGGTGAAGCGCGACGGGCGTTATCTGGTGGGTGTGGTGCTCGGCGGCTCCAGCGCCGGTTCGCGCGACGCGCGCATGACCAACCTCATCAGCCAGAATCTCAACGTGGCTTATGCCGGCGGACGCACCGCGCCGAAGGTCACCGAAGTGGCCGAGGCCGCCATTCCCGTGGGCCGCGCCTTCCCCGCGCCCCTGCCGGTGGTGGCCCAGCGCGATGAGGACACGCCCCACGCCGTGGCGCCGCTGCCGAAGCCCGCCGCCGTGCAACTCGCCGCCGCCGAGCCGGCGACCACCGCTTCCATCCCCGCGGCCAGCCGCCAGCCGGTGAAGCCCGGCTCCGCCGAGCCCATCCGCCCGGTGGCGGTGAAGACCGTGGCGGTCCAGCGCCCGACGCAGGCGGCGGCGGCCCCCTCTCCGGCGAGCTTCGCCGCCCCCGCCGGCGTGCTCGGCTATCTCGGCCCCTCCGGCGCCACCCTCTCGCCCGCCGCCTCGGCGGTGCAGGCCGTGGCCCAGGGCCACGGGCGGCAGGCTCAGGCGGCTTCTTCCCAGACGGCGTCTCTTCAGCAGGCGACCACGCCGGCCGGCAAGGACACCTCGCGCCTTACCTCGGCGGTGGCCAGTGGCGCCTCCGAGCAGGCCCTGCGCGCCGCTCGCATTGCCGCCATGGAACCGGACGACGCCTATGCCCAGGCCGTGAAATCCGCCCAGCGCAGCCAGAGCGCCTCCCCAGCTGCGGCGCCCGCGCCGGCCCGGCCCGTGCGCACCGCGTCCCTCGTCCCGGTGGCGGTCCCCGAGCCGGCGGCAAAGCCCGCCCCGGCGAAATCTCCGGTTCCCGCCTCCGCCCATTCCGGCTGGCAGATCCAGATCGGCGCCTTTGGTGGCGAGCGCGAGGCCAAGGCCAAGCTCGAAGCCGCCAAGGCCCGCGCCAAGTCGGTCCTCGGCAGCGCCGATCCCTATACGGAGAAGGTGCAGAAGGGCTCGTCCGAACTCTACCGCGCCCGCTTTGCCGGGCTGGATGAGAAGGGCGCCCGCGAAGCCTGCCGTTTACTCAAGCGTAATGACTTCGACTGTATGACATTCAAGAATTGAACGCCGTGCACGAGAATCAGCCATGCTTGCGCAAGATCACGTCCTTGGCTCGATTGATCCTCGCAGCCAGATAGCTGGATCCGCCCAGGTCGGGGTGGAGCTTCTTCATGAGGGCGCGGTGCGCCGCGCGGACGGCCTCGGCCTCCGCACCCGGCTGAAGGCCAAGGATCTCATAGGCCTCCTCTTCGGTCATCGCGTCGCTGCCCGCGCGGACGCGCTCACCCGCGCCCATATTCCCGCCACCCGTATCCGCCTGTGCGTGCTCACGCCAGACGGGCGCCCGGCGGTCGAGATAAGCTTCGAGTAGCGCCAGCGACTGCGCATCGCAGATGCGGCGCAGGGCAAGCAGAGCCGGCACATCGAGCGCATCGAGCTTTGTCCCCGCATGGGGTCCGGAAACGACGACGCCGTTCATCTCGCCGCTGGCGAGGTCCAGCTCCATCTCCAGGAGCTGGGTGCGCACCTTGGAGACCTGCGGCGCGCGCCGCTTGCGAAACAGGCCACCGAGATAGCCGCCCACCCCCTTCGGGTCGAGCCGCCCCAGAAGGCCGATGCCCACCGCCGCCAGCGGGATCGCCGCCCCAAACCGCCCCGTCGCCAGCGCCCCCGCCGCGCCCAGCAAGGCCGCATAGGCCAGCGAGCGCATCAGGATGGCCATCAGCACCTTGGGGTCGGCCTTGGTCCAGACCTTGAGGCCGTAGAGGCCGATGATCAGCAGAAGGGCACCGGCAATCAGGCTGATCACGAAAACCACCTCACAGGTCGAACGCATTCAAAGCTTGGGCGCATGCACCCGTCTCAGCGACCGAGCGCGGCGATGAGAAGCCGCGCCCCGGCGTCGCGCCGGTTGGCGAGGGCGGGGCGACCGCCCGCCGCATAGGCCGCCACCGCCGCCAGCAGCTGGCGTAATTCATCGGGGGCGTGGGCATCGAACCGGCAATAGGCGCCGGAGGTCACATCCGCCAGGGTGCGGAACACCTCCTCCACCCGGCTGTCGCGCCCTTCCTGGAACATGAACAGCCGCACCCCGCGCAGCGCCAGCTGGCCCGCCGCCGCAACGAGACCGGCGGCATCCTCCTCCACAGCGTCGCCGACGAACACCGCGGCGCGCAGCCCGGAGCGCTCCGCCTCCCGCGACAGGTGGGCGAGCACACGATGGATCTGGGTGAGCCCGCCCTGGCAGGCGATGCGGCGCATGAGGGCGCCCAAGGTCGCCGCGTCCTTCACGAAGGGCGACGCCCGGCACTCCCCCTGCCCGCGGTAATAGACGATCTGGATATCGAGCCCGCCATGGGCAGCGGCGGAGGCAAACATGTCCGCCTGGATGTCGCAGGCCAGCGTCCAGGTGGGCTGGCGCGATCCGGTGGCATCGAGGGCGAAGGCGAGGCGCCCGCGCCCGTCCGCCGGCCGCGCCGGGGGCATGGCCCGTGCCGCGGCAAGGAAGCGCGCCACGTCGTTGGCACCGGAAACCACCGGGGAAACCGTATCCTTCGCCTTCGGCAGGCGCGCGTCTTTGTCGTCCGTCTTCGCCATGGGGGCCTCTTGGTCCACACATAAGCCCGCGCGCGCTCCCAACCAAGGGGCGGCGGCACTGCGCCGGGAAACGCGCGAGGGAAACAGGCAAGGAAAACGCGCAAGGAAACGTCACCTCAGCGGTTGATGACGGGACGACGACGCCCTATCTCCTCCCGGCGCCGCCATCGGCACCGGCGCCCCATGTGCTGCGGCGGGCGGCAGGAGGGGGCGCAAGAGCGGGCGGCAAGAGAGGGCTGGGATCATGTCGACAATGCCGAAGGTGGTGGGGCGCGTGCGCGACCTCAGGGCGCGAGTCGCGGGCTTCCGCGCGGAAGGCGCGCGGGTGGCGCTGGTGCCCACCATGGGGGCGCTGCACGCCGGCCATGTGGCGCTGGCGGAGAAGGCGCGCGAACTGGCGCAGCGCACCGTGGTGTCCGTCTTCGTCAACCCCACCCAGTTCGCGCCGCACGAGGATTTCTCGCAATATCCCCGCTCGCTGGAGAGCGACCTCTACAAGCTGGCGGACGTGGGCGTGGACCTTGTCTATGCGCCCACCCCCACCGAGATGTACCCGTCGGGCTTCGTAACCCGCATCGCCGTGGGCGGCCCCTCGGAAGGGCTGGAGACTGACTTCCGCCCGCATTTCTTCGGCGGCGTGGCCACCGTGGTGGGCAAGCTCTTCATCCAGTGCGCCCCGGACTACGCCCTGTTCGGCGAGAAGGACTACCAGCAGCTCAAGGTGGTGACGCGCCTGTCGCGGGACCTGGACCTCGGCGTCGAGGTGGTGGCCGTACCCACCATCCGCGAGGAGGACGGCCTCGCCCTCTCCTCCCGCAATGCCTATCTGGACGAGGACCAGCGCACCGTCGCCCCGATCATCTTCACCGCCCTCACCCGTGCCGCCGAAGCGATCCGCTCCGGCTCCGCGCCGCAGGCCGCTGTCGGCATCGCGCAGGGCATGATCGAGGCCCTGGGGCTGAAGGTGGATTATGTGGCCGCCCGCAACGCCGACACCCTCGCGCCCCTGAAGGAGGGGCCGGAGGCCAGCCCCGAGCCCATCCGCCTGCTCGCGGCGGCGTGGCTCGGCGAGACGCGGCTCATCGACAACATCCCGGTGTGAGGACGCCTCAGCCGGCGCTGCAATAGCTTATGGTCAGGGCGAGCACCACGAGGACCAGGCCCACGGTCAGCACGGTCAGGATGCGCCCAGAGATGACGCCCTGGCGGGCCTTGACCCCGCTCTTCACCGGCGCGCCGTCCGGCGTGTGCGCGTCGGGATCGCGAAATCCGCGTTCCTCCTCGGTTCCGGTAGGGTTCTGCATGACGCCCTCCTTGCGGTCCAGCCTCCGCCAAAGAAGAACGCCCCGTCCGCGCGGCGGTTTCACCTAAAGCAACAGATAGGCTTCCGGTACCGGCGCCTCCGGCAAATCGCCCTCGCCCGTGCCTTCCCTCAAGATGATCTCGATACTGGTGGCGAGCGCCGCGATGGGCAGGTCGTTGGGCAGCGTACCGAACGGCTCCTCCGGCTCGCTCGCTGCCACCGATCCCCGCAGGATGAAGAACAGCCGGAGCAGACCTGGTCGCGGCCGCACGATCAGGGCTGAAGCACGTCCCGACCGGGCGGGACGACCCATCCGATCGGCAGAATGCTCCCTGTTGTGAACACCGGCCGCCTCAGGCCGCCGCGCGCATCTTGGCGAAGGCCTGGTCGAGATCGGCCTTCAGGTCGGCCACGTCCTCGAGGCCGATGTGCAGACGCACGGCAGGGCCTTCCACGTCCCATTCCGTCGCCGTGCGATAGTCGCGGCAGTCGAACGGGATGGCGAGGCTCTCGTAGCCGCCCCACGAATAGCCCATGCCGAACAGGGTCAGGGCATCGAAGAAGGCGGCGACGGCGCGCTCCGGCACCTCCTTCAGGATCAGGCTGAACAGTCCGGTGGCGCCGCAGAAGTCCCGCTTCCAAATGGCGTGGCCGGGATCGGTGGGCAGGGCCGGATGGAGCACCCGCGACACCTCCGGGCGATCCTGCAGCCACTGCGCCATCTCCAGCCCCGACCGCTGGTGCTGGGCGAGCCGCACGGCGAGGGTGCGCAGGCCCCGCGCGCCCAGAGCCGCGTCGTCGGGGCTGATGGTGATGCCCATGGTGCCGTGGGTGGTGATGACCTTCTTCCATGCCGACCCCACGGCGGAGATGGTGCCGAGATTGAGGTCGGCATGGCCGCCGATATATTTGGTGCCGGCCTGGATGGAGATGTCGACGCCGAAGGCATGGGGCTTGAAGAAAAGCGGCGTCGCCCAGGTGTTGTCGATGAGGGTGGTGATGCCCCGCGCCCGCGCCACTGCCGCAATAGCAGGCACATCCTGCATCTCGAAGCTCTGCGAGCCCGGCGATTCGAGGAAGATGGCGCGGGTGGTGTCGCGGATCAGCTCCGCGATGCCGGCGCCCGCCAGCGGATCGTAATAGGTGGTCTCCACCCCGAGCCGCTTCAGCACCTGGTCGCAGAACGAGCGCGTGGGGCGATAGGCGGTGTCCACCATCAACAGGTGGTCGCCGGAGCCGAGCACCGACAGGAGGGCGATGGAACAGGCCGAAAGGCCCGACGGCGTGAGCACGACTCCGTCGCCGCCCTCCAGCGCCTTCAGCGCGATCTCGAAGCTTTCGGTGGTCGGATTGCCCCGCCGGCCATAGCTGTAGCGGCCGCGATGGTGAATGAGATCGTCATAGGTTGCCGAAAGAACGGTCGATCCGCGCACGACGGGCGTATTGACGAAACCGTCGAAACGCTTGGGATCGCGGCCGGAGTGTACGACTTTCGTCGCAGGCCTCAGGCCGGGGTCGCTGCCTGTTCGATCATCGTGCCCATGCGACATGCAATTCTCCTGTGCCGATGGTCGGCTGCGGCGGGGGTCCCTCTATTGACCCGCCCGCGCCAAGGGGCTGTGATGGGCGGGATAGACGTCTTGGGCCGCCCCGTCGAGCCTGACCCGCCACCCTGGCGGCTCGACCGGACGGCAGGGCGGCGGGGGCGTCATCTCAAAGAAGGAACCTTCCGTGAAACGCATCCTCTTCGCAGCAGTTGGGCTTTTGTCTCTGGCCGGTGCCGTCAATGCCGCCACGCTCGACGAGGTCAAGACGCGCGGCTCGGTCAACTGCGGCGTGTCGCAGGGCCTGCCCGGCTTCTCGAGCCCCAACGACAAGAATGAGTGGGGCGGTCTCGACGTGGACTTCTGCCGCGCCATCGCAGCGGCAATCTTCAATGATCCCACGAAAGTGAAGTTCAGCCCGCTCTCCGCCAAGGACCGCTTTACCGCGCTGACCTCTGGCGCCATCGACGTCCTGTCGCGCAACACCACCTGGACCATGTCGCGCGACACCACGCTGGGATTCAACTTCGCCGGCGTGATCTATTATGACGGCCAGGGCTTCCTCATCCGCAAGTCGGTGGGGCTGAAATCGGCGAAGGAGCTTCAGGGCGCCTCCGTCTGCGTGCAGACGGGCACCTCCAACGAGCTCAATGTGTCCGACTTCTTCCGCGCCAACAACATGAAGAACGGCGAAGTGATCGCGTTCGGCACCCTCGACGAGACGGTGAAGGCCTATGAATCGGGCCGCTGCGACGTGTTCACCGCCGACCGCTCCCAGCTCGCCGCCGTGCGGCTCAAGCTGACCAATGCCGCCGACCACGTGATCCTGCCCGAAACCATCTCCAAGGAACCCCTCGGCCCGCTGGTGCGCCATGGCGACGACCAGTGGAGCGATCTCGTGAAGTGGGTTTATTTCGCCCTGCTCAACGCCGAGGAACTGGGCGTCACCCAGAAGAACGTGGGCGAGCAGGTCAACTCCCAAAATCCGGACGTGAAGCGCCTGCTGGGCACGGACGGCAAGTATGGCGAGGGCATCGGCCTGACCGCTGACTGGGCGGTGCGCATCATCAAGGCCACCGGCAATTACGGCGAGATCTACGACCGCAACGTCGGCCCCGCCACCCCGCTCGGCATCGAGCGCGGCCTCAACAACCTGTGGACGAAGGGTGGCATCCAGTACGGCATGCCGGTGCGCTGACGCAGGCAAGCCTGCACACTGAAACTCTAGGTGGCGGACGCCCGGGGCGGTGCCCGCCACCACCAAAGATAAAGGGCTAAAAGCCCGCACTTTCGGGGGTACCATGTCGGATGTTCGCCTTTCGGGGCCGCCGGCGGCGACGCGCCGTCGCTGGTCGTGGACGGATCCCAAGCTGCGCTCCGCGGTGATCCAGATCGTTCTGGCGCTCATCATGATCTGGCTGGTCTGGTCCTTCTACGCCAACGCCACAGCCAACCTCGCGCGCCTCGGCATCGCCTCGGGCTTCGGCTTCCTCGACAATCGCGCCGGCTTCGCCATCAGCCAGACGCTCATCCCCTACAACGAGACCATGAGCTACGGCCGCGCCTTCGTGGTGGGCCTGCTCAATACCCTGCTGGTGGCCTTCCTGGGTGTCATCCTCGCCACGATCATCGGCTTCGTGATGGGCGTCGCGCGCCTCTCGAAGAACGTGGTGATCAAGGCTCTGGCTTCCGCCTACGTGGAAATCACCCGCAACCTGCCGCCCCTGTTCCAGATCATGTTCTGGTACCTCGCGGTGCTCTCCACCCTGCCGGGGCCGCGGCAAAGCTGGGGCTTCGGCCTCCAGCCCCTGTTCGGCGCCATCGGCTCCGGGCTTTCGGGCATCGGACTCGGGGTACTCGGCACGCCCATCTCGACGTTCGCGGCGGGCCTGTCGGCGCCGTCCGTGTTCGTGAACAATCGCGGCCTCGTGGTGCCCCGTCCCGTGTTCGAGGACGGCTCCCTGGCCATCCTCTACGCCCTCATCGCGGCGGTGGTGGCGAGCTTTGTGATCGGCCGGTGGGCGAAGAAGCGGCGCGAGGCCACGGGCAAGCCGTTCCCGGCGTTCTGGACCGGCCTTGCCCTCCTCATCGCGCTGCCGCTGGCGGCCTCCTACGCCGTGGGTAATCCCGTCACCATCGAGACGCCGGAGCTGCGCGGCTTCAATTTCGTCGGCGGGCTGCGGGTCATCCCCGAATTCGTCTCGCTGCTTTTGGCGCTGGCCATCTACACCGGCGGCTTCATCGCCGAGATCGTGCGCTCGGGCATCCTCGCCGTCTCCAAGGGCCAGAGCGAGGCGGCGCATTCCCTCGGCCTGCGCAATGGCCCGACCCTGCGCCTCGTCGTCATCCCGCAGGCCATGCGGGTGATCGTGCCGCCGCTCACCAGCCAGTATCTCAACCTGACGAAGAACTCTTCGCTGGGCGTGGCGGTGGGCTATCCCGACCTGTTCGCCATCTTCGCCGGCACCACGCTGAACCAGACCGGGCAGGCCATCGAGATCATCGCGGTGACCATGGCGGTCTACCTCACCATCTCCATCCTCACGTCCATGGTCATGGGCTGGTACAACAAGCGCGTCGCGCTGGTGGAGCGGTGAGATGAGCGACACCACCGTGCCCCTCTCCGCCCCCCGGGTCTCCCCCGCGCAAGCCTATGTCTCCTCGCTCCTGCGCGAGCAGGAGCCGGCCCCGGTGGCCACCCGCGGCCCCGTGCTCTGGGTGCGCCGGCATCTGGTCGGCTCGGTGCCGCAGGTGCTGTTGACCCTGTTCGGCATCTGGCTGGTCTATGTGACCGTCCCGCCGTTCATCAAATTCTTCCTCATCGACGCGGTGTGGACCGGCACCAACCGCGAGGCCTGCCTGCCCGAGAACGTGGGCCGGGCCGTGGGCGCCTGCTGGCCCTTCGTCTGGGCCAAGCTGGACCAGCTCATCTACGGCTTCTATCCGGCCAGCGAGCGCTGGCGCGTGAACCTGGTGTACGCCCTCGGCGCCCTCCTGCTGCTGCCGCTGCTGATCCAGAAACTGCCCGGCAAGCGGCTCAACGCCATTGCGTTCTTCGGCGTGTTCCCGGTGGTGGCCTTTGTGCTGCTCACCGGCGGCAATCTGGTGATGCAGCGCTTCCTGCTGGGCTCGTTCGGCCTCGGCGACCTGTTTGCCGGCACCGGCACCGTGCTCGGGATGCGCGCCGGCTTCTGGATCGACTTCGTGCTGTCGACGGGCATCGTCACCGGCATCGCCTATCTGGTCTCGCGCATCGTCGCCGGGCCGGAGGCGGCACCGGGGGCGGCGAAGACCACCCTCTCGGTCTTCGTCCTGCTCGGCCTCGTCATCTTCGCCATGGACATCGACCTGGGCCTGCCGCAGGTGGAAACCCGGCTGTGGGGCGGCCTGCTGGTCACCCTCGTCATCGCGGTCACCGGTATCACCGTGTCGCTGCCCTTCGGCATCCTGCTGGCGCTGGGCCGGCGCTCCAGGCTGCCGCTGGTGAAGGCGCTGTCCATCATCTTCATCGAGTTCTGGCGCGGCGTGCCGCTGATCACGGTGCTGTTCTTCGCCACCTATATGCTGCCCCTGTTCCTGCCCGGGGGCATCACCATTGACGGGCTGTTGCGCGCCTTGGTGGGCGTCGCCCTGTTCGCCTCGGCCTATATGGCGGAGGTGGTGCGCGGCGGCCTGCAGGCCATTCCCAAGGGCCAGTACGAAGGGGCCATGGCGGTGGGCCTGCCTTCCACCCTCATGCTGCGGCTCGTGGTGCTGCCGCAGGCGCTGAAGCTGGTGATCCCGGGGATCGTCAACAACTTCATCGGCCTGTTCAAGGACACGACGCTGGTGCTGATCGTCTCGATCTTCGACCTGCTCGGCTCCATGCGCGCGGCCTTCACCGATCCCACCTGGGCCTCGCCCACCACCCTGTTCACCGGTTTCGGCTTCGCCGGCATCATCTACTTCGTCTTCTGCTTCGGCATGTCCCGGTACTCGATGGCGCTGGAAAAGCGCCTCGACCGGGCCCAGCGGCACTGATTGAAAGGGCGACCCATGAGCGCAGATCCCATCATCGCGGCAGCCGAGGCCACCGCCCCCAAGATCGCCGTGGAGATGACCGGTGTGAACAAGTGGTACGGGGATTTCCACGTGCTGCGCGACGTCAACCTCACGGTGGAGCGGGGCGAGCGGCTGGTCATCTGCGGGCCATCGGGTTCGGGCAAGTCCACCCTCATCCGCTGCATCAACCGGCTGGAGGAGCACCAGAAGGGCCGCATCGTGGTGGACGGCATCGAGCTGACCGACGACCTCAAGCGCATCGACGAGGTGCGCCGCGAGGTGGGCATGTGCTTCCAGCACTTCAACCTGTTCCCCCACCTCACCATCCTCGAGAACTGCACGCTGGCGCCCATGTGGGTGCGTAAGATGCCGAAGAAGGAGGCCGAGGAACTGGCCATGCACTTCCTCGAGAAGGTGAAGATCCCCCATCAGGCGCACAAGTATCCCGGCCAGCTCTCCGGCGGCCAGCAGCAGCGCGTGGCCATCGCCCGCGCCCTGTGCATGCGCCCGCGCATCATGCTGTTCGACGAGCCCACCTCCGCCCTCGACCCGGAAATGGTGAAGGAGGTGCTGGACACCATGGTGAGCCTCGCCCAGGACGGCATGACCATGCTGTGCGTGACCCACGAGATGGGCTTCGCGCGGCAGGTGGCCAATCGGGTGATCTTCATGGATGCCGGCCAGATCATCGAGATGAACGAGCCCAACGCCTTCTTCTCCAACCCGCAGCACGAGCGCACCAAGCTGTTCCTCAGCCAGATCCTGCACTGAGGCGGGCGGGGGAAGGCCGCGCGCGGCCTTCCCCTCCTCGCCTGCGAGACCGCTGGGCAAGCCCCTTGAGCTGCCCTCCTCCCCTCTCCCCCTGCGGGAGAGGGGCTGGGGATGAGGGGACGGTTCAGGAAAATGCGCGCCCTCCCAAGTCCATAACACCCCCTCACCCCAACCCTCCCGCAAGGGGAGAGGGGCGACCGGCCTCGCAACCCAGGCACCAGCACCCACGCGGCAACGCCGGCCGGCGCGAGGGATGCCGCCGGGCGCCGGCTTTGCTGGCACCAATCCCACAGATCGTGATGGCCGCTGGAAGACGCTCCGCGCGTTTGTCGTATCGCCGACCCATCCGGCCCCATCCAGAGCCGACCCACGCCCCGGCAAGACACGGCCGCCCCGCGCGCGGCTATGATGCGCTGGCACCCTCCGCATGTTCTCCCCCGCTTCGCCCAATGGACCCACGCCAAACCGGCGCGCCGGGAGTTGATCTTCGGTGGCCGATGTATTACTCAAAGATGACGAAGCGGTATTCAAGTATTGAATACTTCTAAACTGGACCTGATGTTCCCACTGTGTTGATGGGCGCACCTGCTGATCTGGAGCGATTCAAAAATGAGCAGGCATGAACACGCAAACGCCGGCGTCTTCGGCGTATCCATGGGAGGCGACGGCGCCTTGCGCGGCGCGCGGGGGTCTTGTCGCACCATTCCCATGACGGATGCGCAGCTCGACAGCCGCGACCTGTTCGCCGCCGGCCGCCTCATCACCATCACCCACGGGGAGCACACCTACCAGTTGCGCCTCACGGCCCAGAACAAGCTGATCCTCACCAAATAGCCGGCCGGCCTGCGGCAGGTGACGGGGACCGCCGGCGCCGCGGGGAAGCTCAGGCGGCAGGAACAAGGCGCGTGCCTTGCCTTTGCCGCGTTTCGCCTGCATCAGGTCCGCCCCGGGGGAAAGGCGCACCGCGCGCCGATCGCCCGGCCCTTTTCGGCACGGGCGTTTCTGCTATTGTCCGCGCCGATTTCAGCGGATCCAGACAGAAGCATGGCCATCTCAGAGCCCGCGTCCAACACGCGCCGGGCGTTCGACCTCGACCTGCCCCGGCGCCTTGTGCGCCTCCTGGATGGTGCCTGCGCGAGCCATCGCCGCGCCAGCCTGCTGCTCGTGGCCGTGGCGTTGCTCGCCTTCCTGCCCGGCTTCTTCCAGCTCTCGCCCATCGACCGCGACGAGGCCCGCTTCGCGCAGGCCACCAAGCAGATGCTGGAGAGCGGCAATTATGTGGACATCCGCTTCCACACCCAGGCGCGCCACAAGAAGCCGGTGGGCATCTACTGGCTCCAGGCCGCGACGGTGAAGGCGGGCGAGGCGGTCATCGGCCCCTCCGCGCTTTATTCCATCTGGCTTTATCGCCTGCCCTCCCTGTTCGCCGCCATCGGCGCGGTGCTGCTCACCTATTGGACCGCGCTTGTCTTCGTCACCCGCCGTGGCGCCGCGCTCGCCGGCCTGATGATGGCGGGCTGCGTGCTGCTGGGGGTGGAGGCGCGCCTCGCCAAGACCGATGCGGTGTTGCTTTTCACCATCATCGCCTCCTTCGGCGCGCTGGCGCGGGCCTATATGCGCCCGGCCGCGGAGCGCGCGGGGGACCTGAAGCTCGCCGCCATCTTCTGGACGGGGCTCGCCGCCGGCATCCTGATCAAGGGACCCATGGCGCCCCTGTTCGTGGGGCTCCCGATCTTGGCGCTGGCGATCGTGGAGCGCTCCGGCGGCTTCCTGAAGCCGCTGAAGCCGCTGCTGGGCCTCGCCTGGTGCCTGCTGCTGGTGCTGCCCTGGTTCGTCGCCATCTACTTCATCACCAATGGCGCCTTCTACCAGCACGCCGTGGGCGTCGACATGCTGGGCAAGGTAGCCGAAGGGGCGGAGGGCCACTGGGGCCCGCCGGGAACCTATTTCCTCGCCGCCTGGGGCACCTTCTGGCCGTCGGTGGTGCTCGTCGCCATGGCCGCGCCGTTTGCCTGGCGCGCCCGGCGCGAGGAGAAGGTGCGCTTCCTGCTGTGCTGGCTGGTGCCGACCTGGCTGGTGTTCGAGATCGCCGTCACCAAGCTCCCCCATTATGTGCTGCCGCTTTATCCGGCCCTCGCCATCCTGACCGCGCTGGCGATGGAGCGCGGCGCCATGGCCAAGGCGGGCAGCCGGCTCGCCGGCCTGGTCTGGATCTGGCCGGTGCTCGCCATCGTGCTGTCGCTGGCGCTCGGCGGCGCCTACCTGTGGTTCGGCAGCGGCTTCGGGCTAGCGGCATGGCCGCTGCTCATCCTCGCCACCGTGCTGTTGTGGAGCGCGGCGCGCGCCCTGCCACGGGTGGGCGTGGAGGGCGCGTTCCTCACCGCCCTGGTGGGAACGCTGGTGCTGTTCTTCGCGGTCTATCAGGTGATGCTGCCGCAGATGCGGGCGCTGTGGATCTCCGAGCGCCTCGCCCAGGTGGCACGGGAAGAGGGCTGCCCGGCCGAGAAGATCGCCTCCTTCCCCTATCAGGAGCCGAGCCTCGTCTTCCTGGTGGGCACCAAGATCAACTACATCCTGCCCGACGCGGCGGCGGTGCTGCTGAAGCAGGGCGGCTGCGCCCTCGCCTTCATCGACACCCGCTTCCATACCTGGTTCGAGACCAAGGCCAGCGAGATCGGCCTGAAGTATCACGCCGTCGCCACCCTTTCCGGCTTCACCTACAATGGCGGGCGGCAGGTGGCGATCACCGTGTACCGCTCCGACGAGGCTGCCCCGTGACGGCTGAAGCCGCGCCCGACGCGCCGGCGGCCCGTTCCGGCAGATGGGGTAACGGGTTCCTGCGACAGGGGACCGAGGGGGTGCGCCTGCTGCTGGTCTCCATCTGGCAGGCGCTCGGCTACCTGGCCCGCCGCAGGATCGGCCGGCCCCTGCCCCGCCTCGGCTTCCTGGGACGATGGGAAATGCTCGCCCTCGCCGGGCTCGCTGCGGGGCTGACGGCGGCGGCGCTGATCCTCGTGGACCCGCAGGTGCTCGGCCTGCGCTTCAGGATGCCGGCGTGGCTCATCACCGTGTCCGAGCGCATTACCGATCTCGGCTTCAGCGGCGTGGTGCTGTGGCCGCTGGGAATTGCGCTGGCCTACGCGCTGCTGCTGACCCATGCGGGCGATGTGATGACCCGCCGCATGGCCGCGAGCCTTGCCGCGCGGGTCGGCTTCCTGTTCCTCGCCATCGCGCCGGTGGGGCTCGGGGTTTCCCTGTTCAAGCACATGCTCGGCCGGGCGCGGCCCCACGCGGCGCTGGCCCTGCCCGGCCCCAATCCCGAACTCACCCTGAATGTGCTCGCCTTCAAGTCGAGCTTCTCGTCCTTCCCCTCCGGCCACGCCACCACCACCTTTGCGGCGGCGGTGGCGTTTGCCGCGCTGTTTCCCCGCGCCCGCGCCTGGCTGATCGCCCTGGCCCTGCCGGTGGCGGCGACCCGGGTGGTGCTCGGCTCCCATTTCCCGAGCGACGTGATCGCCGGCGCCGCCGTCGGAACCGCCTTCGCCCTGTGGATGATCCGCGCGTTCGCGGCGCGCCGGCTGGTGTTCAAGGTTGACGGCGCGGGCGCGATCACGCCCATGGCAGGGCCGTCGGCCCGTCAGCTCGGCCGCCTTCTGCCCCGCCCCGCTTTCAGCTCCGCCGTCCCTGTCGAAGAGGCGAGACCGTGACCTCTCCCATTGCCCATGCGTCCGCAGCCCCCCGGCTGTCGGTGATCATTTCCGTGAAAGACGAGGCGGACAACGTCCTCCCGCTGATCGAGGAGATCGACCGCGCCCTCACCGCCGAGCCGTTCGAGTTGATCTTCGTGGACGACGGTTCCACCGACGCCACCCTCGCCAACCTGCGCACGGCGGCGGCGACGCGGCCCTACCTGCGCCTGCTGGTGCACGAAAAATCCTGCGGCAAGACCGCGGGCGTGGACACCGGCGCCCGGGCGGCGCGGGGCGACATCCTGCTCCTGCTCGACGGCGACGGGCAGAACAACCCGGCCTACCTGCCCGAGATGGTGCGCGCCATGGACGAGGGCGGCGCGCGCGTCGGCATGGTCCAGGGCGAGCGGCAGGGCCGCAAGGATACACGCTTCAAGCGCTACCAGTCGCGCCTTGCCAACCGCATCCGCGCCGCGCTTCTCAACGACGGCTCCCGTGATACCGGATGCGGGCTGAAGGCGGTGCGGCGGGACCTGCACCTGCGCCTGCCCCTGTTCGACGGGCAGCACCGCTTCATGGCCGCTCTGGTGAAGCGCGAGGGCTATGAGACCCGCACCGTGAAGGTGGTGGACCGCGAGCGCTGGAGCGGCGTCTCCAAATACGGCTTCTGGAACCGCTTCGGCGTGGGGATCCTCGATCTCTTCGGCGTGTGGTGGCTGGTGCAGCGGCGGCGCGTCCCGCATGTGGTGGAGGCCGGCTGATGATCTATTACCTCAGCCAGATCGGCAATTATCTGCACGAGGTCTTCATCGACCAGTTCGACTGGTGGGTGGTGCTGGGTCTGGTGGCCCAGATCATGTTCACCATGCGCTTCGTGGTGCAGTGGATCGCCAGCGAGAAGGCCCAGCGCTCGGTCATCCCGTTTGCCTTCTGGACCTTTTCGCTGGGCGGCGGCACGCTGCTGCTGATCTATGCGCTTTACCGGCGCGATCCGGTGTTCATCGCCGGGCAGGCGCTCTCCACCTTCATCTATATCCGCAACCTGCAGTTCGCCCTGCGCGAGCGCCGCGCCCAGCGCGCGGTGACCTGAGGGGCGTCCCCGCCCCCTATTCCGCCGCGATGCGGTCGGGAACCGGGCGGTCCGGAGCGGGCTGGGCCGCCGACTCCGCGTGGCGGCCGGAGATGGCGTGGTGCACCACCCCATCCAGCCGGTCGAGATAGAGATAGATCACCGGCGTGATGTAGAGCGTCAGAAGCTGGGATAGCAGCAGCCCGCCCACCACCGCCACGCCCAAAGGCTGGCGCAGCTCCGAGCCCGCCCCGGCCCCGAGCGCGATGGGCAGCACGCCGAAGATGGCGGCCAGCGTGGTCATCATGATGGGACGGAAGCGCAGCAGCGCCGCCTCGCGGATGGCGTCCTGCGCCAGTGCCCCGGCACGCCGGCGCTCCAGCGCCACGTCGATCATCATGATGGCGTTCTTCTTCACGATGCCCACCAGCATGATGATGCCGATGATGGCGATCACCGACAATTCCATGCCCGCCACCATCAGCGTGATGAGCGCCCCGATGCCCGCAGACGGCAGCCCCGACAGGATGGTGATGGGGTGGATGAAGCTCTCGTAGAGAATGCCCAGCACGATATAGATCACCACCACCGCCGCGAGGATCAGCAACGGCTGGTTGGAGAGCGAATCCTGGAACACCTGGGCGTTGCCCTGGAAGCCCGTGGTGATGCTGGCCGGGATGCCCGCCTCCTGCGCCGCCGCGTCGATCTGCTCCACCGCCTGGCCCAGCGACGTGCCGGGGGCAAGGTTGAACGAGAGGGTCACCGCCGGCTGCTGCTGCTGGTGCTGGATGGAGAGCGGCCCCACCGTGCGGGTGATGTTGGCCACCGTCTCCAGCGGCACCACGGCGCCCGATGAGGTGCGCAGGTAGACCCGGCCGATGTCGCCCGGCTCGCGCTGGAAGCGCGGCTGCACCTCGGCGATGATGGCGTACTGGTTGGTGGTGGTATAGAGCGTCGCCACCTGGCGGGTGCCGAACTGGGTGTAGAGCGCGTCGCGCAGCTGCTGCTCGGTGATGCCGAGGGCCGCCGCCTTGTCCTTGTCGAGCACGATGGTGAGCTGCGGATTGCTGATCTGCAGGTCGGAGGTCACGTCGCGCAGGCCCGGCAGGGTCGCGAGGCGCTGCTCCATCTCCTTGGCGAAGCTGAAGAGGAGCTGAGTGTCCGAGCTCTGGAGCGTGTACTGGTACTGGCTCTTGGAGACGACGCCGCCCACGTTGATGTTCTGCGCGGCCTGGAAGAAGACGTTGACGCCCGGCACCTGGTCCACGCGGTGCCGCAGGTTCTGGATTACCCCGTCAGCGGAACGGGTGCGCTCGGCGCGCGGCTTGAGGGCGATGAAGAGCCGGCCGGTATTGGTGGTGCGGCTGGTGCCCGTGGCGCCGGCGGTGGAGACCAGGTAGTCCACGTCCGGATCGGCGCGCACGGCGTCCGCCACCTGCTTCTGCCGCGCCACCATGGCGTCGAAGGAGCTGTCGGTCGCCGCCTCCACCGTACCGCTGATGAAGCCGTTGTCCTCCTGCGGGAAGAAGCCCTTGGGGATGATGATGTAGAGATAGACCGACAGCGCCACCGTCGCGAGCGTCACCACCAGCATGAAGGGGCGGTGCCGCAGGACGAAATCGAGGCTCACCCGGTAGGCACCGAGCCAGGCGTCGAACATGCGCTCGGTGACGCGGAAGAAGGCGGACGGCTTTTTGGTGTGGTCCGGCGCCTTCATCACGCGGGCGCACAGCATGGGCGTCAGCGTCAGCGAGACGAAGCCCGAGACCAGGATGGCGACGGAGATGGTGACCGCGAACTCGCGGAACACGCGCCCCACCACGCCGCCCATGAACAGCACGGGGATGAACACCGCGACCAGCGACAGGGTCATGGAAATGATGGTGAAGCCGATCTCCCGCGAGCCGCGGATGGCGGCACGGAAGGGTGTCTCGCCGTTCTCCACGTGACGGTAGATGTTCTCCAGCACCACGATGGCGTCATCCACCACGAAGCCCACGCAGAGCGTGAGCGCCAGCAGCGTCATGTTGTTGATGGAATAGCCCAGCACCCACATCACCGCGAAGGTGGAGACAATGGAGATGGGCAGCGCCAGCGAGGGGATGATGGTGGCGCGCACGTTGCGCAGGAACAGGAAGATCACCATCACCACGAGGGCGATGGCCTCGAACAGGGTCGTCTGCACGTCCGCCACCGCATCGCGGATGGAAACGGAACGATCGTTCAGCACATCGATGTTCACCGCGCCGGGCAGCTGGGCGCGGAAGGAAGGCAGGCGCGCGCGGACCTCGTCCACCACGCTCACCGTGTTGGCATCGGGCTGGCGCACCACGGCGAGGATGACCGCCCGGGTGTCGTTGAACCAGCTCGCCACCCGCTCGTTCTCGACGCCGTCGGAGATGGTGGCGATTTCCTCCAGGCGCACCGGCGCGCCGTTGCGCCACGCCACCACGATGCGCCGGAACTGGGTCGCATCCGCCTTGGGGGAGCCCATGTCGATGGTCTGCGACTGCTTCGGGCCGGAAATGATGCCGAGCGGCGTGTTCGAGGCGGCGGCAGAAACCGCGCGCTGGATGTCGTCGGGTGAAATGTTGCGCGCGCCCGCGGCGGCCGGATCGACGCGGATGCGCACGGCATATTTCTGGGCCCCGTAGATCTGCACCTGCGCCACCCCCGGCAACTGGGAGATCTGCTGGCCGATCAGGGTGTCGGCATATTCATTCACCGTCGACAGGGGCAGGGTGTCGGACGAGACCACCAGCAGCAGCACCGGGGCATCGGCCGGATTGACCTTGCGGTAGCTCGGCGGTGTGGTCATCTCGTCCGGAAGCTGGCGCTGCGCCACGGACAGGGCCGACTGCACGTCGAGGGCGGCGGCGTCGATGTTGCGGTTCAGGTCGAACTGCACCGTGATGGCGCTGGAGCCCTGCGTCGACGACGAGGTGAGGGAGGAGATGCCGGCGATGGTGGCCAGCTGGCGCTCGATGGGAGTGGCCACCGCCGTCGCCATGGTCTCCGGGCTGGCGCCGGGCAGGGTCGCCGTGATGGTGATGGTGGGAAAATCCACCCGCGGCAACGCCGCCACCGGCAACTGGCGATAGGCGAACAGGCCCGCCACAATCAGCGACAGCATCAACAGCGTCGTCATCACGGGGCGGCGGATGCACAGCTCGGCGAACATGGCGGCTCAGCTCCCGGCCAGGGGCTGGGTGCGGGCGCGCACATTCACCCGGCTGCCGTTGCGCAAAGAGAGCTGGCCGTCGGTGACCACCGTCTCGCCGCCGGAGAGCCCCCTGCTGATGACCGTGCGCCCCTCCACCGTGCGGGTGGCGGTGACCGGCCGCACCGTGGCGATGCCGTCCTCCACCACGAACACGAAGGTGCCATCCTGCCCGTTCTGCACCGCCTCGCTGGGCACGGCGACGATATCGGTCTCCACCCGGAGCGTCACGGTGACGGCGCCCAGCGTGCCGGGCCACAACCGCTCGTCCGCGTTGGCGAAAATGGCGCGGGCGGTCAGCGTCCCGGTCTGCGGGTCCACCGTATTATCGATGACCACCACCTTGCCGTCGGGGATGGTCTCGCCCGAGCCCTGGAGGGTGATGGAGACCTTGGCGTCCTGCGCCGCGCGCAGGTCGGCGATGTAGCGCTCCGGCAAGCCGAAGGCGACGTAGATGGGCTTCAGCTGGCGCACCGTGGCCAGCGTATCGTCCACGCGGATCACCGCGCCGGGACGGGCCGACGAGACGCCGATGCGCCCGGAGGCCGGGGAGCGGATGTCGTAATAGCCGCGCTGGACCTTGAGCGACTGGAGGTTCGCCTCGCCCTGCGCCACGGTGGCCTTCTGCACGTCGGCGGCGGTCTTGGCGTCGTCCACCTGCACCTGCGAGACCGCATTGCGCACGGCAAGGCCGGTGTAGCGCTCCACGTCGCGCCGGGTTTTCTCCAGCTGCGCCCTGTCGCGGGCGAGCGTCGCCTCGGACTGGCGGATCTCGGCGTCGATGACGCGGGAATCGAGGGCGAAGAGAAGGTCTCCCTCCTTCACGAAGGCGCCGTCGGCAAAGCCGACTTTTTCCACCGCCGCTGCAACCCGCGAACGGATGGGCACGGTGACCATGGATTCCACGGTGCCCAGCGCCTCCACCCGCACCGGGAGGGCCGTGCGCTCGGCCTTGGCGGCGAGCACGGCGACGACGCGGCCCGGAGCGCTTTGGGGCTTCTGTGCCGCGGCGCTGATCCACGGCTTCCTGTCCCATGCCCAGGCCCCCGCGCCGAGGAGGGCGAGACACAGGACAGCGGTGGCGATCCGTCCTTTACGCGATGCCTGTTGGGCGGACATGCAAACCTCGATCGACCCGGCGCGGAACCGGAGATCATCAGGCCCGGGACCTGATCGCAACCTCCGCCTCCAGCCGTCCATAAGCCGTTTTACCGTTTCGATTGCGACACAATCAGAACGGTAAGGGCTGTTGACCCAAGAGACCGCAGCCAATCCAGCGTCGGCCCCAGCCTCTCTTGCCCAGCCTCTCTTGCCGCAATGCAACACTAAACCGATCGTTCGGTCCAATTACGGTTTGGTCAGGTCCGCAGCCGGCCCGCCATGGCGCCAAAACGCACGCGTGATTAACGCACTCGTGATCGACGCACGCGTGATCGGACGGCCTTCAGCGCAGCAGCGGAACGTCCGCCAGCCGCTCCAGCGCCCGGTCGATGGTCTTGTCGCGCTTGGCGAAGCAGAAGCGCACCACGCTCCTCACCGGGTCCTGGGCGTAGAAGGCCGAAACCGGAATGGTGGCGACCCCGAAGGTGCGCACCAGATCGAGGCAGAAGGCCTCGTCGTCCGCCCCGTTGGTCTGGGCGGCAAGGTCGATGGAGAGGAAATAGGTGCCAGCCGAGGGCAGCACGCAGAAGCCGAGGCCGGCGAGACCCTGCGCCAGACGGTCGCGGGAGCGCTGGAGGTCCGCCCGCATGCCGGTGAAATAGGCGTCCGCCTTGCCGAGCCCGTAGGCCACCGCCACCTGCAAATTGGGCGGGGTGGTGAAGGTGAGGAACTGGTGGGCCTTGGACAGCACCTTCATCAAGGCCGGAGCGGCGAAGACCAGTCCCACCTTCCAACCGGTCATGCCGAAGATCTTGCCGGCGGACGAGATCTTCACGGTGCGCTCGCGCATGCCGGGCAGGGCCATGAGCGAGGTGAAGGCCACGCCGTCGAAGATCACATGTTCCCACACCTCGTCGCTCACCGCATAGGCATCGAACGCCACGCAGAACTCGGCCAGCAGGGCCAGTTCCGCATGGCCGTAGACGACGCCGGTGGGATTCTGCGGATTGTTGAACAGCACCAGCTTGGTGCGCTCGGAGAAGGCGGCGGCGAGGGCCTCCCGCGTGATGCCCCACGCGGGCGGCTCCAGCCGGACCAGCTTGGGGATGCCGCCGGCGCGCTTCACCAGCGGCAGATAGGCGTCGTAGAGCGGCTGGAACAGCACCACCTCGTCGCCGGGCTCGATGAGGGCGAGCAGCGCGCCGGCCAGCGCCTCGGTGGCGCCGGAGGTCACCATCACCTCGGCGTCGGGATCCAGCTCCAGCCCCTGCCAGTGGCGATAATGGGCGGCGGCGGCGGCGCGCAGCTCCGGCAGGCCCATCATGGGCGGATACTGGTTCCAGCCGTCCACCACAGCGTCCGCCGCCTTGCGCCGCACGTCTTCCGGTCCGGGATCGTCCGGGAAGCCCTGCCCGAGGTTGACCGCCTCGTGGGTGCGGGCGAGCTGCGACATCACCTCGAAGATGGTGGTCGGCAGCTCCGCATAGATGGGATTGAGGGACCGGGCGGGGCGGCCGGACGGGGCGGTGTCGGAAGCAAGGGACATGGAACGGTCGCGGCACGGGAAAGGGAAAAGGCCCTGGCCGTTTAGACCTTCTCGCCGTGGGGCGAAAGTCCGGTGGAGACTGCGGCCTCCCCGGCCATCAGGGGCTTGAGTGCAGCCACCAGGGCCCCCGGCGTCACCTGGCCCATGGGCATGAGCACTTTTGCGGCCTGGGTGCGTTCACCCGGCCGCATCACCAGCACCACGGTCTCGGAGCCGCCGCAGGCGGGATCGCCGCAGGAAATCTCGGAGACCGAGACCGTGGCGTCGGCATCGAGCTTCAGGGTGTCGCGCACCAGATCCGCCAGGACGCGGGCGGCATCGCGCGCGGGTCCCGCCTCGCCGCGCCGGCGCATGAACAGCCTCATCCCCGCCTCCTCGATGGCTCTCGCAGCGGTGTTTGAACCGTCCTCGCGGCGCAAACATGACGGCGCATCACGCCTCGTCGTCCTCCCCCTCGGGCTGGAGGCCGAACAGCCGCCTGACCCGCGCGATGGAGCGCTTGAGCCGGCCGGCCTCCAGCCGCAGCACGGCCCAGGTCACGCGCCCGTCCACCACCTCGCGCACCTCGATCACCGCATGCCCGTAGGTGATGCGCATGCCCGGGGCGGGATGATCGTCCGAGCGGTCGGCGAAGGCCTCGGCGATGGTGAGGGCAAGTTCTGAATCAGGCACGGTGAGGCCGTAGAAGCTCATGAGGTCGCCGAGCCGCACCTCGCCCACGAAGGGGAAGGCGGCGCCGTCGTCCATGGGCGTCGCCTCCTGCGGGCGGAACAGGCGGTCGAGCTGGTGCACCCGCTTGGGCGGCGCCAGCACATAGCCATAGTCGCCGACCTTGAGCGCGCCGGCGGCTTCCGGGGTGAGGGTCTGGCCATTCCGCACCACCATCATCAGCCGCGCCCAGGTGGGGAGCGCAGCCTGACCCGTGGCGGGCGTGCCGGCCACCACCGGATAGGCGACCAGTTCCACCTCGGTCTGCCCCGGCAGGTCGATCTCGAAGCGGCGGATGGCGGGCGCAGGATCCGACAAGGTCACATCAAGCCGCCGCGCCACCTTCGCCATGGTCCAGCCATGGAGAATGAGCGAGACCAGCACCACTGCGAAGGCCACGTTGAAATAGACTTCCGCCTGCGGCAAATGCGCCAGCATGGGGATGGTGGCGAGGAAGATGGACACCGCCCCGCGCAGCCCGGCCCAGGAGATGAACAGCTTCTCCTTGAGCGAGAAGCGGAATGGCGCAAGGCACAGGAACACCGCCGCCGGACGCCCTACCAGGATCAGGAAGGCGGCCACCCCGAGGGCGGGCAGCGCGTAGAACAGGATCTTCTCGGGCGAGACGAGCAGGCCCAGCATCACGAACATCACGATCTGGCAGAGCCAGGTCACGGTATCGAGGAACGAGGTGATGGAGGCGATGGCCCGCACCGGCCGGTTTCCCAGCACCAGCCCGGCGAGATAGACGGCAAGGAAGCCCGAGCCGTGCAGCAGCGATGTCACCGCGAACAGCAGCACGGCGACGCCCACCACCATCACCGGATGCAGCCCGCCGGGCAGATCCACGCGGTTGAGCAATGCAACCAGCGCATAGCCGCCCGCCACGCCAAGCATGGCGCCGACCACCATCTCGCGCAGCACGCCCAGCACCATGGCGATGCCGGGATTGCCCATGTTGGAGGTCAAAAGCTCCACCAGCAGGACGGTGAGGAACACCGCCGCCGGATCGTTGGTGGCCGATTCGATCTCGATCACCGAGCCCACCCGCCGGCCGAGATGAAGGCCTTGCGCCCGCACCAGAAACAGTACCGCCGCCGCATCGGTGGAGGCGACGATGGCGCCCACCAGCAGGCTTTCCAGGGCGCCGAGGCCAAGCAGCGGCCCCGCCACCAGAGCCACTAGCGCCCCCGTCATCACCACGCCGATGGTGGACAGGCCCACCGCCGGAATGATGGCGCCCCGCATGCTGGCGATGCGCATGCGCAGCCCGCCGTCGAACAGGATCACCGCCAGCGCCGCCGAGCCCACCATGTAGGTGGCCCAATAATCGTCGAAATGGATGCCGCCTGGGCCGCCCTCCCCCGCCACGACGCCGATGACGAGGAACACCAGCAGGATGGGCGCCCCGAACCGCGCCGCGAGCAAACTCGAAAGGGTGCCGACCACCACAAGGGCGGCAACCACAAGAAGAACAAGATTGGAAACGAAGACGGAACCCATCACATGCCGGGCCACGCGCCCGCCCTTCGCAATTGAGATGCAACAGTAGCGTCTGTGAGGGCGAGGGCGTAAGTTCCTGATCGTCGCGGTCGCGAGGTCAGGGCCGTCCGCGATGTGAACCGTAAGCCGATCCGGGGGCGGAAAGGTTCAGGAGATGTCCTTAACCGGCATTCCCGCAGCGTATCTCGTCATGTCGATGGTGCGTTCGCGTGGCAGTCTCGTTCTGGAGAGCGAGACCGTCTGCTTTGACCGCGATCTGGCCTTCGCCATGGCGACGGAAGATTGTGCACGCTGTGCGTGGTCGGGGGTCTACCCGCTCGACGCCAACGGGCGCTGCGTCGCCGGCAGCCCCATTTTCTGCATGGGCTCGCTCAGCCCCGGATTCGGATCCGAGGTGGACGGCGCCCATGTCCCGGGCCTCCGCGAAGCTTTGGTCTCAGCGCCCTGAGCCGCGCTTGGCGATGAAGGCCATGGCCAGGTACGGCGAATCGAACTGAACCACCTGCACCCGCCGGCTGCCGCACAGGTCGCACCGGAGCGAGACCGGCTCGGCCGGCTCGCTGGAGGTGAGTTGCCGTTCGTCGGCAGCGTCACGTTGGGACAGGATGGAGCGGCGCCCGCAGCGGCCGCATTCGGCGCAGATCATCATCGGCCGAAACAGCCCTCCAATCACGGTGGTATGATGGCGGTGGCCGCCAGGCGCTCAAAGAAGTGCCCCGGCGTGGACGAACAGGCGCACCTTGCGCTCCGCGAACGCCACATCCTCGGGTCGGCCGGCCTCGGCGGCGCCGATGAGCGCCTTGAACGCTGTATCGAGCCCGGGGCCACTTTCCCCCGCCGAAAACCGCTGCACCAGCATGCGGCCGCAATCCGTCAGGGTCGAAAGCTCACTGCCATCGGGAAGCCAGATGGGCCGGTTGAGCGGGGTTTGCCAATGTCGCGCCATGGTGACCTTCAATCACATGGACGAAGCCTCCGGTTCGGTCCGGACACGTCATCCGCCTGGCCCCCAAACACCCCCTTGGAACGATCCGGCCTTGCGGCTCGCTCCAACATCTTGAAGAGAGACGGATCGGTCTGGGCGCCATCACGCTACCCGGCATCCAGACCATCCGGCCCTGCCGACGGGTCCCGCCCGCCGGCCTGTTTCAGCGCCCCTCCCCGTCCCGCTCCAGTGCCGCCACGGCGAACCAGCCCTTGGGATCGGTCCACACCGCGTGCTGGCGCCATCCGGCATGCCGGACCATGGCGAGGAATGCGTCGGCGGAGAACTTGTAGGAATTCTCCGTGTGAATGGTTTCCCCCCGCGCGAAGGCAAAATGGTGGCGGCCGATGGATACCTCCTGCTGCCTCACGCTTTCGAGATGCATCTCGATGCGGCTTTCAGCCCCATTGAGGAAGGCCCTGTGCCGGAAGGCGCTGGGTTCGAAGTCCGCGCCGACCTCCCGATTGATGCGGGCGAGCAGGTTGAGATTGAAGGCGGCGGTAATGCCCTGCCGGTCGTCATAGGCGGCTTCCAGGACCGCGCGGTCCTTGGCGAGATCGAAGCCGACGACGAGGGCGGAACCGGCGCCCAGCACATCGCCCACATGGGCGAGGAAGGCGGTTGCCGCCTCCGGCGTGAAATTGCCGATGGTGGAGCCGGGGAAGAAGCCGACCCGCCGTCCGTCTTCGAGCGGCGGCAGGCGGACAGACTGCGTGAAGTCCGCCTCCACCGGCACCATGGCGACCCCCGGATAAGCCTCGGCGAGCCGCGTCACCGCCGCGCGCATGTGCGGGCCGGAGATATCGATGGGCACATAGGCGGCAGGCGCCGCCATGGCGTCCAGCAGCAGGCGCACCTTGATGCTCGATCCCGAGCCGAACTCGACCAGGCTCGCCCCGGGCCCCGCGAGCGCCCCGATCTCGGCGGCGCGGGCTTTCAGGATCTCAAGCTCGCAGCGCGTCGGGTAATAGTCCGGCAGGCGGCAGATGAGGTCGAACAGCCGCGAGCCAGCCTCGTCGTAGAAATACTTAGGCGGCACCGCCTTCTGCGGCTGGGACAGGCCGTAAAGCACGTCGGCGCGGAACAGGGCCGTGGCCTCGTCCGCCGAGCACTGCTCAGCGGACCGCGGGGATGAAGCGAGGGATTTGGCGAGGGAGAGGGGCACCATCAGGCATCCTCCGCTAGTCTCAGGCCGGCGAAGGGCCAGCGCTGGTGGGGGTAGAAGAAGTTGCGGTAGGTGGCGCGCGCGTGCCCCTCCGGCGTGGCGCAGCAGCCGCCGCGCAGCACCATCTGCGAGCACATGAACTTGCCGTTGTATTCCCCGAGCGCCCCCGGCGCCGGCCGGTAGCCGGGATAGGCGACATAGGGGCTCTGGGTCCATTCCCAAACGTCGCCATAGAGCTGGGCGGGATGGTCAGCCATGGGTGCGGCCGGCAGCGGACGCAGGGCGCCGGATTCCAGGACATTGCCGCAGACGGGCACAGGACGCGCCGCCACCTCCCATTCCGCCTCGGTGGGCAGGCGCCGCCCGGCCCAGCGGGCATAGGCGTCGGCCTCGTAATAGCTCACATGGACGACGGGGGCGGCAAGCTCCACCGGATGCTGGCCGCCAAGCGTCATGGCCTCCCAGCCGGCGGCGGTCTTCTCCCAATACAGCGGCGCCGCGTATTCGCCCGCCTTCACCCGCGCCCAGCCGTCGGCGAGCCACAGGTCGGGACGGCCATAGCCGCCGTCCTCCATGAAGGCGATCCACTCCGCGTTGGTCACCGCGCGGCTGGCGAGGCGAAACGGCCGCAGCAGCACCTCATGGCGCGGCCCTTCATTGTCATAGGCGAAGCCCGGGCCGGCATGGCCGATCTCGAAGATGCCGCCGGGACAATCGAAGAAGGCCAGGTCCGGCGCGCTCCCCGCCGAGGCGGCGGCCGAGGGCCGGTAGGCCGGTCGCAGCGGATTGGCGGCGAACAGGTTCAGGATGTCCATGAGGATCAGTTCCTGGTGCTGCTGCTCGTGGTTGATGCCGATGTCCAGCAGCGGCGCGATGGCGGTGAAGGCCGCCTCGCCCGCCGTCGAGATCAACTCGCCCATAGCCGCCGTCACCCGTCCGCGATAGGCGGCCACCTCCTCCACGGCGGGCCGGGTGATGAGGCCGCGCGCGAAACGGGCGTGGCGGGCGCCGGCGGCCTCGTAATAGGAATTGAAGAGATAGGCGAACTGGGGGTGGGCCACCGTGTAGCCGGGCAGATGCGGCACCAGAATAAAAGTCTCGAAGAACCAGGAGACATGGGCGAGGTGCCACTTGGTGGGGCTCGCATCCGGCATGGACTGGACCGTCTGGTCCTCCGGATGGAGGTCGCGGGCCAGATCCTCGCTCAGTGCCCGCACCCTCTGGAACCGGCCCAGCCATGCGCTGCGCGGCACGGGATGGGCGTGCATCTGGTGATGGATCGTCATTTCACCTCGCCGTTGGGCGGCTGTCCGGGCGGCACGCTTCCATGGCCATAACGCCGGCGGGCACGTATTGGTTCTTCAAGCAGCTACGTGCGAGCGTGGCTGTTGGTTACGCGCGGCCGGACACAATCCCGAGAGCCGCCTCAGCTGGCGGCGAGCGCCACCACGGCATCAATGGAGCGCAAGGACGGGCTGGCGGCGTGCCACACCGCCAGGGTGCGCACGTCCGGCCCGGGAACAGGACGCGTCTCGATCTCGCCCAGAGCACGCCAGCGTTCCACCGCCGCTTCCGGCAGCAGGGTGCGGCCCAGGCCGGCCGCGACACAGCCGATGATGCCGTCCAGGGTGCCGAGTTCCAGCATGGGCAGGTCGCCCAGCACGGCGCGGCAGCGCTCGCGGTAGCAGCAGCCTTCGCGGAACACGATGGCCGCGCTTTCCGGCTCCGCCCCATTGGCCAGCACCTTGGGCACCACCTCCACCAGCCGCTCGCTCCACAGCGGCGCGGAGGCGAAGCGATCGTCCGCCACATCCTCGGCGACGAAGACGAGGTCGAAGGCGCCGCGCCGCAGGCCCGCCATCAGCTCGCCGCTGGTGCCGGTCTTCAGCGTCAGGCGCAGGGGGGAGAGGGTGGCGCGGATGCGCTTTAGCACCGGCGGCAGGCGGACGGCGGCGGTGGTCTCCATGGTGCCGAGGCGCAAAGGCGGCCAGTCCTGCGCCGAGGCCTTGAGGCGCTTTTCCACCTCGGTGGAGAGGCTGACGATGCGCGCGCCATAGTCGAGGGCGAGGCTGCCGGCGGCGGTGGGCACCATGCGCCCGTCCATGCGCGCCACCAGCTTCTGGCCCAGGCGCTCCTCCAGCTTTTTGAGGCGCGCGGTGACATTGGACTGCACGCACCCGAGCCGCTCCGCCGCGCGGGTGACGCTGCCGGTCTCGGCCACTGCCTGGAGGAACTGGATGTCGCGGATATCCATCATTATAAGTGAACGATAATATCAGATAGTTTCAATTTCAATGAAGATGGCGCGCGCCATAATGGCTGAAAGAGCGAAGGAGGCCTGCCCATGACCCAAGCGACCCACCCGCCGGAATCCACCGCGCAGGCGGCGTCCTGGCCCGACCGCCGCATCCTCGATCTGTTCGGCATCGGTCATCCCATCCTGCTGGGACCCATGGCGGGCGCGGGCACGCCGAAGCTCGCCATTGCGGTGGGCGCGGCGGGCGGCCTGGCCTCCCTGGCCGGCGCCATGTACCAGCCGGACGAGCTGCGCGCGGCCATCGCGGAGGTGCGCGCCGCCCTTCCCGGCCGGCCGCTCAACGTCAATTTCTTCTGCCACGCCCCGCCCGCGTCCGACCCGGTGCGCATGATGCGGTGGCGGACCCGGCTCGCGCCCTATTATGTGGAACGGGGCCTCGACCCGCAGGCGACGCCGCCGGCCGGCGGCCGCGCGCCGTTCGACGCCACCCTCTGCACCCTGGTGGAGGAGATGCGGCCGGAGGTGGTGAGCTTCCATTTCGGCCTGCCCGATCCCGCCCTGCTCGCACGGGTGAAGGCGACGGGGGCGAAGGTAATCTCCTGCGCCACCACCGTGGCCGAGGCCCGATGGCTGGACGCGCGCGACTGCGACGCCATCATCGCCATGGGGCTGGAAGCGGGCGGCCATCGCGCCACCTTCCTCGGCGACGATGTCGCGGGCGACATGGCGGGCGACATGGGCCGGCAGGTGGGCACCTTCGCCCTGGTGCCGCAGGTGGTGGACGCGGTGGGCGTGCCGGTGATCGCCGCCGGCGGCATCGCCGACGGGCGGGGCATCGTCGCCGCCCTCGCCCTGGGCGCGTCGGCGGTGCAGGTGGGCACCGCCTTCCTGTTCTGCCCGGAAGCAAAGCTCCCCGCCGTCCATCGCGCCGCGCTGGAGGCCGCGGGGGACGACAGCACCGCCCTCACCAACCTGTTCACCGGCCGCCCGGCGCGCGGCATCGTGAACCGGGTGATGCGGGAGGTGGGCCCCCTCTCCGGCGATTCCCCGGCCTTTCCCCTTGCCGGCGGCGCCCTCGCCCCGCTGCGGGCGGCGGCGGAAGCCGAGGGCCGGGACGATTTCACCAACCTCTGGGCCGGTCAGGCGGCCCGTCTCGCCCCCCGCCTGCCGGCGGCCGAGCTGACGCGCACGCTCGCCGCCGACGCCCTGGCCCGGCTCGCGCCTTCGGCCTGAGCGGGAGGGGGCGGCCGGGCACCCGGTCCGACGTGGTGGATTTGGCCGCGGGGCCGGTGCTCCGTGTGAAAAGCGCCGTCGCTCCCTCTCCCGCTTGCGGCGGAGGGCGGGGGAGGGGGCGGGTCGCGCTCAAAGGCGCCGGCGGCGCCAAATCACAACGCCTGTTGCACCCATACTGCCCTCCCCCACCCTGCCCTCCCCCGCAAGTGGGAGAGGGTTCGCACCGTGCGCGGTCGAAGCAGCTGGCTTTCAAACCAAGGCTCCACCCGCCCGGTGCGCGTTCTTGGCGCTTGGCGCCGGTCGCTCCGCGTGGTCATCTCCCGCAGCCATCGAAGGTCGCAGCACGGCCGGGTGAAGCGGGAACACAGGATGCCGGGCGAGGGACAAGAAGGTGAGTGACGCCTTCCTCAAGGACGCGTTCGTCTATCTCCTCGCCGCCGGAATCCTCGTTCCGCTGTTTCACCGCGCCCGAATCGGTGCGGTGGTGGGCTTCATCGCCGCTGGCGCGCTCATCGGCCCCCACGGCCTCGGCCGGCTGGCGGACAGCCTGCCCCTGGTGCGCTTCATCACCATTTCCAGCCCCGAGCGCGCCGCCCCCTTCGGCGAACTGGGCGTGGTGTTCCTGTTGTTCCTGCTGGGGCTTGAATTCTCGGCTCCCCGCCTGTGGAAGCTGCGGCGCGAGGTGTTCGGCGTCGGCGCCCTGCAGGTGCTGTTCTGCGGCGTCCCCCTGGCCCTCGCATTGACGCTGGTGGCGGCGCCGGGGCCGGAGGTGGCACTGGTGTTGGGCTTCGCGCTGGCCTTGTCGTCCACGGCCCTGGTCAGCCAATTGCTCATCGAGCAGCATCGCTCCCTGGCGCCGCTGGGCCAGCTGGTCATCGCCGTGCTGCTGTTCCAGGACCTGATGGTGGTGCCCATCCTGCTTGCGGCCGAGCTGCTGGGCGGGCCGGCCACCGATGTCCTGACGCTGGCGGCCGTGGCGCTGGCCAAGGCCACGGGCGCGGTGGCGCTCATCCTGGTGGCCGGACGGTTCGTGCTGGCGCCGCTGGTGGCGGTGGCCGCCTCCACCCGCTCGCGGGAGCTGATCATGGCCATCACCCTGGTGGTGGTGGTGGGCTCGGCGGCGGTGACCCATGCGGCCGGGCTGTCGAGCGCGCTCGGCGCCTTCCTCGCCGGCATGGCGCTGTCGGAAACCGCCTATCGCCACCAGATCGAGGTGGATCTGGAGCCGTTCAAGGGCCTGCTGGTGGGCGTGTTCTTCGTCACCGTGGGCATGAGCCTTGATTTCGGATCGGTGCTGCCGCGCGCCCTGTGGGTGGTGGCGGGCGTCGGCGGGCTGATCGCGGTGAAGGCCGCATGCACCTATGGGGCGGCCCGGCTGCTGCGCGTGAGCCCGCCCGCCGCCGCCGAGGCCGCCCTGCTGCTGTCCCAGACCGGAGAGTTCGCCTTCGTGGTGCTGGGGCTGCTCGCCGCCAAGGGCGTGCTGGGCGCGCAGGATGCCGCCACCCTCGTCGCCGTGGTCAGCCTCAGCCTTGCGGCGACCCCGGTGCTGGCCCGCATCGCGGCGCGGCTCGGGCGCACGCTGGATGCCCGGCTGCACGACGCCCTTGCGCCGGTGGCCAGCACCGCCACCGGCCATGTGATCATCGGCGGGTTCGGCCGCGTGGGCCGCACCATCGCCGACGCGCTGGACGAGGAGGGCGTGCCCTATGTGGCGGTGGATGCCGACCCCCGGCGTGTCGCAACGGCGCGGGCGGCGGGACGCCCGGTGTTCTTCGGCGATGCCGGGCGGGCGGAAATCCTCGACCGGCTGGGGGCGGAGCGCGCCCTCGCCTTCGTGGCCACCCTCGACGCGCCCAACGCCGCCGAGCGCATGGTGGCGGCGGTGCGCCAGCACTGGCCCGGTACGGCCGTGATCGCCCGCGCCAAGGATGCCGAGCATGCCCGCCGCCTTGCCGCCCTCGGGGTGGCCGGCGTCATTCCGGAGGCGGCGGAAGCCAGCCTCCAACTCATGGCCCAGTTGCTGTCCGCCCTCGGACTTCCCGACGAGGTCGTGGCCGACCGCACCGACCGCACGCGGGCGCGCATCCGCGACGACATCGAGCGGCGCACCGGCGCGGAAGGGATCTGAGCGTATGGGTGAGTTCAAGCCGCGCCTGCGCAGGCTGCGCCGCCGCATCTTCGACGTTCTGGAGCGGGACCTGCCCGGCGACCACATCGCCGATGCGGTCCACTATTTTCTCATCGTCACCGTGCTGCTCTCGGTCGGAGGCGCCGTTCTCGCCACCGTGCCGTCGTTGCAGCTGCGGGACAAATGGTGGTTCCACTGGGGCGAGTTCGCCGCCCTCATCATCTTCAGCGTGGAATACGCCGTGCGCCTGTGGGTGGCACCGGAACACCCGCTGCGCCGGCGGCTCCCGCCCCTCGTGGCGCGGGTGCGCTATGGGGTGACGGTGCCGGCGCTGATCGATCTTGCCGCCATCCTGCCGTGGTTCGTCTCGCTCGTGACCGCGTTCGACGCGCACGCGCTGCTGGTGCTCCGGCTGGTGCGCTTCCTCAAGCTCGCGCGCTATTCCTCGGGCTTCAACGCGCTCTATCTGGCGATCCGGCGCGAGCGCTACGCGCTGTTGTCCTGCTTCATCATCCTGTGGGCGGGCGTGCTGATGGCGGCCACCGCCATGTATCTCATCGAGCGCGACGTGCAGCCGGACAAGTTCGGCTCCATTCCCGAGGCCATGTGGTGGGCCATCACCACCCTCACCACGGTGGGCTATGGCGACGTGGTGCCGGTGAGCAACCTGGGGCGCGTGGTCGGCGCCATCACCATGGTGTCGGGCCTGGTCATGCTGGCGCTGCCCATCGCCATCATCGCCAGCTCATTCTCCGAGGTGATCGCCAAGCACAATTTCGTGGTCACCTTCTCCATGATCTCCCGCCTGCCGCCGTTCTCGGACCTGGACGCGCCGGTGCTGGGGGACATCCTGCCCCTGCTCAATTCCCGCAGCTTCGACCGGGGCCACCATGTGGTGCGGCGGGGCGAGAGCGCCGCCCACCTGTTCGTGGTGCTGCAAGGCCGCCTGGAGATGGAGGGCGAGGAGGGCACGCGCTCGCTCGGCCCCGGCGACGTGTTCGGCCTCCTGCCCGGCCACACCAAGGCGAACCCGCTGCCGGTCCGCGCGGTGGCCAAGTCCAAGATCCTGGCCATCGAGGAGAACGAGCTTCACATGCTGGCGCTGCGCCATCCCGCCGTGATGAGCCGCCTTGTGGCCGCCGCACGGGACCGGGAGCCGGACCCGACGGTGTGAGGGCCCTTTGCCAGAAGCGCGGGCGAGCCCGCGCAGCGGTCAAAGAGCCGAACCGTCGGGCGACGTCCCTGTTTGAAAGTCCGTGACTTCGACTGGGAGCAGTGGGAACCGAACTCGGCTGAAGCCGAGTTCGGGCGGGGGAGGCCAGGGAGGGGGCAGGCTCTCTCCGCCGTCCCGCCGCCGGTGTTCCTCCCTGCCGCCCCTGCCCCCTCCCCAGCCCTCCCCCGCAAGCGGGAGAGGGGGCCGACAGCGCCCACTTTCAAACTGAATTACGACCGCCCGTCAGCCTTGCGCGCAAAAAGAAAGGGGCCGCGATGCGGCCCCTTCCGGAACAGTCGAACGAGGGCGATGCCGCCCCCTCCCTTACCTCAGGCCGCCAATCTCACGCCGCCATGGCTTTGGTGAGGTTCTCGGAGATCTTGTCGAGGAAGCCGGTGGTGGAGAGCCACTTCTGGTCGGCGCCGACGAGGAGCGCGAGGTCCTTCGTCATGTAGCCTTCTTCCACCGTGTCCACGCACACCTTCTCGAGGGTCGCGGAGAACTTGGCCAGCTCGTCGTTGCCGTCCAGCTTGGCGCGGTGGGTGAGCCCGCGGGTCCAGGCGAAGATGGAGGCGATGGAGTTGGTGGAGGTCTCCTTGCCCTTCTGGTGCTCGCGATAATGACGGGTGACGGTGCCGTGGGCGGCCTCGGCCTCCACGGTCAGGCCGTCGGGCGTCATCAGCACGGAGGTCATGAGGCCGAGCGAGCCGAAGCCCTGGGCCACGATGTCGGACTGCACGTCGCCGTCATAGTTCTTGCAGGCCCACACATAGCCGCCGGACCACTTGAGGGCCGAGGCCACCATGTCGTCGATCAGGCGGTGCTCGTAGGTGATGCCGCGCTTGGCGAACTCGTCCTTGAACTCCGCGTCGAACACTTCCTGGAAGATATCCTTGAAGCGCCCGTCATAGGCCTTCAGGATGGTGTTCTTGGTGGAGAGATAGACCGGGTAGTTCCGGATCAGGCCGTAATTGAGCGAGGCGCGGGCGAACTCGCGGATCGACTCGTCGATATTGTACATGGCCATGGCCACGCCGGCGCCCGGATACTTGTAGACTTCCTTCTCGATCTTGGTGCCGTCCTCGCCCACGAAGGAGATGGTCAGCGTGCCCTTGCCCGGCACCTTGAAATCGGTGGCGCGATACTGGTCGCCGAAGGCATGACGGCCCACCACGATGGGCTGGGTCCAGCCCGGCACCAGGCGCGGCACGTTCTTGCAGATGATGGGCTCGCGGAAGATCACGCCGCCCAGGATGTTGCGGATGGTGCCGTTGGGCGACTTCCACATTTCCTTGAGCTTGAATTCCTCGACGCGGGCCTCGTCCGGGGTGATGGTGGCGCACTTCACGCCCACGCCATGCTTCTTGATGGCATTGGCCGCGTCGACCGTGACCTTGTCGCTGGTAGCGTCCCGATTCTCGACCGAAAGGTCGTAATATTCCAGGTCGATGTCGAGATAGGGGTGGATCAGCTTGTCCTTGATGTACTGCCAGATGATCCGGGTCATCTCATCGCCGTCGAGTTCGACGACCGGATTTGCCACCTTGATCTTCGCCATGGGACGGCCTTTCAGGACTGCTCTGTGAGCCACAGGGAAAGCGGAGAAGGGCCGCCTGCGCTTGATGCCGGCAATCCTTCAGCGACGCCGCTATAGCACTGGCGTGGCGCAGTGCAACAGCCGCAAACCCCGGCTTTGGTGTGAGATGATTTCCCACGCCGCACCATACCTTTCGACCTCACCCCTCGACTTGTCCGCCCACCCTGTGCGAGACAGCGCGAAACGGGAGACAACATGCCGGGTTCCGGTACCGACAGCACGAAGCCCTGGGTGGCCGGCGGGCCAGTGGTGATCCTGGTGGAGCCGCAACTGGGCCAGAATATCGGCTCGGCCGCGCGGGCCATGGGCAATTTCGGCCTCTCACGCCTGCGCATCGTGAACCCGCGCGAGGGCTGGCCCAGCGAGCCGGCCCGCATCTTTTCGGCCGGGGCCGACCGCATCCTCGCCGACGCCGTGCTCTATCCCGACCTGCGCTCGGCCCTTGCGGGCGTCAATTATGCCTTCGCCGCCACCGCCCGCGAGCGCGGCATGGCCAAGCCCGTGCTCGGCGCCGACGCGGTGGCGCAGGAGGCCCGCTCCCGCCTGGCCGGGGGGGAGGACGTAGCCCTCGTCTTCGGCCGTGAGCGCACCGGCCTCTATACGGAGGAGGTTTCGCTCTGCGACGCCATCCTCACCCTTCCGGTCAATCCCGCCTTCGCCTCGCTCAACCTGGCCATGTGCGTGGCGGTGGCCGGCTACGAGTGGTTCAAGGCGGAAACCGGGGGCGCCCTGCCCTTCGCCCCGCCGGACCGCTCGCCGCTGGCGGACAAGGGCGACCTCCTCGCCTTTTTCGATCACCTGGAGGGGGCGCTGGAGCAATCGGGATTTTTCCGCTCGCCGGAAAAGGCGCCCTCCACCATCCGCAACCTGCGCAACATCTTCCATCGCATCGGCCTGACGCGGCAGGATCTGGCCACCCTGCACGGCGCCATCACCGCGCTGGAGGAAGGCCGCGCCGGCCGGGACGCCCGCAAGACCATCCGCATCGCCGAAGCCGCCATCCACAAGACGCGCAAGGCGACCAAACGCAAGACCCCGCCGGCCCCGGTCCCGCCCCAAGGCGACCATGAGGGCGAGAACGAGGGCGACTGAGCCCTCAGCCGCCGAGCTGTTCGCCCAGAAAGGCACCGGCCTCGGCCAGTGCCCGGCGCCCCTCGGCGAGGCGGTGGTACCAGATGGGCCAGGCGTGGATCATGTGCGGATAGATGGAGAGCCGCACCGACCCATCGCAGGCGCCGAGCCGCCCGGCCATGCGCACCGCGTCGTCCAGCAGGGTTTCCGCCGACCCCACCTGGATGAGGATGGGCGGCAGGCCCGACAGATCGGCATGAAGCGGGCTGACCAGGGGGTCCGCCCGGCGCCCGCCGCCGGCAAGATAAGCCTGCGCCAGCATTTCCAGATAGGCCCGGTGGATGAGCGGGTCCACCGCATCCTTCGTATCGATGCTCGCCCCCGTCATGTCGAGGTCGACCCAGGGCGAGACCAGCCAGCCGCACGCCGGCAGGTCCATGCCCTTCGCCCGCAGCCGCTGGAACAGGGCCAGCGTGAGCCCGCCCCCCGCGCTGTCGCCGCCGACCGCAATGCTGCGGGGCGCATAGCCTTGCGCCAGCAGGAAGCCGTAGGACGCCTCCGCATCGTCCAGCGCGGCGGGAAAGGGATGCTCGGGCGCCAGGCGGTAGGCGATGGCGAGGGTGCGGCTGCCCGCGGCCCGGCCCGCCCCGGTCACCATGGTGCGATGGCTCTTCAGCGAGCCGGAGGAGTAGCCGCCGCCGTGCAGGAACAGCAGCACCCGCGTCGGGTCCGCCCCCGGCGCCAGCGACCACTCGCCGGGCACGCCGCCCGCGTCCACCGGGGTGACGATGATATCGGGATCGATGGGGTCGATGGCGGTGACCTGTTCCATCCGCTCGCGCCGCTCGGCGAGGGTCTGGGGCCGGGGGCTTGCCGCGAGGATCGCGCGCAGCGCATCGATGTCGGAAATTCCCATCGGCCGTCCCCCACCTTTCGTTGGCCGCCCATCCTGGGCATTTCTCCATGGGCCACAAGGGGTGGCGAGGGTTCGGCGCGGCCGGTAGACGAGGCGCCGTCCACAGGGCGGTACGCTCGTGGGCATTTTTTCCCCTCCAGCCCTTTCAATCGGGAACAGGGGTTGCTACATACGCCTCGTCGACAGGCGGTTCGCCGGCTCGACTTTGACGCGGGGTGGAGCAGCCCGGTAGCTCGTCAGGCTCATAACCTGAAGGTCGTAGGTTCAAATCCTACCCCCGCAACCAAATCGCCCGTTATCTCAATGAGATGGCGGGCGTTTTCGTTTTAGGCTCCGCTGCTCCGGCGTGCCGAGTCAACAAAATCGGTGGCGGTGATTGGCGCAAAACGGCAATCATCGCGCTGTTCGCCTTGCCGGTAGCTTCATGACTTACCCCATGAAATATTGCGGTTGAGGAAGGGGCGGGCCAGTGGTTAGAGCAAGTTCTATAGTCTTGAACGAAGAGCGTCAGGATCACGGACGGCTCATTAAACGGCTGCTAAAGACCACAAAGAACTTTGACTGCGTGGTCGCATTCGCGAAGTGGTCCGGCTTCGAGGCCATTCAGAAGGCGATAGTCGATCGCCTGGAGAATGGGATGACCGCGCGGTTCATGGTGGGGTTGGATTTCTGTCAGAGCGAGCCGAGAGTATTGGACCGTCTTCTGTCCCTCAGGGAGAAATACGGCATCGACGTCCTGGTTGGCGCAACGCAAGATTCCTGCACCTTTCACCCTAAAATCTACCGGTTTGACCACGGAGACCATACCTCGGTGGTAATCGGATCGGCCAATCTCACGCAGGGAGGCCTTTCCCAAAACTACGAGGTATCTGCCCTCCTAGATTTCAAGCGCGAACAACGTGTGTCTGCATATCTGGAGGACCTGGTGAGCGGGGAGGACGTGGTTCAGCTGACAAGGTCGATGTTGGCAGCCTATCGAACGCGATACGACGCCTATCACGTCCTTCATCGCCTGGCTGAGAAGCGCATCAAGCGTTCCCTTGAGATGGCGGAGCCGGGTCTTGAGGCGCTGCGCGAAATCTTACGCGAAATGAAAGATGGAGGCGCAGATTCAGAGTTCTCCAGGCGGGTTGGTGGTCGTGAGGCAAGCCGGTTAAGCGCGAGGGGTGTCCTGTCGAAGATCGCAGATGCGCGGCCCTTAACCAGCAACTCATTCCTCAAGCTCTACAGTCCCCTTGTCAGCGGTCTTTGGCACTCGGGCGGTTTGCATCGCGGAAAGACGCGAATTGCCGAGACCCCGGAGGTCTTTCAGCAAATCGTAAAAATTGCGCAGGTGTCGGACGGCAAGCCTATCGCGGAAACACTCGATCAGCTCCGCGTGTTAGCCGATCAAGCGTCCGGCATAGGCCCCAACGTGCTGACCGAGCTTCTTCATACCTACGACAACGACAAGTTCGCCGTGATGAATCAGAACTCCGTGGCAGGGATGAAACTGGCCGGGCTCACGGGTTTCCCCGATCGGCCCAGCAGAAACAGTGTCCCTGGTTCGCTCTATGCGGAGTTTTGTAGCCAGGCGAACACCATTCGCCAGAGGCTTGGATTGGCCAATCTGAGCGAACTCGATGCCGTCTTCAACTATGCGTATTGGCGAGACGAAGAGCTGGAGGGCGAATAGGGCTCGTTCTCGCCTTTCGCCTCTGATCACGCCGCCGCCGTGGAAACACCATCCAGCCGAACGCGAACCGTCGCGATGCCATTGCCCGCCGCCTCGATTGCGGTTCCGACCGGAAAGAGAACCCGTCGCCGGCACGTTGATCTGCTTGGCGGTATCGTCCCGGAGACGCGCGCGCCGGCCGCGATCACGGCGCTGGCGAGCTTTGGCAGTTCGTAGACGCCCTCGGTGCTGATCGCGACTTGCTCGCCGACGAGCACGGTGCGCGCGGCGATGCCGAACAGATTGCCGATCACGACGCCCGCGCCGGAGGCGAGACCGCCTGCGGGCGCGGCCAGCGTGATCATGCGGCTTTCCTGAATGTCGTTCTTCATGGCTCAGGTTCCTTTCGTGGAGGCGATCCGCATCTGCCGGATGGGCGAAGCGCCCAGCGCGGCGGTGCGGGTTGAAGAGGTCATGCGCCACGATGAAACGACCATGGTCGTCGCGCCTGGGCGTTCCATCCGCCTCCTGCACGTGAACCCTCTCGCCGCGATTGTTCACCAACTCGATCCGTCCGGTGGCGAAGAAGATGTCGCAATCATCCGCCTTCGGGCAGAGCGGGCCGGGGCTGACGCGGCCATGATCGCCATAAAATGGTCGGACCACCTCTGCCGTTGACTTATGCCGCGCTTGCTATATCTGACGAAATTCGCGAGCCATCGCGCGGAGTTCGCCGGAAATTGGTCTGACCAATTCTCATGGCGACCGCGCGACAAGGTGGCACCACAGGTGCCGATCCTACCGGCTGGGAGGGGCGGGTGCGCAAGTTGTCGGACGAAATCGAGGCGTTGATCGCCGACGGCGGGCTTGAGGCCGGCGCGCGCCTGCCGTCGGAACGCAAGCTCGCGGCGGATTTCGGCGTGTCGCGCTCCCGGCTGCGCGAGGCCATCCAGCAGCTGGCCAGCCGCGGCATCCTCACGGCGCGCCAGGGCGGCGGCACTTTCGTGGCCGCGCCGCTCGCTCCGTCGTCCCTGGACAAGGCCCTCTCCCCGCTGTCGTCGCTCGCCCGCATGGAGCCGGGCTACTGGCAGGATGTCATGGAGATCCGCAAGTCGCTGGATGGCGACACCGCCTATTGCGCCGCCCTGCGCGCCGGCGATGAGGACCGGGCGCGGCTCACCGCCGCCTTCGAGCACATCCGCAAGGCCGAAGGCGCGGACGCGGCGACCCAGGCCCAGGCCGACGCCGCCTTCCACATGGCGGTGGCGCAGGCCTCCCACAATGCGGTGCTGCGCCAGGTGATGGCCGGCCTGTTCGAGCTGTTGCAGCACTCCATTTCCGCCAGCCTCGAAAAGCTCTACCGCCTGCCGCGCACGGCCCACGCGCTGGAAGACCAGCATCGCCTGATCTTCCAGGCGATCGTGGAAGGCCGCGCCGACGACGCGCGCGATGCCGCCCGCCGGCATCTCGATTTCGTGGAGGACAGCCTGCGGCTCATCGAAGACGCCGCGGCGCGCGAGCGACGCTCGGTGCGCGCCCTTTCCCGGGCGGCGATACAGAAGGAAGCCAGATCATGATCATCTCGTCGTCCTCCGACTACCGGGAAGCCGCCCGGCGCCGCCTGCCGCCCTTCCTGTTCCACTATGTCGACGGCGGCGCCTATGCCGAGGCGACCCTGCGCCGGAACGTGGAGGACCTGTCCGACCTCGCCCTGCGCCAGCGCGTGCTGAAGAGCGTGGGCGAGGTGGATCTCTCCACCACCCTGTTCGACCAGCCCCTCGCCATGCCCGTGGCCCTCGCGCCCGTGGGCCTCGCCGGCATGTTGGCGCGGCGCGGCGAAGTGCAGGCGGCGCAGGCGGCCACCAAGAAGGGCATTCCCTTCACCCTCTCCACCGTCTCGGTCTGCCCCATCGAGGAAGTGCAGAGCCAGGTCGGCAAGCCCATCTGGTTCCAGCTCTACGTGCTGAAGGACCGCGGCTTCATGCAGAACGCGCTGGAGCGGGCGTGGGCGGCGGGCATCCGCACCCTGGTCTTCACCGTCGACATGCCGGTGCCCGGCGCGCGCTATCGCGATGCCCATTCGGGCATGTCCGGCCCCAATGCCGCGTTCCGGCGCATGGTGCAGGCGGTCCTGCACCCGTTCTGGGCCTATGACGTGGGCCTCATGGGTACCCCGCACGATCTCGGCAACATCTCTACCTATCGCAAGCAGAAAACCAGCCTCGAAGACTATATCGGCTGGCTCGGCGCCAATTTCGATCCGTCCATCGGCTGGAAGGACCTGGAATGGATCCGCGAATTCTGGAAGGGTCCCATGGTCATCAAGGGCATCCTTGATCCGGAGGACGCCCGCGACGCGGTGCGCTTCGGCGCCGACGGCATCATCGTGTCGAACCACGGCGGGCGCCAGCTCGACGGCGTGCTCTCTTCCTCCCGCGCCATGCCGGCCATCGCCGATGCGGTGAAGGGCGAGATGACGCTTCTGGCCGATTCCGGCATCCGCTCGGGGCTGGACGTGGTGCGCATGCTGGCGCAGGGCGCCGACGGCGTGCTGCTCGGCCGGGCCTTCGCCTATGCGCTGGCGGCGGCCGGCGGCGCGGGGGTAGAGAACCTGCTCGACATCATCGCCAAGGAGATGCGGGTGGCCATGACCCTCACCGGCGCCCGCGCCATCGGCGACATCTCCCGCGAAAGCCTGGTGCGGGAGATCGAGCGGCCGCTGGCCCGCGCGGCGGAATGAGGCCGGGGCGGTTTCCCCCTCTCCCGCGTGCGGGGGAGGGCTGGGGAGGGGGCAGGCCCCGGCCATCTGAACGGGACCCGGAATAGAACGACCGTCCGTCCCTCCATTCCCGTCCCTCACAGTCGCTTTCGAGCTGAGACACCACCAAACGACAAGGCCCGGCGCGCGGCCGGGCCTTGCGTCTGTCTAGAAAGGCGCTTCGGACCCGCTCAGATCCCCAGCTTCGCCTTCAGGATGTCGTTGAGGGCCTGCGGATTGGCCTTGCCGCCGGAGGCCTTCATGGCCTGGCCCACGAACCAGCCCAGCATGGTGGGCTTGGCCAGGACCTGGGCCACCTTGTCCGGGTTCTTGGCGATGATCTCGTCCACCACTTGCTCGATGGCGCCGAGATCCGTCACCTGCTTCATGCCGCGGGCTTCCACCACGACGCGCGGGTCGCCGCCCTCGGTGAAGATGATCTCGAACAGGTCCTTGGCGATCTTGGACGAGATGGTGCCCTCCGCGATCAGGTCGAGGATGCTGCCGATCTGGTGCGGGCTGACCGGGGAGGAGGTGACATCCTTCCCCTCCTTGTTCAGGCGGCCGAACAGCTCGTTGATGACGAAGTTCGCCACCGCCTTGCCGTCGCGCTTGACGCCGCCGCCTTCCGCCACCTCTTCGAAATAGGCGGCGGTTTCGCGCTCCGCCACGAGCACGCCGGCGTCATAGGGGCTGAGGCCGTAGGCGGCGATGAAGCGGGCCTTCTTCTCGTCCGGCAGTTCGGGCAGGTGGGACTTGAGGTCCTCCACCCACTCGGGCTTCAGCACCAGCGGCAGCAGGTCCGGATCGGGGAAGTAGCGATAGTCGTGCGCCTCTTCCTTCGAGCGCATGGAACGCGTCTCGCCCTTGGTGGGGTCAAACAGGCGCGTCTCCTGGGAGATGGAGCCGCCATCCTCCAGGATCTCGATCTGGCGGCGGGCCTCCACCTCGATGGCCTGGCCGATGAAGCGGATGGAATTGACGTTCTTGATCTCGCAGCGGGTGCCGAAGGGCGCGCCGGGGCGGCGCACGGAGACGTTCACGTCCGCCCGCAGGTTGCCCTTCTCCATGTCGCCGTCGCAGGTGCCGAGATAGCGCAGGATGGTGCGCAGCTTGGTCACATAGGCCTTCGCCTCCTCCGCCGAGCGCAGGTCGGGGCGGGAGACGATCTCCATCAGCGCCACGCCGGAGCGGTTGAGGTCCACGAAGGACTGGGTGGGCGACAGGTCGTGGATGGACTTGCCGGCGTCCTGCTCCAGGTGCAGCCGCTCGATGCCCACCGGGATGCTCTCGCCGTCGGGCAGGTCCACGATCACCTCGCCCTCGCCCACCACGGGCTGCAGGTACTGGCTGATCTGGTAGCCCTGGGGCAGGTCCGGATAGAAATAATTCTTCCGGTCGAACACCGAGGTGAGGTTGATCTGCGCCTTCAGGCCGAGGCCGGTGCGCACCGCCTGGGCCACGCACTCCTTGTTGATGACCGGCAGCATGCCGGGCATGGCCGCGTCCACCAGCGACACATGGTCATTGGGCGGCCCGCCGAAGGCGGTGGAAGCGCCGGAGAACAGCTTGGCATTGGTGGCCACCTGGGCATGCACCTCCAGGCCGATCACCACCTCCCAGTCGCCGGTGGCGCCGGAAATGAGCTTCTTTGGTTCGGTAGGGCGAACATGTAGGGTCATGAAAGGTCCCGGGACTAGCCGCCGCGGCGGTGCGCAGGCGATCAGCGTTTCGACGAGCGTTTCCTTAACTCACTACTCCCCAACGGGGAGCGCGCGCAACGCTCGAGCACGCCCCGATCGGATTGCACCGCAATCGGATCGGATAAGGCGGTCTCTTTCCTCAAGTCTGGAGCGCGCTCATGGCCGTGGTTTGCCGCCTCGCCTCGCCGCGCGGCCGGTGCTATAGCAGGCGCCAATGAGAACCCCATCTCACTCCCATTCATGACCGCGTCAACATCCGGCGTCCCATCGCCCTCCCCCTCCGCGCCGAACGGCCTGCGGCTCGCCGCCGTCGCCATCGTCCGCGACGAGGCGGACGTGATCGAGGCGTTCGTGCGGCACAACCTCGCGGTGGTTGATCACCTCTTCATCGAGGACGACCACAGCCGCGACGGCACCCGCGCCATCCTCGACGCCCTCGCGGCGGAAGGGCTGGCGGTGAGCGTGTTCGACGGCCCGCAGGAGGCCGCCTATTTCCAGGCGGCGCGCACCAGGGGCCTGCTGCAACGCGCCTACGCCGTGGAGCGGTGGGATTTCGCCTTCCTGCTGGATGGCGACGAATTCCTCACCACGCCAAACCGCGCCACCCTCGAAGCGGAGCTGGTCAGCCTGCCCGAATCCCAGGCCGGGGGCTTGCGCATGTGGAACTACCTACCCCGCCCGCTGGACCAGATTCCCGATCCCTTCAGCTTCGTCTCGGACCGCACCCAGAAGCTCACTGGCTTCAGCGCCAAGGTGATGCTGCCGGCGAGCGTCGCCGCCAACGACGAACTGAAGATCGAGGACGGCAACCACGCCGCCTTCTGCTTCCGGCGCAAGGTGGTGGTGCATCAGCTGCAGTCGGTCGCCCTCGCCCATTTCCCGGTGCGCAGCCACGACCAGATCGTTTCCAAAACGCTGGTGGCCTATTGCCGCTGGCGGACCCGGCCGGACTACGATCCCGCCACCACGGCGCTGGGGCCCATGGGGGCCATGGCGCTGCTGCGGGCGAATCCCGGCCTCAGGCTCGACAGCCTGGAGGCCATCACCGCCTGCTACATGGGCGCGACCGGGCCGGAGGATACGGTGCAGCGGCCGTTCGAGCGGCTGGGCGCGGCGCGGCGCTACGATGCCCTCGCCGCCATCCGGCCTTATGACAAGGCCGCCTCCGCCGTCGATACGGTCATCGCCGCCCTCAGCCGTCTTGAGGCCGGCGGCGCAGCCTCCCGGCAGGGGTCAGGGGAGAGCGGCCTTGCGAAGTTCCTGTCCAAGTCCCTGGTGGGGCGCTGGCGGGCGCTGCGCGGCGGCCATACCACCCTCAAGGCGGAATGGGACGGCACCGTCCGCCGCCTCAGCCGCTCCATCAAGAAGCGGCTGGGATAGGCGCACCCGCACTTGCGTGCGGGTGCTATTCGACTGCGGCTGTCCTCAGCCGCGCCACCACATCTTGTCCACCGGGAAGCGGCCGGCCGCTTCCTCGATCACCTCGGCGAGGGAGAACAGGGTCTCCTCCTCGAACGGCCGGCCGATGAGCTGGAGGCCGAGCGGCAGCCCGTCCGCCGACAGGCCGGCGGGGACGGCGATGCCGGGCAGGCCCGCCATGTTCACCGTCACGGTGAAGACGTCGTTGAGATACATCTCCACCGGGTCGGCCTTCAGCTTCTCGCCGATGCCGAAGGCGGGCGACGGCGTCGCCGGGGTGAGCACCGCGTCGACGCCCTGGGCGAACACCTGGTCGAAGTCGCGCTTGATCAGACTGCGCACCTTCTGCGCGCGCAGATAGTAGGCGTCGTAATAGCCGGCCGAGAGCACATAGGTGCCGATCATGATACGGCGGCGCACCTCCGGACCGAAGCCGGCGGCGCGGGTGTTCTCGTACATCTCCACCACGTCCTTGCCCGGCACGCGCTCGCCAAAGCGCACACCGTCATAGCGGGCGAGGTTGGAGGAGGCCTCCGCCGGCGCCACGATGTAGTAGGCCGGCAAGGCGTACCGGGTATGGGGCAGCGAGATGTCGACGATTTCCGCCCCCGCGTCCTTCAGGAAGCGGGCGCCTTCGCTCCAGAGGGTGTCGATCTCGTCGGCCATGCCATCCATGCGGTATTCGCGCGGAATGCCGATCTTCTTGCCCTTGATGGAGGCGCCCACCGCCGCCTCATAGTCCGGCACCGGCCGGTTGACGCAGGTGGAATCCTTGGGGTCGTAGCCCGCCATGGATTTCAGCAGCACCGCCGCGTCGTTCACTGTGCGAGCGAACGGGCCAGCCTGATCGAGGGACGAGGCGAAAGCCACGATGCCCCAACGCGAGCAGCGCCCATAGGTGGGCTTGATGCCAACGGTGCCGGTGAAGGCCGCCGGCTGGCGGATGGAGCCGCCGGTGTCGGTGCCCGTCGCCCCCGCGCACAGGAAGGCCGCCACCGCCGCCGCCGAGCCCCCGGAGGAGCCGCCGGGCACCAGCGGGGTCTCGTCCCCGTCGCGCCGCCAGGGCGAGACGACAGGGCCGAACGCCGAGGTCTCGTTGGACGAGCCCATGGCGAACTCGTCGTTGTTGAGCTTGCCCAGCAGCACCGCCCCGTCGCGCCACAGGTGCGAGGTGACAGTGGATTCGTACTGCGGGATGAAATTGTCGAGGATCTTCGCGCAGGCCGTGGTGCGCACGCCTTGCGTGGCGAACATGTCCTTGATGCCGAGGGGAATGCCCTCCAGCGGACCGGTCTCGCCGGCGGCGATGCGCCGGTCGCTCTCCTTCGCCATGTCGAGGGCGATTTCGGGCGTCTCCAGCACATAGGCATTGAGGGGACGGGCCGCCTCCATGGCCTTGAGATAGGCCTGCGTCAGCTCGACGGAGGTGAACTCGCCCTGGGCGAGGCCTTCGCGGGCCTGGGTGAGGGTGAGCTGTGTAAGCTTGGTCATTCCACCACCTTCGGCACGGTAAAGAAGCCGCCCTCGGCGTCGGGCGCGTTGGCGAGGACCTTTTCGGGGCAGTGGCCGTCGGTGACCACATCCTCGCGCATGGGCAGTTCCACGGGCACCACGCTGGTCAAAGGCTCGACGCCGGACACGTCGAGATCGGCCAGTTGCTCGACGAATTCGAGGATGGCGTTAAGCTCATTCTGAAGATGGCCGAGTTCGTCCTCGCGCACCGAGATGCGCGCAAGATGGGCCACCCGGCGGACGGTCGCCTGATCGACGGACATGATACGCTCCCAAAAGCTGCCCGCCGCTATAGCAAGGGGTATGCCGCGGTGGAAGGGTTTGCGGCGGAAAGCGAGGCGGCTCCGGATGGCGCGCACCGCCGCAGCCGCACGGATTTTCGCATCAATTGATGCTATAATTGATGCTCAACCAGCGTGCGGGAGTGCCTTTGCCATGCGGACAACCCTCGCCATCGACGACGATCTGCTCGCGAAGGCCCAGGCGCTGACAGGCATGACGGAAAAATCCGCCTTGATCCGGGAGGCCCTGAAGGCGCTCATCGCCCGCGAAAGCGCACGGCGCCTGGCTCGGCTGGGCGGAAGCGAGCCGCAGCTGGAACCGGTGCGCCGTCGCCGGCCCGGCGAGGCATGATTCTCGTCGATACGTCGATCTGGATCGACCATTTCCGCGCCGGTGAGACGCGCCTCGCCGAGTTGCTCGAAGCCGGAGAGATTCTCATCCATCCCTTCGTCCTCGGCGAGCTGGCCCTTGGAAATTTCCGCAACCGTGGCACCATCTTGGACGCCCTTGGGGATTTGCCGGGCGCCATCGTGGCGAATGACGCAGAGGTGCTCGGGCTGATCGAGGCAGCGAGCCTGCGTGGCCGCGGCATCGGCCTTGTGGATGCCCATCTCATCGCCTCGGTGCGCCTGACGCCTGATACACGCCTTTGGACCAGGGACCGACGACTCGGGGTGGTGGCGGCGGAGCTAGGTCTCGACATTTCCCCTTGAAGCGGCGAGCGGCCCACATTCACCCCTGCCCCAAAATGCGTTAGCCATACGCAATGACGCACCCCGCCTCCCCCACCCCCGTGGGCCCGCTGGCCGATATCGCGCCGCTGCTGCCGCCGCGCGGCGCGCTGCTCGGGCTCGACCTCGGCACCAAGACCATCGGCGTCGCCTCCTGCGATCCCGACCGCCGGGTGGCCACCGTGGTGGAGACGGTGCAACGCACCAAGTTCACCGCCGATGCCCAGCGATTGCTCGTGCTTGCGGCGGAGCGGCGGGCGGTGGGCTTCGTGCTCGGCCTGCCGCTCAACATGGACGCGTCCGAAGGCCCCCGCGCCCAGGCGAGCCGCGCCTTTGCCCGCAACCTCGCCCGCCTGACGCCGCTGCCCATCGCCCTGTGGGACGAGCGCCTGTCCACCGCGGCGGTGGAGCGGGCGCTGATCTCCGCCGATGTCAGCCGTGCCCGCCGCGCCGCCGTGGTGGACCAGCACGCCGCTGCCTTCATCCTGGAAGGGGCGCTGGGCTTCCTCTCCCGCCACCTGCTCCGCCCCGCCGGGAACGAATCCGAAACCGGCCCCGTGGGCTGATTCGATCACCGCCTGTTCCCCGGTGTTCCAGTCCGGCGAGGCGCATGTCCCGTTTCGGGACGGTGGATTTCCCCGATCCGCCCGCCTAAAGGGAACTAATTGCCTGCCGCCGAACGGCAGGCACGTTATGCGTCGGCCCATGGACCTCATCTTCAGCGCACTCACGCCCGTCTTCCTCGTCATCGCCCTCGGTGCCGTGCTGCGCCGGATCCTCCTGAAGGATCCCGCCCACTGGGCGGCGCTGGAAAAGCTTACCTATTTCGTGCTGTTCCCGGCCCTGCTCGTGGTCTCGGCGGTGAAGGCCGATCTCAGCAAGGTGAACGTGCTGGCGGTCGGCGGGGCGCTCATCGGCTCGGTGGTGGTGCTCTCGGGCCTCATCCTGCTCGCCCACCGGCCGCTGATCGCGGCGCTGGCGGCGGACGGGCCGGGCTTCACCTCCCTGTTCCAGGGGGCGGTGCGCTGGAACACCTATATCGTGCTGGCGGTGGCCGGTGGGCTCTACGGACCGGCGGGCATCACCATCTCGGCGCTGGCCCTGGTGGCCATGATCCCGGTGGTGAACGTGATCGCCGTGCTGGTGCTGGCGAGCTTTTCGGGCCGCCACCCGCCCACTTTCGCCTATGTGGCCGGGCAGCTCGCCCGCAACCCCTACATCTGGGCCTGTGCGGCAGGGGCTGCGCTGAACGCGACCCACTTCCCCGTGCCCGGCGTGCTGCTGGAATTCGGCGACGTGCTGGGTCGCGCCTCCCTGGCGCTGGGGCTGCTGGTGGTGGGCGGCGGGCTGGTGCTGGACCGACTGGCACGGCCGCGCCCCATCGTGCTGGCGAGCCTGGGATTGAAGCTTCTGGTGAAGCCGGCCATCGCGCTCCTGCTGGCGCTGGCCTTCGGCCTCTCGGGCACGGAGTTGGTGGTGGTGGCCATCACCGCCGCCGTGCCGTCCGCGCCCAACGGCTATGTGCTGGCCCGCCAGATGGGCGGCGATGCGCCCATGCTGGCGGAAATCCTCACCCTCCAGATCGTCGCCGCCGCATTCACCCTGCCGCTGGTGGTGGCGGTGGCGAAGCTTCTCGCCTGAGCGTTCCAAAAAAAAGGACGGCCGAAGCCGCCCTTTTCGAATCGCGCCCGCCATCCTGCCTCAGCAGGGTGACCAGTAGCCACCACCGCCGGGGCCGGTGGCGACCCAGCAGCTGCGGGGTTGCGGGGCCGGCTCCAGATAGACGCGCGGCGCCGGCTGGTAATAAACCTCCGGCTCTTCCTCGTAATAGACCGGGGGCGGCGGAGCCGAGGCGGCACCGGCGATGGCGGCTGCGCCCAGAATGCCGAGGGCGACACCCGCGCCCACCGCCGCACCATTGCCGCCGCCGCAATTCCAGCAGCCGCCGCGATAGGGGCCGCCGTAACCGCGGTAAGGGCCGTTGTAATAGCGGCCGCGATGCCAATAGCCCACATCGGTGACGGAGGCAGCCTGGCCCGGCGCGAGCGCCAGCGCGCCCGTGCCGATGGCGGCGGCATGGCCCGTCGATGCCGCGCCCGTGGCCGCGGCCGCCGCCACGGCCAGCGCCACGAGCTTCGCCCGGAGGAGAGAAGACATGAGAGCAACTCCCAAACGTCGCAGGCCCTGAAGGCCCCGAGAAACAATCCCTGAAACCGGCATCCCCGGTTCCATCTCAGGCTCGGCGCGACTTCGTCCCAAAGTGTGGCGCCGCGCGGGTGTTTCCGGGAAGAGTTGTGCTCGAATGGTGAACGATCCCTGAAGCCCCCGCGCGGTGGCGGGGTGGGGCGACGGCCGGCTTCGTCCGAAAAACGACCGGCTCTTGCCGCGCTTGCGTCGTCCGCCTCCCTTGCCCGGCGGGCCGCATGCCTCTATGCCTGCCGCCTGCCATGCATGCTGCTTCCGCCTTCACCCTCTCCGGCCGGGATCTTCTCGGCATCGAAGGCCTCATCGCCAGCGAGATCACAGGTCTGCTCGACCTTGCCGAGGAGTTCGTCGAACTCAACCGGCAGATCGAGAAGAAGCGCACCACGCTTCGCGGCCGCACCCAGATCAACCTGTTCTTCGAGGCCTCCACCCGCACCCAGTCCTCCTTCGAGATCGCCGGAAAGCGGCTCGGGGCGGACGTGATGAACATGTCGGTGGGCTCGTCCTCCGTGAAGAAGGGCGAGACGCTGATCGACACCGCCATCACGCTGAATGCCATGCACCCCGACATATTGGTGGTGCGGCACCACGCGTCCGGCGCGGTGGCGCTTCTGGCGCGCAAGGTGGACTGCTGCGTCGTGAATGCCGGCGACGGCGCCCACGAGCACCCCACCCAGGCGCTGCTGGATGCCCTCACCATCCGCCGCAACAAGGGCCGCATCACCGGCCTCACCGTCGCCATCTGCGGCGACGTGCTGCACTCGCGGGTGGCGCGCTCCAACATCATCCTGCTCCACACCCTCGGCGCGAAGGTGCGGGTGGTGGCGCCCTCCACCCTGCTGCCGGCGGGCATCGAGAGCCTTGGCGTCGAGGTGTTCCGCACCATGGAAGAAGGCCTCAGGGATGCGGACATCGTGATGATGCTGCGCCTCCAGCGCGAGCGCATGGCCGGCTCCTTCATCCCCTCGGTGAAGGAATATTTCCACTATTTCGGCCTCGACGAACTGAAGCTCCGCCACGCCGCGCCGGACGCGCTGGTGATGCATCCCGGCCCCATGAACCGGGGCGTGGAGATCGATTCGGCGGTGGCGGACGGCCCGCGCTCCCTCATCCGCGAGCAGGTGGAGATGGGCGTCGCCGTGCGCATGGCCGTGCTCGACACCCTCGCCCGGAAGCTGCCCAATGCGTGACGGCCGCCTGTTCTCCCGCGATCCCCGCCCGCTGCTGCTGGTCAACGCGCGGGTCATTGACCCGTCCCGCGGCTCGGATTTCCACGGCGATGTGTATCTCGCCGAGGGCGTCATCAAGGATGCCGGCTTCGGCATCGCCGCCTCGGGCGTGCCGGACGGCGCCGAGGTGGTGGACTGCAGGGGCGCCGTGGTCGCGCCCGGCCTCGTCGACATGTGCGCCTTCGTGGGCGAGCCCGGCGCCGAGCATCGCGAGACGCTGGCCTCCGCCAGCCACGCGGCGGCGGCCGGCGGTGTCACCACCATCATCTGCCAGCCCACCACCGACCCGGCGGTGGACGACCCGGCCATCGTCGACTTCATCCTGCGCCGGGCGCGGGACACGGCGGTGGTGCGGGTGCACCCCATGGCGGCCATCACCAAGGGCCTCAGGGGCGAGGAGATGACCGAGATCGGCCTGCTCCAGGCCGCCGGCGCCGTCGCCTTCACCGACGGCCACCGCTCGGTGGCAAGCGCCCAGGTGCTGCGCCGGACCCTGACCTACGCCCGCGATTTCGACGCCCTCCTGGTGCATCACACCGAGGATGCGAGCATGTCGCAGGGGGCCATGAACGAGGGCGCGTTTGCCGCTCGCCTCGGCCTCTCCGGCAATCCCAAGGCGGCGGAAACCATCGTGCTGGAGCGTGACGTGCGCCTCGTGGCCGGGGCCCGCGGGCGCTACCACGCGGCGGCGCTCACCTGCGCCGAATCGCTGGCCGTGCTGGAGCGCGCCAAGGAATCCGGCCTGCCGGTGACGGCCTCCGCCACCATCAACCACCTGTCCTTCAACGAGCTGGATATCGGCGCCTACCGCACCTATTTCCGGCTTGCCCCTCCGCTGCGGGCGGAGGAGGACCGCCAGGCGCTGATCCACGCCATATCCTCCGGACTCATCGACGTGGTGGTCTCCGACCATCTGCCCCAGGACGTGGAAGGCAAGCGCCTGCCCTTCTCCGAGGCGGAGCCCGGCGCCATCGGGCTCGAAACCCTGCTGTCCGCTTCCTTGCGCCTCGTGCATGCGGACCAGGTGGACCTCGTGACCCTGTTGGCCGCCCTCTCCACCCGCCCGGCGGCGATCCTCGGCCTCGATGCCGGCACGCTGCGCCCCGGCGCCCCGGCGGATGTGACCGTGTTCGACCCCGGCATGCCCTACGTGCTGGAACCCTCCATGCTCAAGTCGCGCTGCCGCAACACCCCGTTCGACGAAGCCCGGCTCGATGGGCGCGTGCTGCGCACCATCGTTGCCGGAGCCACTGTATACGAATACGTTTGATGGCCTCCGGCATCGTCGTACATCCCCACAAGCGACGATGCCCGCGTGTTCCGCCTCGACGCGGTGTCGTCATGCGAACCGGTATCCGCTGCGCTCCGATGCGCTCTCGCCTTCTGGTCCGTCTCCGAGGTCTTTAATGCCTGATGCCCCGTCGTCCGCTCCGGTGCTGCTCCTGGCACTGGCGTTGGGCTACCTGCTCGGCTCGATCCCCTTCGGGCTCCTGCTCACCCGCCTCGCCGGCACCCGCGACATCCGCTCCATCGGCTCCGGCAATATCGGCGCCACCAACGTGCTGCGCACCGGCCGCAAGGATCTCGCCGCCGCGACACTACTGCTCGATGCTCTCAAGGGCACCGTGGCGGTGCTGGTAGCCGGCCATTTGCTCGGGGCGCCAGCCGCCATGGTGGCGGCCTTCGGCGCCTTTATCGGCCATATCGCCCCGGTGTGGCTGCGCTTTCAGGGCGGCAAGGGCGTCGCCACCTTCCTGGGGGTGACGCTCGGCCTGTCCTGGCCGGTGGCGCTTGTGTTCGCTGCGGCATGGCTGGCAACGGCCTATTTCACCCGCTTCTCCTCGCTTTCCGCCCTCACCGCCTCGGTGGCGAGCGTGGCGGCCGCTGTGGCCCTCGTCGACGACCGACTGGCGCTGCTGCTGGCGCTGCTCGCCATCCTGCTGTGGATCAAGCACCACGCCAACATCCGCCGCCTCCTCGAAGGGACCGAGGGCAAGATCGGCGCGAAGGGCTAGGGCGCCCCATGGCACGGGGCAAGGCCGGACACACCCACGCGGTCGGCGGACCCGGCCCGGGCGAACTGCTCTCGCCGGCCCAGCGGCTCGACTGGCTGCGCCTCATCCGCACCGAGAATGTGGGGCCGCGCACCTTCCGCGCCCTCATCAACCAGTTCGGCGGCGCCGCTGCGGCGCTGGAAGCCTTGCCGACCCTCGCGCGCCGTGGCGGGCGACTGCTGCCGCCGCGCGTGCCCGACCTCGCCGAGGCCGAAGCGGAAGTGGCGGCCCTCGCCCGCCTCGGTGCACGGCTGGTGGCCACCGGCGAAGCCGACTACCCCGTCCCCCTGCGCCAGCTCGACGACGCGCCGCCGCTGATCTGCGTGAAGGGCCGCGGCGAAGTGCTGCAGCGGCCCATGGTGGCCATTGTCGGGGCCCGCAACGCCTCCGCCGCCGGCCGCTCCTTCGCCGCACGGCTGGCGCGGGATCTGGCGGGCGCCGGCTGGGTGGTGGTCTCCGGCCTTGCCCGCGGCATCGATGCGGCGGCCCACGAGGCGAGCCTCGACGGCGGCACAGTGGGCGTGTTCGCCGGAGGCCTTGCCCGCCCATATCCGCCGGAGAATCTCGGGCTCATCGAGAAAGTCGCCGCAACCGGCGCCATCGTCTCCGAAATGCCGGTCAACTGGGAAGCGCGGGCGCGCGATTTCCCGCGCCGCAACCGGCTGGTGTCGGGCATGGCGCTGGGCGTGGTGGTGGTGGAGGCGGCCGAGCGCTCCGGCTCGCTGATCACCGCACGCCTTGCCGGCGAGCAGGGCCGCGAGGTGTTCGCCGTTCCGGGCTCGCCGCTGGACCCGCGCGCCGGCGGTACCAACCGCCTCCTGAAGCAGGGCGCCACCCTGGTCACCGAGGCTGCGGACGTCATCAGCGTCCTCACGCCCATGGCGGGGCGGCAGGGGCCGGATGCCATCGAGGCGGAGGGGCCAGCCATGGAGCCGGCCATGCCGGGCGAGGACGCCCGCGCCCGCATCGTCGAGTTGCTTGGCCCCGCCCCCACCCTGATCGATGATCTGGTGCGCCTGTCCGGCTGCAGCGCCGCGGACGTGCAGATCGTGCTTCTGGAACTCGACCTTGCCGGCCGGCTGGACCGCCCGGGCACCGGCCGCGTGGCGCTCAAATAGGCCGGTGCCGGATCTGTGCGGATCAGGTCCCGCCACCACGGCGCGTCAGGCCGCCTTCGGAGCCTGCCAGCGGGTCATCAGCCAGGCTCTTGGCTTCGAGCCGGGCCATTTCGAGAATATAGGCGAGGGTGGTGAGCCCGTGGTTTTCCGCAAGACGGGACAATTCCGTCGTGATGGTCGCAATATAGGCGGCCGCGGAGGCGGGATCGCCGCGGGGGCGAGAGGAGGACACGTCGGTCATGGCCCGTCCATCGGCGTAACTGGATAGCTCTGCACGTCTTATAGATTGAGTGTCATATTAAAACATACCTATGGTTGTAAGTTCGCCGGATGCTGACACCGCATCAAGGCGGGAGCCGAATTTGACACGCGCCGATCCGCTCCCCATGTTGCGGCCCCTTCCCGGTGTCGCGATCCGGCCGGCGGGGATCAGGATCGCGCTGCGGAAGCCGGCAGTCCCACGGCGGAACACGATGCGCGACCGCGCATCGTTTCGTCGGCGAAGCCATTCCAATTGAGGCCGCGCGCTGGGGCGGCGGCCCTATGAAAGACACGGTCCGTCATGCAGGTCGTCATCGTCGAATCGCCCGCCAAAGCGAAGACGATCAATAAATATCTCGGTCCCGGCTACGAGGTGATCGCCTCCTACGGCCACGTGCGCGACCTGCCCTCCAAGGACGGCTCCGTCGACCCCGATGCGGACTTCCGCATGCTGTGGGAGGTGGACCCCAAGGCGCAGAAGCGGCTCAACGAGATCGCCGCCGCGGTGAAGGGAGCCGATGGCCTCATCCTCGCCACCGACCCGGATCGCGAGGGCGAAGCCATCTCCTGGCACGTGCTGGAGGTGCTCAAGCAGAAGAAGGCGCTCAAGGGCCAGAAGGTCGAGCGCGTCGTCTTCAACGCCATCACCAAGCAGGCCGTGCTGGACGCCATGAAGGCGCCCCGCGCCATCGACGTGGCGCTGGTGGACGCCTATCTCGCCCGCCGCGCCCTCGACTATCTGGTGGGCTTCACCCTCTCGCCGGTGCTGTGGCGCAAGCTGCCGGGCGCCCGTTCCGCCGGCCGCGTGCAGTCGGTGGCGCTGCGCCTCGTCTGCGACCGCGAGCGTGAGATCGAGACCTTCGTCCAGAAGGAATACTGGTCCATCGTCGCCAGGCTCGCGACGCCCCGCGCCGAGGAGTTCGAGGCCCGCCTGTCGGGCGCGGACGGCAAGAAGATCACCCGCCTCTCCGTGGGCACCGCCGAGGAGGCAAAGGCCTTCCGCGCGGCGCTGGAGGCGGCCGACTTCCGCGTGCGCTCGGTGGAGGCGAAGCCCATGCGGCGCCATCCGCAGCCGCCCTTCACCACCTCCACCCTGCAGCAGGAGGCGAGCCGCAAGCTGGGCCTCGCCCCCGCCCGCACCATGCAGATCGCCCAGCGCCTCTACGAGGGCGTGGACGTGGGCGGCGAGACGGTGGGCCTCATCACCTATATGCGAACCGACGGCGTGGACATGGCGCCGGAGGCGGTGGCCGCCACCCGCAGCGCCATCGGCAAGCAGTTCGGGCCGAAATATCTGCCCGGCGTGCCGCGCAAATACACCACCAAGGCCAAGAACGCCCAGGAGGCCCACGAGGCCATCCGCCCCACCGATCCCTCCCGGCACCCGCGTGAAGCGGCGCGTCATCTCGATGGCGAGCAGGCCAAGCTCTATGAGCTGATCTGGATTCGCACGGTCGCGAGCCAGATGGAATCGGCCGAGCTGGAGCGCACCACCGCCGATATCGAGGCGAAAGCCGGCGGCCGCACGCTGGATCTCACCGCCACCGGCACCGTGGTGAAGTTCGACGGCTTCCTCACCCTCTATCGCGAGGGCAAGGACGACGAGGACGACGACGAGGAGAGCCGCCGCCTGCCGGCCATGAGCGCCAACGACAAGCTCGACCGGCGCGACATCCTCACCACCCAGCACTTCACCGAGCCGCCGCCGCGCTATTCGGAAGCCTCGCTGGTGAAGCGCATGGAAGAGCTGGGCATCGGCCGGCCCTCCACCTATGCCGCCGTGCTCGCGGTGCTGCGCGACCGCGAATATGTGAAGCTCGAGAAGAAGCGCCTCCTGCCCGAGGACAAGGGACGGCTGGTCACCGCCTTCCTCGAAAGCTTCTTCAAGCGCTACGTGGAATACGACTTCACCGCCGATCTCGAAGAGAAGCTGGACGAGGTCTCCGCCGCGGAACTGGACTGGAAGGACGTGCTGCGCGCCTTCTGGCAGGACTTCCACATCGCCGTGGAGGCCACCAAGGACCTGCGCGTTTCCCAGGTGCTCGACGCCCTGGACGACATGCTCACCGCCCACATCTTCCCGCCCACGCAGGACGGCACCGACCCGCGCTTGTGCCCCACCTGCGGCAACGGGCGGCTGTCGCTGAAGATGGGCAAGTTCGGCGCCTTCATCGGCTGCTCCAACTATCCCGAGTGCCGCCACACCCGCCCCCTCACCGGCGACGGCGCCCCCGAGGGCGACGGCAAGCGCGAGCTTGGCATTGATCCGGAGAGCGGCGAGGAGGTCACCATCCGCGCGGGGCGCTTCGGCACCTATCTCCAGCTCGGCGAAGGCAAGGACGGGGAGAAGCCCAAGCGTTCCTCCCTGCCCAAGGGCCTCGCCCCGGCGGACGTGGACCTGGAAACCGCGCTGAAACTGCTCGCCCTGCCGCGCGAGGTGGGCAAGCATCCGGAAGACGGCGAGCCCATCCTCGCTGGCATCGGGCGCTACGGCCCCTATGTGCAGCACGGGCGCACCTACGCCAACATCGAGGACGGCGACGACATTCTCGCCGTCGGCTTGAACCGGGCGGTGGTGCTCATCGCCGAGAAGCAGTCCAAGGGCCGGGGCGGACGCGGGGCGGCGACGCCGGGGCGCACCCTGGGCGATCACCCCACCCACGGCGGGCCGATCACGGTGCGGCCGGGCCGCTTCGGGCCTTATGTGAACCATGGCAAGGTCAACGCCACCCTGCCCAAGTCCACGGACCCGGAGGCCCTGACCCTCGCCGAGGCGGTGACCCTCATCGACGCCAAGGCCGCCTTGTCGCCATCCAAGGCGAAGGCGCCCCGCAAGGCGCCGGCCAAGGCCTCCGCATCCGGCGAGGATGCGCCGGCCAAAACGGCAGCCAAGACAACAGCGAAGACGGCAGCGAAGAAGCCGGCGGCAAAGAAGACGGCGACCAAGCCGGCCGCGAAGAAGACGACGAAAAGTGCCAGCAAGGGGCCGGAGGCGGCCGAATAGCCCCCGCCCCGTCCGTATCGTGAAACAGAAAGGGCGAGCGCACCGGGCTCCGGCGGGCTCGCCCTTTCTTCTCATCAGGCGGACGGTGGGCCGGCCGCCTGATGAGGGAAGGCTCAGGCCGCCGCCGATGCCGGCTTGCCCTCGGGTGCATCCTCCGCATTCTCGCCGCGTCCCTTGGGGATCTCCGTATCCTCCGACGCCGGCGCCGCGGGATCCGCCGCAAGGTCCGCCGCCACCTGACGGTGGGCGAGATCGTGGATGAAGCCCAGCTTCGCGATCACGCCCGGGCCGAGGATGAACGGATAGGCATCCGACATGCCGAGGCAGCGGTTGAGATTGTTGAGCGCAAAGGCGATGGGCAGCCAGGAATCCACCATCTGCTGCACCGGGCAGGCCTGGTAGGGATTGAAATCCACCTGGGCGCCCAGTTCCCCCGTGTCGTCCAGGCCGGGGTGCACCTCCACCCCGAACGCGGCCGCCATTTCCAGCGTGTCCACGATGTGGATGTAGTGCTTGAAGGTCTCGGCGAAGTCCTCCCACGGATGCGCAGTGGCATAGGCCGAAACATAGTTCATCTGCCAGTCGGCCGGAGGTGTGGAAGCGTAATAGATCTTCAGCGCTTCCCCGTAATCGGCGCTCTCATCTCCGAACACGGCGCGAAAAGCATTGAGCCGACCGGCATCGCGCACCAGGCGATTCCAGTAATAATGGCCCACCTCGTGCCGGAAATGCCCGAGCACGGTGCGGTAGAGTTCGCCCAGCTCGCTCTTGCGCTGCTCCCGCTCGGCATCGTCAGCCTCGACCAGGGCGATGGTGATCAGGCCCTCGTCGTGCCCGGTCATCACGTTGGGCGCCTGCGTGTCCGGCATATCGGCAAGGAAGTCGAAGCACAGCCCGCCCTCGCGGTCCTTGTTGCTTTCCAGCGGCAGGTTGAGGCGCAGCAACGAATAGACCAGCCGGTGCTTGGCCACTTCCATCCTGCGCCATTTGCGCAGGTTTTCCGGCACCGTCAGGTCCGGCACCGTGCGGTTGTGGCGGCAGGCGAGGCAATATTCCTCATCCTGATCCGCCGGCATCAGCCAGTTGCAGGCGTCGTGGGCTGCATTGGCGCAGAATTTGTAGCGCGCCTCGGTGTCGACGGAACGGTAGGCTTCGCCATCCGCTTCAAGGGGGGTGATCTCGTTGGCTTCAGGGATATAGCCGAGTTCGTGTCCGCACTTTTCGCAGCGGCGGTTCTCAAAGTAGAGAAGCTGGTCGCAGACGGCGCAGCGGAACAAGCGCATCTTCATCTCCCAAGAGCAATTCCAGCAAAAGCGAGAAGCGATTTTGCGTCCGGAATTGCGATGAAACAAAGGTTTAGAGCATGTTCAAGCCAACCGGTGTCTGCCGAACATGCTCCAGGCGGTCGCGGTACTTCGGGCACACATTCTGTGCGGCCGGCGCCCAATGAACCCCCTGATTCAGCAGAGGTTCCCATTCCGCACCGGCGGCGTGTCAATTTCACACGTCCTGCGCCGAAGTCCATGGCCGTTTGGGCGCGGCCGGGACACGTCCCCCGCTTGTGACCATCGGATGGCCGCAGGCGTGACGGCGTCCACCGCTCACGGCATGATCATCCCATGAGCACGACCCACCTCTTCACCATCGGCTACGAGCAGAGCACCCCATCCGCCTTCCAGGCGGCACTGGACGAAGCCAAGGTTGACCTTCTGGTGGATGTGCGGGCGGTGGCGGCCTCCCGCCGGCCGGGCTTTTCCAAGACGGCGCTGGCGGCGGGCATCGCCGAGCACGGCGTCGCCTATGTGCATCTGCGGGCGCTGGGCACGCCCAAGGAGGGCCGGCTCGCGGCGCGCGGCGGCGACCACGACGCCCTCATGCGCATCTACGACGCCCACCTCGCCACCGCCCCGGCGCAGGCGGCGCTGGAGGAGTTGGCGTCCCTCGCCCAGGGCAGGCGCATCTGCCTGCTGTGCTACGAGCGGCACGTGGAAGGCTGCCACCGCCTGCGGCTGGCGCAATGGATGTGCGAGCGCCTGGACATCGGCGCCACCCACCTCATACCGGCTCCGTTCTGACCACCTTCTCCTCGTCCGCCGCCGCCCGCGCCTGGGCGAGGAGCTGGGGGGTATCCACATCAAGGAAAGCACCGCCACCGGCGATGGCCACTTCCGCCACCACATCCTGATTGGCGGCGAGGATGTGCCGCGCGCCCACGTCGCCCTCCAGCGCGCCGAGATCGGCGAAATAGCGGCGTGACCACAACACGGGATGGCCCCGCTGCCCGCCATCCACGGGCACGCAGATGAGCCGGCCTTCGTCGGGCGCATGGGCGGCAATCAGCCGATCGATGATATCCGCGGCGAGGAGCGGCATGTCGCCGAGCACCACCAGCGCCCCCGCCGCCGTCTCGGGCACCGCGGAGATCCCCGCCCGCAGCGAGGACGCCATGCCGCTGGCATGATCGGGGTTGTGCGCGAAGGTCACATCCAGCCCTTCGAGCGCGGCGGCGATGCGCCCGCGCTCATGGCCGGTGACGATGATGACAGGGCGCGCCCGCGAGGCGAGCGCCGCGTCCGCCACCCGGCGGATCACCGGCACGCCCCCCACCTCCTCCATCAGCTTGTTGATCCCCTGCCCCATGCGCGCGCTGCGCCCGGCGGCGAGGATGACGGCGGCGAAGCCCTGTCCCGCGTCGCCCTCCGCCCTGGGATGGGGCCGGGCCGCAATGTCCGACAACAGCCCGCCCGCCCCGAGCCGGGCGATGTCGCGGGCGGTCACCTCAAGGCCGGCGAGGAGCCGCATGAGCACGAAATCGAAGCCGTTCTCCTTCGGGCTGCGTGCGCAGCCGGGCGCGCCCAGCACCGGCGTGGCGCCCAGCCGGCCGAGCATCAGGAGATTGCCGGGGTCCACCGGCATGCCGAGCCGCACCACCTCGCCCCCGGCGGCGACCACCGCGGCAGGGATCACGTCGTTGCGGTCGGCAATGGCCGAGGCGCCGAAGACGATGACCAGGTCCGCCCCATCCTCCGCCGCCCTCCGGAGGGCTTGCGCCAGCGCGGTCGGATGGTGGGCCACGGTGTCGGCGGAAACCACCTCGGCGCCGGTGGGGGCGAGGCGGGCGCGCGTGACCGCGAGGGTCTTCGCCACCACCTTGTCGGCGAAGCCCGGCAGCAGGGTGGAGATGACCGCCACGCGCTTCAGCCGGAACGGCGCCACCGACAACAGCCCCTCCGATGCCCGCCGCGCCGCGTCCACCAGACCGTCCGGCACCGCATAGGGGATGATCTTCACCGTCCCCACCATGTCGCCCGCCGCCACCGGGGTGAAATCGCGCAGGGTGGCAAGGGTGAGGGCCTCGTCCACGTCGTTGAAGGCGTCGAGTGCGGCTTCCGAAACGCGCAGCACGCCGGATGATTCCGCGAACAGATTGGCGCGGCCGGTGAAGGCGGCGTCCGCCCGCACATGGGGGCCGGCCACCGCTTCCGCCAAAAGCCGGGCGGCGGCATCTTCCGCCATGTCTCCCGGCTCCAGGCGCGCCGCCGCCACCTCGCGGAAGCCGGCGGCTTTAAGCCGCGCGATCTCGTCCGGGCCGAGCCGGGTGCCCTTCTTGAGGACGCCATCCTCGAGCCGCACCGAATGGGCGGCGATGGCACCCTCGGCCTCTGACAAGGGCAGGGACCCGAACTTCACGCCGCAACTCCTTCCGCATGCGCCGTGCCCGAGCGCAGGGCGCGGATCACCTCGGCGAGCACTGCCACCGCGATCTCGGCCGGGCTGGCGGCGCCGATATCCATGCCGATGGGCGCATGGATGCGGCCGATGACATCCGGCGGGAGTCCCGCCACCTGCAGCCGCTCCACCCGCTTCGCATGGGTGCGGCGGGAACCCAGCGCGCCCACATAGAAGCAGCCCGCCTTCAGCGCGGCGATCAGGGCCGGCTCGTCCACCTTCGGGTCATGGGTCAGGGCGACAAGGGCGGTGAAGGGGTCGAGGCCATAGGCCGGCAGGGCGACCTGTGGCCATTCCGCGATCACCGGCACATCGCCGAAGCGCTCGGGCGTGGCGAAGGCGGTGCGCGGGTCGATGATGGTCAGGTCGAAGCCGGCGAGACGCGCCATGGGCGCCAGCGCCTGGGAGATATGCACCGCGCCGATCACCAGCATGCGCGGCGGCGGCACCTCCACCGCCAGGAAGGCGCGCCCCGCCCCCTCCCCCACAAGGCGGCTGCGCCGGATGGCAAGCGCCTCGCGGATGGGGCCGGCGAGCGGATCGCCGTCCACCTGGTCACGCACGACCAGGCGCTGGGCGCCGTTCTCCAGCTCCGTCACCACCACGCACGCCCGCCGGGCGGCGCGTTCCGCGTTGAGGGCCGCAAGAAGGTCGAGGCGCATAAGTGGTCATCCTCCCTGAGGGAGCGGCCGGCCGGGCCGGCAGCATCATCTTCCCCGATGACTATAACGCAGGACGCGCCGCGTCATCGGCCGCCGTTTTCAATCCACACGCTCGACAAACACCGCGATCTTGCCGCCGCAGGACAGGCCCACCTTCCAGGCGGCCTCGTCGGCGACGCCGAACTCAAGGGTGCGCGGCGTGCCGGAGGCGATCACCTCCGCCGCCTCGCCCACCACCGCGCCTTCCACGCAACCGCCGGAGACTGAGCCGAGGAAATTGCCGTCCGCATCGATCACAAGCCGGCTCCCCACCGGGCGGGGCGCCGAGCCCCAGGTTTCCAGCACGGTGGCGAGCGCCACGCCACGCCCCTCGCGGCGCCAGCGCTCGGCGGCGGCCAGAACATCGCTTTCGGTCACGTCCATGGCGTTGCTCCTTCCGGCGGCCTCGTGAATTGGCAAGGCCCGACGCATCCCATATAGGTGCCCCAACGCCCATGCCAAACCTTCTGCTGCCAAACCTTCTGCCTCTGCCCGCCCGCGATCAAGGCACCCTGCGCTCGGGCGAGGACCTCGTCGCTGCCGGCCTTGCCGACGCCCGCGACCTTGAGGCGCTGGCCCGCGTGGCGGCACGCTATGCGGTGGCGGTGACGCCGACGCTGGCCGCCGTCATCGATCGCACCGACCCGGCCGATCCCATCGCCCGCCAGTTCGTGCCCCATCCCGCCGAGCTGGACGCGCGGCCGGAGGAGTTGGCCGACCCCATCGGCGACGATGCCCACAGCCCCGTGCCGGGCATCGTCCACCGTTACCCGGACCGGGCGCTGCTGAAGATCGTGGGGGTGTGCGCGGTCTATTGCCGCTTCTGCTTCCGCCGCGAGATGGTGGGGCCGGGCGCGGCCGCCACCCTGTCGCCCGAGGCGCTGGAGCAGGCCTTCGCCTATCTGGCCGCCCATCCCGAAATCTGGGAGGTGATCCTCACCGGCGGCGACCCCTTCATGCTCTCCCCCCGCCGCATGGGCGAGGTGATGGCGCGCCTTGCCGCCATCCCCCATGTGAAGATCGTCCGCTTCCACACCCGCGTGCCCATCGCCGCGCCGGAGCGGGTAAGCGATGCGCTCGTCGCCGCGCTCAAGGCGCCGGGCCTCACCTCCTACGTGGCGGTGCATGCGAACCATGCCCGCGAACTGACGCCCACAGCCCGCACGGCCCTCGCCCGCATGGCCGATGCGGGCATTCCGCTCCTGTCCCAGTCGGTGCTGCTGCGCGGGGTGAACGACGACGCGGACACCCTCGCCGCCCTCTTTCGCAGCCTGGTGGAATGCCGGGTGAAGCCCTATTACCTGCACCATCCGGACCTTGCCCCCGGCACCGCCCATTTCCGGCTCGACATCGCGCGGGGACAGGAGCTGATGCGCGCCCTGCGCGGGCGGCTCTCGGGCATCGCGCTGCCCACCTATGTGCTCGACATTCCCGGCGGCGCCGGCAAGGTGCCGCTGACCCCGGGCCATCTTTCGCCGGCCGGGACGCGCCTCGCGGTCTCCGACAATTGCGGCGGCGTCCATCTCTATCCCCCCGAGGGGTGAAGCCAGCCCGCGCGGCGCCTGAGCGAAGCCCTCTCGGCACCGGGCGAAGACCGGGGCCGTTGGCATGAAGGGTGATGGCGGCTTCCGCCCGTGCTATCGCACAGGGCAAATAGGGAGGACGCCATGGGGGAGATGCGCCGGATTTCTCAGCCGGGGCCGGCGCCGCAGGAGCGCATCGAGAGCGCCGTGGGCCGGCTTCAGGTGCTGGATTTCACTCTGGAGCCGGGCCTCACCCTCAATGCCGCCATCACCGGGCCGCTCATGGCGGCGGGCATGGGCGCGGCGCAGGTGGAAGTGTCCGGCGGCGGCTTCGGCCCCTTCACCTATGTGATGCCCGCCGCCGCCTCCGATGCGATCCACGCCGCCTGGTACAGCGCGCCCTTCACCCCGGCGGGCGAGACGCGGCTTGATCGCGGCAACGTCACCTTCGGGCGCAAGGAGGGCGCGCCCTTCATCCATTGCCATGCCTTCTGGACCGAGCCCGACGGCAGCCGCCACGGCGGCCACATCATGCCCCATGAGACGGTGGTGGCCGCCCCCATCCGCGCCCGCGCCTATGGCTCCGCCGAGGTGGAGACCACCGCCGATTTCGATTCCGAAACCAACTTTCCCCTCTTCACCCCCCATTCAAGCCCCCATTTGAGCCCCCACGCCCGCATCGCACCGGCGGAGGGCGGCCCGCGCATCGCCTTCGCGCGCGTCCGGCCGAACGTGGAGATCGGCGCGGCAGTGGAGGCGCTGTGCCGTCGCCATGGCTTCGTCGGCGGGCGGCTGCGCGGCGGGGTGGGCAGCCTCATCGGCGCCCGCTTTGTCGATGCCCCACCGGTGGACGACTACGCCACCGAGGTGTTCGTGACCTCGGGCGTCGTGGCACCGGATGACTCCGGCGTGCTTGCGGCACAGATCGACCTCGCCCTCGTCAGCTTCACCGGCGTGCTGGCCGAAGGCCGGCTGGTACCGGGCGCCAATCCGGTGCTCATCACCTTCGAGCTGGCGGTGGAGGAGATCCCCACCGCCTGAGCGCCGCTCAAGAGGCGGTGGACGAGGCCCGCCGCCCCTGGGGCTCGGGAATGAGGTCGTCATTGTCCTCGGCGAGGAGCGCCGGCTCGGTCTCTTCTGCCTCCAATGCCCCGCTGCGGCCGGCAAGGGTGCCGACGATGACCAGCTGGAGGAAGTGGTAGAGCATGATGGGGGTGATGATCAGCGACAGGTCCGGCGAGGCGTTGAACATCACCTGCGCCATGGGCAGCCCGGTGGCGAGCGACTTCTTCGAGGCGCAGAACACCACCGCGATGGTGTCGGGCCGGGAGAAGCCGAAGACCCGGCAGGCGATCCCGATCAGCAGGTAGACCACGGCAAACAGCAACAGCACGCCGGCGACGATCTCCAGCAGCAGGACCGGGCTCTGGCCCTTCCACACGCCGGCAGCCACGCTGTCGCAGAACGAATTGTAGACGATGGCCAGAATCACCGCCCGGTCGGCGATGCGCACCACCTGGCGATGGCGTTCCACCAGATTCAACAGCAGCGGCCGGACGACCTGCCCCACCGCCAGCGGCAGGATCACCAGGATGATCAGCTTCAGGATCACCGGGCCGAGATCCATGCCCCCGCCCACCGTGTGCAGGTACCAGGCCATCAGGACCGGCGTGGCGAACACGCCGATGAGGCTGGAGATGGAGGCGTTGAAGATGGCCACCGGCACGTTGCCGCGCGCCAGCGAGGTCATGGCCACCGAGGAGGAGACCGTGGACGGCAGGGCGGCGAGGAAGAAGAACCCCGTCGCCACCGCCTCGGGCAGACGCTCGCCCATCAGGGCCAGCACCGTCACCACCACCGCTGGAAACAACAGGAAGGTGCCGAGTTGCACGATCAGGTGCAGCTCCCAGCGGGCGGCGCTTTCCAGCAGCCGCTTCGGCGACAGCGAGATGCCGTAGAGAAAGAAGATCACCGCGACGCCCCAGCTCGCGGCCTTGTCGGCATGGAGCAGGCCACCGGTGACGCCGGGCTGCGGCCAGACCAGGGCCAGGGAGACGGTGAGCGCGAGAGCGACGACGAACGGGTCGAGCTTCAGTCGTGACAACATGAGCGGAACGGTGAGGCGTGAGAGAGGCGTGCGACCTGCACTCCGCGACCGTTCCCTGCCCATCGCCCAACCGGACGCCTGAGGCCCCGTGTGCGCGCTTATCCGCCGGCTTCATTCCGCCTGAAGCGGTCTGCGCCAGCTTTCGCCGATCTTCCTGTCGACAATATACCTAGACTGCGTGCTGTTCCCCGCCGGGTCAACCGGCTGCGGCGGTAAATATGGGGGCAAACATGGGAGCACGGGCGCGACATGTCGTGCCACGCTTCGCCCGCATGGAATGGGGCGCGCCGGCTCCATTGGGTTTGCGCAACAAAAAAGGCCCGCGCAGAGCGCGGGCCTTCCTGTCGCCTGGGCGAAGCCGTCAAAGCTGGGTGTAGGCGCCGTCCTTCCAGACGTAGACCACATAGTCGAGCTTGGTGATGTCGCCCTTCTTGTCGAAGGAGAGCGGGCCGAGCACGGTGTTGAAGGTCATGCCGGAGTGCATCTTCTCGGCCACCTTCTTGGGGTCGAGGGATTTCGCCGCCTCGGCGGCCTGCTTCATCACCTGCACGGCCGCGTAGGAGTAGAGCACGTAGCCTTCCGGATCCACGCCCTTGGCCTTGAAGGCGGCCACGATGTCCTTGGCGGCCGGGTTGTTGCGCGGATCGGGACCGAAGGTCATCAGCGTGCCTTCGGCGCCGGGGCCGGCGATGGTCCAGTATTCCTTGTCGGTGATGCCGTCGCCGGAGAACAGCACGGTCTTCATGCCCTGGTCACGCATCTGGCGCACCAGCAGGCCGGCTTCGGGATGCAGGCCGCCGAAATAGAGCAGGTCGACACCATTGGCCTTCAGCTTGGAGACGAGGGCCGAATAGTCCTTCTCGCCGGTATTGATGCCCTCATAGAGGACTTCCTTCACGCCGCCCTTGTTGATGGTCTTCTGCGTCTCGTCCGCAAGACCCTTGCCGTAGGGGGTCTTGTCGTGGACGATGGCGACCTTCTTGCCCTTGAAATTCTTGACGATATAGGCGCCGGCCACGGCGCCCTGCTGGTCGTCCCGGCCGCAGGTGCGGAACGTGTTCCACATCTTGCGCTCGGTGAAGGCCGGGTTGGTGGAGGCCGGGCTGATCTGGAGAACGCCGGCTTCCTCGTAATCCTGCGAGGCCGGGATCGACACGCCGGAGTTGAAGTGGCCCACCACGTATTTCACGCCGTCGGAGATGAACTTGTTGGCCGCCGACTTGCCCTGCTCGGGCTTGCCGCCGTCATCGCCGACCGAAAGCTGGATCTTCTGGCCGAGGATGCCGCCGGCGGCGTTGATATCGGCCACGGCCTGCTCGGCACCGGTCTTCAGCTGGGCGCCGAAGGCGGCGTTCGAGCCGGTCATGGGGCCGCCGACGCCCATCTTCACCTGCGCCTGGGCCTGCGCCGCAAGCAGAAGGCTGGCGCTAAGAGCAAGCGACGCCATCAAGAGCTTCTTCATTCAGGTCTCTCCCTTTCGTCCGGGAGCGGAACACCGGTCCGCCTCCCAGTGAAACTCCGCGGCGCATTGTGCCGCAATTCCCCGGCCTGTCGATGCCGCGCGCGGCACCTCGCGCCGGTTTCAACCGAAGGTTTTGGGTCGCCAGGCGAGCTTCCCCGCCGGCTCGTACATCCAGCCGTACTGCACGGTCATCTGCCGCTTGCGGTGGGCGCGGAAGCCCAACGTCGCGATGGCGGTGAGCAGCACGAATTCCACCACGAACGGCTCGATCGTGAACAGTTCGTCCTCGAACAGGGCGAAGTGGCAGAAGCGCACCGCACCGGCCAGAAGCAGGCAATAGAGCACAAGCTGCAGGTAGGGCGCCCAGCCATGGGCCACCGCCTTGCCGGTGCGCCATGCGGCAGCCCCGCCGAGGAACAGGGTGACCAGCAGGAAATCGGCCAGCGAGGCGCCGATCAGTTCCTTCGGCCAGAGGGCGATCAGCACCACCAGCACGGCGATCACCGCCAGAGGGCCGATGAGCAGGGGGGACGAGGACCGCCCCGGATCTGCCTTGGACACCATCAGCGGCCTCCCTCCAGATAGGCGGCGCGCACCTCGGGCCGGGCCAGCAGTTCCGCCCCGGTGCCCGACATGGTGACGCGCCCGTTAACCATCACATAGCCGCGGTGGGCCAGCTTCAGGGCGTGATAGGCGTTCTGCTCCACCAGGAACACGGTGAGCCCCTCGGTCTCGTTCAAGAGCTTGATGGCGTCGAAGATCTGCTTCACCACCAGCGGCGCCAAGCCCAGCGAGGGTTCGTCCAGCAGCAGCAGGCGCGGGCGGCCCATGAGCGCGCGGGCGATGGACAGCATCTGCTGCTCGCCGCCAGAGAGTGTGCCGCCGCGCTGGTCGATGCGCTCTTTCAGGCGCGGGAACATCTCGAACATGCGGTCCAGATCCTGCGCGAAATGGGCGTTGCCGGTGATGGCGGCACCCATCTGCAGGTTCTCGTAGACGCTCATGCGCGGGAAGATGCGCCGGCCCTCGGGGGATTGGGCGATGTTGAGGCGCATGATCTCGTGGGTGGGCAGGCCGGTGATGTCGTGCCCGGCGAAGACGATGCGGCCATCGCGCGCCCGGGGATTGCCGCAGATGGTCATCATCAGCGTGGACTTGCCGGCCCCGTTGGCGCCGATGAGGGTGACGATCTCGCCCTCGTTCACTGCAATGTCCACGCCCTTCAGCGCGATGATCTTGCCGTAATAGGCGGTGACGCCGCTGACCTGCAGCAGCGGCGTGCCCTTCGGCGCGCTCTGGGGCGCGACGGCGCCCGGGGCGAGGGCACTGGGGGCGAGGGCATCGGGGGCGAGGATCTTTGTGCTCATGCGCCCACCCCAACATCCACCACGGCCGCCTCATCCTCCTCGACGCCGAGATAGGAGGCGATGACCTTGGGATCTGTGCGCACCTGCTGCGGCGTGCCGTCGGCGATCTTGCAGCCGTATTCCAGCACGACCACATGGTCGGAAATCTCCATCACCACCGACATGTCGTGCTCGATGAGCAGGATGGAAGTGTCGTGGTCGCGCCGGATGGAGAGCAGCAGTTCGTTGAGGGCGGCCGATTCCCGCGGGTTGAGGCCAGCCGCCGGCTCGTCGAGGCAGAGCAGCACCGGGTTGGTGCACATGGCGCGGGCGATCTCCAGGCGGCGCTGGTCGCCGTAAGGCAGGTCGCCGGCGGGATCATCCGCCCGGTCGATGAGTCCGATCTGGTGCAGCCAGTAGAGCGCCTTGTCCATGGCGCCCTTCTGCTGGCGTTTCCAGGACGGCAGGTTGAGGAGGGCGGCGGGATTGAGCAGCCCGGCGCTGGTGAGCGACATGTGCTGCGCCACCAGCAGGTTTTCCAGCACCGTCATGCCCGAGAACAGGCGGATGTTCTGGAAGGTGCGGGCGACCCGCGCCCAGGACGCCACCTTGTGGTCGGGCAGCCGCTCCAGCAGATAGAGCGCGCCCGCCCCCGTCCGCCCCCACGACAGGCCCGAGGCGGTGACGGCGTCGAGTTCCGCAGGCGTTGCCGCGCCGTCGTGGAACAGGGCAAGGCGGCCGGCGGAGGGCTTGTAGAAGCCGGTGATGCAGTTGAACACGGTGGTCTTGCCGGCGCCGTTGGGGCCGATCACCGCCGTCACCTCGCCACGGGCGGCGACGAAGGACACGTCGTTCACCGCGATGAGGCCGCCGAAGCGCATGGACAGATGGTCCACCGCGAGGATCGGCACCCGCGCCCCGTCCACGGAATCAAGGCTCGCCATCAGCCGTGGCCCTCCTTGACGAGGGCGGAGGAGACCGCCTTGCGCTCCTTCAGGAAGATGGTGGGCAGTCGCGAGGAGACAAGCCCGCGCGGGCGCCACACCATCACCGCCACCATGGCGAAGCCGAAGATGAGCATGCGGTAGAGCGAGGGGTCGAAATCCGGCCCGAACAGGAAGTCGGCCTTCAGGAAGGAGAGGTTGCGCAGCATCTCCATGCCGCCGATGAGCAGGATGGCGGCCCCGGCCACGCCCATCTGCGATCCCATGCCGCCGAGCACCACGATGGCGAGGATGACCGCCGATTCCATGAAGGTGAAGCTCTCCGGCGAGACGAAGCGCACCCGCACCGCGAAGAAGGCCCCCGCGAAGCCGCCGAACATGGCCCCGGTGGCGAACGCGGTGAGCTTGGTCAGCGTGGTATTGATGCCCAGCGAGCGGCAGGCGATCTCATCCTCGCGCAGCGCCTCCCAGGCGCGGCCCACCGGCATCTGCCGCAGTCGGATGGTGACCAGCGCGGTGAGCGCGGCCAGGGCCAGGATCACGAAATACAGGAAGATGATCCGGTGCATGGAATCGAAGTCGAGGCCGTATTTGGCCGCGAAGCCTTCGTCCGTGGCGTTGAAGGGCACGCCGAAGAACGAGATGGGCGGGATGGAGGAAATGCCCGCCCCGCCATTGGTCAGCGACACCCAGTTGATGAGCACGAGGCGGATGATCTCGCCGAAGGCCAGGGTGACGATGGCGAGATAATCGCCGCGCAGCCGCAGCACCGGGAAGCCCAGGATGACGCCCCACAAGGCGGCGAGGATGCCGGACACCGGCAGGCACAGCCAGAACGACCACGCGGTCCAGAACCCCTCCCCCAGATGGCCGGCGAAGAAATCGTTCACCGGCACGCTGGTGGAGAGCAGGGCGAAGGTGTAGGCGCCCACCGCGTAGAAGGCCACGTAGCCAAGATCCAGCAGCCCGGCGAGGCCGACCACGATGTTGAGGCCCCATCCCAGCATCACATAAGTGAGCACATAGATACCGAGGTCCACCCAGTAGCGGCTTGGGGTCAAGCCGCCCGACAGCAGGATGGCCAGGACGGGATAGGCGATGGCGAAGGCGAAGAAGGCCGGCCTCAGCGCCGGCGCCGCCTTCAGCGCCAGAGTGGCGAAGGCGGAGGGCCCCTCGCTCGTCTTCACCTTGCGGCCGCGCCGCCAGACCGTGAGGTTCAGCACCAGCCGCAGCACCGCGACGATGCCGGCGAATACGGCCACCAGGCCGAACCGATAGGTGAGGCCCAGCGGACCGCTGCCGGATTCGGTGGCGCGGAAGCCCACCAGCGGCAGCAGCAGCAGGCCGGTGAGCAGGCCGCTCACCACCGCATCGGTGACGGCGCTTGCGACCACCGAGCCCGGACGCGGGGCCGCGGGCGGCAGGGGCGAGACGGCGGGCAGGCCGTTCGCGGGCACATCGACCTGAGGCAACGATCCGGACGGCAGAGATCCCTGCGGGATATCGGCGACGGGCGGATGCACCATCAGACCTTCTCCACTTCCGGCCGGCCCAGCAGGCCCTGAGGCAGGAAGATGAGCGTGACGACGAGGATGGAGAACGCCGCCACATCCTTGTATTCAATGGAGAAATAAGCAGACCACAGGGTCTCGATGAGGCCGATGAGCAGCCCGCCCAGCACCGCCCCCGGCAGCGAGCCGATGCCCCCCAGCACGGCGGCGGTGAAGGCCTTCACGCCCGGCACGAAGCCATCGGCGAAGTTCACCACGCCGTAATACATGAGGTACATGACCCCGGCCACGGCGGCGAGCGCGGCGCCGATGACGAAGGTGAGCGAGATGGTGCGGTCCACGTTCACGCCCAAGAGCGCCGCCATCTTGCGGTCCTGCTCGCAGGCGCGCTGGGCGCGGCCGAGCGAGGTCTTCTGCACCAGCCACCAGAAGCCGGCGAGCAGCGTCGCCGTGACCACCATGATGATGATCTGCTTATAGGCGAGGGTGACCTCGTAGCCGTTGCGTTCCATCACCACGAACACGTCCGGCACCATGGGCGGCAGCGGCTTGTTGCGCGGGCCCTGCGCCACCTGCACGAAGTTCGAGAGCAGGATGGACATGCCGATGGCCGAGATCATGGGCGCGAGGCGGAAGGAGCCGCGCAGGGGCCGGTAGGCGACCCGCTCGATGGCCCAGCTCACGAGGCCGGTGAACACCATGGCCACCACCAGCGTGATGGCGAGGATGAGGAAGATGGAGCTCATCCCCACCACGGTGGTGAGCAGCAGAACGCAGATGAGGCCGATGAAGGCGCTCACCATGAACACGTCGCCGTGGGCGAAATTCACCATTCCGATGATGCCGAACACCATCGTGTAGCCGATGGCGATCAATCCGTAGATCGACCCAAGGGTCAATCCGTTGATGAGCTGCTGGAGGAACACTTCCATCCGCCGCTGAACCCCTCTGTCTGGTTGGCGCGCTTATTTTATCATCGTGCCCGACGATTGTGCGCTGCCACTTTTCCGACTCATAACCCGCCCCGCCCGTCGAGACAATTGCGCCGGGGCGGACGGCGTAACGCGGACGAGCTCCCTCTCCCGCTTGCGGGGGAGGGCTGGGGAGGGGGTAGGCCGGGGGAGGGTTGGAGGGCGCAAACGCGAGGGGTGGGGAGGACAAGCCCGCGCCATCTGCGCCGGCGGCCCAGCCCCCACTGCCCTCCCGGCTTGACAGGCCTTCGCCTCCTGCCCCCTTCTCCGGATCGGCCGATTGCGCCGCAGGAAACGCCATGCCCCAGACCATCACCCGCGGCTTCAAGCAGCTCCTGGAAGAAGCCAATGCCCGCGTCGCCACGCTGACCCCGCAGGACGCCCAGCGGCGGATCGCCGAGGGCGCCCTGCTGGTGGATGTGCGCGACCCGCGCGAACTGGAGCGGGAGGGCCGCATTCCCGGCGCCTTCCACTGCCCGCGGGGCATGCTGGAATTCTGGATCGACCCCGAGAGCCCCTATTTCAAGCCGCCCTTCGGGGAGGACCGGGCCTTCATCTTCCTGTGCGCGGGGGGCTGGCGCTCGGCCCTGTCGGCGGCCACAGCGCAGGACATGGGTCTGAAGCCGGTGGCCCATGTGGGCGGCGGCTTCAAGGCGTGGAAGGAGGCGGGCGGACCGGTGGAGGGCTGAGGCGCCCTACCCCACCGTGCCGTAGACCTGATCGGCCCGCGCCTCGAAGGCATCGGCGAAGCGGCGGAAGGCCGCCTCGAACATGGCGCCCATGAGCATGGCCAGCGTGCGCGAGCGGAATTCGTAGGAGATGAAGAACTTCACCTCGCTCGCATCCTCGCCCCGCCCCACGAATTCCCAGCGGTTGTCGAGCCGGCTGAAGGGGCCGTCGAGATATTCCACATGGATGGTGAGGCGCGGCCGGTCCAGCGTCACCCGTGAGGTGAAGGTCTCGCGGATCAGCTTGTAGGCGACGGTCATGTCCGCCACCAGGATCTCCACCCCCTCGTCCGATTTCATGCGCCGCTTGATACGCAGCGACTGGCACAGGGGCACGAACTCGGGATAGCGCTCCACGTCCGCCACGAGGTCGAACATGTCCCGCGCCCCGTGCCTCACCCGCCGGGCGTTGGTGAAGGATGGCACGATCAGGCCCGGCCGAGGCGCGCCGCCCGGGCCGCGCGCAGCTTCTCGAAATCCGCGCCGGCATGGTGGGACGAGCGGGTCAGCGGGCTGGCCGAGACCATCAGGAAGCCCTTGGCATAGGCCACGGTCTCATAGGCCTTGAACTCGTCCGGCGTCACGAAGCGCTCCACCTTGTGGTGCTTGCGCGTGGGCTGGAGATACTGGCCGATGGTGATGAAATCCACCTCCGCCGAGCGCAGGTCGTCCATCAGCTGGAGCACTTCGGGCCGCTCCTCGCCGAGGCCCACCATGATGCCGGACTTGGTGAAGATGGAGCCGTCCAGCTCCTTCACCTTCTGAAGCAGGCGCAGGGAGTGGAAATAGCGCGCGCCGGGCCGCACCGAGAGGTATTTGGCCGGCACCGTCTCCAGATTGTGGTTGAACACGTCGGGCCTGGCCGCCACCACCACCTCCAGCGCCCCGTCCTTGCGCAGGAAGTCGGGGGTGAGGATCTCGATGGTGGTGCCGGGGCTTGCCGTGCGGATGGCGGCGATGGTGCGGGCGAAGTGCTCGGCGCCGCCGTCGGCGAGGTCGTCCCGGTCCACCGAGGTGATGACCACGTGGGAGAGGCCGAGCTTGGCCACCGCGTCGCCCACCTTCTGCGGCTCGCCCTGGTCCAGCGCCTCCGGCATGCCGGTGCGCACGTTGCAGAAGGCGCAGGCCCGCGTGCAGGTGTCACCCATGATCATGAAGGTGGCGTGCTTCTTCTCCCAGCACTCGCCGATATTGGGGCAGCCGGCCTCCTCGCACACGGTGTGCAGGCCGTTCGCCCGCACGATCTCGGCGGTCTGCGACCAGCCGGCCGAGCCCGGCGCCTTCACGCGGATCCAGTCGGGCTTGCGCAGCACCTCGGTTTCCGGGCGGTTGGCCTTTTCCGGGTGGCGCGGGCGGGCGAGGGTATCGATGACCGTGACCATGCGTTTCGTCTCTTGACCCCCGAGCAGGGTAATACGCCCATGCCGGGCGAAGCCCCGCCCGGACCAAGGTCCGGGCCGGGCATGAATTTCAATTCACCATACCGCGCGCCACCTTTGGCCGGAAGCCACGTGGCGCGCGCTGCGGCACTGCGTTTCAGGCAGGCCGCTTGCCGGTCACCGCCCGCCAGATGGCGAGCAGCAGCACCGCCCCGCAGGTGGAGATGACAATGCGGTCGAGCATGCCGTCGCCGATATAATTGAGGCCGAGGGCCCCCGCTACCCAGCCGCCCAGCATGCCGCCCACAAGCCCCACCACGAGATTGGTGAGGAGCCCGCCGGAGGACTTCATGAACTTTTCGGCGAGAAAACCGGCGATGATGCCGACGAGAATGGAGATGATCATTCCGGCCTCCCTCAGCGCGAACGGATCGCGCGCCAGATCCACAGCAGCAGGATGGCACCGACGATGGCCGCGATCAGCGTGCGGAAGAAACCGAACACCGGCACGTTGAGCACCGAGGCCAGCTTGTCGCCGATGAAGGCGCCGGCGACGCCGACAAGGAGGTTCGTCAGCAGGCCGTGATTGCTCGCCGTCACCCGCTCGGCGATCCAGCCGGCGATAAGGCCGATGATGATGAGCGAGAAGAAGCCGACGCCCGGCTGGCTCAGGAACGCATAGGTCTGCTGGTCCATGATGGCACCTCCGAGGTTCAGACGATTGAGTTTATGATTTTTCTTGGCCTGTCAGTTCCTGCCACAAAATACCTGCGAACACAGCACCCACACCTGTGAGAAAAAATATGGGCACGCCAATAGCCGTGCCAAACGCGGCGATGCCGGCACCCTGCCAACCAAAAATCACAATTCCTATCGCGGCTCCACTCATGCCGAATTTGGTCATCATGGAGCGGTTGCTCCATATATGCCGGCGAGCATAGTCAATCGCGATTTTCAAGAATGGAGTTATCGATTTTGAGGAATATGTAAACGTAATTGCTAATTTCAATTTGTTAAATTTAGAATCTTTTGATTCGTATATTTCGATGATACGTGCAGCCCATATTCTCAGTTGTTCCCGCTCCTTCTCGGAAGCCAACTCAATTATACTCCGAACCACGGCTCTCATTTTCGAATGGTCGACATTTTCTTCAGTCACAGGCTCGACATCTCACAGAGTGAATTCGAAGCACTGTTTGCCCCACCCTACCCTCTCCCGCAGGCGGGAGAGGGCTTCGGGGCAGCCAAGCTCCGCACCGGGGAAGGATAACACTTCCCCGGCCACTCTCACGAATGGATCGCGCGGCCATAGGCGGACATGACGCTCTCGTGCATCATCTCCGACAGGGTCGGGTGCGGGAAGACCGTGTGGATCAGGTCTTCCTCGGTGGTCTCCAGATTCATGGCCACCACGAAGCCCTGGATCAGCTCCGTCACCTCCGCGCCTACCATGTGGGCGCCCAGCAGTTCGCCGGTCTTGGCATCGAAGATGGTCTTCACGAGGCCGTCCGGCTCGCCGAGCGCGATGGCCTTGCCGTTGCCGATGAAGGAGAAGCGGCCCACCTTGATTTCGCGGCCGGCTTCCTTGGCCTTCTTCTCGGTGAGGCCCACCGAGGCGATCTGCGGCGTGCAATAGGTGCAGCCGGGGATCTTGTTCTTGTCCATGGGGTGGGTGTGGAGGCCCTTGATGGTCTCCACGCAGATCACGCCCTCATGCTCCGCCTTGTGGGCCAGCATGGGCGGGCCGGCGATGTCGCCGATGGCATAGACGCCCGGCACGTTGGTGCGGCCATAGCCGTCGATGACCACGCAGCCGCGCTCGATCTTCACGCCGATGGCCTCAAGGCCCAGGCCCTCCACGTTGCCCACCACGCCCACGGCGGAGATCATGCGATCCACCGTGATGTCGTGCTTGGCGCCCTTGGCGTCCTCCACATGGGCGGTGATGCTGTCGGCATGCTTGGTGACGCCGGTCACCTTGGCCCCGGACATGATCTTCATGCCCAGCTTCTCGAAGCGCTTGCGGGCGACGGCGGCGATCTCCTCGTCCTCCACGGGGAGGATCTGCGGCAGCACCTCCACCACGGTCACCTCGGTGCCCATGGTGCGGTAGAACGAGGCGAACTCGATGCCGATGGCGCCGGAGCCCATCACCAGCAGGCTCTTGGGCATCTTTTCCGGCACCATGGCGTCGAAATAAGTCCAGATCAGCTTCTTGTCGGGCTCAAGGCCGGGCAGCGCGCGCGGGCGGGCGCCGGTGGCGACGATGATGTGCTTGGCGGTGTAGTCGCCGCCGCCCTTGGCGCCCTTGAGCGGGTTCTGGGCGGCTTCCACCTTGATCTTGCCGGGGGCGGTGAAGGTCGCCTTGCCCCAGATCACGTCCACCTTGTTCTTGTTGAGCAGGAAGGCGACGCCCCCGGCCAGCTGGGCCGAGACCCCGCGCGAGCGCTTCACCACCGCCGCCGCATCGAAGCCGATCTTCTCGGCGGAGAGGCCGTAATCCTTGGCGTGCTCCATGTAGTGGTAGATCTCGGCCGAGCGCAGCAGGGCCTTGGTGGGGATGCAGCCCCAGTTCAGGCAGATGCCGCCGAGATGGCTTTTCTCCACCACGGCCACCTTGAAGCCGAGCTGGGCCGCGCGGATGGCGGCCACGTAGCCGCCCGGCCCGCCGCCGATGACGATGATGTCGTAACTGTCAGCCATGGAAGGTCTCCTCGCCGTGCGCCGGACCGGCGGGTTCTGGATGGGAAGGGGTTTGGGGCGTGCCGAGGCGGCCGGTGGACCGGGCCTCGGCCATGAGGGCGAGCACCTGTTCGAACAGGGTGAGATCGCGGAACGGGTCGGCGGCCGGCGCCGGCGCCTGGATCACCGGCAGCCGGGAGGCGGCGAGCGCTTCCGCCAGCATGAGATTATCGAAATGGCCGAAGTCCTCCACGTGCAGGCCATCGGCCAGCAGGGAGGGGGCGGCGCCCTGGCCGTCGGCGGGGCCGATGGCGGAATGGGCGCGGTGCTTCAGCTCGCCCGGAAGATTGGAATAGGCCGCCACCGGCTTGCCCAGCGCGAAGGCGAAGCCCACCTCGAACGCCGTGCCGGGATCGGCGCTGATGCCGCGGAAGGGCGTGAGATTGGCGATGAGCGCGTCGGCGGAGCGCATGAGGGCGAGATTGGCGGCGAAGATGGCGCGGCTCGCGGCCCCTGCCACCGTATCCAGCAACGGATCGCCGTCCAGCGGATAGAGGCCGGTAAAGCCGAAGCGGGTGCACAGCTCCACCTTGCGCCGGCCGATCTCGCGCGCGTCGTCGAGGAACACTTCGGGGCCGGCGAGGTAGAGCTTCATCAGGCTTGCCCGTCTCCATGATGGCATCGGCCCGGTCTTCGGCCGGCGCCGGGCGGGTCCTTGTCACTTGCTCCCGGTTCCGAAGCCGGTCTTGCGGAGCGCCTTCCGAAAAAGGCGCCCCGGTTCTTGTCAGCCGGTCCGGTCACTTGGACAGGATCACCTGGGCAGGATCACTTGGACAGGATCACTTGGGCAGGATCACTTGGACAGGAAGGCGAAGAGTTCGTCCTTCAGGCGCATGCGCTCGCGGCGCATGGCTTCGATCTCGGCATCGCCGGTGGGCTCCACGTCGGTCTCGGCGCGATGCACCTGACGGTTCACCTCGTGATAGGCGTCGCTGAGCTTGGCGAAGTGGGCGTCGGACAGCTTCAGCGCCTGGATCTTCTCGGCATGTTCCGGGAAATCGGCGGCAAGCTCGTGGGGCGTGTGGCTCATGGTCTCAACCTTCCTTGGTGCGACGGCGGAAAATGCCGTTGCCCCGCAGCTACACCGGGCGGTCGCGGCAGGATTTGATCTGCCGCAGCCTCCGGGTCGAGCCTCACACCGGCCCGCTCACAACCAGCATGCTCACACCAGCATCGACATGGGCTTCTCGATGAAGCCCTTGAACGCGCTGAGCAGCTCGGCGCCGAGGGCGCCGTCCATCACCCGGTGGTCGCAGGTCATGGTGACGGTCATCTGCATCACCGCCTTGATCTCGCCGTTGCGCACCACGGCGCGCTGCTCCGAAGCGCCCACCGCGAGGATGGAGGACTGCGGCGCGTTGATGATGGCGGTAAAGTTGCGGATCCCCATCATCCCGAGGTTCGACACCGAGGTGGAGCCGCCGGAATATTCATCCGGCTTCAGCTTCTTGGTGCGGGCACGGCCGGCGAGGTCGCGCATCTCGTTGGAGATGGTGGACAGGGTCTTCTGCTCCGCCTTCTTCACGATGGGGGCGTAGAGGCCGCCGTCGATGGCCACCGCCACGCCCACGTCCGAATGCTTCATGCGCAGCACCCGGTCCTCGGCCCACACCGCATTGGCGGCGGGCACCTTCTGGAGCGCCAGCGCCATGGCCTTGATGATGAAGTCGTTGACCGAGACACGGTAGGTCGGCTTGCCGTCCTTGTCCTTGCCCGCATTGGCGTTCACCTGCTCGCGCAGGGACATGAGGTCGTCGAGGTCGCAGTCCACCGTGAGGAAGAAGGTGGGGGTCACCTGCTCGCTCTCGACCAGACGGCGCGCGATAGTCTTGCGCATGCCGTCGAGCTGCACTTCCTCGTAGCTGCCGGCCTCGAACATGGCCTTGACCTGCTCGGCGCCGGGCGCGCTGGCCACCGCCGCCTTGGGGGCGGGCGCAGCGGCAGGCGCGGGAGCGGCGGCAACAGGCGCGGCGGCGGCAGCGGGCTTGGCACCCGGCTGGGCACCTTCCAGGTCGCGGGCGACAATGCGGCCGTGCGGGCCGGAGCCGGCGAGCGCGGCAAGGTCGATGCCCTTGTCCTTGGCGATCCGGCGGGCCAGCGGCGAGGCGAACACGCGGCCGCCCTGGCCGTTGGCGACGGGAGCGGCCGGAGCAGCGATAGCAGCAGGAGCCGCAGCGGCAGGCGCGGCAGCGGCGGCCGGAGCGGCGGCGGGCTTGGCCCCGCCAGCGCCGGCGGCAGCGGCGGCCACATCCTCGCCCTCGCCGGCGAGCACGGCGATGAGCTGGTTCACCGGCACGTCCTGGGAGCCTTCCGGCACCAGGATCTTGGCGAGGATGCCCTCGTCGATGGACTCGACTTCCATGGTCGCCTTGTCGGTCTCGATCTCGGCAAGCACGTCACCGGACTTGACGGTGTCGCCTTCCTTCTTGAGCCACTTGGCGAGGTTGCCCTTCTCCATGGTGGGGGAGAGGGCCGGCATCAGGATCTCGATGGGCATGCGTCTCTCTCCTCAGCGATAGGTCACGGCGTGGACCGCCGCGATCACATCGGCGACCGTCGGCAGGGCCAGCTTCTCGAGGTTGGCGGCATACGGCATGGGCACGTCCTTGCCGGTGACGCGCAGCACCGGGGCGTCGAGATAGTCGAACGCCTTGTCCATGAGCTGGGCGACGATCTCGGCGCCGACGCCCGACTGCGGCCAGCCCTCCTCCACGCTCACGCAGCGGCCGGTCTTCTTCACCGAGGCGATGATGGTGTCCACGTCCATGGGGCGGATGGTGCGCAGGTCGATCACCTCCGCCTCGATGCCCTGCTTGGCCAGCTCGTCCGCCGCCTTCAGCGCATAGGTCATGCCGATGGAGAAGGAGACCAGGGTCACGTCCTTGCCGGTGCGGGCGATGCGCGCCTTGCCGATGGGCAGCACGAAGTCATCCAGCTTCGGCACCTCGAAGGACTGGCCGTAGAGGATCTCGTTCTCAAGGAAGATGACCGGGTTGGGGTCGCGGATGGCGGCCTTCAGCAGGCCCTTGGCGTCGGCCGCCGTATAGGGTGCGATCACTCGCAGGCCGGGCACGTTGGAATACCAGGAGGTGTAGTCCTGGCTGTGCTGGGCGGCGACGCGGGCGGCGGCGCCGTTGGGGCCGCGGAACACGATGGAGCAGTGCATCTGCCCGCCGGACATGTAGAGCGTCTTCGCCGCCGAGTTGATGATCTGGTCGATGGCCTGCATGGCGAAGTTGAAGGTCATGAACTCCACGATGGGCTTCAGGCCCGCCATGGCCGCGCCCACGCCGACGCCGGCAAAGCCGTGCTCGGTGATGGGGGTGTCGATGACACGGCGCTCGCCGAACTCCTGGAGCAACCCTTGAGTGATCTTGTAGGCGCCCTGATACTCGGCCACTTCCTCGCCCATGACGAAGACATCGCCATCGCGGCGCATTTCCTCGGCCATGGCGTCGCGCAGGGCCTCGCGCACGGTCTGGGTGACGAACTCGGTGCCGGCGGGCACTTCCGGATCGGCCTGGGCCACCACCACCGGCGCAACCAACGCAGGCGCGGCGACGACGGGAGCAGCAACCGGGGCCGGGGCGCTCTCGGCGGCCTTGGGGGCGGGGGCGGCGCTCGCATCTTCCCCGTCGGCGAGGATGGTGGCGATGGGCGTGTTCACCGCCACGTCCTGGGCGCCCTCGGGGACGAGGATGCGGCCGAGGATGCCTTCGTCGATGGACTCGACTTCCATGGTGGCCTTGTCGGTCTCGATCTCGGCAAGCACGTCACCGGACTTGACGGTGTCGCCTTCCTTCTTGAGCCACTTGGTGAGATTGCCCTTCTCCATGGTGGGAGACAGGGCCGGCATGAGGACTTCGATGGCCATGGCTGTCAGCTCTTGCTCGGCGCGCCCGCGGGTGCGGCCGGCGAGGAGCCGGCCGGGGCCACGGGGGGCTTGAAGGTGAGATTGGTGTAGGCGGAGATGGCGGCGACCGCGACGGTCACGGACACGAAGAAGGCGATGGCCGCCTTGCCGGTCCGCACCGCGTCGGCGTCAGCCTCGCGGCCCCGCCGCTTCACGGCGAAGGGCCAGAGCGCGAGAAGGGCGTAGCTTCCCGCGCCGCCCCCCTGCCCGGCCGCGCGGTTGGCGGCGATGGCCTGCAGGCCGCCGCGCACGGCAACGGCCCAGGCGATCAGCGCCGCGAGAAGCGCGAGGCCGGCGATGATATGAAACAGCGCGGCCATGGCCGGCCGCTCAGCGCAGGATGTCCGTGTACAGCTCCGACACGTCGGGCTCGGGATCGTTGGTGGCGAAGTCCGCCGCCTCGTTCACGATCTCGCGGACCTCGGCGTCGAACTTCTTCAGCTCGTCCTCGGTCGCCCCGTGGCTTTCCAGAAGGCGGTTGCGGACCTGCTCGATGGGGTCGTGCTCGGTGCGCATCTTCTGGACCTCCTCCTTGGACCGGTACTTGGCCGGGTCCGACATGGAGTGACCGCGATAGCGGTAGGTCTGCATTTCCAGGATATAGGGGCCATTGCCCTCGCGGGCGAAGGCGAGCGCCCGCTCGCTGGCGGCCTTCACCGCCTGCACGTCCATGCCATCCACCTGCTCGCCGGGGATGTTGAAGGAGGTGCCGCGCTTGGAGAAATCCTGCTGGGCCGAGGCACGGGACACCGAGGTGCCCATGGCGTACTTATTGTTCTCGATCACGTACACGACCGGGAGCTTCCACAGCTCGGCCATGTTGAAGCTCTCGTAGACCTGGCCTTGGTTGGCCGCGCCGTCGCCGAAATAGGTGACCGAGACCGCGCCGTTGTTGCGGTAGCGATCGGCGAAAGCGAGGCCGGTGCCGAGCGAGACCTGGGCGCCGACGATGCCGTGGCCGCCGAAGAACTGCTTCTCGATGCTGAACATGTGCATCGAGCCGCCCTTGCCCTTGGACAGGCCGCCGCGGCGGCCGGTCAGCTCGGCCATCACGCCCCGCGCGGCCATGCCGGTGGACAGCATGTGGCCATGGTCGCGATAGCCGGTGATGACCTGGTCGCCCGGCTTCATGGCCATCTGCATGCCCACCACCACGGCCTCCTGGCCGATGTAGAGATGGCAGAAGCCGCCGATGAGGCCCATGCCGTACATCTGGCCGGCCTTCTCCTCGAAGCGGCGGATGAGCAGCATCTCGCGATAGGCGAGAATGTCCTGGTCTTTAGTGAAGGGGGCCGGGGCCGAGGGATCGGCGACACGGGCAGTAGGCTTTTTGGCCATCGGCATCCTCAGGAAGCGCTGGAACTGCGCCTTCCTATCCCAGCTCCCCGTGCCTTCAAAGCGCCAATTTTTCTGTGTTGCGCTGCAACACGTTGCAAACTCTTGATTTTGCTATAATGAACTTAGAAATGGTTCATATACATCATGAACTTATATTCAGTTCATTTGCTGCGAAGCAACACCAGGTCCTTGCCGTTTATGAAGTTGAGTTGACGGCGCGCTTCCTCGTCCAGCATGTCCGGATCGAGCTGGTTTGCGGCCAAAAGCGACACCTTGTTCTCCATCGCCCGGCGTTGGGCCTTGAGCCCGGCAAGCTCGGATTCCAGCGCCTTCATCTCCTGCTCGTAGTTGCGCTTGGCCACCAGCCCATGATCGCCATTGTAGGCGTGGTAGGCGAAATAGCCGATGAGCGCCGCCGCTCCGAGATGAAGGGCGAACGTGGCGAGGATGGACTGAAGGCGCGAGCGGCTTTGCATGGCCGCATCCTCGCCGCTTCGGGTTTCCGCCGTCTTAAGGCGAGACCGCCCTGTTGCGTCTTCGCGCCTGAGGGCGTTCATTGCCCGGCAGCGCGACGCTGCGTTCGGCCGGCAGGGCGGGCCGCGCGCCAAGGCCGCGCGCAACCATGCATCGCTTTTCTCGAAGCTGAGAGCCGGACAGGCACGCCGTGGAATGGACCGATGAGGGTATCGTGCTGGGGGTGCGGCGGCACGGCGAAGGCAATGCCATCGTGGAATTGCTGACCCGCCTGCGCGGCCGGCACCTCGGCATGGTGCGGGGCGGCGCCTCGCGGCGGCAGGCGCCCCTGCTCCAGCCCGGCAACACGGTGAGCGCCACCTGGCGGGCGCGTCTCGACGAGCACATGGGCAATTATGCGCTGGAGCCCGCGGTGGTGCGCACCGAAGTGCTCATGCGCGCGCCCCACGCCGCCTTCGGCTTCACCCACATGGCGCAGATGCTGCATTTGTTGCCGGAGCGCGATCCCCACGAGGGCCTGTTCCTCACCCTCGGGGCCATCCTCGACGCCTTCGAGGATCGCGCGTCAGCCGGCCGGCTGCTGGCCCGCTTCGAGCTGGCGCTGCTGGCGGAACTGGGGTTCGGGCTGGAGCTGGAAACCTGCGCCGCCACCGGGGGACGGGAAGACCTGGTCTATGTCTCGCCGAAAAGCGGACGGGCGGTCTGCGCGGAGGCGGGTGCGCCCTATGCGGACCGGCTCTTTGCCCTGCCGCGCTTCCTGGTGGACGGAACCGCCCCGCCCGCCGGGGATGTGGAGGACGCGCTGCGCATCACCGGGCATTTCCTGCTCACGCGGGTGCTGGAGCCGCGCGGGCTCGGGCTTGCCGATGCGCGCGCGGCCTTCATTGCCGCCTGGCGCCGCGATACGGCGCCGGAGCCGGCTCATCACCAGCCGCGATAACGCCGCGGACCCACCCACACGTTTCGGCACTTGGTCACCCAATGGGGGCGCCCGTTCCACCAGCGGCGCTCCTGCCAGCACCGCCGCACCCAGCGCACGTCTTCCACCTGGGCCTGGGCCTGCGCCTGTCCGGCGAAGGTGGAACCGCTGCCCATCAACGATCCGGCCGACGCCGATGGCACGGCCCCAAGAAGCGCCAACGCGACAATCCCGCCCGCCGCAAGAGCTGCCGTCTTCATTTTCGGATCTCCTCATGGCACGAGCGTACTCACCGCCCGGCCTTATGATGCTGTAACGTCGCTGGGGCGTGATTTTGTTCCATCCTTGGTATTTCTCGTCTTTCAATAGCAGTTGATCTCTTGTCTGCGGCAAAGTTTCGCCACGATTTACGGTCGGGAATGGCGATGAATTCATTTGCCGTTCAGGATTTGGGCGGTGGCACGCTTTTCATCGGGCGCTTGTGGGACACCCCGATGATGGGGCCGGCATCCAAAGGCGGCTTGTGGCTCGCCCGCGCGCGCGCTACTGGCAGGCATGGCCACGCGCACACTTCCGCCCGGCGACGGGCACATTGAGAAAGTCACGCTCAAGGAGGCGCTGGAAGAGCGCTACCTGGCGTATGCCCTCTCGACCATCATGCATCGCGCCCTGCCCGACGCGCGCGACGGCCTGAAGCCGGTGCACCGGCGCATCCTGCACGCCATGCGCCAGCTGCGCCTCGATCCCGGCCAGGGCTTCAAGAAGTCCGCCCGCGTGGTGGGCGACGTGATCGGCAAGTTCCACCCGCATGGCGACCAGTCGGTGTATGACGCCCTGGTGCGCCTCGCCCAGGATTTCGCCCAGCGCTATCCGCTGGTGGATGGCCAGGGCAATTTCGGCAACGTGGACGGCGATAACGCCGCCGCCATGCGATACACCGAGGCACGCCTCACCGAGACCGCCCGCCTGCTGCTGGACGGCATCGACGAGGACGCGGTGGACTTCCGCCCCACCTATGACGGCTCGGAAGAAGAGCCCGTGGTGCTGCCGGCGGCCTTCCCGAACCTGCTCGCCAACGGCTCGCAGGGCATCGCCGTGGGCATGGCCACCTCCATCCCGCCCCACAATGCCGCCGAGCTGCTGGACGCGGCGCTCCACCTCATCGACCACCCGGAGGCTCCCGCCTTCGACCTGCTCCAGTTCGTGCCCGGCCCGGACTTTCCCACCGGCGGCGTGCTGGTGGAGGATCCGGTAGGCGTGGCCGAGGCCTATGCCACCGGACGTGGCTCGTTCCGCGTGCGGGCGCGCTGGGAGAAGGAGGAAACCGGGCGCGGCACCTATGTGGTGGTGGTTACCGAAATCCCCTACGGCGTCGCCAAGTCCCGCCTGGTGGAGAAGATCGCGGAACTGCTCACCGACAAGAAGCTGCCGCTGCTGGCCGACGTGCGCGACGAGAGCGCCGAGGACATCCGGCTGGTGCTGGAGCCCCGCGCCCGCACGGTGGATGCGGAAGTGCTCATGGAAAGCCTGTTCAAGCTCACCGAGCTTGAGGCCCGCATCCCGCTCAACATGAACGTTCTGGTGCGCGGGCAGGTCCCCAAGGTGCTTTCCCTGTCGGAAGCGCTGCGGGAATGGCTGGACCACCGCCGCGAGGTGCTGCTGCGCCGCTCGCGCTATCGGCTGGAGCAGATTGCGCACCGGCTGGAGGTGCTGGGCGGCTACCTCATCGCCTATCTCAACCTCGACGAGGTGATCCGCATCATCCGCGAGGAGGACGAGCCCAAGCAGGAATTGATGCGCACGTTCGAGCTGACCGACGTGCAGACGGAAGCCATCCTCAACATGCGCCTGCGCTCCCTGCGCCGGCTGGAGGAAATGGAGATCCGCAAGGAGCACGACGCCCTCACCAAGGAACAGGACGGCCTCAACAGGCTGGTCGCCTCCGAGGCGGCGCAGTGGAAGAACATCGCCAAGGAAATCCGCGAGACCCGCAAGACCTACGGCCCCGACACCGCCATCGGCAGGCGCCGCACCACGTTCGCAGCGCCGCCCACCTTCCACGAGGACGCCTTCACCGAGGCGCTGGTGGAGCGCGAGCCGGTCACCATCGTGGTCTCCGACAAGGGCTGGATCCGCGCGCTCAAGGGCCACGTGCAGGACCTCTCCAGCCTCCAGTTCAAGGGCGACGACAGCCTGCGCCACGCCTTCTTCGCCGAGACCACCTCCAAGGTCATGGTGTTCGCCTCCAACGGACGCTTCTACACGCTGGACGCCGCCAAGCTGCCCGGCGGGCGCGGCCACGGCGAGCCCATGCGCCTCATGATCGACCTGGAGCAGGAGGCGGAGATCGTCTCCGTCTTCGCCTATCAGCCCGGGCGCAAGCTGCTGTTGGCCTCCAAGGAGGGACGCGGCTTCATGGTGGGCGAGGACGATTGCCTCGCCAACACCCGCAAGGGCAAGCAGGTGCTCGTGACCGATCCGCCCGACGCAGCGCTGGCGGTGCGCTTCGTGGAAGGGGACTGGGTGGCGGTGATCGGCGACAACCGCAAGCTGCTGCTGTTCCCGCTCAACCAGGTGCCGGAAATGACCCGCGGGCGCGGCGTGCGCCTCCAGCGTTACCGCGAAGGCGGGCTGTCCGACCTCAAGGCCTTCTCCATGGCCTCGGGCCTGACCTGGGAGGACACCTCCGGCCGCACCTGGACCGTGACCGACCTCATTGAATGGCAGGGCGAGCGCGCCTCGGCCGGCCGCCTGCCGCCCAAGGGCTTCCCCCGCAGCAACACCTTCTCCTGAGCCGATGACCGCTCCGCCCGCTGATCCCGCACCGGTGGTTGGCGCAGCGCCGGCCTCCGCCCTCGGCCGCCTCATCGCCATCGCCCGGGCCGGCGTGCGCGCGCGGGAAGCCGCGCTGGTGGTGATCGCGGCGGTGATGGGCATCCTCGCCGGGCTCGCGGCCAGTGCCATGAGCCGAACCACCCAGTGGATGCACGAGGTGCTGTTCCAGCTCGCCCCCGGCGACCGGCTCAGCGCCGCGCCGGCCTTGTCCTCGCCCTGGCTCGTCCTGGTGCCGGCGGCGGGCGGTCTGGCCATGGGGCTCATCGCCCTCGCCCTGAAGCGCTGGCGCCCGCGCAGCGTCGTGGACCCCATCGAGGCCAATGCGCTGCATGGCGGGCGCATGTCGCTGACCGACAGCATCATCGTCGCGGCGCAGACCATGGTCTCCAACGGTTTCGGCGCCTCCCTGGGGCTGGAGGCGGGTTATTCGCAGATCGGCGCCGGCATTGCCTCGCGCCTCGGCCGGGCCTTCCAGCTGCGACGCAACGACCTGCGCATCCTGGTGGGCGCGGGCGCGGCGGCGGGCATCGGCGCGGCCTTTGATGCCCCGCTCATGGGCGCCTTCTACGGTTTCGAGATCATCATCGGCAGCTATTCCATTCCCGCCGCCGCCCCGGTGCTGGCGGCAACGGTCTCGGCGGTGATGGTGGCGCGGCTGCTCGGGGTCCATGTGGAGCCGCTGAACATCCCGCCCGATGTGGTGCTCCAGCCCCTCGACATCCTGCCCATCGCGCTGCTCGGGCTGCTGGCGGCGGGCGTCGCCATCCTCATCATGCGTCTGGTCACCGGCGTGGAGACCCTGTTCGGCAAAAGCCGCATCCCCGCGCCGCTGCGGCCGGCGGTGGCGGGCCTTTGCGTCGGAGCCCTGGCGCTCTACAGCCCGCAGGTGCTGTCCGACGGCCATGGCGCGCTGCACCTGCAGGTGGACAGCCCGGTGGTGCTCTCGGTGGCGATCATCTTCGGCCTGAAGATCCTCGCCTCGGCCCTGTCCATCGGCTCCGGTTTCCGCGGCGGCCTGTTCTTCGCGTCCCTGTTCCTCGGGGCGCTCATGGGCAAGCTGTACGGCGGCGCGCTCGCCGTGGTGTGGCCCGCGCTCCAGCTCGATCCGGTGATCTGCGCGGTGGCCGGCATGGGGGCGCTGGCGGTGGGCATCATCGGCGGCCCCCTCACCATGACCTTCCTGGTGCTGGAGATGACGCAGGACCTCGCCCTGTCCGGCTATGTGCTGGCGGCGGCGGTGGTGACCTCCCTCGCGGTGCGGGAGACCTTCGGCTATTCCTTCTCCACCTGGCGGTTCCATCTGCGCGGCGAGAGCATCCGCAGCGCGCAGGACGTGGGCTGGATGCGCGAACTCACCGTCGCCCGCATGATGCGCACCGACATGGCCACCTTCCCCGAGCACGGCACCATCGGCGCCCTGCGCGCGGCCTTCCCGCTGGGCGCGCGACGGATGGTGGTGCTGGTGGACGGGGCGGGCGCCTATGCCGGGCTGGTGCGGGTGGCGGAGGCCCATGCGGCGGAGCGCGATCCCGCGGAAGCCGCCGCAAGGCTCGCCACCCAGCGCGACGCCATGCTGCTGCCGGCCATGAATGTGAAGGAGGCGGCGCTGGCCTTCGACGCCGCCCGGGCCGAGGACCTCGCCGTGGTGGACGACCGCGCCACCCGCCGCCTGGTGGGCCTCTTGGGCGAGGCCCACGTGCTGAGACGCTACACCGAGGAACTGGACAAGGCCCGGCAGGGCCTTGGCGCGGAGGCGTGAAGCGGCAGCGGCAGGAGAACGAGAAGGCTGTCGTCAGCCCCCTCTGGGAAATTCCAGCCCCATCTCGCGGTAGCGCTCGGGGTCGTCGGCCCAGCTCTCGCGCACCTTCACGAACAGGAAGAGGTGCACCTTCTGCTCGATGATCCCGGCGATCTCCGCGCGGGATTCCGAGGAGATGGTCTTGATCGTGTTGCCGCCCTTACCCAGCACGATCTTGCGCTGGCTTTCGCGCTCCACATAGATGGTCTGCTCGATGCGCACGGAGCCGTTGCGCAGTTCCTTCCAGCTTTCGGTTTCCACCGTGGAGCGGTAGGGCAGCTCGTCATGGAGGCGCAGGAACATCTTTTCCCGGGTGATTTCCGCCGCCAGCATGCGCATGGGCGCATCGGACACCTGATCTTCCGGATAGAGCCAGGGGCTCAGCGGCACCTGCTCGGCGAACCAGCGGCGCACGTCGGCGACCCCGTCCCCGGTCAGGGCGGAGACCATGAACACCCGGTCGAACGCCAGCTTCTCGTTGATCTGGGCGGCGAGGGCCAGGAGCGTGTCGCGGCGGATGATGTCGATCTTGTTGAGAATCAGCGCGCGCGGCTTGCGGATCTGCGAGAGCGGGGCGAGCAGCGCCTCGATGTCCTCGTCCAGGCCGCGCTTGGCGTCCACCAGCAGCGCGATCACGTCCGCGTCGGCGGCATGGGTCCAGGCGCTGGAAACCATGGCGCGCTCCAGCCGGCGCTTGGGCGAGAAGATGCCGGGGGTGTCCACCAGCACCAGCTGGGCCGCGCCGTCCAGCGCGATGCCGCGCACGATGGCACGGGTGGTCTGCACCTTGTGGGAGACGATGGACACCTTGGTGCCCACCAGCTGATTGGTCAACGTGGACTTGCCCGCATTGGGCGCGCCCAAAAGCGCGACGAAGCCGCAGCGGGTCGGCCCCTCAAGGGGCGGCAGGATGCGCGGCGCGGCGTCGTGCTCCGCGTCGAAATCGTCGTCCTCGTCGTCCAAATCATCATCGGACAGGTCATCATCGGACAGGGGGCCGTCCAGCAGATCGCCCTCAGGAAGCTCGTCCTGCGGCGCGCCTTCGGCCGCGCTCAGGTCGCCCCGGGCCGGAGCCCCGTTGCCGGGGCCGCTCTCATCCGGGCCGTTCTCGCCCAGCATATCCTTGGGGGTTTTGGGCCCCTTCCCTGCCGGTGCCATCACGACTCGTCCTTTTTCCACACGCCCTCACGGACGAGGAAAGCGGCGGCTGCCGCCTTCTGCGCATTCTGCTTGGAGGCCCCGTCCGCCTGTTCCGACTTGAGGCCCGGAAGATCCACCGCCACCGTGAAGCAGGGGGCATGATCGGGACCGGAACGGATCACCTCGCGATAGGAGGGCGGCGGCAGGCCACGGGCCTGCGCCCACTCCTGCAACACCGTCTTGGCATCGCGCAGGGGCCGGCGCGGCGTTTCCAGCCGGGGGCGCCAGAAGCGCTCCACCACCTGGTGGGCCGCCTCATAGCCGCCGTCGAGGAACACGGCCGCCACCACGCTTTCCGCGACGTCGGCAAGGATCGCCCGCCGCTTGTGCGCGCCGGACTGGCTCTCGCCGGGACCGAGGCGGATGAAGGGGCCAAGATCCATGTCCTGCGCCACCTCGGCGCAGGCCTCCTCGCGCACCAGCTCGGCGAGCCGGCGCGAGAGGTCTCCCTCCTCCCCTTCCGGGAAGGCGAGATAAAGCATGTGCGACACCACGGAGCCGAGCACGTGGTCGCCCAGGAATTCCATGCGCTGATAGGAGCGCAGCCGCGGGGCCTCGCCCTTCACGGCGCTGATGTGGGAGAGCGCAAGCTCAAGCACCGACGGGTCGCGGAAGCGATAGCCGATCCGCTCCTCTACGGACGCGAGGTCAGAGCCCACTGCGTTCAATGTACCCGAGAGAACAGCCGATCCCATCGCACCGTCCAAGGCCACGTCCAAACCTGCCACGCGGATGCACCCTCGTCGATCGAGAAGAAGATCACCTGCGCCTTGCCGATGAGGTTCTCGAAGGGCACATAGCCGACCTGGCTCAACACGCGGCTATCTGCCGAATTATCGCGATTATCGCCCATCATGAAGTAGTGGCCCAGCGGAACTTCATAGACCGGCGTGTTATCATAGAAGCCATTATCGACAAGATCGAGGGTCTCGAAGGAGACGCCGTTGGGCAGGGTCTCGCGCCAGCGCTTCACCGGCACCTTGCGGCCGGCCCCGTCATCCTCGGCCACGTCGGGAAGCCGCTCGCGCTGCACCGGGGTGCCGTTGATGTGCAGCAGGCCGCCGATCATCTGGATCTTGTCGCCGGGCATGCCGATGACGCGCTTGATGTAATCCGTCTCGTTGTCGCGCGGCAGCTTGAACACCACCACGTCGCCGCGCGTGGGCTCCGCGCCGAAGATGCGGCCGGAGAACAGGTTGGGCGAGAAGGGAATCGAGAAGCGCGAATAGCCGTAGCTGTACTTGGAGACGAAGAGGTAGTCGCCGATCAGCAGCGTATCCTTCATGGACCCGGACGGGATGTTGAAAGGCTGGAACAGCAAGGTCCGGATCACCAGCGCAATCAGCAGCGCATGAACGATCACGCGGACGGTTTCGAGGAAACCGCCGTCCTTCTTGGAGTCGCTGGTCGCGGTCATCTGGTGTCCAAAAATCCCGGATGGGGCGCAGGGTAGTGGAAACTGCGCCGAAACTGAGGACAGACGCCGGATCAGCGTCTGTGTCCACAGGGCCAAGGTGGCGTGATGGCCCCTATAGAGGCTTCGTCGGCTCCCGGCAACGCACGTACAGGCACCTGTCGACGGGTTAGATGCCTGTCTTGGGTACCGCCGATATGATCACATAGGCCGCCGTCAGCGGCCCTTCGTCGGTGAGGGAGAGGTGGATGTGCGGCTCATAGCCCTGCGGCACCAGCGCGGCGAGGCGCCGGGCGGCGCCGCCGGTGAGCACCAGGGTAGGCTGGCCGGACGGCAGGTTCACAACCCCCATGTCGCGCCAGAACACGCCGTGGCTGAGCCCGGTGCCCAGGGCCTTGGAGCAGGCTTCCTTGGCGGCGAAGCGCTTGGCATAGGTCTCGGCCCGCCGCTTGCGCCGATCCGCCTTGGCCCGTTCCTCGGGGGTGAAGACCCGGTCGAGGAAGCGGTCGCCGAACCGCTCGATGGAGCGGGCGATGCGCCGGGCGTCCGAAAAATCCGAGCCGATGCCGATGATCATGCCGCCGCGCCGTCCCCCATGGCCGCCCGCCCCGCCGCAATGGCCGCCCGCATGCGCGCGATGGCCGCGTCGAGCCCCACAAAAATGGCTTCGCCGATGAGAAAGTGGCCGATGTTCAGTTCCACGATCTCCGGGAAGGCGGCGATGCGCTCGGCGGTGTCGTAGTCGAGGCCGTGGCCGGCATGGACCTCCAGGCCCAGATCCGCCGCCTGCCGCGCCCCGGCCTTCAGCCGCGTGAACTCGGCCTCGGCTTCCGCGTGCCGGCCTTCCGCGCAGGCGTCGCACCAGGCGCCGGTGTGCAGTTCCACGATGTCGGCGTTGAGCTCGGCCGCCGCCGCGATCTGGGCCGGGTCCGCCGCGATGAACAGCGAGACGCGGATGCCCGCCGCCTTCAGCCGCGCGATGCGGGGGGCAAGCTCGGCGCGCTGGCCGCTCGCGTCGAGCCCGCCTTCGGTGGTGCGCTCCTCCCGCCGCTCGGGCACGAGGCAGCAGGCGTTGGGGCGGACGCGGCAGGCGATGGCCACCATCTCTTCGGTGGCCGCCATCTCGAAATTGAGGGGCAGGTCGACCTCGGCCTTCAACCGCGCCATGTCGGCGTCGCGGATATGGCGGCGGTCTTCCCGCAGATGGGCGGTGATGCCGTGGGCGCCGGCGGCCTTGGCGAGGGCGGCGGCGCGCACCGGGTCCGGAAGGGCGCCGCCGCGCGCGTTGCGCACCGTCGCCACATGATCCACGTTCACTCCAAGCCGCACCGGCTTCGACACCGCCATTCTCCCTGCTCCCTGCTCCGTCGCGGGCTTATAGCCGGTTGCCCGTGTGCCGGCACGGTCAGCCGTTCACACGCTCCACCTGGGCGACCACCTCGCGGGCCTTCAGGTCCGCCATGATGGTGTTGAGGTGCCTCAGGTCGAAAACCTCGATATCGATGACCATCTCGTGGAAGTCGGCCGAGCGGGCGCGCATCTGGAGGCCGTCGATATTGCCGCCGCGGTCGCCGATGGCGCTCGCCACCTGGGCCAGCGATCCGGGCGTATTGCGGGCGGTCACGATGATGCGGGCGGGGAAGCGGCCGTCCGACAATTCGTCCACGTCCCAGCGCACGTCGAGCCAGCGCTCGGGCGCATCCTCGAAACTCTGCAGGGACGGCGACTGGATCGGGTAGATGGTGATCCCCTCCCCCGGCGTCAGGATGCCGACGATGCGATCGCCCGGCACCGCGCCCCCCTCCGGCGCGAACCGCACCGGGAGCTCGCCGTTGATGCCGCGGATGGGAATGGCGTCGAGGCGCCCGATGTCCGTCCCTTCGCGGGGCTTGGCGCCCGCGGGGATCTTGAACTTGAGGTTGTGGCCGCGCTTCAGCTCGAACCAGCCTTCCCCGTTCACCTGCTGGTCGGTGCGATCCTCTGCGCGCGGCGGCGCCCAGTCGGGATAGACCGCGCGGATGAGGTCATCGGTCTTGATCTCGCCCCGGCCCACGGCGGCGAACACATCCTCGGCGACGGTACGGGCAAGGCGCGGCGTCCCCTTGGCCACGGCGTCTTCCGAAAACACCTTGCCCGCCTTGGCGAAGGCCCGCTCGGCGATCTTGCGGCCGAGCCCGGCATATTGGGCGCGCACGGCGGTCCGGGTGGCCCGGCGCACGGCGGCGCGCGCCTTGCCCGTCACCGCGATGGTCTCCCACGCGCCCGGCGGCGTCTGCGCCTTGGAGGTAATGATCTCCACCTCGTCGCCGTTCTTCAGCTCCGACACCAGAGGCGCGATGGAGCCGTTGATCTTGCAGCCCACCGCCGTATTGCCCACGTCGGTGTGCACCGCATAGGCGAAATCGATGGGCGTCGCCTTGCGCGGCAGGGCGATCAGCCGGCCCTTGGGGGTGAAGCAGAACACCTGGTCGTGGAACAGCTCAAGCTTGGTGTGCTCCAGGAACTCCTCGGGCGAGAGGCCCTGGGACAGGTTCTCGATGGTCTTGCGCAGCCAGGCATAGGCGCGGCTCTCATAGGAGAGCATGTCCCCCGGCGCCCCGGACGCATCCTTGTAGAGGGCGTGGGCGGCGATGCCGTATTCGGCGATCTCTTCCATGTCCCGGGTGCGGATCTGCATCTCGACCCGCTGCCGCCGCGGACCGACCACAGTGGTGTGGAGCGAGCGGTAGTCGTTGGGCTTGGGGGTTGAGATGTAATCCTTGAAGCGGCCGGGCACGATGGCCCACTTGGTGTGGATCACCCCCAGCGCGCGATAGCAGTCCTCCACCGAGCCGACGATGACGCGGAAGCCGTAGAGGTCAGACAATTGCTCGAAGCCGATGGCCTTGCGCTCCATCTTGCCCCAGATGGAATAAGGCCGCTTCTCGCGCCCCTTCACCTCCACCGTGATGCCACGCCGCGCCAGCTCGTCCTTCAGCTCGCGCTCGATCTCCTGCACCACCGCGCCGTTGCCCTGGCGCAGCTCGGACACGCGCACGGCGATGGATTGATAGGCCTCCGGCGAGAGCTGGCGGAACGAGAGGTCCTCCAGTTCCTCGCGCATGTCCTGCATGCCCATGCGGGCGGCGAGCGGCGCGTAGATGTCCAGCGTCTCCTGCGCCACGCGATCGCGCTTCTCCGGCGGCACCCATTTCAGGGTGCGCATGTTGTGGAGGCGGTCGGCGAGCTTGACCAGGAGCACCCGCACGTCGTCGGCGATGGCCAGCAGCAGCTTGCGCAGGTTCTCCGCCTGCTTGGCCTGCTTGGAGACGAGATCCAGCTTCTTGATCTTGGTGAGGCCCTCCACCAGCGTCGCGATCTGCATGCCGAACAGGCGCTCGATCTCGGACTTGGTGGCGCTGGTATCCTCGATGGTGTCGTGCAGCAGCGCCGCGACGATGGTGGCATCGTCGAGCTTGAGATCGGTGAGGATCGCCGCGACTTCGAGGGGGTGGGAGAAATAGGGGTCGCCGGACGCGCGCAGCTGGCTGCCGTGCGCGCGCATGGCATACACATAGGCGCGGTCGAGCAGCGCCTCGTCGGTGTTGGGATTATACCGTCGAACGCGCTCGACGAGTTCGTATTGGCGCATCATGGCCGGGAACGATCCGTCGCAGCACGGGCGGGGCAGGTTCAGCGCGCCCGCCCCATCCTAGTTTGAGTCTTGATATCATGCCGAGGGGGGCCACGCGCAAGGCGCACGTTGCACTTCTTGGCGGGAAAACGCTGCAGGACGACGGCGTTGACCCTCGCGCAAGCCGGGGCTGATGGCGGGGGCCGGGGCACCAGCGCGTGACGATGACCGCGCGCGGCTACCGCTTTTCATCCGCGCGCCCGCCGATTATGGATGAGGCAACGCGCCACAGGCGCCGCCCGCCCCAGACGCTTCCGCCCCCCCTGCCCTGCAATGCGCCAGCCCCAAAAGCACGCACCAATGAGCCCGCACCCATGAGCGCGCCGCCATGAGCGACCTGTTCGGCCTCGCCTTTCCCTTCTTCGGATTGATCTTCCTTGGCTATTTCTGCGGCTGGCGGGTCCGGCTGCCGGAGAGCGGGCTCGCCTGGCTGACCTTCTTCGTCATCTATGTGGCGCTGCCGGCGCTGTTCTACCGCATCGTCGCGCAGACGCCGATCCACGAGCTGGCCAATCCCGCCTTCATCCTCGCGGTGGTGGCGTCCACCGCGACCACCGCGCTCATCGCGCTGGCCATCGGCCTGTATTTCCGGCGCGGGCATGTGGGCGAGGCCGCCATCGCCATCACCATCGGCGCCTATGCCAATGTGGGCTACATGGGGCCGGGCCTGACGCTGGCCGCCCTCGGGCAGGCGGCGGCAACGCCGGCGGCGCTGATCTTCGCCTGCGACAGCCTGCTGTTCTTCACCATCGTGCCGCTGCTGATGAGCATGCGCGGACGGGGCGAGAGCCTGCTCCACACGCTGGGCCTTATCGCCAAGAGGGTGCTCACCCACCCCTTCAACATCGCAACCATGCTGGGGGTCGCGGCGGCGGCGCTGGAGTTCCGCGAGCCGGAGCCCCTGTCGCGCATGCTGGATTTCCTGCGCAATGCCGCCGCGCCCTGCGCACTGTTCGCGCTCGGCGTCACCGTGGCGCTTAGGCCGCTGAAGCGCGTGCCGGTGGAGCTGGGGCCGCTGCTGGTGTTGAAGCTGGTGCTGCACCCGGTGATCGCGCTGGTGTCGCTGAGCCTGTTCGGACCCTTCTCGCAGGTCTGGAGCGAGACGCTGCTGCTGATGGCGGCGCTGCCGCCGGCGCTGAACGTGTTCGTGCTGGCGCGGCAGTACCATGTGTTCATGGAGGAGGCGTCCGCCGCCGTCCTCCTCGGCACCCTGTTCTCGGTGGTGACGGTGACGGGCATGCTCTTCCTGCTGCGCGGGCACCTCATCCCGCTCAGTCTGTTCTGAGCCTGCGGGCCTCAGGCCGCCTTGTCGCCGATGCCGAGCCGCATGAGGGTGCGGCGCAGGGGGCCGACCCGGTCGAGCAGATAGAGGCCGAAGCCGCGCACGCCCTGGATCGGCAGCAGGTCGGACAGCAGCGAGCGGTTGAGCAGGTCCACCGCCCGCATGCGGCCGAACACGTCGCGCTGGCGCGCCGCCGCATAGCGCGACAGCAGGGCCTCCCCGCCCACGTCCTCGCCCCCGGCGAAGGCGTCCGCCACGAAGGCCACCAGCGCCCCCGCGTCGCGCAGGCCGAGATTGAGGCCCTGCGCGCCGATGGGCGGCATGATGTGGGCCGCCTCGCTGATGAGGGCGATGCGGTCCGCCACCAGGCGCTCCGCCGTCTCCGCCGCCAGCGGGAAGGCGCCGCGGCCGCCCTCCATCTCGAACCGGCCGAGCACGGACGAGGCCCGCGTCTCCAGTTCCCGGGCCAGCGCCATGTCGTCGAGGCCGAGCAGGCGGATCGCCTCCCGCTCCGTGACCACGCAGACGATGGACGAGCGATCCCCCGTCAGCGGCACCAGGGTGAAGGGGCCGCTCTCGGTGTGGAATTCGGTGGAGGTGTCCTCGTGCGAGCGGGTGTGGCGCACGGTGGCGGTGAAGGCCACCTGCGGATAGGCCCGGGTGCGCATGGAGATGCCCGCCGCCGCCCGCACCCGTGACTGGCGTCCGTCCGCCCCCACCACCAGGCGGGCACGCAGGCGCGTGCCGTCGGCAAGATGCAGGGTGAGGGCGTCGGGCGCAAAATCGATGCGCTCCAGCGCGGTGCGCGCGATAAAGAGGTTGGGCCGCTGCATGGCCTTGGCGAGCAGGCCGTTGCGCAGGGCGTCGTTCTCGATGTTGTAGCCGAAGGCGGGAAGGCCGATTTCCGCGGCGCGGAACGTCACTTCCGGTGCCCGCACCAGCCGGCGGGTGGCATCGGCGATGCGCATGTCGCGCAGCGGCGCGGAACGGGGCTCCAGCTCCGCCCACAGGCCGAAATCCTCCAGGATGCGCACCGAGCCTTCCAGCAGCGCCGTGGTGCGGTGGTCGGCCCCGCGATCGGGGCCGGTGACGAGAGCCGTGGGCACCCCCCGTGCGGCCAGCCCGAGGGCCGTGGCAAGCCCGGCCGGACCGGCGCCCACCACGACGACCTCATGAACATGGTCACTGTGGATGTCGCCGTCGTGGATGTCCCCGTCGTGGATGTCCTCTTGCGCCATCGCAGCCTCCCCGCCGCCGCCGTGTCACCGGCGTGTCGCACACTAGTTCCCGCATGGGGCAGAGAAAAGGCCGCCCGGCCCCGAGTCAGGCCGTCAAGATGCCACGCCGCAAGGCTTCGGCGTATGATCCGTCACGCTCCAGCGGCGCGGCGTGTTGCCCCATCGGCACCCGCGGCGCCTTTTTGCGCAGAGATCACGACAGGACATCTTGCGGTGCGCGCGGGTTTCCCCATTCTGGCGCGGAATCGATGCTGGGGGATCGGATGCTCGACTGGATTTCGTCACCGGAGGCCTGGGCGGCCCTCGTGACGCTCACCGCCATGGAGATCATCCTCGGCATCGACAACGTGGTGTTCATCTCCCTCGTGGTGCAGAAGCTGCCCGCGGCCCAGGCGCTCCGGGCACGGCAGGTGGGGCTTTCCGCGGCACTGATCCTGCGCATCGCGCTGCTGTTCGCGCTCACCTGGCTCATCGGCCTGCAGCAAAACCTGTTCACCGCCTTCGGCCATGGCTTCTCCTGGCGCGACATCATCCTGATGGCCGGCGGCGCCTTCCTCATTGCCAAGGCCACCCAGGAAATGCACGGCGCGCTGGAGGGCGAGGACGAGCCGGAAGCCTGCGACGGCCCGGCCGCTCACGCGCAGCGCGCCTTCATGGCGGTGGTGGCGCAGGTGATCCTGCTCGACCTCGTGTTCTCGGTGGACTCGATCCTCACCGCCATCGGCATGGCGGAGCATCTCGCCATCATGGTGCTGGCGGTGATCATCGCCGTGTCCATCATGTTCGCCGCCTCCGGCCCGCTCTCCGCCTTCATCGCCGCCCATCCCACCACCAAGATGCTGGCGCTAGCCTTCCTGGTGCTCATCGGCGTCACGCTGGTGGCCGACGGCTTCGGCGCGCACGTCCCGAAGGGCTACATCTATGCGGCCATGGCCTTCTCGGTGATGGTGGAGATGCTGAACGTCGCCGCCTCCGGCCGGCGCCGGCGGCGGATCGCGGCGCGGCACGCGGAGGGGGAACAATGACAGGCAAGGTCCTCGTGGTGACAGGCGGCAGCCGGGGCATCGGCGCCGCCTGCGTGATCAAGGCCGCCCAGGCGGGCTATGGGAAGATCGCGCTCAACTACACCAGCGATGCCGCCGCCGCCGAGGCCACCGCCGCCGCCGCGCGCGCCCACGGCGCCGAAGTGGCGGTGATCAAGGGCGACATGGCGGTTGCCGCCGACATCGCCCACCTGTTCGGCGAGAGCGATGCCCGCCTCGGCCCGGTGACCCATCTCATCAACAACGCCGGCATCACCGGCCGCGCCTCACCCTTCGCCGATGCCGATCCCGCCGAGATCGCCCGCGTCATCGACCTCAACGTCACCGGCGCGCTGCTGGTGGCCCAGGCGGCGGTCAGGCGCATGTCCACGGCGCGCGGGGGCAAGGGCGGCGCCATCGTCAACATCTCCTCCATGGCGGCGACGCTGGGCTCGCCCGGCGAGTATGTCTGGTACGCCGCGAGCAAGGGCGCCATCGACAGCTTCACCATTGGCCTCAGCCGCGAGCTGGCCCGCGAGGGCATCCGGGTGAACGCAGTGGCGCCGGGCCTCATCGCCACCGACATCCACGACACCAGCGGCGTCGCCGGCCGGCTGGACCGGCTGGTGCCGACCACGCCCATGGGCCGGGCCGGAACCGCCGAGGAGGTGGCCGACGCCGTCCTGCACCTGCTTTCGGATGCGGCGAGCTACACCACCGGCGCCCTCCTGAAGGTCTCCGGCGGGCGCTGAGGGCGCTTGCGAGCGCCGGACGCGGGCCTATGATCCCCGGCGTCGCGGAAGGAAAAGGGGTCTGGCGTCATGGTCCATGCGGTTCGGGTGCATCAGACGGGCGGTCCCGAGGCGCTGACCTATGAAACGGTCGAGGTGCCTTCCCCCGGGCGCGGCGAGGTGCAGGTTCGCCACACCGCCATCGGCCTCAACTTCATCGACGTCTATTTCCGCACCGGCCTCTACAAGGCGGCGAGCCTGCCCTTCATCCCCGGCAACGAGGGCGCCGGCGTGGTGGAGGCCGTGGGGCCGGACGTGAACGACTTCCACCCCGGCGACCGCGTCGCCTATGCCATGGCCATCGGCGCCTATGCGGAAGTCCGCAACGTGCCGGCGGCCGTTCTGCTGCACCTGCCCGCTTCCATCGACGACCAGACCGCCGCCGCCATGATGCTGAAGGGCATGACGGCGCAGTATCTCGTGCGCCGCACCCATCACATCAAGCCGGGGGACGTGATCCTGGTCCAGGCGGCGGCCGGCGGCGTGGGCCTCATCCTGTGCCAGTGGGCCAAGCATCTGGGCGCCACCGTCATCGGCACGGTGGGGTCAAGGGACAAGGCGGAACTGGCCCTCTCCCACGGCTGCGACGAGGTGATTCTCTACCGCGACGAGGATTTCGTGCACCGGGTGAAGGAGATCACCGCCGGCAAGCTGTGCGACGTGGTTTACGACGGGGTGGGACAGGCGACCTACCCCGCCTCCCTCGACTGCCTGAAGCCGCTCGGCCTGTGGGTGAGCTTCGGCAACGCCTCGGGCGCCATCAAGAATTTCGACCTGCTGGCGCTCTCGCAGAAGGGCTCCCTGTTCGCCACCCGGCCGACGCTTGCCACCTTCGTGGCCAAGCGCCATGACCTGATCGCCACCGCCAACGACCTGTTCGAGGCGGTGCTGACCGGGGCGGTGAAGATCCCCATCCACCAGACCTATGCGCTGAAGGACGTGCAGAAGGCCCACAAGGACCTCGAAGCGCGCAAGACCACGGGGTCAACGCTGCTGCTGCCGTAGGTTGCCCGCATCTCCCTATCGCGGCGCCGTCGCATCCGTCAGATGGCGCGCGGCATAGAGTTCCGGGTAGAGCCGGTTGCGGAACTGGCTCGCCGCCGGCTCCGTGCTCGCTAGCAGCCGGTCGATGGCCCCGGCCTGCTCGGTCTCAGCCCATGGCCGGCGGGGTATGGGGCGGTCGTCGAGCCAGAATTCGCTCCAGTCGAACGTGGTCTCGATCAATTCGCGCGCGAAGGCGCCGCCTTCCGCCAGCGCGCCCTGCAACACCACGTCGATATAGGACTGGACCAGCGGGAACGCCGCGTCGGGCGGGATGCCGTTGTCCGGCGTGCCCTCCCGACTGATGGCCACCCCGCTCATGTCCACCCCTTTGGGCACATAGATCCACACCCGGCCGGAGCGCGGCAGCCCCTGCCAGCCCACCGCCTCCACCAGGGCCGGGGCCACCTCCACCCGCTGGTAGCCGCCCTCGCGCCGGTCGAAGGCGGCCATCTCCTCGGCGTCCCGCACCGGGAAAACCACGCCATTGATGGACGAGGGCACCTCCCCCTCGCGCAGATGGCGCAGCCCCAGGGCGGTGAAACCCGCCCCCGACCGCGCCCCGCCGCGGGCGACGAAGGCCCGCACCAGGCCGAACCGCGCGGAAACCCGCGCCGGGACCGCCACCACCCGCCGCCGCGAGGTGGACGTGCGCGACGGCTCGCTGATGAGCGTGCCGTAGCCGAACAGAAAATCCGCGGGCTGGTCGGGCAGCCCCTCGCCCCAGAAATCGCGCGCCGCCGCCGGGCCGGACGCAGCGGCAAGGCCGGCGAGCCCGAGCAGAACATCCCGCCGCGACGGCCATCGACGCCCGCGACGGACGTCACCCCCATGCGCGCGCCCAGATCGTCCTGCCATGAAGTCGTGTTGCACCGGCACGCCACCTATGCTGCATTGCATTCAACAGGTTGGCGACCGAGGCACGAGGCCGGGCCGCCAAATCAGTGGGGGGACACATGAAGCTGCCGCGCCAATTCTTCAAGCCGCTGGCCATCGGTGCGCCCGCACCTTACCGCGAGCTGCCGGTGCAGCTGGAGCGCATGATCCATTTCGTGCCGCCGCATCTGGAGAAGATGCGCAACAAGGTGCCGGACATCGCCAGGCAGGTGGACGTGGTGCTCGGCAACCTTGAGGATGCCATCCCCTCCGACGCCAAGGAAGCCGCCCGCCGCGGCTTCATTGAGATGGCCAAGGCCACGGATTTCGGCTCCACCGGCCTGTGGACCCGCATCAACTGCCTCAACAGCCCCTGGGTGCTCGACGACATCGTGGAGATCGTCAGCGAGATCGGCGCCAAGCTGGACGTGATCATGCTGCCCAAGGTGGAAGGCGCCTGGGACGTGCATTATCTCGACCAGTTGCTGGCCCAGCTGGAGGCCAAGCACGCCATCGGCAAGCCCATCCTCATCCACGCCATCCTGGAAACCGCCGAGGGCGTGAAGAATGTGGAGGAGATCGCCAGCGCCTCCCCGCGCATGCACGGCATGAGCCTGGGACCGGCCGACCTTGCCGCCTCCCGCGCCATGAAGACCACCCGCGTCGGCGGCGGCCATCCCGACTACAAGGTGCTGGCGGACGCCGATGGCGACGCGCCCCGCGCCGGCTACCAGCAGGACCTGTGGCACTACACCGTCGGCAAGATGGTGGACGCCTGCGCCGCCAACGGCATCAAGCCCTTCTACGGCCCGTTCGGCGATTTCTCGGACCTCGCGGCGTGCGAGAGCCAATTCCGCAACGCCTTCCTGCAGGGCTGCGTCGGCGCCTGGTCGCTGCACCCCACCCAGATCGACATCGCCAAGCGCGTGTTCTCCCCCGATCCGGGCGAGGTGGCCTTCGCCCTCAAGATCCTGGAAGCCATGCCCGATGGCGCCGGCGCGGTGATGATCGACGGCAAGATGCAGGACGATGCAACCTGGAAGCAGGCCAAGGTGATCGTGGACCTTGCCCGCATTGTCGCAGCCAAGGATCCGGAAATGGGCAAAACCTACGGACTGTGACAGAATTGATTAACCTTACAGGATATTGCCGTAACGGAAGGTCAATCGCGACGGCACAGTGAAGAGGCGGGACATGGGCAGTCACGACAAAGCGCGCGCGAAACCCGCCACCGGCGCGCCTGCGCCCGACGGCAATGGCATCGCGTCGGCACCCGAGGCCGGCGCCGTGGCGCAAGACGCCAAAGCCGGAGCGGCCGAGGGCAAAGCTGGCGCAGCCGAGAGCAAGGGTTCTGGCGGGGCGCCGGAAGGGGCGGTCGCCTCGCCGCTCGTGGGTGCGGCGGCGGATTTCCACTCCACCATGCGCGAAGGGAAGTTCCGCATCGGAGAGGTGGTGCGGCACAAGCACTTCCCGTTCCGCGGCGTCGTGTTCGACGTGGACCCGGTGTTCGACAACACCGAGGAATGGTGGCTCTCCATTCCCGAGGAGATCCGCCCCCACAAGGACCAGCCCTTCTACCACCTGCTCGCCGAGAATGCGGACAGCGAATATGTGGCCTACGTCTCCGAGCAGAACCTGGAGCGGGACGTCTCCGAGGAGCCGGTGCGCCATCCCAAGGTGAACGAGGCCCTGACCGACGACGGCGCCGGCGGCTGGCGGGTGCGGCGCGACCTCATCAACTGAGGCCGGTCGCGCAACCGGGGCCGGCCCTTCGGGGGCAGTCTCGGACCACTGGCAGACTGGTCCGGGCCGCCGGACCAGCAGACATGAAAAAAGGCCGGCATCCCAATGCCGGCCTTTTTTGTTGAACGTGGCAGGGCGGCGCGCCGCCCCAGATCACTGCATCCGGTTCACTCCATCCGGTTCACTGGGCGCCCTGCGCCTTGGCGCGCTCAAGCTCCTGGCCCTTCTTCAGGAGAGCGGCCTTGCCCTGCTCTTCCTGCTGCTGGGCCGCGGCGCGGGCGTCTTCCATGCGCTTGCGCTCCTGCTCCATGGCCACCTTGGCGTCCATGCCGGGGCCATCATAGGCCTTGCCGAAATCGGCGGTGGAGATGGGCAGGCTCAGGGTGCGGCCGGTGCCGTTCACCATCTGCAGGTACACGGCATTGGCCTTGCGGAACTTGGCGATGAAGCTGCCGTCCACCTCAAGGTCGCCGATGCAGGTGGCGCCGCCGCCCTGGATGGGCTGGCACAGCACGAACGGGACGTTCACCGGGTCCTTGTCGAGGGTGATGCGCAGGCCGGGCTGCAGGCGCATGCCGAGGGGCACGGAAATGTTGATGCGCTTCTTCGGCTCATCCTGCATCTCGACGATGTCGACCTTAGCGATGGCCTGATTCTCGACGCCCAGCACCTGGGTCAGCACGCACACCTGCTTCTTCCGCTCCGGGATCTCCTGGCAGATCTTCTGCCACGGGGAGGCGGAGAATTTCACGTCGGCTTCGGCCTGGGGAGCGCCGCCAGCGGGCGCCTGCGCGGCCGGTGCCGGAGCAGCGGGCTTGGCGGCGGGTGCGGCGGGCTTGGGGGCCGGCTTGGCCGCAGGCGCAGGCTGGGCCGGCTGGGTCTGGGAGAAGGCCGGGCCGGCGAACGCCACAGCGAACAACGTGGCGGCAACCCCGGCCGTGAGCCGCGCGTTGAATTTGGTCATGGTCATCGTGGCCTTTCTTGTGGTCTGAGCCGCCGGGGCTCCGGTCGCGCACGCGCAGAGGCCGGGGCCCCGCACCCCCCTCTCTCGGACACCGGCTCTCTCCAGCCCAATTGAGGCGAGAAGGTGACGGGCCGCAGCCGCTCTGGGCAGCCGCACGGGGAGCACGCACGCCCACACCGTTCGAGGCGTCGGGACAGCGTGTGCTACCTTGCCGAGGAATAAGGCCAACAAACGGCCGACAGGCTGGTTTAAACAGTCAAATGTGCCGTAGCGGTACCGTAAGAATACGGTGGCAGTCCATACGATTCGTAACCGGCCGGGGTGCATGCTGGCGGCGCGGCCGGCGGGGAAAGGCTGGCAAGGCGTCATGGGAAAAGGCGTCATGGGAAAAGGCGTCATGGGAATTGGTTTCAGCCAGCGTTCGCTATGGCACGGATCGGGAGGAGACGCCCGGCGCTGGCTCTTTGCGGACCTGGTTCTGGCGGTCCTGCTTCTGGCTGCGCCGATGCCGGCACAAGCCCAGGCGCTGGACCGGGCGCCGGCCATCGCCATGCGCGGCGCGCCGGACCTGCCGCCAACCTTTGCCGCCCTGCCCTATGCCGATCCGAATGCCCCAAAGGGCGGCCATCTGGACCTGTCGCTGCTGGGCACCTTCGACAGCCTCAACCCCTTCATCGTCAAGGGTTCGGCGCCGCTTTTCATACGCAATACCGTGACCGAGAGCCTGATGGCGCGCTCCCTCGACGAGCCGTTCACGCTCTACCCGCTGCTGGCGCAGAGTGTGTCGACCGACGCCGAACGCAGCTTCGTCGCCTTCGCCCTGAACCCCGCCGCCCGCTTCTCCGACGGCACCCCCGTCACCGCCGACGACGTCTTGTTCTCGTTCGCGCTCATGCGCGACATGGGCCGGCCAAACCACCGTCTTTATTACGGAAAAATCGCCAGGGTCGAAGCGCCGGACGCCCACACCGTCCGTTTTACCTTCGCCGAGCCGGACCCGGAACTACCGCTCATCATGGGCCTCATGCCGGTGTTCAAGCAGGCCAGCATCGACCGCGACCGCTTCGAGGAAACCACGCTCACGCCCCTCGTCGGCTCCGGTCCCTACCGGGTCGGGGCGGTGGATGCGGGAGCATCCATCACGCTGGAGCGCAACCCGGACTATTGGGGACGCACCTTGGCGTTCAACCGCGGTCTCTATAATTTCGACCGGATCCGCTACTTCTACTTCAGGGATGCCAACACCGAGTTCGAGGCCTTCAAGAAGGGGCTGATCGACGCCCGCTTCGAGGGCGATCCCGCCCGCTGGGAGACCGGGTACGACTTCCCCGCCGCGCGGGCGGGCGAGGTGGTGAAGGAGCTTATTCCCACCGGAACGCCAAAGCCTTACTCGGCCTTCGTATTCAACACGCGACGCCCGCTCTTCGCCGATCGCCGCGTGCGCCAGGCGCTCATCGAGCTGTTCGATTTCGAATGGCTCGACACGAATTTCTACCACGGTCTCTATCGCCGCACGGCGAGCTTCTTCGAAGGTTCGGAATTATCAAGTTCGGGAGTGCCGGCCGACGCCCGCGAGCGGGCGCTGCTCGCCCCCTTCCCCGATGCGGTGGTGCCCGACGTGCTGGCCGGCACCTTCCGGCCCCCGGTCTCCGACGGCTCCGGCCGCGACCGCGATCGGCTGAAGGCGGCGCTTCAGCTTCTCGACCAGGCCGGGTGGATGCTGCGGCAGGGGGCGCTGGTGAACCGGGAGAGCGGACGGCCGTTCGCCTTCGAGATCATGGTGGCCACCCGCGAGCAGGAGCGCCTGGCCCTCGCCTACCAGAGCCAGCTCAAGCGGGCGGGCATCGCGGCGCAGGTACGGTATGTGGATGCGGTGCAATTCGATGCCCGGCGGGGCGCCTATGAGTTCGACATGATGCCCTATGCCTGGGGCCAGTCGCTCTCGCCGGGCAACGAGCAGGCGTTCTATTTCGGCTCCGCCGCCGCCGACACGCCGGGCACCCGCAATTACATGGGCGCGAAATCCCCGGCCATCGATGCCGCCATCGCCGCCCTGCTGGCGGCCCGCGACGAGGAGGAATATGTGTCCGCCGCCCGCGCCCTCGACCGGGTGCTGGTGTCCGGTGCCTACGGGGTGCCGCTGTTCCACACGCCGGGCCAGTGGCTCGCCCGCTGGACGCGGATCGAGCGGCCCGGTCGCGCTTCGCTCTACGGCACCCTGCCCGAGACCTGGTGGCGGGTTCCTGGCAAGTAGGTTCCCGGCAAGTAGGATTACGCCGGCCGCGCCCGCACGGCGGCGAAGCCAAGGCCGATGAAGGCGAGTAGCACCACGCCCTGCGCCACCGCGAAGGCCGGCGCGCCCGGGGTCGGCGCCACGGCCTGAAGCGCCGGCACCTTGGCAAAGGCCTGGGCAACCGCCACGAACACGAGGAAATAGAGGCTCGCCACCGCCGTGCCGGCATAGATGCCGCGCCAGCGCCCTTCAAGCCCGGCGCTATAACGGGCGTAGATCGCCGGCAGCAGCACGAGAATGGCCACCGCCCCGACCACGTGGGACGGCAGGACGCCGTTGAAGGGAAACAGGAATCCGGTGGCGCTGGTGAGCAAGGCGAGGGCCAGGAAACTGGCCGCCGTGGTGGGCCGGTCCAGGCCACGAACGAGGCCCGCCACCACCGCGATGCCGGCGGCGATGGCAAGGAGGCTGATATAGGTATGGATGCCGGTCAAAGTCGTCGGGTCGAACATGGCTGGCCGCTCCTTCAGGATGTCGCAGCTTAGCAGTGCGTCGCGCCCCCGTATTGGTCGCGCCCCCCGTATAGCAAGATGGACGCCAGCAAGATGGGCGCCGGCAAGATGGGCGGCGGAAGGAAGGGCGGCGGCACAGGCTGGCACGGCCGGGCGTGCGCATTGGCGTCCTTAAGTATTTCCCCCGGCTTCCGCATGGGCACATATCGGCCGCATTTTGTCGCCACGCTCGACAGTGCCTTGCAGGCGGTATGGTTTGCGGGCGATTTGTTCTTCAGATGTTACCGTTTCAAGTGCATCTTTCAGAAGCCGCCGTTGCCGGCGGTCTTGCCGGAACGAGGGAGGAAGAAGGCCACGGTTCGCGCGCCAGCGGTTTAAAACGGAGCAGGTTGCGTTTTGAGGCGGCATCGCGAGGCGATCCCCCCCTGAAGGCAACGCGGTCCGCGTGCGGTCGACAGGCCCAGAGAAATGGATCCTCGAGCCTCTGCCTCTTCCGGCGCAGACGGCTTGGCAGGAGGTATATATATGGCTGGCCTTGGACGCGCCCAGCGCCGCTCCGGCGGTAAGGAAGACACCTTCCGGGACTATGATCTGGATAACGGCTTCGACGTTCCTTTTGATCGGCGGGATACCGCCCGCCCCCGCATCGGCACCAGCACGCGCGGTCGCCCGCCACGTCGCAAGGTGCGCGATGGGCTGCTGCTGTGGCGTGCCCTGGCGCTTTCCGCTTCTGTCCTGATCCTCGGCATGGGCGGCGTGGTTGCCTACCATTCCATCGGTTCCAACCGCCCGGCCCCCGACGGCGCGACCCTCACCGCTGGCGGCGCCAGCGACACCCGCCCGCCAAAAGCCATCGGCCCCAGTACCCCGGATGGCAGGACCCCGGATGGTGGGCACGCGCAGATGTCCACCAAGGTCGCCTCCATCCTCGCTGCCTCCTCGGCCGCGCCGGAGCGGGCCAACGCGCTTCGGGTGGCGGCCGCGAGCCCCCTTCCCGGCCCGGCGGAACCGGCCCCCACGGCCGCCGATTTCGCCCGCCCGGCTTTCCTCGAACCGGTCAGCGGCGACGAGGCGGGCGACGAGGCGAGCCTGCCCGAAGGCGCCACGCAGACCGTTTCCGATACCATGCCGGCGGCCGGCGCCCCCCTTCCCAAGGCCAAGCCCCGGGCCATCGCGATGGCCTCGGCGGATACCGGGAAGGCCGCCGCCGATGACGGCCGCACCGCGCGCATCCGCACCGCCGTCACCCTGCGCTCCGGGCCGAAGCGTTCCGCATCCGTCGTCGGCACGCTGGAGGAGGGCACCAAGGTGACGCTCTATTCCTGCAAATCCTGGTGCGAGGTGTCGTCCGGCGACAAGCGCGGCTTCGTCTACAAGGCGGCCGTGGCGCAATAGGATCAAGGCTGATCGGCCTCACGCCTCGGCGCCGGGAAACTGCGGCGCCGGGGCTCGACTGGCGCGTCTGCCTTCCCGCCATCGGCGCCAAGCTCAAGACAAGAGAATACCTTGTCCGATCAGATTGCGAGGCCGTCCGGTCAACGCGTGCTCTAGAGCATTTCCCCGTTTCACTGAATCGGGGAAATGCTCTAGGTCATTGAGTTTACGCGTTTTCTTTACGCGAACCGGTATCCACTTCGCTCGAAAACGCTCTAGCCCGCGGCTCCGGTTCCGGGTAGCGTCGCGGGAAACCGGACGGACCCGTTGCCCAAGCGCCCCACCAAGCCCCCATCTTCCCCTTCCGCCACCCGACCGCCCAAGGCGCGCGCGGGTAAATCCCGCGCCTCGCGCAAGCAGGCGGCCGCCGAGCATGCGCGGGTGGAGGCCCTGGTGGTCGCCCGCCACGCCACCGGCGAGATGCCCACCAAGGAACAGGTGCTGGCCTTCATCGCCACCCAGAGCGGCGAGGTGGGCAAGCGCGAGATCGCCCGCGCCTTCGGCCTCAACGCGGCGCAGAAGATCGAGCTGAAAAGCCTGCTGCGCGACCTGTCCGAGACCGGCACCGTGGAGCGCAGCCGGCGCCGGCTGCATGTGCCCGGCGCCCTGCCCGGCGTGGTGCTGGCCGACATCGTCTCCCGCGATGCCGACGGCGAGCTGATCGCCGTGCCGGTGGAATGGGACACCGAGACCCAGGGCGACGCCCCGCCCATCCTGGTTCAGGTGCCCCGCCGCGCCGTGGGTCCCGCCCCCGGCCTTGCCGACCGGGTGCTGCTGCGCATCGTGGAAGGCTCCATCGAGCATGGCGTTCCCCATGTGGGCCGCGTCATCAAGGTGCTGGAGAAGGCGCGCAAGCAGACCATCGGCATCTTCCGCGCCGCGCCGGGCGGAGAAGGCGGCGGGCGCATCATCCCCATCGACAAGAAGCAGCTGGGCCGCGAACTCCAGGTGCCCCCCGGCGCCGAGCACGAGGCCAAGGACGGCGACCTCGTCACCGTCGAGCTGATGCGCCAGCGCGTGTTCGGCCTGCCCACCGCGCGGGTGAAGGAGAAGCTGGGCTCCCTCAGCTCCGAGAAGGCGGTGAGCCTGATCGCGCTGCACGCCCACGCCATTCCCCACGTCTTCCCCGAGGCGGTGCTGAAGGAGGCCGAGGCGGCCAAGCCCGTCACCCCGCGCGGCCGCGAGGACTGGCGCGACGTGCCCCTCGTCACCATCGACCCGCCCGACGCCAAGGACCATGACGACGCCGTCCACGCCGTGCCCGACGACGACGCCGGCAACGAGGGCGGCTTCATCGTCACCGTGGCCATCGCCGACGTGGCGGCCTATGTGCGCCCCGGCTCGCCGCTGGACCGCGAGGCGCTGATCCGCGGCAATTCGGTGTATTTCCCGGACCGCGTGGTGCCCATGCTGCCGGAGCGCATCTCCAACGATCTGTGCTCCCTGCGCCCCAGGGAGGACCGCCCGGCGCTGGCGGTGCGCATGGTCATCGGCGCGGATGGGAGGAAGCGCCACCATACGTTCCACCGCATCCTCATGCGCTCGGCGGGCAAGCTGGCCTATGCCCAGGCGCAGAACGCCATCGAGGGGCGCACCGACGACATCACCGACCCGCTGGTCAACGGCGTGCTGAAGCCGCTCTACGCCGCCTATGCCTGCGTGAAGACCGCCCGCGACGCCCGCCAGCCCCTCGACCTCGACCTGCCGGAACGCAAGATCGTGCTGAAGGAAGACGGCACGGTGGACCGCGTGGTGGTGCCGGAGCGGCTCGACGCCCACCGCCTCATCGAGGAGTTCATGATCCTCGCCAACGTGGCCGCCGCCGAGACGCTGGAGGAGAAGAAGACCCCCCTCGTCTACCGCGTCCATGATGGCCCCTCGCTGGAAAAGCTCTCCAACCTGCGGGAATTCCTGAAGACGCTGGACATCGCCTTGGCCAAGATCGACCAGGTGCGGCCCTCCCACTTCAACCGCATCCTCGCGCAGGTGAAGGACACGGACGCCGCCCCGCTGGTCAACCAGGTGATCCTGCGCAGCCAGAGCCAGGCGGAATATGCCTCGGAGAATTACGGCCATTTCGGCCTGAACCTGCGCCGCTACGCCCATTTCACCTCGCCCATCCGCCGCTATGCGGATCTGGTGGTGCATCGCGGCCTGGTGCGTGCCATGGATTTCGGCACGGACGGCCTGCCGCAGGACGCCACCACCGCCACGCTCTCCGAGGTGGCCGCCGCCATCTCCGTCACCGAGCGCCGGGCCATGGCGGCCGAGCGGGAGACGGTGGACCGGCTCATCGCCCATCATCTGGCCGACCAGATCGGCGCCACCTTCAACGCCCGCATCACCGGGGCCACCAAGGCGGGACTCTTCGTCGCGCTCGACATCACCGGGGCCGACGGCTTCATTCCCGCCTCGACGCTGGGGCAGGACTATTACCGCTACGACGAAACCCGGCAGGCCCTGGTGGGCGAGCGGACCGGGGAAATGCACCGCATCGGCGACCGGGTGGAGGTGAAGCTGGTGGAGGCGGCGCCGGTGGCCGGCGCCCTGCGGTTTGAGCTTCTGACCGAAGGCTCCTATGTAAAGGGGCCTCGCGGCCGGCCCGGCCCGCTCCGGCGGGGCGGCGGACCAAAGGGCGGTGCCCGGCAAGGTCCGGCCGGACGGGCCGTCGGCAGTGGCCATCCGGGCCAAAACCCGCAAGGCAGGGGCCCGCAAGGCAAGGGTCCGCAAGGCAAAGGGCGGTCGCGCCCTTAAGTCGCGATCTGACGGGAGTTAAAGGGGTTCGACGGTGACCACGCCTGCGACCATGACGGTAACGAACAAGCTCGCCGGCTCCGGGCCGGGGGATGCGCGGGGCCGTGCGCCGCAGGAGCCGCCCTCGCCGCCCCGCGCCGTGCCCGATGCGCTGCTGCGCGGCGCGCGCGGCCTGTGCCCCGCCTGCGGCGCCGGACGCCTGTTCTCCAGCTATCTCAAGGTCTCGCCCTACTGCCCGGACTGCGACGAGGAGCTGTATCACCACCGGGCGGACGATGCCCCGCCCTATGCCACCATCCTGCTGGTGGGCCACATCGTGGTGCCGCTGATGGTGCTGGTGGAGGAGATGTACCGTCCCGAGGTGTGGGTGCACCTCGTGTTGTGGCTGCCGCTGACGCTGGTGCTCTGCCTCACCCTGCTGCCGCCGCTCAAGGGCATGCTGGTGAACCTGCAATGGGCCCTGCGCATGCACGGCTTCGACCCCCAGAGCGCCGAGCGGGAAGGACCGCCCGACGGAGTGGTCCCCGTGGTGCGCGCTGTCCGGCCCCTCCGCTGAAGTCCCGGCAGCCTTGGCACTCCAGAACATCGCCCCCATAAGCACGCCCCCCAAAAAACGTCCGATGAGCACTGACGCGCAATGACCGACTTCGCCACGCGGCTGACCCAGGCCGAGCGCCGCCAGGACTGGCCCAACGTCCGCCCGAGCGACGCCGCCACCCTCATCCTCATCGACCACAAGGGCCGAAAGCCCCGCGTGCTCATGGGCCGACGCCATCCCAAGCTGAAATTCCTGCCCGGCGTCTTCGTCTTTCCCGGCGGACGGCTGGAGAAGGCCGACCGGACCATGCCGGTCTACGGCGTGCTCGATGCCGACAGCGAGCGGCGGCTGATGACCAGGGTGCAGCGCCCCACTCTCTCCCGCGCCCGGGGCCTGGCCGCCGCCGCCATCCGCGAGATGTACGAGGAAACCGGCCTCTTGGTGGGCACCAAGGACCTCGGCACGCCGCAGGCGCCCTCCACCGACTGGCGCGTATTCGAGGAGCGCGGCGTGTTTCCCGATCTCGGCGCCCTCACCTATGTGGCCCGCGCCATCACCCCGCCGCGCCGGCCCCGGCGCTTCGACACCCGCTTCTTCGCCGCCGATGCCCGCGCCGTCTGCGACGAGGTGACGGGCCTTGTGGGCGAGGACTCCGAACTGGTGGAACTGGCCTGGCTCACCTTCGCGGAAACCGCCGCGCAGGAGCTGCCCACCGTCACCCGCGTGGTGCTGGAGGAACTGGCCCAGCGCATCGAGGCCGGCGCGAGCCCGCGCCTGCCGGTGCCCTTCTACGCCATGCAACACGGGCAATTCGTCCGCACCCTGCTTGATTGATCCCCTTTCCATGCATGCTCCCGACCGGCCGCTGGGCCATATGAGCCGCACGGCCTCCATTGCCGCCGCCATTTCCGCCATCACCGTCGTCGGCGTCGGCATCAGCCTTTCCATTCCGCTGCTGGCGCTGGAACTGGAGGTGCGCGGCATCTCCAGCACCTGGATCGGCGTGAACACGGCCATGGCCGGGGTGGCGACCATCCTCACCGCGCCATTCGTGCCCATGCTGGTGCGCAAGGTGGGGCTGCGGGCGCTGCTGGTGGGCGCCATCGCGCTGGCCGCCGCCAGCCTCGTGGGCTTCAAGGCGGCGCCCTCCTTCCTCATGTGGTTTCCGCTGCGCTTCACCTTCGGCGCGGCCCTGTGCATCCTGTTCGCGGTCAGCGAGTTCTGGATCAACGCCTTGGCGCCGCCCAACCGGCGCGGGCTGATCATGGGCGTCTATGCCACCGCCCTGTCGCTGGGGGCGGCGCTGGGGCCGGCCATCCTGAGCGTGCTCGGTGCCTCGGGCTGGGCGCCGTATCTGGCGGGGGCGGCGGTGCTGTGCCTCGGCGCCATTCCCATCCTGCTGGCGCGGGGAATCACCCCACGCATCCATAATGACGACCATCACGGCGTGCTCACCTTCGTGCGGCGCTCGCCCTCGGCGGTACTGGCCGCTTTGGTGTTCGGCGCGATCGAGACGGCGGTGATGACCTTCCTGCCGCTCTACGGCCTGCGCCTCGGCCTGTCGGAGACCAGCGCCTCGCTGCTGCTGACGGCGGCGGTGCTGGGCAACGTGGCCTTCCAGATCCCCATCGGCCTTGTGAGCGACAAGGTGGACCGGCGCATCCTGCTCCTCGTCTGCTCGCTGGTGGGCGCGGCGGGCGCGCTGACCCTGCCGTTCGTGGCGGTCTCCAGCCCCCTGTTCCTGGCCATGATCTTCCTGTCCACCGGCATCGTGGGCTCGCTCTACACCGTGGGCCTTGCCCATCTGGGCGCGCGCTACCACGGCGCGGACCTTGCGGCGGCCAATGCGGCCTTTGTCATGCTGTATTCGGTGGGCCTCATCGTCGGCCCGCCGGTGGCGGGGCTGGGCATGCGGCTCTACAACCCCTACGGCTTCGCCTTCGTCATCTTCGGCATGCTCGCCCTGTATGCGGCCGTGGTGGCAAGCCGGCTCGCCCTGCGCGCGCGCTGACGGGGGTAGCCGAGATGACGTGTCGGGAACGGGACCCGCCCCGGCCTTGACATTTCAGGCGCTGTGGGAGAGTTTCCGCCCCCACGAGCCGCCGGCACCGGCAGCGCGTCCGTTTTTCTTTTCGCAACCTCACGGTTTTCGCAAACCAGACGGTCGCGCGCCGCACGCGGCACCCAGGGATCAAGACATGGCCAAGGCTGCAACCATCAAGATCAAGCTTCTGTCCACCGCGGACACGGGCGTGTTCTATGTGACCAAGAAGAACTCCCGCACCAAGACCGACAAGATCGTGCTCAAGAAGTATGATCCGGTGGTGCGCAAGCACGTGGAATTCCGCGAAACCAAGATCAAGTGATCCGCTGCGGCGCCGGGCGGCCCGTTCGCCTGCGCCGCGGGATCTGCTGGTCTTAAGGCCTCAGAGCCTTCCAGACGTGAAAACCCATCTAGACATGATTTGGGCGCCATACGGCGCCCTTTTCTTTTGGCGCCGGGCGATCCGATCGCCTGCGCCGTAGGATCTGCTGGTCGTCAGGCCTTAGAGCCATTTGGACCCGAATCCTGCCTGGACATGCCGTGCAAGAGCGCTTTTCGTTCGCACTGGCTCACGGCAATCGCTCTAGATTCTTGTATTGACGCGTTTTCTTCACGCGAACCGGTATCCACTTGGCTCGAAAACGCTCTAGCCACGATTTGGGGGTGACACGGCGCGCTTTCCCTTGAGCGCCGGGCCGTGGGCGGAACGGGATGCGCCGCCGACGATCGCCCTTGGGGTAAGGCCGGTACGTCTCAACTTCGTGCGAGGCCGTGCCCGGAAGCTGATCGCGATGACAAGGCCGGGCAGGAGGACATAGGCGATGATAAAGAACACAAAAGGGGCCATTGCGGCGATCCTAATTTTGTTACCTTAGGTCAGCGGCCTTACCTTACCAGTATGCGGTGATTTAGTACCACCAAAATAATGCACTGCACAACAAAAACTCCGACACACGCCACTCGCTCGCGGCTACAGGGTACCTGTTCAGGGCACCCGGGCCGACGCGCTGCCGCGCCCATGGCCACGCCTCCCGCAAGCGCGTTGCCGGCGTGCGTGGCCATGGGCCTTGTGAACGATGCTGGGGCAAGGGCCGGATAGCCCGCGTGGTCCAACCACCAGAGACAGACCCGATGGAAGGGACAGGCGCGATACCGGAGGGGTAGGTATCCACCGTGTTCGCCGGAGTGCGCGGCGATCAGGCGGGTTCAGGCTGATCGAAACCGGCGCTGGAAGGTAGGCTGGCCGGTGGGGAGGAAGCGGGGAGGCCTCCCGCAACGCTCACCCACCGGCCAAACCCCACGGACCCAGGAGATGCGGCGGACCTGAGCACTCCGCAGGGTTGTCCTGAAGGCGGGAGACACCGGAGCCGCGCAAGCGCAGCACCCCTTCAGCGGCCGTCCGCGACCGTGTCTCTCACGCTGTATCTGCCGAGAATGGAAGACTAGCACATCACGACAAAAGGGAAAGCCGCCGAATCGGTGGGCCGCCGGCTCACCATCCGGGCTCCCTTTTCATGCTCCGCGGGAGGCGGCGGGCGGGTGCGCCTCACCCCCCGGCGAACTGGCGCACCGTCTGGAGAAACTTGGCCACGGAGATGGGCTTGGAAAGGTAGGCCTCGCAGCCGCCGGCGCGGATGCGCTCCTCGTCGCCCTTCATGGCGAAGGCGGTTACCGCCACCACGGGAATCGCCCTCAGCTCCGGGTCGGCCTTCAGCTTGCGCGTCACATCGAGGCCGGAAATCTCCGGCAGCTGGATATCCATGATAATGAGGTCGGGCCGGTGGGCGCGGGCCAGCTCCACGGCCTCGACCCCCGAGCGCGTCTCCACCGTGCGGTAGCCGTGGGCTTCGAGCAGATCGTGGAAGAGCTTCATGTTCAGCTCGTTGTCCTCCACGATCATTACGGTCTTGGCCATCCCATCCCCCGGACCCGCCCTGCGCCGTCCACCCTTCGCAGCCCGCGCGGAACGTGCTGGAATGGGGTGACACCTAGACCCCATTCCTTGCGGAAGCGCAAATGCCCATTCAGGACAAACAAAAAGGCCTCAAGGCGCAGCGCGATGCGGCGCAGGAGGTGGCGACCTCCGCCCTCGCCTTCATCGCCGCCGACGGCGAGCGGCTGGTGCGATTCCTCGCCGAAACCGGCCTATCCCCGGCGACTTTGCGCGAGGCCGCCGCCCGCCGCAGCTTCGGCGCCGGGGTGCTGGCCTTCCTCATTTCCGACGAGGCCATGCTGGTGGCCTTCGCCGCCGAGAAGGGGCTCGATCCCCGGCATGTGGTGGGCGCCCTGGAAATCCTCGCGCCGCCGGTGGACCCCGATGCCACGGTGCGCCGGCCCATGTAGGGCGACCGCAGGTCGCCCTACATCAGCAAAGGCGAGAGCGACCGCAAGTCGCTCGACATCAGCAAAGGCGAGAGCGACCTCCGGTCGCTCTACATCAGCAAAGGTGAGGGCGGCCTCCGGTCGCTCTACATCAGGTGAGACGAGAGCGGCCGCAGGTCGCTCTACGGCAGGAAAAGCGCGAATCGCGCGTCCCGGACAGCCGTCATGAGCACCCCCGGCTTCTGCCGCGACTGCCTTTGCGACGCGCCCCAGACGGGCGGCCCTGCCGGCGATCGCTGCCCGGCCTGCGGCAGCCCGCGCCTGGTGCGGCATCGGGAGCTGGATACGCTGAGCGTCGCCCATGTGGATTGCGACGCTTTCTTCGCCGCCGTGGAAAAGCGCGACGACCCCAGCCTTGCCGACGTGCCCCTCATCATCGGCGGCGGCAAGCGCGGGGTGGTCTCCACCGCCTGCTACATCGCCCGCATCAAGGGCGTGCGCTCGGCCATGCCCATGTTCAAGGCGCTGGCGCTCTGCCCCGAGGCGGTGGTGGTGAAGCCCAACATGGAGAAATACCGCACGGTCGGCCGGCAGGTGCGGGCCATGATGCAGCAGCTCACCCCGCTGGTGGAGCCGCTGTCCATCGACGAGGCCTTCCTCGACCTCTCCGGAACGCAGGCCCTGCACGGCGCCAGCCCCGCCCGGACGCTCGCGCGATTCGCGCGGGCGGTGGAGAAGGAGGTGGGAATCACCGTCTCGGTGGGGCTCGCGGCCAACAAGTTCCTCGCCAAGATCGCCTCCGACCTCGACAAGCCGCGCGGCTTCTCCGTGCTCGGGCAGGCGGAGGCGGCCGGCTTCCTGGCGCCGCGCCCCGTCACCTTCATCTGGGGCGTGGGGGCGGCGTTCGGCGGCAAGCTGGCGAAGGACGGCTTCCACACCATCGCCGATCTCCAGCGCGCCGCCCCCGCCGACCTTGCCCGGCGCTACGGCGCGGAAGGGCTGCGCCTGTCGCGCCTCGCCTTCGGCCTCGATACCCGCGCGGTGGAGCCGGAGCGGGAAGCCAAAAGCGTCTCGGCCGAAACCACCTTCGAGCGCGACATGGGCGCCCTGCGCCCGCTGGAGCAGACCCTCTATGCTTTGTCGGAGGAGGTCAGCGAGCGCCTGAAGCATGCGGGCATCGCCGGCCGCGCGGTGACCTTGAAGCTGAAAAGCGCCGATTTCCGTCTGCGCACCCGCTCGCGCACGCTGGAAGCGCCCACCTGCCTTGCGGCGCGCATCAACGGGGCGGCGCGGGAGCTGCTGGCGAAGGAGGTGGACGGCACCTTGTTCCGCCTCATCGGCGTGGGGGTCTCGGACCTGTGCCCCATCGCCGACGCCGACCCGGCGGACCTCGTGGACACCTCGACCGAGCGGCTGAAGGCGACGGAAAGCGCCGTGGACCAGCTGCGCGCGCGATTCGGCCGCGGCGTCCTCACCCGCGGCATCCTGCTGGATGCCACCACGGACCGGCGCAAGAAGACCTAGAACGCGCGCCCTTCCCGCCAAGCGAGAACTCTGCGAAAGCGCCTTGAGCGGCCGTGCCCCCCCTCCCCCTGCGGGAGAGGGGATGGGGGTGAGGGGACGGCGACGCCGAAAAACGCCTGTCTGCCCATGATCGCAGCGGACCCCTCACCCCGGCCCTCTCCCGCAGAGGGGAGAGGGAGAACGACTTTTTCGAACCGAACGACGTGACCGCCCGGATGCAATGACCCGCTTGACTTACGCTATATCTGAATGAATATAGCTTACACGCAAACACCGCGACGGGAGGCCCCTTCATGGAGCGGGACGACATCATGGGCGAGGACCTCCTCGCCTTCGACGTGGCGGTGGACGGCAGCCGCATCCGCATGAGCTTCAGCCGGCCCGACGGAACCGCGACGGCCCTCAACCTGCCGTCCGACTGCCTCAAGGCCATGGTGATGACCCTGCCCAAGATGATGACCGAGGTGCTGCGCGCCCGGCACAGGGACGACAGCCTGCGCCTTGTCTATCCCGCCCAAATGGTGCGCATCGAGCAGGCGTCTGACCCCCAGACCCTCATCCTCACCCTGTCGACGCCCGATGGCTTCGAGGTGTCCTTCGCCCTCGCCGGGCCGCAGCTGAAATCCCTGGTGGCGGCCGAGGCGGCCCTGCCCCGCGCGCAGGTGGCGCAGGCAGCGAAGGCCACCCGGTTCAACTGACCTCTCCGGGCCGCCGGCCTCCCGGTGGCGGCCCGCTTTTTCTTGCCTCTCCCCCCATCCCCGTCTCTCCCCATCCCCCTCTCAACCTTCTCCCTCTCAACTTTCTCCCTCTCTCGTGGCATGTCGAACGGAGGCCCCGGACACGCACCCCGTGCCCGGGGCCGAACTGTCTCTGCGGTGGTGTCTCGGCTTGAAAAGAGCCGCTTCGACTGGGCACGCTCTGAACCCTCTCCCGCCCGAGGCCGGATGTTTCCGGCCTCGGCTCGTGGGAACCGAACTCGGCAGAAGCCGAGTTCGGGCGGGGGAGGGCAGGGAGGGGGCAGACATTCTCCGCCGTCCCGTCGCCAGTGTTCTGCCCCGGGTGCCGTGCCCCCTCCCCACCCCTCCCCCGCACGCGGGAGAGGGAGCCGGCCGGCTTGCAGTGGGTGAGAAGGAGCAAGGGTCACCGGCGGCGCTTTTCAAACTGAGACACCGCCGTCTTTGTGCCCCGCGCGACAGCCTCAAGCGCGCCTGCTAGACTTGGATTATCGCCCCGCGCCGCCTGCCCAAGGGCGGCTCCGCTTCAGGTTTGTGCATGGCCTCGCTCAGCGTGCGAATCGACCTCGGGCCCAAGCGCATCGGCCCCGGCAAGATCGAGCTTCTGGAGAAGATTGAGGCGCTCGGCTCCATCTCCGCCGCCGGGCGCGCCATGGATATGTCGTACCGCCGGGCCTGGGAGCTGGTGGAGGAGATGAACGGCCTTTTCACCGGCCCCATCGTGACCCCCCGCACCGGCGGCAAGCAGGGCGGCGGCACCCAGCTCACCCCGCTCGGCCATGCGGTGGTGGCCGCTTATCGCACCATCGCGGCCGCGGCCACCGAGGCCACCCGCCAGCAGGTGGCAGCGCTGGAGGCGGAGCTTTCCTCCCTCAGCAGCGCGGCGGAATAGGTCCGCGCCTCAGCGGTTGAGGCTCACGCCCGCGCGGCCCTGAGCGCCGCCGCGGCCGCCACCGGCCCCAGCACCAGCGCGAACAATGTGAGGCCCATGAGCACGCGGAACGGCGTGCCGAACGGCACCGGCCCCACCACCGCCGCCTGTGTGGCCGAGACGGCGAAGATCAGCACCGGGATGGCGAGGGGTATAACCAGCACCGCGATCAGGAGCCCGCCGCGCCGGAACGCGCCGGCAAACGCCGCGCCGATGAGCCCGAGGAAGGTGACGGCGGGGGTTCCCACCAGCAGGGTCAGCACCACCGCGCCGATGGCGGCGGGCTCCAGGTTCAGCATCAGCGCCAGCACCGGGGCGGCGAGCACCAGCGGCAGGCCGGTGGCGAGCCAGTGGGCAAGGCCCTTGGCCGCCGCCGCCAGTTCCAGAGGCAGGGCCGACAAAGTGAGCGCGTCCAGCGAGCCGTCCTCCACATCAGCGGCGAACAGGCGCTCCAGGCCGATAAGGCTCGCCAGCAGCGCGCCGATCCACAGGATGGCCGGGCCGATGCGGGCCAGCAGCACCAGGTCCGGCCCCACCGCGAACGGCATCACCGTGACCACGCTGAGGAAGAACACCACGCCGAGCCCCGCCCCCCCGCCGGAGCCGAGGGACAAGGCGAGGTCACGCCGCACGATGGCGAAAAAGGCGGCCATCATGGGCGCAGGCTCCGAGAGGGGGGATGGGTGCGGGGTCCACCGCCGCATCGGCGGACAGCCGGGAACTTTGATCGCGCCCACGCCGGACGGTGTGCTCCAGCCTCGACCACGCTGCCCCCTCCCAACCCTCCCCCGCAAGCGGGAGAGGGCTTTGACCCTGCGTGCGCCGGGCAGGGTGTGGGAGCAAGCGCCGCCCTGCCCCCTCTCCCGCTTGCGGGGGAGGACTGGGGAGGGGGCAAACACCGCAGATGGGGAGCCGACAGTTGCACGGTATCCCGAAGCCCACGCCCGCCAACCCCACCCGGCCGTTCCACATCCACGCCGCGCATCAGCCCATGCCCCCCAGCCTGAGTTCATCCACATCGCCGAGGTCGAGCGGCGCGTGGGTGGCGGCGATCAGGATGCCGCCGCCCGCCAGATGGTCCCGGCCGAAGGCGGCAAAGCGCGCCTGCGCCTTCACGTCCAGCGCCGTGGTGGGCTCGTCCAGCACCCACACCGGCCGGCGCGAGACCAGCAGGCGGGCGATGGCGAGGCGCCGCTTCTGCCCGGCGGAGAGCACCTGCGCCCGCAGGCCGCCGAGGCCGCCAAGGCCCACCTCCTCCAGCGCATCCTCCACCGGAAGGCCCGAGGGTCCCAGCACGGTGCGCCAGAAGGCCAGATTGGCCCGGACGGTGAGCGCGCCCTTCACCGCATCCTCGTGGCCGAGATAGTGAATATGCTCGCCCACCGCCGCGTCGGCGGCCTCAAGGCCCGGACCGTCAAGGCGCACCTTGCCTTCGCTCGCCCCGAGCAGGCCCGAGAGGATGCGCAGCAGGGAAGATTTGCCCGCCCCGTTCGGCCCCACCACCAGCAGGGCCCGCCCGGCCCGCGCGGTCACGTCCAGATGCTCGAACAGGAGTTTGAAGCCTCTGCGGCAGGCCAGCCTTTCACCCACCAGAGCCGACACCGCCATTGCCCCGCGCCCCCTGCTTATGGTGCATTGCACATTGAATGCTGTTATCGCATGACCGCGCTTTGAAATGGCTCTATAAAGCCCCCGAACCGCGCCGTCCAAGATGGGAAAGCCCGCTTCCCCATCTTCGGCGACGCTACCTCGGTCGATCATCGAACCGGAGTTATCGCACGTGACTTCTCTCGACAGCTTCAAGTGTCGTACAACCCTGACGGTAGACGACAAGGAATACGTCTATTACAGCCTTGAGCTGGCGGAGAAGAACGGGCTCCCGGGCGTCTCCGCCCTGCCCTTCTCCATGAAGGTGCTGCTGGAGAACATGCTGCGCTTCGAGGATGGCCGTTCCGTCACGAAGGAAGACGTGCTCTCCGTCGCCGACTGGCTGAACAATCGCGGCAAGGCGGAAAAGGAAATCGCCTACCGCCCCGCGCGCGTGCTGATGCAGGACTTCACCGGCGTCCCGGCGGTGGTGGACCTTGCCGCCATGCGCGACGCCATGGTGGCCCTCGGCGGCGACCCGGCCAAGATCAACCCGCTGGTCCCGGTCGACCTCGTCATCGACCACTCGGTGATCGTGAACTTCTTCGGCACCGACAGCGCGCTGAAGAAGAACGTGGACGAGGAATACAAGCAGAACCAGGAGCGCTACCGCTTCCTGAAGTGGGGCCAGAGCGCGTTCGACAATTTCCGCGTCGTGCCCCCGGGCACCGGCATCTGCCACCAGGTGAACCTCGAATACCTGGCGCAGACCGTGTGGACCCGCAAAGAAGAGCTGGACGGCAAGACGGTCACCGTCGCCTATCCCGACACCCTGGTGGGCACCGATTCGCACACCACCATGGTCAACGGCCTGGGCGTGCTGGGCTGGGGCGTGGGCGGCATCGAGGCCGAGGCGGCCATGCTCGGCCAGCCCATTTCCATGCTCATCCCCGAGGTGATCGGCTTCAAGCTGTCCGGCAAGCTGAAGGAAGGTATCACCGCCACCGACCTCGTGCTCACCGTCACCCAGATGCTGCGCAAGAAGGGCGTGGTGGGCAAGTTCGTGGAGTTCTACGGCTCGGGCCTGGAACACCTGTCGCTCGCCGACCGCGCCACCATCGCCAACATGGCCCCGGAATACGGCGCCACCTGCGGCTTCTTCCCGGTGGACCGCGAGACCATCGACTATCTGGAAGAGACCGGCCGCAAGGAAAGCCGCTACGACCTGGTGGAGAAATACTCCAAGGCCCAGGGCATGTGGCGCAAGAAGGACACCCCCGATCCGGTGTTCACCGACACCCTGGAACTCGACCTCGACACCGTGCTGCCGTCCATGGCCGGCCCCAAGCGCCCGCAGGACCGCGTGCTGCTCTCCGAGAGCAAGACCGGCTTCCTCGCCGCCCTGGAAGGCGAGTTCAAGAAGCCCGGTGAGGCGTCCAAGCGCGTTCCCGTCGCCGGCACCGACTATTCGGTGGGCCATGGCGACGTGGTGATCGCCGCCATCACCTCCTGCACCAACACCTCCAACCCCTCCGTGCTCATCGCCGCCGGCCTGCTCGCCAAGGCCGCGGTGAAGAAGGGGCTGAAGTCCAAGCCGTGGGTGAAGACCTCGCTGGCGCCCGGCTCGCAGGTGGTCGAAGGCTACCTGAAGGCCGCCGACCTGCAGGACGACCTCGACAAGCTCGGCTTCAACCTGGTGGGCTTCGGCTGCACCACCTGCATCGGCAATTCCGGCCCGCTGCCGGAGGCCATCTCCGAGGCGATCAACAAGAACGACCTCGTGGCCGGCGCCGTCATCTCCGGCAACCGCAACTTCGAAGGCCGCGTGAACCCGGACGTGAAGGCGAACTATCTCGCCTCCCCGCCGCTGGTGGTGGCCTATGCGCTGGCCGGCTCGCTGCAGATCGACCTCACCACCGAGCCGCTCGGCACCGACAAGAGCGGCGATCCCGTCTATCTCAAGGATATCTGGCCCTCCAACAAGGAAGTGGCCCAGTATATCCGCGAGAACGTCACCAAGAAGATGTTCAAGGAAAAGTATTCCGACGTCTTCAAGGGCGACGAGAACTGGCAGAAGATCGCCATTCCCACCGGCCAGACCTATGCCTGGCAGGATGCCTCCACCTATGTGCAGAACCCGCCCTACTTCGTCGGCATGACGAAGGACCCGGTGCCGGTCACCGACATCATCGATGCCCGGGTCATGGGCCTGTTCCTCGACTCCATCACCACCGACCACATCTCGCCGGCCGGCTCCATCAAGCAGGCCTCCCCGGCGGGCCAGTACCTGATCGAGCATCAGGTGCGCCCGGTGGACTTCAACCAGTACGGCACCCGCCGCGGCAACCATGAAGTGATGATGCGCGGCACGTTTGCCAACATCCGCATCAAGAACCAGATGGTGCCGGGCGTGGAAGGCGGCGTGACCATCCATTATCCGGACGGCGCCCAGCTGCCCATCTACGACGCGGCCATGCTGTACCGCTCCGAGGGCGTGCCCCTGGTGGTGTTCGCCGGCAAGGAATACGGCACCGGCTCGTCGCGCGACTGGGCGGCGAAGGGCACCAAGCTGCTCGGCGTGCGCGCCGTGGTGGCCCAGTCCTTCGAGCGCATCCATCGCTCGAACCTGGTGGGCATGGGCATCGTGCCGCTGGTGTTCAAGGACGGCGAGAGCTGGCAGACCCTCGGCATCAAGGGCGACGAGATCGTCACCCTCAAGGGCATCGAGGGCGACCTCAAGCCGCGCCAGACTCTGACCGCCGAGGTCAAGTTCGCCGACGGCTCGGTGAAGAACGTGGACCTCATCTGCCGTATCGATACGCTGGACGAGCTCGACTACTTCCGCAACGGCGGCATCCTGCCCTACGTGCTGCGCTCGCTCGCGGCCTGATCTGCGCCGGCCTGTGCCGGTGACACGCGACGGCCGGCCCGGACACCTCCGGGCCGGCCTTTTCATGGGGAGCCCACAGTGCGGGCCCACACCCGTGCCGTTTTTGCTGCCATGGCGTTTTTGCTGCCCTGCCGTTTTTGCTGCCCTGCCGTTTTTGCTGCCCTGCGTTTTTGCTGCCCTTGCGGGACCGATCCCGGACATTTCTCCGGCCAGCCGTGCACCCCATTGTGACTGGTGCCGCTCCCCCGCCTCGGTTATTCCCGAAGCCGTTCCCCTTGCCGAAAGCTCCTATTGCGCACCATGACCTTCGCTCGCACCACCCTCGCGCTTCTGCTCGCCCTGGCCGCCAGTCCGGCCCTGGGACAGAGCCAGCCGAAGACCGTGGTGGAGCTGTTCACCAGTCAGGGCTGCGCCTCCTGCCCGCCCGCCGACGCCCTCCTCACCGAGATCGCCAAGGACCCGCAGGTGCTCGCCCTCACGCTGGCGGTGGACTATTGGGACTATGTGGGCTGGAAGGACACGCTGGCGCTGCACGGCCATTCCCTGCGCCAGAAGGCCTACGCCGATCAGCGCCCGGACCGGAAGGTGTTCACCCCTCAGATGGTGGTGGATGGCACCCTGTCCGCCAAGGGCAGCGACCGCGCCGCGGTACAGCGCGCCCTGATCACCGCGCGCGGTGCCGGTGGCCTCACCGTGCCGGTGACGGTGAGGCGCGACGGCGATGCCATCGAGATCAGCCTGCCCGAGAGCCCGGCCGCCGCCAGCGGCGCGGACCTGTGGCTGTGCCCGGTGATCCGCAATCAGACGGTGGCCATCGGCCGCGGCGAGAATGGCGGGCGCAACGTGACCTATGCCAACGTGGTGCGCGGTTGGGTGCGGGTCGCCATCTGGCAGGGCGATGCCCGGCGCTATCGCGTGGCGCTCAAGGACGTCAGCCGGGAGGGCGTGGATTCCGTGGCGGTGCTGGTGCAGACCGGCAGCCCGAACATGCCCGGCCCCATCATCGGCGCCGCCTTCCTGCCCCTGGGCGACTGATCCCGTCCCGTTAGCCGCGGGTAGAAACCCGAATCCTCATCGCAGCCACGCAAAGGAAGTCCGCCCGAAAGGCGGCCTGTTGGCACGCAAAAAAGAAGGCCGCCTGGAAAGGCGGCCTATTGGGGGTCTGATGTCGGTGCGTAGCAGTGGCCGGTCCGCGCGCACCCCGGGGGGCTGGGGGGCTGGGATACCGGAGCGCTTCGCGAACCGGCCCTGCTACGCGATGGAAGATCGCGCCGGGGCGCGGCGCGCGATTGACCGAATTTCGGCGAGACTGTGATTTCAGTGACGTTGCCGTGATCTGTACTAAATTACCTCTTCGTCAAAAGCGACAGTCGGCTACCAATTGGCCTTGAAAGGCGTCCCGCCGGGGGTGATCATGGTCGGGAACACGGGCCTGCACCGTCCCGCCCGCCGCTGGTGCGTCTTGTGGAGCGCGCACCGGCGGATCCGGCATCCGGCAGAGGCCGCGACACAGGAGGCCCGATGGGAGACGCTGAACCCATAATCCTGTCGCGCCGCGGCGCCATTTCGGTCCAGCCCGCGGCCTCATCCCCGGTCCCGTTGAAGATCACCTTCGACCGGCGGGAACTCGACCGCATCCTCGACCTTTACGGGCGCATGGTGGCGCAGGGCGAATGGCGCGACTACGCCATCGACTTCACCCGCGACAAGGCGGTGTTCGCCGTCTACCGCCGCGCCATGGACATGCCCCTCTACCGCATCGAGAAGGACCCGCGCCTCGCCCGGCGCCAGGGCATGTATGCGGTGATTTCCCAGACCGGCCACATCCTAAAGCGCGGCCACGAACTGCCGCGCGTCCTCGCCGTGCTGGAAAAGCCGCTGAAGGCGATCTGAGGGGGCGGCTGTCTTTTCAGGGTCCCCGCAGCTCTGCCCCCTCCGCAGAGATCCGCACGGGTGGAGAGGCACCAGCCCCCACCCTGCCCTCCCCCGCAAGCGGGAGAGGGTTCACACCGTTCCCGGCGGCGAGGCTCGGACAGCGGTGAGATGGACCCCCCGGTCGAGCCGGAGGGCGACGATGGTGCGAAACGGGTGGAGAAGTGCCGGCCCCCCTCTCCCGCGTGCGGGGGAGGGTTGGGGAGGGGGCAGAGCCCTCTCCGCAGAGATCCGCACGGGTGGAGAGGCACCAGCCCCCACCCTGCCCTGCCCTCCGGTCAAGCCGGACGGCGACGAGGTGGAGAAGTGCCGGCCCCGCCTCACGCCCGGCCGAACACCCGCGTGAAGATGGTATCCACATTCTTCAGGTGGTAGCCGAGATCGAACTTCTCGTTGATGTCGTCTTCCGAGAGATACTTGCGCACGTCCTCGTCGGCGAGGAGGAAGGTGCGGAAATCGCCCTCCCCGCGCCATACCCGCATGGCGTTGCGCTGGACCAGGCGATAGCTGTCCTCGCGGCTTGCGCCCTTCTGGGTCAGGGCCAGCAGCACCCGCTGGGAGTGGATGAGGCCCCCCAGCTTGTCCATGTTCTTCTGCATGTTGTCGGTGTGGACCACCAGCTTGTCCATGACGCCGGTGAGGCGCGCCAGGGCGAAGTCCAGCGTCACCGTGGAGTCGGGGCCGATCATACGCTCCACGGACGAATGGGAAATATCCCGCTCATGCCACAGGGCCACATTCTCCATGGCCGGCAGGGCATAGGCACGCACCATGCGGGCAAGGCCGGTGAGGTTCTCGGTGAGCACCGGGTTGCGCTTGTGGGGCATGGCCGAGGAGCCCTTCTGCTCGGGGGAGAAATACTCCTCCGCCTCCAGCACCTCAGTGCGCTGGAGATGGCGCACCTCGGTGGCGAGCCGTTCCACCGAGGAGGCCACCACCCCCAGCACCGCGAAGAACATGGCGTGCCGATCGCGCGGGATCACCTGGGTGGAGACGGTCTCCACGGTGAGGCCGAGCTTTGCCGCCACATGGGCTTCCACCGCCGGGTCGATATGGGCGAACGTGCCCACCGCCCCGGAAATGGCGCAGGTGGCGATCTCGGCGCGGGCGGCCACCAGCCGGGCGCGGGCGCGCTGGAACTCGGCCGCCGCGATGGCGAGCTTCACGCCGAAGGTGGTGGGCTCGGCATGGATGCCGTGGGAGCGGCCCACGGTGGGGGTCAGCTTGAACTCGAACGCCCGGCGCTCCAGCACCTTCAGCAGCGCGTCCACATCGGCGATGAGCAGGTCGCTGGCGCGGGCCAGCTGCACCGCAAAGCAGGTGTCGAGCACGTCGGACGAGGTCATGCCCTGGTGCACGAAGCGCGCCTCCGGCCCCACGAACTCGGCGAGGTGGGTGAGGAAGGCGATGACGTCGTGCTTCACGTCCCGCTCGATGGCGTCGATGCGCGCCACGTCGAACTCGGCCTTGCCGCCCAGCTCCCAGATCCTGGCCGCGGCCTCCTTCGGCACGATGCCGAGGTCCGCCATGGCGTCGGCGGCGTGGGCCTCGATCTCGAACCAGATGCGGAAGCGGGCTTCGGGGGACCAGATGGCGGCCATTTCCGGCCGGCTGTAACGCGGGATCATGTGCGGGTGCTCGTCATATTGGGCAGGCGAGCGCTTTAGCAGAAAGGCGCGGCGCGGGGTAGCGCGGCGCGCGAACATGGGGTTTGCCGAGGTCGGCTCTCAAGGACCGAAGCCGGATGTTTCCGGCCGCCCGAACTCGGCGGCTGCCGAGCTCGGCTCCCAGAGACTGAAGCCGGATGTTTCCGGCTGCCCGAACTCGGCTGCTGCCGAGCTCGGCCTCCAGAGACTGAAGCCGGATGTTTCCGGCTGCCCGAACTCGGCTACTGCCGAGCTCGGCCTCCAGAGACTGAAGCCGGATGTTTCCGGCTTCAGCGGCCCGCTCATGCTTCCTTTACGGGCGCGGCGTCACAATCTCGCCTGCGCCGTTGAGGATAAGCGTTTGCCCATCGTCCCACCTGCCGCCGAGAGCCCCGACGTGACCTCCCTTGCTCCGCTTCCCCGCGTGCTGGCCTCGGAGCTGGCGGATCGCGCGCCCACCATATTGGTGTTCGATTCGGGGCTCGGCGGCCTGTCCGTGTTCCGCGAGGTGGCCCGGGTGCGGCCGGACGCGCACTTCATCTATGCCGCCGATGATGCCGCCTTCCCCTATGGCGCCCTCGCCGACGAGACCCTGGTGGACCGCGTCGGCCACGTCATGGATCGGCTGATCGGCGAGGTGAAGCCCGACCTCGTGGTCATTGCCTGCAACACCGCGTCCACCCTGGCCTTGCCGTCGCTGCGGGCGCGCCACGCCCTGCCGTTCGTCGGCACGGTGCCGGCCATCAAGCCCGCCTGTCTTGCCTCCCGCACCAGGCGCGTGAGCGTGCTGGCCACCCCCGGCACGGTGCGGCGCGATTATACCGCCGCACTGGTGCGCGAGTTTGCCTCCGGCTGCGACGTGGCGCTGGTGCCCAGCGACCGGCTCGCGGGTCTTGCCGAAGCTGCCATGGCCGGCGATCTTGTGGATGACGCGGATATCGCGGCCGAGATCGCGCCCTGCTTCGTGTCCGTTGGCGGCCGGCGCACCGACACGGTGGTGCTCGCCTGCACCCATTATCCGCTCATTCTCGACCGGCTGACCCGCCTTGCGCCGTGGCCGGTGACCTTCATCGATCCCGCCCCGGCCATCGCCCGCCGCGTCACCCAGCTCATCGGCGCCGCCGCGCCGCCGACCGCGCAAGAGACTCCGCCGCCAGTGCGGCTGGTCTCGACCCTGCGGCCGCTGGAGGCGGCGCGCATCGAAGCCATCGTCGGCCGTCCCGTGGCCTCGCCGCAGGTGCTGGACCCGTCCGGCCCGCCGCACGGCACCAGCTGATTTCCCGTCTGGAGACCGAATGACCCTCGCCCTGAACCGCCGCGCCTTCACCTTCGGCCTTGCAGGCTCAATTGCAGGTTCCCTGGCGGGCGCCGGACTGCTCACGGCGACGCCCGCGCTCGCCCAGCAGGCGGCCCAGCCCTTCCCGCGCTGGGTGGAGACCTTCCGCGCGCGGGCCAAGGCGCGCGGCGTCTCGGATGCCACCTACAACCGCGTCTTCAACGGCCTGAAGCCCGACACCGCCGTCTATGCGCAGGACCGCAACCAGGCCGAGTTCACCGAGCAGAGCTGGCAATATCTCAACCGCCGCGTCTCCGACTGGCGCATCGCCACCGGCAAGCAGCGGGCGCAGCAATATGCCGGCCTGTTCGAGCGCATCGAGAAGGCGTTCGGCGTCGATCGCCGGGTGATGCTCGGCTATTGGGGCATGGAGAGCGCGTTCGGCGACGTGCTCGACAATCCCAAGCACATGACCCCCGTCTTCCCCTCCCTCGCGGCGCTGGCCTGGGGGGACGCCCGCCGCCGCAAATACTGGGAAGCGGAGTTGCTCAACGCCCTGGTCATCGTGGAGCGCGGCTGGGGCACCCCGCAGGAGATGAAGGGATCGTGGGCGGGGGCCATGGGCCACACCCAGTGGATGCCCGAAGTCTGGCTCAACATGGGCGTGGACTTCGACGGCGACGGCCGCATCTCGCCCTTCGGCAAGCCGGATGATGCCCTCGCCGGCACCGCCAACTATCTGGTGAAGCGCGGCAAGTATCGCCGCGGCGAGCCCTGGGGCTTCGAGGCGAAACTGCCGGCCGGCTTCAACACCGACCTCGCCGACAACAAGACCCGCCGGCCCCTCGCCCAATGGGGCGAACTGGGGCTGGTGACGGTGGAGGGCCAGTCGCTCACCGGCTATGACGAGCCCGCGCGCCTGTGGCTGCCGGGCGGCGTCGGCGGGCCGGCGCTGCTGCTGCTCCACAATTTCTATGCGGTGCGGTCCTACAACCCCTCGTCCAACTATGCCCTGGCCGTGGTGCATCTGGGCGACCGAATCATGGGCGAGGGGCCGTTCGTGGCGTCCTGGCCCGGCGGCGAGCGGGCGCTGACCCTGGCGGAAGTGCAGGAGGTGCAGCAGCGCCTCACCGCGGCCGGCTTTGATACCGGGGGGGCCGACGGGCGCGTGGGCGCCGATACCATGCGGGCGGTGCGTGGCTTCCAGCAGAAGGCCGGCATCACTCCGGCGGACGGCTACGCCTCCATCACCGTTCTCAACGCCCTGCGGCAGGGGCGGTAGGGCCGCTTCGGCGAACGTGTGAAGCGGCTCGCGTCGTCAGAAACGGCTTTTGAATTTCGAGCTGGAGCGGGCCAACGTTTTGCCACGCGCCTCTTGGCACGCGCTTTTCGGATGCCCCAAGGGAATGCGCCCTCGGGGAATGCGTCCTCGGGGAAGGGGTGTTTCGGAAAGGCGCCGATGAACGGGCCGGAGCGGCGGCGCGCGACTCAGCGTCCGGCGCGCGTCCCGATCCCCATCCGCAAACGAAAATGCCCCGGACCAGCCGGGGCATTGCATCCTCAAGGCGAGACGGCGGCGACCGCTTTCAGCCGCGACCAGTTTCAGCCGCGCGCCGTGCTCTTGCGGCGCAGCCGCACCACCACATCCACCCGCGCCACCTCGTAGCCCTCGGGGGGCTCGGGAATCAGCTCGACCTTCACGTCCTGCGCCGGGATGTCCAACAGGTCGTTCTGGCCCTCAAGGAAGAAATGGTGGTGATCCGAGGCGTTGGTGTCGAAATAGGTCTTGGAGCCGTCCACTGCCACCTCCCGCAGGAGGCTCGATTCCGTGAACTGGTGCAAGGTGTTGTAGACCGTGGCCAGCGATACCGGGAAGCGCGCCTTGATGGCTTCCTCGTGCAGGATTTCCGCGGTCACATGCCGGTCGCCCTTGGCGAACAGCAGCCAGCCGAGGGCAAGGCGCTGCCGGGTGGGGCGCAAACCCACGTCCTTGAGCATCTCGCGCACGTCGTGGAACGGGCATCCGGTCCGGCGCGTGGTGTTGATGTCGCGGAGCTGGGCGACGGGAAGAACCGGCTCGTCCTGCGCATCGGCCTGCGCGAACGGGGGACCGAACGGGGAGCGGGAGCGGATCATCTCGTTCATTTCGGCTGCAATCTATGAAGCTATGACCAAAATATGCCGTCACAGGAGAAACGCAATGCGAATGCCTCCGAAGACGACTAGCAACTTTATACCCGATATTGCACCGCAGCGCCATATGGGTGCCCCTGAGTGAGAAAAGTTCCAAGGTGGCGGGCAACCTCCGGGGATGTCAGAGCGGCGGTGGTCTGCGGCCGGCTCACTTGCGCGTCATCCCTGCCCACGGTCATGGACAGGCGCGCGCGGCGGGTCTATCGCCCTTGCGCCGGGGCCTGTCGGCCCCTTTCAGGACACGCGCCTTGCTCCAGCGTCTCGACGAAACGGCGGCCTTGCTGCTGGTGACCGGATCGGCCCTCGCCTTGGCGGCGGCATGGTATTTCCAACTCGTGGTGGGCCTTGCCCCCTGCCCGCTCTGCCTCGACCAGCGGCTGCCCTATTACGCCGCGATCCCCTTGGGACTGCTGGCCTTCGCCGCCGCGCGCAGCGGCCGGACCAAGCTGGCGCGGATGCTGCTCGGCGTCATCGGCCTCGCCATGGTGGGCAATATGGGCCTCGCCATTTACCACGCCGGCGTGGAATGGCAGTTCTGGACCGGCCCCACCGCCTGCACCGGAGCACCGGTTATGACGGGCAACGTGCTGTCCGCCCTGAAGGGCGCACGGGTGCCCCGCTGCGACGAGGCGGCGTGGCGGCTGCTCGGGGTGTCCATGGCGGGATGGAATGCGCTGATCGCGGCGGCGATGGCGGTGGTGGCGTTCGGCGCCGCGACAACCGGTCGCAAAGCCTGACGCACGGGCGTCACATGGCGCTCAGGGATCCAGTTCGGTATCCCAGTAGAGATAGTCCATCCAGCTTTCGTGGAGATAATTGGGCGGGAAGTGGCGGCCGTTCTGGTGCAGGTCATGCACGGAGGGCTGGAACGGCATCTGCGCCGGCCACATTCCCAGGTCGCCCGGCATATGGCTGCCCTTGCGCAGGTTGCAGGGGGAGCAGGCGGCGACGACATTTTCCCAGGTGGTCTGCCCGCCCCGGGAACGTGGGATGAGATGATCGAAGGTGAGGTCGTCGCGCGAGCCGCAATACTGGCAGGAGAAGCGGTCGCGCAGGAAGACGTTGAAGCGGGTGAAGGCCGGTTGTCGCGTGGGCTTCACGAAGGTGCGAAGCGACACCACACTCGGCAACCGGATCTCGAACCCCGGACTTCGCACCGCCTTGTCGTAATATTCGACGATATTCACCCGATCGAGGAAGACCGCCTTGATGGCATCCTGCCAACTCCAGATCGACAGCGGATAGTAGCTCAACGGACGATAGTCCGCGTTGAGCACGAGCGCTGGCCAGGCACCTGGTGACAAAGCAGTGGTCAAGGACCGAACTCCTCGTCTCTGCATCCGAATCGCGCCTAACGATCCCGATGCGCGGGCGATACTCTATATGCTCCGTGTCATCCTTGTGAAGCCGCCGCCCGCAGCGCTCAGCGGCGGGCCTTGCCCAGGAACTCGGCGAGGAACTGCCCGCCGTGGCACAGCCCCTCGTCGTCAATGCCGTGGCCGAGGCCCTGGCTGAGGTGCCATTCCACCGGCACGCCGGCCGCCGCCAGCCCCCGCGCCGAGGCGAACAGGGCCGAGGCGGGAATCACCTCGTCCTCGCTGCCGTGCACCAGCAGGATCGGAGGACGGCTGGGTAGCTCCACGTCGCCGCGGCTGGTCTCGCCTTGTCCCTGGGTCACGTCCACCCACATGCCGGAATAGGCCACCACCGCCGCCGGGGCCACCTGCGCCGTAGTGGCGAGCTTGAGCGCCATCATCGCCCCCTGGCTGAAGCCCACCAGAGCGAGGCGCTCGGGCGGCAGGTCGTATTTGGCCAGTTCCTCGGCCAAAAAGTCGCGCAGCAGGGGGGCAGCGCCCTCCGCTCCCCGGGTCAACTCATGGGGATCGCGGAAGGTCAAAGGAAACCACTGGCGGCCCACCGGCGCGCCCTCGCACGGATCGGGCGCGTGGGGCGATACGAAGAGGGCGCCGGGCAAAAGGTCCGCCCAGGCATTGCCGATGTCGATGAGATCACGGCCGTCGGCGCCATAGCCGTGCAGCAGCACCACCAGCGCGTCCGGCGCGCCGCCGTTGCGCGGGCGCAGGCGCGGGCCGTCGAGGACGGGATCGTCGAGGGAAACCCCGTCGAGGGGGAAGGAGCCGCTGGGAAAGGTCATGTCGCAATACCAATAGGAACAAAGGTCAGGCCGGCGCGCCCTGCCGGGTTCGCCGGGCGCCATAATACGCCCACAGCAGATGCGCCGCCACGCCGCGCAACGGCCGCCAGTCTTCCGCCACCGCCCGCAGGCCCTGCGGCGTCGCCCGTCCCGGCAGGTCGAAAGCCTCGCCCAGCGCCACCTGCAAGGCAAGGTCGCCGTGGGGAAAGGCATCCGCCCGGCCGAGGCAGAACAGGAGGTAGATGTCGGCGGTCCACAGCCCGATGCCAGGCAGGCGCGTGAGGGTCTCGGCCGCGGCGTCCGCCGTCATGCGGGCCACCGCGTCGAGGTCCACCGCCCCGTCCGCCAGCGCCCGCGCGATGCCGGTGAGGGTGCGGATCTTGGGGGCCGAGAGGCCGACCGCGCGCAGGGCCTGCGGGGTCGCCGCCAGCATGGCCTCCACACTGGGCGCGCCGCCGAGGGTGGCTTCCAGCCGGCCATGGATGGCGCGGGCCGAGGCCACGGAAAGCTGCTGCGCCACCACCACCGCCGCCAGCCCGGCAAAGCCCGGCGGGCGTTGCCGCAGGGTCGGTCGGCCCGCCAGTTCCACCAGCGGCACGAGACGCGGGTCGAGGGCAAGGAGATCGTCCAGCGCCCGGTCGAAGACGGCCTGGTCGGTCAACAGCGGCTCCATCATCATCTCCTCCGCCGTCGTGCGCGAGCCGCTGCGTTCCACCAGTTGAAGGCACGCGCTCCAGAATCCTGTGTCCACCCGTTTTCTTCGTGTGAACCGCTATCCCCTTCGCGCGAAAACGCTTTAGAGCATATTCGGCAAACACCGGTTCGCCGAACATGCTCTAAACCCTTGTTTCATCGCAATTCCGGACGCAAAACCGCTTCGCACTTTTGCTGGAATTGCACTAATCCTTGTGCCATGGCCCTCCCCGCTTCGCCCTTCACCTGCCGCTTCGCGCCCAGCCCCAACGGCCGGCTGCATCTGGGCCACGCCTTCTCGGCGCTGGTGAATGTGGAGGCGGCGCGACGCATGGGCGGCACCTTCCTGTTGCGCCTGGAGGATATCGACACCACCCGATGTCGCCCGGAATACGCGCGCGGCATCCTCGACGACCTCGCCTGGCTGGGCATTTTCCCCGATGCGCCGGTGCGCCGGCAGTCGGCGCATTTCGCCGCTTATGCCGCAGCCATCGCCCGGCTCGAAGCCATGGGGCTAGTCTATCCCGCCTTCGAGAGCCGATCCCAGATCGCCGGCGCGGTGATCGGGCTGGAGAGCGCCACCGGCCGCCCCGCCCCGCGCGATCCCGACGGGGCGCCGCTGGTCCCCTTCCCCCGCTCGGCCATGACCAATGCGGCACGGGCCGCGCTGCGGGACCAGGGCGCGCCCTTCGTGGTGCGGCTCGACATGGCGGCTTCCATCACGGCGGTGAGGGATCTGGGGGGTGGCCCGCTTTCCTGGAAGGAAGCGCAGGACGTTCCCGAAGGTCCCCTCAAGACGGTGGAGGCCGATGCCGCCCGCTGGGGCGACGTGGTGCTGGCGCGCAAGGACGTGCCCACCTCCTATCATCTCTCGGTGGTGGTGGACGACGCCGCGCAGGGCATCACCCATGTGATCCGCGGCATGGACCTCTACCACGCCACCTCGGTGCACGTGCTGCTGCAGCGCCTGCTGGGCCTGCCGACCCCGGCCTATCACCACCACCGGCTGATCCTGGACGACAGCGGCTACAAGCTCTCCAAAAGCAATTCCGCCACCAGCCTTCATGCGCTGCGCGCCGCCGGCGCCACGCCGCAGGACGTCTTGCGGCGGTTGCAACTGGCCTCCGGCGCCAGGGGGGAGCCGGCCTATCCGACCCCGAGCACGTAGAGCCAGAGGGCCACGGTGAACACCGCCAGCCCGGTGGACATGGACACCGCGCTGGTGGAGGCGCCCACCCCGATGCCGTAGCGCTGGGCCAGCAGATAGCCGTTGATGCCCGAGGGCATGGCGGCGAACAGCACCGCCACCCCGGCCCACGCGGCCGGCATGGGGAACAGGAAGGTGAGCCCATAGACCGCCGCCGGATGCACCACCAGCTTCAACCCGCTGATGAGCGCTGACGGCGCCAGATCGCCCCCCGACATGCCGTAGCGCTTCAGCGACAGGCCCAGCGCGATGAGGGCGCACGGGGTAGCGGCAGCGGCGATCAGGTCCACCATCTGCTTGGGGATGCCGGTGGCCTGGATGCCCAGCACGCGCCCGAGTGCACCGGCATAGATGCCGATGAGGATGGGATTGAGCGCCAGCGCCTTCACCAGCTTCATGGCCGTGGCACGGGAGAAGCCGGCGCTGCCCTCCATCAGCACGGTGGCGGCCACCAGCATCACCGGCAGGTGGATGGCGATGAGCAGGAACAACGGCACCGCCCCTTCCGGCCCGTAGGCCTTCAGGATGAGCGGCACGCCCACGAACACCGTATTGGCCTGCCCCGCCGCGAAGCCGTGGATCACCGCCTCCTGCGGGCTGCGGCCGAACAGCTTGCGCGCCGCCAGCATGGCGAGGCCGAAGGCGAAGAAGGCGCCGGCGAAATAGGAGATCCAGTAGCCCCAGGGCTGGGCCTCCGGCAGGCTGGATTCGCTCAGCGTCTTGAAGATGAGCGCCGGCACCGCCAAGCTGAAGACGAACTCCGCCAGCCCGTCGCTGGCCCGCTCGCTGACCAGCTTCACCTTGGCAGCAAAATAGCCCACCGCCACCATGCCGAAGACCGGCAGAACGATGACGGCGATGTCGGAAAGGGTGCTCAGCATGGGTAATCCGTCAGGCCGCGCGGTGGGCCGCCGTGCCATGGTCTGATGGGCGATGGTCTGATGGGCGATGGTCCGGAGCATTCGCGCCCCGGGCACCGCCGGCCGGCGCCAGCGCCGCATCGCGCACGCCCACGATCACCGACAGCCGGCCATGGAGCCTTTGCGCCAGATCGGCGGAGGCGGCGAACACGATCTCCACAGCGAGGACCTCGCCGCAGGTGGCGCACTCCACGCGGGACGGCAGCACGTCGTGGATCACGAACGGTTCCAGCAGGCGCAGCAGCAGGTTGGTTTCAGGTTCGGCCTCCACCACCAGGCGATGGAGGTTGGCGCCGTCGGCGGCGACGGTGGGCAGGGACAGGGAGCGGGACATGGGACGATCCGGAGCGAAGGCGGGCCTTGCGGCCGCAAGCGATGCGAGAAGGGCCATGCGGCCCTTGCGGTCATCGCGCCGTGCCGGATCTGGGCGTTTCATCGGCGGCTCCACTGCCTCTGCAGCGGCGGCCTTGAAAGTCAGCGTCCCGGATGGCGCGTCAGATTACCCGGCCGACCGTGTCGACCGGGCGTGGAATTCGCCGCAGGGCCAGGCTGAAACCCGGCATCTCGTATCCGGAACAATGCATGACGGGGACCATAGGGCGCAGCTGCAAACCCGTCAACGGGTCCGTTAAATCGGTTTGAATTGGGCACCCCTATCCCGTCTCCCGCCCGAACCCGGCTTCTGCCGAGTTCGGTTCCCACGAGCCGAGGCCGGAAACATCCGGCCTCGGGCGGGAGAGGGTTCCATCGTGCCCGGTCGAGCAACAACCCTGTTCGCCGGCCCAATTGGCAGCCCCAAAACGAAACGGCCGGGACTGGCCCGGCCGTGATAGCGCTGACATTCCTGAGCTGCACGCCGGGCGAGCAGCCCAGACGATCGGCCCGAACAATCAACCTTCGTCGTCGTCGGTGTGCTCCGGCGGCACGAGGCCCTGGAGGCCGGCGAGCAGTTCTTCCTCGGTCATGCGGTCGAGCATGACGTCGCCGTCGTCGCCGCCTGAACCAACGCCGGATGCGATGAGAGGCACGGTCTCAGGCTCGGGCTCGTCCACCTCGGTGTATTTCTGCAGCGAGTGGATGAGGTCTTCCTTCAGATCCTCGGGGCTGACATTCTCGTCGGCGATCTCGCGCAGCGCGACCACGGGGTTCTTGTCGTTGTCGCGATCAACGGTGATCTGGGCGCCGGACGAGATCATGCGCGCCCGGTGGGCGGCGAGCAGGACCAGCTCGAACCGGTTGTCCACCTTGTCGATGCAATCTTCAACCGTGACACGGGCCATGGGCTCGTCACTCCCTCATGCGCATAAGGCGCGCAACACTCGGCCTTGGGAAGAGCGGGTCACTACAGCAATTCACCATGATGGGCAAGCCCGCCCTGCCTTTTTCGCTTGCTTTGGGCCGGCCTTCGTCGGAGAAAGGCGAACGTAGGACGTGATTTACAGCCGTTCCCGTTACGCCCATCCCATTCCATCGGCGGACCTTTGTATGCAGGGCCTGGAAAAGATCGCTCTTCTGATAGATGGCGCCAATCTATATTCAGCTACCAAAGCGCTCGGCTTCGACATTGACTACAAGCGGCTCCTGAAGGAATTCCAGAGCCGTGGGTATCTGTTGCGGGCGTTTTATTACACGACACTGATCGAGGATCAGGAATATTCCTCGATCCGCCCGCTGCTCGACTGGCTGGACTACAACGGCTACGCCGTGGTCACGAAGCTCGCCCGCGAATTCACCGATTCCCAGGGGCGCCGGCGCGTGCGCGGCAACATGGATATCGAGATCGCCGTGGACGCCATGGAGCTGGCGGAGCACGTGGACCATATCGTCCTGTTCTCCGGCGACGGTGATTTCCGCTCGCTGGTGGAGGCGCTCCAGCGCAAGGGCGTGCGCGTGTCGGTGGTGTCCACCATCTCCACCCAGCCGCCGCTGATCGCCGACGATTTGCGCCGGCAGGCGGATGTCTTCATCGACCTCGTGGACCTGCAGCCCAAGATCGGGCGCGATCCCTCCGAGCGGCAGGGCCGCATGTCGGAGACGCCCCGCTTCCTGGAGCGCCGCGGTGCCACCGCCACCGCCAGCGACCCCGGCGAAACCTGAGCCCCGCGGGTCGCCGACCATGGCCAAGGTTTCCGTTGCCCGGGTGCCTGCGCAGGCAAGGCTCCCGGCTGCCATGCCCGTCGAGCCGGGGGCCGACTGCCCCCTGTGCCCGCGCCTCGCGGAGTTCCGTCACGCGTGGCGGGCGGCCGAACCCGCCTGGCACAACGCCCCCGTGCCCGCCTTCGGGCCTGAAGACGCGCGCCTGCTCATCGTCGGCCTCGCCCCCGGCCTGCGGGGAGCGAACCGCACCGGGCGGCCCTTCACCGGCGACTATGCCGGCGACCTGCTCTATGCGACGCTGATCGAATACGGCTTCGCCACCGGCCCCTATGCCGCCCATCCGGACGACGGCCTCGCCCTCGTCGATGCCCGCATCGTGAATGCGGTGCGCTGCGTGCCGCCGCAGAACAAGCCGACGCCGGAGGAAATCCGCACCTGCCGGCCATTTTTGTCAGCGCCCATGGCCGCCATGCCGCGCCTCTCGGCCATCGTGACCCTGGGCAAGATCGCCCATGATTCGACGCTGGCGGCGCTGGGGCAGAAGGCCTCGCGGCTCAAGTTCGGCCACGGCGCGACGGATACGATCGCGGACGGGACCTTGGGTCCGGTGCGGCTGTTCGCGAGCTACCATTGCTCACGCTACAACACCAACACGCGGGTGCTGACGCCGGACATGTTCCGCGCCGTCTTCGCCTCCGTGCGGGCCTATCTCGACGCGGCCTGAAGCGCCCTACTCCTGCTCCTGCACCCGCTTGCCATGAAGGTGCGCCAGCACGTCGGCCGCGTTCTTGTCCGGCGGGAACACCGGATAGAAGACGTGGGAGATGGCGCCGTCCTCGATGATGAGGGTGATGCGCTTCAGCAGCATCGCGCCCTCCACCGTGAAGGTGGGCAGGCGGATGGCGTGGGTCAGTTCGTGCCGGTGGTCGGAGATGAGCGGGAACGGCAGGTGCAGGCGCTCCGCCACCTCCTGCTGGTAGGCCGTATCCTGCAGGGAGAGGCCGAACACATGCTCCGCCCCCGCCGCCTTCAGATCCGCGAAATGGTCGCGGAAGGCGCAGGACTGCGGCGTGCAGCCCCGCGCGCCGGGGATCTCGTCCCAGCCCGTGGGCAGCGGCTCCCCGGGAACGCCGGTGCGCGGATAGGCATAGACCACCGCAAGCCCCGACAGGGCCGAAAGGTCAATCATCCGCCCGTCGGTGGCCGGAAGCTCGATGATGGGCAGTTCCAGCCCCGGCAGGTGGGCGGCGTGGCCGTCGTCCTCCGGAGCGGGAAGGCCGTCCGGCAGGCTGTTATAAGTGGTCATGGCTGCTCCCCTTGCGCGTCGTCATAGGAGATGAATTCCAGAAGCGACCCGTCGGGATCGCGGAAATAGAGGCTGGTGCCCCGCCCCAAAGCGCCGAAGCGCGGCACCGGACCCAGCTCCGGCGTAATGCCGTGGGCGGCAAGATGGTCCGCCGCCTCGGAAATCGGTCCGTCCCAGCGGAAGCACAGGTCGCTGTTGCCGGGCGCAACCGGCAGTCGCGCCACGGGCACCGGGTCCACCCCCGGCCCGTGCAGGTTGAGCTGGCGGTCGCCGAAGCGATAGGCGAAGCCCGCCCCCACCGGCACCACCTGCGCGCCCAGCACGGCCGCATAGAAGGCGTTGGAGCGCGCGAAATCGCTCACATGGACGACGCAGTGGTCAAACGCGATCCTGCCGGCCATGCTCCCTCCCCGTCCCGTCAGCCGCGCCCCGTCATCAGCCGCGGTCGCGCATGAGGCGCGCCTTGTCGCGGGCCCAGTCGCGTTCCTTGGAGGCCTCGCGCTTGTCGTGGGCTTTCTTGCCCTTGGCAAGGGCCAGCTCCACCTTGGCGCGGCCGCGATCGTTGAAATAGATCTTCAGCGCCACCACGGTCATGCCCTCGCGCTCCACCGCGTGGCCGAGCTTGGCGATCTGCCGCTTGTGCAGCAGCAGCTTGCGGGGCCGTCGGGTCTCGTGGTTGAAGCGGTTGGCCTCCAGATATTCGGGAATATAGGCGTTGTAGAGCCACATCTCCCCGGCCTTCTGGGCGGCATAGCTCTCGCCGATGGTGGCCTTGCCGGTACGCAGGCTCTTTACCTCGGTGCCGGTGAGCATGACACCGGCCTCGAAGGTCTCGCCAATCTCGAAATCGAACCGCGCGCGCCGGTTGTCGGCGGCGATCTTGCGCGGAGCTTCAGTCTTCTTGCTGCTCATGGTGGGAATGTGGTCTCGGCGCACCGCTCAGGCAAGCGGTATGGGTCAGGGGCGCAGGCGGGCGGTGTGGACGACGGCAACGATGGACAGTTCCCGGCGCGTCTCATCAACTTCATACGCAATGAGATAGGGATAACCGCGCACGATGAACTCGCGGGTGCCCGGCAGGACCCCCGGCCGCCCCATGAAAGGTTCAGCCGCAAGCAGGCGGATGGTCTGGCGGATCGCGGACCCCACATGACGCATGCCGACAGGCGAATGCTGCCTGAGATAGGCGAGGATCGCCGCAAGGTCCTGCTGCGCCACCGGCGTGAAGTGGACCTTCACAGCCCGAACTGCCGCCACAGCTCCTCAATCTCCTGCGGATCTGCGAACTCGCCCCGCCGCGCCTGGGCAAGACCGAGCCGGACCCGCTCGATCTGCTCCGGCGTCAGCCGGTAATCCGCCTCCCCGCCCTCATCTGCCTCACCGCCCTCACCCGCCCCGCCCCGGCGGACGAGGCTGAGCAGCAGCTCTGCGGCGCGGTCCTGTTCCGCGTCGGAGAGCTTGCGGATCTCGGCGATGGCCTGGTCCAGCAGCTTGGTCATGGACGAAGGATAGCAGACCCGCGCTCAGTTGATGAGGCCGGCATGCACCATGGCGCTGCGCACCACGGCGCGGGTGGTCTCGGAGACCGGCACCATGGGAAGCCGCGCCTCCTCGCTCATCTTGCCGAGCAGCGAGAGGGCATACTTGGTGGGCGCCGGATTGGTCTCCACGAACAGCGCCGTATGCAGCGGCATCAGGATGTCCTGGATGGCCAGCGCCGCCTTGAAGTCGCCGGCAAGGCAGGCAAGCTGGAAGTCCGAGCACAGGCGCGGGGCGACGTTGGACGCCACCGAGATGCAGCCCTGCCCGCCGTGGGCGTTGAAGCCCAGCGCGGTGGCATCCTCGCCCGAGAGCTGGATGAAGTCCGGCCCCAGCACCTGCCGCTGCAGCGAGACGCGGGCGAGGTTCGCGGTGGCATCCTTCACGCCGGCGATGTTCCTGATCTCGAACAGCCGCGCCATGGTCTCCACCGACATGTCGATCACCGAGCGGCTCGGGATGTTGTAGATGAAGATCGGCACTTCCACCGCGTTGGCGATGGCCTTGAAGTGCTGGTAGAGGCCTTCCTGGGTCGGCTTGTTGTAGTAGGGCGTCACCACCAGCAGGGCATCCGCGCCCACCTTCTCGGCGTGCCGGGCGAGGGCCACCGCCTCCGCCGTGTTGTTGGAGCCGGCGCCCGCCATCACCGGCACCCGGCCGGCGGACTGCTGGATCGCCCATTCCACCACGCGATTGTGCTCTTCATGGGAGAGGGTCGGGCTCTCGCCGGTGGTGCCGACCGGCACGAGGCCGTGGGTGCCTTCGGCGATCTGCCAGTCCACGAAGGCGCGGAACGCCTTTTCATCCAGCGCGCCGTCGCGGAACGGGGTGACGAGAGCGGTAAACGAGCCGCGGAAGCGCGACGCAGACGAAATGGGCGACATGGCGAACGCCTTGGGTTCCTGGGGCTTATCGGCCGGCCGGTGAAAGCCAGCCTCGCGGGGCTTGTGATTGGCCGAGGACGTGCGCGCGAACAGTCAGCTCGCGCACGAACATCCCGGCGCTACGCCGGCTCGGGTGAGCGGCGGGTGCGGGCCTTGACCCTTAGCCTTTTGCCGGCCGGCCGGAAAGAGGGCAAGCATCGACAACATCCCACGGATGCGGATCAGCGACCGGAGACCGGCGCGGGCGCCTTGCCCGGGCGGCGCCGCGCCATTCATGGGGATGGGGCGGCACCCCGGTGAGGGATTGCGGCCCTTACAACCGACGCTGGGTCATGAGCCGCGTTTTCGCCCTGTTTGCGCGATCAATCTGGTTAGGGTTTCGTCAACACGGCTGGCGGAACATGGCCGAGGGGGAAGCCGCAAGATCACGCCACACGACCGAACCCGCCGCGAGGACATTGCATGTCGCCTGTTTCGAGCCTGATTTCCGTGAGCGCGCTTGCGCTCGCCCTCGCGTGGAGCGGGGCGATGCCGGCTCTCGCGGAGACCACGCCGACGGCCAAGCCGGCTGCCGCCAAGGACACCGCGAAGGACAGCAAGGCGAAGGACGCCGGCAAGCCCGCGGCCAAGGATGCGAAGTCCACCAAGGACGCGAAGTCCCCCCAGGACACCAAGCCCACCAAGGACACCAAGGCCACCAGCGCCAAGCCGGCCAGCAATGCCAAGGCGTCGGCGGACATCAAGTCCGGCAAGGCCCAAAAGGATGCGGCCAAGCCCGTCACGGCCAAGCCCACCGCACCGAAGCCGACCGCGTCCAAGCCCTCGGGCAAGCCGGCCACCGCCCGCGCCCCGGCCGCGGCGCCCCAGGTCGCGCCGACGCTGGGCGCCTCGTCCGCCATCCCCGGCGGCGACCTTGCCGCGCTGAAGGTAGCGGTGACCGCCGCCAAGAACGGGCGGGCTGCGGAAGCCATGGGCGCCGCCCAGCAGCTCGACGACCCGGCGGCGCACAGCCTTGTGACCTGGCTCGTCATCCGCCACGCCCCCAACGACCTCGGCTTCGACGCCATCAACCAGTTCCTGAAGGACAAGCCCGGCTGGCCGACCCAGAACACCCTGCGCCGCCGCGCCGAACGGGTGCTGTTCCAGGAGAACCGCGACCCGGCGAAGGCGCGCGACTTCTTCGCCGAACAGCCGCCGCTCTCCGGCGAGGGCAAGATCGCGCTCGCCCGCTACCTCGTCGCCGCCGGCAACCGCTCCGACGCCGCCGACTGGGTGCGCGAGGCGTGGCGCGAGGACGAACTGAACGAGCTGTTCGAATCGAAGATCATCAACGAATTCTCCGGCTTCCTCACCCGCACCGACCACAAGCTGCGGGCCGACCGCTTCAGCTACAAGCCGGACCCGGACCGCGCCCTGCGCGCCGCGGCGCGGGCGGGCTCCGACATCGTCGCCCTCACCAAGGCGCGCATGGCCATCGCCAAGAAGGACGCCAACGGCGAAAAGCTGCTCGCCCTGGTGCCGTTCAATTTGTCGAGCGATCCGGCCTATCTGTTCGCCAAGTCGCAGCTCGCCCGCCGGGCCGACAAGCCGCAGGACGCCGCGCGCGCGCTTTTGGCCGGCGCCACCTCCGACCAGGTCCGGGCCGATCCCGACGAATGGTGGATCGAGCGGCGCCTCGTCGCCCGCGAACTGCTGGAAGCCGGTGATTTCCAGACCGCCTACAAGGTGGCCGCCACCGGCGTGCCGCCCAAGGCCGACAATTACCGCGCCGAGCAGCATTTCACCGCCGGCTGGATCGCCCTGCGCTTCCTGAAGGACCCGCGCACCGCCGCCCAGCATTTCGCCAAGATCGACGACGACCAGAAGCACCCCATCACCCTGTCGCGGGCTTATTACTGGCAGGGGCAGGCGGCGGAGGCCATGGGCGACGGCGGCCGTGCCCGCGAGCGGTTCCAGGCGGCGGCGCGCTTCCCGGCCACCTATTACGGCCAGCTCTCGCGCACCAAGCTCGGCATGGCGCCGGTGGTGCTGCGTTCGCCCTCGCCCTCCTTCGACAGCCGCACCACCTTCGCGCGGCTGGAGCCGGTGAAGGCCATCCGCATGCTCTACGCCGTGGGCGAGCGCGACATTCCCCTCACCATCTATTACGACCTCGCCTGGCGCATGGAGGACCCGGCCCAGCTCGTCATGCTGGCCGATCTGGCCGAGGCCAACGGCGACGCCCGCGGCGCCCTGGTGGTGGGCAAGGAGGGCCTCGCGGAAGGCCATCCGCTGGAGGCGGAAGCCTTCCCCACCTTCGGCCTGCCCAGCTACACCCCCATCGGCAATCCGGTGGACAAGGCGGCGATCTATGCGGTGGCGCGGCAGGAAAGCCAGTTCAACGCGCGCACCCTCTCCAGCGCCAAGGCCATGGGCCTGATGCAGGTGACGCCCGAGGCCGGCCGCGAGGTCACCAAGAAGACCGGGGTGCCCTACAGCGAATCCCGGCTCATGAGCGACCAGTCCTACAACGTGCAGTTCGGCGCCGCCGAACTGGGCGAGCTGGTGCAGAATTACGGCGGCAACTACGTGCTGGTGTTCGCCGCCTACAATGCCGGGCGCGGCAGCGTGGCCAAGTGGATCCAGCGCTACGGCGACCCGCGCGACCCGGACGTGGACGTGGTGGACTGGGTGGAATCCATCCCCTTCTCCGAGACCCGCAACTATGTGCAGCGGGTGATGGAGAACTACCAAGTCTACAAGGTGCGCTTCAACATCCCCTCCAAGCTGCAGATGGAAGCCGACCTGCGCGGCGGCCGCTGAGGCAGGGGGCCGCTCTCCACAAGTCGCGATGCCTGCCCTCCCCCGCAAGCGGGAGAGGGTTCGCCCGAAGCGCGGGATGACGGCAGCCCTCTTTCCTCAACCGATGCACCCCCTCTCCCGCTTGCGGGGGAGGGGGAAAGGCCGGTGGGAATTGGCAACAGTGGGGCGGGCGGGAGTCACCGCGTCACCACCGTTGGATGTGCCAGCGGCAAGAGCCCTGCCCCCACCCTGCCCTCCCCCGCAAGCGGGAGAGGGTTCACCCGAAGCGCGGGAGGACGGCAGCCCTCTCCCCTCAACCCGATGCACCCCCTCTCCCGCTTGCGGGGGAGGGTTGGGGAGGGGGAAAGGCCGGTGGGAATTGGCAACAGTGGGGCGGGCGGGAGCCACCGCGTCACCACCGTTCGGTGTGCCAGCGGTAAGAGCCCTGCCCCCACCCTGCCCTCCCCCGCAAGCGGGAGAGGGTTCACCCGAAGCGCGGGATGACGGCAGCCCTCTCTCCCGGGATGCGATGCCTCCCCTCAGCGCAGTCGGCGCCCGTTCGGCGGCGGCTCTCCCGCGACCAGCGCGCGGGCCTGGCCGATCCAGTTTTCCCGCTCGATACGGCCGGGAAAGGCCAGATAGCTGCCCACCCAGGCCGCCTCGTCCGGCGTCCAGGCCGCAATCTGGCGGACATGGTAGATGCCGAGCGCGTTGAGCCGGCGTTCGTTCTGCGGGCCGATGCCCTTCAGCAGCTTGAGGTCGTCCGGCTCCTCCCCTTCCGGGGCATCGAGGGTGGGCGGGCGCACGCCGGGATGGCCGTCCGGCCCCTTCTCCCGCACCGGCGCGGGGGGCAGCGGCAATGGCAGGGGCTCGTCCTCCGGCTCGGGCGGCAGGGACGCAAGGTTCGGGCTCAACCCAAGGCGAGAGAACAGGTCCGGCTCGCGCGGCGCCGGCACCGGACGCGGCGGCAGGTGGAGCGGCTCTCCCTCGCCCGGTGAACTCGGAACCACAGGGTTCGGAGCGCGGTCATGAGGGGCCGGTTCGGAGGGCGGGGCCGAAACGGAATGCGCGGATGGCGGCAAGCGCGCCTCGCGCTCGCCCGCCTCGTGCACCGGCAGGCGGCCGGTGAATGCGACCACGGGCGGCGCCCCGCTTTCGGCAAGAGCTGCAGCGTGGCGGCGGCCGAGCTTGAAGCCCAGGACGAGCCCCAGCAGGAAGGCCAGGGCCAGGAGCAGCAGGACTTCGATGGTGAAGGCCGTCATGCACGCCTCCCCGGGTTCAGCCGGCCGAGCGCATAGCCGGTGGCGAGACCGATTCCCACCGCCCCCATAAGATAAGGCCACAAGGCGATGGTGAGATAGATCACGGTGCGCGCTCCTTCACCTCGAACTCGATGCGGCGGTTCAGCGCCTTGCCCGCCTCGGTATCATTGGGCGCGAGCGGCTGGCCGGAGCCAAAGCCCGCCGCGCTCAGCCGATCGGCCGCGATGCCCGCGGTCACCAGATAGGCAAGCACGGCGTTGGCCCGCGCCTCCGACAGGCGCTTGTTGAACTCGGCGTCGCCCACCCCATCGGTGTGGCCCAGGATGCGCACCGCCGCGGCGGGACATCGCGTGAGCGTCACCGCCAGGCGATCGATGAGGCCCCGGCTGTGCCGGTCGATCTCGGCGCTGCCGCTGGCGAAGCGGATGGTGCCGCGCGCCAGAAGCTCGCCCACCTGCCGGCCGCAGGCGTCCGTATCCACCGGCCCCGGGGCAACCGCCGGATCGATGGCCGTCTCCACCATGAAGGGCGGGCGCACGGCCCGCTTCAGCTCGGCGGCCGTCTCGCTCGCGGCGGCCGGCGTCAGGGCGGTGCCGGTGAGGCGCAATTGTCCGTCGACGATGCTGATCTCCCCCGTTCCCATGCGGGACAGCTGGGTCAATGCCGCCAGCGCGGCGGGCAGGAAACCATCCGGTGCGCCGCCGCCCACGGCCGACACATCATTCACCTTTTCGCGCAGGAAGTCGCGGTCCAGCGCGGCGCGGATGGCGGCGTGGGCGGCCGCGTCCGGATAGAAGCCGGAGACGGTCAGTTCGTCCCCCTCCCGGCGGACCGAGAAGACATAAGGCGAGATGGTGGGCGGCTCGAAATCGTCCGCCACCACGCTCACCCCCGCCGGCGGCGCCTTCACCGCCTGCATCACATTGAGGAAGGCGACAGAATCGGCAGCCTCGCCGGAGAGCGTCACCTGCGTGCCCGCCACATCGGCCGCCCCGGTGCGGAGCTTGACGAGCTGGGCCACGGCGAAGCTTGCCGCACTGGCCCACACTTCCGGCGCCGGCCCGCCGGAGGCGAGCTGCATGTCGTCGGCGACCTGCACACCGGGGAAAGCCGCGCGCGTGGCATCCACCAGCAGCCGCCGCGCCTCATCCGACGGCGCGTAGCCCGACAGGCGCACCGCTTCGGCGAACCGTTCGATGCGCCAGGTGAAGGGTGCGGCGCGCGGCGGTTCCACCGCGAAGCGGGTGATCTGGAAGCCATCGGGCGGCGCGCGGCGCTCGGCCAGCAACTGGTCGAAGGCGGGGAAACTCGGCGCCGCCCCCTCCACCGCGATGGTGCTGTCGGAGAGCGTCACCCGGCCTTCGGGCAACTGGGCCAGCACCTGCCCGGCGAAGCGCACGGCCTTCAGCCAGAGCGCGGTGGCCGGCGCGCCATCGGCCAGCCGGGTGTCGTCCTTGATGCCGATGCCCGGCACCGCGGCGGACAGGGCCACCGCCACCTCGCTGCGCGCTTCCGAAGACGGCACGAAGCCGCTGAGCCGCAGCACCGTGCCGTCGCGCACCGCCGACCAGAAGAAGGGCGAAGCCACCGGCGGGCGCACGGCGAAGCGGGCCAGCACCATGCCATCCGGCAGGGGGCCGAGCATGGTCTGGGCGAGGGCGTCGTAGCTCGCAAGGTCGCGGGCACGACCCTCGATGCCGATGGCCCCGTCGGCAAGGGTGATGCGGCCGGACGGCAGCTTCTTGAGCTGCGCGAGGCCGAACGCGACCAGGGCCGCGAAATCACCCGGGGGCGCGCCGCGCGCCCGCACCAGGCGCTCCTGGCCCACGACCTGATCACCGCCAGAACGGGCGGCCGCGACGATGCGGGCCAGCGCATCCGCCGACGGCACATGGCCTTCGAGGCCGATGACGCGGCCATCCTTCACCGCGCTGAAGGTGAAGGGGCGGCGTTCCGGCAGGATGGTTGTTGCATCATGCACGACCCGCACGCCGAACAGGTCGGTGAGGGAGGCGCGCACCTTGGCCCGGGCCTCCTCCGCCAGAGCTTCCCCTTCCAGCGTGGCGTCGCGCCCTTCGAAATGGGCAAAGGCCCATCCCTCCCCGGTGCGGGCGAGGATGTCCGCCGCGGCCGAATCGAGGTCGGCCTCGATGGGGCCGCGGGCGGCGGCGAGGGTGAAGGCGCTCAGCACCACGAAGGCAACGAGGCCGACGACCAGCGGCCACAGGCCCGGCCACCCCGTGCCGTGCCCTTGCTCAGGCTCGCGTTCGCGCCCATCCGCCGAAGCCATCCGCTCGTTTCTCCCTCTCGCCGGCCTATGCGCCCCCGGGTGGAGCCCGCAGGCTCGCCCACCCGGCACCGGAGGGGACTTCAGCACACTTCTGCGACGAACCGGAAGCCTCCCCCCGGAGAAGGGCCGAGCGCTCAAGCGGCATCCGGCCGCAACGCAAGACGCGCCACCCTCCGGCAGGAGGATGGCGCGTCAAGGTGGCGAAGCGCAAAAGCGGTGGAGACGCGCAAAAGCGGCGGAAAACCCAGGCTGCCGGGGCTCAGAAATCGCGCGAGACGAAGAGCAGCACGCGATTGGCCGCCACCGACGACAGCGCCGGCGAGAAATCTGTGGCCAGATAGTTCGACGCCGAATTGTAGGTGTAGTCGTACTGCAGCGCGATGGTGAAGTGCTTCACCGGCGCGAAGGCGAGATAGCCGCCGAGATTGTAATTCTTCCCGCCCGACGCGCCGTAGAAGGACTGCGCTTCCAGGTCGTTGAAGTCGTAGGCCGCATAACCGCCGAACAAAGCGGTGCTCCACTTTTCGTTCCAATTGTGCAGGAGCGAAGCGGTGAAGTTCCAGCCCGACACCCGGGAGAGGCCGCCAAGGCTCATGAAGGCGTCCGGCGGCGAATAGCTGCCGGAGGGGTCCTGGAGGCCGAGATAGGCCGTGGCGCCATCCGCATAGGCCGACTGAAGGTAGAGGGTGTCTTCCTCACCCAGCATGGGCAGGTTGAACATGACACCGCCCTGAAGCGCGTAGCCCCAGTCCGAGTCGGTGGACGAGATGGTGTTCAGCAGCGACACCGCCTTGACCTGATGGAGCGCGCCGGAGAGCTGCGCCGAGCCCCACTCGCCCTCATACTTCAGGTTCGCGACCACCTCGGGCACCGTCTGGCCGGCGAGGTAATCTTCGTCGGAGAATGTGGCGGGATCGGCCGCGAGGGTTCCGCTCTGCCGGTCGGCCGCGTCCTCGAACGACAGGGTGGCGCTCAGGCCCTTGGTGAATTCGTAGGTGTAGGCCATGAGGTTGATGCGGACGTCGTCGCCGATGGTGGCCGGGTCGGTGCCGAGCACATTGGCGTTGGCGTAGAAGTCGAAGAAGGACTGCGCGTGGCCGAAGGTGAAGCCGGCGAACTGGACATAGATGTTCCAGACCTCAAGCTCGGCGCCATTGGGTCCCTCGGACCACGGGTCCGACGAGCGCCAGCGGAACCTTGTCTCGAAATAGGAGCGCAGGGTGCCGTAGTCGGTCTCGGTGCGGGCATCGAGGATGAGGCCGCCGGTGGCCACCGAATAGCTCTTGTCGTTCTCGGCCGGATATTGGGTATAGGTGTTGTAATAGCCTTCCGCCCAGGCATAGCCGCCGACGCGAATGCAGGTGTCGGTGCCCGGAATGTAATAGAAGCCCTCACCCTGCGCCGTGCAGGCGCGCATGTACGCGTCCTTGGCCTTGACGGAGAGCAGGTCGGCCGCCCGTGCATCCCGCGCGGTCCCGACCATCGACGCCAGCCCGAGCAGCGCTGCGGCCGCGAGCGGTGCCCGAGCGCCGCCGACCGTGGGGCAGAACCGAGCAAAAGCCATGGAACGCGCCATTGAGTCCCCCATAACGATACAAAGTATCTTTATCGTCACCGCCATGCCCTTGCAAGGGTGAGAAGCGGCCTGATCGATTTTGTCGCGGGGTACGCCGTCCCAAACAGCGCGAGCCAAGATGATGTGAAATCAACAGACCGTCACCGGAGCTCACCCCGCAGCAACGAGCCGCGATGCCTCCCAAGTGCATTTGATATCTGTGATCCAGCGGCGTGATTCTGGCCCGCGTTGCGCGCCGCACCTTTCCGTGGAGAACAATGGCAAAATGCGATCCGAATTGAAATACCGCGGATGCACTATTGGATTATTATAATTCTAGATATTGCCATTACTTACCTAGCGTAATTTAAAGTCGAGACAAAGAAAAGCGTCAAGACAAAGAAAAAGCCCCGGTGGTTTCCCACCGGGGCCTCGTTTTGAAATCTTCGCTTGGCGCGAGGATCAGAAGTTGCGCTGCACGCGCACGCCGCCCGACCAGATGTCGGTGGAGCCGCCAGCGATCGTGTAGCCAGTGGCCGGGTAGCCGTTGGAAACACCGCCGGTGTAGGCCGGGTAGTAGCCGAGCGGGGCCGAGCCATCGACCTTGCTGTAGATCACTTCCGCACCGATATCGAGGTTCTTCACCGGCGACCAGACGGTGTTCACACCGACCTGCCACAGATTGAAGTCCAGGGCGGCAACAACGTTGTCCGGAACTTCGTAGGAGATGTAACCGGCGTAGAGCGCCGAGCGCAGGCCGGGGGTCCAGTAGTGGCGGAACTGGCCCTGGAGGCTCCAGCCCTTGGTCAGGCTGGTTTCGCCCCAGGAGTTGATCGCCACCGCGTCAGCCACGGTGTAGAAAGCGCCCGTCGCGGAAATGAAGCTGCCGACCTGGGTCAGGTCGATGGAGCCGACGCCCACCGCACGGCCCTGGGCAGTACCGGAGAGGCCGAGGTAGTTGGCCGCGCCTTCTTCATAGCCAGCCTGGAAGAAGATGCTGTCACCCGCGGCGATGAAGGGGAGCTTGAACTCCACCGCGCCGCCGACAGCCCAGCCCCAGGAGTCGCTGGAGGTGAGGCCAGGATAGAAGCCCGCATAAAGCGGAGCCGTGACCTGAACCTGATGCAGAGCACCGGAGAGCTGGGCCGAACCCCAAGCCTGGTCGATGCGCAGGTTGGCAACGATGTCAGGCGCCTGCTGGCCAGCCTGGTAGTTGGTGTAGCCGAGGCCGGTGCCGATGGTCGTGCTGCTGATGGAAGCCACGGTGCTGGCGCCAGCCATCTGCACGCCGGTGGTGCGGTTGGCGGCGTCTTCCAGCGACAGGGTCGCGGAGAAGCCGTTGCCGAACTGGGCGGTGTAGGCCGCAAGCGTGGTCCAGGTGTTGGAGCCCGCATACGGGGTGGTCAGCATGTAGTTCAGACCCGTGTCGAAGAACGACTGGGTATAACCGAACGTGAAGCCGGAGAACTGGATGAAGGCGCGCTCGAAATACACGCCAGAGCCGGAGCCGGCGTTGGCGCCCGTCTGCGAGTTCCACTCGGCGCCGAAGCGCACGTAGGAGCGCAGGGTGCCGTAGTCGGTCTGGGTGCGGGCATCCATGTCGAAGACACCGCGGACGCGGGTCAGGTAGTCGCTGTCGTCGGCGTCCTTGAAGGGGTAGGCAAAGTTGCCCACGCCCGGACCGCTGAAGATGGTGCCGGTGGTCGACGAAATCGCCGGGTTGAAGGTGCCGACAGCGTTCACATACGTATCGAAGCGGGCGTAGCCGCCGATCTTGATGCAGGTGTCGGTGCCGGGGATGTAGTAGTAGCCCGCGCCGTAGGCGGAGCAGATCTTCACGTATTCGACTGCCTTCGCCTTGACAGGCAGATCGGCGGCCTGGGCTCCAACGACTGCGACGAGACCTGCCGCGCTACCGAGGAGAAGGCTCTTCACCATCTTCATTTTAGACCTCCAAGTTTGATCGAGGGAGCGAGTTCCGCTTCGCCGGTGCGGCTGCACCCCGAGAGGGTTCTTGCCCCGATTTCCCACTGCGTCCTCAGACCCCCCGAACACGCAGTGGGCGACCGGGGACTGCCCCCCTTCGTCGCAGTGCCAACATACAAAAGGCGAAACGGTGATCAATCAGAACGGTACCGTTCACGTCACCCAACGGCCGCTTTTCCGCTGGGTGTTGCAGGAATGGCACTCTGCAAACAACCTACCAAGATACCTGTATGGCGCTGAGCCCAGACCCCGCCCTAACCCATTTAACGTTATGATCCTTATCTATTTTCGGTTTTGGGAGCCGCACCGCAGCACGGATTTCAAGCCGGACCTTTCGGGTGGTAGCCGGCTCATGAGGCGCCCCCGCACGGACGGGGCCTTCATGTCTCGCCTGTGGCGGAATCTGGACCTGGGAAAAGTGTGCCATTTTCGCCGCGAAGCGCTGCAGGGCATGACTCTCACCTCAGGTCAGATGCGACCTGAAACAGGCGTGCAGCCGAAGAATCAGCATCTTTTTACCGTCGGACTCTCAGGTAAGCGGATGCTCCCCCTGCCGCCGGCGGGAGCGAAAGCCGCCGTTCGGCACCCCGGCGAGGCGGTCGATTCGCCCATTTCCGGATTCCCCCGTTTCCACGCGAGTGCGCCGAGGCACCGGGAATGGCAGGTCCCGGAGGAATGCCCGCTTGCCGGCCGCAGGCTCGCAGGTGGGGCTTGGAAGTGGCGGCTTGGAAGTGGCGGCTCGCAAGTGGCGGCTCGCAAGTGGCTACGCAGGCGCCGCGACGGCTGGGGTGGCAGGCGCGTGCTCTCACTCCGAGAAACGAGAACGCATGCGCCGATCAGCTTGCGGTGCAAGCTGATCGGCGCATGCCTCTAGAGCATTGAGTTTACGCATTTTCTTCATGCGAACCGGGATCCGCTTCGCTTGAAAATGCTCTAGATCTTGTGCTCGTAAAGCAGGCGAGCGCGGATCGTCCCTTCGATCGCCCGGATATCGGCGAGCACGCCCTGGCTGTCGGCGGTGGAGGCATCGGCATCCAGAACCACGTAGCCCACGTCCGCGTAGGTCTCCAGATACTGCGCGGCAATGTTGACGGAGTGGCGCGCCAGCACTTCGTTGAGTCGCCCCAGCATGCCCGGCAGGTTGCGGTGAATCTGGATGAAGCGGGTCCCCGTCGGGCGGGCCGGCAGCTGCACCTGCGGGAAATTCACCGCGCCCATGGTGGAGCCGGCGTCCGAATAATCCACCAGCTTGCGCGCCACTTCGGCGCCGATGCGCTCCTGCGCCTCCTCGGTGGAACCACCGATGTGCGGCGTCAGGATCACGTTGTCGTGGCCCTGGAGCGGGGAGACGAAGCGCTCGTTGTTGGAACCCGGCTCCACCGGGAACACGTCCACCGCCGCGCCGCGCAAGCGGCCCTCCTTCAGCGCCTCGGCGAGGGCGTCGAGGTCCACCACGGTACCGCGGCTGTTGTTGATGAGGTAGGCGCCCGGCTTCATGGCGGCGATCTCGGCGCGGCCCATCATGCCGTGGGTCGCCGCCGTCTCGGGCACGTGCAGGCTCACGATATCGCTCTGGGCAAGCAGGGCGGTGAGGGTGGCCACCGGCTCGGCCTGGCCGTGGCGCAGCTTGTCGGTGTGATCGTAGAAGATCACCTTGAGGCCCATGGCCTCGGCGAGGATGGAGAGCTGCGAGCCGATATTGCCGTAACCGACGATGCCGAGCGTCTTGCCGCGCACCTCCAGGCTGTCGGTGGCGGACTTGTCCCAGCGGCCCTCGTGCGCCGCCTGGGAGCGGGTGGGGATACGGCGCAGCAGCATCACGATCTCGCCAATCACCAGCTCGGCCACGCTGCGGGTGTTGGAGAAGGGCGCGTTGAACACCGGAACGCCGTGCACGCGGGAGGCGTCGAGGTCCACCTGGTTGGTGCCGACGCTGAAGCAGCCGATGGCGATCAGCCGGTCCGCCGCCTCCAGCACCTCGGGCGTGATCTGGGTGCGCGAGCGGATGCCGAGGATGTGGACACCCTTGATGGCCTCCTTCAGCGCATCGCCGTCGAGCGCCTTGGGCAGGCGGACAAGGTTGGTGTAGCCGGCGACGGTCAGCAGCTCCACCGCGCTGTCGTTCACGCCTTCGAGGAGCAGCACCTTGATCTTGTCCTTGGACAGGGAGAGGTGCGGCATGGGGGATGGGCTGTCGTGCACGATCGCGGCGTCCTTCAACAAGGGATGAGGCCTGGGCCGAAGACCGCGTAACAGGACCCGCGGCGCGGCTCAATGCTGCCGGCAATTTCGGCAGCGAACCTCAGTGTTGGTCAATATTTACCGTTTTTTGCCGCAGGCTGGTGCCCCCGTCCCTGCGACACTTCGGCCTTTCGCCCGCAGATACCGCCCCTCTGGGGGCTTCGCCTGGAGCCGGCGCCGCCCCTCGCGTCCGGAGAAATTGGCTGCGCTATCAGAGACGTGGCGGCAATGACTGGCGGCAATGACTGGCGGGAAGTGAAGACCGACGCTCGAACTCGACGCCGTGCGAGCAGGATTGGCGGCGGCGCGCGAACAAAGATGGCGGCAAGAGATGGCGGACAAAAATGGCGGAGACGGAGGGATTCGAACCCTCGAGACCCTTTTGGGGGTCTGCTCATTTAGCAAACGAGTGCCTTCAGCCTCTCGGCCACGTCTCCAGCACGTCTCCCTATGCCGAACCGCCGCGGCCTTTGCAAGGCATCCGACATCGTATCCCTCCGGAAATGTGACGCCGACGCGAACGATCGGGAGCCTGAGGGTGCGATGCTCATGGATCAGCCGAAACGGATGATCCCCATCCGTTCTGAAAAACGGATCAACCAGATCAGAGAGTTGTGGCAAGCGCGGAGACTGGACCGGCCGCGATCAGGGCGCGGCGTCGCGCCATGCGGCCACGCGGGCGGCAAGGATTTCGGCGACGCCGGACCAATCGCCGGGGCGGGCGGCGCGGACAAGGGCGAGCGAGGGGTAGAAGGCCGTGGTGCCGGCTTCCCTCCCCCAGCACCAGTGCGCCGCAGGGCCCACGGCGACGAGGCCTGTACGGCCCCGGGCCCCGGCGAGATGGGCCACCGGCCCCTCCCCCGTCACCAACACGTCGAGATGCTGGATGAAGGCGGCCGTATCGCTGAAGCTGCCGTCGCCGTCCCAGCCGGGCCCAAGGCGGCTCACCTGCCCGCCGAACGGCATGGCAGCCAGTTCAGCTTCCGCCTCCGGCCGCGTTTCGAGGCTCACCAGCGCGATGCCCTCAAGCGCGGCCAGGGCGGCGAAAGCCGACAGCAGGGGAAGATCGCCGTTCCAGGCGATCCCTACCGAGAAACCGTCGGGCCGCATCGCTCGCCAGCGGGCAATGCGCGCGGGATCGGCCAGAAGATACGGCGGATGCGGCCAGCCCTGCGGGTCCGGCGCCATAAGGCGCGGCAGGCTGGCGATGGGCGTCCAGCGCAGGCCGGCATCGCGCACGTCCACACCGGCAAGGTCGCTGGCCACGGGGATGCGCGCGTCGATGCGCGACAGCAGCGGCACGTCGCCGGCCTGCGCCAGCAGCCGCGCCGGAATTTTCCGGTCGGCCAGCAGCCGCAGCAGGCGGCCGAACAGGATCAGGTCTGCAAGGTTCCCCTCCGCCGTCACGATCAGGACGGAGGGCATCTCCACCCCGTCCCAATGCGGCAGGGGCAACGGCTCTTGTGCCGACGAATCGCCGGTTGCGCCAGCCTCCAGGCCCACCCAGCCGTCCTGCCAGCGCCCCTCGGCCAGGGCGTCGAGCGCGCGCAGGCGAACGGTCTCCGGCGACGGACTTTCATCCCCGAACTCGTCCGGCGGAAGGCGCGCCGGCGGCTCGGGCCGGGCATAGTCCTCCACCGGGAGGCTCCCGGCATCAGGCTGGGCCACATCCGGCGCAAGATCCCACACTGCCTCGGCTTCGACCGTGGCCGGCAGGCCGGGATCGACCGCCGGCGGCTCCGTGGCGGGAAGAGGGACGGGAGGGATGGCCGACGGGATCGAGGGCGCAGGCTCGGCCACTTCGGCCGCTTCGGCGGCTGGCGTGGCGGCGTGGATCCCTTCGAGATCGCCGAGATCGCCGGGCGTGTGCGGTACGTCCGCCGGCTCCAGCCCGGCCTGGGCGGCATCCGCATCGGGCGCAGGATCACTCGGGGCCGGGGACATTTCGGCCTCGCCCAGCTCACGCTCGAGACGCGCCAGTGCGAGCTGGAAGGCGGGCCGGTCGGGCGCGGCGGCCAGCGCCAGGCGGAAGGCCTCCCGTGCGGCAGGAAGATCCCCGGCCGACCTTAAGGTCTGGCCGATGAGAAAATGGGCATCCGCCAGATCCGGCTTGAGCTGCAGGGCGGCGAAAGCCGCCTCCCCCGCCTCGGCGCTGCGGCCAAACCCGTGCAACAGCGCGCCCTTGGCGAGCAAATGGGCGGGCTCCCAGGGCTGCAGCTCGGCCAGCCGGGCGAAATCGGCCAGCGCCTCGGCGTTCTGGCCCAGGCGCACCCGCACCTGCGCCCGGTTGGCGAGGGCTTCCACGGCACGGGGATCAAGGACGAGAGCGGTGTCGAAATGCGCCAGCGCCTCCGCGTGGCGCCCGAGATTGGCGAGCATGTTGCCTGCGAGATAGCGCGCCTCCACGAGGCCCGGATCGAGCCGCGCCGCCGCCTCGAAGGCCTTGAGCGCACGCTCCCATTTGTGTTCGGCCTGGAGCGTGGCACCGAGCAGCACATGGGCGTGGGGATTGCTGGAATGGCCCTGCTTCGCCCGGCGGGCCGCCACGTGGGCCTCCTTGATCCGCCCGGCCTGCAGCTGGGCGAAGACCACCAGGCGCTCCACCTCGAACACGCCCGGTCGCGCCTTCAGGAGGCGGAGGTAGATCTCGAGTGCCTCGTCGAGGCGCCCCTCCCGATGCAATGCGGTGGCGCGGGAAATGGCGGCGCGCTCTTCCTCGACCATGGGCGCTCCTTGCCGCGGAATCAGACGGCCTCACCCATACAGCATTGCCGGCTCATGCGGTGATCTGATCTCAGGCCCGGCTTCAGCGGGCGCGCTGGCCGAACAGCACGCTCTGGGCATCCTTGTCCTTGGAGAGGTCCACCCTAGCCCGCTCCTCGACGTTCACGGCGAGGCCCCGCTGCACGGCGGGCCGGGCCAGGACACGCTCCAGCCACCCCTTGAGATGGGGGAACTCCTCGATGTGCTGGCCCTGCCGCTCCCACAGCTTGGCCCAGCCCACGCAGGCGATGTCGGCGATGGAATAGTCGCCGGCGAGGTATTCCCGGTCTTTCAGGCGGGTGTTCATCACGCCGTAGAGCCGGTGCACCTCATTGGTGTAGCGCTCCACCGCATAGGAGATCTTCTCCGGCGCATAGATGCGGAAATGGTGCGCCTGTCCCGCCATGGGGCCAAGGCCACCCATCTGCCAGAACAGCCATTGGTCCACCTCCACCCGGCCGCGCGCGTCGGCGGGATAGAACAGGCCGGTCTTGCGGCCGAGATACTGGAGGATGGCGCCGGATTCGAACACCGAGATGGGCTGCCCGTCCGGCCCCTCCGGATCGATGATGGCCGGCATCTTGTTGTTGGGGGAGATGGCGAGGAAGTCCGGCTTGAACTGGTCGCCCTTGCCGATGTTCACGAGCTTCACCGTGTAGGGCAGCCCGCATTCCTCCAGCATGATGGTGATTTTCCATCCGTTGGGGGTCGGCCAGTAGAAAAGCTCGATGGGCAAAGACTGGACTGCGGCCATGATGCGCTCCCAGAGACCGGGCCCGTTGGATCGTCTGGCGATCCTCCAGGTCAAGCGGACTCTCATCTTCGTGTCAGAGGCCGGTCCCGCGGCCGCAGCGTAGAGGTAGACAGGAGCCGGCCCGAGGGCAAGAGCCCGCGCAAAACCGGCAGCCATGGGCTAAAGCGCGATCTTGAAGCCCTCGTGCGAGTTGGCGAAGCCCAGCCGGCGATAGAATCGGTGCGCGTCGGCGCGGACCTTGTTGGAGGTCAGGGCCAGGCTTTGCGCGCCGGCACGGCCGGCTTCGGCCATGGCGAAGCGCACCATGGCCTCGCCGATGCGGCGGCCGCGCACCGCCCCATCCACCTGCACGGCTTCCAGAAAGGCGCGCAGGGCGCCGCGCCCCGGCAGGCTGTGCACGAAAAGGAGCTGGAACGTGCCGACCACCCGCCCGTCAAGCTCGGCCGCATAGAGGCGTGCCCGCGGATCGGCGGCGATGGCGTCGAAGGCGGCACGGTAGTCGCCGAGGGCCGCCGCCTCGCTGGTATCGCCGTGGCCGCCGAGGGCATCGGCGGCGAACAGGGCCACCAGCGCGGGCAGGTCTTCGGGCCGGGCCGGGCGGATCTTGAGGCCGGCAACGGGGGCGGTCAGCGACACAGGGGATCATCCGGCGAGAGGACCGTCATCTGCCAGTCGCTCCAGCGGTGGGGGTTCATGGCGGGCGACCACCACTTCACCGCCATCTCGATGGTGTTCTGGTCCGGCGGCGGCAAGAGCAGCTGGGGCAGGCCGTTGGCGATGCCGGTGATACGGGCGCAGCCGGTGGTCGGCCGCGGCGGCGGACGATACTGATCCTGGTACCAAACCACCACGCGCGCGCCGGGAATGGCGGCGCGCAGGCGCCCGGCGGAGAATCGGTCGTCGGCGACGAGGGTCGGCGACGCACCGAGCTTCATGGTCACGCCGAGCTGCATCTTGTACAGCGGCTCGGCCGAGACGCAGCGCCCGCACAGGCGCGGATCGGGCCACAAGGGGATGGCGACGCGCACGGCCATCACGCCCAGGGCCATGGCGGCGATGAGGCCGAGATAGAGCTTCACCCGCGGCCGCCAGCCGCCCAGGCGCTCCAGTTCGGCGAACAGATAGACCGGCAGCAGCAGCAGGAAGACGTGGAAATAGCGGTCGCGCAGGTTGGTGGTCCCCACCGCGAAGGTGGCGATGAGCGTGACCACGATGCCGAGCACGATGACCGTGCGCAGCACCCGCCGCGCGGCGCCCCGCGTTGCGTCGTCCGGCAGGGCCCCTTCGCCCCGGTTGTAGGGCAGGAACACCAGCGCCATCAGCCCGGCCAGGGGCAGCACATAGCCGGCGAGCGCTGCGATGACGGTGGCAAGCACCGCGTCCCAGCCGGCACCGGTGGCGCCGATGGTCTGGGCGGTGGCGCTGGCCACGTTGTGCCCGAAGTGCCAGAGCGCCCAGCCATAGATGCCGAGCGGCACCGCCGCGACCAGAAGGCTGATGAGGATGCGTGGATCGAGGATCACGCGCCGGTAGGTGGGCTCGATCAGGCAGGCGACCACCAGCACGCCGAGGAAGGCGGCGAAGCCGAACTTGCCGAGCATGCCCACCGCGATCCACGCGCCGAGCCCGGCATAAAGGCCGGCGGACGGCTTGCGGGCGAGCGCGATGACCGTGAGGAAGGCGCCGGCGATGGCCACGATCATCACGTTGGAATGGGTGAGGATGCGGTGGCTGTGATAGCCGATCACCCAGATGGTGGAGAGCGAGAAGGTGGCCAGCGCCTGCAGGCGCGGCTCCGCGATCACCCGCCGGGCGACGCGATAGACCAGCATGGCGCAGGCGAACAGCAAGGTGTAGCGCAGCACCGCGAACGACGGCCGGTCGGTGCCCAGCACCTGCTGGAGGCCCCACAACAGCCAGTCGAAGAACGGCGGGTTGCGCGGGACGTAGGACAATTCCAGCGACTGGACGAGATAGCTCTCGATGGCGTCGTCCGGATTGACGGCGATCTCGAACACGGTGGCGATGAGGGCGTGCAGCACCATGTAGGCGCCGAGGATAACCGCGACGCCTTCCTGCCGCGCCCAGAACGGAACGTCGCGGGGCGCTGAGGCCTCGGTCTCCCGATGAAGAATGGTGGCAGTCACGGGACACTCCTTTGCGCGGGCCTCTATAGCCGCGCCCGCCAGCCGGCGCCACCTTGGGGACATGTGGGACGGGGATTGCGCCCAAGCTCGGGGGCAAGCCCGCGGGAATGGGATCGGGTGCCGCTGGGGCGAGATTCACAGGGCGGCGCCCTGCCCCGGAGCGTCCTACAGCGTTTCCAGCACCGCGAAGCGCTCCCGCCCGCCGGCGGCGAGCGCGGTGTCGGAGACCTCATGCACCAGCATGTCGTCCACCCGCGCCCCGGCAGGTCCCGAGCGGCAGGCGTCCAGCATGGCCTCCACCCCCGCGTCCGGGCCGGCGAAGACCGCCTCCACCGCGCCGTTGTGGCGGTTGCGCACGAAGCCCTTGAGGCCCCGCGCCTCGGCGTCGCGGGCGCACCAGGCGCGATAGCCCACGCCCTGCACCCGCCCGCGCAGCATCACATGCACGTACCGCATGACATTCTCTCCCGCCGACGGCCCCGGTCTCCAACCGGCGCCGGGCGTGCCTCGCTCAAGCGCCGCGCCGGCTGAACCAAGGGCCTCCCCCTGATATCAGTTGGCGCAGCCGCCGGGTGCCTTCAGCGCCTCGAAGGTGGACATGGCGCCGACCAGGGCGAACTTGCCGTAGTCGATCTTCAGGCTGCCCACGACGCCGTTGTCGTAGAGCTGCATGTTCATCACATAGGCCGGCGCGCGATCCACCCCGCCGGTCTCGAAATAGCTGATGGTGACCGGATAGAAGGTGCGGCCGGTCAGGCTCGCCTTCGCAGGGGCGGCGATGCGGCTCTCATCGGTGCTCGGGCGGCCCACCACGGCGAGGGTCTCGTAGACCTTGGCCGGATCGTTGGCGCCGTCATAGACCTTCGCCTCGACCACGCTCTCCCCTGCAGCCGCGGCGGCGAGCACCCGCTTCACATGCTCGGTGGGCAGCAGGATGTCGCCCTTCAGGTCCAGGGTGCGCGCCGCGGGCTGGGTGACGGTGACCTTCAGGGCATCGCGCCCCTGCCGCTCCACGCTGGCCTCGATCTTGTCGGCGCCATCGTCGCCGGTGGAGGTGGAGAGGAAGCGGTAGGCCTTCGCCGCCCCATCTTCCCAGGCCGTGGAGGTCACCGCCTGGCGCAGCGGGCTGCCCTCCCCCGTGGAGGCCAGACTCTCCTGGCGGGTCACGGTGGAATAACCGGCGCAGGCATCGCCGGTGATCTCGTACTGGATGACCCCGTTCATCTCCTCAAGCTGGCCCGAGGGCTTGGAGCCGTCGAGGGAGAGGCGGTAGCTGGCCTTGTGGGGCAGCAGCGGAACCGCCCCCGCCGAGGCCGCGCCGAGGCCGACGACCGCGAACACCGCAACGAAGGCGAGGCGCGAACGAAACTGCATGGTCCAAAACTCCTGCTGCGCCGCCCCTTGCGAAAAACCTGCGCCGCTGCGCCGGCTTGCACGGGCGCTGCGGTTCGGCGAAGAGGAAGGCCCAATTGCGCACACCGTGTGGCAGAGCCCCGCACGGGACAGGAGCCCTTTCATGACCTCGCCCATTGACGCCAAACTGGCGGAACTTGGAATCACCCTGCCGACGCCGACGCCTCCGCTTGCCAATTATGTCCCAGTGGTGCGCACCGGCAACCTGCTGTTCGTCTCCGGCCAGGTTTCCATCGACGCCGCCGGCAAGATCATGACCGGAAAGCTCGGCGCCGGCGTCGAGATCGAGGCCGGACGCGAGGCCGCGAAGCTCTGCGCCATCAACATCCTGGCCCAGGTGAAGGCCGCCATCGGCGACCTCGAAAAGGTGGTGCGGGTGGTGAAGCTCGTCGCCTTCGTGAACTCCACCCCCGATTTCGTGGACCAGCCCAAGGTGGTGAACGGCTGCTCCGATTTCTTCGTGGAAGTGCTTGGCGACAAGGGCCGCCACGCCCGCTCCGCCGTGGGCGTCGCCGCCTTGCCGCTGGACGCGGCGGTGGAAGTGGACGCCATCGTGGAAGTGGCCTGAGGCCGAACGGCAGGACGCAGACATGGGCGACCTGAGCTGGCTGACGGCGCGTCCGGTCGCCCATCGCGGACTGCATGACGCGGCCCGCGGCATCATCGAGAATGCCGGCGCGGCGATGGATGCCGCCATCGCCGCCGGTTACGCCATCGAGCTGGACCTGCAGGCCAGCGCCGACGGCGAGGCCATGGTGTTCCACGACTTCACCCTCGATCGCCTCACCGACGCGCAAGGCCCGCTCGCCGACCGCACGGCGGCAGAACTGGGCGCCATCGCCTTCCGCGGCACCGGCGACCGCATCCTCACCCTGCCCCAGCTTCTGGAACGGGTGGCGGGGCGGGTGCCGCTTGTCATCGAGATCAAGAGCGCCTTTGCCGGCGACACCCGCCTCGCCGCCCGCGCGGCGGACCTGGCGGCGGCCTATGCCGGCCCGGCGGCGCTGATGTCGTTCGACCCGCAGATGCTGGAGGCGGTGCGCGCCCGCGCCCCCGGCGTGGTGCGGGGCATCGTCGCGGAAGGTCACTATGGTGCGGACTGGGCGCGCATCGGCCCTGCCCGCGGCTTCGTCCTCGCCAACCTGCTGCACTGGCCGCGCTCGCGTTTCCGGTTCGTGAATTATCGCGTCGCCGACCTCGAAAAGCCGGCCGTGCGCCTCGCGCGCGCCCTGGGGATGCCGGTGCTGACCTGGACCGTGCGGACGCAGGACCAGCGCGCCCGCGCCGCCCGATACGCCGACCAGATCGTGTTCGAGGGCTTCCGGCCCTGACCCCTGCGGCGTCCTGTCGCGGTGGGCAGGGCGTGATGCAACGCACAAATTAGCGGGATGCCCGACGCCCGTATCCGCATCCTCCCAGCCCTCACCGAGATCAAGCCAACCGACTGGGACGCCTGTGCCGCCGGCGGCGCGGCGCGGCCGGAGCCGTTCGTGTCCCACGCTTTCCTGTCGGCACTGGAAAGCACGGGCTGCGCCGCCCCCCGCACCGGCTGGCTGCCGCAGCATCTCGTGCTCGACGGGCCGGACGGCACCCCCGCGGCGGTGATGCCGGCTTACCTGAAGTCCCATTCGCGCGGCGAATATGTCTTCGACCAGGGGTGGGCCGATGCCTACAGCCGGGTCGGCGGCGAATACTACCCCAAGGTGCAGGTGGCGGTTCCGTTCACCCCCGCGACCGGCCGCCGCCTGCTCCTGAGGGATCCCGCGGACCCGGTGGGCCGGCCCGCCCTGACTGCCGGCCTGAAGGAGCTGGTGCGTCTGCGCGGGGCCTCCTCGGCCCATGTCACCTTCGCCACCCAGGCGGAGTGGGAGGGGCTGTCGCAGCTCGGCTTCCTGCCGCGCACCGACCGGCAGTTCCACTGGACCAACAGCGGCTATGCCACCTACGACGATTTCCTCGCCGAGCTGGCCTCGCGCAAGCGCAAGGCGCTGAAGAAGGAGCGGCGCGAGGCGCTGGCCGGCGGCATCACCATCGAATGGCTGACCGGCACGGACCTGACCGACGAGGCGCTCGACGCCTTCTTCATGTTCTATCTGGACACCGGCGACCGCAAATGGGGCACGCCCTATCTCAACCGCGAGCTGTTCTCGCTTCTGGCCCAGCGCATCCCCCAGGACATCCTGCTGGTGATGGCGCGGCGCGAAGGCCGCTATATCGCCGGCGCGCTCAACTTCATCGGCGCCGAGACCCTGTACGGGCGCTATTGGGGCGCCGTGGAGCAACACCCCTTCCTGCATTTCGAGGTCTGCTACCACCAGGCCATCGACTTCGCCATCGCCCGCGGGCTCAAGGTGGTGGAGGCCGGGGCCCAGGGCGAGCACAAGCTGGCGCGCGGCTATTTGCCGGTCACCACCTATTCCGCCCACTACATCGTCAATCCCGGCCTCAAGGCGGCGGTGGCGCAGTATCTCGACCGCGAGCGCGCCTATGTGGAGGAGGATGCCGCCGTGCTCACCGAGCTTGGCCCCTTCCGCCGCGGCCAGGAGGACGAGCACGACTGAGGGCAATGGGACACACCTTGCGTCCCTTTTGCCAGCGTATGATCCCGACGTTGCCCGGCACCATACCCGGTCGCTATAGTCCGCCCGCGAAACCGGGGGTTTGCGATGACCTATTGCTGTGGGGTCCTGGTGCGGGACGGCCTTGTTCTGATTGCCGATACCCGGACCAATGCCGGCCTCGACAATATTTCCACCTTCCGCAAGCTCCATATCTTCGAGGAGCCGGGCCACCATGTGCTCGGCCTCACCACCGCCGGCAACCTGTCGGTGTCCCAATCGGTGGTGAGCCTGCTGCGGGAGGGCATCGAGGACCACGAAGCGGGCGAGCGCCATCAATTGCGCGATTGCCGCACTATGTTCCAGGCCGCCCAGCTGGTGGGCACCGCCATCCGGCAGGTGCACAAGGTCAATGGCGAGCTCATGGAGCAGAGCGGCATCAGCTTCGAGGTGTCGTTTTTGCTCGGCGGCCAAATCCTCGGCGACTGCCTGCGCCTCTACATGATCTACTCGGCGGGCAATTTCATCGAATGCACGCCGGACACGCCCTTCCTGCAGATCGGCGAGCACAAATACGGCAAGCCGGTGCTGGACCGCGCGGTGAGCTACGAGATGGAAATCTCCGACGCGCTGAAATCCAGCCTCATCTCCATGGATTCCACCATGCGCTCCAACCTCGGCGTGGGCCTGCCCATCGACGTGATGGTGGTGTCGCCGGACACGCTGCGCTCCGAGCTGCTCTACCGCGTCGAACCCGGCGAGCCCTATTTCCACGACCTGCGCGAGCGCTGGTCGGCGGCGCTGCGCTCCGCCCACGCCTCCATCCCGCGCCCGCCCTACCTGAAGGACATGCGCAGCCGCCGCCTCACCGAGGTGTGACGGGACGCTGCAAGCATCCGCGCGCGCATGACCTTGGAACGAAGAAGGGCGCCCTGAGAGGCGCCCTTCTTTTTTCCGCAGGAGCCGCTCACGCCGGCCTGCTCACACCGGCCATTGGTGCGTCTGGCGGCTCACGCCGGCCATTGTTGCTTCTGGCGGCTCACGCCGCTTTGGGGGCAAGCTTGGCGGAAACGATCTTGTCGGGGTCCTTCACCGGCTCGCCGCGCTTGATCAGGTCCACAATCTCCATGCCCGAAACCACCGCGCCCCACACGGTGTACTGGCCGTCGAGGAAGCGGGCATCGCCGAAGCAGATGAAGAACTGGCTGTCGCCGGAATCGGGGTTCTGCGCCCGCGCCATGGAGCAGGTGCCGCGCACGTGGGGCTCGCGGCTGAACTCGGCCTTCAGCTTCTGGCCCGAGCCGCCCATGCCGGTGCCGGTGGGATCGCCGGTCTGGGCCATGAAGCCGTCGATGACGCGGTGGAACGGCACGCCGTCATAAAAGCCGGTGGACGCCAGCTCCTTGATGCGGGCCACGTGGCCGGGAGCAAGGTCCGGACGGAACGCGATGGTCACCGCCCCCTTGGTGGTCTCCAGAACCAGAACGTCGTCACTCATGGGTCTCATCCTTTCGAGGCGGCGCCGGAGGGTCCGGCCGCCGCGTCCGCCCGGCTCTGCCGGGCTTGAGAAAGCTGCGGCGACCGGCTGAGCCGCCCGGCGCAGCGCAAATCACCTCGGCTGAACTACTTGGCGTCGGCCGCCACCTGCATCTTCACGATGCGGTCGGGGTTGGACACCACGCCGCCCGAGCCCGAGCCCTTCTTGATCTTGTCCACGAATTCCATGCCCGAGACCACCTGGCCCACCACGGTGTACTGGTTGTTCAGGCTCGGGGTTTCGTCGAACATGATGAAGAACTGCGAGTTGGCGCTGTCGGGGTTGGAGGCCCGCGCCATGCCCACCACGCCGCGCTTGAACGGCACGGAAGAAAATTCCGCCGGCAGGTTGGGATACTTGGAGCCGCCGGTGCCGTCGCCGCGCTGGCCGTCGCCGGTCTGGGCCATGAAGCCGCCGATGACGCGATGGAACGGCACGTTGTTGTAGTAGCCCTCGCGGGTCAGCGTCTTCATGCGCTCCACGTGCTTGGGCGCAAGGTCCGGCCGCAGCTGGATGACCACGCGGCCATAGGGCGTCTCGAGAAAGAGAGTGTTCTGCGGGTCGGGCTTCGTCTGCGCCTGGGCCGGCAGTGCGACGGCGAAGGCGAGCAGGGCTGCGGCGAGGAAGCGACCCAAAAGACGCGTCATGAAGATCTCCTGCGAACGGCCCCGTTTCGGGGCGGATGGGTGGGCGTTGGACTCGCCCTCAGCGCGGGAACTTGTCCTTGAGGCGCGCCAGCACTTCGGCCGGCACGAAGGCGGAAACGTCCCCGCCCATGGCCGCGATCTGCCGCACCAGCGTGGCGGTGATGGGGCGCACCCGCGGCGAGGCGGGCAGGAACACGGTCTGGATATCGGGGGCGAGGACGCCGTTCATGCCCGCCATCTGCATCTCATAGTCGAGGTCGGTGCCGTCCCTCAGCCCGCGGATGAGCAGCGTGGCGCCGAGCCGCTGGGCGGTAGAGGTGATGAGATCGCCGAAAGTGATGGCCTCCAGCGTCGCATTCTCCTGCGCCGCGATGGGCCTGCAGACGGCCGTGAGCATTTCCAGCCGCTCCTCGGGCGAGAACAGCGGCGCCTTGCCGGGATGGATGCCCACCGCCAGCACCAGCCGGTCGGCGAGGCGGCAGGCGGAGCGCACCACGTCCAGGTGGCCGTTGGTCAACGGATCGAACGAGCCGCCATAGATGGCGGTGCGGGGCGTGTGCGCGCTCATGCTGCGCTCGTCATGGCGGGTGTTGCTCCGTAAGGCGCCCCATTCGGGGAGTCCCCTCTTGGGGCGGAAGCCGTAGCCGTCCGCACCGCCCGGCGCAACCGCCAAAGGCGATGCGGCCGGGCGGACCGGGGGCCTGCCCTATGCCGGGGTGATGGTGGCGTCGAACGACCCGCCGGGGCCGGGCACCACCACCTTCACCGGGTGGTCGGCCAAGGCCTGCACGAAATAGGAGGCGTCCTGCACCAGGACGGGGAAGGTGCCGTAATGGCACGGCACCACCACTTCCACCCCCGGCAGGAAGCGCTTCACCGCCAGCGCCGCCACGGCGGGACCCATGGTGAAGCGGTCGCCGATGGGGATGAAGACCACCTTCGGCCGGTGGATCTCGCACATCAGCGCCATGTCCGAGTAGATATCGGTGTCGCCCATGTGCCAGACGGTGGGCTCGCCCGGTGCGCGGATGATCAGGCCGGTGGGGTTGCCGAGATATTCGGAGGGCTTGCCGTCGCCGCCCGAGGAATGGTCGGCGCGCACCATGGTCACGGTGAAGCCGCCGCAATCCAGCGTGCCGCCGGTGTTCATCATCTGCCCGGCATTGCCCGCGCCCTTGCTGGCGAGGTAGGCGCACAGCTCGGGATTGGCCACCACCGGCAGGGTCCGGCTGGCGTCGGCGGCGTCCTCCACCAGCGAGACGGTATCACCCACATGGTCCGAATGGCCGTGGGTGAGCAGGATGTGCGTCACCCCGCGGGCGGCGTCCTCCACCGTGGAGTTAAAGCTGGGATTGCCGGTGAAGAAGGGGTCGATGAGCACCGCCTTGTCCGCGAAATCGAGGCGGAACGCGGCGTGGCCGAACCAGGTGATCTTCATGGGATAGGACGCCCCTTTGGCTGCGCGGAGCACGCGCCGGTCCACCTGCAGGGCAGGCGGGCCGGAGCACATTCCTCCGTCTTGAAGCCCAGAGCCGGATCCGGCTCTGGATGCGATCGGGCGCGGAGTATCCCGGAAGGTCCGGCATGGCGCAACGGCGAGGTGGCCTTTAGCCACGCCCACCAGTGGAAAGGGCATGGGCCACCTAGCCCAGCGTGGAAAGCGCCGGGAAGGTCTCGATGAGCCAGTAGCTCGCATGGGCGATCCAGCCGGACATGAAGGCGATGCCGGTGAGCACCAGCAGCGCGCCCATGGCCTTCTCCACCACCGGCAGCACCTTGCGCATGTGGACGAGGCCTTTCAGGAACGGGCGCACCGCAAACGCCGCCAGCAGGAACGGCACGCCGAGCCCCAGCGAATAGATGGCGAGAAGGCCCGCCCCCTTGGAGACCGTCGCCTCCGAGCCCGCCACCGCGAGGATGGCGCCCAGCACCGGGCCGAGGCAGGGCGTCCAGCCGAAGGCGAAGGCCAGCCCCATCACGAAGGCGCCCCAGATTCCGGTGGGCTCATGCACATGCGCCCGCGCGGTGCGGTGCAGCAGATGGATGCGGAACACGCCGAGGAAGTTCAGCCCCATCACGATGATGGCGAGGCCGGCGATGATGGAGAGCACCTCAAGATGCGCCCGCAAAAGGTCGCCGATAGCCGAGGCCCCCGCCCCCAGCGCCACGAATACCACGCTGAAGCCGGCGACAAACAGCACCGCCCCCACCATGGCACGGCGCCCCACCGCCTTCACCGGCTCGTCGCCGGCGAGGTCGTCCAGCGTGCTGCCGCCGAGGAAGCACAGATAGGGCGGCACCAAGGGGAGCACGCAAGGGGAAACGAAGCTCACGAGGCCGGCGAGGAAGGCGGCGGGCAGGGTCACGTCGGCCATGGGTCTTCGTCGCAGCTCCTGTGTGGCGCGTCCGGGGACGGTCGGACGGGCGTCCCCTCGACGCACCGTCCCGTATAGCCGTTGCCTCATGAGCCGCCGGACACGTTCGGGCAAGACACACTTCGCCGCGCTCGCCGCCTTGTGAGCACAGCCGGCTTCACAAGCCGGCGCCGGACGGGGCTTGCGCGCGACCCGCTTCGAGGACATCTGAAGAGCATGAGCGACGAGCGCACGCCCCCCCGCCGGCCGCAGGTCTTCCGCCTCGACGAAGCGGCCATCACCATGGCGCCGCCGGAGCCGGTGGAGCCCGCCTTCTCCCTGCCCGTGCCGGCCCCGAAACCGCGCCGCAGCTGGGGCCTGTCCCTGGCCGGCCTGTTCTGGTCCGCGCTTGGTGGCGTGCTGAGCCTGATGGCCTATGTGGGCCTGAGCCAGCTCATCGGCGACCTGTTCGCCCGCGCCGAATGGCTCGGTTATGTGGGCATTGCCTTCACGGGAGCGCTGCTGGCCGCCGCCCTCGCCATCGCGGTGCGGGAAGTGGCGGGCATGGCGCGGCTCACCAAGCTCGACGATATCCGCGCCCGCGCCGAGAAAGCCCTGGCCGAGGACGACCGAACCCTCGCCGAAGCCGTGGTACGGGACGTGCTGCGCCTGTCCGAGGAAACGCCCAGCCTCACCCGGGCACGCACGGACCTCGAAGGACACATGTCCGGCATCATCGACGGGGCGGATCTGGTGCGCCTGTCCGAGCGCACGCTGCTCGCGGGCCTCGATTCCCGCGCCCGACAGATGGTGTCGGATGCGGCGCGCAACGTCTCCGTGGTTACCGCCGTGTCGCCGCGGGCGGCGGTGGATCTCGCCTTCGTGCTCTACAGCGCGGTTACCCTCATGCGCCGCCTCGCCCAGCTCTATGGCGGGCGACCCGGCACGCTGGGCACGCTCAAGCTGGTGAAGCACGTGCTCGGCCACCTCGCCATCACCGGCGGCATGGCGGCCGGCGACACGCTGGTGCAGCAGATCGTCGGCCAGGGGCTGGCCGCGCGGCTCTCCGCCCGCCTCGGCGAGGGGGTGGTGAACGGGCTGCTGACCGCACGGCTGGGACTGGCGGCCATCGCCGTCACCCGCCCCCTGCCCTTCACCGCCCTGCCCGCGCCGCGCCTCGCGGACGTGGCCGGCGGCCTGCTGCGCAAGGCCGAGGAAGACGAGGCCGCCTCACGCCGGCAATAGGTGCGTCGGTATCGCGTCCGGCGTATAGCGCACGGGGCGGTTGCGCCAGATCATCTGCGCCGTGGGCCAGACCACGAACGCCCCCATGGCGCCGAGGAACAGCGCGACGCTCCATTGCTGTTCCCTGAGCGCGAAGCCCAGCACCGTGCCGAGCCCCGCGAGGGCAAGCACCCCCACCGCCACCATCAAGCCAAACCGCCACGGCCCATAGCCGCCGCTGAAGCACGCGCCACTGCCCGCCGCCGCGAGCGCCCCATGCAGCGCCCGGACGAAGGCGGCATAATCCGCCCCCTGGTCGCGCACGCCGGTGAGCGAAATACGTGACGCGGAGCCGGTCTTCAGCCTTGTGCCGTCACGGCCGGACAGCTCGATCTCGAAGCTGTGGTGCGCGAACTTGGCCGGCAGGAAGCGCAGGGTGACGGCGGTGACATCGGCCAGCGCAAGGCGCCCCTCCTTGGGGCCGACCGCGTATTCCAGCACCGGCGGGGCAAGCTCAAGCCGCACGCCGGTGCCGCCGAGGCGGGGAAAGCAGGCATAGGCGGCGGTGGCATCCGCGCTCACGTCAATTCCCGCATGGCGGCGTCGATGCCCTCGACGGTGAGCGGGAACATGCGCCCCTCCATGAGGTGGCGGACCAGGCGGATGGAATCGGTGTAGCCCCAATGGGGTTCCGGGACCGGATTGAGCCACGCCGCCTTGGGATAGGTGGTGGTGAGCCGCTCCAGCCAGACCTTGCCCGGCTCGGCGTTGTTGTGCTCCACCGAGCCATTGGCATAGGTAATTTCATACGGACTCATGGAGGCATCACCCACGAAGATCAGCTTGTAGTCGTGGGGGTAGGTGTGCAGCACGTCGAACAGGGGCATGCGCTCGGTGGCGCGCCGGACGTTGGATTTCCAGACGCCCTCATAGACGCAATTGTGGAAATAGAAGTGCTCCAGGTGCTTGAACTCGGCGCGGGCAGCGGAGAACAGCTCCTCCACCTGGGCCACGTGCCAGTCCATGGAGCCGCCCACGTCCAGAAATAGCAGCACCTTCACCGCATTGCGCCGCTCCGGCCGCAGCCGCACGTCAAGCCAGCCCTGCCGGGCGGTCTCGCGGATGGTGCCGTCGAGGTCCAGTTCCTCCGCCGCGCCGATGCGGGCGAACTTGCGCAGGCGGCGCAGCGCCACCTTGATGTTGCGGGTGCCCAGCTCGACGGTGTCGTCGAGGTCCTTGAACTCGCGCTTGTCCCAGACCTTCACCGCGCGGAAATTGCGATTGCCGTCCTGGCCGATGCGCACGCCCTCGGGATTGTAGCCATAGGCGCCGAAGGGCGAGGTGCCGCCGGTGCCGATCCATTTCGAGCCGCCCTGGTGGCGCCCCTTCTGCTCCTCCAGACGCTGCTTCAGCGTTTCCAGCAGCTTGTCGAGCCCGCCTAGCGCCTCGATCTGGGCCTTCTCTTCCTCGGTGAGGTGCTTCTCGGTGAGCTTCCTCAGCCAGTCCTCGGGGATGGAGTGGCCTTCCTCGCCCAGCGCGCTTTCCAGGCCCTTGAAGCAGCGGCCGAAGACCTGGTCGAAGCGGTCCAGGTGGCGCTCGTCCTTCACCAGGCTGGCGCGGGCCAGATAATAGAAGGCATCCACCTGCCGCCCGGCCACGTCGCGATCCATGGCCTCCATCAGCGTGAGGTATTCACGCACGGAGACCGGCACGCCAGAGGCCTTGAGCGCCTCGAAGAAGGCGATGAACATTCAGGCTTCTCCCCGCTCCGCGCCCTGTGCCCGCCCCTCGCGGCTTAGGGGCGTCCACTGGGGCGCCCACCTCCCCGCACCCAAGCGGGCGCACCCGGGCGTGGCGTGCGCAGCACGCTGCACCATAGCGGAGAGCCGTGCCCGCGCGCAAAGCCGGTCTCTCCGCTCTGGTGGAGCGCGCGGACCCGCGAGAACGCGAAAGGCCGCGCCCCGGAAGGCGCGGCCTTTGCCTGAAGGAGGCTGCCCCGACGGGCGGTGCTCAGTTCACGCCTCAGTTCACGCCATAGACGTTGGCGTTGGCTTCCGTGATCTCGCGGACCGCGGTGGCGCCGAGCAGCACCAGGTTCAGGAACTTGGTCAGCTCCACGGACGCGGCATTGCCGACATAGATGATGTCCTTGTCCCGCATGGGCACCCTGGTGGCCATGAGGTAGCCGGTCGGCTCGCGGAAATTGACCGTGTAGATGGTCGGGATCCGCTTGTCGGACACATTGGACACGTCCACGCCCATCCGTTCCAGCGTCGAGCGGTTCTCGACGCGGAACAGGAACACGGATTGCGGGTCCGCCTGCCCGTCCAGCAGGCCATCGGCCTTGGCTGCGGCCTCGCTCAGGCTGATGGAGTCGTTGCCGAAGTTGAACTGGCCCTGCCTGCCGCTGGCGCCGAAGGCCAGGAAGGTGCGCGGACGGCTGAACACATAGATGGTGTCGTCCGGCTGCAGATAGATGTTGTTGGCCGGCTCGCGGACCAGGCGGTTGAAGCTGATGGTCGCCTCGCGGTTGCCGCGCTGCAGCGTGACCAGCAGGTCGTAACCCTTGGCCTGCGCCAGGCCACCGCGGCTCACGGCGTCCAGAATGCGCTCGCCGGCGGAGGTCAGCGGGAAGCGCAGCGGGGTCTGCACCTCGCCGATCACCGTCACCGCGTTGGAGCGCTGGGTCTTCACCGTGACCACCGCCTGGGGCTCGATGGCCCGGTTGCGCAGCCGCTCGACGATTTCCTTCTCCACCTGCGACGGCATCAGCCCCGCCGCCCTCACCTGGCCCGCGTAGGGCACCGAGATGAAGCCGTTGGGATCCACGGTCTGCTCGGGGATATCGACGAAATTGCCGGCGCGCGAGGCGGCTTCCGCGGGGATGAACAGGCCGCCCGAGGAGGCCTCGAAGATGGACACGCCGACCTGGTCGCCAATGCCGATCTTCACGTTGGGGATGGGCCTGCGATCATTGCGGAAGGTCCCGACCAGACCTTCGCCGTCGGTGGTGGACAGCACCCGCACCACGTCAAGGGTCATGGGCACCAGCTTGTAGCCGACGCCATCCGTGTCCTGCGTCTGCGGATTGCGCACCTCTACGCTGTAAGGGCCGGAAGCCGGAAGAAAATTGCAGCCGCCAAGGACTGCAGCGATGGCGACGCAGCCTGCGAAGCGAAGGCGGTCGAACCAACTCTTTCGGACGAGGAACACTGGCCATTACCCCCATACAACGTCGCGATTGATCCCTACCATGATGGTTCGGGAGCGGACTATCTCCGACCGGTTGAATCGTCTCCGACCAAGGCGTTTCCGAGTCTCATGTGGCATCGCAGCAACAAGGGTAATTGCCGCTTTCCTCACGAAATAAGTAATATGATACCGTCTTCAGAGAGGTATCTGATGCCTGTCGTTCCCGCACCGCACGGTGGCCGGCGGGCTCAGGTGGTGATCTGGAAGCAGTCGGTTCCTTCGAGCACCAGACACGTCAGGTGCCCCGAGGCATAGGCGCCCGTATCGATGTTGATCCGGTTCGGCAATACCTCCGGCTCCTTGGTCGGGGTATGCCCGTGCACCACGCAGTGGCCCAGCCAGTCGGGGCAGTCGAGGAACTCGCCGCGGATCCACATCATGTCCTCGCGGCTCTGGTCCTCCAGCGCCACGCCGGGGCGCAAACCCGCATGAACGAACAGATAGTCGCCGCAGACAAAATAGCTGGACAGCCCGCGCAGGAACCCGACGTGTGCCGGCGTCATGGACGCGCGCCAGTGACTCCAGAGCGTGCCCTCGTCCAGGCTACGATGCTGGCCCACATAGGAGAAAACCGTCTCGCGCCCGCCGATCTTCAGCCAGCGGAAAAACGCCTCCCGCGATACGAGGGCATCGACCATCACCGCTTCGTGGTTACCGCTGATGCATACCGCCTTGTGGCTGGCCTGGCGCGCGATCAGCGCATCGATGACCGCCGCCGACTGCGGGCCGCGATCCACGTAGTCGCCCAGATAGATCTCGATGCAATCGGCTCCCGGATGGGTGCGCATGTCCTCGTCGATGGCCGCCTGCAGCCGCTGCAGCAGATCGAGGTGACCGTGGATGTCACCGACGGCATAAACCCGCTTGTGCGGTGGAATGCGTGGCATCGGCGGGCCGAACGAACCCTTGGTCATGGTTTTGGGCGAGGCCTCGGGCAAGGTCTTGAGCAAGGTCTTGGGGCGGAGCTTCAGCATTACCATGGCGCAGCTTGACCTCTGCCCTGCAACACCCCCATGGGGCATGATCACGACGAAAGTCTAGCACACTCTCTCACGCACTGCGAAGACTCTTTGTTGCGATGCGGTAACAGCGCAGATTCAAACAGTAATTCCGTAGGGGTAGCGTCCCCCGGCGGCTGGCAGGCGGCAACGGGGCCCCTCGACCGGACAGGTGAATCCGGCTCCAATACCAATGGCCGTTCAGTGTGACTCATGGGCCATTGGCCCAACCCACGCCGTGGTGGAACGTCATCCCCCTGGCGTCGGTCGAAGACCAGGGCCGACGGTATAAGCTGGCGCATGCTCCGCCCGTTCGGCTACAGCGGCATGGGGAACGGGGGCGAAGGCCGGGACCGGTTGCACGGGCCGGCACGAGGCTTCTTTCGCTTCGGGGGAAAGCGGTGATGGCATTCGATCTGACGGCGCTGGCCGTGCTCCTGGAGGCCCTGCTCGGCTATCCGGCGACCATGGTGCGCCGCGTCGGCCATCCGGTGATCTGGATCGGCCGGCTGATCGTCGTCCTTGACCATGCCATGAACCGTCCGGGCCTCACCGCCACCACCCGCAAGGGCCTCGGCGTCGTTGCGGTGGGGGTGATCGTCGCGGCGGCCGCCGTGCCGGCCGCGACCCTGGAGGCCCTGCTGCGGCCCCTGCCCTTCGGGCTGCTGGTGCTCGGCCTGATCGGCTCGACGCTGATCGCCCAGCGCTCGCTGCACTGGCATGTGGCGCGGGTGGCCGAGGCGCTGGAAGGCGGCAGCCTGGAGGCCGCCCGGACGGCGGTGAGCCACATTGTCGGCCGCGATCCCAAGACTCTGGACGAGGCCGGGGTCGCCCGCGCTGCCATCGAGAGCCTCGCCGAGAATTTCTCCGACGGCGTGGTGGCACCCACCCTGTGGATGTGCGTGGGCGGACTGGCGGGGGGCGCCGCCTACAAGGCGCTCAACACCGCCGACAGCATGATCGGCCACCTCACCGATCGCCACGCCGCCTTCGGCTGGGCCGCGGCGCGGGCCGACGACTACGTGAACCTACCCGCCTCCCGCCTCGCCGGCATGCTGCTGATCGCGGCTGCCGTCATCACGCCGGGCGCGGATGCCCGCGCCGCCCACCGGGCCATGCTGCGGGACGCGCCGCGCCACCGCTCCCCCAACGCCGGCTGGTCGGAGGCCGCCATGGCCGGCGCGCTGGGGCTGAAGCTGAACGGACCCAAGGTCTATGCCGGCGTCTTCACCGAGGACGCCCACATGGGCGACGGCCGGCGGGAGGCCACCGCCGAAGACGTGCGCGCGGCGCTGCGGCTCTATCGTCGGGCCGATGCCCTAATGGTGCTGCTGGTGCTCGCGGGCGCGGCGGCCCCCTTCATCTGGCGAGGCTAAGCAAAAGGTCGAGGTCCAGATGGGCGGCGAGGTGGGCGGCGAGGCGGTCCAGCGTCTCCTCCACCCCCTGCTCATAGGCCGCCTGCGACGGCACCCCACCGAGCGCGCCGAGCAGGCCCGCGCGGAAGGCGTCGGACGCGAACAGCCCGTGCACATAGGTGCCGGCCACCCGGCCTGACACGGATCGGGCGCCATCGGGCCGGCCATCGGCGAGCACGGCGAAGGGCCGCTCCGCATCGGCGCCGGCGGTGACGCCCATATGCATCTCGTAGCCGGAGAAGGGGGCGGCGACGGCAGGCTCCTGCGCCATGCCCGCCACCTCCACCAGGCGCTTGTCCGGCGACAGCACGGTGTGGACCTTGAGCAGGCCGAGGCCGCGGGCGATCCTCGCCTCGCCCTCGATGCCGTCGGGATCGGCGATGGTCTCGCCCAGCATCTGATAGCCGCCGCACAGGCCCATCACATGGCCGCCGCGCCGGGCGAAGGCGAGGATGTCGTGGTTGAGCCCCTGCGCCCTGAGCGCCGCGAGGTCCGCGATGGTGGCCTTCGAGCCGATGAGCAGCACCAGGTCCGTATCCACCGGCAGGGTTTCGTGCGGGCGGATGCGGCGCACCTCCACGGCAGGCTCGGCGTCCAGCGGGTCGAGATCGTCGAAATTGGAAACGTGGGGCAGGATGGGCACGCAGATCTTGATCCGCGCGCCCGGCTTGGGCACGGGCGGGGCGGCAAGCGCCAGCGCATCCTCCGCCGGGAGGCGGATGGCGTCGGAGAAATGGGGCACCAGCCCCAGCGCCGCCCATCCTGTCTGGCGCGCGATCAGGTCCATGCCGGCGGAAAACAGGCTCGGGTCACCCCGGAAGCGGTTGACGATGAAGCCGCAGATGAGGACGGCATCGGCGGCATCGATCACCGTCTTGGTCCCCACGAGGGAGGCGATGACGCCGCCCCGGTCGATGTCGCCGATGACCACCACCGGCACATCCGCCGCGCGGGCAAAGCCCATGTTGGCGATGTCGCCGGCGCGCAAATTGACCTCGGAGGCGCTGCCCGCGCCCTCCACCAGCACCAGGTCGGCCTCCGCCTTGAGGCGGCCGAAGCTCTCCAGCACGAACGGCAGCAGCGACGGCTTCATGCCCTGGTAGGCCGCCGCCTTGGCGGTGCCGTGGACGTGGCCCTGCACCACCACCTGGGCGCCGGTCTCGCCCTGGGGCTTCAGCAGCACCGGGTTCATGTGGACGCTGAGGGGCACCCGCGCCGCCCGCGCCTGCAGCGCCTGCGCCCGGCCGATCTCGCCGCCATCGGCGGTGACGGCGGCATTGTTGGACATGTTCTGCGGCTTGAAGGGGCGCACCTTGAGCCCGCGCAGGGTGAAGGCGCGGGCAAGACCGGCGACGAGCAGCGACTTGCCCACGTCCGACCCGGTGCCCTGGAACATCAGCGTGCGTGCCATGGGCTCAGAACTCGATCCCGGCCTGGGCCTTCACCCCGGCCGCGAAATGGTGCTTCACCAGCCCCATCTCGGTGACGAGATCCGCCGCCGCGACCAGCTCCGGCTTGGCGTTGCGGCCGGTTACCACCACGTGCAGGCCGGGACGGCGGGCGGCGAGGGTGGCGACCACCTCGCCAAGGTCGAGATAATCGTAGCGCAGGGCGATGTTCAGCTCGTCGAGGACGAGGAGGTTGATGGTCTCGTCCGCCATCAGCTCGCGCACCTTGGCGAAGGCGCGGGCGGCGGCGGCGCGGTCGCGGGCGAGGTCCTGCGTCTCCCAGGTGAAGCCCTCGCCCATGGTGTGCCAGACCACACGGTCGCCGAACGCGGCGAAGGCGTCCTGTTCCCCGGTCTGCCACGCCCCCTTGATGAACTGCACCACGCCCACCCGCCCGCCGCGCCCGAGCATGCGCAGGGCAAGGCCGAAGGCGGCCGTGCTCTTGCCCTTGCCCGGTCCGGTATGGACGATGAGCAGGCCCTTCTCGATGGTCTTCTCCGCCACCTCCTTGTCCTGCACCGCCTTGCGCTTCTCCATCTTGGCGCGATGGCGGGCGGCTTCGGCGTCATCCACGGCGGGGGGCAAAACCGGCTCGCTCACGGCGTTTCGTCCTTCACAATCAGAGGTAGGCCCGCCACCACCAGAACCACCTGCCGCGCGCGGGCGGCGAGGCGCTGGTTGAGCAGGCCGGCGGCGTCGCGGAAGCGCCGGGCCAGCGCATTGTCCGGCACGATGCCGAAGCCCACCTCGTTGGCGACGCAGACGGTGAGGCCAGCGCGTGCCGCAAGGGCACTCTCCAGGGCCGCGCCCTCGGCGTCGAGGTCGTGCTCGGCCAAAAGGTGGTTGGTGAGCCACAGGGTCAGGCAATCCACCAACACCGGCTGTTCGGGCGGCAGCGCCGTGAGGCAGCCGGCGAGGTCGAGGGGGGCCTCATGGGTCTGCCACCCCTCCCCGCGCCGGGCGCGGTGCAGGGCGATGCGCGCCTCCATCTCGCCGTCGCGGGGCTCGGCGGTGGCGATATAGGCCCAGGGCGCCGGCTGGCGCCGGACCTCGGCCTCGGCGAACCGGCTCTTGCCGGAGCGCGCGCCGCCGAGGACCAGGACGAGCCCGCCGCTCAAGCGACCGACCGCATGTTGGCGCAAGGCGGTATCCGGAACGGGATGGGCGAAACGGACAACCCGGCGCGATCGACACCGGCTCGACAGTATGCGGTCTCCGGGCGGCGGTGGTGGCGCGTCATGGCGGGTCCTTTCAACCCTCCCTCCGAGGGTGCGCTGGGCAGGTCCGAAGAGGGCGCCCGAAATGGGCGACCCATGGGATTCGAGCCCGCGGGCTCAACACGCATCTTCTCCGTGCAGCTGCAAGCAGAGGTGACAAGACACCTCTTAATGTCGCACTTCAGGGCTTTAAGAAGCACAAACAAGCTATTGATAGTTATATATTATTCAAGCCGACTTCATGTAGTAGATCCGGCAGGCAGCCAATTCGCAGCCGCCCGCTCCCCTACCCTTTCGCCTTTGCCACCAGGGCGGAAGTGGAGCGCCCTTCCACCAGCGGGATCAGGGCGACGCGCCCGCCGCGAGCCTTCACCACAGCGCCTCCCACCACCTCATCCTCGCGGTAATCGGCGCCCTTCACCAGCACGTCCGGACCCAGCGCGGTGATGATCTCCAGCGGCGTGTCCTCCTCGAACAGCACCACCAGATCCACGCAGCGCAGCGCGCCGATGACGCGGGCGCGGGCCGCCTCGTCCTGCACCGGACGGGTGGGACCCTTCAGCCGCTGCACCGAGGCATCCGTGTTCAGCGCCACCACCAGCCGGTCGCCCTCCCGCGCCGCCGCCTCCAGAATGGCGACATGGCCGGGATGGACCAGATCGAAGCAGCCGTTGGTGAAGACCACGCGGGCGCCCGCGGCCTGCCAGCCGGCGATGACGGCGGCGGCGCGGGTGCGATCCACCAGCGCGCCGGGCGTGGCGCCCTCGGGCACGCTGGCGTCGAGGGCCGCGTTCAGCTCCGCCCGCGTGACCACCGCGGTGCCGATCTTGCCCACCGCCACGGCGGCGGCGGCATTGGCGAAATGCATGCTGGTCTCCAGCGAATGCCCGGAGGCGAGGGAGACGGCCAGCGCCGCCAGCGCCGTATCCCCGGCGCCCGACACATCGAACACCTCGCGGGCTTGCGCCGGCACATGCAGCACCTGCCCGCCGCGCCGCCACAACGTCATGCCCTTCTCGGCGCGGGTCACCAGCACGTCGCCGCCGAACTGGCGCGAGGCCGCCTCGGCCGCCAGCGCCGCCTCGGCGTCGGTGGTATCGGGCAGGCCGGTGGCGGCGGCCAGCTCCAGCCGGTTGGGGGTGACCAGCGTCGCGCCGCGATAGGCCTCGAAGGTGCGGCGCTTGGGATCGACGATCACCGGCACGCCCCTCGCCTGCGCCGCCGCGATAGCGGCGCCGATGACCACGTCCGAGAGCACGCCCTTGGCATAGTCGGAGAGCACCACCACGGAGCTGCGCCCCACCGCCTCCTCCACCGTGGCCACGAGGCGCGCTACGGTGTCGTCGGCCGGCGGGGTCAGGATCTCGGCGTCGATGCGGACGATCTGCTGGCGCCCGCTCATCACCCGCGTCTTGGTGATGGTGGGCCGGCCGGCGTCCGCCACGAGGCTCATCAGATCGATGTCGCGATAGGCGGCAAGCGCGCCCTTCAGCGCCTCGGCCTCCGGGTCCGCCCCCGTGAGGCCCACCAGGATGACCTGCGCGCCCAGCGCCGCCGCATTGGCGGCCACGTTGGCGGCGCCGCCCGGCACGATGCGCTCGGCGCCATGCACCAGCACCGGCACCGGCGCTTCCGGCGAGATGCGCGAAACCGAACCGACGATATAGCGATCCACCATCACGTCGCCGATGACGGCGATGGGACCCACCGCGCCTGCCGCGCCTTTACCCGCCATGATGCTCTGTCCTCACGCCGCGTTACGCGGCTTCAGATGGCCGTTCACATAGGATGCGACCCCATCCTCCAGCGAGGTGAAGGGACGCGTGAAGCCCGCCGCGCGCAGCTTCGAGACATCGGCCTGGGTGAAATACTGGTAGGCCTTCTGCAGGCTTTCCGGCATGTCCACGTAGGAGATGCGCGGCTCTTCCCCCAGCGCCGAGAACACCGCCTTGGCGAGATCGGCGAACGAGCGCGCCTGGCCGGTGCCCACATTGAAGAGGCCGGACACGTCCGGGCTCTCCAGCAGCCAGCGCACCACCTCCACGCAATCCCCCACATGGACGAAGTCGCGCAATTGGCCGCCGTCCTCGTAGCGCGGATCGTGGGACTTGAAGAGGGTCACATCCTCCCCGGCCGCGGCGGCAGGATAGATCTTGTGCACCACCGAGCGCATGTCGCCCTTGTGGCCCTCGCCGGGGCCGTAGACGTTGAAGAAGCGCAGGCCGGCGAACTGCGGCGGGCGCGGCCGGCCCTCGGCCACGTCCGCCATGATGCGGCGGTCCACGAACAGCTTCGACCAGCCATAGGGATTCAGCGGCGCGAGGGTGGCAAGGTCGGCCTCCTCCTCCGAATCCTGGAAGCCGGAGGTGCCGTCGCCATAGGTCGCGGCCGAGGAGGCGTAGACCAGGCCCAGCGCTTTGCGCGCGCACAGCTCCCACAGATCCAGCGTCGAGCGGATGTTGCGGGCGACGATCTTGTCCGCGTCGCGCTCGGTGGTGGCGGAGATGGCGCCCATGTGCACCACGGCGGCAAGGCGTCCGCCCTCCTTCTCCACGAAGGCGTTCACCGTTTCCGGGCGGATCACGTCATGCAGCGCGATATCGGCGATGTTGCGCCATTTGGGGCCGTCCTCCAGCCAGTCGGCCACCACCACGCGGTAGCCATCCTCGGCGGCGGCGCGGGCGATGTTGGAGCCGATGAAGCCCGCCCCGCCCGTGACAAGGAGGAGGTCGCGGCTGAGCGCCACCGATCGGGTCATGTGGAACATCCCATCTTCAGGTCGGGCGCAGGGTGTGCCACGCCAGCTCACCTTTTGTCCATGTTCGGCGCCGCTCAGGCCCTGAGCGCCGCCAGTGCCCGCCACACCGCTGCGGCGGAAATATCGGCAAGGCAGGGCGGACCTTCCGTTACATCCGGCGCGATGCGGCAGCGCGCCTTTTCACACGGGGCACAGCCGCGGGTCGCCTTCAGCTCCACCGCACGGGGGCCGTAAAGGCCGGTGAGGCGCGGGTCGGTGGGGCCGTAAAGACCCACCGTCGGCACCCCATAGGCCGCCGCCAGATGGCCAAGGCCGGTATCCGCGCTGACCACGCCCGCCGCATTGGCGATCACCGGGGCCAGGGTCTCCAGCGTCTGCGGCGGCAACAGGTGGACGTTGGGCAGGCCGTTCGCGATGGCCTCGGCGCGGGCGCGCTCGGTCTCCCCATGGGCGAACAGGCGGATGTCGAGGCCGGCCGCGCCAGCCTGTTCCGCCAAAGCCCGCCAGCCGGCACGGGTCCAGGTCTTGGTGGGCCAGGTGGTGCCGTGCAGGAAGACCAGATAGGGCGCGTCGGCATCGCGTGTTGCTTCAACCCCGCGCGGCGCCTGAGCGAAGCCCTCTCGGCGCAGGTCGAAGACCGGAGCCGTCGGCAAAAGCCCCGCATCCGCCGGCCGGCCGTCGAGGCTGTAGCCCAGCGCCGCGGCGAACAGCTTGCGGATGCGCACCGCCATATGCTCCACCTCCGGCACATGATGGCGCCGATGGTAGGTGAGCGCGGCAAGGCCCTCCCGCGCGCTGGCGCGGTCGAAGCCGTGGCGCTGCCCATGGGCGAGCGCCGCCACCGCCGCGCTCTTCATCAGGCCCTGGGCATCGATGACGATGTCGTAGCGCGCGGCGCCCAGCGCCGCCCGCACGCGCCCGGCCTCGCCGGAACGCAGGGCCTTGAGCGGCTTGCGCAGCATGCGCCGCAGCGGCACGACGATGGTGCGCCCCACCGCCGGATGCAGGCGCGCCACCGGGGCGAAGGCCTCTTCCACCGCCCAGTCGAGCTGAAGGTCCGGGTGCGCGGCCATGGCGTCCGTCAGCGCCGGAAACGTGTGCACCACGTCGCCCAGCGAGGACAGCTTCACCAGCAGCACCTTCATCGGCGCATCTGCTCGGCGGCGGCGAGAACCTCCCCGGGGGCGATGCCTTCGAGGCAGGCGAGGGTTCCCAGCGGGCATTCCCGCTTGTGGCAGGGCCGGCACGGCAGCTCGCGCGCCATCACCCGGGCAAACGGCGAGGCCGGCGGCGTCATCTTCTCCGAGGAGGCGCCGTAGAGCACCACCAGCCGCCGGTCGAAGGCGCCGGCCACATGCATCAGGCCGGAATCGTTGGAAATCACCACGTCCGCGCCGGCGAGGATGGCGGCGGCTTCGATCAGGCTGGTGCGGCCCACCAGATTGTCCACCGGCACGCCGGCGCCTGCCGCAATGGCGTCGGCCGCTTCCTGGTCCTTCGGCGAACCGAGGATGCGGATGCGATAGCCGGCGGCGACGGCCAACCCGGCGAGGGCGGCGAACTTGGCTGCCGGCCAGCGCTTGGCGGGGCCGTATTCGGCGCCGGGGCACAGCACCATCACCGGGCCTTCGCCGGAAAGCGGGAACTTGGCGGCGGCCACATCCACCGCGCCGTCGGGCAGCATCAGGCGCGGGCGCGGCGGGCGGGCAGTGGAACCCTCCGGCAGGCCCAGTGCCACGAAGCGGTCGAGGGTGCGGGCGGTCTTGCGGTCGGGATCGGGCCGGGCGTCGGTGAGCAGCAGGCTGCGCAGTTCCGCCCTGTAGCCGACGCGCTCGGGAATGCCGGCTGCGAGCGGCACGATGGCGGCCTTGAAGGCGCGGGGCAGGATGATGGCCTTGCCGTAGCCCTCGTTGCGCAGTGCCCGCCCGGCCCGCCAGCGGGCCATGAGGCCAAGCTCGCCATGGCCAAGGCCAAGGGGAATGGCGCGGCGGACACCGGGGATCATGCGGGCGATGGGCACCGCGGCGGGCGGCGCCAGCACGTCGATGGGACGGCCAGGCTCACGCAGGCGCAGCACCTCGACGAGGCTCGCCGCCATGACCATGTCGCCGACCCACGAAGGGCCGACAACCAGCAGGGGCGAAACGGAACCAAGGGCACGCATACGAACGCTCGCGGGGTGGAACGCCCGCGTCATTGCAAGGCGAACCCGCCGCGTCAAGCGTCAAGCGACGCGCGCGGCGGGGGAGCAGGTTCGGCGGACGGTCCGGCAGGCCGGACCGAAGCGCGCCTCAGGCCGCGGGGCGGAAGGTCTTCTCGACCGAAGACTTCAGCGGCTCGGACGAATCCGAGGCCACCTTCTGGGCGAGGGCGGACAAATCCTTCGCCTGGGAGGTGAGCACCTCAAACTGCTTGCGGGCGTGGCCGGTGGACAGTTCCACAGCCTCGGTCACCGTCTTGGTGGCGAGCAGCGAATTGAAGTAATCGAACGTGGCGTTCACGTTCGACTGAAACGCCTCGATCACCTTGGAATTATACTGCGCCACGCCCTTGCTGGCGGCGGTGCAGGTATCCTCGAACGCCGCGTTCACGTGCTCGGCGGTGTCCTTGAGCTTGGCATAGTTTTCGCGGCAGGTCGCGAGACCCTTCTCCGCGATCTCGCGCACCGCGGGCGGCACTTCCAGTGCGGGAACGGACTGGCTCGAAAAAGCCTTCTGGGCGGTTTCGACCTGATCCTGATAGGCCTTGATGAAGGTGTCGTTCATGTCATCCTCAGTGATACGGGCGGCGTGGTCCGTGTGCCGAGGTACAATCCCGAACCTGCGAGGAGAACGCGGGCGAAACGCCCACGTCAGACCTTCGGACAAGAGCGGCAGCGGCTGATAAACCCCGACTTATAGATAGTATCCTAACAAAGCGTGCAGCGCAAAAAGAATTTCTGCGCTGCACAAGTAAAGTTTGAGGATCTTTAGTCACTTAATAAATCCGAGCGACTGATCTACGCCGCCCGATACCTCAGTGCGACTGGTTGGGATCGCTCACCGTGGAGGCGGCATGCTCGGCGGCGGCCTTGGCGTCGCGGATCGCCTTTTCGCTCGCAGCCTTGAAATCCTGGGCCGTGGCCTGGGCGCTCTCGGTGGCGGCGGCAGCCAGCGTCTTCAGCCGCTCGGCGAGGGTGCGGGCGTGCTCGTCGAGACTGCGGACGGTGGTCTCGCCGAGGGACTTGGCATCGACGCCCAGGCTCTTGGCCTGCTCGGCAACCGACTTCATCTGGCTGCTCAGGAACTCGGCCTGCAGGCTCATCATTTCCTGCGGGCTTTTCGCCGCCACGAGGCGGTGCAGGAAATCGAAGCTGGCCTCCACATTGGCTTCCATGAGGCCAATCGCCTTCTGGCGCAGGTCCTTGATGCCGGTGCGCACGTCCTCGAAATGCCCCTCGGTGTCGCCGACCGACTCGCGGGCATTCTGAAACAAGGTCTCAAATGCCTGACGGGCCTGGGCCACATTCTTTTCGGCAATGGCCCGCATCTCGGCGGGCAACTCCAGATCCGGACCGAACTTCGTCGTCATGGCCGTCTCTCCTTCGGGGTTTTCGGGCGGCGCACCTGAACCGCACCGGCCAATTCTAATATGGCGCACGCACGCTTCGCCAATATGAATGCCGAAAAAGCGCGCCGATTGCACTGACGTTAATCAATCGTCATGACTATGGGCAGTGCTCCGCCTTGCAGAATCGGCCCGCACGCGGCGGAATGGACCCTCGGCAGCCCATGACGCAGACCAGCGCACGCTCATATCCCGGAATGGATCTCGCCCTCGCGCCACTGCTGCGGCGGGACCTGCCGTCGTTCCTGGTCGGCGTGCCGTCGGCCCGCGTGCTGGAGGCCACACCGGCCTGCGCGGCACTTGGCGTCGTAGCCGGTGCGCCGGCCCCCCGGACCGCGGCAAAGGCGGCGCTCGAGCTGTCCCGCCTGACGCTGGCGCGGTTCGGCTACGCGCGCCTGCGCCTGCCCGGCAGCTTTGTCCCGCGCCTGTTCCGCTACGCGCCGCTCGCCCTGCCCTCCGGCACCGCAGTGCTGTTCGCCGATCCGGCGGCCTTCGCGCCCGCAGCCGGGGCCGTACCGGGCGCCGAGACGCCGGACGCGCCCGCCATCCCCGTGGCGCTGCAGCCTTTGTTCGCCCAGCCGGTGCGCATCACCTTCGAGACAGACGCCGAGGGCCGCATCCGCGCGCTCTCGCCGGTATTCGCCCAGGCCCTCGGGACCCGGGCCGGCCTCTTCATGGGCGCGACCTTCGCCGGACTGGAAGACGAGGGCGTCATCGCGTCCGGCGGCGCCGTGGCCGATGCGGTCGCCGGCGGCAGCTTCAGCGATGTGAGGACGCACGTTCCTGCCGCGACACCGGACGAGACGGCGCTCGACCTCTCCCTCGGCGGCGCGCCTGTGTTCGACGCCGCGCGCCGGCGCCAGGGCCTCCGCGGTTTCGGCGTGCTGGGCGCGGCCGCAGCGCCACCCCCCGTCGTGCAGACGCGGCCGACGCTCCCGCCCCCGCCGGCCTCCGAACCGGGCGGCTTCGGCGAGAATGTGGTGCCGCTGCGCTCCGGCACCCTGTCGCCGCAGGAGCGCTCGGCCTTCCGCGAGATCGCCCGCACGCTCGCCGCCGCCATCGAGGACTGGCCAAAACCCCGAAACGATCTGCCCCGTCCCGACGCGCAGCACCTCGATCCGCAGCAGAATCCGCAACATCTGGACGCGCGCGAGCCCCGATCGCCCCTCGGTGACCGCCAGATCCCCGCGCTGCCGGATGGGGACGACCGCCCCGAACCCGACGCGCCGCCCCCATCCGAGCATCCCGCCGCAGCCGACGACCTCGACCTCATCGACCGCCTGCCCCTGGGGTTGCTGGTGCAGCAGGACGGCGCGGCGACCTATGCCAATCGCACCCTGCTGACCCTGACCGGATGGGCGGACCTGGCCGACATCGCGGCGGCGGGCGGGCTCGACACCCTGCTGGTACGCGACGGCGCCAGCCTGCATCTCGCCACGGCCGCCGGCACGCGCCTTCCGGTGGAGGTGCGCCTGGTGGCGGCGCCCTTCCTCGGCCGGCCGGCGCTGGTCCATGTCATTCGTCCCCTGAGCGAGGCAGAAGGCCGCGAGGCCCGCGCCATCACCCGCCGCGATGCGCTCGACATGGTGCCGTGGCCGGTCTTCCTGCTGGAACCGGAAGGCACCATCCGCCTCGCCAACCGGGCCGCCGCCGAACGAACCGGCTTTTCCGCCCTGGATCTTGCCGGCGAGCCGTTTATCGTCGCCGTGGCGCCGGAGGACCGCTCCGCCGTGGTGGCCGCCCTCGACCGGGTGGCGGCGGGCGCGGCCAGCGAACAGGTCACGCTCGCCCTGCGCGACCGCTCCGGCACCCTTTCGCCGGCCCGCGCCGGTATCACCCGCGCCGGCGCCGACGACCAGATGCTGTGCGTGGTGGTGGATCCCGATGCGCCGGCAGTTCCAGCGGCGGCCATTGAGACGCCCGACCTTCTGCCCCGATTCGCCAGCCGGCTGCGGCAGGCCCTGGCCGCGCCTCTGGCGCGCCTCTCCGGCGCCCGGCCGCCCGCCGCCCTGCCCGAGCCGGCGCGCGACGCATTCGCCGCCGTCGCCGCGACCCTCGACGACCTCGCATCCCTTGAGACCGAAGCGGATGAGGCCACCTCCGAACGGTGCGACCTTGCCGGGCTGGTGACCACCACGGTGGCGGCTCTGGCGCCCGCAGCCCGGCGGCGGGGCATCGCGCTCCGGCTGGATGCGTCGGAAACGGTGATGGTGACAACCTCGCGCCCGCAGGTGACCCGGCTGGCGCGTCTGATGCTGGAAGAGGCACTCGCGGCCACGCCGGCGGGCAGCAGCGTCAGCGTCTCGGTGATCAACGACGGGCCTGCCGGCGCCTGCCTTCAGGTCAGCGACGGCGGTGCGGCGCTGGACGAGGTGGCTCAGGCGGCGGCCCGCGATCCGCTCGCGCCCGGTCCCGCCCCGTCCGCCGACCGCTTTATCGCAGCGGGCCGCCCCCTGCGGCTGGCACGCCTGATCCGGGAGGCAGAGGCGCTGGGCGGTGATTTCGAGGTGGCCCCGGAGCCCGCGCGCGGCATGATCGCGCGTCTGCGCCTTCCGCCGCGATAGCATCAAGACCGTCGCCGCTGGTAGGATGCCCCGGCCGTGCGGTGGTCAGGCACCGCACCGGCGGGGCCAGAGAAATGGAATTGTTCCATTCTTCTTCCCGTAGAGCGTTGTGGCGACGACAAAAGCACCATGTCGCACTTCTACGGAGTTGACGAACGCCGCCCTTTCCTGCGAAAAATGTAATAGAAACAAGTTTTTAGAAGTTTTCCAAATTCATCATTTCCGAGCTTGGCCATGATCGTTTGTTCATGCAACGTCTTTTCAGACCGTCAAGTGCTCGATGCTCTTGCCGGATCCCAGGGATTGCGCACCCCCGGCGAGGTTTATCGCTGTCTCGGTTGCTCCCCCCAGTGCGGGCGCTGCGCCCGCACCATCCGCGCGCTGATGGACCAGGTGCAGGCGCACAATTGCGGCTCCTGCGCTGACGACTGTCCGGTCGCGGCCATCACCGGCATGGTGGCGGCGGAGTAACGGCTCAACCTCAAGTCTCGAACTCACCTGCTTCCGCCGCGGACTGAAATCGCGCGGGTATTCACTCACCAGTGTTGCATCGAGATTAGAATTAGTCTAACAACGAATCCAAACAAGATGCCATCAGGCCTCAGGAGCAAAATATGAAGGGTGATGCAAAGGTTATCGAGTACCTCAATAGGGGGCTGCGCTCGGAGCTGACCGCCATCAACCAGTACTGGCTCCACTACCGCATGCTCGACAATTGGGGCTACAAGGCCCTCGCCAAGAAGTGGCGCGCCGAGTCCATCGAGGAGATGGTGCACGCGGACAAGTTCACCGACCGCATCCTGTTCCTCGACGGCTTCCCGAACATGCAGGTGCTCGATCCGCTGCGGATCGGGCAGGACGTGAAGGAAATCCTCGATTGCGACCTCGCGGCCGAACTGGACGCGCGGGCGCTCTATCAGGAAGCCGCCACCTACTGCCACTCGGTGAAGGACTACCCGAGCCGCGACCTCTTCGAGGAACTGATGGCGGACGAGGAAGGCCACATCGACTTCCTTGAGACCCAGCTGGACCTCGTTTCCAAGCTCGGCCTCCAGCTCTACGCCCAGCACCACATCGGCGAACTGGACGACTGAGTCGCCGGCGACTCTGCTGGCGCCATGGCGCAAGGCAGGACAGGCAAATAGACAAATCAAAAGCCCGGCCTCGCGCCGGGCTTTTTCGTTTCCGCCGCCTTTTCGTTTCCGCCGCCTTTTCGTTTTCGCCGCCATCTGGAGCCCCTCGCAGGCCGGGGATCAAGGTCCGGGATCAAGGTCGGCGGCACGGATCCGCGGAGCCGTCACAGCAACCGATGCCGACGCCTTCGAAGGCTCAGACGGACGCTGCGGCAGGACGGCGAAGGATCATGTTAGAATTGGAATGATTTGAAAGAAGAGTTAGACGCTTTCCAATGTTTTCGCCTCGCTTTCTTCTTCGTTGACGGAACGCAAAGCGAAAGGTTAGCCACAATCCCATCGTGTTCCCGTCGCCTCGCGACGGCCGAAGCACAGAGGGATTTCAATGGCCACGTTTCGTCCGTTGCGCCGCATGTTTTCACGCGATCTCTTCGCGCGCAGCCTTTTTGCCGGTGGTGCGCTTCTTCTGGCGAGCCCGCTTCTGGCCCCCCACGCCGCAAGCGCGCAACAGGTGGTGAACGTCTACACCACCCGTGAGCCCGGCCTCGCCGCTCCCCTGTTCGAGGCCTTCACCAAGGCCACCGGCATCGAGGTGAAGAGCGTCTACATCAAGGATGGCCTCGCCGAGCGGGTGAAGGCGGAGGGCGCCAGCTCGCCTGCCGACGTGCTGATGACCGTAGACGTGGGCAATTTGCTCGACGTGGTGGATGCCGGCGTCACCCAGCCCGTCACCTCGCCCGCGCTCACCGCCGCCGTCCCCGCCAATTTGCGCGATCCCGACGGCAACTGGTATGCGCTCTCCCTGCGCGCCCGGCTGGTCTATACCGCCAAGGACGTGGTGAAGCTCTCGGCCATCACCTATGAGGATCTCGCCGACCCCAAGTGGAAGGGCAAGATCTGCATCCGCTCCGGCCAGCACTCCTACAATGTGGCGCTGGTGGCCGCCTATCTCGTCCACCACGGCGAGGCGAAGACCGAGGAATGGCTGCGCGGCGTGAAGGCCAACCTCGCCCGCAAGGCGGCCGGCGGCGACCGCGAGGGCGCGCGCGACATCCTCGGCGGCATCTGCGATCTGGCGGTGGGCAATTCCTATTATGTGGGCCTCATGCGCTCCGGCAAGGGCGGCCCCGACCAGAAGAAGTGGGGCGATGGCATCGGCGTGCTCCTGCCCACCTTCCAGGGCGGCGGCACCCATGTGAACGTGTCCGGCGCCGCCGTGGCCAGGAATGCACCCCACAAGGCCGAGGCGTTGAAGCTGCTGGAGTTCGCCGTCTCCCCCGCCATGCAGGCGGTCTATGCCCAGCAGAACCTCGAATATCCGGTGCTCGCCACCGCCACCATCGATCCGGTGATCGCCGACCTCGGCCCGCTGAAGGTGGACACCATCTCGCTGGTGGACATCGCCAAGAACCGCAAGCGCGCCAGCGAGCTGATCGACAAGGTGGGCTTCGACAACTGACGGAGCCAGACCGAAAGCGCGACAGACACTGAAAAGCGGGGCTGAAGTGGCCGACGCCGTCCTCACCCCGGAACCGCGACCGGCCCGCTTGGCCCTGCCGGCGCGGTTCTCCCCGCTCCTGCTGGCCGCCGGGCTGGTGGCACTGGTGGTCCTGCTGCCGCTGATCGCGCTTGGCGCGATCGCGGCGGAAGGCTCGGGGGACATGTGGCCCCACCTCATCGCCACGGTGCTGCCCAATGCGCTGATGGAGACCGGGCTGCTGCTGCTCGGCGTCGGCCTGGTGACGCTCGCCGTCGCGGTGCCCTGCGCGTGGCTGGTGGCCACCTGCACCTTCCCCGGCCGCGCGGTGCTCGAATGGGCGCTGCTGCTGCCCCTGGCCGTGCCGGGCTATATCGTCGCCTTCTCCTATCTCGACGTGCTGCATCCGCTCGGCCCGGTGCAGGAGGCGCTGCGGGCCGTCCTCGGCATCGCCAGCCCGCGCGACCTGCGCCTGCCGGATGTGCGCTCCACCGGCGGCTGCATCCTGGTGCTGTCGGCGGTGCTCTATCCCTATGTCTACCTCTCGGCGCGGGCGAGCTTCGTGCTCCAGTCGGCGGCGGCGCTGGAAGTGGCCCGCACGCTGGGGGCAAGCCGCCTGCGCGCCTTCCTGAAGGTCGGCCTGCCGCTGGCCCGGCCCGCCATCGTCGCCGGCCTCACCCTGGTGCTGCTGGAGACGCTGGGGGATATCGGCGCGTCCGAGTTCCTTGGGGTGCGCACGCTCACCGTGTCCATCTACACCACCTGGGTGAACCGCTCGAACCTGCCCGGCGCGGCGCAGATCGCCCTGGTGATGCTCACCCTCGTGCTCGCCCTCATCCTGGTGGAGCGGGCCGCGCGGCGGGCCAAGCGCTTCGTCGCCCCCGGATCGGCCCGCCCGCAGGCCCCCACCCGGCTCACCGGCCTTTCCGGCCTCGGCGCGGCGCTGTTCTGTGCCGTGCCGGTGACGCTGGGGTTCGTCGTGCCCTTCGTTCACCTCTCCATTTCCGCCGCGCGGCGGATGGTCGAGACCGGCTTTCCCGAGCGCATCTTCGGCGAGGCCGCCACCACCGCGCTCATCGCATTGGCCGCCACCACGCTCGCCTTGTCGCTGGGCCTCGTGGTGACGCTGGCGCAGCGACTCACCCGCGCGCCGCTGGCATCCGGCTTCGCCCGCCTCGCGAGCCTGGGCTATGCGGTGCCGGGCACGGTTCTGGCGGTGGGGCTGCTGAGCCCGCTGGCGGGCTTCGACAATGCGCTGGACCACGCCCTGCGCCAGACCTTCGGCATCTCCACCGGGCTGCTGATCTCCGGCTCCGGGGCGGCACTGGTGCTGGCGCTGGCCATCCGCTTCCTCGCCATCCCCATCGGCGGCATCGAGGCGGGCTACGCCAAGCTGTCCCTGCACCTCGACATGGCGGCCCGCAGCCTCGGCTCCTCCAAGCCGCGCACGGTGCGGCGCATCCACCTGCCGCTGCTGCGCCCGGCGCTGGCCACCGCCGCGCTGCTGGTGTTCGTGGACGCCATGAAGGAATTGCCGGCCACCCTGCTCCTGCGCCCCCTGGGGCTGGAGACCCTCGCCACCCACGTCTATGGCGAGGCCGCCCGCGGCACCTATGAGGACGGGGCCCTGGCCGCCCTCGTCATCCTCCTGGTCGGGCTGGGACCGGTGATTCTCCTGGCCCGCATGTCTGCTTCCGCCTTGCGCTCCTCGGCGGGGCGGGTGCGCAGCAGCAGCCCGGCCTCGCCCGAATATGCCTCCCCCTCCGGGGCAGACTGACGCAGCGGCAGGGAATGGCGGCAATCGCGGCGCGGTCGTCCGAACGTGGGCCGCGCTCACATCCGTTGGAGCCATCAAAGCGACACAGAGGGCTTGGATGGTTCCGCTCCGTATCGAGGTCGAAGGCGGCGTATGCGGGCGGCGCCCTTCGCCATCGGAGCCATCAAGATCTTCATGCTGCGCTTTGGAAAAAATGCCCGCCGTGCCGGCGTGGTGGCGGCGATCGTATTCGGTGCCGTCATGGCTGCGCTGCTGGCGGTCACCGCTGCCTTGCCGCTGGTGGTGCCGGGCGCCGAGCTGCGCCGCATCGCCGTGCATGCGCTCGCCGGCTCCACCGGTCAGAAGGTGGTGATCCTCGGCGAGCCCGCCCTGCGGCTCTTCCCCTCCCCGCGCGTGGTGCTCGGCAAGGTCTCCTTCCCCTTGCCCTCAGGTCAGTCCCTCGACGCCGAAAACGTGGTGACGCGGCTCGACATCTGGCGGCTCCTCACCGGCCGGGTGGAGGTGAAGGATGTGATCGTCCATCACCCGACCCTGGTTCTGACCGGAGACGGCCTCACGCCGGCCCTCGCCGTGGCCCCCATGTTTGCCGCCGCCCAATGGCCGGAGCTTCGGATCGTCGACGGCACCATCGCCTGGCGCTCCGACGGCGGCCTGACGCGGGAGCTGGTCAGCGGCCTCACCGCCAATCTCGACCGGGTGGCGGACGGACGCGGCATCTCCCTTGGGGTCGCCTTCGACTGGCGCGACGAGCGCGTCACCGCAAGCCTGGTCCTGGATGACGCCGCAGGCTTCATCGGCGGCACCCCCGCTCCGACACGAGTCAGTCTTGCCGCCACGGGCGCCGAGGCCCGCTTCCAGGGCCGCGCCGCGCTCGGGACCTCACCGGTCCTCACCGGCGCCCTGTCGGCAGAAGCCGATTCCCTGCGCGACCTGCTCGACTGGGCGGGGATCGAGGCGCCGACCCGCGGCGGGCTCGGCCCGTTCGCCCTGTCGACCCACCTCGCGCTGGAGGATGGCGGGCTCTCCCTGACCGACGCCACGCTGGAACTGGATGGCAACCGCGGCGACGGCGCCTTTCTCCTGAAGCTCGTTCAGGGCCGCCCGGTGATGCAAGGCACATTCGCCGCCGATCGGATCACCCTCACGCCCTATGGCGGCATCCACCTGACCGCCGACGATGGCCGCAACTGGGACCGTGACCCCATCGACCTTTCGGTGCTGGAGGGCTTCGACCTCGATCTGCGCATGTCCGCCGGCCGCGTGGTGGCGGACGAGACCACGCTGAACACGGTGGCGGCGAGCGCCGTGCTCACAAGCGGCCGCCTGGTCATGGTGCTGGGCGAAGCCACCGGCTGGGGCGGCCTCCTGCGCGCGTCGCTCAGCCTTGCGCCCGGCCCGCCGGATCCGGCGCTGCCCTACCGGCGCGCCACCGGCGCCGAGGTGCGGCTGGAGGCCGAAGCCACCGACGTGGACCTCGGCCGGTCCCTCGACGACATCGCCGGCATGCGCCGCATCGAAGGCACCGGGACGCTCCAGGTGGAGGTTTCGGGTGCCGGCGCCAGCGTCGCCGGGATCGCCCGCACCCTCGCGGGCAGCGCCTCCATCTCCGCAGCCAACGGCTATCTCGCAGGGCTCGACGCCGCGCAGGTGCTCCAGCGCATCGAGCGACGGCCGCTTTCCGCCGGCAGCGACGCCCGCGGCGGGCGCACCGCCTTCACCGACCTGTCCGGCCGCATCGCCATCACGGATGGAGTGGGGACGGTGGAAGAGATGCAGCTTCAGGGCAAGCAGGTGCGCCTGGGCATGGAGGGCACCATCTCCATCGCCGAGCGCTCCCTCGACCTTGCCGGCCATGCCTCGCTGATTCCCGCGTCCAGCAAGGGGGCGACCGGCGGCGTGGACCTGCCCTTCAGCGTGCGCGGGCCGTGGGACAGGCCCATGGTGATGGCCGATCCCCTGAGCCTCATCGAGCGTTCGGGCGCCGCCCTGCCTCTGCTTGAGGCGGTAAAGGGCCGTGCCGGAACCGCCGCTGCGGTGCCGGCCATGGAGGGCGGTGCCGGACATAAGGCCGCGCCGCCGACGACGCCGCCCGCCAACTGATACCGACGGCCCCGGTCTTCGACCTCTTCGACCGGTGCCAAGAGGGTAGGCTCAATCGCCGCGCGGGCTTGACCCATGCGGGAAGAACGCCGCCTCAGCCCTTCAGGCTGGCTTCCATGGCCGCGCCGAGGCCCTTGAACGACAGGGGCAGCACGATGGGATGGCGCGAGCCGTCCTCGAACACCAGATCGCCGGTGCCAGAACTCGCCTTCAGCGCGGCAAGCTGGTCCTTGCCCAGCTCGGTGGAGGCCACGCAATGCTGGCCGCAGCGCTTGAAGGTCAGCACCACGTCGGCGACACCCGCCACCTTGAGGGCCACGTTCGAGGGCAGCCACACGCCGGGCGGGGTCAGGACGATGAGGCGCACCGGGCCGCTTTTATCCGCCCGCACGGCGATATGGGCGAGGATGCCCGTGCCGCCGGTGGGCTGAAGGGTCTGCACCGCCTCGCAGGCGCGCTTCTCCGCTTCGCCCGCACAGCGCACCGTCCAGTCATCGTGGACCGAGCGGGTCACGGTGGGCGGGGCGTCGGTGGAGGGCGCAGCGGCGGTCTGGGCGGCCGCGGGCGCGGCGAACGCGACGGCCGACACGACCAGCGCGGACATCCCGGACAGGCGGAAGGCGGGGAGCAGATCGAAAAGCGCCATCGGTTTCGTCCCCATCGGTTTCGTCATTTGCGTCGCGTCCTCTCGCCGGCCTGTGGCGCGGGGCATCGGGGGAGATATCCGACGCGGGGCGCAGGAGGCAACGGGAATCATTCGGGTCCGAGGCTTATCCGGCCCCGGCATGGCCCCTGCGGACCGCCACCGCCGCCAGCACCCGCTCCGGCGTCGCCGGCGCATCGAGGCGGATGGGTCCTTCCCCGCCAAGGCTGGCGATGGCGTCGCGGATGGCGAGCCAGACCGAGATGGCCAGCATCAAGGGCGGTTCGCCCACCGCCTTGGAGCGCAGCACCGTCTCCTCCCGGTTGGGCCGGTCGAGCAGGTGGACGCGGAAATCCGGCGGCACGTCGCGCGAGCCGGGGATCTTGTAGGTGGAGGGGCCGCGGGTGGCGAGGCGGCCCGCAGCGTCCCATTTCAGCTCCTCGCAGGTGAGCCAGCCGAGGCCCTGCACGAAGGCGCCTTCCACCTGGCCCAGATCGATGGCCGGGTTCAGGGAGCGCCCGCAATCCTGCACGATCTCGGCCCGCAGCACCCGCACCTCCCCGGTGAGCGTATCCACCGCCACCTCGGCCGCCGCCGCGCCATAGGTATAATAGTAGAAGGGCCGACCTTGCGCCGTGGCGAGGTCGAAATGGATCTTGGGCGTCCTGTAGAAGCCGGCGGCGGAGAGCTGCACCCGCTCCTGCCACGCCAGCTTCGCCGCTTCCCTGAAAGACAGGCTCTGGTTGCCCGCGCTGACCCTCCCGTCGGCGAACACCACCTCCTCCGCCGGCACGCCGAAACGGGTGCCCACCACCCCCGCCATGCGGCCCCGGATCTCCTGGGCGGCGATGAGCGCCGCCATGCCGTTGAGATCGGAACCGGACGAGGCGGCGGTAGGCGATGTGTTGGGCACCTTGGCGGTGCTGGTGGCAGAGACCCGCACATGATCGAGGGGAATGCCGAAGGCGTCCGCCACCACCTGCGCCACCTTCACGAACAGGCCTTGCCCCATCTCCGTGCCGCCGTGGTTCAACTGCACCGAGCCGTCGGTGTAGACATGCACCAGCGCCCCGGCCTGGTTGAGCGTGGTGAGATTGAAGGACACGCCGAACTTGATGGGCATGGTGGCGAGGCCCTTGCGGATCACCGGGCTTGCCGCGTTGAAGGCCGCGATGTCGCCCCGCCAAGCCGCGAGGTCCGCCCTGCCGTCAAGCTCGGCGACCACCTCGGCGATGATGTTGTCCTCCACCTCCTGCCCGTAAGGGGTGATGTTGCGCGGCGCGGCGCCATAGAAATTCGCCGCCCGCACCTCATCGATGGGACGGCCCAGATGGCGGGCGATGGCCTCCATCACCGCCTCGATGGCGAACATGCCCTGGGGCGCGCCGAAGCCGCGGAAGGCGGTGTTGGAGACGGTGTTGGTCTTCACCAGCAGCCCGCGATAGCGCGCCGCCGGGATGAAATAGCAATTGTCCGCATGGCACAGGGCGCGCGAGACCACCGCCGGAGAGAGGTCCGCCACGTTGCCGCAATCGGCGGCCAGTTCCAGGTCGAGGCCGGCGAGCCGCCCCTCCGCATCGAAGCCCGCGTCCCAGCGGATGCGGAAGGGGTGGCGCTTGCCGGTGGCCTCCATGTCCACGTCGCGGGGCAGGCGCAGCTTCACCGGCTTTCCCGAGTGATGGGCGAGCAGCGCGGCGATGGCGGCGATGATGGTGGCCTGGCTCTCCTTGCCGCCGAACGCCCCGCCCATGCGCCGCACCTCCACCGTGACGGCGGCGAACGGCAGGCCAAGCACATGGGCGACCCGGTGCTGGGCTTCCGTGGGGTGCTGGGTGGAGGAATAGACCTGCATGTCGCGGTCCTCCCCCGGCACGGCGATGGCGATCTGGCCTTCGAGATAGAAATGGTCCTGCCCGCCGCAGCGCACCTCCCCGGTGATGCGATGGGCCGCGGTGGCAAGCGAGGCATCCACATCGCCCCGGCCCACCATCTGGTCCGGCGCGACGCGGGCGCCGGCGGCGAGGGCGTCGTCGAGATCGAGGAGCGCGGGCAGCTTTTCGTATTCGATCTTCACCAGCGCGGCGGCGGCGCGGGCTTCATCCAGCGTCGGCGCGGCCACTGCGGCCACCGGGTGGCCCACATATTCGACCACGCCCTGCGCCAGCACCGGCTCACCGGAGCGGATGGGGGCGATGTCGTTGACGCCGGGCACGTCGCCCGCCGCCACCGCCACCACGCCGGGCAGGGCGCGGGCGGCGGAAAGATCGATGGAAACGATGCGCGCATGGGGGTGCGGGCTCAGCACCAGCGCGCCGTGGAGCAGGCCCGGCGGCTCCGGCATGTCGTCGAGATAGAGCGCGCGCCCGCTCACATGGGCGCTGGCGCTCTCGTGCCGGGCCGGGACGTGGACCGTGCGGCTCATAGGGTATGGACCTCCAGCGCCACGTCCGGCCGAGTGGTGGCGAGATGGAGCCGCCGCACCAGATTGGCCGCTGCCGTCCGGCGATAGGCGGCGCTGGCGCGGTGATCGGACAGCGGGGCGAAATCGGAGGCGAGCGCCTCCGCGATGCCCTCCGGCGGAGCTTCGGCCCAGGGCGCGCCGGTGAGGACGGCTTCCAGCGCCCGCGCCCGCTTCGCCCGCTCGGCCATGCCGCCGAACGCGGCGGTGAGCGACACCAGCACGCCATCGGCGATCCGCACCCGGAAGGCGGCGAGCACCGTTGAGATATCCTGGTCGTGGCGCTTGGACAGCTTCCAGATGAACACCTGCTCGCCCTCGGCGAGGTATGGCAGGCGAATGGCGGCAATCACCTCGTCCGGCCCGAGCGCCGTGGCGCGATAGCCGGTGAGGAAATCATCCACCTTCATCCAGCGTGAACCAGCCGGGCCGACCAGTTCCACCTGCGCATCGAGGGCGATGAGCACCGGCAGCGTGTCGCCCACCGGAGAGGCGGTGCCGAGATTGCCGCCGAAGGTGCCCAGCGCCCGGATCTGCCGCGAGCCGATGCGCCGGATGAGCGCGCCGAAGGCCGGGAAGGCCGCGTCCACCGCCGGGAGCGCGTCCGCATAGGTCACCGCCGCGCCGAGGACGAGGGCGCCCTCTTCCCGCGCGATGCGCTTCAGCTCGGCCACGCGTGTGGTGGAGAGGGCGAGGGGAAAGCCCCGCCGCTGCTTCGAGGGAATAAGACCGAGGTCGGTCGCCCCCGCGATCAGCACCGCATCGGGGTGGGTGGCGCGCAGGGCGACGAGATCGGCCAGATTGTCCGGGAACAGATGCAGTTCGCCCGCAGCCCCATGGGCCGTGCTCGATGGCGGCAGGGTGATAGCCGGCGCGGCGGGTCGCGGCGCAGAGCACAGCGCGCGGGCGGCGTCCACGATGGGGCGATAGCCGGTGCAGCGGCACAGATTGCCCGCCAGCGCCTCGTGAATGGCCGCATCGTCCGGCGCGCCATCCTGCTGGAGCACATAGAGCGACATGACGATGCCTGGCGTGCAGAAGCCGCATTGGGTACCGTCGCTCTCGGCAAGCACCTGCTGCACCGGATGCAGCGCATCGCCCTGCCCCAGCCCCTCCACCGTCTTCACCAGCGCGCCGTCGAGCTGCGACAGCAGCATGAGGCAGGCATTGGCCGCCTGCCAGCGCACCCCCTGCCCCTCCGCCCGGCCGATGGCAATGGTGCAGGCGCCGCAATCGCCCTCGGCGCAGCCTTCCTTGGTGCCGGTGAGATGACGGCGGGTGCGCAGATAATCGAGCACGGTCATGGAGGGGGCGGCGGCTGCCTCCCGCACGCTCTCGCCGTTCAGCAGGAAGGCGATGGCCACCCCGTCATCCTCCCGCGCCGGTGGAGGAGCGGAACGCCCAGGCCACCATGCGGCGCTCGAACGCGGCGAAGACGGCGTACATGAGGATGCCCTGGATCGCGAGTGCCATCAGGCCGGCGAACACCAGCGGCATCTGGAAGTTGGAGCCCGCCTGCACCATGAGATGGCCCACCCCCGCATTGGCGCCGATGGTCTCCGACACCACCGCGCCGACGAAAGCCAGCGTGATGCCCACCTTCAGCGCCCCGAACAGATAGGGCCCGGTGCGCGGGATGCCCACCTTGCGCATGATGTCGAGCTTGGAGGCGCCCAGCGCCCGCAGCACATCTTCCAGTTCCGGCTCGGTGGTGGCAAGGCCGGTGGCCACGTTCACCACGATGGGGAAGAAGGAGATGAGGAAGGCGGTGAGGATGGCCGGGATTTCGCCGATGCCGAACCACATGATGAGGATGGGTACCACCGCCACCTTGGGCACCGAGTTGAAGCCGATCATCACCGGATAAAGCCCGCGATAGATGGTGCGCGACCAGCCCACCACGATGCCCAGCGCAATGCCGAATACCACCGCGATGGCAAAGCCGGCCATGGTGGTCCACAAGGTGACGAAGGAATTCTTGAGCAGCGGCCACCAGTACTTGCCCATAGCGGCGAAGATATCCGTGGGCGCGGGCAGGATGAAGGTGTCGATCCTGAACAGGCGGCAGGCCGCCTCCCAGATCACGAACAGGGCCACGGTGAAGGCGACAGGGGCCATATCCTCGGCGGAGAGCTTCATCTTCATCTCAGGCCGCCTGCCGGGCTTCGGCGATCTTGCCGCGCAGCTCGTGCACCAGCTGGGTGAAGTCCGGCGTGTAGCAGACATCGAGGTCCCGCGGGCGCGGGAAGTCCACGGTCCGCGTCTCGACGATGCGGCCGGGGCGCGCGCTCATCACATGGATGGTGTCGGCGAGGAAGCCGGCCTCGCGCAAATCGTGGGTCACCAGGATCACCGTGAAGCCGAGCTTCTGCCAGAGGTCGCGCAGCACGCACCACAATTCCTCGCGGGTGAAGGCGTCCAGCGCCGCGAATGGCTCGTCCAGCATCAGGAGCGCCGGCTCGTGGATGAGGGCGCGGCAGAGCGAGGCGCGCTGCTGCATGCCGCCCGACATCTCCCACGGAAACCGGTCCGCGAAGGCGCCGAGGCCCACCACGTTGAGCAGCGCCATGGCCTTGTCCTGGAACGCAGCCTTGTCGCGGGAGAAGCGCTGGCGGTAGGGCGGCACGATCTCCAGCGGCAGCATCACGTTGGCGAGCACGGTGCGCCACGGCAGCAGGTTGGCGTTCTGGAACGCCATGCCGGCGAGCTTCACCGGGCCGGTGACCGGCTTGCCCTCCACCGCCACGGTGCCGGAGGTGGGCCGGATGAGGCCCGTCACCAGCTTCATGAGCGTGGACTTGCCGCAGCCGGATGGCCCCACCACGGCAGCAAACTCGCCCCGCCGCACATGGAGCGTGGTGCCGGCCAGCGCCGTCACCGGGCCGGTGCGGCCGGGATAGGTGAGGGTCACGTTGTCGAGGGCGATCACGACGTGCCTTTCGGATCTGGAGCGGCCGCGCAGCCGCCATCGTCAACTGGCGCGGGGCAGGATTTCGGCGAGCGGCGGGATGACGGCGATGCCCGGCAGCGCGGCGACCCGCTCCACCCAGGCGCGCACCGCCGGCCACTGCGCGAGGTCGAAGTCCGCCTCCTCGGCGCGGTGGGTGTAGGCGAACAGGGCGAGATCGGCGATGGTCGGCCCCTCGCCCACCAGCCAGGACTGGCCCGCGAGGTACTGCTCCATGACATCCAGCGCGGCGGCACCGCGGATGGCGCAGTCCGCCAGCCGCGCCTCGTGGAGATGGGCCTGCCGCAGCCACGACTTCAGATAGCGCGCCACCGCGATATAGGGCTCGTGGCTGTACTGCTCGAAGAACAGCCACTCGTGCACGCGGGTGCGGCGAAGGCCCGGCGGCGGCAGCCACGGCGTGCCTTCCGCGAAGTGCAGCAGGATGGCGTTGCTTTCCCTGAGCGCCGTCCCGTCATCCAGCACGACGACGGGAACCTTGCCCACGGGATTGAGGGCGAGGAAGTCCGCCGAGCGGGTGCCGGCGGCGCCGCTCATCGTCTCCACCCACTCGAAGGCGTGGCCGGTGAGGCTGAGAATCTGCGCCGCCTTCCAGCAATTGCCCGACCCGTTCATGCCGTAGATGCGCATGGCCGATCCGATCGCTCCCGCCTCACATCTTCCGCTCGGCGGCCGGCGGCAGGTATGCGCCGGTGAAGATGTCCGCCGCCGTGGGCTTGGCCTTGAAGTCGTAGGTGACGGCCACCTGGTCGATGGATTTGGCGAGCCGCGCCGGGTCCACGTCGCCGACGCCGTTGGCCTTCACCCATGCGGTGACGATGTTGTCGCGCAGGGCCATTTCCAGGCGCGCCAGCTCGATGGCCTCGTCCGCCGTCTCGTTGCGCTTCATCACCGAGGCGATGGCGGCCTTGGGGTCCCGCGCGGTCTCGATGATGCCCTTGATGGTGGCCTTCACGAAGCCCTTCACCACCTCCGGATGGGCCTTGGCATAGTCCGGATTCACCATGATGGCGTTGCCGTAGAGCACCAGCCCGTATTTGGACATGAGCATCACCACGATGTCGTCGGCGGGCACGCCCTTCTGCCGCAGGTTGAAGAAGGAGGAGAAGGAGAAGCCGGTGATGGCGTCCACCTGCCCCGCCGCCAGCATGGGCTCGCGCACCGGGAAGCCGACGTTCTCGATCTTCACCTTGTCGGCGTCGATGCCGTTCTCCTTCACGAAGGCCTTCCACTGGGCGAAGGCGCCGTCGGGCGCGGGCGCCCCCAGGGTCTTGCCCTCCAGGTCCTTCGGCTTGGCGATGCCGGTCTTCTTCAGGGTGACGATGGAAAACGGCGGCTCGTCATAGACCATGAGCACGGCCATGACCTTCTTGTCCGGATTCTGGTCGCGGAACTTCATCAGCGAATTGATGTCGAAGAAGCCGATGGGATAGGTGCCCGCCGCCACCCGCGCGATGCCGGCCACCGAGCCGGGACCCGAATCGATGGTGACGTTGAGCCCCTCGGCCTTGTAGTAGCCCTTGTCCAGCGCCACGAAATAGGGCGCGGACGGCCCCTCGAACTTCCAGTCGAGGGCGAATTTCACGTCGGTCTCGGCCACGGCCGGCGCCACCGCGAGAAGGGTGAGCGCGGCGGCCAGAAGAGTACGCAACGGCGTCATGCAAGGCTCCTCCCGGGGATCCCGGTCCTGTTGCTTCGTCGGCACCCGTCCATCGCGCCCGACCCGGGCGACGCGGCGTGTCCCGCACGCCTGCCGCCGGAGCAGCAACCGGCGTGCCAAGCTGCGAACCAATGGCGCGTTCCCGGCGCCGCAACAGCCCCTGCCCGCGCCAGCAGGCTTGCCCTCCGGAAGGTCGGCTGCACGCATCGCAGGTCAACGCTCCCGCGTGCTTATACATTGAGCATCTGTCGCAGTGCCGCGCAATGATCCTGCGCATTGCGACGCGCTGGACAAGTCAGCCTGCCTCGGCCATCCCGGACACCGGAGATCCGGAAGAAGCGGCCGGGGAGGCAGCGGACCATGCGGGCAAGGCGCGTGCTGATGGCCTGGGAGCAGGGCGCCGGATTCGGCCATACGACCCAGCTTGCGCGCCTCGGCCGCCGGCTTATGGCCGAAGGGGTCGAGGTGGCGGCGGCGGTCCGCTATCTGCAGCTGTCGGCGCCCCTCGCCGAGGCGGGCATCAGGGTGATGCAGTCGCCGATCTGGCCACCCCCGGTGCAGCGGCCGGACGACACCCGCCCCGCATCCGCCACCCTGTGCGACAGCCTCGGGCGCGCCGGGCTGCGCGACACCGCCAGCGTGCGGACGGCCCTGAGGGGCTGGCGCGTCATCCTTGATGCCGAGCAGCCCGACCTCATGGTGTGCGACTACGCCCCCCTCGCCGCCCCGGCCGCGCGGGGGCGCTGCGCCATCATGCAGGTCGGCACCGCCTATTGCCTGCCGCCGTCGGACCTGGAGGAGATGCCCGCGCTGCACGATTTCGCGCCTCCCCTCCACCACGACCGCGACCTGCTGGCAAGCGTCAATGCCGCCTTGGCCGACGAGGGCATGGCGCCGCTGGAGCGCATCGGCGCGCTGTTCGCGGGGGACGACGTGTTCGTGCGCACCTTCCCGCTCATCGATCCCTATGCCGACCTGCGGGACAGGCAGGCGGAAGGGCCGATCCTCGGGGAAAAGATCGGGCCGGCGCGATCCGATGCGCGCGGCATCTTCGCCTATCTCCACCCCCAGGTCGCCGGCCGGCCCGACGTCATGGAGGCCCTGCGCGCCCTTGGGCCACAGCTGGAGATCTATGTTCCCGGCGCCGAGCCGGGCCTGATGGAGCCGCTGCGCACGGCGGGCGCGCGCGTCCACGCGCGGCCGGCACCCATGGCCGAGGTTCTCGCCCGCAGCCGGCTGGTGCTGCACCAGGGCAGCGCGGGCGTCGCCACCGAGGCGCTCCTCGCCGGCGTGCCCCAGGTGACGCTCTGCGTCCACGGCGAGCATTACCTGAATGGCGAATGCCTTGCCGCCGCCGGCCTCGGCCTCAACCTGCCGCTGTTCGATCCCCGGGTGCGGGTCGCAGCGGAGACCATCCGGACCATGCACGAGGACGAGGATGTCCACCTCATGGCCGAGGCGGCGGGGCGCATGCACCGGGCGATGCTGGCCGAAGATCCCCTCGACGTGCTGACCCGGCGCTGCCTCGCCCTGCTCTGAAATAAGCGCGACCTCAAAGCCGCATCCCGCCGCGCGGAAACAGCACCGCACCGCGCGGGAGGCCGGGTCCGGCGCGCCTGCGCGGTGGTATGCCTGCCGTCAGTGTGGGTGCGGGAGGCGCTCTCCCGAACCGGATCTGCCGTCAGATCGACCGGTCCGGACGACCAGAGACCGGATTGCGCCCTCAGAAGCCGCCGCGCGGCCCCCGGGGGCCGCCGAAGCCCCCCGGCGCGGTGGGACCGCCCTGCGGCGGCTGCGGCAGCTGCGGCACCAGCGGTGCCGCCGCCAAATAGCCGCCGCCACCTCCACACCCATAGCTGTAGGGCGGGCACGGATTCTGCGGAACGAGGGGGATCAGCACGTTGCCCTGGTTCTGCTGCGCCGCCTGCTGGGCGATGAGGTCCGCCTCGCCCTTCAGGTCGGTGTTCACATAGCGGCAGGAGGCGGCGGCAAGGTCCATCGTGGTCTGGCCCTGCACCGGGATGGAGCAGGGATGGCTGGAGCCGCGGTCGATGCCGGTCACGTCGGGCGTCGGCTCGGGCCGGCCGCCGTTCTGGCCGGTGCGGCTGCGGGTCTGGGCGATGATGGCGTCGATCTGGCCCTGCGGCACGCGGGTCGGCCCGGCGATGCCGGCGCGGCTGACGGTGACCATGAAGCCGGGCCGGCGCACCACCACTGTCTCGCCCGAGGGGCCGACGATGGTCAGCGTGCCGAACTGCAGGATGGCCTGCGTCTCGCCATCGCGATGGAGGATCGCGGCGACGCCGCCGCGGATGCCGATGGTGGCCACCGGGGTCTTCACCTCCGCCCCGTCCGTATGGCTGGCATTGCCGCCCACGAAGCGCACCGCGCCCTTGGTGAGGGAAATGGCCATGGACCCCTTCTTGGCGTTGGGGTCGTAGACGAATTCGTCGATCAGGAGGTTGGAATTGGGGCCGATGTTCAGGGTGGTCTTGTCCACGAACAGGACCTGGACGCTGCCGGAGGCGCTGGTCTCGATGCGCTCGCGATGAACGATGTTGGAGCCAAGCTCCAGCGTGCGCGTGCCCGAGCCGGTGGAGCGCGGGTTGACCGCGGCGGCGGTGCCCACCGACGGGCTCTGGGCCAGGACCGGGCCGGTGGCGGCGATGAGGGCGAGGGAGGCGACGGAAGCCAGAAGCCGCGCAGGGGTGCTGATGGGCATGGGCGTCGCTCCTCAGAACCGGACGTTCGGGCCGACGGTGACGCTGAAATTGTCGAACCCGTAGTTCGGCAGCGTCGACTGCGACCAGCTGTACTGGACCTGCGTCAGCAGGCCCCATTGCTCGTGGACCGGCACGTCGAGGGCGAGACCCACGCGATACTGGTTATCCTGCTGGGTGATGAAGCTGTTGATGAACGGGTTCGGCGCGTCATAGCTGTAGCGCGAATAGCCGACGCTCGGGATCGCCACCCACCGCCGCACGCCCCACAGGCCCTGGAATTCCACCGGGGCGGCAAGGTCGAAGGCGAGATTGTCGTAGGAATACCAGGGCAGGTCGCCGCTGGCATTGTTGTAGGCCAGGCGCGCGCGCCAGCCGGAGGCGTCCGTGAGCCGGCCGGAGAGGTTGGCGCCGAGGGTCCACATGTCGCCGCTCTGCAGGCTGGCCGTGGGATAGTCCCGCGAGTTCTGGTACTCGCGCTGGCGCACCTCGGCGAACGGCTCGACGGCGAAATACATGCTGAACGGCGCATAGAGCGACACGCCCGCGCCATAGGTGCCAAGATAGCTGTCGCCGCCCAGCGCGATGCCGCCGGCGATCACATAGGCCCGCACCGAGGAGCCGGGCAACTGGTCCGGCAAAAGCGCGAAGCGCGGGCCGGTGTTGAATTCGGCATAGCCGAGATTGAGGTTCTCCAGCTGGAACTGCTGGGAATAGTAAAGGTTGGCGTTGCTTTCCCAGACATCGCCGCGCTGGTTGCCGAAGTCGTAGACGTGGCGGACCGTGGCGAGGGCGAAGGCGTTGCCGTCCGCCTGCTTGGTGGCGCCGGGCGGCAAGAGCGCCGTCAGGTCCTGCCCGAGCACGAGGCGGCTCGAAGGGCCGTAATTGGCGTTGGACTGGTAGCGCACGCCCACCTGGGCATAGACGGTGATCTGGTTGGGATCGAGCCGCCGGGAAATCTCCACCAGATAGGCGGCGATATTGTCCCGCTCGGCACTGGTGAGCACCGGGGCCTCGGCGATGGGCTCGAAATAGGAACGGGCGGATTCGTAGGCGCCGAGCCGGTAATAGAGGCGCGCCAGTTCCAGCTTCACCCGCACCAGATTGGGATTGTAGAACAGGATGCGCTCGTAGACGCCGATGGCCGCCTCGTAGTCACCCACCTCGATGGCGCGCCGCGCCAGCCGGAAGGCGAGGTCCACGTCGGCCGGGCGCTTCATGGACTGGTGAAACAGGGTGTTGAACTCGGGGTCGGCATTGGCGACAGCCGTCTGCTGCGCATAGGCGCGCTCGACGCCGATGCCCGGCACGCCACTCAGCGTCAGGACCCCGACGGTCATAGCCCCGACGGTCAGGGCGCCCACCGCAAGGGCCCCCATGGCGCGCCTGAGACCCGTCGCCAGCGCGACCGATCGCTTCCTGATGTCCGCATGTATCCGCACTACCAGCATGCCTGATCTCTCCGGCGTTTGCTGGCAAGGCCCCGCCCCTTGCCCTTAAGTGCTCCTTAACACTTCACCCCGGGAAAAGGGATTCCGGAGCGGCCGGAAACGTCCAACATACTGAACATTTCCTGTCAGGAAGAGCATTTTTGTCACAGGCACGTCTGGCGTGCGTCACCTTGCTACCGCCGCATCTCTGCGCGGGCCGGATTGATCAAGAATCGCAGTTAGAACCGTGCGGACGCCGCGTCACCTCGGACGCAACACGACGTCCGCCATGCGCGCTCAGCGCACCACGCAGCCGCGGGGATAGCCCGGACGGCTGCAATAGATGACCCGGCGCGGCGCCACCACAACGGCTCCGGCGGCTGGCGCCACCACGACAGCCGGCGCCGGGCGCACCACCACGGCGGCGGGTGCCCGCGCGACGCAGCCCTTCGGGTAGCCCACGGTCCTGCAATAGACCACCGCCTCGCTGGTGCCCGCGGTCGCCATGAGCCCTGCGCCCGCCAGCGCGCCGAGAACGGCGAGCCGGACCGCATTTGCCTTGAATGTCGTCATTGGACCCTCCCCATTGCCGCCCGGCTTGAAACCGCCGGAGAGCGGCTTGTTCCGTCAAGACCGCATTGCCGGGCTCGCGAGGCAACCCATCCAAGCTCTCCCGCACCCGATCGCGAGTCTTCCCGGCATTGGGCGCCGCTCCCGCGGAAAAGCAACCAGCGGCTTCTCGTCCTTTCCGCTGAAGCCACCAAAGCCTTGCCGAAAGCGCCAGCAACGCACACCTATATTGCATGCGTGCAATGAAGTCGTACTTTTTATCACAAGTTCATTGCTTAAATTAGCTCCAACGCCGGACGCCACCGGCCAGGAGATCGGCATCATGACCAGCAAGGGCCTTCATCACGTCACCGCCATCGCCGGCTCGGCCCGGCGCAATCTCGATTTCTACACCGCCATCCTCGGGCTGCGGCTGGTGAAGAAGACCGTCAATTTCGACGATCCCGGCACCTACCATTTCTACTTCGGCGACGACGCCGGCCGCCCCGGCTCCATCCTCACCTTCTTCCCGTGGGAGCAGGCCGACGCGGGCCGCGCCGGCGTCGGCGAGGCCCAGGAGACGGCGTTCCGCATCCCGGAGGCCTCCATCGGCTACTGGACCGGTCGCCTGATCGCCCGCGGCCTGGCCCCGGAACTGCCGGAGAAGCGCTTCGGCGCCTCGGTCGTCGGCTTCAAGGACCCGGACGGCATGCGCCTCGCCCTCGTGGGGGTGCCCGGCATCGACGCGGAGCCCGCCTGGAGCGGCGGCGAGGTGCCGGCGGAGCATGCCATTCGCGGCCTGCACTCGGTGACCCTGCTGCTCAAGGAGGCCGGTCCCACCGCCGCCATCCTCACCGACGTGTTCGGCTTTGTCGAAACCGGCCGTGAGGGCACCCGCATCCGCTTCACCGCGGCGGGGACGGAGGGCGACGGCCAGATCGGCACCATCGTGGATATCCGCGAGGCCGGCGGCTTCCTGTCGGGCCGGCAGGGGCGCGGCAGCGTGCACCACATCGCCTTCCGCGCCGCCGACGATGCCGCCCAGGCCGCAATGGTCGAGCGCCTCACCGCCCATCACGGCGCCCGCGTCACCGGCCAGCGGGACCGCAATTACTTCCGCTCGGTCTATTTCCGCGAGCCGGGCGGCGTGCTGTTCGAGATCGCCACCGATGATCCCGGCTTCGCGGTGGACGAGGCCCCCGAAAGCCTCGGCGAGGCCCTGAAGCTGCCGGCCCAGTACGAGGCCCATCGCGCCGAGATCGAGGCGACGCTGCCCGCCGTCGCCTGACCCGAACTCATCCGGCCGCCCTGCGCGGCCGGGTGCCTGTCCCCTTTGCCTGAAAGACGGCTGCGCTGCCGATCGGATCGGACCAGCCGCGAGGTACCTCCCATGGCTTCCACCCTCACCCGGGACCCGCCCGCCCTCGCCTTCACCCATCGCTTCGAGCCCGCCACCGATGCCGGCGCGGCGCCGCTGCTGCTGCTCCACGGCACCGGAGGCGACGAAGCCGACCTGTTGCCCCTCGGCCGCATGATCGCCCCCGGCGCGGCCCTGCTGTCGCCGCGCGGGCAGGTGAGCGAGGGGGGCATGCCGCGCTTCTTCCGCCGCCTCGCGGAAGGCGTGTTCGACGAACAGGACGTGGTGCGCCGCGCCCATGATCTGGCGGACTTCATCGCCGCCGCCCGCGCCGCCCATGGCCTGGCTGCGCCGGTAGCGGTGGGCTTCTCCAACGGCGCCAACATCGCCGCGGCTCTGATGCTGCTGCGGCCCGAGGCGCTCGCCGGCGCGGTGCTGCTGCGCGCCATGGTGCCGCTTTCCAACCCACCTGCGGGTGAACTGCCCGGAACGCCCGTGCTGATGCTCTCCGGCGCCATGGACCCCATCGTGCCCGCCGAGAACGCCGCCCGGCTCGCGACCCTGCTTTCGGCGCGCGGCGCGCAGGTGGAGCACAGGACCCTGCCGGCCGGCCACGGCCTCACCTCCGCCGACCTGACCGCCGCCCAGGACTTTATCGCCCGCATCGGCAAGGTGTGACGGCCCTCAGCGCAGGGCGGGAGCGGGCGCCGGCTGTTTCGAGGGCGCCGCCTTGGCCGGGGGCGCCTCCTTGGCGGGGGGCGCCTTGGCCTGCGGTGGACTTGGTGGCACCGGCGCAGGCTCCGCCATGGCCGCCGCGATGGCCGGCGCCAGCAGGTCGGCGAGGCAGGCATAGCCCTTGTCGTTCGAATGGAAGCGGTCCCAGGACAGCGCCGCGCGCAGGCCCGCCGGATCCTGCGCCGCCCATTGCTTCATCATCAGATAGCGCGGCAGCAGCGACACACCGCGCTCGGCAGCAGCCGCGCCCACGGCGGCGACGAAGCTTTCGTAGCGGTCGAGGTCGAGGATCGCCGGATAATATTGCTGGTCGATCACCAGCACCGCCGCCCCCGCGGCCGCGATGGCGTCGAGGCCCTTTCCGACCAGTTGCTTCAGCCGCTCCGGATGGCCGCCGAAGATGACGTCGTTGGTTCCCACCTGCCACAAAACCAGATCGGGCACCGGCGGGGCTTGCAGGAACAGTTCGAGCCGGCTCAGCGTGGCCTGCGCGCTCTCGCCGTTGACGCCGGCATTGGTGATCTCGACACGCCCCTCTCCCAGCGCCGCATCCAGCCGGAGGGCAAGCTGGCTCGGATAATTGGTGGCGGTGCTGGAGGCCCCCGTCCCGACAGTGGTGGACGAGCCGATGGCCAGGATGCGCAGCGGCCGCCCCTCGGCACGCGCCTTGGCGGCCTGGGTCAGCACCAGGGGCGGGGCTGGACGCACATCATCCGGACAGGCGATGGCAGCGGCGCCGAGGTGGGGGGCGAAGATGAGGGGCGCGCAGAGGAAGGCAGCGCCGAGCATCAGCAGGACGGGCAAGCCCGCACGCCAGCGCGGCACGACGCCCAGCCGGGAGAGACGGAACAACGATCGGGGGCGGGTCATGGATCGGACGTCGTGGGAAAGTGGGCGCCCAAAGTGCGTCGTCTCACCGGCGGAACGCAAGGCCTGGCCACAGCGCCGACATGCGGATGCGGAGTTGCAGCGTTGGAAACGACGCGAAAGCGCGCACCGGGGCCAGGATGTGTGCAGGAAATGAGATGCAGGAAATTGGACGCTGATCTTGGCATAGGTGGCGGGAGTGACGGGGCTCGAACCCGCGACCTCCGGCGTGACAGGCCGGATGATGATGAACATTCATAATGCGACGTGACACTTTTAAGCTGGGGAAATTGGGCCTTAATTACCGAAAGTGTCACAGGTGCGCATCAGGAGGACGGGCTCGTTGAAGGGGCTGGGGCGGTCGTCGGCGCCCTGGGCGGCTGGCGAGGTTTCCGAGCCGGCGCCGGCTCATTCCGCGGCAAGGGCTCCAAGGTCACGTCGATCGGATTCGGATAATGCTCGAGGGTCGCGCCCGTTGCGGCATCCACGCCCATGCCGATGACCCCACCGACCAACACGTTCCCGGCGAACCCGGCCGCTCCCTCGCCCGCGATCCGATTCTTGACCTCCACCTCGACCGGCTTGAAGCCATCCTTGGAAATCAGGACCGAGAACTCATCCTTGCGAGACACCTTCAAGGTGCAGGGCGTTGTGCAGGTCTGCGAGAGCGACGTGCGCACCTCTGCCCCGGACGGCTCTGATCTGACTTGAATTTGCGAATCGAGGCCGCGCGTGACCGTGGCGCAGCCGGCAAGAAGCGTCGCCGCGCCGAGCAGCGCGGTCGCACGAAAAACTACCCCCATAATGCCCCCCTGACCTTACGGAGGCATGCTCAGCATCGCTCAAGCTCGTGTCGAGTCGAATTTGCGATGCAGCATCGTATCTCGCTTCACGTTGCGGGAGTGCAACACGCATAGGCTGTAGGCCTGAACACTGCGCGATCGCTGCTTCGGCTCGTCAAGGGGCAAAGAAGCTCGCTGCCGCGCGCCACAAGCGGATCACTGGATCGGCGAACGCAAGGCCCGTCAGCAAGAGCCCGCCGCCCACGAGGACGACGTTGGCGAGAGCCCGCTTCCACCACGGCGCATCCGGTGAAGTCCACGGCTCATGCATCATTTCGCCCGTCGTGCCGCGCGCCATTCCCAGGGGGCCACGAACTCGGTTGCCCACAGGCCGGCGCCCGCGGCCTTCGCCTCGACTTCCTGAGCCTCATATTCCCTGCTGTACCGAACGAAGGCGAGCGCCCAGCCGGCCCGTACCATCGCTGCGCCCACGTCTTCACCGTCCACCTGGCAGTGGGCGAGGATCCGCCGGTATCGGTCGCGGCCATTCTCGATACAGGCGACATTGTGCTCGCCCAGCATGTCCGCGAGGAAAAATGCTGCCTTCTGCCCGCAGCGGACCGGCTCGCCCGTTTCCCGCTCGGTGCAGGTCTGCCGGCTTTCGGGAGCATCGATTCCCTCTAGTCGGATGCGCGTTCCGTGGATTTCGATGGTGTCTCCATCGATCACCGAGGCGCGCCCGGCGATCGGCTCTGCAGCGAGCGGAGACCATATAGCGCAGAGGACCGCGCTTACTCCGAGGAGCTGGCCGAGCATTTTTGCTTCGACGCACTCGTCGAGCCGTCCTTGCACACGAACTTCTCGCCGCTGCAATGGGAGACACCGCCCTTCTTACCGGAGCATGGCTTGTTCTTTGCCAGCGCAGGAGAGGCCGCCACCATGATCATCATGGCAATTAGGAAGCACCGCAAATCACACCCCACCGTGTTTCACCGCATTATGGTTGTGCACCATAAGGTTGGTTGTCCAGCTACAAAGCTCCCTAAGGGCATCTCGCCGCACCCACTCATTTCGGCTGTGCTCGGCTCGGCTCCGATGCGGTCCAGTCGCGCCCGAGGAAAATCGCAGCCTGGTGGATCGCATCGAGGTACGCCGAAAGCGCGCGGTACTCGGGCGAACCGATCGGCGCCCGGGCGAGCAGTTGGAAAACGCTGTTGCGGGCGGCCATCACCGTCGCGATGAACTGAGCCGCATCGGCCTCTGACCATCCCCGCTTCGTCCGCTGAACCATCTCAGTCGTCGACCCGCTGCCGCCGACGCCTGAAACCAACGGATGCATCCGCCTTGAGCTTCGACATCTCGTGTTCAAGGAAAGCCTGGCCGACGAGAAGTGCGCGGATCGTGGAGCGAGGGTCACCCTCACAGGCCGCAAGGGCCTGGTCGACCTCCGCCTCCGAGATGTCAAAAGGGGATCGGGCGGCGGGCGCGGGCTCGCTCGGCATGGTCGTCTCCGGTGCTGATCTGCCCTTATGGATTCCATGAGAACAGAAAGAGAACAAGCCACGAGATGTTGTGGCTCGCCCGCCCACAAAGGAGTGCGCTGAGACCCAGCTACCTCAGCTCCGCATTGATGACGTTCGCGAGACGGGCGGCCGCGAGGGCCGCCTGGGCGCGCGCAATGTTGCGGGCGTTGGTCTCGTACTCCCGGGAAATCGGAACGGCATTCGGCCCATTTCCGACCGGGGGTGCATAGGCGAACTGCTTGGCGACCTCGAAGCTCTCCTGCGCCCAGGCCTCGGGATCGATGACCTGTGCCGCCGCGGGACTTACCTTGATATCCGCGATCCCGTCATTGTCCGCGTCGAACACCGCGCCGGCCGGCGAGACGTAGCCGCCGAGGATACGGTCCCAGTAGGCGTGCAGCGCGATGACCTCGCCTGTCGCCGGAATGACGCTCTCCGCGTTGCCACCAGCGTCGCCATCAGGAATCTCGCGCGTGTGGCGCCCGACAGCGTGCAGGGGCTGGTGCAGATCGCCGACCAGGTGCAGCATCCACACCAGATCGTAGGACCGCACGTCGTCCGAGGCCCCGGATGCAGGTGGCAGCGCGGCGATCATGAGCTTCAGCTGCGTGACCGCATCAACCGGGTCGGGCTGGGGCAACAGCGAGCCGTCGGGGGAATACAGCACGTCCTTATAGTGCCAATAGGTGTGCTGGTTGTGGTCGGCGTAGCCGATGTTCTGCGCGGCCGCAGGACCCGTCACCCTGTCCCGAGTGTAGCCATATGGCTTCGTCTTGATGTCGTCGGCCCAGGTCGCGGCGTGCACGAAGGCGTAGAGCTTCGCCGTAGCAGGGTCCGGAGCTGCGGCGGTCCACTTCCCATAGTCCGGATTGAGGCGAAGGAGCGCGTCGACCTTGTCCTTTACCGGCGCATCCAGGTGCTTGTAGGCGACATAGGCAATCTGCATGTGTCCGCCATCCCACCAAGCCGCGGCCGGGCCGGAGAGAATGGTGGCGAAGAATCCGGCGAAGAGCCATTTGCGCATTGCCATCTCCCGCAAGGAACCGCCCGGTATCATCGCCCGAGCGCATGAAGCTGGCGTGATAGGCGCACCGCAACGGAAGGGATGCATCGCCCATTCGAGGGAAGCGGTCTGGCGCGCGGCCAAACCTGCAGCTAGCGTCGGCACATGTGCAACCTCTACAGCCACACATCCAACGTGCAGGCGATCATCGACCTGGTGCGCGCGACGCGGAACCTGACGGGAAACCTGCCCCCGCAGCCGGACATTTTTCCGGACTATTCCGCGCCCATCGTGCGGACGGGGCAGGATGGTGAGCGGGAACTCGCCATGGCGCGCTGGGGGATGCCGTCGCCGCAGTTCGTGCTCAAGGGTCGCACCACCGATTCGGGCGTCACGAACATCCGCAACGTCGCCTCGCCGCACTGGCGCCGCTGGCTGGGCCCGGCGCACCGCTGCCTGGTGCCCTTCACCAGCTTCAGCGAGTACGACACCGTGGACGGCAAGAAGGTGCCGGTGTGGTTCGCATTGTCCGAGGAGCGGCCCCTCGCCTTCTTCGCTGGACTATGGACCAATTGGACCAGCGTTCGGAAGAAGGCCGAGGGCGAGGTGACAACCGATCTCTACGGCTTCCTCACCTGCGAGCCCAGCGAACCAGTGGCCGCCATCCATCCGAAGGCCATGCCCGTGGTGCTTACGGAGCCCGCCGAGTTCGAGGCATGGATGCTTGCGCCGTGGGACGAGGCGAAAGCACTGCAACGACCTCTCGCCGCCGTCGCTCTCCGGGTCGTCGCGCGCGGTGACCGCAGGGATGGAGTCTGAAACGCAAAAACACCCCGCCCTCCGAAGTAGAGCGGGGCGAATGGCATTAGAGCATCGCCCTTTCGACGACCAGCCAGTCAGTTTTTCTCGCACAGGCCACCATACTGCCCGGCGGCTACACATTTGTAGCCAGGACAGCACGGCGTAGAATTGTTACAAAAGTCGTCTACCTTTCCGCATGCCAACTGCAATTTATTGTTGGTAGCCCGATTTTTATTTCCAACCCCTGATTGGCTATTATTTTCCCGAATCGGAGAGTAATTTATATTTCGACTTATAAGAGACTCCGCACCGACAGTTGCCGAAGATAGCATTAGGGCACAAAGCGCCATCGCGCATAGACACTTCACCATCGATCCCTCCCGGAATTCTGCCGCAAGGCATTCTCGTACACAACCCATGGATTTCAATGACATAAATGCGCGACGCCCACCGCCCTGCAACCATCGAACAGGCGCCAAATTCGGAAATATATATTATTAGGCTAGCATCTAGAGACTAGCCTTACCATATGTATGGCATTTCCGCAACTTGGGTTTGCTGGAAAACTCACCTCCCCTGTAAATCCAGATCCGATTGATATTTCTTGCGTAATATTATTACCGCAATGAACAAACTGTACTGTAAGTTTGGCACAAGATTGGCAATTGTTTTGATATTTTGAAAATGATCGATTGAATAAACTATTGAGCGTCATTGTTCCCGGCAGGGTTACAATGCACGCCATCGACGGCGCCGGCCCAGGTTGTGCCGGAAGATTCCCACTCGATGGTGTCGGGCGCGATTGTGCTGGCAAATTTCCACCGGAAGGTGAGGCGGGAGTCGAATCAGATAATGCTAGGTCCTCCGCCGCCGTTTGATAATTGAGATTGTACTTTTCAGGTCGATATAATGCTGAAACAATCCTCATCCCCTTGAATGATGGCTTCCGAGAAGGCCAAATATCTTGCTGATCAATAACATATATTGATTTATTTTTTGCCATATCAATATATTTGAAATAGTATTTTTCTAGCCTTTCAATGATCAAATTGTAACGAGCGCCAGCCGATTCATGGCACATTACTGAAGATTCAATAACTGAAAGAACTCCATTTCTCAATTTTTCTGTTGAATAACTACATTCATTTGACTTAAGACATGTTTTATTAATACTTTCATTTTTGAACATTCTTCCATCATAGAAGAACGTGGCCACAAGATCACAGTACTCAAATTGTTTTCCTCCTGGAATTAATCTATCTCTCCCCTCTCTGATCTCGGGAATTTGGTACGCCGGTACGGGTCCGCGACCACTCCTCCCATCCCGCACACCCGGCGGAACTCTCGAAGCATCATATGGCTGCGCAGAGGCTTGACAGAATGTAACTAACGAAAATGTCAGTACGTAGAGCAATCCGAACCGCCTGTGAGCCATTCCGCCCTCCATTTTTGGTCCTTGAGGCGCTCAGCCGCATTCTCAAGATTGTCAAATAATGCAGAACGAACCTCATCGTATCAAGGCTAAGCTTGGTCCGTGAGAGTACAAATGAGGTGATCTCATCGGATGTGCACGACCGGTGGTTCACCGTGGCATCGGCTCCGTCTCCGTCCCAGTCTATCCGGAGGTGGATCATCGCGGGCGCTCCAGCCGCTCAAGGCGCTCGCGGAGGGCATGCACCTCCTTCGCGTCGTTTCCCTCGCGGATGGTCTCTGTCAGCTCGCGCAGGGCCATCGCGAGATCCTTCATCCCATCCACCTGCGGCCCGGCCTTCGCCGCGGTCGCCCCGTCCTTCTTGCCCTGCCAAAAGGCAGCGAGCGATAGGATGAGCGTGCCGACCAAGACGCTGTCGGCCACCGTGATCCCCAGCATGTCCTACCGCCCCCGTTCGTAACGCGCGTCGAATGCGGCCTTGTAGATGGACAGGATTTCGGCAATGGCGAGCATGGCGTAGACGCCGGTGCCCGTAGCCACGATCCCCCGGTCGACGATGGTGCCTAGCGCCATGAGCCACGCGATCTGCCCCCAGATCATGGCGCCGACCACGCATCCACCGATTCGCAGGAGCGGGCCGCGCGGCCACCGGCCATTGATCCAGAGGACCACGATCCGGACGGCGCCCACCAGGGCGAGGACCACGGCAAGCCGCTCCTCGCCGAGGCCATAGTGGTTGAACTCGGAAAAGGTGCCTTCCACCGCCATCGTCTCGCCCGGCAGGCTGAGGATGAAGGCCCAGTTGAGCATGACGATAGAGCTGAACCACTCGATCGAGCGGTCGGCGTTGTGGCGCAGGATGTTGAAGGCCCAGGTCATCGGCCCCACCCGCACAGGCGGCGGCCAATGGCGTTGTGCGCCTTGGCCTGCCGGATCGTTTCATCGGTGTCGGCGGCAGACCACCGGATGGGGACCGCGCTCCGGCAAAACACGTCAGTCCCTCCGGAACCCGTCGTCGTCGCGCAGGCGCTTAGGGTCAGCATTGCGGCGGTCAGCATCAGCGCGAGCGCGCTGCGCCCGATCAACGGAACGGTCGGCATCGGCTTTCTCCTTGGCGGCTTGGCCGGCGGCGCCGCGACGCTCCCCGGATCGGTAGGCGAAGATTGCCGCCCCGGCGGAGAGCACGGCGAGCGCGCCCTTGAGGCCGAGGCGGCGATAGGCGAGGACGGCGGCCCCCACCGTCAGGGCGGCGATGAGGGCAAGGGCCCAGTCCCCGCCGAACCAGCCGGCAACGATGCCGGCGAGGGCCGCCGTGGCAGCCGGGATGACCCAGGCGGAGGCGAGTGCCATGGTGATGAGCGCGCTCATGCCGGCCCCGCATCCCGGCCGGAGCGGACGGCATCCACGGCGGCGCGCTCCGCCTTGCTGTTCCACCACCAGAAGGCCGCAGCTCCGACGACGACGATGCCTGCATAGGCAAGCGGCGGCACGCCATCGATGACGCCACTCACATAACCGGCGACGCCGCCCGCCTCCTTGACGATGCCGACGACAAGGGCGGAGACACCAGTCAGCCCGGCCGCGATCCGGCTCCGGAAGGTATTCACTGCGACAGCGTCGCCGGCCTTCCGAAGCTCCTTGGCCGTCGTCGCGGCGCGCTCCGGAGCCACGGGCAGCTGGGGTGAGGTGGCGAGTGTCGCGATCGTGGCCCGGTCCACCCACACGCGCTCCAGCGTCACGTTCTCCGGGAGGCCGGCGGCGGCCTGAAACTCGGACAGCGCGCCGACCGTCCTACGGCCCCACAGCCCATCGACTCGCCCAACGCTATAGATGCTCTTCGCCCGGAGGAGCCGCTGGATTTCCTTGATCTCGCCCTCCGACAGCCCGTCGTCGGGGTTGATCTCTGCCGGCGCCGGAGCATCGGCCGCCGGCGCGTCGATAGGCGGTTCTTCTGCCTCGCCGCGGTCCATCACCGCCTCGGCATAGGCCTTGCCGCTGGCGGTGTCCTTCGGCATCGGGAGGTTCTGCGAGCCGGCGGCGAGGGCGAGGCCCAGGCGGCGGACCTCGGCGACACGGCGCCCCCAGCCCTTGCCGAATACCGGCCACGTGCGCAGGCCCTTGAGCATGGCAAGCCGGCGATACTGCACGCCCGTCACGATGGCGTCGACATCGGGCGCCTGCTGCGCCGCCTTGATCGTGGAGGCGTTGACCTTGGCCGTCACCTCGACGCCAAGGGCGCGCTGGAGCCACTTCGCTGCCTGCCCGACGCCGGAGTTCACGGCGCCGTCGAAGACGACATAATCCAGACCGGTGGGCAGGTCGTCGCAGCGGGCCAGGTCCCAATAGCGGGTCTTGTAGATGTCCCCGATCTCGGCCTTCGTGATCTTGCGCACGTCGCGGATCGGCAGGCCCTTGCTCCGGCGATAGTCGTCATAGACCCGCTTGATGATGCCCTTCATGGTCGGGCCGCCGGGATCGTCAGGATGGTTGGAATAGCCGCCTTCGTGCACCAGCACGGCCGCGAGGGCCGCCTCGAAATTCTCACGTGCCATGGATTGGTCCTCGCATGCGCGCACGGCCCCGCGCTCCCTGACGAGAGGCGGGCCGGCGCAGGTTGTGGTGGGGGATGGGTCGGATCAGAGCGTGAACATGGACGAGGCCATCAGGCCCGCGTTGATGCGACCGTTGGTCCCGGAGGTGTTGGCATGCACGCCGTCATTGGTGCGGGCGATGCCGCCGGACGACACCCACTTGCCGGGCGCCGCCGGGTCTTCATCGACGGCAGCCATGTCGATCACGCCGGAGTGCCCGTAGGCCTCCCAATTTTTGCGGAGGTCGTCATTGTATGCCAGCCGCCCGGGCTCCTTCGCCGCATCGTAGAGCGTCTGCCCCGCCGCCGAGGTGTAGGTTCCCGTGGTACGCGGCGGGATCGTGGCTGGATAGGTCTTGACCCCGAGGAACCAGTATCGCGAGGAGATGGTCAGGATATCGTCCCTGATCTGCGCCGCCGTGCGCCCCTGCCACAAGTCATTGGTCCCGAGCGACATCGGCAAATGGGTGGCGCCGCCGCCCATGATCAACGACCGGGGCGCGTCGTCCCGCGTCACATAGTCGGATGCCTTCATGCCGCCACGGGCGGCGTAGATCCATGGCAACGCATTGCCGAGCTGCTTTTGCGCAAACCCCTTCCATCCGTAATTGGCCGTCGGGCTGCTGTCTCCCGTCCCGCGCCAGTGGCTGTCCCCCAGCAGGGCGACAACCGGCGTCTCCGCGTCCAACAGAGCATAGACACCGGCCGGCGGGAAATAGCCGCTGCCGGAGTTCGCAGGCCCCGCCGCCCCGGAGGCAGCCATGAGCACGCTGGCCAGGCTCGATCCACGATTGCAGCCCTCGCCGGTCAGGACGATGGTGCTGTCGGCCGTGGTGGCGAGCTTGAGGCCCCCGGTCCAGGCGCCGTAGCCGCGCAACACGAAGTCGGTAGCGGCGCCGCTGTCCACCCACAGCACGTCGCTTTCAAGCTGGCCGCGCCCGGGCGAGAGCGTGACGGATGCCTGGCCGCCGAAGAAGAACTGCCGCACCGCGCCGTTGATATCCACCGACGCGCTGAGGCTGGTCACGGCTTGGGCGCGGTCCTGCTCGCCGGTGTAATAGACATCGCTGCGCGAGTAGACAACCTTGAGCGCACGGACGCGGCGCCCGGTCGGGATGAAGAAGCGATTGTAGTTGTTGAACGAATTGTTCGTGGAATCCTCATTGGCGCCGGCGCTGTCACCCGCACCTGTGAAGCCGATCGCACGCTGACCGATCCCGACCCACGTCCCTTGGATGACCTTCTCGGGTGCATCGAGGAGAGCGGATGCGCGGGCAATATCAGCATTGCTTGCGATCACGGTCACCACGTTCGGGCTGGTCTGGGTGACCACCAGGCGCCGCGTTTCGGCGCCGGCCCCGATCGCCACCGTCGCATGGATCAGATCCCCGACGCTGAGGGACAGATCGCGGGCGGCATTGAAATAGCTGGGAGCCTGCACCTCCCCGCCAAGGTCGGACGTGCGGTAGGAGTATTGGCTCGCCGCGAACCGGACAAACGTCGAAGGGTTGAAGGGCATTTGCTTTCTCCCTGTGCGGAGGTCAGGCCGGATCGATGGCAGCCACGAGCGGCCCGAGGACGGACACCGTCCAGATGCGGTTGGCCATTTCCTTGATCAGCACGATGTCGTCGGCCTTGAGGTCCACCTCGCCGCCGGCGCGCAGGGCGCACGCCAGGGTGAAGCGCCGCAGCTTCACATCCAGGCGCTCCTGCCGATCCTCGGGATGGTCCGCGATCAGCGGGATGATGCAGGCATCACCGACCGTGATGACGGCGCCTTCGGTCGCCCCCACCGCCGGCGGCACCCGGAGCGCCTCACCCCACACGCCGATCAGCACGGCACTGGTGTCGATTTTCATGTCGCGGTCCTTTGGTCGAGTTGGGTTGCGAGCGCCTGCACGGCGCCCCAGAGGATGCCCACCTGGGCGTTGAGAGAGACGGTCTCCACCGAGGCCGGGCGCGCGCCCATGCCGTAGCGGTCACGGGCGGTCGGCTCGGCTCGGTTGTCGTGGCGCGTCACGGCGAGGGCGGGGTCAAAGCCATGCACGGTCATGGCCTCGGACAGGCCCTTGATGCCGCCGGTGTTGCGCGACGAGACGCCGATGCGCGTGGCCAGCACGCCGTGCGCTCGCTCGGACTTGTAGACCCAGGAGCACACGTCGGTGCCCTTCACCACGTCCAGCATCTTCGAGGCCGCCGGCATCACAGCCAGCGCCTCCTTGCTGTCCGGGTCCGACACCGCGTTGACGGCGCCGTTCATGGTGATGCTGGCGCCGGCCGACGTGCCTAAGGCGTAAGTCCATGAGCCCGCCGTGCCGTTGTGGGCGTAGAAGGCGACGCCCATGTTCGGCAGCTCCTCGGCGATGCACTGGACGCCGTTCAATTTGCCGCCGAAGAAGTCCGTGAGCCCGTTCCAGCGCCCGGCGAGGGTCTGCACCCGCGCCGCGGCCCAGGTCCCAGACCCCGTCACCGGCGTGCCGCCACCCGCATTGATGACGGTGCGGGCCTCCTCCCATGCCACGAAGCTTTTGAGGTCGCCCACCAGCCACGCTTGCCCCATGAGGGGGGACATGTCGCCGGCCGAGTAGCCCGCCGCCACATAGTCCCGCGTGCCGGTGTAGCCGCCAAGCGCGAACAGGTTGAGGCACCCGACCTGCCCCTCCTGCGACAGGTCCGGCTTGATGTTGGAGAGGCCCAGCGCATAGCTGGTCTCGGCATAGTGGCCGGAGCCTGCCGCCCACGCGCGGTTGGAGATATGCGCGGCATAGCGGTCATAGGCCACCTGAATGGTCCAGTCGGCCGCCGATCCGCTCCCGACGCTGGCCGTGATGTTGACCACCAGCGTGGTGCCCGAATAGCTGGTGACCGTGCCCACCATGTAGCTGGTGGCCGAGGCCGCCGAGCGGATGGTCACCACCTTTCCGGCCACCAGCAGGGTGGAGCCCGCCGCCACCGTGAACGTCTTGCTGCCGGTCCCGAACGCCACCGAGGAGGTGGAGGCGATCCGCGACGGCGTGTAGAAGGCCGCCTCGGAGTAGGTAAACCGGGCCGCGGCGATGCCGTCCTGTGCGCTGGCCACGTAATGCGCCACCGCCTTGTCCGCCGTGGGCAGGTCCTGCGTCCGCCCGGTGTGCCAGATGGCGTTACCGTTGATGGTGGCGGCGGCCCCGACCGCCGTGGTGATGACGAGGCCGCTGCCGGCGGAGGCGATCCGCACCGGGCCGGTGCCGGTGTGCTGGATCTGCAGCTCGCCGGCGCCGGTCTGGATCAGCGACAGGTGGCCATCCGTACCGGCCGAGCGGATGAGGCGGGCCTCGTAATCGGTCCCGTCCTTGGCGTGGAAATCGAAATAGATCGACCGGTCGCCGGTGAGCGCGCCGCCCAGCTCGACGGCGGCCACCTTGGTGAGAAGCTGCTGCAGTTCCAGGTTGGTGCGCGCCCCGGCCGCGTCCACCGCGCCGGTGCCGCCAGCCGCCACGTCGATGCGGCCATCGTTGCCCGCGTCGTAGATCGCCTTGGTCATGTCGCCGACGCCCGCGCCATCGGCGCCGGCCGGCCCCCGGATGTCGATGGCGCTGGCGATGGGCGTGACCAGCCCCGTGGCGCCCACATATTGCCCTGAGGTCGGCGCGGCCCCGGTGCCGCCGGTCCACCCGGTCACCTGCAGCACGCGCCGGGTGCCGTCCGTCACGATGCCGAACTGCGGGCTCCAGCCGTTGGTGCCGGCCGGCGCAAGGCCTGCGGTCTGGGCCCAGCTCGACGCCAGGCGCGACCAGACCTGATCCGTGGCCAGAGCGAAGACGTGCATGCCGTGGTCCGGCGCCGTGAAGCGCCAGGTGCCCGCATCGGTCGCGATGGCGAGATAGCCGGGATAGCCGGCCCATGCGCCGGTGGGCGCCGTGCCCACCACATAGAGGTCATCAGGCGCCGGGGACGAGGGCGGCGTGTCGACGTTGACCCCGGCCACCACATAGATCACGCGGCCATCGGTGAGGATGCGGGCGCGCTCCACCAGCTCGGTCGCCCGCTCCGCCACATAGGTGCCGTAGGACCGGGACGGGGCATTGTAGATCGCCACATAGGCGGACGCCGACAGGGTGGCGCCCGGCCACCCATAGAGCAGCGTCAGGTGGGTGTCGTCCACCACGGCGGCGATGCGCACGGACAGCCCGGCCGCCTCGAAGGTGTCGCCCGGCTGGACCAGCCCGCTCCACAGCGTGCCGGTGCCGGTCACAGTGGTGCCGGCCGCCGGGACGGAGGCCGTCCCGGTCGCGTAGAAGGCGCTGAAGGTCATGGGTGCTCCGAAGGGTCAGACGGGGCCATAGGCGGGGCGGCCAGATGCGCACACCGAGTAGAAATCGACATAGGTTTTGGCTGTTGGGGTTCCGGGCATGTGGAAGCCGACGCGCCCGGTCGTGACGCCAGGGCCGGCAAAGGCCAGCGTCCAGCCCTGCGGTTCAGCGCTGCCGCGGGGCCACACCTTCAGGCGGCGGTAGCCAGCCTGCAGGTTCATCCGCAGCCAGTACCAGGTGTCGTAAGCCCACGGGTACAGCCGCACGCCATAAGAGCCGACATTGTGGGTGGCAGAGCCGATGGTGCCGCCAGCGATAAGGATGTCCGTCCAGTTATCGTAGCCGTAATAGATGCGGCTGTTCTGCGCGACACCTCCGGACACGTCACACCGTACACCGCCGACTTGGAAGTCGGTGGTGCTGCCCCACTTGAACATGACCTGCAGAGGATAGGTGTCCGGCCCGTTCACCATCTTGAAGCCGACAAGGATATCGCAGTCCCCGATCACGCCCGCGGCATCGAACGTGCTCTGCAGCTCATTGACCGTCGGAGAGGTCGAATTATAGGCCCGCACCGCCTTGCCGGAGGTCGCGTCGGCCACGGTGTCCACCCGGAGCGTGCTGGCCGCCCCACCGGCAGAATGAAGCTCCTGCCGCGTGGTCCACCCGGCCGGTGCGCTGCCCACCGTGGCCGTGCCGAAGTCCGTGTAGGTGCTCGTCTCGGCCGTCGCCGCCCCAGAATACAGGTCATCCTCTCCCGCATATGTCGCGGAATGGTCCACGATGGCGGCGCGAAACGACGTGGTCGAATGCCCGCTCCCCCAGATCGACCAGGCTTTGCGATCCGCGCCTGACCAGGCCGCCATCTCGGTGCCCCACGGGTCGGGGAGCGGGAGCCCGACCACATTTCCGATCGGCCCCTCGGCGGTGTGGAGCGCGCCGCCGGCGCACCACCAGCGGCCATAGCGGTAGCCGGCATAGAAGCCGAGCGGCGGGCCGGCGGTGTTGCCGGTCAGGTCTGTCGATTGCGTGCCGGTGAACGCGGTGATGGCGTCGTGAGCGACCCGCTGCTGCACATGCAGCACGGACTTTGAGGTGTCGAGCAGCAGTTGGGAGGCCGCCGCCGTGTTGACGTTGACGTTGCGCTTGCTGATCTTGAGCCCGTCATCGGCGTCCAGACGGACGCGCGGCGTGGCCACGGTGTCCGCTCCGCCGGCATAGGTCGGATCGTAGGCCGGGATGATGTACTGAATCGCCTGCGCCACGCTGGTGGTCATCAGGACGGAAAAGCTGCTCGCGGACAGCCACGTGATCTGTGCACTCCAGACCCCGGCCGTATCCGAGCCCCCGAGAAGCAGGACCGGCGGGAAGTTCGGATAGCTGCCCTGCAGGGTGATCGTGACCGAGATGGCGGAAGTGCCGGAGCCCGTCACCGGCGTCCCCCACACGGCCCCGGTTTCGGCCATCTGGAAGATCTGGGCTGCCGTTGAAAAGCGCAGGTCCGCATCCGCGCAGGTGAGCACGTCGGCCCCCTTGCGCGACACGTAGAGCCCCGGCCCCCGCGTGGGATGGTTGCCGAGAAGCACCCCATGCGAACCGTCCAGATCCGCCTCGCGCGTGTCGGCGGCGGTCAGGGGGTTCGCGAAGATGATATAGGCCGTGCCCGTCGTGCTATGCGCGAAGTTCAGCGTCCGGAATGTGCAGTGGTCGACGTGCGATGAACAGACCGTCTGCTGGTACCACACCTGTCCCGAACCATTGACCGCCCGATGCCAGCCGATGCAGATCGGCTCCCACGGCAGCGTGGCGAACGAAACCGTCCGGTAATAGCGGTTGATCGTCGCCCCGTTATAGGTCCACGCCTCGGTGGAAATGGTGCCCAGCAGGTTCCAGTTGGCGTCCAGCACCGTGAGTATTTCCGGCCAGGCGCTATCGAACGCAAGCTGCTGGTCGACCAGACCCGGATCGGTCACGTCGAAGCCGGGCCGCGCCACGCGGAGCCGGGGTGTGCCGTCGAACCGGCCAAGGATGACACCGCCGCTCGCCATGTCAGGAGGTCACCAGAAGGTAGCCGTCATCCGCGTTGATGTAGAACCGACTGTCGTCGCTGCGGAAGATGCCGGCGACGACCTCGCCGAGGTTCGCCACGATGGCGGACAGCTCCGCCACGGCCAGCTTGTCGGCGGTGATCGTTCCCGCCGCCACCAGGTCCCCGTTGAGATAGACCACCGGCGTCGGGCCGGTGTTGTCCACCAGGAACACGGCGGTGCCGATCTCCTCGCTCCCCGTGATGAAGAACCGGTCGGCGTTGATCGAGACCTGCCCGATGGCATTCCCAGCGCCGTCGTCCTGGGCGATGACCCGGAGGCCGGCCGATGCGTTTTCCGCCGTGGCCTGCAACTCATAGGCTGCGATGGCCCCGGCCGGCGTCACCGCCACCACGAAGCGCGCCTTGAGGCTGGCATCCACATTCGCCATCGCAGCTTCCAGGTCCGTCACCTGCGAAGCGATGGCCGTCGTCTCGTCGGCGAGCACCGTGATCTGCTCAGCGAAGGAGGCGCGGGCCGATCCCACCTGCACCGAGATGGCGCGGGTGAGGTCCTGGCGGTTCAGTTCGCCCGCCGCGCTGATATCTGCAGCAATGAGCGAGAGCCGGCTGAGCCCGTCGTTGAGCACGTCGACCGCGCCCTGCATCTGCGTGATGACGCGGTCATAGGTCTCGTCGGTGAAATTCCCCGTCGTCACCGGGATGTTGCCGGCATCGATGGTGGGCGCGGCGAGGTCCACATAGGCCCACGCGCCCCGGCTCGATCCCACCGCCGCCACCGCCAGGCGCAGCGCCGCCGGCTGCACCACCATGGACAATTCCGTCGCCGTGGTGTCCGGCAGCGCGGTCCAGGTGTCGCCGGCGTCATAGGAGATGCGCGCCATGTAGTAGGACGCGCCAGAGGCGGCATACCAGCTCGCCGTGAGCACCGGCTCCAGCACGTTCTGTTCCAGCTGGGCAATCAGGCCGGTGACGGTCGGAGCCCTCTCCATGCTGAGCGGCGGCAGGCTCGGCAGCGCGTCCGGCGCGCCGTCGTCATCGTGCACGCGCGGATCATCCACCACCAGCGACAGGCTCACCCGGTTGCCGCTCGGCGCGCCGGTGAGCGCGATGCAGCGGCGCTGCCACGCGGTGCCAACCCCGAAGGCATAGGACGGCAGCTCCGCGCTCTCCATGCGCGCCAGAGCATCGTCCAGCGTCATCCCCTGCCCCGCCTCGACGCTGGCGAGGTCCCCGGCGTTGAGGGCGCAGATCGCGTCATCCCCGTAGCGCTCGCACAGGACCGGCCCGAACAGCCCGCCGGTGCGCGTGCGCAGGCCGATATAGTGGTTCGACCCGCTCACCCACGTCGGCGCCGGCTCCAGCGTGAGTGCCACGCCCGTCCGCCCCACCACCATGCCGGCGGAGCCCCACTTACCGGGCATGTCCGACTGCACCAGCAGCTGCGTGCCGAGCGAAACCAAGCGCCCGTCATGCTCCATGTCGAAGGATGGCTTCACCCGGCGGTATAGGTTCTGCCGATAGTGGAACCCCGCCTCGCGGTAGGCATGCGCCCGCTGCACGACGCCGGGGATGGTGAGGCGCTTGGGGTACAGGGCGTCATAGTCCGCCGGGTATTGCACTTCCTCACCGCGCCATGTGGTCTCGTCCACATATTGGAGGATCACCGCATCGGTGCCGTCCGAGGGCATGAAATCGTAGTCGGTCGTAAAGCTGCCGCGGATCATCTCGCGATCCGTCACCAGCATGGACGGCACCGCGCTCCATTCGTCGCGCACCAGGGTGAGCACATCCCCGCTCCAGCGGTGCTTGGCGCGCACCGCCGCAAGGGCGGTGTCGAAGGCCTCCAGCGCCGACACGGCAGACGAGAACTCATAGTCGAAGAAATCTCCCCGGCTCGCGGCCAGCGTGGCGAGGCTGTAGGCCGCCTGGGCATCCACCTTGCCGGCGGCGCGGCGCGCACCATAGTCGGTGTTCACGGCCATATCCCAGAACGCCCAGGCCGGATTGCGGGTCGGCTGCTCGACCCACGCCGTACCGTTGAAGACCGGCAGGATGCGGGTGTCGATCACCTTGATGTTGCGCGCCGAGGCGTCCGTGAGCTGCTGCGTCGCCTTCATCCGGATGGCGATGGTGCTGACGGAGGCGAAGCTGTCGCCGCCGTTGAGGAAGGCTCGCAGGCCCATCCACACCAGCGTGGATACGGTCTTGGTGTCACTGTCCAGCGGGTTCACGTCGCGCTTGAGCCGGACCTCGTACCGGCCCGGCGTCACCGCCACCTTGAACGACCAGCGACGCGCCTTCTTGCTTGCCGCGCCGATCGCCGGATCGGTGAGCGATGTCCACGAGCCGGTGGGCAGGCCCAGGCCGTCGACCGGCCGGTACTCGGCATGCAGCTGCACGTAATAGGCGGTCACCGTCCCATCGTCGGAGGTGTAATAGAGCCCGCCCGGCGCCGCCACGTCGATGGCGAGCGCCGTGGTGGTGGTGCCGGCGGCGGCCACCACGAACCCGCCGGCCCAGTCGCCGGTGATCTCCTGCCCCGACACCTCGGCCGAGGTCGCCACGTTCACGTCGAACAGGGTGACCGGCTGGCCCGGCTCGTAGAACTGGATATCCACCCCGTCGAAGCTGTCGCTCACGCCATCGGCGGCAGTCCACAGCACGGTGTCGTCCACATAGATAGCTTCGGCGCTATACTTGCCGCAGCCTTGGCACAGCAGGACGTTCAGATATTGATCGTCCCCGATGTATTCGGCCCATGGAACAGCAGCATAGTCCGGCGTCTTCTTGATCCGGCCGTAGCTGGTGGGGATCGTCGCCAGAAGCTTGGCGCTGTTGGACTGCTGCCCGAACGAATAGACCGTCTCGGTCTCCGAACTCTCGTCGGAGGCCTTGGCCTTCACCATCGTCGAGACCGCATAGGCGCCGCCGGCCATGAACGCGAACTGCCCCAGGGCGCCCAGCAGCCCGCCGCCCAGCGCCGTGCCCACGCCCGGCGCCAGCACCGAGAGGCCGATCATCGCCACCAGCCCGAGCACCTGCTTGGTGGAGGCGCTGCCGCCGCCCAGCGGCCGGCTCAGGAACACCAGCCGGTCCTCGGCATCGAGCGGGCGGGCATCCCACTCCGCCCGCATCACCGGCGCGCCGTTGACCACGCAGATGGTGGGCAGTGTGGTGGTGCTCCAGCCGGCCCGCGCCAGGAACCCGCTCACGGTCTCGCCGGCGAGCAGCGGCGCCCGCCCGATCTCGTGACCCGGCAGGATAAGGTGGACGGCTTCGGTCATGGATCAGGCCGGCTCGTAGAAATGCAGGCGCGCCCAGCCACGGGCGCGGAGGGCAACGGGACTGTCCAGCACCACCCCGGCAACCGGATCGGCGTGGATGACGCCCGCAGGCGAGCGGAGCCACACCCCGATGTGGGCGGCGCGGCGGGCGCGGCTCATGAGCACCAGGGCGCCACCCGCCGCGGTGATGATGCCGGAGGTTTCCGGGATCAGCCGCCAGCGGGCGTATTCCTCCGGGTGGCCGACGAAGGCGTCGACGATCCACTGCCACGAAGGATCGGCGGGCACCTCCACTTCGGGGAGGTCCCGGCCGAACAGGTCGCGTTGCACCTGCCGGACAAGGTGCCAGCATGACTCCGCAGGCGACCACGGCCGGCCGATGAGAGCGGTGAGGTAGGCGGCCCGGTCGGTCATGCCGAAGCCAGCGAGGTGAATTCCTTGCGCGTGTAGACGCGGCTGGGGAATTTCCAGTTGGTGAGGTCCGCGAAAGAGGCCGTGCCCTCCACGGTGCTGCCGCTCACCTTCACGGCGCGCAGCATGTATTCCACGGGCCCATAGGCCGGCTCGGACAGATCGTCCTCGCGATACTGCCGGTGGAGGACCTTCATGTCGGCCCGCACCAGCACGGCGGCTTCAAGGTAGGGCATCAGCTCGCGCGCCACGTTGTCCACCCGCACCCGGCATTGCGGCAGCTGCCCCTCGGAAAAGGTCGGCATGTCGGCCTCGAATGCGATGGGGGTGAACTCGACCATCTCGCCGGCATCGAAGAGCGCGCCGTCTTCGATGCCGAAGGTGCGCGGCTCCACATCGAGCACGAAGCGGAGCGGGATCACGATGCCGTCCTGCAGAAATGCCGGGTGCTGCAGCTCGATCGTCTCGAAGATCAGCGCCGACACCGGGCACGAAGCTTCGGCCTCCGCCCAGGCGTCGGTCCATGGATCACTCATGTGGGATGCCCTCAGATGGCGAAGGTGCGCGACGGCGTGGCCGGCGTCACGACGGCGACGCCGAAGTCCGGCGGGGTGTCGCCCCACCACAGGATGTTGACGTGATAGCCCTCGACCGGCGCCAGGACCGGCGTCGGCCCCTCATCGGTCTCGATCATCTCCCCCGTGGGCACGCGAATGGCGCCCACGAAGTCCACGTCGTAGCGGGTGCCGTCGTGCACCCCGGCGCCGGGCCAGATTTCCCGGCCGGTGTCGAGGTCATGCTCGGGACCGTAGCCGAGGACGGCCGCAAGCAGGAGCACCGCCTCGCCCAGCGACGTGCACCGCAGGTAGATCGTCTGTGCCATGGGGGCTCCTACTGCCAGACCCGCGCCTGCGCCTGCACCCCGGCGCTGGAGCCCTTGACCGGCCACACCACCAGTTCGTCAAGCTCGATCCACTGGCCGCCGATGAGGCTGTAGCCAGCCCCGAGATAGACCGCCGTTGGCGTTGTCATGGGCACCGCACTCGTGGCCGGCGCGACCCCGCCCGCAGAGCCGCGCCGGCCCGCAGCATCCCAGCCGATGGCGATGCCTACGTTGCCGGGCAAACCGGTGCCGATGGTCACATAGTTCCCACCCGCGCCATCCATCATCTGAACGTTGGCGGTGCTGCCACGGCAAATCGCGCCATTGGACCCAGCCCCGTACCTGGTGCCGATCAGGTAAAGATTGGCGCCGCCGGAGCCCACAGTGCTGCCCTGGCTGGCCCGCATCGCGACCGTCGCCGCTGCCACCGCGAACAGGGCCGCGGCACCGGCCGAAAGCTGGCACAGGTCCACGCCCCGGGTCACCGTCGCCGTGGTGGTGGCGATGTAGGAGGTGGGGCGGGACCCCAGTTCCAGCTGGGCACCCCACAAATAGAACGTCCCGGTCGGCGACCCGCTGTGGCGATAAGGGTAGCAGCGCAGGGCCACGCAGCCGGCCGGCGTCGTCAGCGCATACGAAATGCGCGTCCACCCGTCCGCCGTGGGCAACACGGTCGGCACGATGTCCGCGGCGATAAAAACCCCGGCCGTGTCATCGCGGAAGGCGAGCTTGAAATCGGCGGCCGCAAGGGTCCCCAAGCGGACCCACACCGAGAACACATAGGCTGTCGAGGCCGTGACAGTCGCGGTCTGGTAGTGACCCGGGGTAGCCGTCCCCGGCAGGGTCAGCATGTCCGCCGTCATGGTGCCGTCTGGCGCGGCGATCACGTTGGACGTGACCGTCATGCTGCTCACCCACGGCCCGGTTCCAAACTCCTGCGACCGCAACATCAGGTTCGTCGCATTGCCCTCCAGCAGCAGCTTCTTCCGCCCGCTGGAATAGTCGTAGGCGAGCGTGTTCGTCGCCACCGTCTCCAGCGCGCCGGTGCTGCCCACCACCACCTTGCTGCCGCCGGTGCGCGTGAGCACGCTGGACAGGGCGACGCCGCCACCACCGGTGCCGAAGAACAGCCGGTCGCGCGGGATGTCGAGGGCCAGCGAGGGCACCACCCCATCCAACGCCTGCGGGGTGAGCATGTCGTAGAGCAGCGTCGCGGTCCGGCTGGGCACCGCGCCGTAGAGGCGGTTGATCTGCACATCGATGAACCGCGCGACCTGCCCATAGGCCGCCACCTGCTGTGCGGCCGTGAAATCCCACGTGGTGCTGGCACCGGCGGCAACCACGTCCGTCGTGCTCAGGGTGGAAGCATCCAGCACCGACAGGTTGACGACGCGATAGCTCGCGCCCGGCACGGAGGCAAAGCTCGCGCGAATGTCGTTGCTGGACGACGAGACCCAGGCCGCGGAGGCCGGCGCCGGCGCCGTGGTGTCCACCGTCACCTCGGACGCCGGCCCCGCGAACCCGCCGATCAGCCGCACCACCGAGACCTTGAGGCCGCCATCGCCGAAGGCGAAGGTCGCCGAGGCCGTGGCGCCCGAAGCCGTCACATCCGCCTGCGCCACCACCACGTTATCGGACAGCCGGGTGGCCACCATGCGATAGGTCGCGCCGGCCTCCGCCGTCCACCCCGCCGTCACCTGCGAGGGCGAGGGATAGGAGAGCGTCAGGCCCGCCGGCGCCGTGAGGGTGAAGAGGGACGGCGGGAAGACATAGACGGCGAACGACACACGGGTCTGATTGGGGCTCGGCGCCGACAATTTCAGCGACCCCGTCTGGATCTGTACCAGCCGCACCTGAAAAGCAGCACCGCCAAGGGTGACCGGCATCAGGAACCGCGCGGTGCCGTCGAACAGCGTATCCGCCACAAAGTCGTCGAAGGCAGCGAACTGGTCAGGGTCAAGCTCATGACCCCACTGCACGAGCGGGAGGCGCGCCGGACGGCGGCGGATCCGCACGTTGCCGCCTTCCATCTCTGTCTCGATGTGGGATCGATAGGGGTCGACATTCCAGTCTCCCACCAGCGGCGCGAAGGAGAGCGCGGACGGCCATTCTGGCGTGCTCATGCGTCACACGCCCCGCATCGGGTTGAGCGCGAACCGGCCCTGGTAGGACCGGGTGACCGGCCCCATCTCGCGTGCATCCTTCACGAGTTCGGCTTTCATCATGCGGACGAGATCGGTGTTGCTCTGCTTCAGGACCCGCTGGATTTCTTCGGCATCGGACTTCGACCCACTCCCGGAGGTGGTGATTTGATAGGTGGGGGACACGGTCACGTTGTTCATTTGCGACGCGGACGCCTGCTTCGCGGCGGATGCCTGCATCCCGAGCGCCCGCATCTGGCCGGCGGTGAAGACACCTTCGCCACGCTGGAGAATGGTCGGGACCTCGTCGGAGCCGATGTATCCGCCGCTGTGGAACCGCGGCGCGCCCTGGAACAGCGCAGCAGGAACCGAACGGGTGGACGGCATCTCAGACCCGATCAAGCCGCCAGAATGGAAAATGCCAGTGGTGAAGCCAGAGGATGTCAAAGCCGGAAGCACCCCACCGGATGACCCGCCGATCAACCCCCCGAACAGGCTGGATATCGCCTGATTTGCGGCCATTTCCATTAGCTTGCTGTAAAACTTATCCATGGCATTCGTGAGCGCATCGGACAGGCTCACGCCGCTGCGAATATCCGACAGGAACCCCGTCAGCGCGCTTTCCGAAACGCTCTTGGTCTCGCTCAAGGCTTGGTTGAGCTTCAGCACCTGCGCAGTCGGCGAGTTCAGGTCCACAGCGAGCCCAGACGAGCGCAGCGTGGAGGCGATCTGCTGGTCGCCGCTGGTGCGACCAAGCTGGCTGCGCTCGAAGGCAGCGTCGTTCAGCAACTTCAGTTCGCTGGTGAGGCTCGCCGAGCGGGCCAGCTCAGCATTTTTCTTCTTCAGTGCCTCGTATTCGGCTTCGTTGAAGGCCGTGCCACTCTGCGCCGCCTCATTGCGAAGCTCCCAGTAGGACTGGAAATTGGCGCGCAAGACGGACTGCTGTTCCGCCGTCTTCCCGATGAGGTCGATTTCCAGCTGCTGCTGCGCCTGCGCCTGTTGCGCGGCAAGCGCCCGCTCGCGCTGCGCCTGGGAAAGTCCGGCATAGACCTCGGCGAGGGCCTTGATCTTTCCGTTCTCCGCTTCCGCGGCAGCAGCCGCGTTCGATGCACCGCGCTCCTTGGCGTGATATGCGTCGAGAGCCGCCTGGGCTTCAGCCTTCGCGACAGGCGTCGATGCCTTGGTCACCGCCAATTCGAGCTCACGCTCGCGCCGCAGCTTTTCGGCAACCGACAGCAACTTTCCATCAGCGCCGGCGATGCCGTCTATTTCGTTCTGGATCCCTTCCAGATCCTGCAAATACTGATCGGTGTTGTTCTTCGGGTTGTCCATGCCGGCGCGGAGCTGCGCCTGGAGATCGATCAGTTTCCTCAGGCGCTCGATCTGCGGGTTTCGCGTTTCGGATGCCGCGTCGGCCTGCTTTCCAGCCGCGCGATCCTGCGCGTCGGTAATGTCCTGCTGCTGCCTTACCCTCTTAGCGTAGAGGTCGTTCAGCTGTTTCTCGGTCACCAGCGCATTTGCGGCGGCGGTACCGGAACCACGCCCGACGGGGCCGGATGCCGCCGCGCGCTGCTGCGCGAGCAGCTTTTCCAGTCGCGCAATCTCGGCCTCAAGCCCCGGCCCGCTGAACGCCGACGCAACCGCCTTGCCCATCGCGTAATAGGCGCCGGTCGCAAATTCTGCCGTGCTCCGCCATGCGCGCCCGAGCAACGTCACGTTCGCCGCCGCATCCGGCAGGTTACGGATCAATTCATCGAGCATGACTTTCTGCGCGCGGCCACGCTGGTTCGTATCATCCAGATTGCGGATGTACTTCAGGGTCTCGGCGTTCAGGAAGTTGAGCTTGCTGTCGAGGTCCTGCGCGCCCTTCCCCGGCGCCGCGAAGGCGGCTGTCAGTTCCTTGCCTGCGTCTGCCAGATCGGCGCCGGTGAGCGCCGCATAGCGCTTTGTGGACTCGATCAGGTCTCCATAAACATCCGCCCCGATCTTGCCCGTGGAGGCGAACCCTGCCGTCAGGCCCCGCGCCGCTCCAACACCGATATGGCTTGCCGAGACCGCCGCTTCCGCGACGCTCTCCAGCCGCGCCACCGTGGCGTCGGTGGACCGGCCGAGGCCCTGGAGTGAACTCGCAAGCTGCCGCTGCCCATCGGCATAGCTCGAATAGGACAGGGCCGCAGCAATGCCGATGGCCGCGACGCCCGCCGTCACCAGCCGAGCGGGGGTGATGAGGCCGAGAAGGCCGGAGCCGACAGACTTCAGGCCGCCGACGACACCGCCGCCAGACCCTTGCAGGATCTGAAAAACCTGCCCGCCCTGCGTCGCGATCACCTGAAACGGGTTGGAACCGGAGGCCAGCATTGTGGCTGCGTCATTGAGCTGGAACGTGAGGTTCTGCACCTCATGCGCCGCGAGCTTCGCGCCACCTGCCGCGCCCTCGGCGAAATTGTCGTTCGAGGTCTTAGCCGCGGCATATTTCGTGCTGAGCTGGCCGAGAATGCGCCCGTGCTCTTCCTGGGTGATGATGCCCTGCGCCATCGCCCGGTCGAGGCTCCGCTGGCCGGCAAGATACGCCTGCTGCGCCCGGTATTCCTCATCCACGGCCTTGCGCAGGCGGTCAACGGCATTGGCGGCTGAAAGCTGGCGCTTGGACGTGGTATCGGTGACCGTCGCCATGGTCTCGCCGGTCTCGGACACACGGCGCTGGGCATCGGCGACCTTGTTCAGGTCGCCCTGCACCTTGTCCATGCCCTCGGACTTGCCGCGGACGATCAGTTCGCGAACTTGCTGGACGCTGGGCATCTTAAGGCTTCTCCCCTTGCGTCCCCACCCACTCGACGAACGCCACGTCCATGGCCCGGATCATGGCCATGAAGCGCTCGAAATCATCGGTGGAGTGGATGCCGAAACGGTCCGCATAGCGGTCGATGGCGGTGAACGGGATGCGCCCGAGGGTCATCCCCATCTGCCGGTCTCCCGACAGGTCGTGAAAGGCCCGCCAGGTTAAGGCGAGGTCTTCCCGAAGCTCCACATGGGAGGCCATGAAGGGGAGGTCTTCCACCCGCCCCCCGCATGCCGTGTGCGCCGCGATGATCTTCGGCGCCTTCTCGCCCCACTCCAGTTGCCAGAGCAGGGCGCCCGTCAGTTTTTTGCGGCGGCCTCGATCTCATCCACGCCGCGGGAGCCGACCATGGCCGATGCCCAACTCACCGCCTCCCGCAGGAGCGGGCCGATATCGGGGTCAGCGAGGAATTCCGCGACATTCTCCTGCGTGGCAGGAACCGGCGCACCGGCATCGTCCGTGAGGTTCCACCCCACCAGGATGGTTTCGGCGATGATCCGCCCGTTGATCGCGTCGGCTTGGTCCGGAGAAAGACCGCCCTTCCGGCCGTCCGACGCCTCGCGCACGAGGCTGTCCCGCAGCCGGCGGGCATCGGGATTGTTCGCCCCGCGCACCTTCAGCGCCACGTCGGCAAAGCCATCCACCGGGATGTCCTTCACCCACGCGCCACCGTTGATGCGCGCGCCTGCCTGCTTGATCTTGGAAAAGTTCATGGGTCGCCCGATCAGTTAGGAAGGTACCAGAAGCGGCCGGCGGACATGGTGTAGCCGAGGGTAGCATCCATGATGGCCGTGAAGCCGGCGGACAGCATCACGTCGGCATTCTTGCCGGAGACGGCCGGCGAACCGGAGCCGAGCTTGATCGACGGGAAGTCGAAGACGATCTGCTCCCGGTTGCCATCGGCCCGGCCCAGACGCAGGTCGTAGGAGGTGAGCGAGTTGTCGAGGATCTTGCCCAGCACCGAGGCATCGCCGAAATAGGTCTCCAGCGTGCCGGTAACCGAGAATTCGCCATTGCCAACGCCCACGGCGGCGAGCGAGCCCACCGCGTTCTGGCGCCGCAAGTTGTTGTTGATGGTGAAGGCCGCGCTGGTCACGTAGTTGGGGCCGGTGATGGCTGCGCCGCCGAACCCGATGCGCCCGACATTGGACGAGGTGTTGAGCACCGCCTTCGTCGGTGCCACAACATCGGTCGCGCCGGCCGCCCGGGTGGTCACCGCCTGCCCGCCGGCGCCCACATATTGCACCGTGTAGGTGGCGATGGCCTGCGCCTGCGCGGTAACAGTGAGCTGGTCCGCCACCATTCCGGTGAGGTATTCGTAGGTCACCGGGGCATGATCGAGATACTGCCGCTCGAAGGTGCTGGAGCGCTTCGTGCTGCCGTTGACCAGGAAATCGCCGGTGTAGACCTCAATGGTCTTGCCGGTGCCGGCATCCGTCGTCCAGCCCGCCGGGAGCACCCCGAAGGTGATCGCATTGGCCGCCACGGTCGCGATGCGCGCCCACCCGCTGTTGGCCGCCGTCGCGAACTGCGAGCCCACGGTGGCGCCGCCGATCCGCACCCACTCGCCTGGGGAAAGCCCGAGCGTCGTGAAATTGAGCGTGGTCGAGGTCACCCCAGAGGCCGTGGCCACGATGTCCCCAGCCACACCAGCGAAGCCCACCGCGCGCAGGGCAGCGCCCACGGGGACAACGGCCTCCACCGTGTAGGTGGCGGCGGCAAAGACGACAGTGGTCGCCGTCGAGGACACGACCCGCGCCACCTTGTTGTTGCCGGACGTACCGAAGCCGCTGGTGAGCGCCAGCATGCCGGCCACAAAGGCCGCGCCCCCGGCCGCCACAGTGATGGTGGTGGCCGACACGTCGCCGATCTCGGTATCCGCCGTCACCACGGTGATGCTGGGGTTGCTGGACCAGGTGCCCTGCATCGCCTCTTCGAGATCATCGTCGACGGCGTTGAAGGACACCTCGTGCCCCACATCGCCGCCGGCCTGCATGCCGACCAGGATCAGGTCGGTGACCTGCCGGTCGGAACGGATCTCGCTGGAGGTGGTCGTCTGAGGGTTGAAGGCCAGCGACGACGAGGTCTGGCGCTGCGTCTTGAACGCGGGGGATGCCGGCGTCAGGCCGAAAGTGGCTTCGCGCACCTTCGACAGCTTCACGCGGTTCGTGCTCTGCAAGTCAGCCATTTGAGGCCTCCGATTTGGGCCGCCGGGTCAGGCGAAAATGTCGAACTGATAGGGAACCGCACAGCTCAAGGACCAGTATTTGCCAGCGTCGTTCCGGTCATCGAGGACGGGCGGGGAGGCTGCATAGGTGGTCACGCCGGCGAACTGTTTGCCGCGGAAATGCCCGCGCAATTCGTCGAGCCAGCCGGCATATGGGTCGAGCCCAGCGCCGCGCGGGATCTGGAGGACCAGCCGGATCGCGCCCTCTTCCCGGAAGATGTTGGAGCTCGGTGCCCCGATGGTGATCTGATCTTCAGACGCGACGGGGTACTGCACCACGAGGACCGGCGCCGTAACGGCAGGGACCTGAGCATCGGCGTTGGGGTAGAGGATTGCGGTGCGCGTCCAGAAGGCATCAAGCCGCGCCTGGACGGCACTCATGACAGAGGCCGATGCCATACTCACCGCCCTCCGAATGGTGCAATGACGATGGCAGGACGGCGGGTGTCGCGCTCCCGCTTGCGCTCATCGCCGCCGGCAAGCGGCGTCTCCGCGAACTTCCCCTTGGTGCGATTGCGCTCCTGCCGCGTTCCGGTCCCGGTGTAGGCAACCACGCCGCCCTCCTGGAACGACCGGAAGGAGAACTTGATGTTGGCCACGCCCCCAAAGCGGCGGCGGGCCATGGCCGCGACTGCTTCATAAACCCCGTCCGGGGCCTGTGGAGACAGCCCGCGCTCGATTTTTCGTGCGTAGGGCTGGAGGTTCAGGAACACGTATTCGGCCGCGGGCGGAACCACCGCGCCGGGCGAGACCTCGACGCCATCGGCGAAGAAGATGTGGGAGTTGGCGTAGTCACCAGTCAGGACCGGGGAATTCTGCACCAGCATGTCGCCGATCCATTCAAACAGATCATCCATGAGGTCGAAGACGGCGACAATGGTGCCGTCCGGCTTCACGCTCTCCAGCGGCGCCCCGCGCCGCCCATCCACAAAGGTCTCGTATGGGACATCCGTGCCCGTGGCGGCCCGGTTTTGCTCCGATGCCTCGGCGATAGCCTCTCTGGCGAAGTCAGCGAATACCTTCGACTGGCCGGCCCCGGCCTCACCTTCGGATAGATCGACGATGAAACTACGATCGATGGGATCGACCCGCGTGCGAACGGCCATCACCCTTCGACCTCAATATCGATCCGCACCACCGTGTCGCCGATGCGGATGACAGGCGCCGCGGAAATCCTCTGCTCACGGCCACCGACAACCACCCAGTCTCCGGGGCCAGGCCAATCCTGCGGGCCGGGCCAGCCGGCCGCCACGATCTGCGTCGGTGATACCACAAGCGTGGTGCCACCCTGCACAATCCCACCGTTCACCTCCTGGGGACGATACCCACGGGCCGCGGCGCGCACGGTCACATCTACGCCCGCGCGGGCCTCTCCTGCGCCGCTGTATCGGCGCAATGTCACGTCGTGCCCATTGCGGGCAAGCGTGCGATCCAGCATGGAGATTGCGGCAGCAGGAAGCATGTCAAGCCAGCGGGAAAGCGCGATAGGGCGCAATGAGCGATTGAGCTTCGGCGGGGATGCCAGCCGAAGACGATGGCAGGGACCCAACCCAGAATTCCTGCCGTCCGACACCATCCACGGTTTCCGCCTTGAGCGTCGGGTCGAGCGGCGTGGCGAAGCGGAACTGATTGACGATGATCGCACAGGCACGGGCGAGGTCAGCCGGGGCTTCTGCGGGCAACAGGTACCCGCCGGAATAGGTGACGGTGATGCTGCCCTTGGGCCAGTAAGTCCTGTTCACCGCGGCATCGACGCGCCATAGGAGGCCGGCGCCGGGGTCAAGCTCCCAGGACCCTGAAGACAAGATCACCCCCGCCTCCGTTACGGCGACGCTGACCTGGTCCACCGGGTAGCGGCGCAAACGGAGCGGTGCAGGCTCGATGGACGGGCGGGGACAGCCCACGCGGAAGGCCTCCATCACGGTCTCGCGCGCCAGCGTGCGGCGGCAACGGGAGGCGATGATGATGCTGGCCTGCCGAATATAGGACGACAGTTGATCGTCACCCGCCGTTCCGGTGATCCCGAGATCCAGCTTCAGGTCGGCAAGCGTCAGCAGGTCAGAACCGGCCGCTGGCGTGATCACGGTGAGAATGGAGGACATCACACCTCACCGGGCGACGGGGCCGTGCGACGCCGACGCTTGGGCGACACGGGCTCATCCACCTCGCCATCGTCGTCCGGTTCGGCGGGTGTCGGGGCGAGTGACGGAGCCTCCGTCTTACGCTCAACGAGCCCTGCGGCGCAGAGCCCTTCGATATGAGCGCCGTCGATTTCGACTTCGTCACCGACAGAGAGATCGGCGCCATGGATGCCGTCCGCGGCATAGGCGAACGGACGGGCCACCTTCACTTTGATCAACATTTCCACACCTCATCCGATTGGAGATGACAGCGGGAGGTCAACCCCCGCCGTCAGGATGCCCAGGATCAGGCCGGTGGGTTCGACGTGGGCGCCGACTTCGCATGGCCGAGGATGGCAACGCCGGCGAGGAAGAGATTGCCGGCATTGTTGGCCGGGGTGACGGTGACGCGCACGTAGCGCTTGGGACCAACGTAGCCAATCTTCCGGCACTTGCCGTCGTCGGCGAATGTGAAGGAGGCGAGCGCCTCGGTGCCGAGCAGGAACTTGTCGGCGACGGCGGAGGCATCCGAGAGGTTGGACGCGTTGCCGTCCTCCACCAGGACCGCGAAGGTGGCATCCGCATCCGACAGGATGCCGGTGACGAGCGCCATGGTCAGGCTTTCGTAGCCGGCGGTATCGATGATGGCGCTCACCTGGGCGGTGTTGTCGGTGACGGCCGCCACCGGGGTGAAGAGCGGCTTCAGGTGGACATTGTTGTGCAGGTCGCGGGAGGACATGGTAAGCCTCATGGGCAAGAGGAAAGTGGCGGCGGGTCCACCCCGCCGCCAAGGATAGGCGTAGCCTCAGGCCGCGATGGTCAGGGTCTTGATGGCTTCCGGCAGCACCACCTGCCCGCCGACGCGGCGGCGGAAGTGGAAGCGGATCATGCCCTCGGTCGCCTGGGTGAAGGGATCGCGCAGCAGCGTCATGGCGATGCGATCCACCATGGTGTAGGCCCGGCGGAAATCGCCGTAGGCAACCGGCTTGGCAGCGGCGGCCTCGTTGGGCATGTCCGGGGTTTCGATATAGGGGTCGCCGTCGATGGTGTTGGGGCGACCATTGGCAAGGCCCGGCTGCCAGATGTAGTCGCCGTTGCTGTTCTTCAGCTTGCGGACAGAGCCCAGCACCGTGCGGTTGAGCACGAAGGTGCCATTGCGGGCATAGGCGGTCTTCACCCCGTACTTGAGGTTGATGAGGCCGTCGCCGGTGATCAGCGTGGCATGGCCGCTATTCACGGTTCCCACGTCGGCATTGACGAGGATACCCTCCATCTGGCCGACGCCGGTGCCGGACACGAACTCCATGCCCTCCCGAACGGCGAACTGCTCGGTCGCCTCGCCCGAAATCTCCGCTTCGAGGTCGAAGACGGTGTCCTCGAGGTTCTGGGTGGAAATGTCGATGAGGGCGTACATCTCCGGCGCGGTGATCTCGATCATGCCGAAGCGCAGACCATCGGTCTCGGTGCGGGTTTCGGTCTCGCCCACGCGGCGCGCGGCGAACTGGCCGGTGCGCTTGGGGATCATGACCGACTTTGCGCCGGTCGTGCGGATGCGGGCGAGGGAGCGCGCCGGGCTCATCTCGGTCACGCCCTTGATGATCTCGCGCACATACTCGGAGGGCGCGAGATAGCCGCCAGTGGTGTCGTTGCTCACCGACATGGACTTCATCTCGGTGGCGACGGCATCAAGGGCCTTCTGCTGGTCCGGCGAGAGGTTGATGACGCCCTTGGTATTGGCGTCGATGACCGCCCGCGCCCAGGTGTTCACGTTCTTCTTCAGGATATCAGCACGGTCCGCGCCGCCCGCACCCGGACGGTTCAAGCGCTTCTCCAGTTCGTCGGCGTGGTCCTTGGCCTCCTTGGCCTCATCCTGCGCCGCCTTCATGGCGAGTTCGGCCTTGGCGAATTTCGCGCTCAGGCCCTCGTACTTGTCGATGTCCTTTTCGATCTTCGCGAGCTTCTCGACCGTGAGCGGGTCGGCGACGCCGCGCTTCTCGATTTCCTTGAGCCGGGTGTCGTTGGTCTCGACGAACTTCTGATGGGACGACATCAGTTCGTCCACGGCGCGCTTCACCTCGCCGATGGCGTTGTCGTCCTTGTGCTCCAGAAGCGCGGCGGGCTTATGGTGGATGCTCATTTTGGTACCTCTTGGATGGGGGCGATGCGGCTGATCAGGCCGCAGGTTTCATGGCCTTCGCCGCCGCCCGAATGGACGCGGTGAGGTCATTGAGCCCGCCGCCCTCATCCCGAGGTCCCAGGCTGGCTTTGAATCCGCGCTCGGCGATCACCCGAGCCTCACGGTGCGAGAAGCCCAGCTCCTCCCGGAGCCGCTCCTCGAATTCACGAATGGTGGCAGGCGCGCTCTTCACGCCGTCGATGCGGGCGGGATCGCAGGCCGGAAAGGTGACGAGAGAGACCTCCCATAGGTCCACGATGTTGAGCGTGCGCGTATCGGTGTCGTCGTTCCAGGTCCGCTCGATGGTCCGGAAACCGATGGAGAGGCCCCCGATGGTCTGCGCCTTCAGGTGCTCGTAGGCCTCGGCGCCCTTGGGAACGGACAGCAGCAGCTCACCGGTGCAGCGCAGGCCGCGGGCATCCTCCACCATCTCGGTCCAGCGGCCGATGGGGTCTTCCGAATCATGCTGCCATAGCATGGCCGGGAGGCGGCCCTTGGCCTTCCAGTCGGCTAGGCTCGCCGTGAAGGCGCCGGGGGCAACCACATCGCCATAGGTGTCCCGCACGTTGAAGACCGAGCCATAGCCGGTGATGAGGCCGGGCTTCGCGCTGTCGAAGCGCAATTCGAGACCAACGGCGGCCAGCGCCTTCGGCTTCGGCGCGCCCTTCAGTTCCAGCAGGCTCATGTCTGATCCTCCGTCTGCACTTGGGCGAGGACGGTGTTGAGATTGTCGCGGGCCCCGACGAGCCGGGCCTCGTTGGAGGCGGAGAGCACGCGGCCGGCCTTTACCGCCTTGGGTCCCGGCGCCGGTGCTGGCGGCTTGGTCTGTGCGGACCCGTTGCCCATATTCAGCGGCGCCAAGGGTTCATCCAGGCCGGGCAGAGGGTTGTAGCCCTCGGCGATGCGGGCCTCGTTGCGCAGAAGCCAGCCCTGCTGGATGCCGGAGGCGTAGTATTCCGTGCGGGCCTTGGTATCGCCGCGCTCCAGCGAGCGCAGGTCGATGTCGAAGGCGTAGCCCTCGGACTTTTCCTTGTCGGTGAGGAGGTCCCGCCACCAGACCTGCTCCACCCGCTCCGCCCACGGCGTCAGACTCAACGTCACATGGGCCTGCAGGAAGGCCTCCACCGAGGCGAACGTCGCCGTCTTGTCGGAATGACCGACGATGACCGGGAAGACCCCCAGCCCACGGCAGATTTCCTCGATCTGGAAGCGGCGCGTCTCCAGGTGCTGCGCATCCACCCCGCTCATGGACAATTGCGTCCACTTCAGCCCGCCGGTGAGAATGGCGGTCTTCATGGCGTTGTGGACGCCCCCTTGGGCTTCCTGCCACGCCGCCTTGATCTGGGCGACCTGGTCCTCGCTGAGATCCGCATTGGGCTCCGTGGTCAGGATGCCGCCCGGCCGCGAGCCGTTGGAATGGAGGCGAGCGTGGGTCTCCTCGGTGACCAGCGCGAGGCCCACGGCCTCCCTGGCGAGCCGAAGCGCGTCCATCCCCTCGTATGTGTTCCACGACATGCCCCGCAGGTGCAGGACCGAGCTGCGCGGCAGCGTCAGCATGGTGCCGTCCGCCAGAGTGAGGCGGTAGACGAGTTCATAGTTCGGGCGCTGCTCGATGGAGCAATGGCCAGGCAGGATCGGGATGAGTTCCCGCACCTGCCCACGGACACGGTTGATGTAGGCCACGCCATTCCCGGTGAGGATGGCGTGAATCATCATGGTTTCGCGGAACTCGTAGGAGGTCTGCCAGTCGTTCGGCTGGCCGGTGACGATGCGCCAGAGCGGATGATCGTGGACCGGCTCCCAGCCGCGCTTGTCCGCCGCCCATGGCCGATAGAGCCCGAACGCCGGCTGCGCGATGCCCTGCGCGAGCGCTCGCGTGGCGGCAAGTGCCGTGGTGCATTTCAGGGCCTGCTCGGGCGTGACAAACACGCCGGACTTGGCCGCGGCGCCGCCCCCGAGCAGGGCCGAAACAAAGCTGTCGTCGAACCCCACCGAGCGCCGCTCAGGCGCGGATGCGAACAGGGAGCGCAGGAATCCGCCCATCAGGGCTTTTCACGCCGCGCCGCCGCGACTGCGGCGATGATGAGCAGGAACCCGCCAGAGATGAAGCCGGCGGGGGCGTAGATGAGCCACGCGCCATAGGCGACGCTCCCAGCTCCGCCCAGCGCGACGACATCGATGGCGATATCTGCGGCAAGGCCGCGAAGACCCCTGGCAATGGACATGGCTGCTTCCGGATTCAGAGAATGATGATGCGCGGGTTCGCCTTGCGGGCCGGCTGCGGGTCATATGCCATCAGGTAGACCGCATTGAACAAAGCCATGAGCGGGTCGATCTTGGCCGATCCGCTGACTTGCTTGGTGATCGTGATCGCGTTTCCCTTGGGCTCGACGCGGGCGTTGCCCACGCACCACGCCATGAGCGGGGAACCTTCATGCTTCAGGTCGCCGCCGGCCAGCTTGCGCGCCGTCGTCTTGATCGCCCCGTTCAGGCCCCATCCCTGGGTTACGCCCATGATGCGATCGAGGATGATGCCGCGCGCGATCAGCTCGTCTACGATGTCACCGATGCCGGCCCGGTCCACGCCAACCGCATATTTCTCGGCGAGAAGACCCGCGCCATCCACCTGCATGACGATGTCGCCGATGTCGGAAACATCCTGCCCCGGCCTGTCGACAATGGTGAGAAATCCGGATTTCTCCAGATCCGTCAGCTTCGACGCCTCCCCCTTGCGGCGCTGGAGAACGATCCGGTGCGCCCATGCCCGGCACCAGGCCAACCACTTCCCCGTGCCCTTCTCGCGCCCCAGCAAGGCAAGACCGAGAAGATCGTCGAGGCCGCCGCCGTCGATCCCGATAACGACCACCTCGCACCGGGCCAGGAACTCCTCAAGCGAGGGGATCGCCTCTCCGGATTCTTCCCAGAAGTCCGCGCCCTCCCACGATTTGTTGGAGAGGGCCAGGTTGATCTCGACGTTCAGGTGCTTCGCGAGGAAGCCTCGCAAGCTGGCCTCGCCGGAAAGCTCGTCCTTCTTGTATTGGTCCGCGATGAACTGCTCATCCACCGACGCGCCAAAATTCGGGTTCGTCACATACCAGAATGCCGGGTTCTTGTAGGCCTCCCGCTTGAGCAGCAATTGCGGATACTCGTAGAGGATGCCCAGGCTTCGAGGGTCATCGATCTTGCCGTCACGGACGGCCCGGAAATACTCCAGCTTCGACTTGAACACGCCTTCCGGCGGCTCATCCGACTGCGTTGTGGCATAGATCACGAACCCCTCGGGACGCGAGGCAAGGCCGCCGGTCACCTCGCGGAACATATTCTCGGACTGGTTCCGCTTGCCGAAGAGCCACAGCTCGTCGATGAAGATCCCCGACGCCTTCTTGCCTGAGACCGTCTCGCTGTCCGCCGCGATCACCTTCAGCGTCGCGCCGTTGTTCATGTTCGTGATGGTCCGAAAGTGTGGTTGGATTTTCAGGAATCCGTCACTCTCCATCCACAATTCATCGTCGGCCTTAACCATGCTCGCGGCCGGGCCGAACGAGTTGTTCGCTATCTCTATGGTCGGCGCGACGATCAGAAACTCCGCCTCATCCCGCCAGTTCCGCAGCAATGCCGTCAGCATCACCGATGCTGCCGACCCAGACTTCCAGTTCTTCTTGCTCACCAGCAAGAGGTATTCCCGGATCAACCGGCGCCCGCTCTCTGGGTCCTCCGACCCGAACAGCGCCTTCGGCAGGTCGAACACCCACGGCCGACACGCCTCACCGATTGTGGGCCTCCCGGCCATGTCCGTGATGCGTAGGTCACGGAAGATGGAAAGGCCGGCTTCAGCCTGTTCAGGGAACAGGGGGTCAAACGGCACCAGGGATTGCCGGTTCACGATCCTATCTTCCCAGTCCGGGCACGCCGTGCTCCAGATGGGTTCAGCCATTGTCTACGACCACCTTCGGCCGGCTCCCCGGCGGCGGCGGCGGCGCGAACTTCCCGGACGCAGCCGCCTTGGCCTTGTCCGCCTTGGTCTCGCCTTTGGTCGCCGGCTTCTCCGCTAGCTTCGCGTGCTGGAACGGCATTGCGGCAATAGCCATGCGGACCATGTCCGCTACTTCTGCCCCCAGTACCTCGCCGTTCATGACTGCCAGCGCGAACTCCAACGCCGTCTCGAACTTGCGCGTCGACTGCATGGGCTCGTCATGCACCGCTGCCTCAAGAACAGCCTGCGCGGCAACCCCGATCGGCATTGAACCGCCTGGCTTCACCGTGCCCTTGCCAGCGGGGGGGGCTGGCAGCTGGGCGCAATCCGTCTTCGGGGGCACGGCCTTTTGCTTGGCCGGCGGCGCCTTCGTGCCCGACTTCCTTGGGCGGCCAGCGCCGGGCCGGAACCCACCTCGCGGCATGTCCGCCCATCCTTTGCTTTGAATTGGCGAAAAAACTGACGCCACAACAGCGCGTTACGGGAGGTTTGATTTCTCAACCGCCGCGGGCTGGCACCCTGGCGGCCCACCCCAAAATCAAACAGGGGTCCCAGATTGTGCAAATGAGACCCCAAGCGGTATTCGACCCCTTTGCCTCCCGAGGATCGACACCCCCTACCCCTTGGCGGCCATGGAGACAGTCGGTTGGCCCCGTCACCGGGCAGGCTTACTGAGACGGGCGGAGCGGGCCTGCGCAGTCTTCGCGCTATGGTGAGCGCCGCATAGCGCCTGCCCATTGGCAGGGTCGAGCGGCGCCCCGCCGTCCTTCAGCTCCACCACATGGTCTGCGAAGAGGCGATGTTCGGGGGCGCCTTTCGTGCACCCCGGCCATTGGCATCGGCCACCTGCCCTACGTATCACCTCTGCCGCCCAGGCCCTGTGCTTTGGTGTCTGGTAGTGGGCGGCAGCCTCTTTCGGCGGGCTATTGAGGCGTGGCTGCGCGGCGCCGATGCGGGGGCGCAGAGTACGAATAATGGGGCTCATCACATTCCCTTCGCGTCGGCGCCATCTCTCACCTGTGTGCGAGAGACCTGCGCGACAGACCCATCATCTGCTTGGCGCGCTTACGCATAGATGCAATATATAGATGCTTCATTATGAGATTTTTATATGGACTTATAGTCTCAATATGCTACATTACTGACATCAGCAAAGGAGACCGACATGACCCACACGGACCTGACCACCCGAGACCTCATCGACCTGGCAATCGAATACGAGATGGTCGCCTCCAACTGGGACTTCCAGTCCCGCAGCAAGCCGGTTCAGGAAGCGATCCTGAAGCAGATGAGGAAGCTGGCGGAAGGGTTCGAGTGGTAAGAAAGGCAGGGAGGGGGAACCCCTCCTACACCATTATCATATCCACATCTTACAGAGTGAAATTAGGCATGCGATCTGAGGCCTTCAAAGCCTGGCAATCTCACGCCAAGCTCAAGAACCGTGAAGTGGCCGACGCCCTCGGCAAAAGCCTTGCGACAATCGCTCGGTATCGATCAGATGGGGTCCCAGAGGCTGAAAGCGTCACTGTCCGGCTGGCATTGCGCGCCATTGCCAACGCCCTCCCGCCGTGGCCGGCAGGATGACGGGGCGGAGGTCTGCTTTCGAGAGAAGCCCGGCGCGACCCGAGCTACCTTGCGGGCGAGGCGCGACCCCCGCGTTGTGCCGCCCCTAGAGCGAATGCCAAAGCGCCGGCTCGCCGAACGCCTACGCACCGCTGGGCAATCGTTGCTTTCCCCTTCGAACGGAGGCCGTTTCCTACCGGGGCACACAAGGCGCGGGCGGGCTTGCTCTCTCGAAACTGCTTGCCGGCCTCTCAGCCGGCGCGGGCCAGATGCTTGCCTTTAGCGCCATGCTCGCCGCCTTTGCGCCCAGAGGCCTGTTGGTCGGTCCGCATTCGTGTGCGCCGAAGCGCGAAACTGGTCTAGGAGGCTGGATTTGAACCAAAGGCCCCTCGCTCCCAAAGCGAGTGCTCTACCAAGCTGAGCTACACCCAGAATCGAAACCGCCACGGCCATTCAGGCGCGCGGCGGCATCATGTTTTTCACTAGACTGATTTGCGGGCGTCGTCAACATGGCCCGCAGGGATGCGGAAGAAATCGGCGAGCGCACCCAGCCCCCGCATCAGATTATCCACAGACACGGGCTCCCGGTCGAATATGCAAACCTCCCGCACCTCCCGCATCGCCGCAGTCCCCGCGTCGGATAGAGCTGTCGTTACCCGCATATAGTCGTTGGAAATGCGCCGGACCACATCCGCGCTTGCTTCCTCGTATAGCCCCTGCCCCCGCACCGCGCCGATATCCATCCCCCTCGGGAACGGGCTCGGGTAGCCCTTGATGCGCTGATAGCTGTCCACGAGTGCAGCGTAGTCGCACCCGGCCCGGTGGGCGCGCCCGTCCACCACATTCCGCAGCAGCAGCCGGCCCAGCTCATAGCCGGCGGCGGCGGAGCGCAGGTCTTTGTCTCCGGCGCCGGGAAGCGCACGCCTACGATAGTCGAGAACGGTCGCCATGGTCTGCACCTCAGTCTCTCCCTTCGGCTTCCATGTTTCTGGCCTGGTGCGGCCGTTCGGGTAGCGCTGCACATTCGGATTAGAGGGCCGCCCACGGCGCTTTTTGTTTCTCGACATGACGATGTAGCCCCTTCCGTCGAAATTGCCGCTGGTGACGTGCTGTGTTGATCTGGCTGGCTGTCAGCCCTCGATAGGCTTAGCCCCGGCTTCGTGGATCGTGCGCCACTCGTCCGTGATCTTGCCCATCGCTTCTGCCTTCCAGCGCTCGGCTTCGGCTTTCCACTTCTCCGCGTCGGCTTTCCAGCGGAGGCGAGACGCTTCAAGCCCTGCCTTCTCGGTCAAGGCGGCCTGAAGCTGCTTGCGGAGGTCGGTCACGCTGGTGCGCTCGGTGGTGGTCGTATCCATGCTTATTCGCCCTTTACGTTGAAGAAGTACGGCTCCGAATGGTCGACACCGGAAGGGTTCGGGGGATGCCGGCGGCGGACACGCTCGCCTTCGCGGGGCGCCAGCGCCGCAGCAAGATTGGCGGCCATCTCCCGCACCCGTTCCCGGTCCCGCTCGTTCGGGGCGCGCTCCACCTTCGCCTCGATCAACCGCCGGAGCTGCACCAGGTGGAAGCGAGCCGGCTGGGCGATCTCATTCACCAGCGCCCGCATCTCCGGCGCCTTGGGCATGAACGCCGTGTTCAGACCGGCATCAGCTCGCATTACCCGGCGCACGGCTTCCCGGAGCGCGAACAGCGGGACGCCTTCCAGCGCCATCAGGTAACCCTCGGCACGAGCCGCCGCGCTCCCATCGTCAACCTCACGCTCCCGGAACTGGGCTTGCAGGATGGCGATGCACTTCCCGATTTCAGCCGCCGAAGCCGAGCCGAGGTGCTGCGCCAGCCGCTCCGCCCGCGTTTCCACCGTCGTCCTCTGGGCCTCGGTCAAAGCGAAAGCCTCCGGGATCGTCGGGCGAAACCCCTCCCCCAGTGCGCCGAGCGACCGCGTCAGCCAGGGCGGAGATTGCTTGGTCGGTTCCAGAAGGGCGGCGGTTGGGTCGATTGTCGTGATTGCGGTCATTTCGATTGGCCTTCGTGGGCAGGGCTCTGGTGATCCACGGGATGGGCTCGTGTGGCCGCGCCTCTCGGGCTCGCTGGATCGCGCCCAGAACGCCGGCGCAGTCGTCGCCCGTCGCCTTCAGCCAACGGCCGATGAGCTGCCCGCATTGCCGTTCGGGGATGCCAAGGCTCAGCAATGTCGGCTTCCCCTCACCCCACAGCTCATGCCGAGCATCGGTGTAAGCTGGGGACGGAGGCGCCTCGGCGCCCGATGCGTCAGCATCGGAATTGATCCTAGGTCCTAGATCCATGGTCCTAGGTCCTAGGTCCGTCGCTGAACGCTCGATGACGCTCGAGAACGTTATCGAGCGTTCTTGAACTTCAGAATTTTCAATGACGGTTGTTAGCGCGCCGTCTCCGAACGTCATCACAGCCACATTGCCGGCGGTGCACTCTTCAACAGTCAGCCTCGGTGACAGCCCAGAGCCGACCAATATCCCAATGCCATCGACTAGGGCGCAGTACCGCATAACCTGGCCAACATCTGAACCGCTGATGCGGTCCTTCTTGATCTCCAAGACGAATGTCTTCCGATCTGTCTTGCACACGATGTCAAGGTATGATGACCCGATGCGCACCTGCCTTTGGACATCCAGAATGCGCCCACCGCAGAACTCTTCCATTCTGGATAGCCCGTCGAAGATCGCGGCCTCGATATCCACCTCAAGCGTGCGTTTTACGATTTCTCCAGATGGAGGGGGGAACCTGCTTGGCGTGGGACGGTCGATCTTCTGATGATCTCGCCACCCCGAAATCTGGAAATAGCGCGAGCCGCGGACCTCATATCGTGCAATGAGGCTCGCGCCCTCCAACTCGGACAGCCACGCCTCGATAAGTGATGATGCGTCATCATCATATGGGTATAGGGCACCCACGAGCACGGGGGGCGCCCCCCGACCGCGGCCTTCGTCATCTGCGATGGTCCATAGCTGGACGAACAGCAGCCGAGCGTCGCGCGACAGCTTCCCAATCGTTTCCGATTGTGGGAACTCCGGCTTTATGGTGCGGATGCGGGCCATTATGAGGCCACCTCTCCAGAAAGCCGGCCCCACACTACAGCCGCAACCTTAGCGGCTGCAGCGTACGGGCTGCGGTTGATGACGTGCAGAACCCAGCTCTCGGCTACACCAAGAGCTTCTGCAATATCCGCGGGATTCGTCCCGTCGCACCATAGGTCTATGGCGCGAGATTTGAGGGCCTGTGCCTCTCCGCCGGTGAGGATGTGCGCGTTCATACCGCCGCCTCCAGCTTGCGGCGTCGCACCTTCCGCTGGCGCGCCGGCTTGGCGGGGTTGCCCTCGTAGAAAATGCGCCCGTGCGGGTGAGCCTCACCCGTGGGGGCCCAGATGTACCAGGCGTGGTCTTCCGTACCTGATCCATCCCCAGCGAACCACTGGATGCGGTCCACAAGGGCGATCTTGCCGAAAAACCTAGGGCAGTCGCGAAAGAGGTGCGCGCGCGTCTTACCGAAGTCGAACTTGGCGGTCAGGAGAAGGGCGACCCAGCCGCGGCAGCGCGACAACGCCAACGCCGCGAATTTCTCGGCGTCGCGGTTCTGCCTGCCATAGGGCGGGTTCGTGATAATGTGCGTCGCATCCGGGCCGTCATGCGCCCCCGACAGGAAATCGAAGAGAAAATCATGGGGCCGGTCATAGATCGCGATGTCGCTGGTGACGACCGGGACGCTGGCCTCGCGGACCACATCAGCGATCAAGTGGTTGCCGGCCGCCGGCTCCCAAACAATATGCCCCGCCCGAAGAGGCGGCAGCACGCGCAGGAGCGCTTCCGTCGCCCAAGGCTCAGTCTGATAAAGGTCATTTTCCTTGCGGGCGTAGTTCGATGCAACGACGGTCATCGCGTCACGCCCTCCACGATTGAGAGGTGCCGAACATGCCGTCCCCAACCGGAATCAGATCTCCCGTCGCGATGGCCTCTGCCGCGCTCCGAGGGCCTACGCCTTTCCCGCTCGGCTCCAGCTGATAGAGGCATTCCGTCTCGCCGCTCTCCTTGAACCGAAAGCAGAGATGAAGGGTTTGCCCCCCCCCTGACGGCATCAATGATGCGTTGGACACGCGCGGGGGTCTTGGCCGGCTTCATCATCTCCTGCCCTCCGCTTGAGTTTTCTCGCGGAGCGCACGAGCGCCATCCTCCAAGCGCGCGGCCCCAGCCAATGCCCTCTTGCCGTGATATTTGGCTTCAGATCGGATGGCGCGGACGCCCTCCGCCAGCTCATGGAGCCGGCGGATCGCCTTCGCCTCTTCGATCATCTCGTCAGCTTTCGCGCTCATGCTGCGTCGCCTCCGGTCAGCTTGAGGCGGAGAGCTTCCACTTCGGCGGTCAGGTCCGATGCTTCCCCGATCAGCGCCGCAATCTTGCGCACGGCGTGCAAAGCTGTTGTGTGATCGCGACCACCAAACCGCCGGCCGACCTCCGACATGGATCGCGTGGTCAGCGTCTTGACCAGGTACATGGCGACCTGGCGCGGCTTCACCACGGTGTGGATGCGGCTCGGCGACTGAAGATCTTGCGCTGTGCAACCGTAGTAGGCGGCGACGAACCGCATGATCCCAGGCACAGTCGGTCGTGAAGGGTCATAGCCCTCCGGAAGAGGCGGAATGACACGCTGGATCGGCGGCGCTCCTTCGCGCAAGGCGCGCGCCTTTTCCCGGCGGATCCGGTCCACTTCCCGCCTCCGGGCCACCCGCTGCTCTGCGGCCTCTTCAGGGCTGAGCACCGGTCTGCGTTCCGATGACGGGCGCTTCGGCGGCGGGGCGGACAGCTGGCCGCCTTGGGCGGGGCAACGCCCAAACAGGCGGGCCCGTCGGGCCTTCGCCTGTTTGTGCTGCCGGGCCAGCTCGGGCGAATTGACAAGCATGTCGGCGTTCATTTCCGCCCCTCCAATGCCGCGTCGATCATGGCGCGCGTGGCCGGGTCGACGTGCCGGATCGGGAAGCCGAAAAAGCCGGCGGGGTGGCTGCACGTGATGGTCACGGGCTGGCCTGTGGCCTCCAAAAGCCTTTTCCGCTTCTGGTTCTGCATGTAGGCGCGACCCTGCTGTCGAATGGCCGCGCGCGCTTCGTGCTGCGCTTTCGTCACCTTGATCATTCGGCAGCCCTCACTTCGGGCTCAGCCGGCGGCACGGGCGGCTCGTGAGGGAGCGCCGTTTCGCCACGCATCGGCATCAAGATGAAGGTCGACGCCGGGTCCGAGACATCGACGAGGTTGGCCTGCGAATACGGGCTGCTGCCGCCGTGGAGGCGGAATGCAGAGCCCCTGATCTGCTGCGCAGCCATTGCGAGACGGGCGCGGTCGAAGTGAAGCGGGATGTTCGGCCAGGTCCCGAGCGTGGTCCCGGGCACCGGGATGGATGCTATTCCCATCTCGGCGTCCCGCCGCTCCAGAAATACCCTCCCCTCGCGCCAGCAGATGGACACGATAGGGTCCTCCCCGCGACTGGATATAGCTTTCAGCCGTACCAGGGCTGAAAGGAGCGCGAGACGGTCGATCTCGTAGCCAATGTCCTTCGGCTCTTCGAGGATGCGGCGATAGTCCGGGTAGATCCCGTCGATCAGCTTGCCGGTAATGGTCAGGCCGTCGCCTTCTACCCGGCATACGAGCGGCGCCGACGAGAGCGCGACCGTGAGCGGCCCGCGCATGTGGGCGAGGATAGCTCGCACCATGTCTTTAGGGATGATGCAACTGCTCTTCGGGCCGACGAAGCCGGCGGCGGAGATCGCCGTCGCCGCCTCCGGGACAGTGCGCTCGACCCGCCCCAATTGGGCGCCGTTCGTAGCCACGGCCAGGAGCTTGTCGCCCTCGGCCTCCAGCAGCACGCCGTTGAGGTAGTAGCGGGTATCCTCAGTGGACATGAACGGGGCGATCCGCGCGAGGACATCACCGATCCAACCGGCGTCGAGGCGAATTTCCGCAAGCTGACCTTCCGACTTGGCAAAGATGGCCGGCCAATCCTCCGCCGGCAAAGTGGGTAGGCTCCAGTGCTCCTCTCCGATCAGCACTCGCAACGTCGTGCCGCTCTCCCCGGCTTCGAGCGTGACGCGCTCAGAAGTCGGCAATCCCTTCAACAAATCCCGCAGCACGCGCGGGTTTACGCAGGTCGCCGGGAGTTCCCCGACCGCCGGCAGTTGGGCGCGGATTTCCATCTTGAGGTTCACCCCGGCAACCGTCAGCTGGCAGCCAGAGGAGGCGAGGTAGACCGTCGCGAGGATGGGGACGGTTGGCCGGCGATCCACGGCTGCGAGGGTGCGGGACAGCGCGCGCAGAAGGGCGCCAGCCTCAACGGTGATACCCGCCATCACGCCGCCCTCCCCTTCAGGAGGTCCGCGCCGAGGGCCTGCTGCATCGCCTCAAGGCCCATCGGGAGGAAGCCGGGGATCTGTCCCGGTTCTTCGGTCTTGAACCACTTCCCGGTGATGCGCCTGCCCGCGACCGCGAACTGCGCCACGGCCTCGTCCACCGTCGTGCCGACGAACCAGCGCGCGATCCGGTGCTCTTCGCCAGTCTCCGCCTCCAGGTCGCGCAAGCGCCTTTCGAGATTGGTGGAAATTCCAATTTTCACGACGTTCGGCGCCGAGACGGGGCTGGAGAAATAGACAAATCCCACGAGGTTCGGCGCCAGCGGCGGCACCTCGAACACCGGCAGGGCCGGCTTGCGGGCCCTCCATTGACGCCACGCCTTGGCAGAGCCCCGCCGGGCGACGGCGCCGACGATGTTCTTCGCGAAGGCCGGGGTGCAGCCCAGCATGCGGGAAGCCGCATAGAAGGCATTCCGGTCTTCCGGCTCGCCCACGCCCAGCATCGGCTTAAGGAGGTCCGTGAGGTAGTTCAGCCTCGCGTCGGTCGGTGTGAGCCGCTTCGTGAGCGCCTTGATCAGCTCCGCCGCTTCGGGCGAAGCCATCGTCGGGATCTCGGACATGGGTCCTCCTTCAGGGCGCACGAAGGCGCCCGGCGAAATGCCGGTTGACGTGGATCGGTGATGAAGAGCGGCCGAAGCCGCGAAATCAGTGCGGGCTGTGGTGCGCGGCGTACCAGATGCCGAGGGCGAGCCCGGCGAACGTGAAGACGGCGCGCTCAATCATGGCAGCAGCTGCACGTCGAAATTCAGGGCGACGGATCATCGGCCTTCTCCGTCTCGATCCAGGGGGCTATCCAGCGGGCGACCCTCTTCGAGAAGCGCAGCCAGAGAAGCCCGGCCTTCGTCCGTGGCGAAAAGGCGAAGGGCAGCTTCGAGGGCGGATATGCGGGCGACGAGCCCGGCGTATTCTGCTTGGGCGTCATGGACGTTCTTCTCTTTCTGGGCAGCTTCTTTCAGAGCCAGCGCCGCACGGATCGCGTCCATCTCCTCAGCGTCAATGCGCCGGGCCTGCTTCCGCCACATGTCCTCTATCCGCGACGTGCGGATCGGGTCTCTCAAGATGCCCCGCACCCTGCCCACGTCGTTGACGAGCTTGGCGACGCGGTTGATCGCGCCCTTCACGCCCTCTCCGGGTGCGCACGGCCTTGAAAGCTCACGGAGATGTTCGGACGCTTTTGCGACTGCGCTCATGATGCTCACCTTGCGCTCGGTGCGATTGACCGAGAACCCGGTATCATTATCCGACACTGCGGCTTCTCCTTCTGCTTTACTTCAAGCATCACGAGAGACCGGGAGACGGAACGATGTTGCTGGCCGCAGATGATCTGGCAGGACGTGCTGCGGCGAGCGCGGATAGAAGCGGCGGCCCGGCGGGAACCGGACACACCGAAGTGGGTCGGGAGGAAGCCGACCAGGGGAACGACAGTTTCATCACGATCGGCGCCCTGGCAGGCGCCATCGTGGACAAACTCAAATCGGATCGGGCCGCGCGCACCGCCCCTCGCGTCGCCGCCCGTGCGCCGGCCGGCATGGAAGTCGTACCAGGAGCCGGCCGGCGCCCCAACATGGAGAAGAGGATGCCGTCGATCGGGACGACGCGGATGTTCGCAACGCTGCTCGCCGGGATCGCGCGCGAACGCAACGACCGCGGGGAACCCCTCCTCCGCTACATCGAGGCGGAGGCAGGATACCTGCGGCCGTCCATGCCCATCACCGCAGATGCGATGACCAGCGCGTGCGCCGATGCGCGCCGGCTGAGGATCGGCCACAAGGTGGCGGGCGGGTGAGGTCAGCACGCCAGCGCCTCCGCCTTCATCTGGCGGATGCGCGAGGCGGCGCACTCCTCGCCATAGAGCACGGCGAAATCGGCATAGTCGTCGCTCAGATCGCTCGGCACCCAGTGCGGAACGATGGAAGACAGCCCCCACTTGCGCTTCAGCGCCTCCCCTCCCCGGCGGGAAAGTTCTGCCAGCCGCGAGCGCTCGCCAGGGTCCTTCGCCCGGCACTTGCCAGCCTCCGATCGCGTCATCAGCCGGACGCCTTCCCGCTTGGCCCATTTGATGATGGAGGCGGGCGAGACGCCGATGTCGCGAGCAATCGTGCTGGTCAACGCTCCCGCCTCGATGAGGCGCTTCATGCGGGCGATGGCTTCGGGGGTTCGCTTCATCGGGCGGCCCTCCGCTCAGGGGTGAAGCGCATCGCGGCGCGCAACGCCACCTTGGCGACGAGCAGCCAGACCGAAGACCGGCGCGGGTGCTGTGCGATCATGAAGCCGCCGGCCTGGTCCGGCAGGCCGGTCACATCGCTGCCGTGCTCCAGAGCCATGGCATGATAATCGGACACATCCGAAAGGCCGGACATGTCGGTGACCGACGCCTCAGCAAGGGTTCGCGCGCGGGCTTTGTCTCCGCCAGGCCAGAGCTCGACGCGGATAACCAGCATCAGGCGGCCCTCCGCTGGTAGGCGACGAACACCCGTGCGAGTTCCAACTGGTGGGCGCACTTCTCCCGGTGACCGGCATCAGCGGCGCCGTTCTTCCAGCCGTGCCAGTAGGCGCGGGACCGGTTGTTGCCGGGCTCGGGAACGCCGTGCCAGCCATCCCAATAGCCGTCGACCATCTCGACGGTGTCGAGCGACATGAGGTCTTCGATGGTGGTGACGGGAGCGAATTCGGACATCAGGCAGTCCTCCGCTCGACGTGTGTGGCGCGTCCCGCTGCCGGCACGGACAGGTCAGGGCAGGATTGCCCGGCCGGCAGCGGATGCTCCACCATCGAAGGTTGCAACACCGATTCGATGGAGAGACGAATGGAAAAATCACCTGCAAATGCCCCGAATTCCGTGGGGAATGGGCTGGCGACGGCGGCCATACTCGCCGAGTTACTGGCGCACGCGGCGGGCCAGGAGGCTGACGCCACAGCTTGGCTCAGCGCCATTGAGGAGCGCCTTGCGCAAAATTTCCGCGCGATCGAAGGCCTCAACGCATCCCCGGAGCAGCACGGGGCGGTGGTGCGGGATGCACTTGCCAAGGTCGAGACGGTCTTCCTCATCGCGAAAGCACGCACAAAGGGGGCGGAAGGGTGATGCATCACCGCCCTCCCTCAATGATGGAGTAGCTTCCATCCTCGTTGATCACGAAGCTGAGTGGCGGGGGGGTGATCTCCCGCACAAGCATGCGGACCAGCGCATCGAACTCGCGCTCGGCGGCTTCATCGTCGCCGGCGCGGATTGCAGCCGCCATACGGGAGAAGGAAGGAGCTTCGTTCACGCTGCGCTCCCCTGGTGTTCGGGCTGGGGCTGCGCAACGTGCATGGCTACGAGGTCGGCATACTGGATCTTCAAGCCAGCTTCACCGGCCGCGGCTGTGACAGCGGGCCAATACTCGACCGGTATCGATCCGCGCCGCTTCATCTCGGATGCGGTCGAGGGCCGCTTCCCAATGATACGACCGAAGGCAGCATTGCCGCCGAGAGCTTCGATGAGATCGCTGACCGTCTGCATGCCAACACGACTACATGATTTATGTTGCACTAGTCAACATGATTGATGTTGCGACACATGATGTGTTCGCACCCATGCAAGAGAGCATGGGAGACCGCCTCCGGCGGGCACGGATCGCCGCGAACTTTACCTCTGCTGCCAAAGGCGCGGAGCGCATCGGCGTGGCAGCATCAACGTATCGGGCGCACGAGAACGGCCAGAACGAATTTGGGGCCGATGAGGCAGAAGCCTATGGCCGCGCATTTGGTGTTCGGGCTGGATGGCTCCTCACAGGTGAACAACCGAAGGAGCGCGGCGCGACGCCGGAGATGGGCATCGCTCCGGCAGCGGACCCCAAGCTCAAGGCCGAAGTTTCCCATCCTGTCGACGTTCCGGCCTGGCCAACGCGGAAGATCCCCGTCTTTGGCCAGGCCGCCGGCGGCGCTGACGATGACGGAAGGTTTATCCTCAACGGCAACAAGGTGGCCGACGTCCTCATTCTACCGGGCCTTGAGGACGTCAAGGACGCCTACGCCGTCTATGTCTATGGCACGTCAATGGTTCCCGCATTCAAGCCGGGGGCGACGGTCTATGTGGACCCAAGCCGCCCGATCGTCGCGGGCGACGACGTGGTGGTGCAGGTCAAGATGGACGAACACGAGCCGCCCTATGGGTTCGTGAAGGAGTTCGTCGCCCGCCGAGGCGGCAAGCTCGTCTTGCTGCAGCACAATCCACCCGAAGGCCAGGACAAGACCCTCACCTTTCCGCTTGATCGGGTGGTCGCCGTCCACAAGGTCGTTGGCAACGTTCCACGGTAGCGGCGCAGATTCGATTCGACTCCGGATCGCCCCTCGATCAGTATGGAACATAACATGAACACGGGGGCGAGAATGCCGGGCGACGGAGTAGCGCTTTGCCTTTCCAACACAGCATCGATGCTCATTTCCTGCGCTGATTGCGGCCATACGACAGTCTGGTTCGAGCGGCATTTTCGGCAACGTGGGCTGCGTCCAGATCACACGGTCGGGCAGGTTTCCAAGCGCCTGTTCTGCCCTGCATGCCGGCGCGCCGGCGGGCGCGGCAAGGAGCTGCGGGTCGAGGCATTCCCTGTCGTTCGCCAGATGGAGGTTGCATGAGCGAGGCATTCACCATCCACGTCATCCAGACGTTCATTGAGATCGATGGCTATCCGGTCGCTGAGGAGCCTATCGCCTGCCAGTCGGCATCCCAAGCCAAGGCGAAGGCTCAGGCCGCGCGCGGCATTAAGCTCGGCGTCATCGCATGGTCGCGCACGTCGCCGGACCCGGGGCTAGGCGATTGGGGGGAGCCTGTGATCATTGCGCGGTACGGCAAGATCCCTGAGGAATTCGAAGAGTCCGGCGCCGTGGAGTAGCCTGCTGAGCAGCATCGACTCCCCTCCCAACACCACGCTATGGTTGTGCTTCAGTTTGGGCGTGGGAGGATTCGATGGACGCGGGGGCATTGGGGGATTTTCGCGACAAGATTGTCGAACTCGCCAAACGCGCGGTTTCTGCCGCACCTCGATGCGTCAATGAAGAATCAACAAAGATGTTCCTCGTCATCCCGATGGTTTCCATCCTGGGGTATGACCACATGGACCCGAACGAGGTATTCCCAGAACATCATTGTGATTTTTCAGAGAAGTATAAAAACCGCGTCGACTACGCAATTTTCAAGGCAAACGAGCCGGTCATTGCGATTGAAAGCAAGCCTGTCGGGGCTGCCAGCCTGCGAGACGACAGGGGGCAGCTCAGGAGCTATTTCAACGCGGCGAAGACCGTGAAAATGGGCGTCCTCACGGACGGGCTCGTTTGGGAATTCTACGCTGATTCCGATGAGCCTAACATGATGGATGCGAACCCATTCTTGCGGCTCGATTTGAGCGACGTTGCCAAGGGCAAGGTCGACGATTCCGCCCTTGAAGGGCTGCATAGCCTGAGCAAATCGGTCTTCGATCCGGAAAACATCGGCGCTGAAGCCAAGCGCAAGCACATCTACAATTCCGTGCTCTCTCAGGTCGCAACGATCTTCGCCGATCCGCCGGAGGAGTTCGCCCGGCCCCTCCTGCGGAAAGCTGGGATTGGCCACATCAACCAGAAGACCCTCGACGAATATCGGCCCGTGATCCAGGCCGCATTTCGGGAGTTCATCAACAGGCAGATCCTTCACCGGCTGGATCTGCCGAAACCAGATCAGGCTCAGGCACCTACACCTATCGACCCCATTCCCGCCGCTCCAGCGCCCGCTGCGGACGCCATCATCACGACTGAGCGCGAGCTGGAGGTTTTCCGATGGGTGCAGCAGCGCTTGGCATTCCTCGTCCGCGACGATGGGTTGTTCGCTGAGATCAAGTCTATCGAATACCGCGATTATCAGGGGAAATTTGTGGTTTTCTACAAAATGGAGCGCAAGGGCCGGATATTCGAGTTCATAGAATCAAAGACCGCACCAGGATACCGCTTCATTTTTCCGGAAGACACCGGCCTGACCCAAGGCGACATCACGGTTCAAACGCTGAGCGAGATTGACGCCCCCTTACTCGCGTCGTTCAAGGCGCGGGTTGCCGCGATTTCCAAGACGCCGCCTGCTGCAAACGGCGCATGAGACCTCTCGGCCTCGCCCGCCTCCGGCGGTTCATCATTGATATGTGAGGATCAACATGTCGAATCGAGAAATCACCGGCCTTAACATTGTTGGTGCGGAACAGACGGACGGTGGAACGCGCGTAACTCTACGCGTCATCGCAGTTGACGGGATGCCGGCGTCACTTTCTCTTCCATCAAACATATTTGAAGCCGCGCTGCATCAAGTTGAAGTTGCCGTGAAGACGGCTCGCGCCCAAACGCACGGCCCCAATCTGTTTCTCGATGCAAATGCCGGGCGCTTCGAGGTGGTACCCGACAAAGTCGTTTTCGAATTTGACGTTCCGGGGCTGAAGACGCCGATACGGTTCGCGCTGGACAGGGGAAAGGCGCGGGAACTAGGCGTTGCCCTCTCTACCGTCGCCTGATTGCGACCCAAACTTATAGGACCACCCGTCAGCGCCTACATCGCGCTTGTAGAAGGCAACACCTCCAGGCGGGGCGATGGGCTCCGCGCGCTTCGGCTGGATATGGGCCACGACCATTACCAGAACTTGGGATAGCCACTGGCGAATCTGCTGCATCAACAACCTCCTCAGCCCGCCCTCACCGGCGGGCTTTTTCGTGCGCTCCACCACGGGGCGAGATGGAGTGTAGCAGGGGCATTGCCGCGAACAACATGATTTGGGTTGATCGCCACTTTTCATGTTGACATGTTACGTGTTGTCTCTATGTTGTCCCTATCAACCGAGGGGACACCGACATGGCCACCACCGACACCATCCAGACCGCCCGGCGCCACGGCCTCCCGATCCCGGCCTTCGCTCTCGACGCCCACGCCCCCGGCCGGGCCTCCTGCTACCGGGGATGGGTCCAGGCGGTCGAGATGCTGGACGCCGCCACCACCGAGGCCGGTGCCCGCGCCGCCCGCCGGCTGGCCGACTACTACGCGGGGAGCCCCGTCCTGCCCCGGAAGCGCCAGATCATCGGCCGCAAGGCCATCCTGGTGGACGACATGACCCAGCCGGGCCGCAGCTACTGAGGCCAGCCGGGGCGGCCCCCGGGCCGCTCCTCCTCAACGGGAGGGGATCATGGACACTGCTGCCGTCAAAGCCGCGATCCGCGCGTCGGTGACCGATCCGAGCGCCATCGACAGCATCTCGCTCGACGCGGCGATCCGGGCTCACGAAACCGGCCTTCCGGTCTACTGGCACAGCCGCTCCTACAGCGACGCCTTCGCGACGATCTTCGTCGACCTCGTCCATTCCGTCGGGCTGGACGCGGCGCTTGCCGAGATGCGTCGGCGGCACCCCACCCATCCCGAGGCGGGCCCCACGCGTCTGCTCGCCCGGCTCATCCCCATCACCGCCGACGCCCGCGCCGAGCTTTCGGCCACGCGTGCCCAGCTGGGCATCGTCACCCGCGCCGACAGGAGCGCCGCATGAGGATCGAACAGCACACCGAGCAGGAGCTCTACGAGACCCGGCTGTGGCTCGAAAAGCTGCTCAATGGACTGATCAACGCGAACCACTCGGCGGAGGACACTGCCGTCCGGATCTACCGGGCGCACGGCCCGCGCATCGTCCCTCGTTTCGATGAGAACGCCGGCTCCCAGTCCAAGATGCTGCGCGAGGCCGCCGAATGACCATCCTCCGCTTCCCCCGCCTCTTCAATTCCAGACGCGCCGCCGCACGCCCCCAGGCGGCGCCACAGCCGCCGGCCGAAGGTGTTCCCTCGCCGCAGCCGGCGGCTGTCCCCTCCCTTGCCGAGGTCGTGAACCTCGAAGAGCGGCGCATCCCGAAGATCCCGCTGCCGTGGTGCCCGGTCTCGCCCTACGTCGGCGCCGTCATCCTCGGGGCAGCGCTCGCATCCGCCACGACGGCCTACGTCGCCGCCGACCTCTTCACCATGCCCAGCGGGTTCGCCGCTGCGGCCTTCGCCCCTTGGAGCGCCTGATGCCCACATTGAAGGATAAGACCAACGAACTCGATGTGGTGATTGGCTTTCGTGTGAAGCAATCCCGCCTGCGCAGCGGCGTCAGCCAGGAAGCGCCCGGCGAACACCTCGGGATCACGTTTCAGCAGATCCAGAAATACGAGAACGGCAAAAACCGGATCGCCTCCAGCACGCTGGTGATGATCGCCGACTTTCTCAAGGTCTCGGCACTTTATCTCCTCCGCGGCACGGAGAACGACGCCGGGGCCCTGCCCCAAGCCCGCGACACCGCCTCCGTCGAGGCCGTCGACCTCCTCTCGCAGCTCCCGCCGCATTCCAAAACTGCGGCAATCAACACGATCCGTGCGCTTCACGAAGCCACGGCCGGCGCACCGAACGCCGAGGCCGCCTGATGCTCCAGTTCCTCCGCAGGCTGCGAAGGCCCTGGTCCACCATGGCGGTGTCCAGCCAACACGCAGCGGCCTTCGCCGCGCACCGCGCCCGGTACGACCTGTTCCGGACGCTCGGCTTCCCCCACGACGCGGCGCTGCGGCGCGCGTCCGGCGATGAGTGAGGACGACATGGTCACATTCTCCGATCGCGTGGACCTCATGGTGGGCGAACTCACCCGATCCACCTGCGACCTCGGCGATGGCCGCGAGGTCATCCGCCTCCTGCGCTCCGCCGGCTTCACCGAGCAGGAGATGGATATGGGCCTTGAGGAAGCGCTGGAACGCGCGCGCTTCGATCGCATCAATGACGCGATCCTCGCCGGCCTCGCCGGCGGCGAATGGCCCAGTGCCGCCTGACATGCGCGCGCTCATCGCCATCGCCTGCTTTGGCGCCGTCCTGATCGCGCTCGGCGTGCTCGCCCACCATGCGGCCGGCCGCGTGAGCGCGAGCCGCCGACGGGCCGACGCCCTCGACCCCCACACCAATCCCCACGGCGATGTCCCGCGCATCCCGGTGCACATGATCGGAGACCACGATGTCTGAAATCGCATATGCCGACGAAATCGACGATCTGGACATCACCGTATCGGTGCCGGCGCCGAAGTCGAATGTCCCGGCCACGCGCCAGGCGCGGCAGGCGCCCGCCCGCCGCCCCGCGCCCCGGTCTTCGGCCAAATCCGACGCCGGCTCGATCCTCGGCGCCATCATGCAGGCCGCCAGCAACCCGGAGATCGACGCCGACAAGGTCGCGCGGCTGATGGACAATTACCGGTCCATCCGGGCGGAAGAGGCCAAGCGCGCCTATCTTGCGGCCCTCCCCGACATGCAGGCCGATCTGCCGACCATCGACCAGAATGGGAGGATCCGCATCGAGAAGGGCGGCGTCGTCATCCAGGAGACGAAATACGCCCGCTGGGAGGACATCAACGAGGCAATCCAGCCGGTGCTCCGCACCCACGGGTTCGGCCTGTCCTTCCGCCTGAGCGTCGCCCCCGACGGGAAACAGAACATCACTGCGGTCCTGAGCCACACCGAAGGGCACCAGGAAGAAACCACCATCACGCTGATGCACGACAGCACCGGGTCCAAGAACTCGGTGCAGGCCGTCGGCAGCACGATTAGCTACGGCCAGCGCTACACGGCGCGCGCGCTGCTGAACTTCCAGAGCCGGGCGCGCGAAGACCGGGACGACGACGGCCGCGCAGCCGGAGGCGTCGAGACGGTCTCGGAAGACCAGGTTTTGGCGCTGCGCGACCTCGCCGCCAGCGTCGAGGCCGATGAGAAGCGCTTCTGCACCTTCATGCGGATTGACCGCCTTAGCGACCTCCCCGCGTCCCGCTTCGATGAGGCGAAGACGGCCCTCGAACGCAAGAGGGCGAAGTGATGGAACTCGAGCTAATCACGATCGAGCCGCAGACCGCGCTGGCCGTCTTCACGACTGAGAACGCCCTGGAACCCTACCTGCAGAAGGTCCGGGACGAGGTCGATGCATTCGATGCCGATGCGTCCACCTCGAAAGGGCGGGGCGAGATCCGATCGTTCGCCGCCAAGGTGACGAAGGTCAAAACCTACATCGAGAGCGTCGGAAAGGGTTTGGCCGATGAGCAGAAGCTCATCCCGAAAAAGATCGATGCGGCGCGCAAGCACGCCAAAGAGACGTTGGAGGCATTGGCCGAGAAGGCTCGGAAGCCGTTGACCGACTGGGAGAACGCCGAAGAAGCCCGCGTCGAGCGGCACACCAATGCCATTGCGCGCATGGAGCAAATCGCCAGCATCGCTCCTCTCCAGCGTCCGGTTGATGAGCTTCTGGAATTCCTCGCCGAAGTCGAAGCCGTGGCCGTCGGCCCACAGTGCGAGGAATACGAGGCCGCCTACGCCAAGACCAAGGATGCCGCTGTTCGTGCGCTGACCGCCGGCATTGAGGCGCGCGAGCGCTATGAGGCAGAACAGGCCGAACTCGCCGAGCTGCGCCGCCAGGCGGAAGAGCGCGCAAAAAGGGATCGGGAAGAGCAGATTGCCCGCGAGGCGGGAGAAAAGGCCAAGCGCGAAGCTGAGGAGAAGGCCGCGGCCGATTCCCGGCGCGCCGAGGAGACCATCCTTCGCGAGCGCGAAGCGGCCGGGCGTCGCGAACAGGAGCTGAAGCGTCAGGCTGAGGATGCCGAGCGCCGCGCGGCTGATGCCGTGGAAGCCGAACGGCGCCGGCAGGAGCAGGAAAAGGCCGCCGAAGAGGCCGAGGCGAGGCGCCGGGAGCAGGACAAGGAACACCGCGCCACGATCAACCGAGCCGCCCTCGCGGCCCTGGTGGCCGGGGGCATCGAAGCCGAGACCGCGCGGGCGGTGCTCAAGCTGATCATTGGCGGCCAGGTGCCGCACATCTCCATTCGATACTGAGGCCGGCCATGAGCATTGAAGAATGGCGCGCGATCAGGGGGTTTGAGGGCCTCTACGAAGTCTCGAACCATGGCCGCGTCAGGGGCCTTGATCGGGTCCTTTCCGATGGCAGGCGCTATCCCGGCCACGTGTTGGCTCTGAAGACCTCTAAGTCGGGGCACATCAATGTTCGCCTTTGCAAGGGCGGCGCCCACCTATGGGCATGGGTTCATCGCCTTGTCCTGGATGCATTCGTCGGCCCGGCGCCTGTCGGCATGGTCTGCGCCCATAACAATGGCATCCCCAATGATAACCGGCCTGAAAATCTTCGCTGGGATACCCCCAGCGGGAACGACGCCGACAAAATCATCCATGGGACGATGACAATCGGGCAGCGGAACGGGAACTCCAAGCTCACAGAACGGGATGTTCTTCTAGTCCATGAACAGAACAGGGATGGGCGGCTAGGTCGAGATATCGCATCAGATCTTGGCGTTACACCGGCAAACGTCTCCTCCATTCTCCGCCGTAAGACATGGAAACATATCGGGGCACCACAATGAGCCAGATGATCATTTATGATGCGATTGACCAGGGCACGGACGAATGGATGAAAATTCGTCTCGGCATCCCGACTGCGAGCATGTTCAGTGCTCTTCTCGCAAAAGGCGAAGGCAAGACGCGGCGCTCATACATGTGCCGCCTTGCCGCCGAAATCATCACCGGAGAACCGACTGAAACCTTCACATCGCCTGCGATGGAGCGCGGCAAGGTGATGGAGTCTGAAGCGCGCGACTGGTACGCCTTCCAATACAATGTCGAGCCCGAGCGGGTCGGCTTCATCGTAAACGGGCCGAAAGGATGTAGCCCGGACAGCTTGCTCGGCACCAATGGCATGCTGGAGATCAAGACCACTCGCGGCGATCTCCTGATCGAGAAGCTCCTGAAGGGCGAGTTCTCGCCCGAGCACAAAGCCCAGTGCCAGGGCGCGCTGTGGGTTGCCGAGCGGGAATGGATCGACCTCGTCACCTACTGGCCCCGCCTGCCGCCCTTGGTGGTCCGGGCGCAGCGCGATGAACTCTACATCGCGGCCCTGTCCAAGGCCGTCTCCGACTTCAACGCCGAACTGCAGGAGGTGGTGGAGCAGATCCGCGCCTACGGCGGCGGGAAAGCGGCAGCATGAGCGACCACGCGCCCCCGATCCCGTGCAACTGGGATGGCGAGGCATTCGCCCCCGTCTCACAGCGCTTCGCCAAGCTCGCCGACAAATTCTTCATCATCGGCGAGATCTACGCCATGGTGGTGGAGCAGCCGCGGTCTCGTGCCAGCCATAACCACCAGTTCGCCTGGCTCCACGACGCATGGATGAACCTGCCGGAGGACATCGCGCACCTCTACCCCTCGGAAGACCATCTCCGGAAGCGGGCGCTGATCGAGGCAGGCTATTACCACGAGCTTGCGGTTGATGCCGGGTCGCGCGCCGCTGCGCTGCGCGTCGCTGCCGCGGTCCCGGCCCTGGATGAGTTCGCCTTCGCGAAAGTGGAAGGCCCCATCGTCCTGATCCGCCGAGCCAAGAGCCAGTCTATGCGCGCCATGGGCGCCAGGCAGTTTTACGAGAGCAAGGCCGCGATCATGCAGGTGATCGCCGACATGCTGGGGGTGACGGCGAAGGAGCTGCGCAAGCGCGGGGAGGCCGCGTGATGGCGCTCCGCATCGTGCCAGAAGGTGGCTGGCCGCCGATCCCCCAGAAATCGGCGCGGCCCGTCCCGTCCCGAAAGCCGCCCCGCGAGCGCGGGCGGCAGGAGGACGCCGGGCATCTCGACCTGATGCGCGACCTGCCGTGCCTCGCCTCTGGCGCGCTCCCGACCTTGCGACGGCGGAACGAGGCCGCCCACATCCGCTATTCCAGCGCGGCCTTCGGGAAGGTGAACCCCGGCGGCGGCGCGAAGCCAGATGATCGCTGGACCGTGCCGCTCTCGCCCGAGAAGCATCAGGGCAACAAGGACGCCCAGCACTCGAACGGCGAGGAATGGTGGTGGGAGGCGATCGGCATCAACCCGCTCAGGGTCGCCGACCAGCTCTATGCCGTCTCAACCGCCCTGCGCCTCGGCCGCGCGCCGCGCGAGGACATCGTGCGGGCCCTCACCAACATCGTGATCAAAGCCCGGGCCGAAGCCCGGCCGGGAGGCTGACTGTGCACCACCTGATGCCCAAGGAAAACCGGGCCGAGATCGAGGCCCCCGTGGTGGCGGCGGTCGAAGCAAGGATGCTGGACGGCACCCCGTTCACCTATTCCGGCCTCTCCTGCGTGTCGGAGGTCTCCGGAGGCGATGAGGCGCGTGATCGCGTCGCCGATCGCACGATCCAGAAGTGGCGTCGGCGCGGCTGGCTCCAGATGAAGCGCGAGGGCCGTGAGGTCATCTGGCGGCTCACCGCCGAGGGTGAGGCCGAGAAGGAGAGACGGGAGGCGGCTCATGGGTGACCTCGGCGACTATTGGAATGACGTCAAATTCGACCGCCAGCAGCGTCGCGAGAAGTTCGGCGTCTCCTGCCCCCGCTGCAAGGAGGTGCGGCCACGCACCTCCGCGTCGATCCTCCTGCCCGGGCAGAGATGCAAGGTCGACGGGTATCGCGACCCGCGGGCCCCCGAGATCATGAAGGAGACCGGCCATGGGTGAGACCACCGCCTATCCCCTCTCCTGGCCCGCTGGATGGCACCGCACCGGTGCTTCACACATCGTCGATGGGAAGTTTCGGTTTAAGCGGACGCGCTGGAGCAAGGATCAGTCTCCGTTCTGGACCTTCGCCGAGGCGCGAGACGCGCTCCTCGGCGAAGCGCGCAAGCTGGGCGTGCGGTCCGTCGTTCTCTCGACGAACTTCCCCGTGGGCCGGGATGGCGTTCCGGTCGAAGGCAAGCGCCGGCCGGAAGACCAGGGCGTGGCCATCTACTTCGAGCGGCGCGGCCGCGCGCTGGTCATGGCAGCGGACAGCTACATGCGCGCCGAAGAGAACATGCGCTCCCTTGCGCTTGCCCTTGAGGGACTGCGCCAGGTCGAGCGCCACGGCGGTGGCGTGATGATGGAGCGTGCCTTCGATGGGTTCGCCGCCCTCCCCGCGCCCACCGCCACCCGACCGTGGCGGGATGTTCTCGGCTTCAATGCCGGCGGCCGGCCCGTCACCGCCGAGATGGTCGAGACGGCATACCGCGGCTCCATGAAGCGTGCGCACCCGGATCATGGCGGCACTCATGAAGCTGCCGCAGAGCTGAACGCCGCACGCGAGGCGGCGCTGAAGGAGGTGGGTCGTGGCTGACGCACCTCGCCGCATCCAGCTTTCGCGCGCCAAGGGATGGCGCCTGCCTCCGAACTCGGTGAAGTTCGATCGATCCACCAAGTTCGGGAACCCCTACAGGGTCGGATCGCCTGACCTCCGGTACGCCGGCGTCGCCCTCCAGCCGCAGGAGGAAAGCCGCCATGGCGATCCGCTTCCCGGTTGAGCCCCGCGACATCCCTCCGGACAAGGCAGCGCGCCGCCTGCACCTGTCCCTGCCAGAGTTTGAAGCGGCACGGCCGCGTCTTGAGCGGCGCGGGTTCCCTGCGCCGGACCCGGATACAGGTATGTACGACCTGAAGGCAATCGACGCCTGGATGGACAAGCGCTCGCACTTGACCGCCCCAGCGGCCGCGCGCGACGCTCGGGAGGGCGCGCTTGCCCGTATCGCCAACCTGTGAGCGGGACGTGGGTAAGGACAAGATCCGCTATCTCGTCTTCGTCAATGGCCGCTGGCGGTGGCGCCCCACGCGCGCGATGCGCCAGCATGGGTTCGCGCTGCGCAATTTCGGCGCCGCCCTGACGGCCGATGTCAAAGCCGAGGCGATCCGCCTCAACGAAGAATGGGACCGGGCGCGGAAGGGCAAGGAGCCTGCTGCTTTGAGCCCCGGATATCCTCGCGGCAGCATCGGCGAGGGGTACCTTCGGGCGCGGGCGATCCGCGCGCAGGAAAACAAGGACGCCGGCAAGAAGGTCACTGCAGAACAGGCCAGCCGCGACGACTGGCCACGCGCCTGGAAATGGATTGGCTCGGCGCTGGCCAGCGATGATCCGCGCACGGTGACGCCGGAGATCATCCAGGCGCTGCGCTCCAAGGTGATGGAGCGCGTTTCCGAATCGGAAGCCTTCCGGGTCATCAAGGTCTGGCGCGCCCTCTGGAAAAAGATGGGGGCCATGGGGCTCTGCGACCCAAAGGCGGATCCCTCTCTCGCCTTTTCCAACAGCGCTCCCGAACCGCGCCAAGAAACGTGGAACGACAGCGAGGTGAAGCTCCTGGTGCAGCGGGCGTGGCGGATGGGCTATCGCGGCCTCGCCGCCTGCATGGCCGTTGCCTGGGATTCTCAGCTCTCTCCCGTCGATGTGCGCAGCCTCACCCCGTCCCAGCGGCTTGCCGACGCCTCAGGGAGCTATTTCGAGCTGGACCGCGCGAAGACCGGGCGCGCTGCCGCCGCGACCCTCAGCAGATGGTCTGAAGCGATTTTGGATACCTATCTCGGCGGGCTGGGCTTCGAGATCCACGAGGCGGCTCCGATCTTCCGGACGCGCCATGTGCTGCCCACGGACAAGGGCGGACGGGCGTGGCTCCCGCGCCCCTACACCAAGGACAAGCTCGGAAAGGATTTTGCCGCGGTGCGGGAAGCCGTCTTCGGCCTGGACGAGGACCGCAAGCTCTCGGACATGCGCAGGTCGGGCACGGTGGAAGCCTTCGCCGGCGGCGCCAGGGCGGAATCCGTGTCGACGAAGATGGCGAACACCCTGTCGGCTTCGACCCGCCTGCAGAAAGTCTACAACCCCGTCCACGTCGCGACCGTGAGGCAGGTGGACGAGGCGCGCAGGGCCGGGCGCGCGAAGATCAGGGAACAAAAGGGCACGAAAAGTGTCACGGCGCCGGCTGGAAAAGTGTCACAGCCTGCCGGGAAACCGTCGCAAGATATTGGGATGATTGGCGGGAGTGACGGGGCTCGAACCCGCGACCTCCGGCGTGACAGGCCGGCGCTCTAACCAACTGAGCTACACCCCCCCGAACCGGCGCCGGACGAACCGTGCCGCCGAAGAGAGCGGCGTGGTACGGCAGCCCTCCGCGCAAGTCAAGCAACACCCGCATTTTTTGCGCGGCAGTTGTCCACAGCCTGCGGGAAGATCCAGTCACGGCAAAGCTTTTCGCCGCACCCGCGACGCACGCGCGCGGGCGCTCATGGGCCTGCGGAACGCCGCGCATCCGAATCTCCCGACGGGCGCCGGCCGCGCATGCGGGCGGCGCTGCGCGCTTCAAAACACAGGCCATGGCCGGATCGGGATGAAGGGAAGACGCGGGCCTGGTGGGCGGTGACGGGCTCGAACCGCCGACCCTCTCGGTGTAAACGAGATGCTCTACCAACTGAGCTAACCGCCCAGGCCGGAGCGTGGAGGCGCTATAAGCCCCTGCGGCGCGGGCGGCAAGGGCTGAACGGGTGGCAGGCTGAACGGGCGGGAAGGGCTGCGTGGGCAACCGCGCCGGCGGCAAGGGCTGCAGCGGCCAACTGCGACGGCGGAGCGGGTTCAAGGCCGCGGGAACAGGACCAGCGCTGCACGTGGAATACCGGCGCACCCCTTCGGCCGATCTACCGTCCCCATCGCCGGCGATGGCGCGAACGGTACGTCGCGCCGGAACACCCGCCAACCCGAGGCGATAGCCATATGCGCTCCCCCGCCCGCCGGGAGGCACCTGAGGCGACCACCAATTCCGCCCAGGAACGTGCGGCTCAGGAACGTGCGGCTCGGGGACGCTCCGCCCGCAAGAGGCGGGCCGGGAGCGTCCGGGAAGCCTTGGAGGGGTCCCTGCGTCTGGGACCCCGGGGCCGATCAGCCGTTGACGGCTTCTTTCAGGCCCTTGCCGGGAGTGAACTTCGGAGCCTTGGAAGCCTTGATCTTCACCGGCTTGCCGGTGCGGGGATTACGGCCTTCGCGCGCGGCGCGCGTCACCACGGAGAAGCTGCCGAAACCGATCAGCTTGACTTCCTCGCCCTCCTGGAGCGCCTTGGCGATGATGTCGAAGGTGGCGTCCACAGCCGCAGCCGCAGCCGTCTTCGTCAGCTTCGCCTCTTCGGCCACCGCGGCGATCAGTTCGTTCTTGGTGGTCATCTGACCTTTCCTTCCGTTGTCAGAACGCGAATCGTGCAGGCCCAAGCCCTCACGAACGGCGCGAGCATCACGGAAAATAAGGCTTTTGCAAGCGCGATCGGCGTCAAACCCGCACCAATGCACGATTTCCCACTGTGCGCCTGCGAACAAACGGGGGGAGGCGCACCGCTCCGGCGGCGTGTGAACAATCATTAAGCCATTGAAAACGTTGAGGGCGTGCGCCGCGCTCCCGGTTGGACGGGGAGAAGCGGCAACACGCCCTCTCATTTCACTGGAAAACGCTTCAATCCGGCCGGTTTGCGGGCAATCCGGCCGGATCTGTCGTCAGTGGGCGACCACGCCCGAGGTCTCTTCGCCCGGCACCGGGGCGTTCACCGGGCGCTCTTCCCAGATGATCGGCACCAGCGGGCGAACGAGGGCATGGGCGAGCACCTCGTCCATGCGCGAGCACGGAATGATCTCCATCGCGTTCTTCACGTTGGCCGGGATATCCGCCAGGTCCTTGGCGTTCTCCTCGGGGATCAGCACCGTCTTGATGCCGCCGCGCAGGGCCGCAAGGAGCTTTTCCTTGAGGCCGCCGATGGGCAGCACCCGTCCACGCAGGGTGATCTCACCCGTCATGGCCAGGTCGCGACGCACCGGGATGCCGGTCATCACCGAGACGATGGCGGTGGCCATGCCGACGCCGGCGGACGGGCCGTCCTTCGGAGTTGCGCCTTCCGGCACGTGCACGTGGATGTCGCGCCGCTCGAACAAAGGCGGCTCGATGCCGAAATCAACCGCCCGCGAGCGGACGTAGGACGCCGCCGCGGAGATGGATTCCTTCATCACGTCGCGCAGGTTGCCGGTCACCGTCATCTTGCCCTTGCCGGGCATCATGAGGCCTTCGATGGTCAGCAGCTCGCCGCCCACCTCGGTCCACGCGAGGCCGGTGACGACGCCCACCTGATCCTCGGTTTCCACCTCGCCGTACCGGTAGCGCGGCACGCCGAGGAAGTCCTCGAGGTTCTTGGCCGTGACCTTCACCGACTTCTTCTTCGACAGCACAAGCTCCTTCACCGCCTTGCGGGCGAGGGTGGAAATCTCGCGCTCAAGGTTACGCACGCCGGCTTCCCGCGTGTAGCGGCGGACCAGCTGGAGCAGCGCGGCGTCGTCGATGCCGAACTCCTTCGGCGTCAGGCCATGCTTGCCGAGCGAGGTGGGCAGAAGGTGCTTGCGCGCGATCTCCACCTTCTCGTCCTCGGTATAGCCGGCGATGCGGATCACCTCCATGCGGTCCAGAAGGGCCGGCGGGATGTTCAGCGTGTTCGCCGTGGTCACGAACATCACGCTCGAGAGGTCGTAATCCACCTCCAGATAGTGATCGGCGAACGTGTGGTTCTGCTCCGGATCCAGCACCTCCAGCAGGGCCGAGGACGGGTCGCCACGGAAATCGGCGCCCATCTTGTCGATCTCGTCCAGGAGGAAGAGCGGGTTCGACTTCTTGGCCTTGCGCATGGACTGGATGATCTTGCCCGGCATGGACCCGATGTAGGTCCGCCGGTGACCGCGGATCTCCGCCTCATCCCGCACGCCGCCCAGGGCGACACGCACGAACTCGCGGCCCGTCGCCTTGGCGATGGACTTGCCGAGGGAGGTCTTGCCCACGCCGGGCGGGCCGACGAGGCACAGGATCGGCCCGGTGAGCTTGTTGGCGCGGCTCTGCACGGCGAGATATTCGACGATGCGTTCCTTGACCTTGTCGAGGCCGTAGTGATCGCTGTCGAGGATCTGCTGGGCGAAGGGCAGGTCCTTCTTGACCTTGCTCTTCACGCTCCACGGGATCGAAAGCAGCCAATCCAGGTAGTTACGCACCACGGTGGCTTCCGCCGACATGGGCGACATCTGGCGCAGCTTCTTCAGCTCGTGGGCGGCCTTTTCGCGGGCTTCCTTGGTGAGCTTGGTGCGCTTGATGCGGTCTTCCAGCTCCTGCAGGTCGTCCTTGCCGTCCTCGTCGCCGAGTTCCTTCTGGATCGCCTTCATCTGCTCGTTGAGGTAGTACTCGCGCTGGGTCTTCTCCATCTGCCGCTTGACGCGGGTGCGGATGCGCTTTTCCACCTGCAGGACGGAGATTTCACTCTCCATCAGGCCGAGCACCTTCTCCAGGCGATCGGAGACCTTCAGCATCTCCAGGACGCCCTGCTTCTCCGGGATCTTCACGGCGAGGTGCGAGGCGACCGTGTCGGCGAGCTTGGAGTGGTCGTCGATCTGGCTGACGACGCCCACCACCTCGGGCGACACCTTCTTGTTGAGCTTCACATAATTCTCGAACTCGGTGACCACCGAGCGCGCGAGCGCCTCGGCTTCCACCTGGTCGCTGCTCTCGTCGTCGAGGGTGATGGCCTCGGCCTCGTAGAGATCGGTGCGCTCGGTGTAGCGGGTCACCTGGGCGCGGCTGACGCCCTCCACCAGCACCTTCACGGTGCCATCGGGCAGCTTCAGCAGCTGGAGGACGGTCGCGAGCGTGCCCACGGAGAAGATGGCCTCGGCGGCGGGATCATCGTCCGAGGCATTCTCCTGGGTGGCGAGGAGGATATAGGTATCACCGCGCATGACTTCTTCGAGGGCGCGGATGGACTTCTCGCGCCCCACGAACAGGGGAACAATCATATGGGGAAAAACCACGATGTCCCGAAGAGGCAGGACCGGGTAGGTCTGGGACACCCCGGCAACGAGCGGCGGGCGCGGCTTCTGGCTCGTCATGACGCAATCCTTTCAAGAAGTACACGCGCTGGAAAAACGCACAACTGGGCGTTGCCGCGCGTGCACGCGGCCGGAGACGGGTGTGGATTTTCAATGCTGAAGCGGCGCAAGCCGCAGGAGACACGAGGTCCGACCCCCGAGACCGGAACTTTCGAAAAGTAGATGGACACGCAACCTGCCCGTTTCAAGGGCAACCCGTTCACCGGGTTTGGGTGAGGGCGGAACCGTGCCGGAGCCCGTTCCGTCATCCCCCCTGTCTGGTCCGACCTGCGGACCATGCCCCGGCCTGCCCCCGTGCCGTGAGGCCGGGGGCGAGGTGTGGGGCGGACGCCGTCACGCACTGGCGCCGGCGTCGCCGACACGGTCCGCATAAATATAAAGCGGACGCGCACTCTGCTCGACGACCTCCCTCGAGATCACCACCTCTTCCACCCCTTCAAGGCCGGGGAGGTCGAACATGGTGTCGAGGAGGATGCTCTCCATGATGGACCTGAGGCCGCGGGCGCCGGTCTTGCGCTCGATCGCCTTGCGGGCGATGGCGCCGAGGGCCTCCTCGTGGATGGTCAGGTCCACATTCTCCATCTCGAACAGGCGCTGGTACTGCTTCACCAGCGCGTTCTTCGGCTCGGAGAGGATCTTCTTCAGGGCCTCTTCATCAAGGTCACCCAGCGTCGCCAGGACCGGCAGACGGCCGATGAACTCGGGAATGAGGCCGTACTTCAGCAGATCCTCGGGCTCCACCTCGCGGAAGACCTCGCCGGGGCGGCGATCCTCGGGCGGAGCCACCTTGGCCTGGAAGCCGATGGAGGTGGACCCCTTGGAGCGCGAGGAAATGATCTTGTCGAGGCCGGCGAAGGCGCCGCCGCAGATGAACAGGATGTTGGTGGTGTCCACCTGCAGGAATTCCTGCTGGGGATGCTTGCGGCCGCCCTGGGGCGGAACCGAGGCCACCGTGCCTTCCATGATCTTCAGCAGGGCCTGCTGCACGCCCTCGCCCGACACGTCGCGGGTGATGGAGGGATTGTCGGATTTGCGACTGATCTTGTCGATCTCGTCGATGTAGACGATGCCGCGCTGCGCCCGCTCGACATTGTAGTCGGCCGACTGGAGCAGCTTGAGGATGATGTTCTCCACGTCCTCGCCCACGTAGCCGGCTTCGGTCAGCGTGGTGGCGTCGGCCATGGTGAAGGGCACGTCGAGGATGCGCGCCAGGGTCTGCGCGAGCAGCGTCTTGCCGGAGCCGGTGGGCCCGATCAGCAGGATGTTGGACTTCGCGAGTTCCACGTCGCCGTGCTTGGAGGCGTGGTTGAGGCGCTTGTAGTGATTGTGCACCGCCACCGACAGGACCTTCTTCGCGTGGTCCTGGCCGATGACATAGTCATCGAGGACCTTGCGGATCTCCTTCGGGGTCGGGATGCCATCCCGCGACTTCACCAGAGAGGACTTCGACTCTTCCCGGATGATGTCCATGCACAACTCGACGCATTCGTCGCAGATGAACACAGTCGGTCCGGCGATGAGCTTCCTGACCTCGTGCTGGCTCTTGCCGCAGAACGAGCAATAAAGCGTGTTCTTGCTGTCGCTGCCGCCGGTCTTGCTCATCTTCGTCTCCTACCATCTACCGAACCGGACGCTAAACGCACCCGTCTCGCTAGCGTCACATATGGGGATTGGACCAAGCAAAAATCTAGCCAATCCCGAAACGGTGATCTGTTCATGTGAACCAATCACCTCGAGGCGACACGATCAAGGCGGGGAAGCGACATTCCCCAGGTGACAGGTTGCCGGAAAAACGACCATCCCCACCCGCCGCGCCTTCATCGCGCCGTCCACCGCATCATGATCCCGGGGGTCCTGCCCAAATGTGAAGACCCCTGAACGCAGCGGCCCCCGCCTTTTGGGGCGAGGGCCGGTTACGCGGCATCCGATGCCGGCTTAACGACATGCAAGCGCGATCTTGCACCGCACGCAAGAGGGGCATTTCGAGAACCCCCGTCGCGTGGGCCCCGATCACGCCGCCTTGGAGGTGTCGTCGGTGGGGCGCTGATCGATCACGGCATCGATGAGACCGAAGTCCAGCGCTGCCTTTGCGGTCATGAAGTTGTCGCGCTCCAGGGCGTCCTCGATCTTGTCCATCGAGCGGCCGGTGTGCTTCACATAGATTTCATTGAGCCGACGCTTCAGGTTCAGGATCTCCTGCGCATGCAGCATGATGTCCGTGACCTGGCCCTGGAAGCCGCCCGACGGCTGGTGCACCATGATTCGGGCGTTCGGCAGGGCGAAGCGCATGTCCTTCTCGCCGGCGGTCAGCAGCAGCGAGCCCATGGAGGCGGCCTGGCCGATGCAGAGCGTGGACACCGCAGGCTTGATGAACTGCATGGTGTCGTAGATCGCGAGGCCCGACGTCACCACTCCCCCGGGGGAGTTGATGTACATCGAGATTTCCTTCTTCGGATTGTCCGCTTCCAGGAACAGCAGCTGCGCCACCGCGAGGGTGGACATGCCGTCCTCGACCGGGCCGGTCAGGAAGATGATGCGCTCCTTCAGGAGGCGGGAAAAGATGTCGTAGGAGCGCTCCCCGCGGTTGGTCTGCTCGACCACCATGGGAATGAGATAATTCATATAAGTATCGACAGGATCACGCATCATCAGTCCTCGGGGCGCGGGCGAAGGCACGCCCCGGGGGGCGTGCCGCGCAATATCGTCGCAGGACGAAGGCAGCCTTTGGCCCTCAGGCCGCCTTCTCGTCGTCCTCTTCCTCCTTGTAGAGCTCTTCCTTGGTCACCGTCTTCTCGGTCACGTTGGCGAGCTCCAGGAGGAAATCAACGACTTTCTCCTCGAACAGGGGGGCGCGTACGGAGGCCAGGGCTTCGGGGGTGCGGCGGTAATATTCCCACACCTGCTGCTCCTGGCCGGGGAACTGGCGGGCCCGTTCCACAACCGCGCGCGTCACCTCGTCTTCAGAAACCTGGATATTGTTGCGCTCACCGATTTCCGCAAGCACCAGGCCGAGGCGCACGCGGCGCTCGGCGATCTTGCGGTAGTCGGCGCGGGCTTCCTCCTCGGTGGTGCCCTCGTCGGCGAAGCTGCGCTTCTGGGCGGCAAGGTCTTCCTGCACCCGGCTCCACACGCCGAAGAATTCCTGCTCCACGAGGCCTTCCGGCACCGCGAACTGGTGGGTGGCGTCGAGGGCATCGAGCAGCGCGCGCTTCACCTTCTGCCGGGCGGCGCCGGTGTGCTCGCTGGCGATGCGCGCGCGCACCATGTCCTTGAGCTTCTCCAGGCTGTCCTGGCCAAGGGTCTTGGCGAATTCGTCGTCCAGGGCGAGCGGGCCGGGAGCCGCCACGGACTTCACCGTCACCTCGAAGGTGGCGGCCTTGCCGGCCAGTTCCTGGGCGGCATAACCTTCCGGGAAGGTCACATTGAGGGTGCGGTTGTCGCCGGCATAGACGCCGAGGAGTTGCTCCTCGAAGCCGGGGATGAAGCCGTTGGAGCCGAGCAGGACGTCGATGTCCTGGCCCTCGCCGCCGGGGAACTTCTCGCCGTCCACATAGCCGGTGAAGTCGATGGTGACGCGGTCGCCGTTCTCGGCATAGCCGCCTTCGCGGGTGACGAAGGGGCGGTTGGCGTCGGCGATGCGCTGGATGGTCTCGTCGACCTCCGCGTCGGACACCTCCACCACCAGCTTCTCCACCGAGATGTCCTTGAAATTGCCCAGCTCGATCTTGGGCAGGATCTCGATCTCGAGGTCGTAGGCCAGGTCCTTGCCGCCGTCGAGCAGGCCCTGCGCCTGGGGGTCTTCCTCGGGCAGCTTGACCTTGGGCTGGAGGGCCAGCTTGAAGCCATGCTCCTCGACGATCTTGCCGTTGGTCTCGTTGACCGTCTGCTCGATCACCTCGGACATGACGGTCTTGCCGTAGACCCGCTTGAGGTGCGCCACGGGCACCTTGCCGGGGCGGAAGCCGTTGAGCTTCACCTGGCCCTTGAGCTCGGCCAGCTTGGCATCGGCCTTGGCGCCGAGGTCGGCGGCAGACACCACCACACGGAACGCGCGCTTGAGGCCATCGGCCTGGGTCTCGGTCACCTGCATCGTCTTGCCTTCACATCCTGTCGCGCATGGCGCGGAAAACGTTCAAAACCGGTTTCGGCGCCGCATATCCCCCGGCATCCCGCCAAAGGCCGCACGGCGCGTCCCGCACCTTGCGGCGCACGAACCTCCGCTGCGGCCGGCGAACCGGAAACGTGGTGCGGGCGGAGGGTTTCGAACCCCCACGACTTGCGTCACGGGAACCTAAATCCCGCGCGTCTACCAGTTCCGCCACGCCCGCGAATCCGCCACGTCCGCAAGGCGCGCGCGCCGCCGGGTGCGCCATCAGGCACACCGGACAGCAGAACCCGAAGCACTCCGTCACGGAAACGCTCCATCACGGAAACGCCCAATCGGAGACGCGCGATCCGGGACGCGCACCATAGAGGTTCGACCGCACGCGCACGCCTGTGCACGCATGGATCGGGTCGCGGCTTATATCATGACGGCGCGCGCATGCAGCAAGAAAATGGCGCCCTCCCGCCCGCAGCGCGCGCTGTCGGTACGGTCCTGGCCACGCTCGTGCGGGCGGCCCGCAAGCCTTTGCGAAGCATCGCCCGGGCCGGCTGCGCGGGACGCCGCCGGGCGGGTCCGCGACAATCAACGGTGGAAAGCCGCTTGCCCTTTTTTCAGCCACGTATGAAGGTCCACGCACCCTGGCAGGAGACGCCGCGTGACGACGCCGATTCCCTCCCGACGCACCGTCCTCAAGGGTGCTGCAGCCCTTTCCCTGTCCGGCGCGGCGGGCGCCCTCGTCCCGGCGCTCGCCCAATCTCCGGCGGCCGCTCCGCAGGCGGTTCCCCAGGCGGTTCCGCAGGCGAGCCCCCCGGTGACGCTCACCGCCGCCGAAGCCAGCCTGCCGGAGCTGGCCGGACCGGGGCCGCTGGCCTTGTTCAACGGCGCCCTCCCCGGCCCGGTGCTGCGGGTGAAGAAGGGCGCCACGCTGGGCGTCACCCTCGCCAACAACCTGAAGGAAAGCGTCGCGCTCACCTGGCAGGGCGTGCGCCTGCCGGCAGGTTCGCCCGCTCTGGCGACCGTTGCCCCCGGCAAGAGCGCCAACCTGAGCCTGGTGCCAACGGATGCCGGCACCTTCTGGTATCACTCTACGTCGCCCAGCCTCGCCCGCCGCGCGCTGGCCGGCCCGCTGGTGGTGGAAGAGGCCGGCGCCCCGGCCTATGCGGCGGACCACCTGCTGTTCATCCAGTCCTTCCCGCCGGAGAGCGGGATGCCCATCTTCCCGGTCAACGGCGCTATCTCGCCCACCTTCCAGGGTCCGGCGAGCGGACGCGCGCGGCTGCGGCTGGTGAACGCGACGCCGCTGTTCCTGCGCCTCAGGATCCGCGGGCCGGCGGGCTATGCCATCGCGGTGGACGGCCAGCCGGTGTCCGAACCCTTCGAACTGAAGGAAGGCCGCATCCAGATCGCCCCCGGCGGCCGGGTGGACGTGGCCGCGACGCTGGATGACGCCGACGCCACCATCATCGAGATCGAGACCACCCAGGACCCGATCCGGCTGGCGGTGGTGACCCCGGTGGGCGCCGCCGGGACGCCGCCTGCGGGTCCGCCGGCGCCGCTGCCGCCCAACGACCTGCCGGCCGAGGTTCCCCTGAAGGATGCCCTGCGCATCGATCTGCCCATCGGGGAAAAGCCGGCCGCGGGGGCAACCTCCCTCGGCACGGTGAAGGCGGGCCGGAGCGTGGTGTTGACGCTGGTGAACAGCCTCGACGCGCCGGTGTCGGTCTATATCGCCGGCCATCCCGTGCGCCTGCTCGACAATGTCTATGACGGCTGGCGGCCGTGGTGGCACGACACCGTGCCGGTGCCCTCGAAGGCCACCGTGCGGGTGGCGTTCCGCGCGTCCGTACCGGGCACCTGGTCCATCGTCGGCCAGCGCGGCGGCGACGGCGAAGTGGTGGTCTCCAAGACCTATGAGGTCACGGCCTGAGGCCGAAAACCTGCGGAGCGATGGCCTGGGGGCCATCCGCTCACCGCACCCCGAACTGCTCGTACAACAAACGGTAGACCTCCCGCAGCGCCTCGGGCAGGTCGTCGGCCACGAGGCCCGGCCCGGCGGCGCGGGCGGCTTCCCCGTGCAGCCACACCGCGGCGGCGGCGGCTTCAAACGGCGGCATGGCCTGCGCCAGAAGCCCGCCCGCCATGCCGGCCAGCACATCGCCCGCGCCGGCGGTGGCAAGATAGGCCGGCGCATTTTCGGCGATGGCGGCGCGCCCGTCGGGGGCCGCCACCACCGTGTCCGCCCCCTTCAGCACCACCACCGCGCCCAGCCGCGCCGCGGCGGCCCGGGTCCGCGCCAGCTTGGACGGCGCCTCCAGCATCGCCCGATCGCCGGCGAACAGGCGGGCGAACTCCCCCTCGTGGGGCGTGATGATGAGGCCCGCGCTGCGCGCCGCCACGTCCGCCAGCGCCCAGGGCACGCCGGCGTAGGAGGTGAGGGCGTCCGCATCCAGCACCAGGCGCCGGCCCGGCGCGGCGAGGTCGATCTTCGCCCGCGTCGCCGCCCCGATGCCGAGGCCCGGCCCCAGCACCACGGTGCCGAGCCGCCGGTCGGCCAGCAGCGCGGCGAGATCGCCGTCGCATCCCATAAGACGGGGCATGATGGCGGCATAGGAGGCGGCATGCAGCGGCAGGGCGTCTGCCGGCAGGGCCACCGTCACCAGCCCGGCCCCGGCCCGGAGCGCCCCGCGCGCGGACAGCCGGGCGGCACCGCAGGTCCAGGCGCCGCCGCTCACCACCACCGCATGGCCGCGATCATATTTGTGGCCCAGCGCCGCCGGCAGCGGGAAGGCGGGACGCCACAGCTCAGGCATGTTCACGAAGGTGGCGGGCTTGATCACATCCAGCGCCGCATCGGGAATGCCGATATCCGCCACGCGCACCCGGCCGCACAGGCTGCGCCCCGGCTCCAGCAGGTGACCGGGCTTGCGGCGGAAGAAGGTGACCGTCTCCTGCGCCTGCGCCGCCGCGCCGCGCACCCGGCCGGTGGCGCCATCGAGGCCCGAGGGCAGGTCCACGGCGATGATCGGGCGGCCGGACGCCGCCATGCGCATCACCAGCGCCCTGGCTGCGCCATCGAGGTCGCGGGCAAGGCCGGCGCCGAACAGGGCGTCGACGATCACCCCCGCCTCGGTGAGATCGAGGACTGCCGGCTCCTCCACCGGCCCGCGCCAGCGCTCGGCGGCGCGCTTGGCATCCCCGGTCAGGCGCGCGCGCTCGCCCAGCAGGGCGACGCGGACCCGAAAGCCCCGCTGCGTCAGCACCCGTGCCGCGACAAAGCCGTCGCCGCCATTGTTTCCCGGCCCGCAGAGGATGACGACGCGAGTCGGCAGCGGAAAGCGCGCCACCACGTCGGCCACCGCGGTACCCGCCCGCTCCATCAGCGTGAAGGACGGCGTGCCCATTTCGACGGCGAGTCGATCTGCCTCACCCATTTCCTGTGGATCGAGAAGTGCGTACACGTGATGCCCCTGCCACCCTTTTGCCCAGTTGATACTCAGCAAATCCATGAGACGAAGACGCACTTCGCCTAACTTAAAGTCATTAAGCCCATTTTACAGGCGGCGATGCCATCGCCCAGCGCACTGGTCCGCATAGGCACTTAGGCGTATGGATGGCATACATCCTGCTTAAAAGCTGGCGGCTCGATCAGCGGCGGTGGCCGGGCCAGGGGAGACGGACCGGATGAAGAAGATTGAGGCTATCATCAAGCCCTTCAAGCTCGATGAAGTGAAAGAGGCCCTCCAGGACGTGGGACTGCAAGGCATCACCGTCACCGAGGCCAAGGGCTTCGGCCGGCAGAAGGGCCATACCGAGTTGTACCGCGGCGCGGAATATGTGGTGGATTTCCTGCCCAAGGTGAAAATCGAAGTCGTGCTCTCCGACGATATGGTAGACCGGGCCGTCGACGCCATTCGCCGCGCGGCCCAGACCGGACGGATCGGAGACGGAAAGATCTTCGTTTCGTCCATCGAGGAGGCGATCCGCATCCGCACCGGCGAATCCGGGCTCGACGCGATTTGACGCGTCCAATAAAAACCTGCGTGCCAGCAGAAAGGTAATATCCCCATGACCACCAAGACGGCCAAGGACGTCCTCAACCTGATCAAGAGCGAGGACGTGAAATACGTCGACCTGCGCTTCACCGATCCGCGCGGCAAGTGGCAACACGTTACCTTCGATATCTCCATGGTCGACGATGAGTTCCTGACCGAAGGCACCGCCTTCGACGGCTCGTCCATCGCCGGCTGGAAGGCCATCAACGAATCCGACATGCTGCTGATGCCGGATCCGGCTACCACCTGCATCGACCCCTTCTTCGCGGAGACCACGCTCTCCATCGTCTGCGACGTGCTGGAGCCGACCACCAACCAGCCCTACGGCCGCGACCCCCGCTCCATCGCCCGCAAGGCCGAGGCCTATGCCAAGTCCACCGGCATCGGCGATGCGGTCTATTTCGGCCCTGAGGCCGAGTTCTTCATCTTCGACGACGTGCGCTTCAAGGCGGACCCGTACAACACCGGCTTCAAGCTCGATTCCGTCGAGCTGCCGACCAATTTCGACACCGAATATGAGGGCGGCAACCTCGGCCACCGGGTGAAGACCAAGGGCGGCTACTTCCCGGTGCCCCCGATCGATTCGGCGCAGGACATGCGCTCCGAGATGCTGGCCGCCATGGCCAAGATGGGCGCCCAGGTGGAGAAGCACCACCACGAGGTGGCCTCCGCCCAGCACGAGCTTGGCCTCAAGTTCGGCCCGCTGGTGACCATGGCCGACCACCTGCAGGTGTATAAGTACTGCATCCACCAGGTCGCCAACATCTACGGCAAGACCGCGACCTTCATGCCGAAGCCGGTCTTCGGCGACAACGGCTCGGGCATGCATGTCCACCAGTCCATCTGGAAGGACGGCAAGCCGCTCTTCGCCGGCGACAAGTATGCGGACCTGTCCGACTACTGCCTGTGGTACATCGGCGGCATCATCAAGCACGCCAAGTCGCTGAATGCCTTCACCAACCCGCTGACCAACTCCTACAAGCGGCTGGTCCCGGGCTATGAGGCTCCGGTGCTGCTGGCCTATTCGGCCCGCAACCGCTCGGCGTCCTGCCGCATCCCCTACACCAACAACCCGAAGGCCAAGCGCGTCGAGGTCCGCTTCCCCGATCCGGGCGCGAACCCCTACCTCGCCTTCGCGGCCCTGTTCATGGCCGGCATGGACGGCATCCTGAACCGGATCGATCCCGGCCAGGCCATGGACAAGGACCTGTACGACCTGCCCCCCGCCGAGCTGAAGCAGATCCCCACCGTCTGCGGTTCCCTGCGCGAGGCCCTGGATTCGCTGGCCGCCGACCATGACTACCTGCTCAAGGGCGACGTGTTCCAGAAGGACTTCATCGAGTCCTACATCGAGCTGAAGATGACCGAGGTGATGCGCTTCGAAATGACGCCGCACCCGGTCGAGTTCGAGATGTACTACTCGGTCTGACAAGATCCTCCGTCCGGCCCGGCCCTTGTGCCGGGCCGGTTTTTTCTTTCGGTCTTCATGACCGCCTTGGGCGCCTCTCGGGGCGCCCTTTCTTTTGGCGCAGGCCGGTTCGTCCCCGGCCGGCGCCTCAATGGGACAGGATGATCCCTGCGATCAGGATGATCTCACCCACGAGCACGCCGACGAACACCGAGCGGCGGAAGGCGAGGAACCCCGCGACGCCGCCCGCCACCGCCCCGAGCCTGAGCAGCAGCGGCACGGCGGCAAGCGCGCCGGCGGGCGCGAACAAAAGCCGCGCCACCACGGCGGCCAGCAGCGCGGTGGCCACCGCCTTCACCCAGTGGAAGACCGGGCTGCCCTCCTCCACCCGCCGCCCGGCGAGCGCCGCCAGAGCGCGCCAGATCTCGGTGGGCAGAAACCCCACCAGCAGCACGATGAGCAGCGCCGCACCCTCGCTCAGGGATGCCCCCGTCATAGCTGCGCCCGTCATGGCTGCGCCCGCCCGCGCCGCCGCTCCAGCAGCCGGCCAGCCCCATAAGCGAAGGTGCCGCCGCCGATGCCGGCGATCATGAGGTCGAGGCCGCCATCCAGCCCCAGCGTCGCCGGCATCAGGAGGAACCCCGCCGCCAGCGCCAGCCAGTCGGTGGGCGCGGCGGCGTTGCGCACCATCAGCACGGTGAAGGAGAGCGGCGTGAGCAGCAGCAGGCCAGCCGCCAGCGGCGTCGGCAGTTCTCCCGCCACGAGAAAGCCGGCCAGCGTGCCAAGCATGCTGATGGAGATCAGCATGTTGCCGAGCCCGAGGGTGAAGGGCAGCCGCGCTTCACCGGGCAGATGGGGCAGCATCCGCAGGCCCTCCAGCCACACGGTCAAGGCCACGTAATGGGCGCACACCAGCTCCCAGAACAGACTGCGGCGCGGGCCGCGCATATAGGGCGCCACCGACACCACCATGGGCAGCAGCCGCATGGAGGATAGCGCCACGGCCAGCGCCAGCGCCGGCAAAGCGGTTCCCGCTGCGATGCCGCCGACGAGGATCAACTGCGCCGGCAGCGCCCACACCAGAAAGGTGGAGGCAAGCCCCGCCCCCAGCGGAAAGCCCACGCTCTGGAGCACCGCGCCGAAGCCGAGGTAGCTGGCGAACAGCACGATGGCGGGCACGGACAGGCCCGCCTTCAGGCCCTTCAGGAACCAGACAGCCGGGGCATGATGCACGGGATGGGGAGCGGACGGGGCGGACACGCGGGGCTCGTTCGGGCACGGGTTCGGGCGCCGGCCGCAGGCGCACCGGCCGGTGATTGTTGCCATAGCACATGCCCGTGGCGTGGGAAGCCGGCTTCACGCAGACGCAGAACGGCGGCCATGCAGCGGTGGGGTAGCTTTGCGTCATGCTGGCCCGGTGCTCCCGCCGACGGTCGCAATCAGGCTGCTGGGGGGAGCACAGGTGTTTTTGCGCGCTGCCGCCGGTGCCTCTTGGCGCGGTCTTGCCCCGTCCCGCCCATCGCGCGCATTGCCCCCGGGGGCCGGGGGCGCCATCTTGGGGCCAGCGTTTCGAATCGGTCGCCCTGCCGTGCTTATCGTTGAAATTCCGTACCGCGACCCGTTCGCCGTCCTCCACGCCTTCGCCGATGCGCCCTATTGCGCCTTCCTCGACAGCGCCGCGGAGGGCGACGCGCGGGCGCGCTGGTCCTATCTGGGGGCCGATCCGTTCCAGGTCATCACCAGCGCGGCCGACGGCGTGCGCGTGGACGGCAAGATCGTGCCCGGCAACCCGTTCGACGTGCTGGCGCAAGCTCTCGCCAAAAATGCCATCGCCGCCAACGCCGTGCCGGACGAACCGTCACCGGTGCCGTTTCGCGGCGGAGCCATGGGCTATCTGGGCTATGAGCTCGGCCGCCATCTGGAGCGCCTGCCTGCCCCCCGTCCGGCGAACCCGGCGGTTCCCGAACTGGTGCTCGGCCTCTACGACACGGTGCTCGCCTTCGACCGGCTGGAGCGCCGCGCCTATATCGTCTCCACCGGCCGGCCGGAGCATGGCGCCGCCGCGCAGGATCGGGCGAAGGCGCGGGCCGCGGCGGTCCGCCGCCGGCTCGACACCGCCCCCGCCCATGCGCCGGCGCCCGACTTCAGCCTTACCGGCCGCTTCGTGCCGGAGCAGCCGCGCGCGCTGGTGGAAGCCTCCATCGCGCGGGTGATTGAATACATCCGCGCCGGCGACATCTTCCAGGCCAACCTGACCCAGCAGATGCGCGCGGCGCGGCCACAGGGACTTTCCGACCTCGCCCTTTACGCCCGCCTGCGCGCGCTCTCCCCCTCCCCCTTCGCCGCCTTCCTGCGCGCGGGACCCGACCTGTCCGTGCTCAGCGCCTCGCCGGAGCGCTTCCTGTCCCTTGATCCGGACGGACGGGTGGAGACGCGGCCCATCAAGGGCACCCGCCGCCGCAGCCCCGACCCCATGGAAGACGCACGGCTCGCCGCCGCCCTGCTGGCCTCGGAGAAGGACCGGGCGGAAAACCTGATGATCGTGGACCTGCTGCGCAACGACCTCTCCCGGGTCTGCCAGGTGGGCAGCGTGAAGGTGCCGGCCCTGTGCGCGCTGGAGACCTTCGCCAGCGTGCATCACCTGGTCTCGGTGGTGGAAGGCCGGCTGAAGGACGGCCTTGGCCCGGTGGACCTGCTCACCGCCTGCTTCCCCGGCGGCTCCATCACCGGCGCGCCGAAGATCCGGGCCATGGAGATCATCCACGAGCTGGAGCCGGTGCCGCGCGGGGTCTATTGCGGCTCGGTCTGCTGGATCGGCTTCGACGGGGCCATGGATTCCTCCATCGTCATCCGCACCATCACCCGGGCCGGGGAGACGCTGCTCGCCCAGGCGGGGGGCGGCATCGTGGCTGATTCCGATCCGGTGGACGAATATGAGGAAAGCCTGGTGAAGCTCTCGCCCATGCTGCGGGCCGTGTCGGGAGACCCATCGTGAAGCTCTGGCTCGGCACTGGCCTGGAGGAGGAGGACGCGGCGCGCCTCTCGCCGTTCGACCGCGGCTTCACCCTCGGCGACGGCCTGTTCGAGACCCTGCGGGTGCGCGAAGGGGCCGTGCTGCGGCTTAGCGCCCACCTCGCCCGCCTTGCCACCGGGGCCGGGGTGCTGGGCATGGCCTTGCCGCCGCTTGACCTTGCCGCCGCCCTGGCCGCCACGGCCGAGGCGAACGGCCTGACGGACGGCGCGCTGCGCCTCACCCTCAGCCGGGGCACCGGCCCGCGCGGCGTGCTGCCGCCGGCGGAGCCCAATCCCACCCTGGTCATCACCACCGCCCCCCTGCCCGCTCCGGCACCGCCCGCGCGCCTCGTGATCGCGCAGGGCACCCGCCGCAATGATCGCTCGCCGCTGGCGCAGGTGAAGTCGCTGAATTATCTCGACAACATCCTCGCCCGGCAGGAGGCGGCCCGGCGCGGCGCGGATGACGGGGTGCTGCTCAACACCCGCGAGCGCGTGGCGGAGACCTCCATCGCCAATGTGTTCGCGGTCATCGGCGGCGATCTCGTCACCCCGCCCCTGTCCGAAGGCGTGCTGCCGGGCGTGATGCGCGCGGCGGTGTTGGCCGAGGGCGCGGGCGAACGGCCGCTGACGCCGGAGGATTTGGGCCGGGCCGAGGAAATCTTCCTCACCTCGGCGCTGGGCATCCGCTCCGTCGCGGCGCTGGAAGGACGGACCCTGCCCGGCCGCGCGGTCGCCGAACGGCTGCGCGCCCGCATCGCGGGGGCATAGATGGCGCCGGTCCTGACCACCGAGCGGCTGGTGCTGCGCCCGTGGCGGCCGCAAGACCGCGACGGCCTGTGGCGCATGCAGTCCAACCCCGCCACCATGGAATTCCTGATGCCGGTGCCCGACCGCGCCGCCAGCGACGCGGTGGCGGACCGGGCGGAAGCCCATTTCGCCCGCCACGGCTTCGGCCTGTGGGTGGTGGAGGCGCCGGGGATCACGGACTTCGCCGGCTATACCGGCCTCGTGCATGTGCCCTACAATGAACACTTTACCCCGGCGGTGGAGATCGGCTGGCGGTTCGATCCCGCCTTCTCGGGCCACGGCTTCGCCACCGAGGCGGCGCGGGAGGCCCTTCGCTTCGGCTTCGACACGCTGGGGCTGACGGAGATCGTCGCCATCACCGTGCCGGCCAACGGCCGCTCGCGGGCGGTGATGGAGCGGCTCGGCATGGCGCGGGACGAAGATGGGGATTTCGACCACCCGGCGGTGCCCGTGGGCCATCCGCTCAGACGACAGGTGCTCTACCGGCTCCGGCGCGGAGCCAAGGACGCCTCAGTTTGAAACCCTGCCGTTGCGACCGCGCCCGCCGGTGAACCCTCTCCCGCTTGCGGGGGAGGGCAGGGAGGGGGCTGAGCGGCCATCGCGATCCCAACTTTCCGCGTTCTGCCCCGGCGCCGTT
>NZ_JBAFVS010000003.1:0-322242 GCF_043194565.1 Xanthobacter autotrophicus ATCC 700552 | reverse complement strand
CATACAGGGTGGCAGCCGGTTGGATCAGCGCCTCCTGGTGGCGTTCGATGGCTTCCTCGTTGAGTGTCTTAGCCATCGGCGCTCAAGGCACTGAATTCAGCAAGGAAGGCCGTCCCGATGTTTCATACGTCGATCGGCGTCGTGCTCATTCGGCCGCCGATGGTTCGATTTCTGGCTGCGGTGCGAGGATGTCGGTCGCTTCCCAATCCTCGCCATCGACGACGGTCACGAATTCTCGGTCCCAGACACCCCAGCGGACCGGCAACGGATGCCTAGCGAGAGGATTGTGGACATAGGTCAGCGGCCTGGTTCCGCGGGACAGATTGCCCAGGCTGACGCGAGACCACAGAACGCCGGAGACATCGGCAAAAGCCGGATCGAGGAAGGCGGTGCGCGGGATCGGCCCGCCTTGACGCGGGATCTCCGGCGCGCCGTGAAAACCTTGATCCACCACTTCGTCCGTCTCGCGGTCGATGGTGATGTAGGCGTCGCCGATCGGGAACAGGGACGACATGATCAGCGGCGGGCGCTCGGAGACATAGACCCCAAACCGGCTCGCGCTGATCGCGATGATGCGAACGTCATTCTGGCCGATGACACCTTCTCGCAGGTAGTCCTGAACTCTTTGGAATTTGGTCCAGAAGGCGCTGGTGGTCCGAAGTTGCGCCTGACGGATTGGTGCGGCGCTGAGGCCGCCGCCCTCGTTCATCGGCACAGGCCGGACAACCTGATCCGGGCCAGGGTCGCCTTCGTCCGGCGCGATGGCTTCGATCCAGATTCGGCCTTTGTCCGTCAGAACGCAGAGGTCGGGTTGACCGCCCTCGCGCAGGCGTTCGGAAACCGGCAGCAGACTGCGGCCGGCGTCGAGGAGGGTGCATCCAAGATACATTTCCCAGAAACGGCCGTCGACGTCGCGCGCAAAGCCATGGCGGAAATCCGGATCGGCATACGGCTCGTAGCGCTCCCACATTCGCTCGATGAGGTCGTGCAATTCCCTCTCGACTGGATGGTCAGCCGTCCTGAGGTTGACGAAGCCACGATCAAGGTTTGGTCCATCGAAGTCGAAAATGCGGGTCACGATCGTCTCTCTTGAGTTTTACACTACGCCTCGGCTGACGCGTTCGTGCTCCGCGATCAGAAACGTCAGGTAGCTGCGGATGAGGTTGCAATAAAGACGCGCCTCGTCGATGCCGAGAGCGAGGCCCTCTTTAAGATCGACGCCATGACGTACCCCGCCGCCAGTGGGCGACGACAGGTATCCATGGAGCGTCATCATCCAGTTCAGGATCTGCTCTTGGTGCCCTCGGCCGCGCTGGCGCAATTCGAGGATGATCTTGTTGAAGTAGCGCCCCTGGATGCTTCCATCGGCAACGTCGAGGCCTCTAAAGGCGGTTGCGATGGTTTCCAGCAGCCAGAGCACTTCCTGGACCCCCTGACGGCCGTTGCCCTCGCTCAGGAACCGCTGAGAAGCGTCGAGGGACTCGTGGATGAGGGCTCGCACCTGGACATCGAGCGACGGGGACGCGTCAGGAACGGTGATCGGAATGTGGACGCGGGTGGCGACCAGCATCGGAGGATTGAGCTGATAGCCGGCGTTGGCGTCGGCGAGGATGCGATTGATCCTCCCGGCTTCCGGTATCACCATCGCCGGATTGCGAGCCCAAAGTTCCTGGCATGCGTCCCAGAACGCTTCGATGAAGACCGGAGCGTTCTCACCGGCGCGTCCCATGTCTCGGTCGAGATCTTCGGAGGCGAACCGCTCGTTGGTGCTCGGCCAATACTCGGCGCTGGCTGCCGCACAGAATCGCGCTTTGAAATGCTCGAAAATGGCCTTCCGTTGCCCTTGTCCGCTGATGCGGTTGATAAGGTCGCGAAAGCCCTCTTGTACGGCGGGCTCTATCGCGCCGGGACTGTCGAACCGCCAATTGCCGTCGAACTGAAGCATCAAGAGCGGACTCTGGCGGCTTTCCGCACGCGGGCGCCGCGCGTGGGCGTATTCGATGCAATCACGTCGCCCAGGCTGTGAAGCTTGAGGGGCGGATGCGACGGCAGCTTCACGGTGAGTTCAAGCTTGCCGCCGATCGCCTCGACGTAGCTGCGCAACGTCGATAGATACATATCGGCCTGCTTTTCGATCTTCGAGACCGAGGGCTGTTTGATGTTCAAGGCACCGGCGACATCTTCCTGTGCCTTCCCCGCGATCTGCCGCAGCTCGCGCAGACCCTCGACCTCCAGCCGAAGCTCCTGGTAGCGGGCCTCGACCTGCTCCTGCTGGTCGCGGGGCAGCGAAGCGATGACGTCCGTGATGCTGCGTCCCATCGGGCTATCCCTTCTTTACGGATTTCAGGTTTTCCAGATGGTCGGAAAATCGCTTGTCCGCCTTTGCGATAAGCTGCTTGTAAAAGCGCTTCTGACTTCCGCCCGACTTGTCACCTGCTACAAGCAGGATTGCGTTTCGCTCTGGGTCGAAGGCAAAGGCTGTTCGCCACTCGCCGTCGGCCGCTGAAAAGCGCATTTCCTTCATGTTGAAGTGCTTCGAGCCCTTCAGCGTATCGACGTAAGGTCGACCAAGTTGCGGCCCGAATTCGGCCAGCAGCTTTGCGAGGGCGAGCATTTCGATCTGCACCTCGTTCGCGAAAGCCCGAAACTCCGCCTCGAAGGCGTCATGCAGTCTGACGTCCCAATTCATATAGCTTCCAGGCTATGTTAAGTCAATGGTGGAGGCCGGCATCAGTTGCCGCCCTCCGGCGCTCCGGCTTGGCGCAGCATGTCACCAATGGGCTGAGAGCCGACACGGCAGCGGGCAATGACACGGTCGAATGAGATCACGCGCCTGCTGCGGCCGCGCTCCGTCGTGCATGTCACCTCACGGTGAAGCGCAATGCGTTCGAGCGCGACCTTTCCTTGAGCCCCGCCGTCTTGGTGGAGCTCGGGGGCGTTGAAGTCGGCAAGCCTGACCTCGATCCAGGCGTTGGGGTCGGCCGTCCTGCCTACGCAAAGGCTGTCGCCATCACCGACATAGCGAACCGTGCCAGAGAACTGCACGCCAGCTTGGGCTGGCAGAGGTGCTTTGCACGGATCTGCATAGGCGGGGACGACCGGGCAGAGGAAAACAAGCATGCCGGCAAGAAGGAGAGGCCGGTGGCTCATGCCGCCGCCTTCATGCGCTTCTTCACAAGCATGGCGCGGACGAACTTGTCCCATTTCGCCATACCGGCGCGCTTTTCTACCATGTAGTGCCAACGGTCGTAGTGCTTGGAGCTGACATCTTGCAAAGCATGGTTCTGGAGGCGATCGCGGATTTCCTTCGAGACGCCCGCCTTGCCGGCCAGCGTCTTGAAGGTCCGGCGCAGGTCGCGGTTCGTGACATAGGGGATCACGCCGCGATCCCGCTGGCGCCACATGAACGAATAGAGCGTGCCATGGCTGACGGGTTTCGACGGGTCTTTGGCCGACGGGAAGAACCAGCCGTATTCGTTGACGTTGATGGATGCGAGCAGTTCAGCCGCCAACTCGGGTACCGGAATGGCATGAGGTAGATCGTTCTTGGTCTTGGACCAGTCGATGACCTTTTCCTTGGCGTCCCATTGGTCGATGTGGAGGCTCGCGATTTCCTCGACCCGCTGGCCGGTCAGCATGATGATCCTGACGGCACGGGTGTAAGGCGGATGAACTGGGGTGTCGGGGCATTCGAGCCAGCGATAGAGTTGGACGAACTCGTCTTCGTCGAGCCAGCGCGTGCCCTGGACCTTGGGTTCGGTCGGAATGCCTGCCGCCGGATTGAAGGGGATGCGGAAGCGGCGAGAGGACTGCTGCCGATAGTCGTTGTCGGACTTCATGCCCCAGCTAAAGGCGGCATGGACATAGGAGCGCACATGATCGGCCATCGATTTGGCACCGCGATCGTAGATCGGGCGGATCAGTTCGATGATTTCCTCAGTTTCGATCTCGCGAGCGAGGCGGTTGCGCCCGAGTGTGTCGGCGATCTTGTTGAGGCCTTTTTCGCTCTCCTTCCAGGATGATTTCCCAGCGGCCTTGAGCGCGGCAACGTAGCCAGCGAACAGATCGGCGATCGTACCAGGCCGCGTGTCGGTCGCGATCTTGATGCTCCGGCCCTTCTGAATGACGTCGGCGAAGTCGCGCTTGTAGATTTCGCGGGCCTGGGCGAGCGGCATCGACGGATAGGCGCCGATCTTCTTCTTGGTACGTTTGCCGTCACGCCATTGCTGCGCCATCCAGTCGGCAGTGACGCGCTTCGGCATGGGCTTGAGAACGAGGACGAGACGGCCTGTGCCGCGACCTTCGCCATCGGCGAGGTTCTCCTGCTTACGGCTGATCTCGACGCGCTTCAGCGCATGTCTGATCGCGGTATCGGTCAGGGCGGGCATGGCGTTTCCTCCTTTCCGGAACTGGGATCGGTCGAGGAGAAACGGGGGCGTTAGCTGGGAGCGGGAGGCCGGTTTCTACCCCTTTTACTACCCCCAATTTGCCGGAGCCGCCCCCTGTGCGCAATGACAAAATTGCGCGAATTTCCTAGTGATTGAGCGGATTTGAGCGTGATCTAGCGGGATCAGAATGAGTAAGTGGGATGGTTGTGGCAGAGGATGACGGCGGAGGCGGAGACCTCCAGCGCCCGCTTCACCACCTCGCGCGGATAGACCGGGGCGTGGTCCACGGTGCCGGTCTGCAGCACTTCGTCGGCGATCAGCTGGTTGCGCTTGTCGAGGAACAGCACGCGCACCTGCTCGCGGTCCGCATAGGCCATGGCGGTACGGCAATAATCGATGACCGCGCTCCAGGAGGACAGAACCGGCCGGCGCTTCACCTGCCCCTTGGCGAGGCGCTGGGCCGCCGCTTCCACCACCTTTAGCTCGGTAATGATGGCGTCCTTCACGCCCGGGACCTCGGCGAGCAGGCCGGGGGGCGCGGCCACCACCTCGGCGAAGGAGCCGAAGCGGTCTACCAGCGCCTTGGCCAAAGGCTTCACATCCCGCCGCGGCACGGCGCGGAACAGCACCAGCTCCAGCAGCTCATAATCGGCGAGGGCCAGCGCCCCCGCCTCGCGGAAGCGCGCGCGCAAACGGTCGCGATGCCCGTGGAAATGGGGCGCGTCATTCAGGCCGTCTTCCGGCGCCTCGGCCATAAGCGTGTCCGGCTCTTCCTCAGGCGGCGGTGTAAGGCGGCTGGTGATAGCCCTTGGGGCTCAGGGTGAAGATCTCGACGCCGGTCTCGGTCACGCCGACGGCGTGCTCGAACTGGGCCGAGAGGGAACGGTCGCGGGTGACGGCGGTCCAACCGTCGGACAGCACCTTCACGTGGGGGCGGCCCAGGTTGATCATGGGTTCCACGGTGAAGATCATGCCCGGCATCAGCTTGGGACCCTCGCCGCGGCGGCCCACATGCACGATGTTGGGCTCGTCGTGGAACACCTGCCCGACGCCGTGGCCGCAGAAATCGCGCACCACGCTCATGTGCTGCGGCTCCACGAAATCCTGGATGGCGGCGCCGATGTCGCCCACATGGCCACCGGGGCGGATGGCGGCGATGCCGAGCATCATGGCGTCATAGGTGACTTCCAGCAGCCGCTCGGCGCGGCGGGGGATGGCGCCCACGGGATACATGCGGCTCGAATCGCCGTACCAGCCATCGAGCACCAGCGTCACGTCCACGTTCACGATGTCGCCCTCGCGCAGCGGGCGGGCATTGGGCATGCCGTGGCACACCACATGGTTCACCGAGGTGCAGACGCTGAAGCGGTAGCCGCGATACATCAGTGTCGCCGGATAGGCGCCCTGATCCATGGCGAACTCGAAGATCAGCCGGTCAATGGCATCGGTGGTGACGCCGGGCGCCACCATCTCGGCCACGGCGTCGAGCGCCTGCGCGGCGAGTTGCCCCGCCTTGCGCATGCCCTCAAAGCCTTCCGGCCCGTAGAGCTTGATATGGCCGGTCTTGCGCAGCGGCGCATTGGCCGCCTCAACATAGGTCATGGGTCACGCCTTCAGGGCTGCGCCTTTCGCGCCGCCGCTCACGAAATATCTCTTCCCACAGATTTAGGCCAAGCGGGCGGCAAAGCAAGCTTCGCTCTGTTTCTGCCGGCGGCGGCCCACTGGAAGAGGACCTGCCGGCGGCTTCGCGCGGCCGCCACGGGGCCTTAAGATCACCGATCCCGAATCGTGCCGAAGCCGCCATGCTCATCCGTCGCCTGCCTCCCGTGCTCATCGACCGCATCGCCGCCGGCGAAGTGGTGGAGCGGCCGGCTGCCGTGGTGAAGGAACTGGTGGAGAACGCGCTCGATGCCGGCGCGCGCGCCATCGAGGTGGTAATCCAGGGCGGCGGCCGGCGCCTCGTGCGGGTCACCGACGACGGCAGCGGCATGGGGCCGGATGATCTGGCCCTGTGCGTGGAGCGCCACGCCACCTCCAAGCTCGACGGCGAGGACCTGCTTTCCATCTCCACCCTCGGCTTCCGGGGGGAGGCGCTGCCCTCCATCGGATCGGTGGCGCATCTTTCCATCGCCAGCCGGCCGAAGGATGCGGCCCATGCCTTCGAGGTGCGGGTGGACGGTGGGGTGGTCACCCCGCCCCGGCCAGCTGCTTTGGGTGGTGGTACGCGGGTGGAGGTGCGGGACCTGTTCTATGCCACGCCGGCCCGCCTGAAGTTCCTGAAGTCCGATCGGGCCGAGGGCGCGGCGGCGGCAGATGTGGTGCGCCGCCTGGCGCTGGCGCGGCCGGACGTGGCCTTCACCCTGGTCACCGACGAGCGCGCCGCGGTGACCTTCCCGGTCCGCGCCGATGACGAGCAGGGCCGAGCCGCGCGCCTCGCCGACGTGCTGGGGGCGGAGGCGGGGCGCAATGTGGTGGCGGTCAACGGCATCCGCGACGACGTGGTGCTGGAGGGCCTCGCCGGCCTGCCCACCTTCTCCAAGGCCAATTCGCTCAGCCAATACCTGTTCGTGAACGGCCGCCCGGTGCGCGACAAGCTGCTGATGGGGGCGGTGCGCGCGGCCTATGCGGACCTGTTGCCGTCGGACCGCTATCCGGTGCTGGCGCTGTTCATCAGCCTCGACCCGCGCGACGTGGATGTGAACGTGCACCCGGCGAAGACCGAGGTGCGCTTCCGCGACGGCGGCAATGTGCGCGCGCTGATCGTGCGCACCCTGTCCGATGCGCTGGGCGCGCGCATCCCCTCCACCGCCGGCACCATGGCCGACCGGCTGGTGGCGCTGGCCCGCACGCCGGAGTTGGGCGCGCGGCTCTCGCCCGCCGCGCCGTTCGCTGCCCCCGGCGGCGGGGCCTTCGCGGGCTTCCGGCCGGCGCCGGCCCTCGACTATGACTGGCGCCAGTCGCCCGCCCGGCCGATGCCATCCGGGCTTGGCCAAGGGCTGGGCGAGGAGGAGCAGGCGCGCCTCGACATCGCCGAGCCCTCGGCGGATGCGCGGGCCGATGCGGCGCCCCTCTCCGCCGTCGACCTCGACCGGCCGCTGGGGGCGGCGCGGGCGCAGTTGCACGAGACCTACATCGTCGCCCAGACCCGCGACGGCCTCGTCCTCGTGGACCAGCATGCGGCCCACGAGCGCCTCGTCTATGAGAAGCTGAAGGCGGCGCTGGAGCGCGACGGCGTCGGCCGGCAGGGCTTGCTGATCCCGGCGGTGGTGGACCTCGACCCCGCCGACGCGGACCGCCTCACCGAGCGCGCCGCCGATCTTGCGGCTCTGGGGCTGGTGCTGGAGAGCTTCGGTCCTGGCGCGGTGCTGGTGCGGGAAGTGCCGGCGCTGCTGAAGGACGCCGACGTGACCCGCCTCGTCACCGACCTCGCCGAGCACGCCGCCGAATGGGACGACGCTTTGCCGCTGGAACGGCGCCTGCTCCATGTGGCCGCCACCATGGCCTGCCACGGCTCGGTTCGTGCCGGACGGCGCCTGAAGGTGGAGGAGATGAACGCGCTGCTGCGCGAGATGGAGGAGACGCCCAACGCCGGCGAGTGCAACCACGGCCGGCCGACCTTCGTCACCCTGTCGCTGAAGGATGTGGAGAAGCTGTTCGCGCGGCGCTGAGGCAGTATGGTCCTGCCTCAGGCGCTCTTCAGCAGGCGCATGAGGTCGGAGCGGATGATCTCGTTGCCGGCGATGACCGAGCCCTTGTCGAGCATCTTGTCGCCGTCCGAAAGGTCGGTGACGATGCCGCCCGCCTCGCGCACCATCACGATGCCCGCCGCCATGTCCCACGCCGAGAGGTCGCGCTCCCAGAAGGCATCGAAGCGGCCCGAGGCCACCCAGGCGAGGTCGATGGCGGCCGATCCGGTGCGGCGCAGGCCCGAGACCTGGCCCTGCACCTTCTCCAGCTCGCGGTTGAACTTGGCATGGTCGCCGCGGCCCATGTGCGGCAGGCCGCAGCACACCACGGTGTCGGCCAGCTTCTTGCGGCCCGCGACCCGCAGGCGCCGGTCGTTGAGATAGGCGCCCTGGCCGCTCTCGGCCACGTAAAGCTCGTCCATCACCGGATTGAAGATGACGCCCGCCACCGGTACCCCGTTGCGCACCAGCGCCAGCGAGATGGAGAAGATGGGGATGCCGTGCAGGAAATTGGTGGTGCCGTCGAGGGGGTCCACCACCCACACGTTGGAGGTGTCGGCGCCTTCCACCGCGCCGCTTTCCTCCATGAGAAAGCTGTAGGTGGGCCGTACCCGCAGCAGCTCGGCGTGGAGCGTTTCTTCCGACTTGCGGTCGGCGGCGGAGACGAAATCGCCCGGCCCCTTCATGGAAACCTGAAGCTGCTCCACCTCGCCGAAGTCGCGGGCGAGCGCCCGGCCGGCCTTGCGGACGGCCTGGACCATGACGGTGATGAGGGGCGTGCGGATCATCGGGAAACCTGAAATTGCGGCCGCGGCCGGCGCGGGGGGCGCCGTGGCCTGCGGCCGGGGAAAGGGTTGGGTGAGCGTGTGCCCGCCTGCGGCGTGGCCGTCAAGCGGCGGGGGTGCTGGGTCGTGTTTCAGTTTGAAACGGGGCACCGCCGCCACTCCCTCTCCCGCAAGCGGGAGAGGGGGCCACGTCGTGTTTGCGGGAGAGGGAGCAGAAGGACCCCAAGGGGAGGCGGATTCGCCGCCGTCCTCAGGAGCGCAGCGGCGACCAGGCGGGGTCGGAGGCGTAGCTCGGGGTGGGCACGCGCTGCTCGTTGTAGCCGGTCACGTCCACCGAATAGAGCGACGGTCCGGAGGCGCCGCCGGGGTCGCGGAAGAACATGAGGACGCGGCCGTTGGGCGCGAACGTCGGCCCCTCGTTGTGGTAGCCCTCGGTGAGCACGCGCTCGCCCGAGCCATCGGTGCGCATGACGCCGATGGCGAAGCGCCCGTCGCCCTGGCGGGTGAAGGCGATCCAGTCGCCCTTGGGCGACCACACCGGGGTCGAGTAGCGCGCATTGCCAAACGAGATGCGCCGGGCGCCGGAGCCGTCGGCATTCATCACATAGATCTGCGAGGTGCCGCCGCGGTCGCTCTCGAAGCAGATCTGCCGGCCGTCCGGCGAATAGCAGGGGGCGGTGTCGATGGCAGCGGTGTCGGTGAGGCGGGTGGTGGCGCGCGAGCGCAGGTCCATGACGAAGATGTTGGAGTTGCCGCCCTGCTGCAGGCTCATGATCACCCGCTGACCGTCGGGGGCGAAGCGCGGCGAGAAGCTCATGCCCGGGAAGTTGCCGACGATCTCGCGCTGGCCGGTCTCGATGTTCAGCAGGAACACCTTGGGGTCACCCGCCCCATAGGACATGTAGGTGATTTCCTGGCTGGTGGGCGAGAAGCGCGGGGTGAGCACGAGGCCGTCGCCACGCGACAGATAGCTCACGTTGGCGCCGTCCTGGTCCATGATGGCGAGGCGCTTGACCCGCCGCTCCTTCGGCCCGCTCTCGTCCACGAACACGATGCGGGTGTCGAAATAGCCCTTCTCGCCGGTCATCTTCTCATAGATGGCGTCGGCGATGATGTGGGCGATGCGGCGCCAGTTGTCGGGCTGGGCCACGAACTGCTGGGCGGCGAGCTGCTGGCCGGCGAACACGTCCCACAGGCGGAACACCACCTGGAAGCGCCCGTCCGCCTGACGGGTGACGCGGCCGGTGAGCAGCGCCTGGGCATTGATGACGCGCCAGTCCTGGAAGCGCGGCGTATCCGGATTGGTGATCTGCTCCACGAACGCCTTGGGGTCGATGGGCGCGAACAGGCCCGAGCGCCGCAGGTCGGCGGTGATGACGCCGGAAATGTTGCGGCCGATCTCCGGCTCGCCGAGCAGGTCGGTGATGGCGATGGGGATGGGCTTGAAGGCGCCGGGGGTGAGGTCGATGCGCGGCTGCGCGGCATCGGCCACGCCCGCGCCCAGTCCGGAGCCGAGGCCGGCGAGGCTCGCGGCGAGGCCGGTCTTGATGAATGCCCGGCGTCCCATCCCGAGCATGGCCGGCCGTCCGAACCCGTTCATTTATATCCCTCGTTTTCCATGCGCTGCGCCGTGCGCCGCCATCTCGATCGGGAGCCCGCGTGCTCCGTCCGGACGCGGCATCAGCGGCTGAACAGCTTGTCGTTGAGCGTGATCGGAAGCGTCTTCCAATTGGCGTAGGTTTCCGGGCGGAACATCTTGTAGGGCTGGCAGGCCATGATCGCGCGGATCCCGTTCATGGCATAGGCCTGGAACGCCGGCTGCCCGGAGCCTGCCTGGCCCGGCTCGATCTGGGGCGCGCCCGCAACCGTGCCGTCCTTGTTGAGGTAGATGTTCACATCCACCCGGATGTTGCGGTCGAGATTGCCGCCGTCGGTGGACCAGCACTCCATCACCCGGCGCCGGAAGGCGTCGATCTCGCTGGCGGTCAGCTGCTGGCCCTCGCCGCGCGGCGAGCCCAGCGAGGAGGTGGTGGACACCTGCTCCGCGCTCGCCACCTGGCGGGAGGGGGCGCGCTTGTCCAGAAGCTGCTTGATCTGGTCGGTGTTGAACTCGCTCGGCGTGGCGTTCGCTTCCACCGGCTTGGGCTGCTCCTTGGGCGGCGCAGGCTTGCGCGGCGGCAAGGGCGCGGCGGCGGCCTCGGTCTTCGCCTCGTCCTTGGGCTGCTCCTGCTTCTTCTGCTCGGGCTTGGGCGCCAGCTCCGCCTGTTCCTTGGGCGGGGCGGGCTCCACCTTCGCCGGCGCGGCCTCCTTCGGCAGCGGCTCCACCTTGGGGGGGGGCGGCGGCGGGGGAGGGGGCGGGGCGGTGGCTTCCACCGGCGCCTTTTCGCTCGCCTTCAGCTTGGCGTCCTCGACGGGGGTGGGATCGCCCACCTTCTCGGCAATCTGCTTGGGCTTGTCGAGCTTGGGCGCGTTGCGGGCACCCTTGGTGAGCTTGGTGTATTCGGAGATGGAGACCACATCCACCGGCAGCGATTCCGTCATGGGCTCAAACGGCTTCGCCCCGGTGAAAGACACCAGGGTGAGAACGATGACGCCCGCGTGCAGGAGCGTCGATGCCGCAATCCCCGCGCGCATCGGCCCGTCAGCCTCCCTGTTCCACTTCGGTGACGAGCGCCACCTTTTTGAAGCCCGCGCCCGACAGGCGCCCCATGACCCGCATGATCGCCCCGTAATTGGCCTTCCTGTCGCCGCGCACGAAGACGCGCTCGTCAAAGCCGCCGCGGGCCTGGGTCACCGCTTGCAACTTCGAGACCAGATCCTCGTATTTGATCTCGCTGTCGCCGAGGAAGATCTGCCCGTTTTCCTTCACCGAGAGGGTGATGGGTTCCTTATTGTCCTGGTTCACCGCGCTCGCCTGCGTCTGCGGCAGGTCGATGGGCACGCCCACGGTGAGCAGCGGCGCCGCCACCATGAAGATGATGAGCAGCACCAGCATGACATCCACCATGGGCGTCACGTTGATCTCGGCCATCACGGGCGGCGCACGACGGCGCGAACGCCGGCTCTGCCATCCTCCCGCTCCGCCTCCCGCCATGCCCATGGATCAGCCCCGCTCGTCGATCTGGCGTGAGAGGATCGCGGAGAACTCGTCCGCAAATCCCTCCAGCCGCTGGGCCTGACGCCCGGTCTGGGAAATGAACTTGTTGTAGAAAATCGTCGCGGGGATGGCCGCAATGAGGCCCATCGCGGTCGCGAACAGGGCTTCGGCGATGCCCGGCGCCACCACCGCCAGCGAGGTATTCTTGGAGGCGGCGATGGACTGGAACGAGGTCATGATGCCCCAGACCGTGCCGAACAGGCCGATGAACGGCCCCGCCGAGCCCACGGTGGCCAGCACCAGCAGGCGCGATTCGAGCCGCTCCACCTCGCGGGCGATGGTCACGTTCATCACCTTGTCGAGGCGCTGGTTGAGGCCGGCAAACGAGCGGGCGCTGCCCTCATAGGTGCGCTTCCACTCGCGCATGGCGGCGACGAAGATGGCGGCCATGCCCTGGTTCGAGCGCCCGGCCAGGGTGCGGTAGAGGTCTTCCAGGCTCTGGCCGGACCAGAACACCTGCTCGAAGCGGTCCATCTCGCGCTTGTTGCGGGAGAACAGCAGCGACTTGTCGATGATGATGGCCCACACCCAGATGGATGCGGTGATGAGGCCGATCATCACCAGCTTCACGACGAAATGGGCCTGCAGGAACAGGCCGAGGAAGGAAATGTCGGCCGAGGGCGCCGCCAGCGGGGCCTGGGTGAGGTCCTGCGCGACGCCCGCCGTCGGCAGCAGCGCCAGGGCTACGGCCACGGCGAGGCCCGCCGCAGCCAGCGGCGCGGGGCGCAGGCGGGACACGATGCCGGAACGGCGTGTCAAATCAGTCATTCTCGGCTCCGCTGCCCCTCCCGTGCGGAAGAGGTGCTTCTGCGCTCGGGCGCCGGGCATGTGCCCGGCCCAAAGCCTCCGGCTCCCGGGGGCGGCGCGCTGCCGCTCGGAAACGTCTCGGCCACAAACCCGTTCGAAGTTCGCTGGCTCTTTGAGCGAGCGAGTCTGTCCAAACTTTGACGGGCCGACCGGTTCGTGCTGCGGCGCGAAAGCTTCGCGGCACGCAGGAAGCTGTGCACGAACAGGCTTAATGGCTGGTTAGCACCGGGCCGAACGTGGCGGATTGCGGCGCGTTTCCGCCGGATGGGGGGCTTTCCCGCCTCTCAAAGCGTCTCTCGAAGCGTCTTCCGGGGCCGATCACGCTGTTGGGGCTGGCGCTTGGTCGACCGGGTGCCTACATTGGTGAGGCGGGGCTGCGGGGCACGTTAAGGAGACATTTCCCCGGGGCCTTATCGATCCTTAAGGGAGCTGTCCCTGACCTTGTCCCTGGACTTGGACACACGGCGCCCACCTACGTTGTAGGTTCCCGGGATCGAACTCCGACGGCTTCTGTGGCTCCGCACATTTCCTGACACAGCCGACTTCTCCCATGGACATCGCCGCCGAAAAGAAACGCCTGCGCGCCCTCGCGCTCGGTCGTCGCGCGGCCATGGGCGAGCAACTCCGCGCAGAGGCGTCCCGTGCGGCCGCTCGCCATGCCCTGGCCGCCGCAGGCGCGGTGGAGGGGCGATCCGTCGCCTTGTTCGCGCCGTTCCGGGACGAGATCGACACCGCGCCCCTCGCGGACGCCCTGCGCGAGGCCGGTGCCGTGCTGGCCCTTCCCGTCATCATCGCCCGCGACCAGCCGCTCCTGTTCCGCCGCTGGGACAGGGACGCGGCGCTGTTCCCCTCGGGCGCGTTCCGCATTCCCGAGCCGGGGCGTGAGGCGCCGGACATCACCCCCGACCTGCTGCTGGTGCCGTTGGCCGCCTTCGACCGGCGCGGCTTCCGCATCGGCTACGGCGCCGGCTTCTACGACCGCACCCTCGCCTTGCTGCGGGCGCAGCGGCCGGTGCGCGCCATCGGCTTTGCCTTCGCATGCCAGGAAGTGGCTGAGGTGCCCGTCGAGACCCATGACGAGCCGGTGGACATGATGGTAACGGAGATCGAAGCTTGGGCCGTCGGCCCGCGCGCCTGATCCGGCCCTCGGCCCCCGCTGCTTATCGGACCCTCCTGAATGCGTATCCTGTTCCTTGGTGATGTGGTCGGCCGTCCCGGCCGGGAATGCGTCGTCTCCCGCCTGCCGGGCCTCGTGAGCGACTGGAAGCTCGACCTCGTGGTGGTGAACGGGGAAAATGCCGCCGGCGGCTTCGGCATCACCGAAGCCATCTATGGCGAGATCATCGCCGCCGGGGCCGATGCCATCACCCTCGGCAACCACGCCTTCGACCAGCGCGAAGCCCTCGTCTTCATCGAGCGGGCGCCGGCATTGGTGCGGCCCATGAACTATCCCGCCGGCACGCCGGGACGCGGCGCCGCCCTGGTGGAGGCGAAGAACGGCGCCCGGGTGCTGGTGATGAACGTCATGGGCCGGGTGTTCATGGACCCGCTGGACGATCCCTTCGCCGCCCTCGACCGGGCGCTGGATGGCGCGGCATTGGGCGAGATGGTGGACGCGGTGGTGGTGGACGTGCACGCCGAGACCACCAGCGAGAAGCAGGCCATCGGCCATCATTGCGACGGGCGGGCCTCCCTGGTGGTGGGCACCCACACCCATGTGCCCACCGCCGATTACCGTATTCTCTCCGGCGGCACCGCCTACATGACCGATGCCGGCATGTGCGGCGCCTATGACGGCGTCATCGGCATGGACAAGGAAGAGCCCCTGCGCCGCTTCACCCGCAAGCTCGCCTCCGGCCGGTTCGAGCCGGCGACGGGGCCCGGCACTCTCTCGGGCGTGGCGGTGGAGACCGACGACCGCACCGGCCTTGCCGTGCGGGTCGGCGCGGTGCGCCTCGGCGCCGGATTGGAAGAGGCGCGGCCGGTCTTCTGGGTCTGACGTAAGGGAATGCGGGGACGGCACCGCGGGCCGGCGTCATGCTGCACCCGCTTTCTTGCGCTTTTGGTTGCAGCGGACCTATAAGGCCGGCTCCAGTCAACACGATCGGTCCGGGCAGCGCTGCAGCGGCGGGGCGCGGGATCGGCATCCAAGGAATGGTGGCGGCATGGCCGGGCATTCGCAATTCAAGAACATCATGCACCGCAAGGGGCGGCAGGATGCGATGCGCTCCAAGCTGTTCTCCAAGCTGGCGCGCGAAATCACCGTCTCGGCCAAGATGGGCCTGCCTGATCCCAACATGAACGCGCGCCTGCGCGCCGCCATCCTCGCGGCCCGCGCCGAGAACATGCCCAAGGACAATATCGAGCGCGCCATCAAGAAGGCGGCGGGCGCCGATGGCGAGAATTACGACGAGATCCGTTACGAGGGCTACGGCCCCGGTGGCGTCGCGGTCATCGTCGAGGCGCTGACCGACAACCGCAACCGCACCGCTTCGGAAGTGCGGTCCTTCTTCACCAAGTCCGGCGGCAACCTCGCCGAGACCGGCTCGGTGTCCTTCATGTTCGACCGGATGGGCGCCATCGAGTTCGCCCCGGAGAAGGCCGACGCCGATGCCATGATGGAAGCCGCCATCGAAGCCGGCGCCGACGACGTGACCTCCTCCGAGCACGGCCACGAGGTGGTGTGCGCGGCGGAAAGCCTCGCGGAAGTGCAGCGGGCGCTGGAAGCGAAGTTCGGTGAGCCGAAGAAGGCGGCGCTGATCTGGCGGCCGCAGAACACCGTCGCGGTGGACGACGAGACCGGCGAGAAGCTGCTGCGCCTCGTGGAGAATCTCGAGGACAACGACGACGTGCAGAACGTCACCGCCAATTTCGAGCTGTCCGACGCCCTGCTGGCCAAATTGAACGCGGAGTGAAGCCTGAGCGCCACCCGGGCGGGTGGCGGCTCAGGCGCGCCCTCTTTGATCCAAAATAAAAAAGGCACGGACCGACCGGTCCGTGCCTTTTGCTTGGGCGGATGCACCAGTCGGGCTGCTCCGACCGGGCCGAACCCGGATTTCAATCAGGCGGCGAGGGTCGTCGCCATGTTTTTCAGCTCATTGATGGCGGCGTCGATCTCCGTGCGCTGGCGCTCAAGCTGGGCGAGCTGGGACAGGCAGCGGTCGCGGGTCAGCGTCAGGCTGGCTTCCTCACCGTCATGGGCGGCGACCAGGGCGCGGATTTCGGCCAGGGTGAAGCCAAGGTGCTTGCCCTTCAGGATGACCGCCAGGCGGCGGCGGTCGGCTTCCGAGTACAGGCGGGTCATGCCGTCGCGACGCGGCGAGAGCAGGCCCTTGTCCTCATAGAAGCGCAGCGCCCGCAGGGTGATGCCGAACTCGCGAGCGAGGTCGCCGATGCTGAAGAGAGCACCCTCGCGAGCGCCCTCCGCGACCGCCGGGCCGGTGTGAAATGCCGGGGTCACGCCCCCCTGCTCGAAGGTATTGGCATCCATACGTCTGGTTCCCTTCGCATCCCCGGGCCGCCGCAGGGCGATCAGCACGGGAATTTGGATCGATCTGCGTTCCGAATTGCGTCGTCGCGGCATGCCGCAGCGCAAACGAGACTTAACCTCCAGCCGGCTCCGAGGGGAGGCTTTGCGGGCTACCGTTGGGGAAAGTAACAGTTACAACATAAGTATCTCAATGACTTAGTTGATCCCTCGCAGGCCCCTCCCGGTGACGTAGCGGCACCTTGGACGTCAACGGGCGGCTGGTTCGCGCGCGCCAGGCCCGTCATCGACGGTGGGATTCTGGCAAATCGACGCGCCGTTAACCGTGGATTTACCAAGAATTGAAACCCTCTGTTCAGTGAATCACCGCGAACGGGCACGGTAATAAGAAACCTCTAACCCGTGCCCCGGGGAGGCCCGAATGGAGCGGACGGAGCGCACGGCCCGAATGCGTGCTGCGGCAGGACCTGCTCAGGCAGGACCTGCTCAAACAGGATCTGCCCAGATCTGGGCGGACACGCGCAGCGATTGGCCTGATGTCCCGGCCTGGGACGTCTTCGACATCCAGGCCTCGACCATCGAATCCCTGCGCGGCGAGGTGAGCGCCCTGCGCGATCGCCTCGCCAACGCCGCGCCCAAGCGCGCCGTGCAGGAGATGGACAAGGCCATCACCCTCCTGTGCCGGCGCGTGGACGACATCCGCGCCGCCGGCGCGGTGCGGGAGGATGCGGACCACGCCTTCGCCGAGGAACTTGCCGCCATCCGCGCCGGACTTGCCGCCCTGCGTGAGCCGGCCCATGTGCGCGCCCTTCAGGACGGGCTCGACGCCCTGTCGCGCCGCATCGACCTCATGGCCGCCCGCGCGGTGGACCCGGTGGAGGTCGCCCGACTGACCGGGCAGATGGAGGAGATCCACGATCTGGTGCTCCGCGCCGCCGAGCGTCACGACGACACACCCGCCCTTCACGCGCTGACCCAGCGCCTGACGGCCTGTGCCGAAGCGGTCGCCGGCGCCGGCGAGGAGACGGCCCGGCGCGTCGCCGAGGCCACCGGCGCCTTCGAGCGCAAGGCCGAGGCGCTGCTCAGCCGCGTGATCGAGGTGGAAGCCCGCGCCCGTGCCGGTGATTCGGCGGCCGCGCAGGCCCTGCAAGGCTCGCTGCTGGGGGCGCTGGAGGGCGTCCACCGCCGCCTCGATGCCATGTCGAGCACCCTTTCCGGCCAGGTCACCAGCCTGTCGCCCACCATCGGCGCCGAGATGACGCAGCGCCTGTCCGCCTTGTCCGGGCGCATTGCCGCGGCGGAGGAGGCCGGCAAGGCCGCGATCGCCCCCCTCGCCGACGCGGTGGAACGCACCCTTGCCGAGTTGAGCGCCCAGTTCAGGGACACCCACGCCCGCCTCGACCGGCTGGATGACATCGAGATCCAGCTCCAGCACATGGTCGCCGAGATGCGCCAGGTGCGCGAGGCGACCCACGTCGCCACCGCCGAGGCGGTGGCTGCGGTGACGGCCAAGGTCTCCGAGGATCCGGACGGCGCCGCCGTGGTCGGCCTGAAGCGCGGCCTTGCCGCCCTCGAAGCGCGGCAGGACGAGATCGAGCGCCGCGCCGGCGACATGCTCGCCGCCGAACTGGAATTTGAATTGCGCGATATCTCCGTCGCCCTGGATCGCGACGGGGAGGGCACCTTCGCGCCCCGCCCGGCGGGACGGAAGGCGGAACGCGCGGCGGCCGCGCCCGAGGCCGTGGAAGAGCCCGTATTCGCCGACGCAGCGCCCCCGTCTGCCGATGCGGCGGGTGCCGCTGCCGGCTCGTCCTGGCCCCGGCCCCCCCGCGGTGCCGACCGGCCCGGCCCGCCCCCGTCCGACCCCGCTGATTCGCGTCCGCGCGTGGATCGCCGTGCCCGTGGCGCCGGGCAGGAGAGGCCGCGGGCCAGGCGCGCGGCAAAGGGCTTTGTCGCAGGATTTTTCGACCGCAGGCGGCAGGTGGCCATGGTCGCGCTCCTGGCCGGCGCCGCCACCGTCTTCACCGGCACCGCGGCAGGCCTGGCCTGGCGCAACGGGCCGGACCTGCTCTCCGGCGTCACCCAGGCCCTGCGCCGCCTGTCCGCCCCGGCCGTCGCCGGCGTGACGGCGGGAGACCTTCCCGCCGCCATCGGCCCGACCGCGCTCCAGACCGCCGCCCGCGCCGGCGATCCGGCCGCCGCCTTCCTTGTCGCCGGCCGCTATGCCGAGGGCCGGGGCGTGGACGCCGATCCCGACGCCGCGGTGAAGTGGCTGGCGTTCGCCATGCAGCGGGGCTCCGCCCCTGCCGCCCATCGCCTCGGCGCGCTCTACGAATCCGCTGGCCGCGATCTGGGCGAGGCCCGGCGCTTCTATGAATGGGCGGCAGGGCAGGGCAACGTGCGGGCCATGCACGCCCTCGCCATGATGCTGTGCGCCGGCAATGGCCAGACGCCGGACTGGGAAAGCGCGGTGCGCTGGTTCCGTGCCGCCGCCGAGCTGGGATTCCGCGACAGCCAGTACAATCTGGGCGTGGTCTATGCCCGGGGGCTCGGGGTTGCGGCCGATGCGGGGGAAGCCTTCAAGTGGCTGAGCCTTGCCGCCGCCCAGGGCGATGCCGACAGCGGCCGCAAGCGCGACATGCTCGCCCGCGAGGCCGATGGCGCGACCCTCACCAGGGCGCAGCAGGCGGTGGCCGCCTTCGTTCCCGCGCCGCAGAACGCGGCCGCGAACATGGTCGAGATCCGTCCGGATTGGCAGGAAGAGAGCACGGGCGCCCCGATCGCCGCCCTTTCAGCCCACCCCAAGAGCGCGACCCGCCTTGCCAGCACCTCGGCGGCGGTGAAGTGAGCCGCCGCTCCGGCGGCTTCCTCCTCCGTCCCAACGTCGTGCCGTTTGCGTTGTCCTTGGGGTTGCCCTTTCCTTGCCGTCGCGCCTCCCGCACGGTGCGCCCATGGACCTGAACACGATTCGCATCCTCGGCCTCGATCCGGGCCTGAGGCGCACCGGCTGGGGGGTGATCGACGTCACCGGCTCGCGCCTCGCCTTTGTCGCCTGCGGCACCATCCTGCCACCGGAGCAGGCGCCCATGGGCGAGCGGCTCGCCATGCTGCACCGGGACCTCCTGAGCGTCATCGAGCGCTTTTCCCCCCATGAGGCGGCGGTGGAAGAGACGTTCGTCAATATGAACCCCTCGTCCACCCTGAAGCTGGGGCAGGCCCGCGGCGTGGTGCTGCTGGCGCCGGCCCAGATGGGCCTTCCGGTGGCCGAATACGCCGCGCTGCTGGTGAAGAAGAGCGTGGTGGGCGCCGGCCGTGCCGAAAAGGCGCAGGTGCGCATGATGATCGGCATCCTCCTGCCCAAGGCCACGCCGCAGACCGAGGACGCCTCCGACGCGCTGGCGGTGGCCGTCACCCACGCCCACCATCGCGGCGCGGCTGCGCGCGCCCGCGCGGCGCTGTAGAATCCTCAGCTATTGTGTTCACCGCATTTTCGTCACGCGAACCGGCATTCACTTCGCTCGAAAATGCTGGTGTCTCCACACCGCGGGGGGCGGGCATGATCGTCGGACACATGATCTTCGGACATCTGGCGCTGGTGGTGGCCGCGCTGTTCACCGGCGCCGCATTCTATATCAATGCCGTGGAGCAGCCGGCGCGGCTCGCGCTTGCGGATGGGCCGGCGCTCCAGCAATGGAAGCCGGCCTACAGGCGGGGCTTCGCCATGCAGGCGAGCCTGGCCGTGGTTGGCGCGGTGCTGGGCGCCATCGCCTTCAGCCGCGACGGGGATTGGCACTGGCTGGCCGGAGGGGTGCTGATGCTGGCCAACTGGCCCTATACCCTCATCGGCATCATGCCGACCAACCGGCGCCTGCTGGCGACGGACGAGGCCGACGACGAGACGCGGCGGCTCATGACCAATTGGGGCCATCTGCACATGGTGCGCACCGGGTTCGGGGCGCTGGCTACCCTGGTCTTCCTGTGGGCGGCGGCAACGTGAGCGGGCGGAAAGGCTTGTGATGATCGGAAAGCTCAAGGGCGTCGTGGACACGCTGGAGGAGGACCATGTGATCCTCGACGTCCATGGCGTGGGCTATCTCGTGCACTGCTCCGGGCGCACGCTCTCGGCCCTGCCGCAGGCGGGCGAGGCGGCGGCACTGTTCATCGAGACCTACGTGCGCGAGGACCAGATCCGCCTGTTCGGCTTCAGCTCGGCGGCGGAGCGGGACTGGTTTCGCCTGCTGCAGGGCGTGCAGGGTATCGGCACCAAGACGGCGCTGGCCGTGCTCTCCACCCTCACTGCCTCGGAGCTGACCCAGGCCATTGCACTGGGCGACAAGGCCACGGTGGCGCGGGCGCCGGGGGTGGGGCCGCGGGTGGCGACGCGCATCGTCACCGAGCTGAAGGACAAGATGCCGGGCTTTTCCGCCTCCGAGCCGCTGGTGGCGCAGCTCGGCGGCGTCGTGCCCGGTCAGGCGGGCCCGGCGGCCGATGCGGTCTCCGCCCTCGTCAATCTCGGCTATGGCGTGCCCCAGGCCAATGCCGCCATCGCCGCCGCCCTGCGCGGCGCCGGGGAGGGGGCCAAGACCGAGACGCTGATCCGGCTGGGGCTGAAGGAACTGGCGAAGTAGGGGGGAGCCCCTTCATGCCTGCGAGACGCCGCGCGGGATGCTGGAAGCTCAGTTCGAGAAGAACCATGCCGCTGGGCGCAGCTTGACGTCGGCGCCCTGCAGGTCGAGCCAGCAGGGCTTTTTCGTGCATTCGTCAAGATTGGTTTCCTCAGTCCACTGCACGAGGCCGCCCGCTGCCGGAATGCGGACATGGATCTTCCGGCTGGAATCCCACAACAGCAGGTAATCCTTGTTGTGCCTCCGCTCGACGAAATTATAAACATCGGTCGTTTCCGAGCCGAAAATCTGTCGCCACATGGCCCTGTCGTTCTTGTCCCGTACCAGAATGCTGTCGCGGAAATCGAAGCTGTCGACATTTGCCTTGATTTTCGCCGATTCCAGTTTCGATGTTGCTGAAAAGGCGAGCGGCCAGGCAAAAAAGACAGATGTGACGATCGCCGAGCTGGCGGCCATCAATAGCAAAACGGAAAACCAGCTCAGCAACTTGGATTGCGATGCGGTCTCGATTTCTGTCTTCTCGAAGCTGAACAGCAGAAATATGAGAAGTATGATGAAAATGGTCGTGCAGGTGATCGTGACGATGTTTTCCGGCTTCAGGGTGGCTGCAATCGTCGATACAGCTGCCATGAAGCCCACGGCAGCCACGGCCCATCGATAGACCCCCGGTGCTTTCGAGGGGAAGTCTCTGAGCAGCTGCTCTTCCCGCGTCACGACCGTGGTGGTTCGGTTGGTGACGCCTGATGCCTCGTCCGCCCCCTCTGTCGCGGCCGGTTCCTGTTCGTCTTTGGGTTTTGGGTCCTCGGCCATCCCTGCCTCCCCGAGCGCGTGCGATCGCAAGCCAATTAGAATTGATTGTGTTTATATAAATAACACGCGAAGGTTGCGATTGTAAGCACGGCCAAGGTTGCGCCTGAGAATTTCTCCCCTTTCGCCCGTGATGAAGCTCGGAAGGCTGCGCAAAAAAGGAGCCGCCTTATGGCATCCGGGACGGCAGCGTCAGCGTGTCCCCGTCCACCGCAAACGTCCCGTAGCCCTGGTGATGGATGGTGCGCGGCGCCGTCTGGGCCGGGTCTCGCCACGCCTTCACCACTTCCAGCACGAACAGGTTGAAGCGGTTGACGAGGCGGGTCTCCGCCACCCGGCATTCCAGATTGGCGAAGCACTCCTGAACCAGCGGCGCCGCCACCAGGGCGGCGGGCCGGGGCGTGAGCCCGATGGTTGTGAACTTGTCCACGTCGCGGCCGGAGCAATTGCCCACCTTCACCACCTTTTCAGCCAGCTCCACGGCGGGAATGGCGATGACGCATTCCTTGGTGGCGCGCAGGGCGGTGAAGCTGAAGTCGCCCTGCGAGACGATGCAGGCGATGAGGGGCGGGGTGAATTCCACCATCATGTGCCAGGACATGGTCATGACGTTGGCGCGACCGCGATGGCTCGTGGTGAGCAGCACCACCGGCCCGGGCTCGATGAGCCGGTAGACCTCGGCGAGGGGAAGGTCCTTCATGGAGGCTCCTCCTGAAACAGGCGCCGACTAGCTGCAGGGCGCCGATCGGGGCATGCCGCCTTACGTCTGGCGAGTTGCACCGACATTGAGCATCATAAGGCTCATCTTGGTCCGCAGGCGTTGCGGAATGTCATGTCTGCCGTCGCTGTCGCGTCGGATGCCGTCTTGTGCTGTGCGCGCATCCGTTCCCCTTCCGTACCCGGCCGGGGCACTCTAAAGTCGCGCGAGTCGCTGGTCCGAAGCGGAGCACCCCCGTCTCCATGAACACCCGCCTCCTCTCGGGCGAGAAGCACGGCGAAGACGCCGCCGATTCGACGCTGCGGCCCCAGCTCCTGAAGGAGTTCGTGGGGCAAGCGCAGGCGCGCGCCAATCTGGACGTGTTCATCAAGGCCGCCCGCGCCCGTGGCGAGGCGCTGGACCATGTGCTGTTCGTGGGGCCGCCGGGCCTCGGCAAGACCACGCTCGCCCAGATCATGTCGCGGGAGATGGGGGTGGGCTTCCGCTCCACCTCCGGCCCGGTGATCGCCAAGGCGGGCGACCTTGCCGCCATCCTCACCAATCTTGAAGAGCGCGACGTGCTCTTCATCGACGAGATCCACCGTCTCGCGCCGGCGGTGGAGGAAATCCTTTATCCCGCCATGGAGGATTTCGAGCTGGACCTCGTCATCGGCGAGGGGCCGGCGGCGCGCTCGGTGAAGATTTCCCTGCCCAAGTTCACGCTCGTTGGCGCCACCACGCGCTCGGGCCTGCTCACCACGCCGCTGCGCGATCGCTTCGGCATTCCGGTGCGGCTCCAGTTCTACACGGTGGAGGAACTGGAGAAGATCGTGGTGCGTGGGGCGCGGGTGCTGGGCATCGCCATCGCCCCGGACGGCGCCACCGAGATCGCCCGCCGCGCCCGCGGCACGCCCCGCATCGCCGGCCGGCTGCTGCGCCGGGTGCGCGACTTCGCCTTGGTGGCCGATGCCGAGCGCATCGACCGCAAGGTGGCCGACCGGGCGCTGCTGGCGCTGGAGGTGGACGCCGCCGGCCTCGATGCCATGGACCGGCGCTATCTCACCGTCATCGCTGATTTTTACGGCGGCGGCCCGGTGGGGGTGGATACGCTTGCCGCCGCCCTGTCCGAGCCGCGCGACGCCATCGAGGAGATCGTGGAGCCGTTCCTGGTGCAGCAGGGTTTCATTCAGCGCACGCCGCGCGGGCGCTTGCTCACCGCCACCGCCTTCCGTCATCTCGGCCTGCCGGAGCCGGTGGTCGCCAAGCCCATGCCCCTGTTCGACGAGGGCGAGTAGGCGGTCGTCATGCCCATCGACGCGGCCTTGCCGTCAATGTACATCACATTCACATGAGCTGGTCCCGGAACGGCGAAACACGGTCCTACCATCACGGCAACCTGCGGGAGGCCCTGATGGCGGCGACGCTCGACCTGATCGGGGAGAAAGGCGTCGCGGGCGTCACCTTCGCCGAGACGGCCCGGCGCGCCGGGGTGAGCGCGGCGGCGCCCTACCGCCATTTCCGCGATCGCGACGAATTGCTCGCGGCGGTGGCTGCCGTTGGCTTCGAGCGGCTGGCCGACGCCCTCACCACCGCGTGGCAGAACGGCCGGCCTTCCGCCGGCGTCGCCTACGAGCGGGTGGGGCGGGCCTATCTGGATTTCGCCCGGCGGGCGCCGGCGGAATACGTGGCCATGTTCGAATCCGGGTTGCCGGCGGAAGGCCACGAGGGCCTTCAGCAGGCCAGCAATCGCGCGTTCGGGGTGCTGCGCGAGGCGGCGGAAGTGTTGGTCGCTCACATTCCCGGCCCGGTGCGCCCGCCGGCCTTGATGGTGGCGCTCCATACCTGGTCGCTGGCCCACGGGGTCGCGTCCCTGTTCGGCCGTGCCGACAGCGCGCGGCGCAAATTGCCCATGGGCCCGGACGAGCTTCTTGAGGCCGCATTCCTCATCTATCTGAAGGGTCTCGGCGCCCCCTCCGGCAGCTGAGTCCCGCGCCCGCCAAGGGCCGGGCCATTGACAAAACGGGGGCCTTTGCCTATCTATGTAAATGTTATTAACATTAACCGGGAACGCGGCTATGGAGCTCGCTTACAAGCTCGACAGTTACGGCAAACCGGCGTGGATCGCGCTGACGGTGCTGGGCTTCATGGCCTGGTGGCCGCTGGGCCTTGCGATCCTGGCCTTCACCATCGGGAGTGGACGCATGGGATGTGGTGCCAAGCGCGGCTTCGGCCGCTGGCAGGAAGAGGGCGGCGATGCCCTGCGCGGTGCCTTCGGGCGCTGGAGCCGGACCATGCCGTCCAGCGGCAACCGCGCCTTCGACGAGTATCGCCAGGAGACGCTGAAGCGTCTTGAGGACGAGCAGAAGGACTTCCGCGACTTCCTGGAGCGCCTGCGCCAGGCCAAGGACAAGTCGGAGTTCGACCAGTTCATGGCCGACCGCCGCAGCCGCCCCGCCGAGCCAGGTCCGGACGCGCCGGCCGGCAATTGATCAAAATTCCTGCGGCGCGTTGCCGCCGCGGGACGGTTACAACCCATCTTGAGCCGCGCCCTTTGTTCACAAGGGGCGCGGTCTCGTTTATGAGGGCGGCATGGTCGATCGCCCCAACCTCTCCCCGTCCGATCCGCACCTCACCCTGGCCGGCCGCCTCATCCCCGGCGGCCACGCGCTGCATGTGCGCGTCTATTATGAGGACACGGATTTCTCCGGCATCGTCTACCACGCCAACTATCTGCGATTCATGGAGCGCGGCCGCTCGGACTATATGCGGCTCCTGGGCGTGTTCCAGGGTGAGCTGTTCGAGCAGGCGGCGGCCGAGGCGCCGGGCTTCCACTTCGTCGTTCGCTCCATGCAGATCGATTTCCGCAAGCCCGCCCGCATCGACGACGTGCTGGAGGTGGTGACCCTCTCCAAGGAGGTGGCCGGCGCGTCCATCACCCTGTTGCAGCAGGTGAAGCGGGAGGGCGAGGTGCTGGTGTCCGCCACCGTGCGGGTGGCCTTCGTGTCCGAGGGGCGGGCCAAGCGCATCCCCGACGCGCTGCGGCAGGCAACCCTGCAGGATGCGCGCGCGACCGAGGCCATCGGCGAAGCGCAGCGCTGAGGCGCGCGTGACTCACTGATCAGCGCGTCGCGATCTTCAGCCCATTCCGACCGAGCCGCGCTCCTTGGGGGCGAGCTGGGCCACCAGCTGCTCGATGCGCTCGGCCACCTGATCGATGGTGCGCGCCACCTCCTCCTCGCTCGCCTCGATGCGGGCGATGGCGGAGGCGCGGGCATCGCGCTGGCTCTCGATGTCGCTTTCCAGGGCGGCGATGCGCCGTCGCGCCTCGGCCAGCTCATCGGCGATGGTGATGGCGGTCATGACCACGAGCCGCTGGTCGCCGATCTCGCCGAAGGCCGTGCGCAACTGGGAGATGCGGCCGTCGATGTCATGGGCGAGGCGGATGAGGTGGTCTTCCTGCCCCTCGTCGCAGGCCATCCTGTACTGGCGACCGGCGATGGTGACGGAAACGTGGGGCATGCCCGTCAGCCGCCGTGGGTCGCGAGCACGTCGCGGATCGTGCCCATGGCCACGTCCAGGCGGCGGATGATCTCCCGGCCCACTTCCTCCACCTGCCCGGCATCGGCCTTGGCCAGGTCGAGTTCGGCGGCGAGGCGCGCCCGGTCGTTGCCCATGGCGTGAAGCTGGGCCAACAGCGCCTCCTGATGGCGGTCGGTTTCCCGGCGGCGATCCAGCGCGTCGTTCAGGGCGTCGAGGGCCGCATGAAGGCGCCGGGTCGCGGCCTCAATGGGAGCGTCCTGCAGCGGCGGGCGATGCTTCAGCGCATACATTGGCAAAGTGTAGCCGAGTCGGGCATCGCCGCGCCAGACTTTCCCGGCCTGTCAACATGAACGCGTGACAGGGTGCCGCCGGCGCCACCGCCTTTTTTCCGAATTTGCGAATGCTGCAGTGCGGCAGTTTTGCTGCTGGCGCGACGATGCGGCGCGGGGCTCGTCGAGCCCCCCGGCTTGACGTGCGTGGACCGGGCAGGTTTGACAGCCCTGCGAGCCTTGGTACAAGGCGGCCAGCAATGGCCGGATGACCCCTGATAGGTCTGCCACAGCTCGAGGTTGTCTCTGGCAGGGCGGCGCGTCCGGAACCCGGCGCGGGAGAAACGGAATTCATGCTGAGCCGCACGAGTCACGACCGCATGGCCAACGCCATCCGCTTCCTTGCCATGGATGCGGTAGAGGCGGCCAATAGCGGTCATCCCGGCCTGCCCATGGGTGCTGCGGACATCGCCACCGTCCTCTTCACCAAGGTCCTGAAGTACGATCCCACGCGCCCCTTCTGGCCCGATCGCGACCGCTTCGTGCTGTCGGCCGGCCACGGCTCCATGCTGCTCTATTCGGTGCTGCATCTGGCCGGCTACGAGAAGGTGACGATCGAGGAGATCAAGCGCTTCCGCAAGCTCGGCTCGCTGACCCCCGGTCATCCCGAGAACTTCGTCACCGAAGGCATCGAGACCACCACCGGCCCGCTGGGGCAGGGCATCGCCACCGCCGTCGGCATGGCCATGGCCGAGCGCGCGCTCGCCGCCCGCTTCGGCGCGGCGGTGGTGGACCACCACACCTTCGTGCTCTGCTCCGATGGCGACCTCATGGAGGGCCTCAGCCAGGAGGCGGCGGACCTCGCCGGCCACCTGAAGCTCTCCAAGCTCATCGTCATGTGGGATGACAACGGCATCTCCATCGACGGCGCCACCTCCATCTCCGGTTCCACCGACCAGCTGGCGCGCTTCGCCGCCTCGGGCTGGGCGACCACGCGCATCGACGGCCACGATCCGCAGGCCATCCTCGCCGCGCTCACCGCCGCCAAGGCCTCCGACCGCCCGACCCTGATCGCCTGCCGCACGGTCATCGGCTTCGGCAGCCCGAAGAAGGCCGGCTCGGAGAAGGTGCACGGCTCCCCGCTCGGCGCCGACGAGATCGCCGCCACCCGCGCCGCCTTGGGCTGGGAGGCCGCACCCTTCGAGATCCCCGCCGACGTGCTCGCCGGCTGGCGCGCCGCCGGCGCTGCCGGTTCCGCCACCCGCGCGGCCTGGGAAGACCGTCTCGCCGCCGCGCCCGCAGCGGACCGGACCGAGTTCGAGCGCCGCATCGCCGGCACGCTGCCGCAGGCGCTGGAAGGCGCCATCGTCGCCGTCAAGCAGAAGGCGGTGGCGGATGGCGGCGCGGTGGCCACCCGCAAATCGTCCGAGCTGGTGCTGGATTTCATCACCCCCGTGGTGCCGGAGATGCTGGGCGGCTCGGCCGACCTCACCGGCTCCAACAACACCAAGGCCAAGGGCGCGAAGTCCATCACGCCGGACGATTTCTCCGGCTCCTTCGTGCATTGGGGCGTGCGCGAGCACGGCATGGCCGCGGCCATGAACGGGATCACCCTGCACAAGGGCCTCATTCCCTTCTCCGGCGGCTTCCTGGTGTTCTCGGACTATTGCCGCCCGTCCATCCGCCTCGCCGCGCTCATGGGCGAGCGGGTGATCCATGTGCTGACCCACGATTCCATCGGCCTCGGCGAGGACGGCCCCACCCACCAGCCGGTGGAACACCTCGCCGCCCTGCGCGCCATCCCCAACCTACTGGTGATGCGCCCCGCCGACACGGTGGAGACGGCCGAGTGCTGGCAGATCGCGCTGCAATCGGAAGGGCGGCCCTCCGCCCTCATCCTGTCGCGCCAGAACCTGCCGATCCTGCGCACGGACGCTACCGCCGAGAATCGCTCGGCGGGCGGCGCCTACGAGATCGTCGCGGCCTCGGCCAAGGCGCAGGCCAGCCTGTTTGCAACCGGCTCGGAAGTCTCGCTTGCGGTGGAAGCCGCCAAGCTTCTGGAGGCGCAGGGTGTGCCCACCCGCGTCGTCTCCATTCCTTCGTTCGAACTGTTCCTCGAAAGGCCTGCCGCAGAGCGGGCCAAGGTGATCGGGGACGCTCCGGCCAAGGTGGCGGTGGAAGCCGCCATCCGCATGGGGTGGGACGCCATCGTCGGTTCGGATGCCGCCTTTGTGGGAATGACCTCGTTCGGCGCCTCGGCGCCTGGAAAGGACCTCTTCGCCCATTTCGGACTGACCCCGGACAAGGTCGCGGCCAAGGCCCTCGACCAGCTCCGGCAGGTGTGATCATCGGCGCACGGCGGGCGCACACGGCCGCACCGCGGGATCTTCCGCGGGTGCGCAACGCAGTTTCGCAAGAGGCCGGGCTTCAAGCCGGCTCAAGGAGAACCCAAAATGAGCGTCAAGGTGGCCATCAACGGTTTCGGTCGCATCGGGCGTAACGTTCTGCGCGCCATCATCGAATCGGGTCGGACCGATATCGAGGTGGTGGCGATCAACGATCTCGGCCCGGTGGAGACGAACGCCCACCTCTTCCGCTTCGACAGCGTGCACGGCCGCTTCTCCGGCGAGGTCAAGGTTGCCGGCGATACCATCGACGTGGGCCGCGGCCCCATCAAGGTCACCGCGGTGCGCGATCCCGCCCAGCTGCCCCACGCGGCGCTGGGTGTCGATATCGCGCTCGAGTGCACCGGCATCTTCACCGCCCGCGACAAGGCGGCCGCTCACCTCGCGGCTGGCGCCCGGCGCGTGCTGGTCTCCGCCCCCGCCGAGGGCGCCGACCTGACGGTGGTCTACGGCGTGAACCACGACAAGCTCACCTCCGAGCACCTCGTGGTCTCCAACGCCTCCTGCACCACCAACTGTCTCGCTCCCGTCGCCAAGGTCCTCCACGATGCCGTCGGCATCGAGAAGGGCTTCATGACCACGATCCACTCCTACACCGGCGACCAGCCGACGCTGGATACCATGCACAAGGACCTCTACCGCGCCCGCGCGGCGGCCATGTCCATGATCCCCACGTCCACCGGCGCCGCCAAGGCGGTGGGCCTGGTGCTGCCGGAGCTGAACGGCAAGCTGGACGGCACCTCCATCCGTGTGCCGACCCCCAACGTCTCGGTGGTGGACTTCAAGTTCATCGCCAAGCGCGCCACCAGCAAGGACGAGATCAACGCCGCCGTCATCGCCGCGGCCGCCTCCGGCCCGCTGAAGGGCATCCTCGGCGTGACCGACCAGCCCAACGTCTCCATCGACTTCAACCACGACCCGCACTCCTCCACCCTGCACCTGGACCAGACCAAGGTCCTGGAAGGCACGCTGGTGCGCGTGCTGTCCTGGTATGACAACGAGTGGGGCTTCTCCAACCGCATGGCCGACACCGCAGTCGCCATGGGCAAGCTCGGTTGAGCGGGGAAGGGGGCGCCACCATGACCGCCTTCCGAACCCTCGACGACGCGGACTTCGCCGACAAGCGGGTCCTCGTGCGCGTTGATCTCAACGTGCCCATGGAAGCCGGACGGGTCACCGACGAGACCCGCCTGAAAGCCATCCTGCCCACCATCCGCGCCATCACCGACAAGGGCGGCAAGGTGGTGCTGCTGGCGCATTTCGGGCGGCCCAAGGGCCGCGACGAGAGCCAGTCCCTCGCCCCGGTGGCGAAGGCGCTGGAAGGCCAGCTCGGCCGCAAGGTGGCGTTCGCCGCCGACTGCGTGGGCGAAGCGGCGTCGAGCGCCATCTCCCGGCTTGCCGCCGGCGAGGTGATCGTGCTCGAGAACACCCGCTTCCACGCGGGTGAGGAGAAGAACGCGCCCGATTTCGTCGATGCCCTCGCCAGCCTCGGCGACATCTATGTGAACGATGCCTTCTCCGCCGCCCATCGCGCCCATGCCTCCACCGAGGGGCTGGCCCGCAAGCTGCCGGCCTATGCCGGCCGCTCCATGGAAAGCGAACTCGCCGCGCTCACCAAGGCCCTTGAGGCCCCGGTGCGTCCGGTGCTCGCCGTGGTCGGCGGCTCCAAGGTGTCCTCCAAGCTCGAGCTTCTCGGGAACCTCGTGAAGAAGGTGGACATCCTGGTGATCGCCGGCGGCATGGCCAACACCTTCCTGGCCGCCCTCGGCAAGAAGGTGGGCAAGTCGCTGTGCGAGCACGACCTGGCCGACACCGCCCGCGCGATCCTGGAGAAGGCCAAGGCGGCCGGCTGCGAGATCGTGCTGCCGGTGGACGCGGTGGTGGCCAAGGAGTTCAAGGCCAATGCCGCGCACCGCGTGGTGGGCGTGGATGAGGTGGGCGACGACGAGATGATCCTCGACGCCGGTCCCGAAACCGTGGCCGTGGTGGCGCAGAAGCTCGACGACGCCAAGACCGTGGTCTGGAACGGCCCGTTCGGCGCCTTCGAGATGACGCCGTTCGACGCCGCAACCGTGGCCGTGGCCCGCGACGTGGGCAAGCGGACCCGCGCCGGCACGCTGCTGTCGGTGGCCGGCGGCGGCGATACGGTGGCCGCGCTCAACCATGCCGGGGTGGCGGGAGACTTCTCCTACGTCTCCACGGCGGGCGGCGCCTTCCTCGAATGGCTGGAGGGCAAGGCCCTGCCGGGCGTCGAGGCCCTGCGGCGCTGAAAGGATACGCCCGGATGGCGAAAAGGCCGTCCGGGCGTTTTTGTTGCATCGCAGCGGGTTCAATTGCTGCGCTGCAATGGTATGATGTCTCGCTGGCCCACGCCCGCCCCGCCGGTCGGGGTGTGCGTGGGTCCTTCATGATCGGGGCCGGCGCGCCCTGGTCTCCACGCCCGCCGAGGGGCGGCAATAAGGCAGGTGAAGGCACATGACGGCTGAGCTCGACGCGATCGCGCAGAAAATGGTGGCCGACGGCAAGGGCATTCTGGCGGCAGACGAGAGCAGCGGCACCATCAAGAAGCGGTTTGATGCCATCGGTGTCGAATCCACCGAGGAGAACCGCCGCGACTATCGCGAGCTGATGTTCCGCTCGGAAGCCATGACCAAATATATCTCCGGCGTCATCCTCTATGAGGAGACCATCCGGCAGAAGGCCAAGGACGGCACGCCGCTGGTCAGCCTCATCCAGCAGGCCGGCTCCATCCCCGGCATCAAGGTGGACGCGGGCGCCAAGCCCCAGCCGGCCTTCCCGGGCGAGACCATCACCGAGGGCCTCGACGGCCTCGCCGGCCGCCTCAAGGACTATTACGATCTCGGTGCCCGCTTCGCGAAGTGGCGCGCGGTGATCGACATCGACACCGCCAAGGGCATCCCCTCCTACGGCTCCATCCGCGCCAACGCCCATGCGCTGGCCCGCTATGCGGCCCTGTGCCAGGAAGCCGGCATCGTTCCCATCGTGGAGCCGGAAGTGCTCATGGACGGCAGCCACGACATCGACACCTGCTACCGGGTGACCGAGTGGGTGCTGAAGACCACCTTCGAGGAGCTGTATTACCAGCGCGTCCGCCTCGAGGGCATGGTGCTGAAGCCCAACATGATCGTGCCCGGCAAGAAGTCCGCCAAGCAGGCCTCGGTGGAAGAGGTGGCCGAGAAGACCGTGCGCGTGCTGAAGAGCTGCGTGCCGTCCGCGGTGCCCGGCATCGCCTTCCTCTCCGGCGGCCAGTCGGACGAGGACGCCACCGCCCATCTCGACGCCATGGTGAAGCTGGGCGGCCTGCCCTGGAAGCTCACCTATTCCTACGGCCGCGCGCTTCAGGCCGCGCCACAGAAGGCGTGGGCCGGCAAGGCCGAGAACGTGGCCAAGGCCCAGGCCGCCTTCACCCACCGCGCCCACATGAATTCGCTCGCCGCCCTCGGCCAGTGGTCGTCGGAGGAAGAGCGCAAGGCCGCCTGAGCGCGCCTTGTCCCACGAGAAGACAAGGGGCCGGCTCGCGCCGGCCCTTTTTTGCGTGCTGGACCGACGAGCCGCATTGCCCGGCCAAAAGCGCCGGCCAAAAGCGCCGGCGATGCGTGAAGCGTTCGCAGCGAAGCTGCTGGGCATGTATCCGCCCGCGAACTTGCGATAGAGCAGATGCAGTCGGACTGCGCCGCAGCCTGATCGGCACGCGCTCCCGCGGGCCGTGCCCCCAATTTGCCGATTTCTTGGCCGACCGATCATCCATGGCTTCTCCCTTGCCGCCGCCCGGCGCCCGACTCATGCTGGTTCTCACCCTCTCGCCCGAGCTGCGGCCGGACGCAGCGGCCGCCGCCGTGCGCGCCGGCGACGTGGCCGCGGTGGTGTTGCGCGTGCCCGAAGGCGGCGCGCCCGACACCGGCCACTTGCGCGCGGTGGCCGAGGCGATCCAGCGCCATGATGCGGCGGTGCTGGTGGACGGGCCGGAACATCTCATCGCCGCCGCCGGCCTCGACGGCGCCCATGTGAGCGATCTGCGACGCCTCGACGCCGCTTTGCGCGGGCTGAAGCCGCAAGCCATCGTGGGAGCGGGCGGCATCACCACCCGCCACGACGCCATGGAGGCCGGGGAGAGCGGGGCGGACTATGTCTTCTTCGGCGCCCTGGAGCCGCAGGCGGGGGATGCCGCCGACGTTCTGGATTTCGTGGCCTGGTGGGCCGAGGTGTTCGAGGTGCCGTGCGTGGGCCTCGCCGCCTCCCTCGACGCGGCCGAGGCGCTGGCCCAGGCCGGCGCCGATTTCGTCGCGCTGGCCGAGGCGCTGGTGGCGGACGGCGGCGCGGCGACCGTGACGGCGGCCATGGACCGGCTTGCGCGCGCGGACGCCCAGCCATGAGCGTGGGCCTGGTTTGTCGCGTTCTGCCACCGGCGGCGAGCGGACGGGCACGCGTCTGCATCCTGAATCTCGCGCTGGCCCTCGCGCTGGCGGGCGGGCCAGCCCTTGCCCAGACCGCGCCACAGCCCAAATCTTCCGACAAACCGTCTTCTGACAAACCGTCTTCCGACAAGCCCCCAGCGGCAGCGCCTGCGAAGCCGCAGGCCAAGCCGGCGGCCAAACCTGCGGCGAAGCCGGCAGCCAAACCCGCGGCAGCCCCAGCGGCAAAGCCGGGCGCGCCACGCCCCGATGCCGGCGGCGGGCCGCCGTTGCTGGGGCCGCAGATCGCCTATCCCAGCCTCGATACGCCGGGGGGCAGCGGTGACCTGGCCTATGGCGCCTACCAGCGCGGCTATTATCTTTCCGCCTTCAACGAGGCGCTGAAGCGGGCCCGCGCCGGAACCGACCCGGCCGCCATGACCCTGCTCGGCGACCTCTACGGCTCCGGCTATGGCGTACCGCTGGATTTCGCCAAGGCCATCGAATGGTATCGCAAGGCCGCTGCCACCGGCTCGCCGGGGGCGCTGCTTTCCCTCGGCAACCTCACGCTGGCCGGGCAGGGCCTCAAGAAGGACGAGCTGGCGGCCGCCAAGCTGTTCCGGGAGGCGGCGGAAAAGGGCAATGGTCCTGCCGCCTACAATCTCGGCCTGCTGTATCTCCAGGGCCGCCAGATGCCCAAGGAGCCGGCGGAGGCCGCGCGCTGGTTCGAAGTGGCTGCCGGCAAGGATATCGAGGACGCCCAGTATGCGCTCGCCGTGCTGCTCAAGGAGGGCAACGGCGTGGAGAAGGACCTCGGCCAGTCGGCGAAGCTGATGGCCTCGGCGGCTCGGCTCGGCCACATCACGGCGCAGGTGGAATTCGCCATCATGCAGTTCAACGGCGTCGGCATGCCCAAGGACGAGGCGGCGGCGGCAGCCATGTTCCGCAAGGCGGCCCTCGGTGGCAATGCCATCGCCCAGAATCGCTATGCGCGGCTGCTCGCGGTGGGCCGCGGGGTGTCGCAGGACAAGGCCCAGGCCGCCGCCTGGCACCTTCTTGCCAAGCATCGCGGGCTCGGAGACCCCATGCTGGATGAGGTGGTGGCGCAGCTTCCTGCCGCCGAGCGCAAGAAGGCCGAGGCCCAGGCCGCCCGCTGGGAAGCCGGCCGCGCCTGAGCGCAACCCTCTCGGCCCCGCTCACGTGTGTGGCACTTATGCAACGCCCCGAGGCGCTGTCGGTCTGCCCCGAGCCCAGCACGTGCTCGCCATGATGACGCCACGAGAGGGCATCAGTGAAGACCCTGTCGACGGGCGGGCACGATCTGCCCTTCGGCCTTCTTCGGATCCGCCGCATCTGCGTCGTCCGCCTGGAGCGGGCGTGCTGCTGCGTGCCGGGAAGAAGCGTCAAGGATAACGGCTTGGAAACCATGGCGCGCAGGAAGTGCGGCGCGCCCCACGGTTTCCGCCAGGACAGGCGGCTTCGGGCCGTGCACGGAACGTTCGCTTAACCCGGCGGCTGATAGACGAAAGCCTCCGGTCCAGCGTTGAGAAGGGAGATACCGGAATGCGTTTCCTCAGGCTAGCTCGCGGGTTCCGGTTCGCGGCGCTTTTCGGCTTCGCGCTGGCCCTTGCCGCGTGTGCCAATACTCCCAACCCGAACGCCGCCGGTGCTGGCGGTGCGGGTGGCCCGCCCGGCTCGCCGCAGGAATTCGTGGTGGCGGTGGGCGATCGCGTGTTCTTCGAAAGCGACCAGACCGACCTCACCCCCCAGGCGCGTGCCACCCTGGATCGTCAGGCCCAGTGGCTGCAGCAGTGGAACCGCTACACCTTCACCATCGAAGGCCATGCGGACGAGCGCGGCACCCGCGAATACAACATCGCCCTCGGCGCCAAGCGGGCCCAGAGCGTGCGCGACTATCTCTCCGCCCGCGGCGTGGATCCGTCGCGCATGCGCACCATCTCCTACGGCAAGGAACGCCCGGTCGCGGTCTGCAACGACATTTCCTGCTGGTCGCAGAACCGTCGTGCGGTCACCGTGCTGAACGCCGGCGGCGCCTGAGCGCCGTCGCGCCTTCGCCGAACGAGTTGCGGCGCAAGGGTCTGTCATCCGAAAAGGGCCGGCGCCGCCTGCGGCCGCCGGCCCTTTCGCTTTGCGCGGCAGGGTCTTGGATCCGGTGCCGGACGGCCGCAAGGCAGGCCGGCAGGCGACGCGGCCGAGCGACACGCGCAAGTCCTTGCGGAGTCACACTTTGGACGCGATCCATCCCCTATTCTTTGACGCCCGGGAGGCTGATCCCGGGCGTCTTCTCCCGCCACAAGCCCTTGGACCCAAGATGATGCGCCTGCCGCTGGTCGGTGTTCTCGCCCTCGCCCTGAGCGCCGTCGCGCTGCCCGCCGCCGCCCAGCAGGACGGTGGATTGTTCGGCAATATCTTCAAGCCCCCGGCCGCGGCGCCCCAGCCCCTCCCGGGCGGCGACGAAACCGAGATCGTCGGCCGCATGGAGCGGCTCGAATCATCCTTGCGCCAGCTCACCGGGCAGGTGGAGCAGCTGCAGTATCGCAACCAGCAGCTTGAGGCGCAGGTGCGCCGCCTGGAGGAAGGCGCCGGTGGCGCCCGCGCTCCGGCCGCCGTGTCGGCGCCCGCTGCCGCTCCGGCGGCAATCCTGCCCTCCGGCCGTCCCGCGAGCGTGCCCGGCAAAAGGTCCGACGCCTTCGATCCCAATATGGACCCCGCCGCCCCCGGCGCGCCGCAGCTCCTTGGCTCGCCCGCCAGTGTCGCCCTGCCGCGTCCGGCTGAGGCCGTTCCTGGCGGGCGGCCCCCGTCCGGCGGGACCCAGGTGGCTGCCCTGCCGGGACCCGGCGCCTCCGTGCGCGAGCTTTACGATGCGGGCCAGGCCCAGCTCCAGCGGCAGGATTATGCCGGTGCCGAGCAGACCTTCCGCCAGATCATCCAGTCCGCGCCTGGCGACCGCATCATTCCCGACGCCACCTTCATGCTCGGGGAGAGCCTGTTCCTGCGCCAGAACTACGGGGACGCGGCCGCCTCCTTCCTCGAAGTCTCCACCAAGCATCCCGGCTCGGCCCGGGCGCCGGAGGCGTTGCTGCGTCTTGGCCAGTCCCTCGCCGGCCTCGGCGAGAAGGAGACCGCCTGCGCCACGCTGCAGGAGGTGGACCGCAAATATCCCCGTGCCGCCTCCTCCATCCGCCAGGCGGTGGAGCGGGAACAGAAGCGCGTCGGCTGCTGAGGCCCGATGACCACGGGCGGCGGCACGGCGATGGATACCGGGGCGATTGATCTCCCGGAGAATGCCCCCATCGATGACGGTGATCTCGACGCCCTGTTCGCCCCCTTCACGTCCCATCCCCGCATTTTGATCGCTGTCTCGGGCGGGCCTGATTCCACCGCCCTGCTTCATCTCGCCGCGCGCTGGCGCGCCGGCCGCGCGGCCGGGCCGGGTCTCATCGCCGCCACGGTGGACCACGGCCTGAGAGCCGAAGCCGCCGCCGAGGCCGAGGCGGTGGGGGCCTTCGCCGCCCGGCTGGGCGTGCCCCACCGCATTCTCGTCTGGCAGGGCGCCAAGCCTGCCCACGGCATCCAGGAGGCGGCGCGGGAGGCGCGCTACGGCCTGCTGGCCGAGGCTGCGCGGCAGGCCGGGGCCACCGCCCTCGCGCTTGCCCATACCCGCGACGATCAGGCGGAGACCGTGCTGTTCCGCCTCGCCCGCGGCTCCGGCCTGTCCGGCCTGTCCGGCATGCGGAGCGATGCGGCGCGCCTTGGCCTCGCGCTGCTGCGCCCGTTCCTCGACTTGCCCAAGGGGCGGCTGGTGGCGACCCTTGAGGCCGCCGGCCTTGGGTTTGTGAGCGATCCCAGCAATGGCGACCTCCGCTACGCTCGCCCGCGCCTGCGTACCATGGCGCAGGTCCTCGCGGGGGAGGGGCTCGACGCCCGCCGTCTCGCCGTGCTGGCCCGCCGGGTCGCGCGGGCCGACCAGGCACTGGAGGCCGCCACCGATGCGGCCGAGGCCGCCCTCCGCCTTCCCGGCGTGGAGGAGTTTCCAGATACCATCAGCCTTGATGTCTTCCAGGCCCTGCCGGATGAGATCGCCCTGCGCCTGCTCGGACGTGCGATCCACAGGGCGGGGACCGAGGGTCCGGTGGAACTGGCCAAGCTCGAAGCCCTGTTCGAAGCCCTGAAAGCCGCCGGGCAGGCGCCCTCTGCTCCTTTTCGCCGCACCCTCGCGGGCGCCCTGGTGAGCCTGCGCGGGGCGGCGCTGCAGGTCGTGACTGCGCCGCCACGGCGTAAAACCAGCCCAATCGCACCGAATTCACCAGGGGATGGGCCTGTCGTCCTTGGCAAAAAGGGGCCTCGCTCCTAGATTAGGCATCGGACGGTGCGGGAGGCCCCACTGACGTCGGTCCAGTGCGGAAGCATTCCTTCCGTATGGTAAGGCGTCAAAACGGGCTGGCCCTGTCTGTCCCCATGAGGGTTCTATGAACGCCAATCTACGCAATTTCGCCCTTTGGGTGATCATCGTCCTCCTGCTTCTCGCCCTGTTCTCGCTGTTCAACAGCCCGGGGCAGCGCACGAACGCGAACGAGATCTCCTTTTCGCAGCTCCTCAGCGACGTTGACGCCGGCAAGGTGCGCGAAGTCGTGATCGAGGGGCCGAACATCACCGGCACCTATTCCGACCGGTCCGGCAGCTTCCAGACCTATGCGCCCAACGATCCGTCGCTGATCCAGCGCCTGTACGGCAAGGGCGTGCAGATCACCGCGCGCGCGCCGTCGGACAACGTGCCGTGGTTCGTGAGCCTGCTCGTTTCCTGGCTGCCGTTCCTGGCCCTGATCGGCGTGTGGATCTTCCTGTCGCGCCAGATGCAGGGTGCGGGCGGCAAGGCCATGGGCTTCGGCAAGAGCCGCGCCAAGCTGCTCACCGAGGCGCACGGCCGCGTCACCTTCGATGACGTGGCCGGCATCGACGAAGCCAAGAGCGACCTCACCGAGATCGTGGACTTCCTGCGTGACCCGCAGAAGTTCCAGCGCCTCGGCGGTCGCATCCCCCGCGGCGTGTTGCTGGTCGGCCCCCCCGGCACCGGCAAGACGCTGCTGGCGCGCGCCATCGCCGGCGAGGCCAACGTGCCGTTCTTCACCATCTCCGGCTCGGACTTCGTGGAGATGTTCGTGGGCGTCGGCGCCAGCCGCGTGCGCGACATGTTCGAGCAGGCCAAGAAGAACGCGCCCTGCATCATCTTCATCGACGAGATCGATGCGGTGGGTCGCCACCGTGGCGCCGGTCTCGGCGGCGGCAATGACGAGCGCGAGCAGACCCTCAACCAGCTGCTGGTGGAGATGGATGGCTTCGAGGCGAACGAGGGTATCATCCTCATCGCCGCCACCAACCGTCCCGACGTGCTCGACCCCGCGCTGCTGCGTCCCGGCCGCTTCGACCGCCAGGTCATCGTGCCGAACCCGGACGTGGTGGGCCGCGAGCAGATCCTGAAGGTGCACGCCCGCAAGATCCCGGTCGCCCCGGACGTGAACCTCAAGACCATCGCCCGCGGCACCCCCGGCTTCTCCGGCGCGGACCTCGCCAACCTCTGCAACGAGGCGGCGCTGATGGCGGCCCGGCGCAACAAGCGCATGGTCACCATGGCCGAGTTCGAGGATTCCAAGGACAAGGTGATGATGGGCGCGGAACGCCGCTCCCTCGTCATGACCGAGGAAGAGAAGATGTTGACCGCCTATCACGAGGGCGGCCATGCCATCGTGGCCCTGAACGTGCCGGCCACCGATCCGGTGCACAAGGCCACCATCATCCCCCGCGGCCGTGCGCTGGGCATGGTCATGCAACTGCCCGAGCGCGACAAGCTCTCCATGTCCTACGAGCAGATGACCTCGCGCCTTGCCATCATGATGGGCGGGCGCGTGGCGGAAGAGCTGATCTTCGGCCACGACAAGGTGACCTCCGGCGCCGCCTCCGACATCGAGCAGGCCACCCGCCTCGCCAAGATGATGGTGACGCGCTGGGGCTTCTCGGCGGATCTCGGTGCCGTGGCCTATGGCGACAACCAGGACGAGGTGTTCCTCGGCATGTCGGTGTCGCGCCAGCAGAACGTGTCCGAGGCCACCGCCCAGACCATCGATCGCGAGGTGCGCCGCCTTGTGGACGAGGGCCATCAGGAGGCCAAGCGCATCCTGACCGAGCACCAGCAGGACCTCGAGACCCTGGCGCGCGGCCTGTTGGAATACGAGACGCTGTCGGGCGACGAGATCATCGACCTTCTGGACGGCAAGACGCCGAACCGGGAAAGCGTGATCGAGCCCTCCAATCCGCGCGGCTCGGCCATTCCCACCACCAAGCGCCCGCGTCCCGGCGGCGCCGGCGGCTCCATCGAGCCTCAGCCCCAGGCCTGACCGGACGGACTGGCTCCAAAACGACGAAAACGCCCGCGCAAGCGGGCGTTTTCTTTTGAGCCGGCGGCGTGGATGGAAGGCGCCGCATGGGCCATCGATGGAAGGACGCGGAAGGGGGCGCTGAATCGGGAAGCCCTCCAGTGCTTTTATGCCATCCGGCGCGGTCTTCGACCGATGCCAAGTGGATTAGAGCGTTTTCGAGCGAAGTGGATACCGGTTCGCGTAAAGAAAACGCGTAAACTCAATGACCTAGAGCGTTTTCGAGCGAAGTGGATACCGGTTCGCGTAAGGAAAACGCGTAAACTCAATAGCCCAGAGCGTTTCCCCGATTCAGTGAAACGGGGAAATGCTCTAGGCTCAAACGCCGCGCGTGCTTGGCCGAAGCAATCGCGGATGCGCCATCGGCCGTGGTGGTCGATGGCGCCGGTGCTCCCTCTCCCCCCGCGGGAGAGGGTCGGGGTGCGGGAGCATCAGGACAACGAGGCGACCTCCGCCCTTCAACCCAGCATTCCCCGCGACACCGGATGGCCATCGACAGCACAAGCGGGGCGGGGCAGAACCGCGCCATGTCCCTCCTCGCCCGCACCTCCATCGTCTCGGCGGCGACGCTCTCCTCCCGCGTCCTCGGCTTCGTGCGGGATGCGGCCACCGCCGCGGTGCTCGGCGCCGGGCCCGCCGCCGATGGGCTGGTGGCGGCGCTCGCCGTGCCGCTGCTGGCGCGGCGGCTGCTCTCGGAAGGCGCCTTCAACCTCGCCTTCATTCCGGCCCTCGCCCATGCTGAGGGCGAGGGGGAGGGCGCCCCCCGCCGGCTCGCAGGGGCGACGCTGGCGCTGCTGTTCGGCGGGCTCCTCGCGTTTGCGCTTCTCGCCGCCCTGTTCATGCCGCAGGTCATCCGCCTTTTGGCGCCGGGTTTCGAGCCGGGCGGCGCGCGGGCCGACGTGGCAGTGCTGTGCGGGCGGGTGGCGGTGCTCTACCTGCCGTTCGCCGGGCTCGCCGCCATTTATGGGGGCGTCGCCAACGGCGCCTATCGGGTGCTGCTGCCGGCCCTGGCACCGGTTGTGGCGAACCTCACCGTGCTCGCCGTCATCGCGGTCCTGCTCCTGCGCGGGCTGATGGAGAGCGACACCGCCGCCGTGGCCATCGCTGCCGCCACCGTGGTCGCGGGCATCGCCCAGCTTTGCCTCATGATGGTTGCCGCGCGGGGCTGCCCGGCGGCGCCCGGGCGCGCGACGGGCGGCTGGCCGTGGCGCAGGGCGCTGGGCGTCATCCGCGCCGCCGCGCCGGCGCTCCTGTTCGCGGGGCTGAGCCAGTTCCGCCTCATCATCATCGCCGCCGCCGTCTCGGCGAGCCCCGGCGCGGTGGCGGCGCTGAACTATGCTCAGCGGCTCATGGACCTGCCCCTCGGCCTCGTGGGCGCGAGCGCGGGTGCCGTGCTGGTGCCGGCCCTGCTGCGCAAGAGCGCGCTCTCGGGCCAGGCCGGCGACGCCCCGGAGGCTTCGGGCCGCGCCATGCTGGCCGCCCTCGCCTTCGCCTTGCCGGCGGCCACGGGGCTGGCCGTCCTGGCCGACCCCATCGTCGTCACCCTGTTCCAGCGCGGCAGCTTCGATGCCGAGGATGCTCGCCTTACAGCCGCGCTTCTGACCGTGCTCGCCTTGTCGCTGCCGGCGCAGGGGCTGGAGCGCATCCTGTCCGCCACCGCCTCCACCTGCGGCCAGGTGAAGATGGCCGAGCGCGTCGCCCTCGGCTCCCTCGCCGTCTGCCTGCTTTCGGCCTTCGCCCTGGGGCTGGTCGCTGGCCCGCAGGCCGCGGCGGCCGCGGCGGCACTATCGGCTTTTGCCTCCATCCTGGTCCTGGGCGGGCTGCTGTTGCGCGCGGGGGCGCTCGCCTTCTCCCGTGCGGTCCTGCTCTGGGGCCTGGGGCTTGTGGCAGCGAGCCTGCTCATGGGCGGATGCGTCGCCGTACTCGCGGCGCTGTGGCCGGCACCGGAGGGCCAGAGCGCGGCCGCCGTGCGGCTCGGCGGGCTGGTGGGCAGCGGCGGCGTGGTCTATGGCGGCGCGGCATGGCTGCTCAAGGCATTGCTGCCGAAGTTGGCGCGGGTCTGAGGCACCCCCGCTCCCGCGCCCCTTGCGCGGCGCGGCACCAGATGGCATGACGCGGCCCATCGTCTCCCCGCACATGGTCGCGTTGCCGGCCCGCCGGGGTTCATCCATGCGGGTTGGGAAGGCCAAAGCTGCGCCGGGAAAATGCCGCGGCCGCGCCGAGGTTCCCGCCGTCCCAAGGTCCCCGCCGTGCCTTGCCGCCGCAAGGCTTTTACGAGCGGTGCGCCGCTCTTTTGGAGGTCGCCATGGCGGCGGTCGCGGATCGCGTGTTTTCCGGCGTGCAGCCCACGGGCAATCTGCACCTCGGCAATTATCTCGGCGCCATCAAGCGCTTCGTGGCGCTGCAGGAGAGCCACGAGTGCATCTATTGCGTGGTGGATCTCCACGCCATCACCGTCTGGCAGGACCCGGTGGAGCTGAAGCGCCACATCCGCGAGGTCACCGCCGCCTTCATCGCCTGCGGCATCGACCCCAAGGCGCACATCGTGTTCAACCAGAGCCAGGTGTCGGGCCACGCGGAACTCGCCTGGATCTTCAACTGCGTCGCCCGCATGGGCTGGCTCAACCGCATGACCCAGTTCAAGGAGAAGGCGGGCAAGGATCGCGAGAACGTCTCGGTGGGCCTGTTCGCCTATCCGGACTTGATGGCGGCCGACATCCTGCTCTATCGCGCCACCCATGTGCCGGTGGGCGAGGACCAGAAGCAGCATCTGGAGCTCACGCGCGACATCGCGCAGAAATTCAACACGGATTTCGCCCCCTCCATCGCCGCGCACGGCCACGCGGATGGCTATTTCCCGCTCACCGAGCCGCTCATCGCCGGACCTGCCACGCGGGTGATGAGCCTGCGGGACGGGGCCAAGAAGATGTCCAAGTCGGACCCCTCCGATTTCTCCCGCATCAATCTGACCGACGACCGCGACACCATCGCCGGCAAGGTGCGCAAGGCGAAGACCGATCCCGAGCCCCTGCCCACCGAGGAAGAGGGGCTCAAGACCCGCCCCGAGGCGGACAATCTCGTGGGTATCTTCGCCGCGCTCTCCGACCGCACCAAGGCCGAGGTGCTGGCCGATTACGGCGCCGCCCAGTTCTCCGCCTTCAAGGCGGCGCTGGTGGATCTGGCGGTGGAGAAGCTCGGTCCCATCGGTGCCGAGATGCAGCGGCTGATGGCGGAGCCCGCCGCCATCGACGCCATCCTCATCGACGGCGCCGACCGTGCCCGCGTCATCGCCGACCAGACCATGGCCGAGGTGAAGGACATCGTCGGCCTGGTGCGGGGCTGAGCCGGGTCGGCGCTGCTGCCTTCGCCGCCTTGCTCCCTCCACGCCTCCGGCCTAATGCTGGGGGCGAAACGGCGTTAGCCGAGGAGCCCCCCCATGTCGCAGATGAACGCCACCGTCGATCCGGCCGAGGTCGCCCGCTTCGATGCGCTGGGCGCGCAATGGTGGGACGAGAAAGGCAAGATGGCGCCCCTCCACGCCATGAACCCGGCGCGGCTCGGCTTCCTGCGCGATGTGCTGGTGCGCCATTTCGGCCGCGATACCCGCGCGCTGCGCCCGCTGAAGGGCCTGACCATCCTCGACATCGGCTGCGGCGGCGGCCTGCTCAGCGAGCCGCTGGCGCGCATGGGCGGGCAGGTGCGCGGCATCGATCCTGCCCCCGGCAATGTGGCGATCGCCCGCGCCCATGCGGCCGCCTCCGGCCTCGCCATCGACTATGAGGCAGTCACGGCCGAGGAACTGGCATCCCGCGGCGCCCGCTTCGACGTGGTGGTGGCGCTGGAGGTGGTGGAGCATGTGGCGGACGTGAGCCTGTTCGTGCGCACCGCCGCCAGCCTGGTGGCGGACGGCGGCGTGCTGGTGCTCTCCACCCTCAACCGCACCGCCAAGAGTTTTGCCCTCGCCATCGTGGGGGCCGAATATGTGCTGCGCTGGCTGCCCCCCGGCACCCATCGCTGGGAGAAGTTCATCACCCCCGAAGAGCTGGAGGCGACCCTTGCCGCCGCCGGCTTCGTCGCGCGGGAAAAGGCGGGTCTTGCCTACGAGCCGCTCTCCGGCGACTTCCGGCTGACCGGGGATTTGTCGGTGAATTATTTCATGGTGGCGGAGCGGGAAGGATAAAGACCCACGCGCGCTGGACGAGGACGCGCCTTAGTTGCGGTCTTCCGGCAGCACGGGCAGGGGCAGCACCTCCACGTCGTCCTCGCGCAGGGCCTTGACCTCCTCCACCGTCGCTTCGCCATAGATGGAGCGGTGCTCGATCTCGCCCTCGTGCATCTTGCGGGCGAGATCGGCGAAGTCGTCGCCCACATAGTCGGACGTCTTGACGATCTGCTCCCGCAACTCGCGCAGCAGGGCGCGCAGTTCGCTGTCGGGGCGGCTCATCACCGGCACCGGAGCTTCTGCAGGTGCAGGCGCGGGCGTGGCGGCCGGGGCGCCGACCGCCGGTGCGGCGTCCTCCACCGCCGGAGCGGGCGCGCGGTCGGTGCGCGCGACGGAGGGGGCCATCACTGCCTTCTCGACCTGCGCCGAGCCGCAGGCGGGGCAGGTGACAAGCCCGCGCGACTGCTGGGCGTCAAAGCTCGCGGAGGAGGGAAACCAGCTCTCGAACTGGTGGCCTACGGCGCAATTGAGGGTGTAGCGGATCATGACGAGGCCCGCACCACGCTGAGGTGCCCGATGGTCTGGCCGGGCTCGGAGATTTCAAACCGGCGGCCGTTGGAGAGGGAGGGGATGCGCGCGCGGGCGGCGGCGACTTCCTTCAGGTCGATCTCGGCGAAGATCACGCCGGGGTCGGTGCCACCTTCGGCGATGACCCGGCCCCAGGGGTCCACCACCAGGGAATGGCCGAAGGTCTCCCGCCCGTTCTCGTGCTTGCCGCCCTGTGCGGCGGCGAGCACATAGGCGCCGTTCTCGATGGCCCGGGCCCGCAGCAGCACGTGCCAGTGGGCCTCGCCGGTGGGGCGGGTGAAGGCGGAAGGCACGGTCAGCACCTTAGCGCCCCCCTCGGCCAGGGCCCGGTAGAGGGAGGGGAAGCGCAGGTCGTAACAGATGGTGAGGCCGAAGCGGAACGCGCCCACATTGGCCAGGATCGCCCGCTCGCCGGGGCGATAGGCGGAGGATTCGCGGTAGCTCTCGCCATTGCCCAGATCCACGTCGAACATGTGGATCTTATCGTAGCGGGCGATGATCTCGCCGTCCGGCCCGATCATGAAGGCGCGGTTGACTGCCTTCTTCTCGGACACCTTGAGGGCCAGCGAGCCGATGTGGAGGAAGATGCCCAACTCCTGCGCCAGCTGGCGCAGGGCGCCGAGGGTTGCGTCGGCCGCCTCCTCCCGGAGCTTTTCGAACAGGACCTCGCGGTCCAGCTCCATGATGTTGGTGATCTCGGGCGTCTGCACGTAGCGCGCCCCGTCCCGTGCGGCCTCGCGCACCAAGGCGGAGACGGCGTCGAGATTGGCTGCCGGATCCCGGCCGCTGCGCAGCTGCACCAGCGCGATGCGGAGGGTGTCGGATGTGTCGGCCGAGGTCATGAGGCCCGCTCTTTCCTGGATGCTGAACCCGCCCTGATCCGTCATACGCACGTCGCGTGCGCCTGATGCCGGCGTATCCCCAGACAGATGGGGCATCCCTCTAGTCTTGCACGGGTCCGCGTACCACGGAAGAAAAGCTCAGACGGCCAGCTGGTCCAGCCGACCGGCGTCCTCAAGGGCATAGAGGTCGTCGCAGCCGCCCACATGGGTCTCGCCGATGAAGATCTGCGGCACGCTGGTGCGGCCGCCGGCGCGGCGGGTCATCTCGTCCTGGCCGTCCCTGTCGGTGGTCACGTCGATCTCGGTGAAGGTCAAGCCTTTGCGGCGCAGCAATTCCTTGGCGGAATGGCAATAGGGGCACCAGCTCTTGGTGTAGATTTCGATCGGTTTCATGCTGTCACAAATCGGTTGAGCGACGGCGGGGCACCGTCACGAAAGCGTCGTAGCATAGTTAAGGTTTTCAGGTGAAATCGACAACCCGCGCAAATGTCAGGGCATCCACGCCTGAGGCGCCGGCGCGGCGCAGGACGCGCGCGCAGGCGTCCAGTGTGGCGCCGGTGGTGAAGACGTCGTCCACCAGCAACACGCGCCGGCCGTCGAGATGCGATGCTGCAATGCCGCATGCGACGAAGGCGCCCGCCACATTGGCGCGGCGTTCGGCCCGGCCCAGCGCGGTCTGGGAGGGCGTGGAGCGGCGGCGGGCGAGGACGTCGGTGCGCTGGGGAATGGAGGTGGTCGCCGCCAGATGCCGGCCGAGGAGCGCCGCCTGGTTGAAGCGGCGGCGCCACAGGCGGAACGGATGCAGCGGCACCGGCACGATGAGGTCGGCGGAAGCGATCACATCTGCGCCAGCCTGGGCCATCAGCCGGGCGAGGGGGGCGGCGACGTCCAGCCGGTCGGCGTATTTCAGCTTGTGGACGAGGTCGCGGGCGACGTCGTTGAAGGTCACGGCGGCGCGGGCGCGGTCGAAGGCGGGGGGATCGTCCAGCGCCTGCGCCGAGATGCGCGCCCCGCCGGGATCATGGGCGAACGGCGCGCCGGTGCGCTCGCAGAACGGCCGGCTGATGAAGGCGAGCCTGCCCCAGCAGGGGCCGCACAGGCCGCCGGCCATGCCGGTGATGCCGCCGCAGGCAATGCAGGTGGGTGGCAGGGCAAGGCCCAGCAACCCCGAGCCGAAGGCCCGGAGTGCGCCACGCGCCTGTGCAATCTGGACGGACATGCCAGCCATGTGTGATCCCGCGCCATGATCGGCGGGCGGGGCGCGGGTGTAAAGGGAAGGCCCACTTGCCGCCCGGGATCGCTCAAGCCGTTCGGGCCCGGAGCGCCGGGCCCGCTCGTTGCCTTCAGCGTGGGCGCCAGCCGCGCAGCAGCAAAGCGTTGGTGATGACGCTCACCGAGGAGAGCGCCATGGCCGCCGCCGCCACCATGGGCGAAAGCAGGAGGCCGATCGAGGGATAGAGCACGCCCGCGGCGATGGGCACGCCGGCCGCATTGTAGAGGAAGGCGAACAGCAGGTTGCGGCGGATATTGGCCATGGTCGCCCGCGACAGGCCGCGCGCATGGGCGATGCCGGAGAGATCGCCCTTCAACAGGGTGATGCCGGCGCTTTCCATGGCGATGTCCGTGCCCGTGCCCATGGCGATGCCCACGTCCGCCACCGCAAGGGCTGGGGCGTCGTTCACGCCGTCGCCGGCCATGGCCACCACATGGCCCTCGGCGCGCAGGCGCTGGACCACGTCGGCCTTGTGGTCGGGCAGCACTTCCGCCTCCACCTCGGTGATGCCGAGGCGCTTGGCCACGGCGAGCGCGGTGGTGCGATTGTCGCCGGTGAGCATGACCACGCGCACGCCGTCGCGGGTGAGCGCCTTCAGGGCCGCCTCGGTGGTGTCCTTCACCGGATCGGCGATGGCGATGAGGCCGGCCGCCTTGCCGTCCACGGCCACGAACACGGCGGTGGCGCCCTCGCGGCGATAGGCCTCGGCGGCGGCGGTGTGGTGGTCGGTGGCGACGCCGGTCTCGTTCATGAAGGCGGCATGGCCCACCGCCACGAGGCGGCCGTCCACGGTGCCGGTGATGCCCTTGCCGGCGGGACTCTCCACGCCGGAAGGCTCGGACAGCTTGAGTGCGCGCGCCTTCGCCTCCTGCACCATGGCGGCGGCGAGGGGATGCTCGCTCGCGCGCTCAAGGCTGGCGGCGAGGCGCAGCAGTTCCACCTCATCGATGTCGCGCAGGGAGACGACCGCCACCACCTTGGGCTTGCCGAGGGTGAGGGTGCCGGTCTTGTCCACCACCACCACGTCCACCTTCTCCATGCGCTCCAGCGCCTCGGCATTCTTCACCAGCACGCCGAGCTGGGCGCCGCGGCCGACCCCCACCATCACCGACATGGGTGTGGCAAGGCCCAGGGCGCACGGGCAGGCGATGATGAGCACGGAGACCGCCGCCATCAGCGCGAAGGTCAGGCGCGGCTCGGGTCCCACCATCATCCACACCGCGAAGGCCACCAGCGCCGCCGCAAGGACGAGGGGGACGAACCAGCCGGACACCTGGTCCGCCAGCCGCTGGATGGGCGCGCGGGAGCGCTGGGCCTGCGCCACCATCTGCACGATCTGGGCGAGCAGCGTGTCGCGGCCCACCTTTTCGGCGCGCAGGGTGAAGGCGCCTGAGGAATTGAGCGTGCCGCCGATGACCTTCTCGCCGGCTTCCTTGCTCACGGGCAGGCTCTCGCCGGTGACGAGGCTTTCGTCGAGCACGGCGCGGCCTTCGGCGACGACGCCGTCCACCGGCACTTTCTCGCCGGGGCGCACCCGCAGCACGTCGCCCGGGGCGACGAGGCCGAGGTCGATCTCTTCGTCGGTGCCGTCGGTTTTCACGCGCAGGGCGGTCTTGGGCGCCAGCGACAGCAGCGCCTTGATGGCACCGGAGGTGCGCTCGCGGGCGCGCAACTCCAGCACCTGGCCCAGCGCCACCAGCACGGTGATGACGGCGGCGGCCTCGAAATAGACCGGCACGCCGCCTTCATGGGCGTGGAAATCGTGCGGGAACAGGCCGGGGGCGAAGGTGCCCACCAGCGAATAGAGATAGGCCACCCCGGTGCCCAGCGCGATGAGGGTGAACATGTTGAAATGGCGCGACTTGAGCGAGAGCCAGCCGCGCTCGAAGAAGGGCTTGCCCACCCACAGCACCACCGGCGTCGCCAGAGCGAACTGCACGTAATTAGAGGTCTGCTGCGGCAAAAGGTGCAGGCCGAGCAGGTGCTGGCCCATCTCCAGCACGAAGACGGGAAGGGTCAGCGCAAGGCCGACCCAGAACCGCCGCGTCATGTCGGCAAGCTCTGCGTTCGGCCCCTCGTCGAGGGTCACGATCTCCGGCTCCAGCGCCATGCCGCAGATGGGGCAGATGCCGGGGCCGATCTGGCGGATCTCCGGATCCATGGGGCAGGTGTAGATGGTGCCTTCCGGCACCTTCTCCGGCGGCGGAGCGGAGGACAATCCCTTGGCCCCCCCTTCCACATAGCGGCCGGGATCGGCCTTGAACTTGGTCTCGCAGGACGAGGAGCAGAAGAAATAGGGCTTCTTGTCGTGGCGCGCCGAATATTTGGCGCGGCCGGGCTCCACGCTCATGCCGCAGACCGGGTCCTTCACCGGGGCGAGGTACTTCTCCGGCTCGGCCTCGAACTTGGTCCTGCAGCCGTTGCAGCAGAAGAAAAAGGTCTGGTCCTTGTAGACCGAGGTGGGCTTTGCGGCCTCCGGGTCCGTCTTCACGTCCATGCCGCAGACCGGGTCCTTCACCGTCTCCGGCAGCGCGGCGGCCTTCGGGGCGGAGTTGGGCGGGGCATTGAGATCCAGGGGCGGAGGGGCCTTGCCGCCGCAGCAGTCGGGACCGCCGTCGTGGGCGCCGTCCGCGTGGTGGGAATCATGATCTGCCATGGGCGGCGGCTCCGGAAGTGTCGGGGCCAGATGAAGGCCATTTTCCGCGAGGGGGCCTTGCTCTGGCGCATGTTCAGGGTGCTGTCATAACCCCCTGGGGGTATCTTGCCTTGTTAAATATACCCTGAGGGGGTATATGACAAGCCATGCGCAGCCCGACGAAAGAACAAGTCCTGAAGCGCCTGAGCCGCATCGAGGGCCAGGTGCGCGGCCTCTCCCGCATGGTGGAGGAGGACCGCTACTGCATCGACCTGATCACCCAGGTGTCCGCCGTTCGCGCCGCCCTGAAGCGGGTGGAGGAGGAGGTGTTGCGCGATCATGTGGCCCATTGCGTGGAACATGCCATCCGCTCCGGCGATGCGGAGGACCAGCGGCAGAAGGTCAAGGAACTGATGGATGTGATCGTCCGCGCCGAGCGGTGATTTCGCGCGGCAATCGGCTCGATTGACCGCCCTTCGGTCAATCCAGCGCGGCACCGGTCGAAGACCCGAGCTTCGGCCACGAGGTGGGCTTCAGGCCCGTTCCAGGAAGATCAGCTCGCTCTCGTCATAGGCGCGGCGCTCGATCTCGCGGAAGCCCTCGGGCAGGGTGAAGAGGCTGGTGCGCTCCTCCACCACCACCAGTGCGTCGGGCGCGAGCCATCCGCCTGCAATCGCGCTCGCCAGCGCCTGCTCGGCCAAGCCCTTGCCATAGGGCGGATCGCAGAAGACGAGGCCGTGGGCCTCGCCCGGCCCCATGTCGCCGAGGCGGGTGGCGTCCCGGCGGAACACCTTGGTGACGCCGGTGAGGCCCAGCGCCTCCACATTGTCGCGGATGAGGCCGCGCGCCTCCGTCGCATCCTCGACGAACAAGGCAAAGCGTGCGCCGCGCGAGAGCGCCTCGATGCCGAGCGCCCCCGTGCCGGCGAACAGGTCCAGCACCCGCGCGCCGTCGCACGGATTGCCATAGGCGTGGGCGAGCACATTGAAGAGGCTCTCGCGCAGCCGGTCCGAGGTGGGCCGGGTGGCGCCGGAGGAGGGCCCCTTCAGCGCCCGCCCCTTCAGTCTGCCGCCGACGATACGCATGGCTGTTTGGCTCGCCGATCAGCGCTTGCCGCGCGGACCTGAAGGCTTGCTGCCGCCAGCCTTGCTGCCACCACTCGGTCGGCCGCCCGGCTTCCCGCCCGGCTTGGCACCGAAGCCGCCACGACCGGCGCCTGGCTTGCCCCCCGGCTTGCCGCCGAACCCGCCGCTGCGTGCGCCGGCCGGCTTGTCGCCATAAGCACGGCCCGCGCCCTCGGAGGAGCGCTCGCCATAGGAGCGCCCAGCACCGCCGGTCGGCCTGTCACCGGAGGGACGGGCACGCCCCGCCGGCTTGTCGCCATAGGTACGGCCGGCGCCTTCGGACGAGCGTTCGCCGTAGGAGCGGCCAGCACCGCCGGTCGGCCTGTCACCGGAGGGACGGGTGCGCCCCGCCGGCTTGTCGCCATAGGAACGGCCTGTACCCTCGGACGAGCGTTCGCCGTAGGAGCGACCCGCACCGCCGGTTGGCCGGTCACCGGAGGGACGGGCGCGCCCCGCCGGCTTGTCGCCATAGGCACGGCCGGCGCCCTCGGACGAGCGTTCGCCGTAGGAGCGTCCAGCACCGCCGGTCGGCCTGTCACCGGAGGGACGGGCGCGGCCCGCCGGCTTGTCGCCATAGGCACGGCCAGTGCCCTCGGATGAGCGCTCGCCGTAGGAGCGTCCAGCACCGCCGGTCGGCCTGTCACCGGAGGGACGGGCGCGGCCCGCCGGCTTGTCGCCATAAGCACGGCCCGCGCCCTCGGATGACCGATCACCGTAAGCGCGGCCAGCGCCTCCGGCTGGCTTGTCACCATAAGGACGGGGCCGCCCCGCCGGCTTGTCGCCATAGGGGCGGCTGCCGCTGCGGGCGGGCCGGCCGTCCTGCTCGCCGGTGCGGCCTTCCGGCCGTTCGCTGCGGGCGCGGAACGGCCGCTCGCCCTGCTGCGGGCGCTCGTCGCGGCTGCGCCGGGGCGGGCCATCCGCGCTCTCCGGCCGCGGGCGGCGGGGACGATCCTCTCCCTCCCGGGTGGGACGGCGGCGGAAATCCTCGCGCTCGTCGCGCTCGCGGCGGGGGCCGCGGGCATCGTCGCGGAAACCGGGGCGGGCCGGGCCGCGCTCGGAAAAGCGCTCCTTGCCCTCGGCGGGGCCACGGCGGAACGGGCGGGCGCCGGCTGCGTCCCTGTCGCCGCTGCGGGCGCCGGTCCGGGCGCCGCGCGCCGGGGCGTCCGATTTCGGCGCCACCACACGCTCCACCTTCACCGTGCGGCCCTTGCGGTCGGCCACCGAGCCACGGCTCTCCACGGCATTTTCATCGCTCATGCGCCGGCGCGTGCGGGGACCGGTGGGGCGAATGACATCCTCCACCGGTGCGTCGAAATCCTCGTCCTGGCGCGAAGAACGGCGCGCCGGACCCTTCAGGGTACCGCCGGTTTCCGCCGCCGCCTGGCGCTTGCCGGCGGGGCGCAGCGCCACGCGGGGCGGGACCTCTTCCACCTCGCGCTCCACCAGCAGGCCGGTGAAATCCGCCCCTGCGGCGGCGGCGAGGTCGGCGCCGATCTGGTCGCGGAGCACGCGGGTGCGCACCTCCTCGATGCCGCCTTCCGGGACATCGCCCAGCTGGAACGGGCCGTAGGAGACGCGGATCAGGCGGTTCACCTGCAAGCCCAGGGCGCCGAAGACGTTGCGGATTTCACGGTTCTTGCCCTCGCGCAGGGACACGGTGATCCAGGCATTGGCGCCCTGCACCCGGTCAAGCTCCGCCTCGATGGGGCCATACTCCACCCCGTCCACGGTGATGCCCTTGAGCAGGCTGTCGAGCTGGGCCTGGTTGACCTCGCCATTGGCGCGCACCCGGTAGCGGCGCAGCCAGCCGGTCTCCGGCAGCTCCAGCACGCGGGCAAGGCCGCCGTCGTTGGTGAGCAGCAGCAGGCCTTCGGAATTCAGGTCGAGCCGGCCCACGCTCACGAGGCGCGGCAGGCCCTGGGGGAGAATTTCGAACAGGGTGGTGCGGCCCTCGGGGTCGCGATTGGTGGTCACCACGCCCTTGGGCTTGTGGTAAATGAAGAGGCGGGTGCGTTCGCGCTCGGGCAGGGGGGCGCCATCGACGGTGATGGCGTCCTCGGCGGTGACGGTGACGGCGGGGGTGGTCAGCACCGTGCCGTTGACCGCCACGCGGCCGGCCTCGATCCATTCCTCGATCTCGCGGCGCGAGCCGAGGCCGGCGCGGGCGACGACCTTGGCGATCCGCTCGGCCTCCTTGGGCGCGGCGGGGGCGAGTTCGCGCTTGACGCGCGGAACGCGGTTCTTGTCCTTGCGGGGCGGTGATGTGCGGGGCATGAGGGGCATCTAAAGCGTTTTCGAGCGAAGTGGATGCCGGTTCGCGTGAAGAAAACGCGTCAACTCATCGATCCGGAGCGTTTTCCCGTTTCAGCGAAACGGAAAAACGCTCTAGCACAGGCGAGGCGGCGCGGCGAGCGCGGCGATGGCAGGGGCACATGTCCGGAACCTATATGCAAATGGCGCTGAACGAGGCGCGGGCCGCGGCAGAGCGCGGCGAGGTGCCGGTGGGGGCCGTGCTGGTGCGCGGCGCCGAGGTGATCGCCCGCGACGGCAACCGCACGCGGGAACTCAATGATCCCACCGCCCACGCCGAGGTTCTGGTGCTGCGCACCGCCGGCGCCCGGCTGAAATCCGAGCGGCTTTTGAACTGCGATCTCTATGTGACGCTGGAGCCCTGCGCCATGTGCGCGGCAGCCCTGTCCTTTGCGCGCATCCGCCGACTTTATTACGGCGCGTCCGATCCCAAGGGCGGCGGCGTGGAGCACGGGCCGCGCTTTTTCTCCCAGCCCACCTGCCACCACACGCCGGAAGTCTACGGCGGCATCGCCGAGCGGCAGGCCGCCGAGGTGCTCAAGGCGTTCTTCCAGGATCGGCGGTAGCCGTTGCTCCGGAGCGGCCGGGCGTTCAGCTGGACGCCTTCAGGTCGATGAAGTTCTGATTGTCCCGCTCATATCTGAAGTTGTAGGGCTTGCCTTCCCCGCATGTTTCGCCGGACGCCGCCCGACGCTCCAGCTTGTATTCGGTCCAGAAGGTCTTGCCGCGCAGATCGGAATCGAACCGGATGTAGATCGGGGGAGACTGGTTTTCATTCTGCTTGTCGTATTGATGCGAGAAGCTGCGGTTCCAGCCGGGCTGGAGGCGGTAGCTTCTCCAGCTTCCGTCTTTTCCGAGCCTGATGTCGAAGTTGATCGTGTGCTGCGTCTTGTTGTGGATGCAGGCGACGCCGTAGCGCGTGGCCGCCTCGGCTTCGGTGGTCGTAAAGGTGGCGAGGGTGGCGAGGGCCGCGGCGCACGTCGCCAGCGGCAGGAAAGACGGTATCATCGGCTCTCTCCATGCTGTTGTGCATTCAGGGCGTGTCCTGACGCATGCGATGACGTGTTGTCATGGCGTTAAGCATAGAAAGCCGGCTGTCCGGCACATCCACTGTTTGAGGGATGGAAGAATTCGCGACCCCATCGGAGGAGGAAATCCTGTTCCCGCGGCCGGAGTCTCAGAGCCCGTTTGAAAACTCGCTCAGATGGGCGCCTGTAGCCCCCGCAGGGGGCTTTCCCACCGTCATGCCCTTTTGAGTTTTCAAACGGGGTCTCAAGTGCCGCGTGGGCCGATGGTATCAATCTCCCGTCAGGAACGGCAGCACCGCGGCCAGCACCGCGCCAGGCGCCTCCTCGGCGACGAAGTGGCCGGCCTCTACAGCGGTGCCCTCCAGCTTGGGCGCGAAGACCTTCCAGGCTTCCAGCGGGCTGGCGCCCCGGCTGGGGATGCCCGCCGCGCCCCACAGGGCGAAGGTGGGGCAGGAGAGGGTGCGCCCCGCGGCAAGGTCGGCCTCGTCATGGGCGAGGTCGATGGTGGCGCCGGCCCGGTAGTCCTCGCACATGGCGTGGAGGCGGTCGGGGGAGGAGATGGCGGCGCGGTACTGGGCCATGGCGCGGGGATCGAAGGGGGAAAGGTCCTTGGACGCGGTCCAACTCGCCATGGTCCAGTCGAGGAACCAGGAGGGATGCGAGCCGATGAGCTTCTCGGGCAGGGGCTTGGGCTGGGCCAGCATGGACCAGTGATAGACCTGCAGCGCCCGCGCCCGGTCCATCTTGTGCCACATGACGTAGGTGGGGACGATGTCGAGCACCACCAGGCGGTCCAGCCGGCCGGGATGGTCGAGGCCGAGCCGGTAGCCCGCCCGCGCGCCGCGATCGTGGCCCATGAGGGAGAAATGGGCGAAGCCCAGATGCTCCATCACCTCCACCATGGCGGCGGCCATGGCGCGCTTGGAATAAGGCGCGTGGTCGGTGCCCCCTTCCGGCGCCGCGCTCCAGCCGTAGCCGGGCAAATCGGGGATGATGAGGGTGTGCTGCTCGGCGAGCTTCGGCGCCACCTTGTGCCACATGACATGGCTCTGCGGAAAACCGTGGAGCAGCAGCAACGGTGATCCGGTGCCGCCCTGCCGCAGGAAGATGCGGCCGGCCCTGGTGTCCACATAGTGGGAGGCGAAGCCGGGGAAGAGGTCGGTGAGATCGGTCATGATCTGCTCCTTCGTTGCCGCCGTCCGGCGCGGGTCATCGCGGTGTCCGGCGGGCGTGCCGCGCCGGACACCGCGTAAGCCCGCGTGGCGCCCGGCTCCGGTGGGTGCCGGAACCGCGATGAATGGTCCGTCCGCCTTGCGTTCAGTCGTCGAACAGGTGGTCCGCCGCGGTGATCAGGCCGATCTGCGGGTTCACAGCGCAATAGGCGCCAAGCCTTTCAGCATTCTGCGTGAACTTGTCGGTATCGATGACCGGCGGTGCATCATCATCCTTGTAGTAGGCATCAAGCCAGGTCAGGATGATCGAGATCGTCGCCTTGTCACTGTTGAGGAATTGCTGGCAAGTCATGGTCGACAAGTCCCATTTCTGGGCCACCGCCGGGCTGATGCCGGCGAAAAGTGCCGCCAGGATGAGCATATGCTTCATGGGCGCCTCCCTTTTTCATTATATATCCACCCGAAGTGGGGCGGTCCGAGCATCATGCGCCCTGGGAACTTGGATCGACAAGCCTTCGAGGGTCCTCATCCGCCGCGCTCGGACCCGCAGGAACGGCGGCCTATCGCGCGCCCAGCACCGCCGCGCAGGCCTCGGGCAGGTCGGCAAGGGTCAAGGGCGGCCTGGGCTTCGCCGGTTCCTTTTCGGGCTTGGGGCGCAGCACCTCGTCGGTGAACCACCAGTCCAGCTCCGATCCGCAGCCCTCGCCGGTGGGCGGGGCTTCCTGCGGCCGGCATTCGGGGTTGCCCGCAGGACAGGTCAGGCGGACGTGCATGTGATAGTCGTGGCCCCAATAGGGGCGCACCTTGGCGAGGAAGGAGCGGTCGCCGCTCGCCTCGCGGCACAGGGCCTTCTTGATGGCCGCATTCACGAAAATGCGCTCCACGCGCGGGTCCAGCGCCGCGGCGCGGACGATTTTCCAGTGGTCGGGCCGCCAGTTGGCGGGGTCGATATCGCGGCGGTCGGCACGCACCATCATGGTGGCGGAGAGCTGCTCGCGCTCCTCGCGGCTGAGTTCGCGGCCGGGGCTGGGCGTCAGCCAGATGTCGGCGTCGAGGCCGATCTGGTGGGAGGCGTGGCCGGTGAGCATGGGGCCGCCGCGCGGCTGGGACATGTCGCCCACCAGGATGCCCTGCCAGGACGACACCTTCGGCACCTGCGCCGAGAAGCGCTCCAGGAAGTCGACGAGATCGGGATGGCCGAAATTGCGGTTGCGCGACAGGCGCATCACTTGCCAGCTCGGTCCGTTCACCGGCAGCGCCTGCGCGCCCGCGAGGCAGCCCTTGGAATAGAAACCGATGGAGCGGGCGGCGAGGGGGGCCGGGCTGCCGACCCGTCCGAACAGCTCCTTGGCGGGGACCGGGCCTGCTGCTGCGGGCCGCGCCGCCGGTTTGCCGGGAACCGAAGCCGGAGGCGCCACCTGTTGCGCGAGCGCCAGTGCCGGCGCGCCCGCGACCAGCAGGCCGAGCAGGGCGACGACGGCGCGGCGCATCAGCTTTCCGCCTTGTGGGTCATCACCACGAAGCCGCCGTCGTTGCGGGTGCCCGGATGGGCCGGAAGATCGGTGACGAACAGGGTCGCGCCCGGCGTCACCAGCGCTGCCACCTGCTTGTTGATGGCGGGGTCCACCGTGATGCGCGCCAGAGCCTGCTGCGCCGCGCCCGGCGGCTGGTTGCCGCCCTCGTAGGAAATGGCGCTCCAGCGCGGCGTGCCCCCGTCCGGGCGCTGGAGCACATAGACCACATTGCCCAGCGGCGTTGCCGGATCGCGGATGGTAACGGCACCGCTCACGGTGGTCTGGGCGCCGCGCAGCACGGTAATGGTCTTGTCCGCCCCGCTGACCACCATGGAGACGGGCTCCGGTGGGGCCGGAGCGATGGGGACCGCGGCTCCTGCAGCCGCCGCCACCTGCGCCGTATCCTCCGGCGGCGCGCCCTGACCGGTGGCCGAGACGGCGAGCTGTTGTTCCAGCCCTTCGCCCATGAGCAGGCCGGGATGGAGCACGTCCTGCGGCGCCGAATGGGCATCGGCGATGATCACCGGCGTGCCCACGTGGGTCACGCCGAACACCAGCTTGGAGAAGGCCAGCGGCAGGTGCACGCAGCCGTGGGAGGAGGGATAGCCCGGCAGCCCGCCCGCGTGCAGCGCCACCCCGGACCATGTGAGGCGCTCGGTGTAGGGCATGGAGGCGTTGTTGTAGATGGACGAATGGTGGTCCACGTCCTTGCCGAGGATGGTGAAGACGCCGGCGGGCGTCTCATGCCCGTCCTTGCCGGTGGAGACGGTGGCCACGCCGATGCGCAGGCCGTTGCGGTAGACGAAGCACAGCTGGTCCGTGAGGTTCACCACGATGGCGACGAAGCCCTCCGGCGCGCGTTCGGGATACCACACCCATTGGCCGGGCTTCAGTCCCTTGATGGCGATGACGTCCGGGTCATCCTCGGCCCGGACCGGCATCAGCGCATCGGCGGCGAGCGCGGTGGCGAGGGTTGCGCCCAGCCGGAGCGCGCCGCGCCGGGACAGGTGAAGGGTGAACGGCATCTCAAGGCCCCCCAAGGTGCGAATCGCCTTTCCTCTATGTGTGGCGCGCCGCGCCGGGCCTGTCCATGCGCGGTGCGTCATGACGAGGGGGGAGGGGGCCTTCACCCCGTCATGGGGATGATGTCGGCCACTTCGATACCCTCGGCATCGATGCGGCAGACGAGGCCGATGGCCTCCACGCCGCGGTCCCGCGCCTTATCGAAGGCGCGACCATAGGCGGGGTCGAGGTCACGGGCGAGGCCGATGGAGCGGGCCGAGCCGATCTGGCTCAGATAGACCATGACGGCGCGGTTGCCCTTGTCCGCCTCCGCGCCCAGCTCTTCGAGATGCTTGGCGCCGCGGGCCGTCACGCAATCGGGGAATTCGGCATAGCCCGGCGCCCGCATGAGGTGCACGTTCTTCACCTCCACCAGGCAGAGCGGCCGCGCCTCGTCCTCCAGCTGGATGTCGATGCGGCTGGACAGCCCATATTTCACCTCGCGCCGCAGACGGCCGTAGCCGGCCAGCGCCGGCACCGCCCCGGCGGCGATGGCCTCGGCCACCAGCAGGTTGGGATGCATGGTGTTGACGCCCACCAGCTCGGGACCCGCGCCGAAATCGGCTTCCACCAGCTCCCAGCTCAGCGGCAGCTTGCGGGCGAGATTACTGGCGCGCGACAGCCACACCCGGCTACCGGGCGCGCCGAGCCCCAGCATGGCGCCGGAATTGGCCACATGGACTGTGGTCTCGGTGCCGTCGGCAAGCACCACGTCGGCGAGGAAGCGCTTGTAGCGCCGGATCAGGCGGCCCGGCATGAGCGGCGTGGCGAAGCGCATCAGCCTGCGCGCGCATCGCTTTTGCCATGAAGGCAGATGAGGGTCTGGGTGGCGGTGGCGCAATGGGTGCGCGCCTCCCCCGCCTGCGCATAGACATCCACCCGCACGATGGTGAGGGTGCGGCCGGAACGGGTCACCTCGCCCACCGCGATCAGCCGCTCGCCCCGGCCCGGGGCCATGATGTTGATCTTGTATTCCACCGTGAGCACGGTGGAGTCGGGCGGAAACAGGGTGAAGGCGGCATATCCCCCCGCCGTATCGGCAATGGCGCCGATGGCGCCGCCGTGGAAGAAGCCGTGCTGCTGGGTCACGCCCTCCCCATAGGGCAACACCACCTCGACCCGCCCCGGCATCACCGCGCCGAGCCCGGCGCCGAGGGTGGCCATGAAGGGCTGGCGCGCGAAGCTCTCGCGCACCTTGGTCTCGAACGCGGGATCCGGCGGGGTGAAGGCGGGCGTGGGATGATTTGGCATGAAGGCAGTGATCTTGGCGGGGCGATGTAGCGGGGGCGGTTGGCGGCGCAAGGATCAGAAGCGGCGCAAGGGCCTGACCATAGCCTATCGCCCGTGCCCCGCATCGCCCTTTTCCAGCCTGGCGGCGAGCGTCAGCGCCGCATTGACAGGGTGGCCTGCCACCGCCTCTTCTTCCGCAAGCGGCGCACCGGCCGTGCCGGAACCCTGCGCCCATGAGCTATCTTTACCTGATCATCGCCATCGTCGCCGAGGTCATTGCCACCTCTGCCCTCAAGGCCACGGAGAGCTTCACCCGGCCCGGCCCGTCGGTGCTGGTGATCGTGGGCTACGCGACCGCCTTTTTCTGCCTGTCGCTGACGCTGAAGACCATGCCGGTGGGTATCGCCTACGCCATCTGGTCCGGGGTGGGCATCGTGCTGGTCACCGCCATCGCCTGGCTCTGGTATGGCCAGAAGCTCGATCTGCCGGCCTTGATCGGCCTTGGCCTGATCGTCGCCGGGGTGATGGTGATCAACCTCCTGTCCAAGAGCGTCGCCCATTGAAAAAGGCGGCACCCTGTGGGGCGCCGCCTTTTTCGTCCTGTCGGGGCAGACGGGTCCTCGTCAGTTCGGCTCCAGCTCCGGTTCAACCGAGGCGGGTTCCGGCATCAGCCAGTCGAACAAGCGACCGGTGGCCATGCGCTGGGCCTGCAGCACGGCGCCGGCCATGCCCTGGGCATCCGCCGCCGCTTCCTGCGCCAGAGACAGCGCGGTGGGGAAGGGGGCGGTGAGCTCGGCGACCACTTCGTCGGTGTCGAAGCTCAGTTCGGCGTCGAACTTGCGCGCGATCTGCTGCATCCGCCGATTGTGGGCGAGGCAGTTCATGCACAAGGTCCGGATCCCGCGGTTGCGGGCGCTGAGAATCACGCGCTCCAGCAGCAAGCTGCCGAGGCCGTGGTTCTGAAATTCCTGCTCCACGCTGAAGGCGGCTTCCGCCTCTCCAGGCAGAACGTCGCCCATGGGATAAAGCTCGGCTGCTGCGCGCAGTTCGCCGTCCACAAAGCAGCCATGCACGATCGCACCCGTGCGGAATACCCGCGACGCGTGGCGCTCGACGAATTCGGCAGACACCGCAGAGCCGAACCTGGACCGGCGGCTCTCAGTATCGAGCCGAAGGAGATGGTCGCGGAATGCTCCGGCCTCTCCGGTCCACAGCTTGCGGATGATCCCCGGTGTGACCTCAACGGTCATTGTGGTCTCCAGACTTGGCGTCTCGGAAAGCCCCCCGGTTCCTCCGCAACGGAATTTAGGTGCGCTGCAGCAAAGGTCAATAGGATTGACATTACCAATAGGTTAATGTCTTCCCGGAATTGGCGAGTTTATCAAATAACATATTGATTTTAAATACAAATACACCGCCATGCGTGCGGCGCAGCGCGGCTGCGCCGCAGGGGCGGGCCTCGGCCACAGCCCTGCCGCAATGGAACCGGGGCAGCGTCTATCGCACCAGGATCGCCCTGAAATCGTTCACGTTCGTCAAGGTCGGGCCGGTGATGACCAGCCGATCGAGGGCGGAGAAGAAGCTGTAGCCGTCATTGTTGGCGAGGAAGTCCGCCGGCTTCAGCCCGCGCGCCGCCGCCTCCTCCAGGATGCTCGAATCGAACCAGGCGCCCGCATTGTCCTCGGTGCCGTCCACCCCGTCGGTGTCGCAGGAGACGGCGGAGATGCCGGGCCGGCCCTTCAGCGCAAGGGCGAGGGCGAGCAGGAATTCCACGCTGCGTCCGCCCCGGCCCTTGCCGCGCACGGTCACGGTGGTCTCGCCGCCGGACAGCAGCACGCAGGGGGCCGTTGCCGGCAGCCCGTGCGAGGCCGTGCAATTGGCGATGCCGGCGAAGACGATGGCGGCTTCCCGCGCCTCGCCCTCGATGGCGTCGCCGAGGATGAGGGGGGTGATGCCCAGTTCGCGCGCCTTCGCCTCCGCCGCCTTCAGCGCCATGAGCGGGGTCGCGATCATGTGCACCTCCTGCCCGGGGATGGCATCGCCGGGGACGGTGTTGGCGCGGATGACCCGTTCGAGCTTGTCCGTCACCTCGATGCCCCAGGTGCGCATCAGGCCCAGCACCTGCTCGGGGTCGGAGGCCTCGGGAATGGTGGGGCCGGAGCCGATGGCGGCCGGATCATCGCCGGGCACGTCGGAGATGAGGTAGGTCACCGCCCGCGCCGGCGCGATGGCCGCCGCAAGGCGCCCGCCCTTGATGGCGGAGACCGACTTGCGGACCAGGTTCATGATGCCGATGGGGGCGCCGGATTTCAGCAGCGCGCTGTTCAGCGCCTGCTTGTCGGCGAGGTCCAGTCCGTCCGCCGGCATGGTGAGGAGCGAGGAGGCGCCCCCCGACATGAGGCAGACCACGAGATCGTCCGGCCCGGCGCTCTTGGCCAGGTCGAGGATGCGGCGGGCGGCGTCGCGCCCGGCCTGGTCCGGCACCGGGTGGGAGGCCTCCACGATCTCGATATGGCGGGTTTCGCAGCCGTGGCCGTAGCGGGTGACGATAAGCCCCTCGCAAGGGCGGCCCCACTCGTCCTCGAAGGCACGGGCCATGCGGGCCGAGGCCTTGCCGGCGCCGATGACGATGGTGCGTCCTTTGGGTGGCTCGGGCAGGCGGTCCTTGAACTTGCCTTCCGGCAGCGCCGCCGCGAGCCCCGCATCGAACAAGGCGAGGAGGATGTCCCGGTCGGACAGGGTCGCAGTGGTCATGGCGTTCTCCCGCGGCCCGCCTTGCAAGGGGGCGGACCCTTCATTCGTTTCAGGCTCGGCTTTAGCGGCGCCACCACGGGCGATCAATGGCGGGAAAGCGAAAGGCAGCTTTAATCCGGAATGCAAGGCTGGTCGCGGACAACGCGCCGCGCGCGCGGCGGCGCCCCGCTCGCATCGCACCGCCCGAGGCCCTATATGGCGCCCATGAGCGATGTCATGCGCGATGCGCCCCATCTCGTCTTCGACCGGCCCCTGCTGCGCCGCCGCCTGGAGCGGGCGGCCCGCCTCGGTCCCGAGCCCTTCCTGCTGGAGCGGGCGGCGGAGGACATGGCCGACCGGCTGGCGGCGGTGAAGCGGCAGTTCGAGACGGCGGTGGATCTCGGTACGCCCACCGATGCGCTGGCCCGCGCGCTCGAAGGCCACGCCGCGATCGGGCACCTGTTCCGCGCCGCGCCGCTGGCGCGGGGGCTGGCCACACCCGGCGTGGTGGCGGACGAAGAGGCCCTGCCGTTCGCCGCCGGATCGCTCGATCTCGTGGTGTCCGCCCTGTCGCTGCAGAGCGTGAACGACCTGCCGGGGGTTCTTGCCCAGGTGCGCCGGGCGCTGAAGCCGGACGGGCTGTTCATGGCCGCGCTGCTCGGCGGCGGCAGCCTTTCCGAGCTGCGGCAGGCCTTCGCCATGGCCGAAAGCGAGACCACCGGCGGGCTGTCCCCCCGCGTTGCGCCGTTTGCGGACGTCCGGGACCTCGGCGCCCTGCTTCAGCGCGCCGGGTTCGCCCTGCCGGTGACCGACGTGGATCGCGTGGTGGTGCGCTACGGCTCGCCCTTTTCCCTGTTTTCGGATTTGCGCCGCATGGGCGGGGCCAATGCACTGCTGGAGCGGCGGCGGGTGCCGCTGCGCCGCGCGACGCTGGTGCGCGCCGCGGAAATCTATGGGGAGCGATTCGCTGATCCGGACGGGCGGGTGCGCGCGACCTTCGAGATTGTCTTCCTGTCGGGCTGGGTGCCCCACGAGAGCCAGCAGAAGCCGCTGCGCCCCGGCTCCGCCAAGATGCGCCTTGCCGATGCCCTGGGTGCGCGCGAAGTGCCGCTGCCGCCTGCGGGTCCTGACGAGGGCTGAGCAAGGCCGTTGGCCGGGTGCATTCCGGTCCGGACGGACGGTAAAAGGCAGGCCGCTGGTGCGGCTTCAGCATGGGGGAAGCGGATGAGCGGACAGGCGGGCCAAAGCGGGGGGCGGGAAGAGCCGGTTCTTCTCGGTGACTTCCATCATGTGCTGCCCATCACCACGCGCTGGGCGGACGTGGACGTCTACGGCCACGTGAACAACGTGGTCTATTATTCCTATTTCGACACGGTGGTGAACGAGCAGTTGGTCTCCGCCGGCCTGCTGGACCCGCAGACCAGCCCCATCATCGGCCTGGTGGTGGAGACGCGCTGCACCTATTTCCGCAGCCTCACCTATCCGGCCCCGGTCAAGGCCGGCATGCGGGTGGCGAAGCTCGGCTCCGCGTCGGTGCGCTACGAGATTGCCCTGTTCCAGGGCGAGGATCCCCGCGCGGCGGCGCAGGGGCATTTCGTCCATGTCTATGTGGACCGCGCCACCCAGAAGCCGGTGCCGATCCCTGATCCGGTCCGGGCGCTGCTCCACACCCTGGTGGTGTGAGAGGGGACGGCGGCACCCCCGCAAACGCACATGCCCCGGACGAGCCGGGGCATGGCGATATTGCTGAGATTGGAACCGGGCCGCGCTCAGGTGATGTACTGGGCGCCGTTCACCGTCATGGTCGAGCCGGTGATGAAGCCGGCGTCGTCGGAGGCGAGGAAGACCACGGCGCGGGCGATATCCTCCGGCTCGCCGAGGCGTCCCACCGGAATGGTCGCCACGATCTTGGCCAGGGCCTCGGCCGGCACGGCTTTCACCATCTCGGTGCCGATATAGCCGGGGGCGATGGCGTTCACCGTGATGCCGGAGCGCGCGCTCTCCTGGGCCAGCGCCTTCACGAAGCCGATCTCGCCGGCCTTGGCGGCGGAATAGTTGGTCTGGCCGAACTGGCCCTTCTGCCCGTTGATGGACGAGATGCAGACGATGCGGCCGAACTTGCGCTCGCGCATGCCCTCGATGACCGGGCGGGTCATGTTGAAGGCGGAGTTGAGGTTGGTGTTGATCACCGCGCTCCACTGCTCCAGCGTCATCTTGTGGAACTGGCCGTCACGGGTGATGCCGGCATTGTTCACCAGCACCTCGACCGGACCGACCTCGGCCTCGACCTTGGCGATGCCTGCCTTGCAGGATTCGAAATCGGACACGTCCCACTTGAAGGCGGCAATGCCGGTCTTCTCGGTGAACGCCTTGGCTGCCTCGTCGTTACCGGCATAGTTCGCAGCGACCTTGTAGCCGGCGGCTTTCAGAGCCACCGAAATCGCTTCGCCGATTCCACGTGTGCCGCCCGTGACCAACGCGACGCGTCCCATGGTTCCCTCCTCACTTCTATTGGCTCGACCTGACGACACTTCACCCGTGCCCCGGAGCGGGTCGAGCCACGCTCCGGCGGTTTAGCAAGTCTGTATTTCCGTAAGGAAACAGCGGGCCGCGATGGAAGGTCGCGGCCCGGTTGCGTACCCGCGCAGGTTGCCGGCCCCATGCCGCCCGGCAAGCCGGACGGCGGGTCCCGATGCGCTGCGCCAGCCAGATCAGTCCCGGGCGAGGCACATGGCGATGCCCATGCCGCCACCGATGCACAGGGTGGCAAGGCCCTTCTTGGCGTCGCGCTTCTGCATTTCGTGCAGCAACGTCACCAGGATGCGGGTGCCCGAGGCGCCGATGGGGTGGCCGATGGCGATGGCGCCGCCGTTCACGTTCACCTTGCTGGTGTCCCAGCCGAGGTCCTTGTTCACGGCGATGGCCTGGGCCGCGAAGGCCTCGTTGGCTTCCACGAGGTCGAGGTCGGAGGCGCTCCAGCCGGCCTTCTCCAGCGCAAGGCGGGAGGCGGGGATGGGACCGGTGCCCATGACCGCCGGATCGACGCCGGCCTGCGCCCAGGACACGATGCGGGCCAGCGGGGTGCGGCCTTCGGCCTTGGCCTTGGCGGCGCTCATGAGCACCACGGCGGCGGCGCCGTCATTGATGCCGGAGGCGTTGCCGGCGGTGACCGTGCCGTCCTTGGCGAAGGCGGGCTTCAGCTTGGTCATGGCTTCGATAGTGGAGCCGTGGCGGATGTACTCGTCCTGGTCCACCACCACGTCGCCCTTGCGGGTGGAGATGGTGACGGGGACGATCTCCTCCTTGAACTTGCCGCCCTTCTGGGCCGCTTCCGCCTTGTTCTGGGAGGCGACGGCGAATTCGTCCTGCTCCTGGCGGGTGATCTGGAACTGGCGCGCCACGTTCTCGGCGGTGTTGCCCATGTGGTAGCCGTTGAAGGCGTCCCACAGGCCGTCCTTGATCATGGTGTCCACGAACTCGAGGCCGCCCATGCGGGTGCCGTTGCGCACGTGGGCGGCGTGGGTGGACTGGCTCATGGATTCCTGGCCGCCGGCCACGACGATCTCGCTATCGCCGTTGACGATGGCCTGGGCGCCCAGCGCCACGGACCGCAGGCCGGAGCCGCACACCATCTGCACTTCCCAGGCCGGGACGGAGATGGGAAGGCCGGCCTTCAGCGAGGCCTGGCGCGCCGGGTTCTGGCCCTGGGCGGCGGTGAGCACCTGGCCGAGAATCACTTCGCTGACGGTGTCGGCGGGAAGTCCGGCGCGCTCCAGCGCCGCCTTGATGACAATCGCGCCGAGCTCATGGGCGGGCAACGGCGCGAGCGCGCCATTGAACGACCCGACCGCGGTGCGCGCTGCGCTGACGATGACGACCTCGTCCTTCATGGGTGTCTCTCCTGGGGGAAGATCGGGCGGGCGGCTTTGCGCCTCGTTGCCAGTGCGGTGCTGCCAGTGCCGTGTGGAATACCGGCCCCTATCGTGGCCGGGGCCGACCATGTGTCAATGACCCACCTCATTGCAAGGGAGCGCCTCGCACGCAAATTGAACCTTCGTCTGGGCGACAGCCCGATGACGCTGGCGCGCATCGCAAAATGGCCGGTGCGCGGCGCACACAAAGTGGTAGCTCTGCACTTGAAAACGCCTTAACCTGCGGCAGCGCCCAAGGAAAACGGATGACCGGACAATGGCAAAATCGCAAGAGCCAGTCACCATCAAGAAATACGCCAACCGCCGTCTCTACAACACGGGAACGAGCACCTATGTGACCCTCGAAGACCTCGCCAACATGGTGAAGGAGGGGGAGGATTTCGTGGTGTTTGACGCCAAGAACGGCGACGACATCACCCACTCGGTGCTGACGCAGATTATCTTCGAGCAGGAAAACAAGGGCCAGAATCTTCTGCCCATCGCCTTCCTGCGCCAGATCATCCGCTTCTACGGCGACAGCATGCAGATGCTGGTGCCGCGTTACCTGGAAGCGTCCATCGACAGCTTCACCAAAGATCAGGGAAAGTTCCGCGAGCACGTCGCCAAGACGATGACCGGGACCAGCTTCATCGGGCTTGACGATCACGTGCGCCGCAACATGGAAATGTTCGAGCGTGCTTTCCACATCTTCCTGCCCTTCCCCAAGGGAGAGGAGCCTGCGGAAACGGCTTCGTCGACGGTACCTGCGCAGACGCCCGCCGTGCCGGTGGTCGAGCGCAGCGACGATCTCGACGCGCTCAAGCGCCAGATGGCCGACATGCAGGCCAAGCTTGAGCAACTGGTGCCGAAGAGCGAGCCGAAGCCGGAAGGCGGAGACAGCTGAGTCTGAGGGCCGGCGCGTGCGTCTCGCCACGCCGGCCCGTCAGGCCTTCCTGTCCGCATGACACGCGGCTCAGCCGGCGTGCCCGGCATCATGCGGCCGCGTGCGGATCCACCAGGTCAACGGATCCACCAGTTCAACCATCCACCAGGTCATCTGGTTTTGCTGTTTGATGAAGGCCGCGTGGCTCTCCGCACGGCCTGCCTGATTGTGCGCCGTGATTGATTTTGTGGCGTTTCTGTCTTGTGGCGTTTCTGTCTTGCGGCCTGCCGGCTTGCGCGGGGCAATCGTTGCCGTGCCCTCTCGCTTAAAAACGAGAACGCTTTGGCCGATCAGCTTGCGGTGCAAGCCGATCGGTGCGTGCTATATGTCGTTGATTTTGCGCGTTTTCTTTGCGCGAACCGGTATCCGCTTCGCTCGAAAACGCTCTATTCCCGGGGCTCGACGGAGAAATCGCGCTGGGCGACCCGGACCGAGACCGAGAAGCCGGCGACCACGTCCAGCAGCATGATGCACAGCAGGATGGCGAACACGGAATTGCCCGCCTGCCGCACCAGCAGGAATTCCGCCATGGCGATCACGAATACCAGCATGGACAGCATGTGATCGACGATGGAGCGGTGGGTGATCCGCGTCGCCTTCAGAATTTCGAAGAACAGGAAGAACAGGCTGACGACGATGAACGTCTCCGCCATGCTGATGGTCCATTCCGCCCCCGAAAGCATCGAAATGGTGGTCAACACGGTAGACCACGCGATGCCGGGCATCAGGAAGGTGATGATGTTGTAGATCGCAAGAGGAACGATCAGCAACGGGACGGGCGTCAGCATATGTGCTCCTCGGGCCGCTGTGCCGCGGGCGCACGCTCCATTGATGCCCAGCCCCGGCGCTGCGGATGGATGCCACATCAGGCCGGGAAAGTCACGGTCCCGCCCTGCGGCGTTGCGCGCCTCGGCGAGCCGGAGTCCGCGCCGCCGACAGGAAATCATCGACAGGAGATCGTCGACAGGAAATCGTCGAATCCCCGGGGGTTGCCCCGAAGGGCCGGGCCGACGCGGCCAGGGCATGGGCCGGCGCCGGAGGCGCGGGCCATCCGCTTTCAAGCGACGCCGGCGAATCGGCGCCGCGCAGCAGCCTCAGGCTTCGGCCTTGGGCTTCAGGATCTGGCGACCGCGATACATGCCGGTCTTCAGGTCAAGGTGGTGGGGACGGCGCAGCTCGCCCGAATCCTTGTCTTCCACATAGGTGGGCCGCTTCAGCGCGTCGGCCGAGCGGCGCATGCCACGGCGGGACGGCGAGGTTTTTCTCTTCGGGACAGCCATTGTCCAAACTCCTGAACGACATAACGTGGCAAGCGCGGCGTGGTCGCTGGAACAAGGCGCGCTGCCGACTTGGCCAACTTGTGAATTGGCGAACTTGTGATCGTGAACGCGCCGAAAGCAGAGCCGAGATGCGAGCCGCTTGGAGCGGTTCGCCCGGGGCTCGCTGAACGGCCAGCATTCCCGATGGAAGGCGCGCCTTATACAGGCTCACGCGGGGGAGCGAAAGCCCTGCCACGCGCTTTTCCAGTCGCTCTATGCCCCAACAATGCCCTCTTGTCAGCCGAGGAGAGCTAAGCGAGGTTGCGCCCGCTTCGGCTTGCCCGAAGACAATCCGAGGAAACCGGACCCATGATGCGTTCCGCCAAAACCCGTCTTTTCGCCGCCGCGCTCGTCGCGACCGTATCCGTCGCGTCCGTTTCGGCAGCGCTCGCGCAGGGGGCCGCCCCGGCTGCTCCCCCCGCCGCGACGCAGGCGGCGCCGGCCCCCGACACCGTGGTTGCGATCGTCAACGGAACGCCCATCCGCCAGAGCGACGTGACCATCGCCATGGACGACATCGGCGCCGGCCTGCCGCCCCAGCTCCAGGGCCCGCAGCGGGAGGAATATGTCCTGTCTTTCCTCACCGACATGACCCTGCTGGCCAAGGCCGCCGAGGCGCAGAAGCTGGACCAGACCCCCGACTTCCAGCAGCGCCTGGCCTATGCCCGCACCAAGGCGCTCATGGAAACGCTGATGAACCAGGAGGCCAAGAAGGCGGTTTCCGAAGAGGCCAAGCGCAAGACCTATGACGAATTCGTCAAGTCCGCGCCGGCCGAGGGTGAGGTTCGCGCCCGCCACATTCTGGTGGACGACGAGGCCAAGGCCAAGGAAATCGCCAAGAAGGCCAAGGCCGGCGAGGACTTTACCAAGCTCGCCAAGGAAAATTCAAAGGACAGCGCCGAGGACGGCGGGGATCTGGGCTATTTCACCAAGGACCAGATGGTCCCCGAGTTCGCCGAGGCGGCCTTCAAGCTGGAAAAGGGCCAGGTCTCCGACCCGGTGAAGAGCCAGTTCGGCTGGCACGTCATCAAGGTCGAGGACAAGCGCCAGAAGCCGGTTCCCACCTATGAGCAGGTGTCGGACCAGGTGGAGCAGTATCTCGTGCGCAAGGCCCAGGCGGACCTCGTCACCAAGCTGCGCACCGACGCCAAGGTCGAGAAGACCGCGGCCGCCGCTCCTGCAGCGCCCGCTCCTGCAGCGCCTGCGGCCGATCCCGCCAAGAAGTGATCGGCGTCACGCGCCATGTGTGAAGGGGCGCCTCGGCGCCCCTTTTCTGTTCCGGTGCTGCGGTGGTGTACCAGGGCCGCCGGTCAGAGTTCCTCCAGCCCGGCCTTGGCACGGGCGAGGAGCTTGGCGGCGTCGAGAATCACATCCTTGTCGGGATCGTGAACAAGGGCGCCGAAGCTGCCGGCGAGCGCGGCGCACACGCCCATGGCGCTGACCTGCTCGCGCACGTCGCCGCTCCATTTGAAGTCCAGGGCCACGTCCCGTCCGCCCAGGGCCTCGGCCAGCGCCGCCGAACGGGCCCCGCCGGCGTCCACGGCGCTGAAGCGGAGGGTGAAGCCGGCATCCTCGCCGTCGAGGGTGCAGGGCAGGTAGCCGGACGATTCGAATGGCACGTAGCCGTCATCCAGCACCAGCTTCAGCTTGAGGGCGTCGAGGGCCTGTTGCAGGGCCGGGCGGGCCGGCACGTCGCTGCGGGACAAAAAGGCGGTCTGGGCGCGCGCCATGGCGGCTCCTTTCAAATCGGGTCACTGAAAAGGGGCTGCCGGGCGGGCCGGCAGCGGGCTGAAACGGGGAAATCCTAAAGCGGATCGCCGGCGCGTGGAAGATCCGCACCGGCGTCCGTGGCCCGGGGCAGCCGGATCAGCGCGGCGGGGCGCCGCCGATGCAGGCCTGCGACGGCGTCGCCAGCGCCGCCCACACGGCTTCCACCGCCGCGGCGTTGTTGCAGCGGTCGGCGGTGGCTTCCAGCTGCTCGTGCAGGTTCATCTGCACCGGCTTGGAGAGCCACCAGCTCATGGATACGTCGCGGATCTTCTCCGGCGTAGGCTCGCCCACCGGGCAGTGCCCGTCCTTCACGGACTCCGGCCACACTTTGATCTGCGCGAGATTGGTGGCGCACCGGTCGCTGAAGCGGGCATCGAGCCAGTGGGTGGCGGTTGCCACCGCCAGCCGTCCGCGGCCGCTGCGCACCGCGCCGATGGCGCCCACCGGCCCGCCGATCTCGGTGAAGGCGGCATGGTCCGGGGCGTCGGGCACCACGACGCCGCTGCTGGTGCGGGCGGTGCGCTCCTCTGTCAAAACACTGCCGGGATCGTTGGCGACGACGAGGATGAAGGGGGCGAGCCGGGGCTCGATCTCCACCATGGCCTGGGCCAGCTCAAGCGCGCTCTCCACTCCGAAATTCTCGAAGAAGCCGCCGTCCACGATGCGGTCCACCACGTCCTTGTCCATCTGGTAGATGGAGCCCGGCGGGGAGATCACCGGGAAGCGGGCGGAGTTGGTGGCGGCGGTGGACAGGCGCACGTCGAGATCGGACCGGACCATGCCGTGGAAATCGATGGCGTGGGTGAAGAGCGGGCATTCCGCGTTGGAGCCGCCCGAGGGGCAGCGGCCGGAGGCGGCATAGGTGGGCAGAAGGTCGGTGGTGACGATGCGCTGGCCGGTCTCCACCGAGGTGCCGTTCAACACCAGGAAGGGCACCCAGCGGCCCGGATCGGGCGGTGCGCCGAGGAAGGGGATGGCTAGCCGGCCTGCCGTGTCGGGCGCCGCCTTTGCGCCGGCCGCAAGCACATGCCGGGCGAAATTGTCCTCCCAGGACTGCTCCAGCAGCGCGGCGCGATCGGACAGGAAGAGCTGGACCTGATCGTGGAAGGCGAGGCCGAAGAAGGTGGCGGTGAGATAGTCCCCCGCCGTCATGCTCTCCAGGCAGTCGCGCCAGCCGGCGAGGGTGCCGCCGAACCAGCCGTCCGGCGCCTTGTTGGGGCAGGGGGCGGCGGCGCCGGTGCGGGCCGCCAGTGCTGCCGCCACCACGGCGGCACCGTAGGACCCGCCGGACACGCCGGAAATGGCGAAGATGCGGGTGGCGATGTCCTTGCCGTTCAGCGCCTGCTCGATGGCGGCGGTGAAGCGGCCGTCGTCGCGGGCGGCCCGGTTGATCTTCGAGCCGTCAGCACGGGTGAAGGAGAAGCCCTGCTTGTGGCGCTCGAAGTCGAGGAAATGGCCGATGACGCTGGCGGTGAAGAAGCCGGCCCGGCTGGCCCCGCCCGCCGCCGCGACGATGATCGGCCGCGGGCACGAGGCGGGGGCCTCCGCGCAGCCATTGGCGCGCATCCAAAGCTGGACCGCGGGCGTCATGGAGGTGCGTCGGTAAGCCGGCTCGACGGCCGCGAGGGTGCGCACGGCGTGATTGTCGCCGAAGACATAGACGCCGAGGGCGCCGAGGAGGAAGAGGCCGGTCAGGATCGGCACGTGGAAGCGCCGCCCCACCGATGACAGGTAGGCGAGAATCGGCACCCAGCCGCCGAAGATGAGCGGTACGGCGAAGGCGAGCGGCAGGTGCCGGGCCAGCCAGTGGGGGCTGGCGGCCAGCACCACGAGCACCAGCACCGCGTAGGCGAGCAGGATCAGCCGGCCCGTGGCGTGCAACTCGGCTTCGGGATCGTCCGGCCGGGCCTCGATGCCGAGCAGGGCGAACACGCCGGCGAGCCGTCGCCCCAGCGCCGCATCGAAGGCCTTGAGGGGGCCCACGTCGGTGAACAGCCCGCGCAGCAGGCAGTAGGCGTAGAACAGCGGCGCGCCGGCCAGCATCACCCAGGCCAGCAGCGCCAGCTGGTCGTGGGCAGCCGCCATGGCCGGCCGGTCGGCGAGGGTGGGCAGGTTGCCGATGGCGTTGCGCGCGCCGATGGCGAAGGCGACGAAGGTGAGCGCGCCGAGAATGCGGGGCACGTGGCGCAGCATGAGACAGAAGATCAGATCGCGCTGCCGTCCCCGCGCGACGGCGGCGGCGTTGCGCCGGGCGCCCGTGTCCGCGAGGCCGCGGTCCGTCTCCATCAGGAGGCGGGCGGCGTAGTGCACCGGCATGGCCCAGAGCAGAAAGACGGCGGCCAGGAGGGCGATCATGGCCCGTGACAGGCCGGCGGCCGCGCCAACGGGCGATCCCGCCATGGCGACGTCCAGCGTCACATCCTGGGCCTGGGTCACGGCGGACATGAGCAGCAGGCCAAGGACGACGCTGGCCAGCGGCACCCTCACCACCCACAGGATCAGCCCGAAATCGAGAACGCGACCCCAGATCCGGCCGAGCAGACTGGATGCGCCGGGCTTTGCCGGACTGCGTCCCATGAGCCCGGTTTCAGGGCTCTCAAGCTCGATCTTCATGCGTGCCTCCAGTCCCCGCACGCATGAGGACGTTACTCTTTTCGGAGGGCACAAACAACGGCCGGCCACCGCAGTGCGGGCCGGCCGTGGTCCGGATCAGATCATGGCCATGCCGCCGTTCACGTGCAGGGTCTGGCCGGTGACATAGGCGGCCTCGTTGGAGGCGAGGTAGACGCAGGCGGCGGCGATGTCCTCGGGGGTGCCGAGCTTTGCCGCCGGCACGGCCTTCAGGATGCTCTCGCGCTGCTTGTCGTTGAGGGCGTCGGTCATGGGGGTGGCGATGAAGCCGGGGGCGACGCAGTTCACCGTCACCCCGCGCGAGGCCACTTCCTGGGCCAGCGACTTGGACATGCCGATCATGCCGGCCTTGGCGGCGGCATAATTGCCCTGGCCCGCATTGCCGGTGACGCCGACGATGGAGGTGATGGAGATGATGCGGCCCGAGCGGCGGCGCATCATGGTGCGCACGGCGGCGCGGCTGAGGCGGAAGGCGGCGGTGAGATTCACCGCGATCACCTGGTCCCACGCCTCGTCGGAGAGGCGCATGAAGATGTTGTCGCGGGTGATGCCGGCATTGTTGACGAGAATGTCGATATGCCCGCCCAGCGCCGTCTCGGCGGCCGGCACCAGCTTCTCCACCTCTTCCGTGCTGCCGAGATTGCACGGCAGCACGTGGACGCGGTCGCCGCCCAGCTCGGCGGCGAGGGCGTCGAGGGCTTCCTTGCGGGTGCCGGAAATGGCGACGATGGCGCCCTGGGCGTGCAGCGCCTTGGCAATCGCGCCACCGATGCCGCCGGTGGCGCCGGTGACGAGCGCGGTCTTGCCGGAAAGATCGAACATGTGTGCCCCCAGTCCTTTATCGGGTATCCGGCCTCAGGGCCGGTTGGAGATGAGCAAGCCAGCCTGAGCACATCGCCTGGATTATCCCCGGCCTTGTGCAGGGGTTTACCGGCGTTCCGCAATGGCGGCGCGGGTCGAACGCGCGAATGGCCGGCATAAAGCCGGCCATGACGGTACATCTGTGAGGGAGAAAGGTGCCTCAGGCCGCCGACGCGGCGGCGTTGCGGGCGGCGATGAAGGCCGCCACGTCTTCCGCCGTGCCCACGGCGCTGGCGGAGACCGACTTGTCGATGCGCTTGACGAGGCCGCACAGCACCTTGCCGGTGCCGACCTCGACCATGCGCGTCACGCCGGCGCCCGCCATGTAGATGACGCTCTCGCGCCAGCGCACGGTACCGGTCACCTGCTCCACCAGCAGGCGGACGATCTCGGCCGGGTCGGTCACCGGGGAGGCGCGCACATTGGCCACCAGCGGCACCCGCGGCGTCATGACGGTGGAGCCGGAGAGGGCCACTTCCATGGCTTCGGCGGCCGGGCCCATGAGACGGCAATGGAAGGGGGCGGACACCGGCAGCAGCAGGGCCTTCATGGCGCCCTTCTCCTTGGCGATGACGATGGCGCGCTCCACCGCCGCCTTGGTGCCGGAGACCACCACCTGGCCGGGGGCGTTGTCGTTGGCCGCCTCGCACACGTCGTCGCCGGCGGCTTCCGCCGCCACGGCCACCGCCTGGTCGTAGTCGAGGCCCAGCAGGGCGGCCATGGCGCCTTCGCCCACCGGAACCGCCTCCTGCATGGCGCTGCCGCGGATGCGCAGCAGCCGGGCCGCCTCGGTGATGGTGAGGGCACCGGCGGCGGCGAGGGCCGAGTATTCGCCGAGCGAATGGCCGGCCACGAAGGCGGCCTCGCGGGCAAGGTCCAGCCCCGCCTCGGCCTCCAGCACGCGCAGCGCGGCGAGGGAGACCGCCATGAGGGCCGGCTGGGCATTGGCGGTGAGGGTCAGCGCGTCGATGGGGCCATCCCACATCACCTGCGTCAGGCTCTCGTTGAGGGCGGCGTCCACTTCATCGAACACGGCCTTCGCAGCCGGGAAATTGTCCGCCAGCGCCTTGCCCATTCCCACGGCCTGGCTGCCCTGGCCGGGGAAGATAAAGGCGGTCTGAGATCCTGTACGCGGCCCATCCGACATGCGCGGCCCTCCGGTTATCAAATTTGGGGAGGGCAGAGACACCCGGAATGTGGGCGAGTCAAGGCGAGGGAACTTGACTTTGCGGAATGAGGGGCGTTTGCCTCTCCCGCTTCACATTTTATGCATAAGGGCTAGGCGAACTTGTGCGTAGGGCGTGAACGAAACCGGGCTATGGTCGCCCGGCACAGACATGGAAAGTGGTCCATCGTGAAGGCTTCCTGGGGATTTCTCGCTTTTGCCGTCGTGGGCGTGATGGGCCTTGGCTCAGCCTTTGGCCAGACCTTCCAGCCGCTGCCTTCCGCCATTACGCCCCTCGCGACCAAACCCTTGGCGACCATGACGCCCACCGGCACTTTCGCCGCGGCGCAGACCGCCGCCGAGCCGCCGGCCCTCGCCGCAGGCATGTCCGCGCCAGCCGCCACGCCGGCGGTGGCTGGGACCTCGCCGCAGAAGCTGGTGGCCTATTCCTCCGCGGTGGTGGACGGCCCCTATATCGCAATGACCTTCGACGACGGCCCGAACCCCGAGACCACGCCCCGGCTGCTGAAGATGCTGGAGCAGCGCGGCATCAAGGCCACCTTCTTCGTGCTCGGTAGCCGGGCGACGGCCTCGCCCGCCATCATCAAGCAGATGATCGCGCAGGGCCACGAGGTGGCCAACCATTCCTGGGATCACCCCCAGCTGCCCAAGATTTCGGTGGCGGCCGCCGACAAGCAGATCGGCGACACCAATGCCGTCATCGAGCAGCTCACCGGCAAGTCGCCGCTTTATGTGCGCCCGCCCTACGGCGCCATGACCCCGGCGCTGCGCGCCCATCTGCGTGAGAAGTTCGGCTCGACCTTCATCTACTGGTCGGTGGATCCGCTGGACTGGAAGGACCGCAACCCGCAGGTCATCCACGACCGGATCGTGTCCCATGCCCATCCGGGCGCCATCGTGCTTGTCCACGACATCCACCCCACCACGGTGGACGCGATGCCCAAGGTGTTCGATGACCTCAAGGCCAAGGGCTACAAGTTCGTCACCGTCTCCGAGCTGATCGCCATGAACAAGGGCGTGCCGGAGCCGAAGGTGGCCTCCGCCACCCCCGCGCCGAAGAAGAAGCCGAAGCCGGCCAATGCCGCGTCGGCCTCCGCGGCCGGCGCCAATGGCATGGCGCCAAAGCCGGTTTCGGCGAAGCCGGTCTCCGCCAAGCCCGCGTCCGCGAAGCCGGCGACCAAGCCTACCCCAGCGGGCAGCGTCGGGCTGTTCTGAGAGCGGGGCGGCTGGGCGGAGGGCTTCCTCGCCTGACGGTGAAGGGAGTGTCGCACGTCGCGGACCTAGAGCATTTCCCCGTTTCACTGAATCGGGGAAATGCTCTAAGTCGTTGAGTTGAAGCGTTTTCTTTACGCGAACCGGTATCCACTTCGCTCGAAAACGCTCTAAGGGTCCGGCCGATGCTGCTGTGCGAGCGCTGTGCGTCGCCAGTTGCGGGGCGGCATGCCCTTCCAGCTCCGGAACGCGCGCGAGAAATGGGCGGCATCGGCAAAGCCGAGCTCCAGTGCCACGGCAGCGACGGACAGGTGCCCGTGCCGGAGCAAGACTTCCGCCTCCTCTTCCATGACCGTGCGCAGCAACGCCTCAAAGGTGGTGCCGCGCGTGCCGAGCCGGCGTTGCAGGGTCCGTGGCGAGAGGCCGAGCCGCCGGGCGAGCGTGGTGAGGCAGGGGCGGCGCTCCAGCAGCTGAAGGGCGATCAGGTGCCGCGCGAGGGCGACGAGGTCGTCGGCGATCGGCGCGGGCGGCATGTCGCGCTCCGGCGCGCCGGGGCCGGGGAGGCGCCGCCGGTTGGGCGTGCACAGATGTTCGGCGGGAAAGCTCAGAAGCGCCGTGGCATGCCGTGAAAGCTCCACGCCGAGGACCTGCTCCACCGCCGGCCGGCCGGTCACCGGTGCCCCGGTGACCGCGGCCCGGAGTGGCGTGAAGCCGGGGCCGAGGAAGCGGCGCAACAGGTCCAGCATGTAGCCGAGGGCCAGGATTTCGTTCAATTGCCGGCCGACCTCGGACGCATCCGTGACCCGATAGGTCCAGTGCGCCATTCCGTCCTCGGCGATCAGCTCAAGGCGGGTCGAGGATTGCAGCATGCGCCCCATCATCCCGTTGGTCCGGGAGATGGCGGCGTCGAGGCGGTCGGCGGCGAGCACGGATTGCCCCAGGGCGCCGAGACCGGGCACGCCGGCCTCCATCGACAGGCGGGCGGCCAGGGCCGGGTCGCCGACCTCGCGCGCGGCGCAGGCCACCAGGCGCAGCTGATCGCGCAGCAGGATGAAACGTTCCGGCTGCTCGATCAGCCGAAGCGGCAGGTCGGCGGTGCGGAACACGCGGGCCAGGGAGCCTCCCGCCCGCTCCACCGCATCGGCGACCGGCCCCATGGAGCGGGCCTTGGTCAATCCCAGCACCGCCATGCTCACGTCCGTCCGGATGGCGCCAAATGGCAAGAACCGCACCTGCCGCGCCGTCATCCTGCCAGCGGCGGCGAAGACCGCGATCACACGATCAGGGACGGAACGCAGATGAGCAAATTTTTTGAAACGATCGATCACGCTCAGGTGGAGCAAGCCCTGCGGGACGCCATCGCCCGCGCGCCGGACGACGTGGTGCGGGCGGGGGCCGTGATGCATCTTGCGGCCCACGAGGCCGGCTGGGAGGACACCGGGCTCGTGCTCGCCCGCGGTGAGGCGGTGTCGTTGCTGTCCCGTGGCGTGGTCTGGATGTCCCGGGCGCTCGACCTGGGCGTCGAGGGCAAGCTGTCGCTCTGGTATCGCGTCGGCGACGGGCCCATCGCCAAGGCCATCGATTCCACCACGAGCTTCGTTGCGGACCGCGACGGCCCGCTCATGGTCATCGCCCGCCTTGCGGGTCAATGGATCGACGAGACCGGACGCTTCGACCCGGCCTCCACTCTGGAAGGCGGCGCGCTCTGCGTGGCGGCGGTGGTGTGGAAGGGGACCGCTGCCGCCGGCCTTCCGCGCTTCGCCGCGGGCGACGCGACGGGGCTCGCCGCCAGCGAGGCCGCGCGCATCCCCGCGGCCCGCCCGGTGCCGCGGGGCTGGGGTCCCCTCTGGCGGCTGGGACAGACCGCCATCTTCTGCGAGGCGGTGGAGGAGGGGGCGCCCCCGCACATCGCCTGCCGTTGCCGGCAGGATGCGGGCATCCTCAAGTATCCGCTCGATGTTCCCCTCGCCGCCGACGTGGAACTCGCCTGGGACTGGCGGATCCGGCAACTGCCGTCGCTGGAGGCCGAGGACAGCGTACCCACGCACGACTATCTCTCCATCGCGGTGGAGTTCGACAACGGCCAGGATGTCACCTATTTCTGGAGCTCCAGCCTGCCGGTGGGTACCACCTTCCGCTGCCCGCTGCCGGGGTGGGACAAGGTGGAGACGCACATCGCCGTGCGTTCCGGGCACGACGGGCTCGGCGCCTGGACCAGCGAGCGCCGCCCGGTGCTCGCTGACTACAGGGCTGCGGTCGGCGGGCCGGACCCCGCACGGATCGTCGGCGTCTGGCTGATCGCCGTCAGCGCCTTTCAGCGGGGCGAGGGCGTATGCGATTTCGCCCGCATTCGCCTTGACCATGCCGGCGGCGAGGTGAAGGTCGCTCCCTGGGCGCCCATGCAGCCCTGACCGGCTGCGCCACGCGGGCGGGATGGATGCCGAAGGCTCCGCCCGCCTTGCCTTCCGCGCAGAACCTGCTATATGCCCTCGCTTCCGTCGCACCCGGCCGGGGGCTGAACGGACGGTCTCTCTTTGGCTTGGCGATGATCCGCCGTGGCAATGAGAAACAGGGCAAGTGCCCGTCGTCCCGTGTCCCCGCCTTCCGAGCTTCGCGCCTTTCCGGCAAGAAGGGCTTGGCGCCGGTGGACGGAAATGAAACGAAAGGCACACGAACACATGCCGCTTTACGAGCACGTGTTCCTCGCGCGCCAGGACGTGACGGCGCAGCAGGTCGAGGAACTCACCACCCGGTTCAAGGGTGTCATTGAGGCGAATGGCGGCTCGGTCGGCAAGACCGAGTACTGGGGCGTCAAGTCCCTGACCTATCGCATCAACAAGAACCGCAAGGCGCACTTCACGCTGCTGAACATCGACGCCCCGGCGGCGGCGATCCAGGAGCTTGAGCGCCAGCAGCGCATCGATGAGGACGTCCTGCGCATCCTCACCCTGCGCGTCGATGAGCACGAGGAAGGCCAGTCCGCCATGCTCCAGAAGCGCGACCGCGACGATCGCGGCGAGCGTGGGGACCGTGGCGATCGCGGTGATCGTGGCGATCGCGGCTTCGGTGGTCGCGAGGACCGCCCGCGCCGTCCGCGTCCCTCTGACGAATCCCACGGCGGCGAGGAGGAAGTCTGATGGCGTTCGCTCAATCCGGTGGTGCCAGTGCTGCCGGCGGTGGCGGTGGCGGTGGCCAGCGTCGCCCCTTCTTCCGTCGTCGCAAGACCTGCCCGTTCTCCGGCCCCAACGCGCCGAAGATCGACTACAAGGATGTGCGGCTCCTGCAGCGCTACATCTCCGAGCGTGGCAAGATCGTGCCCTCGCGCATCACGGCGGTTTCCGCCAAGAAGCAGCGTGAGCTGTCTGCCGCCATCAAGCGCTCGCGGTTCCTGGGCCTCCTGCCCTTCGTGATCCGCTGAACCATTCGCCCGCCCCGACGGGGCGGGCGTTTCTCTCAGGTTTTGGCGACGCGCCGCGGGGAGGTCCCCGGGGCGTCTGCTGGGGTGGGCCAAAGGTCTGCCTCTAACCGCGTGAGCGGGACAGCTTGTCGAATGATGCTTCTTGTCCTTATCGGCCTGGCCGCCGGATCGGCCTCCGCGCTTCTTGCCGCCGGTGCCGCGGCGGGGACGCTTCTGGCCGTCCCCCTGTTCTATCTCTCGCCCCTGCCGGTGATGATCGCCGGCATCGCCTTCAGCCCGCTGGCGGCGACCCTGGCCGCGATCACGGGCGGCGCCGGGCTTTGGCTCGCCTTCGGCGGCACCTTTCTCGCGACCTATCTGGTGGGCCTCGGTGGCCCGGCCCTGGGCCTGTCCTATGCCGCGCTGATGGCCCGGAGCGACCCGGCGGCCCGTGACGGCCTCGTCTGGTTTCCCGTCGGTGGGCTGGTGCTGCTGGCGGCCGGCTTTGCCACCGTCTCCGTTACCGTCGCGCTGTTCGGCATGGCCCACGATTACGAGGCCTACCATGCCGCGGTGACCGCCGCCTTCGAGGCGTTGGTGGCAGGCCCGGGCCTGCCCCTGGAGACGGAGGGGCGCGACCCCCTCGCCATGGCCTCGCTGATCGCCCACGTCCTGCCCGCCATGGCGGCCGGGATGGCCATGGTCTCGTACCTCGCCTGCCTCTACCTCGCCGCCCGCGCGGCGCGGGTCTCCGGGCGGCTGGCGCGGCCGTGGCCCAACCTTGCCGCCTTCCGGCTCCCGCCGGTGACCTCGCTGGTGCTTGCCGTGGTGCTGGCCCTGTCCATGGCCGGGGGCCTGTCCGGCCTCGCGGCCTCGGCCGGTGCCGTGACCCTTGCCGGCGCCTATGCGCTGGCCGGCTTTGCCGTGGTCCACGCCGTGACCGAAGGCCATCCGGCGCGGACGCTCATTCTCGGCGCCCTGTGGGTGACCTCCGCCGTGCTGGGCTGGCCGGTGCTGGCCATGGCCGTGCTCGGCTTTGTCGACGGCATGCTCGACTTCCGCGCCCGTATCGCCACCGGCAAGGGACCGCCGGCCGCGAACGACCGCTGATCTTCAAAAATCCCAACCGAATACGAGACAGGAGAAACGAAAATGGATGTGATTCTTCTTGAGCGCGTCGCCAAGCTTGGCCAGATGGGCGAAGTGGTGAAGGTGCGCGACGGCTACGCCCGCAACTTCCTGCTGCCGAACGGCAAGGCCCTGCGCGCCACCAAGGCCAACAAGACCCGCTTCGACACCATGAAGATTGAGCTGGAGGCCCGCAACCTCGAGCGCCGCAAGGACGCCGAGGCGGTGGCCGAGAAGCTCAATGGCCAGAGCGTGGCGATGATCCGCCAGGCGGGCGAGAGCGGCCAGCTCTACGGCTCCGTCTCCACCCGCGACATCGCCGATGGCCTCACCGCCGCCGGCTTCGTGGTGGATCGCCAGCAGGTGGTTCTCAACCATCCCATCAAGACCCTGGGCGTGCATCTGGTTCCGGTGACCCTGCATCCCGAGGTGGAGGTGACCGTGAAGGTCAACGTCGCCCGCAACGCTGAAGAGGCCGAGCGTCAGGCCCGCGGCGAGGACGTGCGCACCGCCCGCGACGAGGATGCCGAGATCGAGGCTGAACTCGCCATCGAGCGCGCCGAAGTCGCCGCCGAGCTGGCGGCCGAGGAAGGTACCGAGGGCTGAGGCCTTCGTCCTGCGCCATGGCGCGGTGGTTTTGACTTTGCGGCGACAGACGGCGCCCCGGTACCAGCCGGGGCGCCGTTCATGCACCATAGAGCATTTCCCCGTTTCACTGAATCGGGGAAATGCTCTAGGTTATTGAATTTACGCGTTTTCTTTACGCGAACCGGTATCCGCTTCGCTCGAAAACGCTCTAGGCTTCGATCTCGGCCGACGCCAAGCGGGTGTCGCGCCACACTTCGGGCGCTTCCGATTTGTGGATCTTGGTTTGTGGATCTTGGCTTGTGGATCTTGGCTTGTGGATCTTGGCTTGTGGATCTTGGACCACGCGCCGTGCCGGCCTGTGCCCATGGGCAATGCGTCAGGCTCATCGGCCGTTGGCATGGTTCCCCCGCCGCTCCGCGCATGGTTCCCCCACCGCTGCACGCATGGGAGCGTTGCAGCGAATGCCTCGCAACAGGTCTTCTATTCGTCGTCCACTCATGGTATCGGCCACTGCCAACTCGTAGCGGAGTGCGTGACTGCAACCCGTTCCGGCCCCGATCCAGCGGCCCGGCTTCCGCGCCGCCTTAAGGAGTTGGCCATGACCACCCCGATTTCGAACGTTCCCCCCTCCGCGGATCATGCCAACGGCCGCGCGCCGTTCCGCGAGGCGCTGACGTTCGACGACGTGCTGCTGACGCCCGGCCCCTCCGAGGTGATGCCGGGCGAGGTGGATGTCGCCACCCAGCTCACCAAGACCATCAGCCTCAACCTGCCCATCATCTCCGCGGCCATGGATACGGTCACCGAATCGCGCCTCGCCATCGCCATGGCGCAGGCGGGGGGCATCGGCGTCATCCACCGCAACCTCACGCCCGAGCTTCAGGCCGAGCACGTGCGGCAGGTGAAGAAATACGAATCGGGCATGGTGGTGAACCCGGTCACCATCCATCCCGACGAGACCCTTGCCCACGCCTTGACCCTCATGAAGCGCTATTCCATCTCCGGCATTCCGGTGGTGGAGCGCGGCACCGGCGCCATCGCCGGGCGGCTGGTCGGCATCCTCACCAATCGCGACGTGCGCTTTGCCCACAATCCCGAGCAGCGCGTGGCCGAGCTGATGACCAAGGACCGGCTCATCACCGTCCGCGAGGGGCAGGTGAACCAGGAGGAAGCCAAGAGCCTCCTGCACCAGTACCGCATCGAGAAGCTGCTGGTGGTGGACAACAACGAGCGCTGCGTCGGCCTCATCACCGTCAAGGACATCGAGAAGGCGGTGGCCTATCCCCACGCCGCCAAGGACGAGCAAGGCCGCCTGCGGGTCGCCGCCGCCACCACCGTTGGCCCCGACGGCTTCGAGCGCACCGAGCGCCTGATCGACGCCGGCGTGGACCTGGTGGTGGTGGACACCGCCCACGGCCATTCCCGCAAGGTGCTGGACCAGGTGGAGCGCATCAAGAAGCTCTCCAACCGCACCCAGATCCTTGCCGGCAACATCGCCACCGCCGAGGGCGCCCGGGCGCTCATCGACGCCGGGGCGGACGCGGTGAAGGTGGGCATCGGCCCCGGCTCCATCTGCACCACCCGCATCGTGGCGGGTGTCGGCGTGCCCCAGCTGACCGCGGTGATGGATGCGGTGGAAGCCGCCTACGCCACCGGCACGCCGGTGATCGCCGACGGCGGCATCAAATATTCCGGCGACCTTGCCAAGGCGCTGGCGGCCGGCGCCTCCGCCGCCATGGTGGGCTCGCTGCTCGCCGGCACCGACGAAAGCCCCGGCGAGGTGTTCCTCTATCAGGGTCGCTCCTACAAGTCGTATCGCGGCATGGGCTCGGTGGGCGCCATGGCCCGTGGCTCGGCGGACCGCTACTTCCAGGCGGAAGTGCGCGACACGCTCAAGCTGGTGCCGGAAGGCATCGAGGGGCAGGTGGGCTACAAGGGTCCGGTGAGCGCGGTGCTGCACCAGCTCGCCGGGGGCCTGCGGGCGGCCATGGGCTATGTGGGCGGCAGCACGCTGAAGGAGTTCCGCGAGAGGGCCCGGTTCGTGCGAATTTCGTCCGCCGGCCTGCGCGAGAGCCACGTGCATGACGTGACCATCACCCGCGAGAGCCCGAACTATCCCACCAGCGTGTGATGTCCGGTTCCGGCTGTTGCCGCGACCGGGCTTAGAGCGTTTTCGAGCGAAGTGGATATCGGTTCGCGTAAAGAAAACGCGTAAACTCAATAATCTAGAGCATTTCCCCGATTCAGTGAAACGGGGAAATGCTCTAGGGTCCGCTGCCGGTCAAAGACCGGCGGCGTTGGTATGGGCGGCGGCCCGGCTCAGGTGGAGCTGGACCCGCGCATGCGGGTGACGAACTCCACCAGGAAGGCGGTGGACCAGGCCACCATCATCGGGCCGATGAGGGATTCGAACCCGGCGATGGCGCGGAAGGACTTGGCGATGGATACGCCGTCCGCGCCCACCGTCGTGTAGGTGGAGATGGAATAATAGAGGGCATCGTGCGGGTTTGCGATGGCGCCGAGCGCGACGTAGGCCGCAGCCCAGATGCAGATCTCGAACAGGTGGGCGACGCTGAGGCTCAGCACGGTGGCGCTGATGATCACCGCTTCGAGGAACACGTGGTCCGAGTAGCTCTTGCCGCGGATGCGCCAACTGAGGCGCCGGCGGATGATCGCCAGCGCGATCGCGTGAGAGACCACCGTAAGCATGGCCAGCGCGACGCACACCACGAGCAACGCCAGATACTCGCCCGCTTCAATGTTCCCGTCCATGTCCCGTGCCGGCCCCCGTCAGCGTGGTATCGCGCGTCGAGGGAGCCTACCTGCTTCCGGCGTTGAGGAAAATCGCCGGTCAGCAGGTCAGCAGGTCAGCAGGTCAGCAGGTCAGCAGGTCAGCCGGTCAGCAGATCAGCCGGTCCCTTGGCCCTCAGGCGCCGTTGCGGGGCGTGCGGGTGGGAGACGCGGGAGACGCGGAAGACTTGGGCGGCGTCACGTCGATCATGCCGTTCTCGTCGGTCGCGCCTTCGGAATTGCCGAAGGGCTGACCGGTGCGCAGGTCGAACACCCGCACCGAGCCGAAGCGGGACGAAAAGCCGCCGCGGCGCATGCCCGGCGCCCGGCCGGTGACAAGGGCATAGACGCCCCCGCCGAGCACAAGGGCCGTGATCGCGATGCCCGCCACGATGATGAGGCCGCCCACAAGCGTGAACAGCGCAAGGCCCACGAGGCCCGCGACCACCAGGCCGGCAACTCCGCCAAACAGGTTCAGAAGCTGTTTCATGGCACCAGCGTGGAGGTGGATTGGGGCGGACTTGCGACCGCCCCGCGCCGCCGGCGTGATGCCGATCACAGATGGATCAGCGCCCGCCCGGCGTTACTCATTCCCGCTTCGCCGCACCCGGACGACAGCACGACGAAAGCGGGACCAATCAATCGCCCTGTTCGAGCAGCGGCTCGCGGCCGATGAGCCGGGCCAGCTGGCGCAGGCGGTTATAAACTCTGTCGTTCACCAGCGAGACCACCTTGCGCGGCACACCCAGCACCAGTTGGTCACCGCGCACCTGCAGCGGCATCTGCGGCAGGATGCCGGGCATGGCCGCCGAAAGCACGTAGGCGACCCGCATCGCGGCGCCGAGGATGCGGGCGCGGTCGAGCATGCCGGTGGTCAGCAGCTCCAGAATGCGGGTGTCGGTTTCGTCGGTGTTGAGGCCCATGTGCCGGAAATAAACCGAGAGGGCGACATAGGCGCGGCCAGGATGATCGATGCCGGCGAAGGCCGCATGGGCGATCATGTTCAGGCTCTGCTCGCCACGATAGTCGGGGTGCGCGCGCCAGCTCACGTCCGCCAGGAGGCAGGCGGCGCGACGCAGGCGCTTCTCGTCCTCCGCCTCCTCCAGCACCGGAGCCGAGGCGAAGAAGCCATCGGTCCAGGCCACCAACTCCTCCCCGTGGCGGGGCGAGCGGGAGCGCAGCACATTCATTTCGGCCGCCGCGATCAGGAGCGGGTCACGGACGCGCTCTTCCTCGGGCATCAGGGAATTCAGCAGGCCCTCGCGCACGCCCAGGGCGGAGATCACCACCTCGGAGGGCCGGCCCTGCCGCACGATGTTTTCCAGCACCAGCGCGCCATAGGCGAGCAGGGGCCGGCGCGCGTCGGAGACCACGTCGATATGGGCAAGGGCCTCGGCATCGGCCCGGTGCACGATGCGGGTGAAGTCCAGCGCCTCGCGGGCGGGAATCACATAGCCGTGCATCACATGGAGCGGATAGCCCTTGGTGTACATGTGCAGGCGCGCCAGCGCCCGCCAGGTGCCGCCCACCGCATAGAAGGTGCGGCCGGCGAGGGCGTTCAGAACCTCGGCCTCGGGGATGGTCTCGCGGACGATCTTCTCCGCCTTGCGCGGCGAGCGGGACGATCGGTCCTGCAAGGCGAGGCCGCCGAGGGGCAGGGTGACGCCGGTACCGACGACGCGGCCCTTCACGTCCACCAGCTCCAGCGAGCCGCCGCCGAGATCGCCCACGATGCCGTCCGGCGCATGGACGCCGGCCACCACGCCGGCGGCGGCGAGTTCCGCCTCCCGCTTGCCGGTGAGCAGCTCGATCTTCTGGCCGCAGATGGCTTCGCACTGGGCAATGAAGGCGGGACCGTTCTCCGCGTCGCGCGCGGCGGCGGTGGCGAGGGCATGGACCTCGCCCACCTCCATGGCGTCGCACAGGGCGCGGAAGCGCTTCAGCGCGGCCAGGGCGCGGTCCACCGCATCCTGCGGCAGGCGCCCGGTGGAGAGCACCTCGCGCCCCAGCCCGCACAGGGCCTTCTCGTTGAAGATGGGCGTGAGCGCGCGGCTCAACCCCTCATAGACCACGAGGCGGACCGAGTTGGAGCCGATATCGATGACCGCAACCGGCGCCCCGGTGAAAAGCCGGCCAGGCGCGCGGGTCAGTTCCTCGTCAGCGACGGACGAAGAGGCTACGCGGCGAAGAATCTTTGAGAGACTTTCCACGTCCGGACAAGCTCGGGTTGGTCATGAAATATTGATGGGCGTTGAACGGCTCTTCGCCCGGCGCGGGGACTATGCGTTCGGAGGAGCCGTCCGGCAAGACGTCCCAGCTCTGCTGGTTGTCGATAAGGTTCGCGACCATGATCTGGTCGAGCACCTGCTCGTGCACCGTGGGATTGGTGATGGGGCACAGGGTCTCGACCCGGCGGTCGAGGTTGCGCGGCATCAGGTCCGCGGAGGAGATGTAGACCACCGCGTTCGGGCTCGGCAGGCCGTGGCCGGCGCCGAAGCAATAGATGCGCGAGTGCTCCAGGAAGCGGCCGACGATGGACTTCACCCGGATATTCTCGGAGAGCCCCGGAATGCCGGGCCGCAGGCAGCAGATGCCACGGATGATGCAGTCCACCTGCACGCCGGCGGCGCTCGCCTCGTACAGCGCGTCGATGATCTCCGGATCCACCAGCGAGTTGCACTTCAGCCAGATGGCGGCCGGGCGGCCGGCCTTGGCATATTCGATCTCGTCGGCGATGTGCTTCAGCAGCCGAGGCTTGAGGGCGGTGGGCGACACCGCCATGGCGTCCAGCTCGCCGGGGGTGGCATAGCCGGTGATGAAGTTGAAGATGCGGGCCACGTCCTGGGCGATCACCGGATCGGCGGTGAAGAAGCTGAGGTCCGTATAGATGCGCGCGGTAATGGGATGATAGTTGCCGGTGCCCACATGCACGTAGGTGGCAAGTGAGGCGCCCTCGCGCCGTACCGCCATGGACAGCTTGCCGTGGGTCTTCAGCTCGATGAAGCCGAACACCACCTGCACGCCGGCGCGTTCCAGGTCGCGCGCCCAGCGGATGTTGGCTTCCTCGTCGAAGCGGGCCTTCAGCTCCACCAGAGCGGTTACCGACTTGCCGGCTTCCGCCGCCTCGGCCAGCGCCTTCACGATGGGGCTGTCGGAGGAGGTGCGGTAGAGGGTCTGCTTGATGGCGACGACGTTGGGGTCGCGGGCGGCCTGGCGGAGAAACTGAACCACCACGTCAAAGGATTCATAAGGGTGGTGAACCAGTATGTCCTTCTCGCGAATAGCCAGAAAGCAGTCTCCGGCGTGCTCGCGGATGCGTTCGGGAAATCGGGCGTTGTAGGCCTGGAACTTCAGGTCCGGCCGGTCCACCGACACCAGCTGCGAGAATTCGTTGAGGGCGAGCACGCCGCCTACCACGAAGATCTCGTCGTCGTTCACGCCCAGCTCGCGGGCGACAAAGTTGCGCAGTTCGGCCGGCATGGCGGCGTCGGCCTCCATGCGGATCACCTCGCCGTAGCGGCGCTGCTTCAGCGCGGTCTCGAACAGGCGGACGAGGTCCTCCGCCTCCTCCTCGATTTCAAGATCGCTGTCGCGGACCACCCGGAACACCCCCTGTCCCTTCACCGCATAGCCGGGGAAGAGGCGGGAGATGAACAGGCCGATCATCTGCTCAAGGGTGATGAAGCGCAGCGCGCCGGTGCCGAAATCCGGCAGGCGGATGAAGCGTTCCACCTTGGCGGGGATGCGGATGAGCGCGTTCATGCCGCGCCCGTCCGACTGCCGCACCAGCTGGAGCGCGAGGGAAAAGCCGAGGTTGGGAATGAACGGGAAGGGGTGCGCCGGATCGATGGCCAGCGGGGTCAGCACCGGGAAGACGTGGTTGAGGAAGTGCCGGTCCAGCACCACCAGATCGTCGGCGGTCACCTCCGCGCCGTCCACCAGCACGATGCCGACGTTGGCGAGGTCGCGCCGCAGCTCCAGCCAGCGGCCCTGCTGGTCGGAGATGAGCTGGGCCGCGCTGGCGAGGATGGTGGTCAGCTGCTCGGACGGGGTGAGGCCATCGGGGCTGCGTGTCTGCACACCCTCGCGCACCTGCTCCTTCAGGCCCGCCACGCGGACCATGAAGAATTCGTCGAGGTTGTTGGCGGAGATGGAGAGGAAGCGCAGCTGCTCCAGCAGGGGATGGTTGCGGTTTTCCGCCTCCTCCAGCACGCGCCGGTTGAAGTGCAGCCAGGAAATCTCGCGGTTGATGAAGCGCTGCGGCGATTGGGCCAGCGCCTCGGTCGCGTTTTCCAAGATTTCCAGGTTCACGTCCGAGTTCACGTCCATATTTTCGTCCGCGAGCGCTGCAGCCTCGTTCATACCCATGCTCGGTCCCCCGCGTTTCGGCCGGACCATGGCCGCGTTAGATGACTACTCTATGACGCCCGGCGGTATCAGTCCTTTTCCCCTTGGACATCGGGGACAGGCGGGTCTTCGCCCAGCTCTTCGCCCAGGTCCTTCAGTACCTGCGCCGCGAGCGCGCGCGTCACCGGGCGCCGGGCGGCGAGGGCCGCTGTATCCAGTGCGTCGACGATCCGCTTGGCGCCCGCCACAGTGCGTTGCATGCGCATGAGAAGGTATTGGACGGTGGCTTCGTCCACCGAAAGCTGGCGGTCCGCGAACAGTTTCACCAGTACCGCCGCCAGCAGGGCGTCGTCCGCGGGCGTAATCTCGAACACCGGCACCGCGCGCAGCCGCGAGGCGAGGTCGGCGGTGGCGAGGCTGTAGGTGGCGGGCGGCATGCGCGCCGTCATCAGCAGGTAGGCCTGCTGCTCGCCGGCGAGGTTGAGCAGGTGGAATAGGGCGGCCTCGCTGAAGGTGCCGGCCTCCAGATCTTCCAGCACCAGCGCGCCGGTCGCAAGGGCGTCGGGCACGCCGTCGCGGGTGAGGGCGCGCGCCTCCAGCGTCCGCGCACCGGAGCGCTCGGCGAAGATGGCCGCCAGGTGGCTCTTGCCCGCCCCCTCCGGCCCCACGATGCAGACGACGCGGGCCGGCCACTCGGGAAAGGCATCGATCAGGGCAAGGGCCGCCGAGTTGCCCGGCGCGGCGAGGAAATCCTCGCGCCGCAGCGCCGGGTAAGCCGGCAGGTCAAGGGGAAGCTGGCGCGGACGTCCGTCGCGCTCCGCCATGCTCAGGGTGTCTCCGACGGGGGCAAGGCATCTTCGGCGGTGCCCTGGTAAAGTTCGGACTGCAGGTAGCGATTGATGGCGAAGCGCACGAGCACGCCGGTCACCGCGGTGAGCGGAACGGCGAGCAGCAGGCCCACGAAGCCGAAGAGGTAGCCGAAGGCGAACAGCGCGAACATGAGCCAGACCGGATGCACCCCGATGCTGTCGCCCACGAGCTTGGGCGAGAGCACGTAGCCCTCGATGGTCTGGCCGATGACGAAGATGGCGAGGATGATCCCGATCATGCCCCAGTCGGGAAAGAACTGGACGATGGCGACGCCGATGGCCAGCACGAAGCCGGTGAGCGAGCCCACATAGGGAATGAAGGTGATGACGCCGGACACGATGCCGATGAGCAGGCCGAAATTCAGCCCCGCCATGGTCAGCGCCACCGCATAGAAGGTGCCGAGCAGCAGGCACACCGTGGCCTGCCCGCGCACGAAGCCGGCCACCGCCATGTCCATGGCGCAGGCAAGGCTGCGCACTTCCGTGCGGTGGGGCAGCGGCACCAGCCGGTCCACGAAGGCGACCATATTGTTCCAGTCGCACAGGATGTAGAAGACGACCACGGGCGTCACCACCATCAGCGCGAACAGGGCGATCAGCGCCTGCCCTCCGGACCAAACGGAGGAGAGCAGGCCCACCAGGTGGCTGACCCCCTGGGTCATGAGATCGGAGATGGAGCGCTGCATGTCCGGCAGGCGATCGCCGACGATGCCGCTCAGCCACTCGCGGTTTTCTTCGGTCAAAAGCCCCTGCAGCCGCGCCACGTAGGCCGGCAGGCGCTGGATGAACTCGAACATCTGCGAGGAGAGCAGCGGCAGGGCGAGCAGGAAGAACAGCATCACCAGGAGCAGCATGATCCCCACCACCACCAGGGCGGAGAGGGTGCGGGCGACGCCGATGCGCTCCAGTCGCGCGACCACGGGATTGAGGAAATAGGCGAGCACGATGCCGGCAACGAACGGCAGCAGGATGCCGCTCAGCAGCCACAGGGAGATGGCAGTGAGGATGAGGGCCGTGACCCAGAAGCGCATCTGGAACCGGACCGGAATCGCGGCTTCCGCCGGCGCCAGATCCTTCAGGTCGGGTGGGCGACGCGCTGGCGTCGGGCGGCCTGGTGCCGGATGGTCTGGCGCGGGAGGTTCCGGCGCGGGAGGTTCCGGCGCGGGAGGTTCCGGCATTCCGGGCGCGCGAAGGCCGCCACCGTGCGCCGGGCCGGCGGCGGTGGTGCGGGGGTCGCGTTCGCCGATCAGCTCACGGTCCATCAGCTCGCCGTTCGTGAGCACACCATTCGTTGGATCGCCATTGGTTGGTCCGCCTGCGTCAGCTCGCAACGTGGCGCGTCCATTCGGCGAGATAGGCAGCGGCGGAAAGGCCCGTCAAGAGCCCGACCATCACAAGCCCCACCTGAAACAGCCCCGGCAGGTCCAGACCGAAGCCGGATGCGGCCAGCACGAAGGCGGCAAACACGATCTGGACCGCCGTATTCACCTTGGAGACGAGCAGCGGGCTGATGGCCACCGGCTGGGCCATGACGAGGGACAGCACCACCGCCCCGATGATCATCACGTCGCGTGACACCACGGCGATGGCCACCCAGCGCGGGATCAGGCCGCACACCGCCAGCGCCACATAGATGGAGATCAGCAGGGCCTTGTCGGCCACCGGGTCGAGATAGGAGCCAAGCTCGGTCTGCATGTGGAAGCGCTTGGCGATGAAGCCGTCGAGCGCGTCGGAGATGCCGGCCGCCAGGAACAGCCAGAAGGCCAGCGCGAACTCGCCGGAGGCGATCGACCAGACCACGGCCGGCACCAGCAGGATGCGTATGAGGGTGATGATGTTCGGCAGGCTCACCACGGCCTCCGCGCCGCCTTGGGGACGCGCGGTCGCCTGGATCGCAGGCTGGCCGGATATCGCGTTCCCTGTCTTCAGGTTAAGGGCGATCCACGCTGAGGGTCAGCTGCTGATGCGCTCGATCTGCGCCCCGCAGCGCGACAGCTTTTCCTCCAGCTTCTCGAAGCCGCGGTCGAGGTGATAGACGCGCTGCACCATGGTTTCGCCCTCCGCCGCAAGGCCGGCGATGACGAGGGAGACCGAGGCGCGAAGGTCGGTGGCCATCACCGGCGCGCCGGTCAGCCGCTCCACCCCCTCCACCACGGCGGTGTCGCCCTCCAGGTGGATGCGGGCGCCGAGACGGGCCAGCTCCTGCACGTGCATGAAGCGATTCTCGAAAATGGTCTCGGTGATGCGGGAATTGCCCTTGGCCTTGGTCATGAGCGCCATGAACTGGGCTTGCAGGTCGGTGGGGAAGCCGGGGTAGGGCGCGGTGGTCACATCCACCGGGAGGATGCCGGCGCCGTTGCGACGCACCCGGATGCCCTCGTTGGTGGCGTCGATCTCGGCGCCGGCCTGGCGCAGGGCGTCCAGCGCGCTTTCCAGAAGGTCGGGCCGGGCGCCGGCGAGCATCACGTCGCCGCCGGTCATGGCAGTGGCCATGGCATAGGTGCCGGTCTCGATGCGGTCCGGCAGCACGGCGTGGCGGGCGGCCTTCAGGCGGGCTACTCCCTCCACATGGATGGTGGAGCTGCCGGCGCCGGAGATGCGGGCGCCCATCTTGATGAGGCAGTCGGCGAGATCCACCACCTCCGGCTCGCGGGCGGCATTCTCGATGATGCTGTCGCCGCGGGCGAGGGCGGCGGCCATGAGGGCGGTATGGGTGGCACCCACGGACACCTTGGGGAACACGATGCGCGCGCCCTTGAGCCCGTTGGGCGCCTTGGCCACCACATAGCCGGCGTCGATCTCGATCTCGGCGCCGAGGGCGCGCAGGGCGTCGAGATGGAAATCCACCGGACGGGTGCCGATGGCGCAGCCGCCGGGCAGCGAGACCTTGGCCACGCCGATGCGGGCCAGAAGCGGCCCCAGCACCCAGAAAGAAGCGCGCATGCGCGAGACCAGATCGTAGGGCGCGGTGGTGTCCACGATCACCCGTGCGTCGATCTCCAGCGTCTGGCCGGCGTAGGGATCGTCGCCGTTGCGCTTGCCGTTGGTGGTGATGTCCACGCCGTGATTGCCGAGAATGCGCTGGAGCAGCGCCACGTCCGCGAGGCGCGGCACGTTCTCGAGAATCAGCTTCTCCTCGGTCAGCAGGCTGGCGATCATCAGCGGCAGGGCGGCGTTCTTCGCACCGGAGATGGGAATGGTGCCCTTCAGCTCGTTTCCGCCGACGATGCGAATCTTGTCCATGCGTTACCTGTGCCTCCTACCGGCTGGCCCCCCCAAGCCGGCCGACCGCGCATTTAAGAGAAAAGCTCTAGCCCGGCTCGCCCTCCGGCACAATCTTGGCGGCACCCGCCTCCGGCGTCGTGCTACCGCCGCGCGCAAGCTTTTCACCGCTATTCATGTGGTTCGGGGGCGCTTCGGCGGCCGATGGGGCGCCCCGGCCTTCCGCGGCGTCCTGGCCTTCCGCGGCGCCGGCGGGGGGGTGTCCCTCCGGTTCTCCCGCTGCGCCGGCAGCGGTGTCGCTTTCGGCATCACCTGTGCGGCGCGCGCGGGATTGGGCCTTGCGCCGCGACAGGTTCGCGCGCAGGGCGGCGGCGAGGCGTTCCGATCGGTCGCTGGTCCCGGGCATGGAAAGTGAGTAGCCGGCACACACGCGTCGCGCAAGAACGGGCATCGCCGCAGGTCGGTCATCACCTTCCGCCATCGCCTGGCCGGCCGTTGCCGAGCTTGGCTGGCCTTGCTGCGGGGAGTGTGCTAACGAGCCGCATTGCTGGGCCGGGAAAGGGCGCCTTGAAAAGGCTCTTCTCATCCGCGCGCGGCGGTGGGGGCTGTCCGGCGCAATCCATGTGCCGCTCGCAAGGTACGTTCCTTGCGGCGGAGGGGGCTGGGCACGGCGGAAAAAAGGCATTATGCCCTCCACCAGCCGCCGAACGGCAACGGGATTATCCGAACAACGAGGGTTGCATCTATGAGTGACATCGCCGAGCGGGTGAAGAAGATTGTCGCGGAGCATCTGGGGGTGGAACCCGAGAAGGTCACGGAGAGCGCCTCCTTCATCGACGATCTCGGCGCCGACAGCCTCGACACCGTGGAACTCGTGATGGCCTTCGAGGAGGCTTTCAACTGCGAGATCCCGGACGATGCCGCCGAGACCATTTTGACCGTGGGTGACGCGATCAAGTTCCTGGAAAAGAACGCGGCTTGATCCTCACGCCTGTTCATTCGACGGTCGCGCGGCGCTGGGCGCCCGCGGCCGTTGTCGCACCGGGTCGCGCGCCATCTGCGCCATCGGCCCGCCTGCCGGAGTTTTTCCCATGAGACGTGTTGTCGTCACCGGCCTCGGCATGGTGACGCCGCTCGGCTGCGGCGTCGAGCCGACCTGGCGGCGGCTCATCGCTGGCGAGAGCGGCGTGAAGGCGGTCAGCCATTTCGAAGTGGCGGACCTTGCGTGCAAGATTGCCGCCAATGTTCCGCGCGGCGATGGTTCCGACGGCACCTACAATCCCGACCAGTGGATGGAGCCGAAAGAGCAGCGCAAGGTGGACGAGTTTATCGTCTACGCCATGGCTGCGGCCACCCAGGCGCTGAATGATGCCGGATGGCATCCCTCGTCCTACGAGGACCAGATCAACACCGGCGTGCTCATCGGCTCGGGCATCGGCGGCATCGAGGGCATCGCCGAATCGTCCCTGCTGCTCAAGGAGCGCGGGCCGCGGCGGATTTCGCCCTTCTTCATTCCCGGCCGTCTCATCAACCTGGCCGGCGGCTACGTCTCCATCACCCACGGGCTGAAGGGTCCGAACCACGCGGTGGTCACGGCCTGCTCCACCGGCGCCCATGCCATCGGCGATGCCGGACGGCTCATCGCGCTGGGGGATGCCGACGTGATGGTGGCCGGCGGCACCGAATCGACGGTCAACCGCCTGGCGCTGGCCGGCTTTGCCGCCTGCAAGGCGCTCTGCACCGCCTTCAACGACGATCCCACCCGCGCCTCGCGCCCCTATGACCGGGACCGGGACGGCTTCGTCATGGGCGAGGGTGCCGGCGTGGTGGTGCTGGAGGAACTCGAGCACGCCAAGGCCCGCGGCGCGCACATCTATGCGGAGCTGGTGGGCTACGGCCTGACCGGTGACGCCTTCCACATCACCGCCCCTTCGCCGGATGGCGACGGCGCCTTCCGCTGCATGTCGGCGGCGCTGAAGCGGGCCGGTCTGGCGCCGGGCGACATCGACTATATCAACGCCCACGGCACCTCCACCATGGCCGACGAGATCGAGCTGAAGGCGGTGGAACGGCTGCTCGGCAATGCCGCGGCGACGACCTCCATGTCGTCCACCAAATCGTCCATCGGCCACCTGCTGGGGGCCGCGGGCGCGGTGGAGGCGATCTTCTCCGTCCTCGCCATCCGCGACCAGATCGCCCCGGCGACGCTCAATCTCGACAATCCGTCGGTGGAGACCCCCATCGATCTGGTGCCGCTCAAGGCGAAGCCGCGCAAGATCGACGTGGTGCTTTCCAATTCGTTCGGATTCGGCGGCACCAACGCGTCCCTCATCTTCCGCCGCTACGACGCCTGATTGCGCGCTGGCCGGTGCATCGCCCCGGCCGGCGCCCGCCTGAAGTGGTCCCATCGGCGGGCGGCGGGGCGCAGCCCGGCCGACGTACCGGAAGATGCCGGGCCATATGCCGCCGTTGCGCCCGAATGTGCCTTTAGCAAGCCTCCCATGCGGCGGCGTTCCGGCCTGAACGTTCGACCACGCACCTTCGCCGACGACAGGGAGCCCTTGGATGGCCGAATCCAACGACGGATCACCAGAGGCCGGAGCACCGGACGTCGCGGTGCCCGCCGGCTCGCCCGTGCCCCCGGCCGGAAGTCCTCGCGCGAACACCGCCCTCTCCGCGGGTTCCGCAACGCCCCGGCCCGCCGCACCCGCAGCGCCCAAACCCGCGCCGAAGGCATCCGCGCGATCCGGCCGTAGCGCACGGCAGGCCAAGCCGCCGCGCCCCTCGCGCAGCGCGCGTCATCCGGCGGTGACCGTGCTCAGCGGCCTCTTCACCTTCCTGCTGTTCCTCGCCGTGGGCGGCGGGCTCGGAGCCTGGTACGCCGAGCGCGCCTTCTATGCCCCGGGACCGCTCGCCACCGAGAAGGTGGTGAACATCCCGCGTGGGTCGGGCGTGCGCGACATGGGGGATATCCTTGAGCGCGAGGGCGTGATCAGCAACGCCCTGCTGTTCCTGGCCGGCCAGCGGCTGGCCCGGCCCGACGCCAGCTTCAAGGCCGGCGAATTCGTGTTCAAGCCCGGCCAGTCGCTGGCGAGCGTCATCGATACGCTGGCGTCCGGCAAGATGGTAGTGCACCAAGTTACCATTCCCGAGGGCCTCACCAGCCAGCAGGTGGTCAAGCGCCTGATGGACAACGAATTGCTCACCGGCACCCCGGCGGTGCCGGCCGAGGGCACATTGCTGCCCGAGACGTTCCAGATTACCCGCGGGCAGAGCCGCGAGGAGGTGCTGAAGAAGATGGCCGATGAGCAGCGCAAGCTGCTGGCCACCCTCTGGGCCAAGCGTGCGCCCGATATCCCGGTCAAGAGCCCGCAGGAGCTGGTGATCCTCGCCTCCATCGTGGAGAAGGAAACCGGCCTTGCGGCGGAACGGCCCAAGGTGGCCGCGGTGTTCATCAACCGGCTGAACAAGAAGATGCGGCTCCAGTCGGATCCGACCATCATCTACGGTATCGTCGGCGGGCGCGGCGCGCTGGGGCGGCCCATCAGCCGCACCGACATCACCACCGCGACGGCTTATAATACCTACGCCATCGACGGCCTGCCGCCCGGCCCCATCAGCAATCCGGGGCGCGACGCGCTGGCGGCGGTGGCCAACCCGCCCAAGACGAAGGACCTGTTCTTCGTCGCGGACGGCACCGGCGGCCACGCCTTCGCCGAGACGCTGGCCGACCACAACAAGAATGTGGCCCGGTGGCGCGCCATCGAGCAGGGCGGTGCTCCGGCTGCGGCCGCGCCGGCTCCCGCCGCAGCGCCGAACGCGGGCAACTAGGTCATTGAGTTTACGCGTTTTCTTTACGCGAACCGGTATCCCCTTCGCTCGAAAATGCGCTAGAGCACGCGCCGATCCGATTGCATCGCACTCCGGCCGGATAGGCGTTTTCCTGGTTGGAGTCTGGAGCGGGCTTAGAGGCTCGGGGGTTCGGATCACTTCGCCCGGATCACTTCGCCGGGATTACATTGACCGATCACATCGCTTCGGGCCTCAGGTTATTGTGTTATGCGGTTTCAGGATGCAGAACCGGTGCCCGCGTCCGCCGCAGACGTTTTGAACCCGGAGCGCGGCGTCGCCGCAGGATTGACCATGAAGCGTGCCGCCGTCACCACCAACCGCGTTCCGGCTTCGGCCCGGGCCCCCCTCGCCAGCATGACCGGCTTTGCCCGCGTCGCCGGCTCCCACGGGCCGTGGCGGTTCGGCTGGGAAGTGCGCGCGGTCAACGGCAAGGGGCTGGACCTGCGGCTGCGCCTGCCGCCGGGCTTCGAGGTGCTGGAGGCGGACGTGCGCACCCGCACCGGCCAGGTGCTGACCCGCGGCTCGGTCTCCGCCAGTCTCGCCGCCACCCGCGAGGGGGAGACCGGCACCGTTCGGGTCAACCAGGGGGCGCTGGAAGCGCTTTACCGGTCGGTGTCCGAAAGCGCCCGCCGCCTTGGCGCACCGGCGCCGACCCTCGACGCCCTTCTGGCGGTCAAGGGTCTGGTGGAGATCGCCGAGGCCGATGAGGGCGAGGAGGAGCGCCGCGCGCTCATGTCCGCCATGCTCTCCGCCTTCGACCGGGCCCTCGCCGAACTCGGCACCATGCGTGCCCGCGAGGGCGAGGCGCTCAACGCCATCCTCTCCGAACGGCTCGATGCCATCGCCACACTGCTGGTGCGCGCCGAGCGCCTGCCGGAGCGCGGCGTCGAGGCCATCAAGGCCCGCATCGCCGAGCAGGTGCGCGTGCTGATGGAAGCCGCCACCCTCGATCCCGACCGCCTGCACCAGGAGGCGGTGCTTGCCGTCACCAAGGCGGATGTGCGCGAGGAACTGGACCGACTCGGCGCCCATATCGCCGCCGCGCGCGACCTGCTGCACACCGGCGGCCCGGCCGGGCGGCGGCTGGATTTCCTTGCGCAGGAGTTCAACCGCGAGGCGAACACCCTGTGCTCCAAGTCCAATTCCGTGGCGCTGACGCAGATCGGGCTTGACCTCAAGCTGCTGGTGGATCAGTTCCGCGAGCAGATCCAGAACCTCGAGTGAAGCCTGAGCCCATGCCGCAATCCGCCGCCTCCTCCGTGTCGTCGCACTTCGCGCTGCCGGGCTGGAAACCGGGCGCGGGCGTTCTGGCGCGGCGCGGGCTGATGCTGGTGCTGTCCTCGCCTTCGGGGGCGGGCAAGACCACGCTGTCGCGCAAGCTGCTGGCGAGCGACGATCGAATCACCATGTCCGTGTCCATCACCACGCGACCGCCCCGGCCGGGCGAGGTGGACGGCAAGGACTATTATTTCGTGGACGTGCCCACCTTTCACCGCATGCGCGACGAGGGGGAGCTTCTGGAGCACGCCGTGGTGTTCGACAATCTCTACGGCACGCCGCGCCCGGCCGTGGAGGTGGCCCTCTCCGCCGGGCGGGATGTGCTGTTCGACATCGACTGGCAGGGCACCCAGCAATTGGGCGAGACCGCGCAGCAGGACCTGGTGAAGGTCTTCCTGCTTCCGCCCACCGCCGCCGACCTGGAACAGCGCCTGCGTTCCCGCGCGCAGGATTCGGAGGAGGTGGTGCACCAGCGCATGGCCAAGGCCTCCGACGAGATCAGCCATTACACCGAATACGACTACATCATCATCAATCACGAGGTGGACGACAGCCTCGTCAAGCTCACCGCCATCCTGCAGGCGGAACGGCTGAAGCGGCGGCGCCTGACCGGCCTGTCCAGCTTTGTGAAGGGCCTGCGCGACGCCCTGTGACCGGGCGCCGCGCGCCATGCGCGGGCCATCCCCGATCTGCCGCCGCGGCTGAGCCGACACCCGCACAATCTGGATCGTTGAACGGCCCCGCACCCGGCCGGCCAGGGGCGTAGGCGGCGCGGGGGCTTCGTGCCTGCCCGGCTGCCGCACGGCCACTGCGCCATCCATAGGCGGTGGTAATAAAAAACCACATATCAGGGGGTGCAAACCTCCCCTTAACGCGGGGGCTCTAAGCCTTGGGGAACGGCGCCGGTGCTGCGGGCTACGGATCAGCATGTCTTCTTTCAACCGTCCTCCCAGACCCTTTGAGTTTCCTTCCTATGATGAGGAGGCGGACTATGCGCCGCCGTCTGCCTATGCGGGAGGCCGCCGGGTGACGCCCTCCCTTGGCGCCTTCGCGCCGGAGTATCATCCCCCGGCCGAGACGCCGGCTGCCCCGCTCACGCACAGCTGGATCGACCTGGAGCTGATTCCCAGCTGGCTCAGGCCCTTCACCCTCGATGCCAACACCCGCTTCACCCGCACGCCGGATCACTTCCTGCGTCCGCGCGAGGCGGAGGCCCTGTGCGAGCCGTCGGCCCTGCCCGGCATTGAGGGCCACGTCCTGTTACTGAGCGAATCGCAGACGGCTCCCGTGCCGGAGATTTCGAGCCGCAACTGGCGCTTTGTGCTCGATCCGGCCGATGATGCGGTGGCCGCACCGGAGGCGGCGGTGATTGCAGCGCCCCTCGATCCACCTGCGGCCGTGGTGGCCGAACCCGCGGTCGAGGCTCCCGACGAAGCCGCGGTCGTCGCGCCCGCCCCCTTCGAGGCCGAACAGCCCATGGACGCGGGGACGCCCATCGCCGCCGATGACGCCGTGAGCTGGACTTGGGACGGCGACCCGGCGGCGTCCGCGGAGGCGAGCGCGGCACCAACGCTCCACGCAGAGCCGGAATGCCTGCCGGTGCAAGACAGCACGGCGGTGCAAGAGACGATCGCGGTGCAAGAGACGCTCGAAGTGCAAGAGACGCTCGCCGGTTCCGCGGCGATCGAAGTCCCATTTGAGCATCGGAACGCACCGCCCGACGCCTCGGGGGACGTAGCGGAGACCGGGATCGCCCAATCGCACGAAGACCTGCAGTCGGATTTGCACCAGGATCTGCCGCCGTATTTCGAGGCGCTGTCGCGCCTTCTGGTCCTCGGCCGCGCTGCTGTGCCCCCCGCCCATGCTGACGAGCAGGATCTCGCGCCGTCCGAGGGTGCAGCGCCTGCCGAAGCGCAGGATGCTGCCGACGACGTTGCGGTGATCGTCGGCCACATGGCCGGGGCCGAGGCGGACGCCGATTCGCACGCCGAAGATGCCCTTGCGACAGATGTCGCGGCCGAGGACGAGGTGGAAGGCGAGGCGGAAGACGAGGCGGAAGGCGAGGATCTTGCGGTCGACGGCGATGCCTCTGATGGAGAGGTCGCCGTCGATGACGACGCGCTGATGCTTGTCTCAGACGATGACGCGTTTGAAGAGGACGACGAGGAGCAGGTCGGAATCTACGCCTCCGACGAGGACGAGGACGAGGACTCCGACGAGGACCTGGGCGACGGCGAGGACGAGCAGGACGAGGACCTGCTCCTGGCCGATGACGCTGAGGAAGCTGAACAAGCTGAAGACGCCGAGGAGGTCGACGCCAGCCACCTCGATGAACCCCTCGCGGCGTCTGCTCTCGCCGCCCTGCCGATCGTGACGGAGCCAGGCCCCTCGCTCTGGCGGCCTTACCAGCAGAGCATCACCGCCCACTTCCTGGGCGCGGTGGCGCCGCTGAGCTTTGCGCCGGCGGCCGCATTGCCCGCGGCCATCGCCGCGGAACCGTCGCCGGGCCGTCCCGCCCCCGTTCCCGCCAGCCTGGTCCCCGTCGCGCTCGGGGTGGTCGGGGATACCAGCCCGTATGACCTGCCGCCCCTCGACCTGCTGCGCGAGCCGCCGGTGGTGGAGCCGGACTATGAGATGTCCGAGGAGTTTCTCGACCAGTCCTCCACCACACTCCAGCAGGTGCTGCGCGATTTCGGCGTGCGCGGCGAGGTCATCGACGCCAATCCCGGCCCGGTGGTCACCCTCTACGAGTTCGAGCCGGCGCCGGGGGTGAAGTCCTCCCGCGTCATCGGCCTGTCGCCGGACATCGCCCGCTCCATGAGCGCGGTGTCGGCCCGCGTGGCGGTGGTGGAGGGGCGCAACGTCATCGGCATCGAGCTGCCCAACCGGCGGCGCGAGACCGTGTGGCTGCGCGAGCTGTTGTCCAGCCACGAATTCGTGGAGACCCACCCCAAGCTCGGCCTGTGTCTCGGCAAGACCATCGGCGGCGTGCCGGTGATCGCCGACCTTGCCCGCATGCCCCACCTGCTGGTGGCCGGCACCACCGGATCGGGCAAGTCGGTGGCCATCAACACCATGATCCTGAGCCTGCTCTACCGGCACACGCCGGAGGCCTGCCGGCTCATCATGATCGACCCCAAGATGCTGGAATTGTCCGTCTACGAGGGCATCCCCCACCTGCTCACCCCCGTCGTCACCGACCCCAAGAAGGCGATCATCGCCCTCAAATGGGCGGTGAAGGAGATGGAGGAGCGCTACAAGAAGATGAGCCGCCTCGCCGTTCGCAACATCGACGGCTTCAACGCCCGCGTGAAGGAGGCGGCGGAGAAGGGCGAGGTCATCACCCGCAGCGTGCAGGTGGGCTTCGACAAGGAGACCGGGGAAAGCCTGTTCGAGGAACAGGAGATGGACCTCACGCCCTTGCCCTACATCGTCGTCATCGTCGACGAGATGGCCGACCTTATGATGGTGGCCGGCAAGGAGATCGAGGGCGCCATCCAGCGGCTCGCCCAGATGGCGCGGGCCGCCGGCATCCATCTGGTGATGGCGACGCAGCGGCCCTCGGTGGACGTGATCACCGGCACCATCAAGGCCAATTTCCCCACCCGCATCTCGTTCCAGGTGACGAGCAAGATCGACAGCCGCACCATCCTCGGCGAAATGGGCGCGGAGACGTTGCTGGGGCAGGGCGACATGCTGTTCATGGCGGGCGGCGGGCGCATCACCCGCGTCCACGGGCCGTTCGTGTCCGACGGCGAGGTGGAGAAGGTGGTGGCCTTCCTCAAGGCCCAGGGCGGTCCGGACTATCTGGACGCGGTGATTCTGGACGAGGATGCGGAGGTGGACGACGAGGACGACGCGGTGTTCGACCGCTCCAGCCTCGGCGAGGCGGGGGGCGATCTCTACGATCAGGCGGTGTCCATCGTCATGCGCGACCGCAAGGCGTCCACCTCCTACATCCAGCGGCGGCTTCAGGTGGGCTACAACAAGGCCGCAAGCCTCATGGAGCGCATGGAGACCGAGGGCATCGTCGGCCCGGCCAACCATGCCGGCAAGCGCGAGATCCTGACCTTCTCACGCTCCGGGTGACGGAAGGCCGGGTGACTTAGGGCGCCAAGTTTTAAAGGATGCGCCCCCACCCCAACCCTCCCCCGCAAGCGGGAGAGGGGGATGACGGCGGACTCTTTAAGACCCAGACGGCCCTGGCCCCGGGTGAGGGGAGGGGCAGGCCCTATTTCTCCACCGCGATGACGCGGCCGTGATCCACCGCCAGCGCCAGCCGGCCGGCCTTGAGCGCCAGCGCGCGCTCGCCGAACAGTTCGCGGCGCCAGCCCTTCAGCGCCTGCACGTCCGCTTCGTCGCTCACCGCGATGCGCTCCAGGTCCTCGGTGGTGGCGATCACCTTGGCGGCCACGGCATTTTGCTCCGCCGTCATGCGCAGCAGCACCTTCAGCAGTTCCACCGTGGCGCTGGCGCCGTTGGGCAGCGGCTTGTCGCGTTCGATGCGGGGCAGGCCCTTGGGATCGCGGGCGACGCCGCGCCGCACCGCCTCCAGCACCGCCTCGCCGTAGCGCGAGCGCTCGAAGCCCTTGGGCAGGGAGCGCAGCTCGGCCAGCTTCTCGGGCGTCTGCGGCTGCTGCACCGCGATCTCGCCGATCACCTCGTCCTTGATCACGCGGCCGCGGGGCAGGTCGCGGGTCTGCGCCTCGCGCTCGCGCCAGGCGGCCACCTCCACCAGCACGGCCAGCTCGCGCGGCTTGCGCACGCGGGACTTCAGCCGTTCCCAGGCGCTGTCCGGGTGCTGCTCGTAGGTGGCGGGGGAGGTGAGGACGTGCATTTCCTCCCCAACCCACTCGGCCCGGCCGCGCGCCTCCAGGTCGGTGGTCAGCTTGATGTAGATGTCGCGCAGATGGGTGACATCGGCCACGGCATAGACGATCTGCGCCTGGCTCAGCGGCCGGCGCGACCAGTCGGTGAAGCGCGACGATTTGTCGAGGGCGTGGCCCGTCACGCGCTGCACCAGCTGGTCATAGGAGATGCTGTCGCCGTAACCCAGCACCATCGCGGCCACCTGGGTGTCAAACACCGGGTGCGGAATGAGTCGGGCCTGGTGCCAGATGATCTCGATGTCCTGCCGGCCGGCGTGGAACACCTTCATGATCCGCTCATTGGCCATGAGTCGGTAGAAGGGGGCGAGATCGAGCCCGTCGGCGAGCGCGTCGATGAGCACGGCTTCTTCCGGCGAGGCGACCTGCACCACGCAGAGCTTCGGCCAGAACGTAGTTTCCCTTAGGAATTCCGTATCGACGGTGACGAAAGGGTGGCGGGCGAGGCGTTCGCAGGCCGCTGCCAGCGCCTCGGTCGAGGAGATCGGGTCCATCCGCAGACCATACCTATGCCGGGCCGTCCGGAAAAGGGAATGTGGCGCGATTTTGTCAGGCGGCGGTGGATCGGGCCAGGGCGAGGGCCGCCTCCGCCGTGGTCGGGCGGCCCAGGAAAAACCCCTGGAGATGGGTGCAGCCTTCTTCTGTCAGGATCCGCCGCTGGGCCTCGGTTTCTATGCCCTCGGCCGTGCAGCGCAGGGACAGGGTGCGCGCGAGGCCGACGATGGCCCGCACGATGGCCAGGCTCTGGGGGCATCGTTCCACCTCGTCCACGAAGGAGCGGTCCACCTTGATGCGGCCGATGTTGAGGGTCCGCAGGTAGGCGAGGGAGGAGTAACCGGTGCCGAAATCGTCGAGGGCGACGGTGATTCCCTCGGCGGCGAGCTGCTCCAGCGTGCCCCGCACCGTGGGGCCCTCCTTGAGCAGGGTTGATTCGGTGATCTCCAGTTCGAGGCGCTGCGACGCCAGGCCCGACTGCTCCAGGGCGGCGCGCACCTGCTGGTGGGTCTGGGCGCCGCGGAACTGGAGCGGCGAGAGGTTCACCGACACGAACAGGTGCTGCGGCCATTCCGCCGCTGCGTGGCAGGCTTCCCTCAGCACCCAGGCGCCCAGCGGCAGGATGAGGCCGGTCTCCTCCGCCACGGGGATGAAGGCCGCCGGCGGCACCAGTCCGCGTTCGGGATGCGGCCAGCGCGCGAGCGCCTCGAACCCGGCGAGACGGCCGCTGGCGGCCTCGTAGATCGGCTGATAGGCGAGGGTGAAGCGGCGCTCCCGCCACGCGGCGTGCAGGTCTGCCTCCAGCGTGCGGCGGGCGCGGGCGCTCGCTTCCATCTCCTCGGCGAAGGCCCGCGCGACGCCGCGCCCGTCGCCCTTGGCGCGATAGAGCGCGAGGTCGGCATTGTGCAGCAGCTGGGCCGCCCTGGTCCCGTTCGCCGGGGACAGGGCCAGGCCGATGCTGCATCCCCCCGTGACCCGGTGATGGCCGATGACGAGCGGCGCGCGAAGGATATCGATGACGCCCTGGGCGAATGTCAGGGCCTCCTGCTCGCTCGTGGTGCCGAGGCGCAGGATGCCGAACTCGTCCCCGCCGAGCCGGGCGGCGGTGTCTCCCGGAGCCAGGTGGCTGCTGATGCGCCGGGCGAACTCGGCCAGCAGCAGGTCGCCGGCGTCGTGGCCGAGGGTGTCGTTCACGGCCTTGAAGTCGTCGAGATCAACGCAGTGCAGGGCGAAGGCCGGCGGGGAGAAGGCCGGCAGCGAGAAGGCCGGCGGGGCATCGGGCGTCGTGAGCAGGGCTTCGAGGCGTTCGGTGAAGGCGAGCCGGTTGGCAAGGCCGGTCAGCGGGTCCACGCGTGCCATGGCGTGCTCGGCTGCGGCAAAGGCGCGCTCTCCCTTGATCAGGCGTGCGACGCCGTAGGTGATGAGGGCGATAGCGCAGCACAACAGCCCCGAGGCGAGGATGAGCGGCATGGCGCGCTGCCACAGCACGCCTTCGATGGTGGACCGGCTGTCGCTCACCACGATGGCCAGCGGAAGGCGTGGCAGCGGCTGGAGGGCGGCGATGCGCCGCTGCTCGTCGAGGGTGTCGGCGGGCAGGAGACCGTCCGAGGCTGCGGCAAAGACGGCGCTGATGGTGCGCGCCCGCAGCGTCGGGTCGCGGTCGGAGAGGCCGGCGCTCCCGGGATGCCGCGCGAGCAGCGCCCCGTCGGTGCGCACCAAAGCGATCATGCCGCTGTGGCCGAGCTGGATGGCACCGTAGAAGCGCTCCAGGTAGGACTGCTCCAGCGCGCCCTGCACCAGGCCAAGGAAGCGGCCGTCGCGGGTGGTGAAACGGGTGGAGAGGGGGATGGCGATGCGGCCGGTCCTGGGGCTGGCCGCCGGCTCCCCGATGAACACGTCCGGCCCATGCGGGGCGGAGAGCACGCGGAAGGCGTCGCGATCGGAAATGTTGACGTCCGGGATCGGCCAGGTCCGGGAGGCGTTCACAAGCCGCCCGGCGTCGTCGACGATGGAGAACCAGTCCACCTGCGGCAACGCGGACATTCGCGCCCGCAGCAGGAGGTGGACGGCGTGCGTGCCCATGATCGCGTGGAGCTGGGCACGGCTTTCGACCGCCTGTTCGCTCATATGGCCGATCAGGTCGTCCTGGACGAACTCCAGGCCCTGGAACACCCGCGCGGTCTGCTCCGCCAGGGTCAGGGCAAGGTTGGCCAGCTCGCGGCGGCGGTCGTCGATGCCGTCCCGCCGCGCCGTCCGGACGAATGAGGCGGTCGCGGCGACGATGCACAGGATCAGCAGCGTGGCGATGATTGCCGGCGGCACCGGTTTGCGCCGGCTCAGCCGCCCCGCCTTGTCCGGCGTTGGTTCCCCTCCCCGTGGCGTGTTCATGCTGGCTTTGCCCCCGCTCGCCACGTGCTGCACCGCAGCATTAACGCACGATCGCAGCGTTTTTCAACATGGCCCGAAACCTGCCGAAACGGACAGGATGCTTGACAAGGGGCGGGGCGCATGCACCTTCGCCCCGCCTCAGACGCGGACTTTCGTGCCGTGGCGCGCGGAGACGCCGCGCCCGGGACGGAGGGGGCCTCAGGCGTCCGGCGCGCGCCCATCCGGCTGCGCGCGGGACGTGTGGACACCGGACCCACGGGTCCCCGCGCCTCTCTGTTCAGCCTTGAAAGGGCGACCCATGCACCGTTACCGCTCCCATACGTGCGGCGCGCTTTCGACCGCCCAGGTGGGTGATATCGTGCGCCTCTCCGGCTGGTGCCACCGCATCCGCGACCACGGCGGCGTGCTCTTCATCGACCTGCGCGACCATTATGGCCTGACCCAGGTGGTGGTGGACCCCGACAGCGCCGCCTTCAAGGACGCCGAGAAGGTGCGCGCCGAATGGGTGATCCGCATCGACGGCAAGGTGCGCCTGCGCCCCGAGGGCACGCAGAACGCCGACCTCGCCACCGGCGCCGTGGAGGTCTACGCCGCCGAGCTGGAAGTGCTGGGTCCTTCGGCCGAGCTGCCGTTGCCCGTGTTCGGCGATGTGGAGTATCCCGAGGAAACGCGCCTGCGCTACCGCTTCCTCGACCTGCGCCGGGAAAAGCTCCACCGCAACATCATGACGCGGGGCGCCATCATCGATGCCATGCGCGCGCGCATGAAGGGGCAGGGCTTCTTCGAGTTCCAGACCCCCATCCTCACCGCCTCCTCGCCGGAGGGCGCGCGCGACTTCCTGGTGCCGAGCCGCCTGCATCCGGGCAAGTTCTATGCGCTGCCCCAGGCGCCGCAGCAGTACAAGCAGCTGATCATGATGAGCGGCTTCGACCGCTACTTCCAGATCGCCCCCTGCTTCCGCGACGAGGACCCCCGCGCCGACCGCCTGCCCGGCGAGTTCTACCAGCTCGACCTGGAGATGAGCTTCGTCGAGCAGGAGGACATCTTCGCGGCGGTGGAGCCGGTGATCACCGGCGTGTTCGAGCAGTTCGCCGAGGGCAAGCCGGTGACCCAGAAGTGGCCGCGCATCCCCTATGCGGAGTCGCTGCGCAAGTACGGCACCGACAAGCCGGACCTGCGCAACCCGCTGGTGATGCAGAATGTGTCGGACCACTTCCGCGGCTCGGGCTTCAAGGTGTTCGCCCGCATGCTGGAGGTGGAGAAGAACGAGGTGTGGGCCATTCCCGCCCCCGGCGGCGGCTCGCGCGCCTTCTGCGACCGCATGAATAGCTGGGCGCAGGGCGAGGGCCAGCCGGGCCTCGGCTACATCATGTGGCGCGAAGGCGGTGAAGGCGCCGGCCCGCTCGCCAACAACATCGGTCCCGAGCGCACCGAGGCCATCCGCGTCCAGCTCGGCCTCAAGGCCGGCGATGCCGCCTTCTTCGTCGCCGGCGATCCGGACAAGTTCGTGAAGTTCGCCGGCCTGGCCCGCACCCGCGTGGGCGAGGAGCTGAACCTCATCGACAAGGACCGCTTCGAGCTGGCCTGGATCGTCGATTTCCCCTTCTACGAATATTCGGAGGAGGAGAAGAAGATCGACTTCTCCCACAATCCCTTCTCCATGCCCCAGGGCGGCCTGGACGCGCTGAACACGCAGGACCCGCTGGCCATCAAGGCGTTCCAGTACGACATCGCCTGCAACGGCTACGAGATTGCCTCCGGCGGCATCCGCAACCATCGCCCCGAGGCCATGGTGAAGGCGTTCGAGATCGCCGGCTATGACGCGCAGACGGTGGAGGAGCGCTTCGGCGGCATGTACCGCGCGTTCCAGTATGGCGCGCCGCCCCATGGCGGCATGGCGGCGGGCGTGGATCGCATCGTGATGCTGCTGTGCGGGGTCACCAACCTGCGCGAAATCTCGCTCTTCCCCATGAACCAGCAGGCCATCGACCTGCTCATGGGCGCCCCTGCGGAAGCCGCCCCCAAGCAGTTGCGCGAGCTTCACATCCGCCCTGCACCACAGGCGAAATAGGTATAGCGTCGCCCGCGGGGATGCAGGACCGGGCGCACGCGACGCATCGGCCGTTCCCGGGGAGGAACGCCGATGCGGTGCGTGTTGTCTCAGCCGTTGGTGTCTCGGCTCGTGGTGTCTTGGCTTGTAGTCGCGGCCCTTATGTCTCCGGTCGCGGCCGTGGCGGATGATGGGGCCGCCGCGCTGGCGCGCCAGGCGGTGAACCTTGCGGTCGCGCCCGGCATGGAAAGCCGGATCGACCGCATGATCGCCCAGGCGGTGGAGAAGCAGCCGGCCGACGCTCAGGCGCAGGCCCGCGCCGATCTTCTGAAGGCGTCCGCCGGCATCCGCGAGGACCTCATGGCCACCTTCGCGGCCTATTATGCGAAGGCGTTCACGCCTGCGGAACTGAAAGACCTCGTGGCCTTCTACCAGAGCCCGCTCGGCCTCAAGATGGTGCGGGTGGAGGAGCAGAAGCCGGCGGAAGTGAATGCCGCCATCCAGCAGCAGATCATGAAGCTGGTGGTGCTGCTCAATACGCCGCCGGGCGGGAAATGAGCCGCCCGTCCATCCCGCGCCGCAGGTGATGGGCGCCTCCCTCTCCCGCTTGCGGGGGAGGGCCGGGGAGGGGCCGCGCCGTGTTCTGTTCCCAGCACCTGAGGCCGGAGACATCCGGCCTCAGGTGGGAGAAGGCTTCGCAGCCGGCGGCCTCAGGGCGCCGTCGCGGTTGCCGAGAAGCGGAACGCCTCCAGCACCACCGAGGGGTCGTCCGAGCCCGCGAGCGCCAGCAGCGGCACGCGGCCCTTCGGGGTCGCCGTCACCGTCAGCGTACCGGGCTTGCGCAGGAAGGCCACCACCGCCTCGCCCACCGACTCCGCGTCCGGCGAGACAGCCTTGAGTTCGGCGGCGAAGCCTTCCGCCAGCGCCACCACCTCGTTGCGATACTCGTCCTCGCTCACGCCGGCGGCTGCGGCCATCTGGGCGAAGATGAGCTTGGCGAGGCCGAGATCCGTCAGCGTCACCTTCACCGGCCCCGCCGCCACCGCGGGCAGGGCCGAGATGAAGCCGGCGGCGTCGGTGAAGGCGGCATCGGGCACGTCCGCCAGCGTGCTCTCCAGGTTGACGCGGAAGGCGTCCTTCACCTCGGTGGTCACCGGGGCGATGGTGAGGGTGCGGTCGTTGATGTCGTAGGCCGCCTTCAGTCCCATGGAGATGGTGGCCCGGGTGATGCCGGCCCGGAGCAGATAGGTGAAGGGCTCGCCGTCGTCGGCGTTGATGGGCCCGGACACGTCGGCGAGGGTGAAGTCCAGGTAGGAGGGCAGGGCCCCCAGCGAACCGCCCCACGACAGGGCGAAGGTACCGATCTTCACCGGCTCGTTGCTTTGCTGCCCCTCGCCATAGGGCACTTCGAGGCCCTTCATCTCCACGCCGGAGAAGACCTTAAACAGCACCAGCGCCGACAAGGGCGAGGGCGCATCCGCCTCGGCGGCGAGCCGGGTCAGCTGGTTGAAATCGAGCTGGCGCACGGCGAACCGGGCCATCTTCGCCGCGCCGCCGCCGGGGGTGACGCCCTCCACGCCTTCGAGGGTGGCGCCGTCGAGCACGCCGTTGGCGAGCCCCTCCAGCCGCACCATGGCGACCTTGCCCTTCGCGCCCTGCTGCTCGCTGGTGGCGTTGGTGATGGCGTAAGTGGTGAAGGCGAGCCCGCCGGCGAGATCGCGCGTCACCTCGATGAAGCGCCGGCTCTCCTCCGGTGACAGGTCGGGCGCCTTGCGACCCAGGGCTTCGAAGGTGGCGATGCGCTGGGCGTCGAAGGATGCGGGCCGGATGGCCATGTTCTCCAGCAGAATGGACTGGGCGCCTTGGGTCGGGCCGTTCTCCTGCGTCATCTTGTAGGGGCCGGTCACCACCTTGCCGACGATGCGGCCGTAGGTCTCCGCCGCCTTGCCGGAAGGCCCGCCGGGCTGGGTCATGAGCAGGAGCGGGGCGGTATCGATCTGCGCCGCCACATAGCCGTCGATCTGCGCCGTGGCCCGGCTGGGCGCGGTCTTGTCCGGCGCGGCACCGGCGCCCGGCTGGGCATCCTTCGCGCTGTCGCCGATCTGGGCTTGGGGCAGGGGTGGCAGCGGGAAGGAGAAGGTGATGGTGTCCACCACCATGCTGCGGATGAGCCCCGCATTCACGCCTTCCGCGGCAAGGTTGCGGTAGGTAAACTCGGAGGGTGCGGCGCCGGCCGGCGTGATGCGGCCGCGGGCCTCGGGAATGGTCACCTTGGCGGCGGTGGTCGCCGCAAGCTGGCGCAGCGCCACCCGGAGCGCGCCGAAGGGGCCATTGCCCTCGCCGGCGGCCACCAGCGTCATGGGGCCGTTGTAGCGGTCGATCATGACCTGCGGCAGGGTGTAGGTGATGGTGCCGCCGGCGGCGGCTTCGCCGGTCAGGGCGATCTCCACGCCGTCGAGGTCGAGGGCGTCCACCGCCACGCGCCGGTCGTTGGGCCGCTCGCCGCCGCGGGCGGAGAGGCGGTCCACCTTCACCCGTGCCGCCCCGTCGGGGGAGAGGATGGAAATGCCGGTGACGGTGATCCCCATCTCCTTGGGATCAAAGGTGGCGTCGGTGAAAGAGGCCTTCGCCCCGGTGTCCCTGATGCCGGCGAACACGGCGTCCACCTCCGCGCGGACCTTGGTGCGCGACCATGCGAGGAAGCCGTACCAGCCGGCGACGCAGAGCACGGCCACAAGGCCGATCGCGCCGGCGATCCGAAGGCCGAATTTTCTGCTCATGTTCCGTCCTTTCCTCCGCCGTCCGGCCGAGTCGTGTCACGCACGTGCAACATACCTCAATTTTTGTTCCGGCCCGTGACATGGGAGAGCGTGGCGGCTAGGTTGCAGCCCGTTTTGCCGAGCCGGCGGGCTCGAGGAGGGGGAGTGGATATGGCGTCCAATATTTCCGAGGATCTGCGTTCCGGGGCGCTCGTCTATCATCGCCTGCCGAAGCCCGGGAAACTGGAGATCCAGGCCACCAAGCCGCTCGGCAACCAGCGCGATCTCGCGCTCGCCTATTCCCCCGGCGTCGCCGCCGCCTGCGAAGCCATCGCCGCCGATCCTCTCCTGGCGGCGGAACTGACCATCCGCGCGAATCTCGTCGCCGTCGTCTCCAACGGGACCGCGGTGCTCGGCCTCGGCGACATCGGCCCGCTCGCCGGCAAGCCGGTGATGGAGGGCAAGGCTGTCCTGTTCAAGAAGTTCTCCGGCATCGACGTGTTCGACATCGAAATCGACGCCAAGACCGTCGAGCGCATGGTCGACGTCATCAGCGCGCTGGAACCCACCTTCGGCGGCATCAACCTGGAAGACATCAAGGCCCCCGAGTGCTTCGAGGTGGAAGCCCAGCTGCGCGCGCGCATGAAGATCCCGGTCTTCCACGACGACCAGCACGGCACCGCCATCATCGTCGGCGCCGCGGTGCGCAACGCCATGGAGGTGGGCAAGCGCAAGATCGAGGAGCTGAAGATCGTCGCTTCGGGCGCCGGCGCGGCGGCGCTGGCCTCGCTCAACCTGCTTCTCACGCTGGGCGCGAAGAAAGAGAACATCTGGGTCTGCGACATCGAGGGCGTGGTCTATGACGGCCGCAACACCCTCATGGATCCCTACAAGGAGAAGTTCGCCCAGAAGACCGACAAACGGACCCTGGACGAGGTGATCGAGGGCGCGCACATCTTCCTCGGCCTCTCCGCCGGCGGCGTGCTGACGCAGGACATGGTGAAGAAGATGGCGGACCATCCGCTCATCCTCGCCCTGGCCAACCCCACGCCCGAGATCATGCCGGAACTCGCCCGCGAGGCGCGCCCCGACGCCATGATCTGCACCGGCCGGTCGGACTTCCCCAACCAGGTCAACAACGTCCTGTGCTTCCCCTACATCTTCCGCGGGGCGCTGGACGTGGGGGCGACCGACATCAACGCCGAGATGAAGATGGCCGCGGTGGAGGCCATCGCGGCGCTCGCCCGCGAGACCCCGTCCGACGTGGTGGCCCGCGCCTATGGCGGAGAGACCCGCGCCTTCGGCGCCGATTCGCTCATTCCCTCGCCATTCGACCCGCGCCTCATCCTGCGCATCGCGCCGGCGGTGGCTCAGGCGGCCATGGACACCGGCATCGCCACCCGGCCCATTGCCGACATGGACGCCTATATCGAGCGGCTGGACCATTTCGTGTTCCGCTCCGGCTTCATCATGCGGCCGCTGTTCGCTCAGGCGAAGCGCAGCATGAAGCGGGTGGTCTATGCCGAGGGTGAGGACGAGCGGGTGCTGCGCGCCGTCCAGGCGGTGGTGGAGGAGGGCATCGCCCGCGCCACGCTGGTGGCCCGCCCCAGCGTGCTCGAGGCGCGGCTCAAGCGCTTCGGCCTCTCGATCCGGCCGGGACAGGATTTCGACCTCATCAACCCGGAAGACGATCCGCGCTACCGCGACTATGTGCGGGACTACGTGGAGGTGGCCGGCCGCCGCGGCGTGACCCCGGATGCCGCCCGCACCCTCGTGCGCACCCATCCCACCGTGATCGCTGCCCTCATGGTGCGTCGCGGCGAGGCGGATGCCATGCTGTGCGGCATCGAGGGCCGCTTCACCCGCCACCTGCGCCAGGTGCGCGACATCATCGGCCTCGCGCCGGGGGTGAAGGAACTGGCGGCCCTGTCGCTGCTCATCACCCCCAAGGGCAACTTCTTCATCTGCGACACGCAGATCCAGACCGAGCCCACCGCCGCCGACCTCGCCGAAATGACGGTGCTGGCCGCCGCCCACGTCCGCCGCTTCGGCCTTCAGCCGCGGGTGGCGCTGCTGTCGCACTCCAACTTCGGCAGCCACGAGACGCTGTCCGCCAAGCGGGTGCGGGCGGCGCTGTCCATCGTGCGCGACCGCGAGCCCGACCTTCAGGTGGATGGCGAGATGCAGGCGGATGCGGCCCTGGTGGAAGACATCCGCCGCCACAGCTTCCCGCATTCGAGCCTGCAGGGCATGGCCAATGTGCTGGTGATGCCCGACCTCGACGCCGCCGACATCGCCTTCAACATGCTGAAGGTGCTGGGCGATGCGCTGCCGGTGGGGCCGATCCTGATGGGCACGGCCAAGCCCGCGCACATCCTCGGTCCGTCCATCACCGCCCGCGGCATCGTCAACATGACGGCGGTGGCGGTGGCCGAGGCGCAGACCGTGGAGTGAGCGGAGGGCCCGTCGTGACCCTCTGAAGCCGCGCCCTCTCCTGTTCCGAAGCCGGATGTTTCCGGCTTCGGTTCCCGCGCGGCGGCGGAAGAGAGGGTTTCTGCTGGTGGGGCCGGCTGGTCCCATCTCTTCCCCGGCTGACCATCGCCCCTCCTCCTCCAGCCCCCGTCATGGGAGAGGGATCAGGTCGCGACCCGGCAGGGCGACCTCGGGGCAGGGGACATCGGGAGTGAACTTAGGGAGCAGTCTTAGGGAGCAGCTTGGGGAGCGAGCTTGGGGAGCGGGCTCGCGGGCCGTCGCGCTTCGACGGCATCACGCGACGAAGCCGCAAGTGCATCCGGCTCCGCAAGTGCATCCGGCTCAGCAAGTGCATCCGGCTCAGGTCAAGGGCAGCACCATGAGCTCGGCTGCGATCGGGCGGACCTTCAGCCGCTCGTACCAGGCGAAGAGGTGCGGGAAATCGGGGCGCTCCAGCCCGGTGCCATCCAGCGGCAGGTGGAACCAGCGGTGGCAGGCGCTGGCGAGCGGAATGTCGGCCATGGTGAAGCGCTCGTCCACCAGGTAGGTGCGCGTCGCCAGGGCGCCGTCGGCCACCGCCAGCGCCTCCTTCAGCTCGCCGAAGGCGCGGGTGATGACGGTCATGTCGCGGGCCTCCGGCCGGGTGCGCACGAGGCCGCGGAACACCGGCGAGAGCACGGGCGCCACCGCGCTCAGCTGGAAATCCATCCAGCGCTCGGCATCGGCGCGCAGGCGCAGGTCTTCCGGCATCAGCGTTCCCATGCCGTGGCGCGCGCAGAGATAGCGCACGATGGTGTTGGATTCCCACAGCACGAAGCCGTCGTCCTCGATCACCGGCACGCGGCCAAAGGGGTTGAGGGCGCGGAAGGCGGGCGTGTCCACGAGGCCGAAAACGCCGCCCGCGTCCATGCGCTCGAACGGGATGGACAGCTCCCGCGCGCACCACACCACCTTTTCCACGTTGACCGAGTTCAGCCGGCCCCAGATCTTCAGCATCCCCGTCTCCTTTTCCGAACCGGTTCGGGTGGTGCCCCCCGGCGCCGTTCAGCGCTCCGTGAAGGCGCGGGAGAAGGCATCGGTAAGGGGCCGCACCAGATAGCTCAGGACCGAGCGTTCGCCCACATAGAACGCGACTTCCGCATTCATGCCCGGCACCAGGCGCTGCTTGAGCTGCGGAGGGATGTCGGTTTCGGCCACCGCCACCCGGGCCAGGAAATAGGGCTGGTGGGTGGTCTCGTCCACCAGCCGGTCGCGGGAGACCGACTTCAGCTTGCCCATGACCATGGGGGTGGTGCGATCGTGGAAGGCGGGGAAACGCACCTCCACCGCATCGCCCTTCTTCAGGCGGTCGATGTCCTGCACCGGCACCTGGGCATCCACCACCAGCGGCTCGTCCAGGGGCACGATCTCCAGCAGGGTGTCGCCCGGCCGCACCACCGCGCCGACGGTGTAGACGCGGGCATTGAGGTTCTGCACCGTGCCGCCGCGGGGGGCGCGGATGTCGATGCGCCCGAGCACGTTGCGCGTCACCCGCACCTTCTCGCTCAACTCGGCGATCTTCTGGCGCACGTCCAGCAATTGCTTGCCGATGTCCTCGGCCCGCTGCTGGCGCAACTGGGAGACCTGCATGGTGAGTTCGCCGATGGCGCCGCGCACCTTGGCGGTGTCGGCGGTGTTGCGTCCGACCATGCCTTCGAGCCGCGCCTTCTCCCGCTCGATCTGCGAGACGCGGGACTTGTTCACCAGCCGCTTCTGCTCCAGCTGGCGCAGGGAATCGAGCTCGTCGTCGATGAACACCAGCTGCTGCTCGGCGGACAGCCGCTCCTGGCTGAGGCCCTCGATCTCGTGGCCGGACTGCTCGGCGCGGCTTTCCAGGATGCCGGTCTGGCTCTTGAAGGCGGCGCGCCGGTCGCGGAACTGGGTGAGCTGGTCGGCCATGGCGTCGCGCACCACGGGCAGGCCGGCGTGGGCGATGAGGTCGCCGGGGAAGGTGATCTCCTCCCGGTCGTCCCGCTCGGCCACCAGCCGCGCCTCCAGCGCGAGGCCGGCGCGCAACTGGGCCAGGGCGGTGTCGTCGCTGGCCCTGGACTGGGTCGGGTCGAGGCGGAACAGCACCTGGTCCTTCACCACCTCCTCGCCTTCCCTGACGAGGATTTCGGCGACGATGCCGCCTTCCAGATGCTGCACCACCTGCCGCTTGCTTTCCACCGCCACCACCCCGGGGGCGATGACGGCGCTGTCCACCCGCGCCAGCGCCGCCCAGCCGCTGACCCCAAGGAAGGTGAAGGCGATGATGGCGTAGCCGATGCGCGCCATGGCGTGATAGTCGCTCGACGGCGGCGGCGGCGCGCCCGCGGTGGGCTGGGGAACCGGCGCGGATGGTTGCGCGCCGGCGGCCACGGCGGTGTCCGGCCCGGCCGGCGCGGTGCGGGGGCTGAACCAGCCGTCAAGAAGCCGCATGGCCATCTTCCATCGCCGGGGGGCGCGGTGCGGGGAGAATGTGGGGCGGATCGTCGGCCGGAGCCACGCCCAACGGAACGCTCGCCAGCGGCGGGCGCGGGCGTCCGCCCTGGGCCGCATGCTGCAGCGTGGGATGGCCCATGGTGACCCCCGTCGGCGGGGCGCCGGGCTGGGCCGCCGGTTGGGGGCCGGCCCCCGTCATGCGCTTCATCATGTCCTCACGCGGGCCGAAGGCCTGCAGCGCGCCGTCCGAGATCGCCAGAATCAGGTCGCACTGGCCGAGTGCCGCCGGGCGGTGGGTCACGACCACCACCGTGCGCCCGGCGGCCTTGAGCTGCCGCAGCGCTTCGGAAAGGGCCAGCTCGCCGGGCGGGTCGAGGCTGGAGTTGGGCTCGTCGAGCACGATGAAGGCGGGTAGGCCGAACACCGCCCGCGCCAGCCCGATGCGCTGGCGCTGCCCGCCCGACAAGGCGACGCCGCCTTCGCCGATCTGGGTGTTGTAGCCCTGCGGCAAATGCTGGATCAGGTCATGCACGCCGGCGAGACGGGCGGCGGCAACCACCTCGCCGTCGTTGGCCTCGCCGAAGCGGGCGATGTTCTCGGCGATGGTGCCGGAAAACAGCTCCACGTCCTGCGGCAGATAGCCGATGGCGCGGCCCAGCTGCTCCTCGTCCCAGTGGCTCAGCTCCGAGCCGTCGAGCCGCACGCAGCCGGAGACCGCCGGCCAGACCCCCACCAGGGCACGCGCCAGGCTGGACTTGCCGGCCGCGGTGGGGCCGACGATGCCGAGCCCGGTGCCCGCCGGCAGGCGGAACGACACGTTGCGCAGCACCGGCACCTCGCGGCCGGGAGCGCGCACGAACAGGTTCTCCACCGTGATCTCGCCGCGCGGCTCCGGCAGGCGCAGCCGCCGCCCCGGATCCGGCGCGCCGGCCAGGAGCTGCTGGATGCGCCCGTGCGCGGCGCGCATGTTCACCACCGACTTCCAGTTGCTCACCGCAAGTTCGATGGGCTGGATGCAGCGCCCCACCAGGATCGAGCCGGCGATGATCATGCCGGGGGAAATCTCCTTCTGGATGGCGAGGTAGGCGCCGAGGCCGAGCACCACGCTCTGCACCAGCGCGCGGTTGAACTTGGTGAGCGCCAACAGGATGGAACCGCGGTCGCCGGCCTTGCCCTGCCAGCCCAGCGCCTGCTCGCGCAGCGCGCCCCAGCGTCGGCGCAGCTCGGGGGCCATGCCCATGGCATGCAGCACCTCGGCGTTGCGCAGGGTTGCGGCGGCCAGCGTGTTGGCGGTGATGCCGGCGCGGCCCGATGCCGCGAGGCTGGCCTGGGTGGCCCGGTTGTTGAGCACGGCGAGGGTGCCGGATACCAGCGCGCTGCCCAGGGCCAGAAAGCCGTAATAGGGATGCAGCAGCGTGGCGCAGATGGCGTAGATGGGCATCCACGGCAGGTCGCACAGGGCGGTGAGGGCGGGACCGGCGAAGAAGTCGCGGACGCTGTCGAGGTCCCGCAGGGCCTGGGTCTGGCCCGCGCTGCGGTCACGCACCGCGGTGCGCTGGATGGCGTCGAACACCGGCACGTGGACTTCGGCGTCGAAGGCGAAGCCGGCCCGCTCCAGCACCCGGGAGCGCAGCGCTTCCAGCGCCGACCACACCACATAGAGGAAGGCGGTGATGAGGGTGAGCAGCACCAGCGTCTCGATGCTGCGGCTCGACAGGACGCGGTCGTAGACCTGCATCATGTAGATCGAGGCGTTGAGCCCCAGCAGGTTGATGAAGAAGCTGAAGACGATCACGGCGATGAAGGCGGGGCGGATGGCCCGCAAGGCCTGATCGAGCGCGGTCGGCTTGGGCGCGGTCGAGTGCGCGGGCGATGGCCCCCGGTGGCCGGGCGAAAGGCTCATGAAAAATCCTTGGCGCGGGCCCAAGGCGACGCCCGGCAGGCGCCGGCCGCTCGGGTGGGAGCGGTGGCGCGCCCGCTTTGAATTCAGGGTGTCTTGACGGCGAGGCGGTGGCGCGTCCACGTCACGGACACGGTGCCATTCCCTTCAGGAATGTCAGGCGCCTGCTGGTGGGCGGTGCACAAAAGACGGTTCGTCGTCCCGGCCAACCCCGGGGCTCGCGAATAGAGGTCATGATGACGCCTCCGGTTTCGACGGTATGACGATGCATTGCCACCGTCGCAGATCAAGCCTTAAACCGGGGTTACACTAGCGCAATTGGAAGCAGCCAACGGGAAATCGCGTTTTATTGACACATGCTTACGCGGTGCGGCAACCTTGGCGGGAAAATCTTTCCAGAAACAGTCAATGGCAGTCGAGGGTTGGCTCTAGTTTCGCAAAATGCCATAGGCGGCGAGAAAGACCCGCACCGCGCCGGCGACGGTCCGCTCGATTTCGTCGGGGGTCGGCTGCTCGCCGGTGCCGAACATCAGGCCCTTTACCAGATTGCCCTGGCACAGGTTGAAGAACTGGAACGCGGCCATCTCGCAGTCGTCCACCCGCAGGTGGCCGAGGGCGGCCTGGCGGGCGATGAGATCGGCAAGGCGGCGGCCGCCGTGGCAGGGGCCGGCGTCGAAGAAGGTGCGGCCCACTGCCGGGAATTTCTCCGCGGCGCCGATGACCATGCGGACGAGGCGGATGTGATCGGGCTGCACCATCATGGTCATGAAGGTCATGCCGATGCGCATCAGCAGGCTTTCCACGTCGGCATCATCCGCATCGAACTCGAACAGGCGCTCGGCGGACTTGCGGCGGTCGGTTTCCACCAGCGCCTGGAACAGCTCTTCCTTGCTGGAGAAATAGACGTAGATGGTGGCCTTCGAGACCGCGCTGGCGCGGGCGATCTCGTCCATGCTGGCGCCGTCGAAGCCCTTGTCGAAGAACACGCGCCGGGCGCCGTCGATGATGTCGCGGCGCTTCTTGGCCTCGGGCTCTGCGGGTTCGGGCGCGGTCGCGACTTTCGGCGCGGCGCCCTTGGTGGGATGCCTCATCTTGACCCTTCCTGACAGACACCCTGCATAGGAGCGCCGGGGCGTGCTGTCAAAATAATTGACTGAACGGTTTAGTTCAATATACTCCGTCTAAACGTTGAACTGAACCGTTCAGTCGAAACATTTCGCGCCAGCCGGAGGGCGACCGTGACACAGGCGAACAGGACCGAACCGGCCGCGCAGGACGCCGCCCCCCACCCGCCGGCCCCCCATCTGTCCGATTCGCCTTCGCCGGCCGCAGGGGTGACGGTGCTGAGACGGCCCGGCAGTGCTCCCGAAGGTGCCCCCGGCGGCACGCCCAACAATACGCCATTTACCGACGCCCCGGCATCGGACCCGGCGGGCGAGGCGGCGGCACCGAAGAAGCGCTCGGTGAAGCGGTTCGTCTTCGGCGGCCTGCTCGCGGCCCTGGTGGCGGGCGGCGGCTGGTATGGTACCCATTGGTGGCAGGTGGGCCGGTTCGAGGTCTCCACCGACGACGCCTATGTGGGCGCCGACACCTCCATCCTCGCCGCCAAGGTGGGCGGCTACGTGAAGAGCGTGGATGTCGTCGCCAACCAGTGGGTCAAGGCCGGCGACGTGATCGCGCGCATCGACGACGGCGACTACACCCTCGCCCTGCGCGCCGCGCAGGACAAGATCGCCACCCAGGATGCCGCCCTGTCCCGCTTCGACGAGCAGGAGAAGGCGGCGGAGGCCGCCGTCGCCCAGGCTCGGGCGCAGCTGGCCGCCACCCTGGCGGACCTGCAGCGCACGCAGCTGGAATTCGACCGGCAGAACAAGCTTGCCAGCTCCCATTTCGCCAGCCAGTCGGTGCTCGACAATGCCCGCGCCGACCGCGACAAGGCACAGGCGAACGTGGCGGCGGGTCAGGCCGCCGTCGCCTCGGCCGAGGCAGCCGTGACGGTGCTCAAGGCCCAGCGCGTCGAGGCCTCGCGGGTGCTCGACCAGTACCGCACCGCCCGCGACCAGGCCCGGCGCGACCTTGATTTCACCGTGGTGCGCGCGCCCATCGACGGGGTGGTGGGCAACCGCACGGTGCAGGTGGGCCAACTGGTGCAGCCGGGCACCCGCCTTGCCGCCGTGGTGCCGCTGGCCAGCGTCTATGTGGACGCCAATTTCAAGGAAACCCAGCTCGGCCGCCTGCATCAGGGCCAGAAGGTGCGGGTGTGGGTGGACGCCTATCCGGACCGGGATTTCGCCGGCACGGTCATGAGCGTCTCACCGGCCTCCGGCTCGGTGTTCAGCCTTTTGCCGCCGGAGAACGCCACCGGCAATTTCACCAAGATCGTGCAGCGGGTTCCCGTGCGCATCGGCTTTACTGCCGGCGCGCTCGAAGGCCACAGCCTGCGGCCCGGCATGTCGGTGACCGCCGTGGTCGACACCCGCGCCGACGCCTCCTGAGGGGCGGGGAGGGTCCGCCGTTGCTCCCTCTCCCGCTTGCGGGGGAGGGGCGGGGAGGGGGCGCGGCGATGGGAAAGAAGCCCGGCGATGGGCGTACGCTGAGAGGGCTTGCCCCCTCCCTGCCCTCCCCCGCACGCGGGAGAGGGTTCTCCGGCTTTCCGGACATGGGCCGTGCTCTCAACTAGCGCGCTGTCGCTCCCTCTCCCGCTTGCGGGGGAGGGTTGGGGAGGGGGCGCGGCGGTGGGGAAGAAGCCCGGCGGTGGGATGGCGCGGAGGTCCAGCCCCCTCCCTGTCCTCCCCCGCCCGAACTCGGCTTCTGCCGAGTTCGGTTCCCACGAGCCGAGGCCGGAAACATCCGGCCACGGGCGGGAGAGGGTTCCACCGGCGCACCGGGCGTGGGCGGTGCCTTCCGCCTAAAGACAGCGCCAGCCCAAGGACGAACACCATGGCCACCGCCATCACCCAAGGCCCGCCCACCGCCCCGCCCATGGCGCCCGCCGCCGCGCCGGGGGTGGAAAGACGGCGCATGGTCGCCTTCCTGTGCATGGTGTTCGGCATGTTCATGGCGATCCTGGACATCCAGATCGTCTCGGCCTCGCTGGCGGAGATCCAGGCCGGGCTCGCCGCCTCCTCCGACGAAATCTCCTGGGTGCAGACCAGCTACCTCATCGCCGAGGTGGTGATGATCCCGCTGTCGGGCTTCCTGTCGCGGGCGCTGTCCACCCGCTGGCTGTTCGCGGCCTCGGCGGCGGGGTTCACCTTCATGAGCTTCATGTGCGCCACGGCGACCTCCATCGAGCAGATGATCGCCTACCGCGCGCTCCAGGGCTTCCTCGGCGGCGGCATGATCCCCACCGTGTTCGCCGCGGCCTATTCGGTGTTCCCGAAGGAGAAGCAGCCCATCGTGGCGCCCATGATCGGCCTCGTGGCGACGCTGGCGCCCACCATCGGGCCCACCGTGGGCGGCTATCTCACCGACCTGTTCTCCTGGCACTGGCTGTTTCTGGTGAACGTCGTTCCGGGCATCGCGGTGGTGATCGCGGCGGTGACGCTGATCGACTTCGACGAGCCGGACTTCGCTTTGCTGGACCGCTTCGACTGGTGGGGCCTTTTGTTCATGGCGGGCTTCCTCGGCAGCCTGGAATTCGTGCTGGAGGAAGGCCCCACCAACGACTGGTTCGAGGACACGTACATCTCGGTCTTCGCGCTGGTGTGCGGCGTCTCGGCCCTGGCCTTCTTCGCGCGGGTGCTGATGGCGAAGGAGCCGGTGGTGGATATCCGCGCCTTCGTGAACCGCAACTTCGCCATCGGCTCGGCCTTCAGCTTTGTGCTGGGCATCGGGCTCTATGGCCTCACCTATCTCTACCCGGTGTATCTGGGGCGGGTGCGGGGCTATTCGGCGCTCCAGATCGGCGAGACCATGTTTGTCACCGGCGTGTTCATGTTCATAAGCGCCCCCATCGCCGGGCGGCTGATGACGCGGCTCGATCCGAGGATCATGATCGGCGCCGCCTTCGCCGGCTTCGCGCTGGGCACCTGGTGGATCACCTTCATCACCAAGGACTGGGATTTCTGGGAGCTGCTGATCCCGCAGATGCTGCGCGGCACCTCGCTGATGATGGCCATGATCCCCATCAACAATTTGTCGCTGGGCACGCTGCCGCCGGCGCAGCTGAAGAATGCCTCGGGCCTGTTCAACCTCACCCGCAATCTCGGCGGGGCGGTGGGGCTCGCCCTCATCAATACCGTGCTCAACAACCGCTGGGACCTGCACCTCGCGCGCCTGCACGAGAGCGTGCAGTGGGGCAACCAGGCGGCGCTGGAGCAGATCGACGGCCTCACCCGGACCTTCGAGGGCCTCGGTTCCCTGGCCTCCGACGCGGCGCTGAAGCAGCTGGCGCTTGTGGTGCGGCGGGAGGCGCTGGTGATGTCCTTCGCCGACGTGTTCTACCTGTTGACCTTCGTGTTCCTCGCTTTGGTGGTCGCAGCCCCCCTCATGCGCCGCCCGAAGCCCGGCGGGGCAGGGGGCGGCGGGCATTGAGGATCGGCGCCCATCACCCGAAGATGTCGGCGGTGATGGCGGAGTACCAGCCCATGTTCTCGGCCTGCGTCGCCCGGCGCAGCTCGGGCGGCTCGCTGGTCTTCGAGATGAAGCCCTCCACTTCGCGGATCTTCCCATCGGCGGGGGCGTAGCGGCCGCCCACCTTCACCGCGTCGTCTGGGGCAATGAGGCTCCAGCAGGTGTTGGCGTAGCGGGCCGGGAAGGCGCGCGCGCCGATCAGCTCCGCCCGCACGGTCATGGCCGCGACCTTGGCCTGGCTGTTGGCGGCGAAGGCGGATTTGGGCATGTCGCCGGGAATGGCGGCATCGCCGATGACGAAGATGGACTTGTCCATGCGCGAGGCCATGCTGTCGGGATCGATGGGGCACCAGCGCGACCCATCCGCCAGCCCCGCCTGCCGGGCGATGGCCCCCGCCATCTGCGCCGGGATGACGTTGACGAGGGCCGCGTCCCGGTAGGTCTCGAAGCCGGTGACCACGGTGGAGGTCTTCGGGTCCACCGATTTCAGGCCGTCCGAGATGCTCGGGGCCATCCACTCGATCATGCCGGGGTAACTGGCTTCCCAACCCTGCTGGAACAGGCCCTGTTTGGAGAACTTCTCCTTGGGATCGATGATGATGATCTTGGCCCGGCCGCGTCCGGTGCTCTTGAGCACATGCGCCATCATGGAGACGCGCTCGTAAGGGCCGGGCGGGCAGCGAAACGGGTTGGGCGGGGCGATCATGACGATCAGCCCGCCGTCCGGCACCTGGTCCAGCTTCGCCTTCAGGATCTTGGTCTGCGGCCCCGCCTTCCAGGCGTGGGGCATGATGTCCTCGGCCGCCTTGCTCCAGCCCGGGACCGAATCGTAGTCGAGGTCGATGCCGGGGGAGAGGATGAGGCGGTCGTAGGGCAGGCGGCCGCCGCCCGCGAGCACCACCTCGCGCCGGTCGCGGTCGATGGCGGCAGCCGCCTCATGGACGACGCGCACGCCGTCCTTCGCCAGCCCCTCATAGCCGTGCAGGAGGCTGTCGAAGCTGCGGAAGCCGCCGAGGAAGAGGTTGGAATGGAAGCAGGTGACATAGGTGGGGTTCGGCTCCACCAGGGTCACCTCGATGGCGCCGGCGGCGTCCTTCGCCACGTAGCGCGCGGCGGTGGCGCCGCCCGCGCCGCCACCCACCACCACGAGGCGGGGCTTGGCCTGCCCCAGCACGGCGGGGGCGCCGAGGGGTAAGGCTGCAAGGCCTGCGGCGGCCAGAAAAAGCCTGCGGGAAACGGTCATGGTTTCCTCCTTCGTATGTCGGTTCATCCGATCTTGATGTAGGCAAAACCCTTGTTCTGGAGCGCGCCGACGGTGGCGACCCCGGAGGGCACGAAGGCGATGTAGGGGGCCTGGCGCGCCCTGGCCTTGTCGAGTTTCAGCCGCTCGAAGGTGATGGAGCACAGATAGATCCTGAGCCCGTTCTTCGCGACCGCCTCCACCTTCTCGAAGATGGCGGGCACCATGACCTCGTCGCGCCAGGTGGTGCCGTCGAGGGTTTCGAGGAAGAACTTCACCCCCGGACCGTGCGCCACGATGGCGAGCTGCAGCGCGAACGGGTCCGCGCCGTAGGCGGCATAATGGTTGGAGATGTTGGTGAGCATCTGCACGAAGCGCGGCGGGTCGCCGAAGTCGCAGTGATAGAGGCAGGCATTGTCCGCCTCCTTGGCGATGTCCTTGGGCTCCAGGCTCTGGGCGGCGCGGGCCGCCACCGGCACCGTGCCGGCCAGGGCCATGGTGCCGAGGAATGCCCGGCGGTCGAAATTCGGCATGTGGTCCTCCCGTTGGGAGCGCGCGGAGCGGGCTGGCCAGCCCTCCCGTCCTCCCGTGTCCGGACGCTGTCGCGCGTCTCGTTTCCTTCACCGCGCCGCGGTGTCGCGACTTTTTACCGTGCCGCGCTATCGCGACTCCCGTGCCGTGCCGCGCTATCGCGCCGTGGGCTGAATGTCCGCGAAATAGGCGGCGAGGGCGGCGATCTCCTCGTCGGAGAGGGCCGCCGCCTGCGCGCGCATCACCGCGTGGTCACGCTGCTTGCTCCGGTAGGCGTCCATGACGGCGATGAACTGGTCCGGCGGCCACCCGGCGATGACCGGAATGCCGCCCGCTTCCGGACCCGCCCTTTGCCCCGCCGGCTGATGGCAGGTGACGCAGGGGCCGGCGAGATAGGCGCCGAATTCCCGGTCGCCGGTGGCGAAGGCCGGCGTGGCGCCGACGAGCGCGACGGCCGCCACGAGGCGGGTCCGCACCGTCATCCGCTGCGCCGGCCGGAACATCATGGACCTGCTCTCCTCGGCCGGGGGGCGCTCATGGGTGGTCCCCTCTCATTCCAGATTGCCCCTCATTCCAGGTTACCCTTGGGCGCCTCGCCGTCCGGGGTCACGTTGAGGATCTGGGCGCGGGCGGTGACATGCACCTCGCCGGAACAGTCCTTCATGCACGGCTCGGCCTTCCAGAAGGCCTTCTCCGTGGTCTCGCGGTCGTCCTCGTAGAAATTCGCCGTGTTGGGCAGCACCACCTTGGGGAAATTCTCCTTGGACAGAACGTAATCCTCCGGCACCAGATCGTTGAGGTTCAGGAGATAGGCGACGATGGCATAGGTCTCGTCCGGCGCCAGCGACTGGTTGTTGCCGAACGGCATGGCGCGGTGGACATAATCGAACACCGTGGAGGCATAGGGCCAGAACGAGCCGATGGTCTTCTCCGGCCGGTCCGATTTCAGCGTGCCCTGTCCCCCCGCCAGCACCGGCCAGCGCCCCGCCCCCTCGCCGAACTCGCCGTGGCAGACGGCGCAACTGCGCAGGAACAGCTCCTCGCCCTGCTTCACTGATCCCTTGCCCGCGGGCAGGCCCTCGCCGTCCGCGCGCACGTCGATATTCCAGGCGGCGATCTCCTCGGGCAGGGCCGGGCGGCCCAGCGCGATGGCCTTCGCGGCCGGCGCTGGCGCGGCGGCCGAAACGGTTGCCGCCTGCCGGGGATTGGCTTTCTCCACCCCCGTCTTCTCCACCCCCGTCTTTTCCTGAGCCCCGGCCTTGGCGGGCGCCGCCTTCCCCTCGGGGGCGGCGCCGGCGGGGACGGCGAGAAGGAGCGCGGACGCCACCAGCAGCGCCTCAGCCGACTTCCACATTTTCCGTCTCCCCGTTGGAGCGCACCAGCCAGGTCTGGATGCCATTGTTATGATAGATGGAGTTGGTGCCGCGCACGGCGCGCAGTTCTTTTTTGGTGGGCTGCACATAGCCGGTGTCGTCCATGGCGCGGGACTGCACCATCAGCTCCTGCCCGGCCCAGTCGAAGTCCAGGTAGAAGCGCGTCATGGCCATGGGCATCGCCGGCCCCTCGATGCGCGCGGTGGTCCAGTTGCGCCCGCCGTCCAGCGAGACATCCACGCGCTTGATGGTGCCGCGCCCCGACCAGGCGATGCCGGAGAGCACGTTCGGCCCTTTCTGGCGCAGGGGGGCCTGCGGGCTCGGGCTGGTCACCACGGATTTCGCATCCATGATGAAGGTGAAGCGGCGGGAACGGCCATCGGCGAGGAGGTCGGTGTATTTCGAGGTTTCCTCGCGCTGCTGCCACGGCTGGTCGCCCACCTTGATGCGGCGCAGCCACTTGATCCACATATTGCCTTCCCAGCCGGGCACCACGAGACGCACCGGATAGCCCTGCTCGGGCCGCAGGGCCTCGCCGTTCATGGCGAAGGCGACGAGGCAGTCGTCCAGCGCCTTTTCCATGGGGATGGAGCGCGTCATCACCGCCGCGTCGGCGCCCTCGGCCAGCACCCATTTGCCCTTGGGCTTCACCCCGGCCATGTCGAGGAAGGTGCGCAGCGGCACGCCGGTATAAAATACGTTGTGGATCATGCCGTGGGTGAACTGGCAGCCGTTGAGCTGCGCGCCGCGCCACTCCATGCCGGAATTGGCCGCGCATTCGAGGAAATAGGCCCGGTTAACCCGCCCCGGCATGCGCTTGATGTCTTCCAGCGTGAAGACCAGTTCCTTGTCCACCATGCCGTGGATCATGAAACGATACTTGTCGGGGTCGATTTCCGCCTCGCCGCCGTGGTGGCGCACGAAGCACAGGCCGTTGGGCGTGATCGGCCCGTCGAGGGCGTAGAGCGGGGTGAAGCTCACCGAGCTTTCCGAGCTGGCGGTGAGCCAGGTCACCTCGCGCCGCACCACGTCCTTTTCGAACTTCGAGGGCTTGCCGTAGGGATTGACGTTGACGCCGGGACCCAGCGTCTTCGACCAGTCCGGAACCGGCACGATGTTGGGATCGGGACCGGCGGCGGCTGCGGGGCCGGCCCGCAGGGCGCCGACGCCGGCCGCGGCTGCGCCGGCACCCAGTCCGGCCACGGACAGGAAGCGGCGCCGCGAGAGGGGCGGTGCGGAACCGTTCCCGGCGGGGCGGCCGGTCTCGGGGAGCTGGTTATCGGACATGGCGTCCTCCATGATATTTTTTTATTCGGATGTTTGAATATTTATGGCGGAACGTGGTGCCTGGGAGGGCAGGGTGGGGGCTGGGGCCTCTCCACCCGGCGCGATGTTTGCCGAAAGGGCCTGCCCCCTCCCCAATCCTCCCCCGCAAGCGGGAGAGGGGGCGGGCCGGTCCTTCCATTCCCTCACGCCCCCGTCACCTTCACCGACGCATTGGGCGCGATCTTCACGCTCTTCGCGGCGGCCACGTAGCGCTCCACCACCTCCCACACGGGCGGGCCTTCCACGGTCTGGGCGATGGAGGCCCAGCCGGCGACCGTATAGGTCTTGTCCGCCTCCAGCGGCTTGCCGGTCTTCAGGAAGGTGAGGTCGGAGATGCGCTGGCCGGGGCCTTTCGACACGTCGATGGCGTAGCCGACGCCGCCCACCCGCACCATGTCGCCGCCGCCCTGGAAATAGGGGTCGGGATGGAAGATGTTGTCGGCCACATCCTCCAATATGTCCTTCAGCTGCCGGCCGGTCATGGTGTTGCGGTAGCAGGCCGGATAGGTGATGGCGGTGGCGTTGGAAATGGCCTCGAAGGTGATGGGATCGCCCGGCAGCAGGGTGCCGCCCCAGCGGAAGCCGGGGGAGAGGGCAATCTCCGCATCCCGCTCCTGCATGAGGGCGTCGCAGATCATGTCGTCGAAGGTGCCGTTGAAGTTGCCGCGCCGGTACAAGAGGCTTTCCGCCCGGCCCACCTCGCGGGCGAGGTCCCTGGCATAGGGCGCGCGGATGTCGGCCACCAGCTTCGCCATCTCCGGATCGGGCGCGATCACGTCCGAGAACACCGGGATCAGCTGGAACCTGTAGCCGGTGACTTTCTTGTCGGCCACATCGAGATCGAGGCGGGACAGGAACTTGCCGTGGGAGCCGGTGGCGATCAGCAGGGTCTTGCCCACCTCGGTGGCGGCGGGCATGGCATCGTGGGTGTGGGCGGTGAGGATCACGTCGATGCCCTTCACCCGCGAGGCCATCTTGCGGTCCACGTCGAAGCCGTTGTGGGAGAGCAGGACCACCACGTCGGCACCGTCGGCGCGGGCGGCATCCACCTGCTTCTGCATCTCCTCCTCGCGAATGCCGAACTCCCAGTCCGGGATCATCCAGCGCGGGTTGGAGATGGGTGTGCGCGGGAAGGCCTGGCCGATGACCGCGATCTTCGCGCCGCCCTTCTCGAAGGTCTTCGCCGCGTCGAACACCGGCTCCTGCCATTCCGTCGAGCGGATATTCTGCGCGAGGAAGGCGAAGGGGGCCTTCTCCTTGATGGCCATGACCCGGTCGGCGCCGTAGGTGAACTCCCAGTGCCCCACCATGGCGTCGAGGCCGAGGGCGGAGAACACCCGCACCATGTCCTCGCCCTGGGTCTTCAACGCCGACCACGAGCCTTGCAGCCCGTCGCCGCCGTCGAGCAGCAGCACCTTGTCCGCCCCCCGCTCGGCGCGGATGGCCTTGACGAGGGTGGCGATGCGGTCCGCCCCGCCCATGCGGCCATAGCTGCGGGCGAGCGCCGTGAAGTCCTCCGAGGTGAGGGCATAGGCGTCGCGGGTGCCCGGCTTGATGTTGAAGTAATTGAGGAACGCCATGTCGGTGAGATGCGGCGGCACGCCCCGCGCATCGCCGACCCCTAAATTGATAGACGGTTCACGGAAGTAGAGCGGATTGAGCTGGGCGTGGATGTCGGTGATGTGAAGTATGGTGAAGGTGCCGCCCTTGCCGAACTTCAACAGGTCATTCTGGGTCAATTGACCGCCGATGGCCTGCGCCAGCCCCGTGCCCGAGGTGGCGAGAAGGCCGGCGAGCGCTGTCCCGGCGGACAGAAAATCGCGCCTTGAGATCATGGTGGTCGCGCTTTCTAAAAGTCATGGGGTGCCATTTGCCGGATCACTGGGTGATCCGGCAGTACAACGCGCCCGAAAGACAGACGACTGGCGAGATATGTGCTTCGACGTCAGGCGACGGTGAGCTTGGCGGTGGCCTTCTGCTCGGCGCCGGCGTCGTCCTTCCACGAGAAGGTGAACTCGCCGCTCTCCTTCGCCTTGTAGAAGAAGGACTGGAACGGATTGGCGGAGATCGCGGGAAACCATTCGGCCTTGAAGAAAGGCTTGCCGTTGAATGCGGCCTCGAAGGTATTGATGATGTCGCGCGGCACCGTCTTGCCGGCGGCATCCTTGCGCTGGCCGCTTTCCATCTCGTGGGAAATCAGGGTCTTGATCTCGATGATTTCGCCGGCTTTCGCCTGGGCGGGCACGCGCACGCGCGGTGCGGACTTGATGGCCATCTGTGTCCTCCAACACTTTTAGTGGGGCAATTCTTGCCCGCGATTATTGTGATTCGTTTTTTTTGTTTTATTCAGCCGCCGCAGCCGCCGATGGTGACCTTCACCTGCGCCTTGGTGGAAAAGAGCGCACCGGAGGACATTTCCGCCACCGCGATCACATTCTGCGTCTGCGCCAGCCGCATCCGGGCGGAGGCCGACGCCTTCCCGCTCTGCGGCGTGAAGGTATAGGTGAGCACCTGCGGAAGCGGGTTGCCATCGGCGAAGACATGGACGGACTTGACGAAATCTGTGTCCGTCATGGGGCTGTCCACATCGATGTTGATGGGCACGACGAGGCCGTTCTCGGCGATCTCGGGCACGTCGAGCTTGACCCTGCCTTCGCCCATCACCTTGCCGCCAAAGAGCTTTTTCATCTCCTCGGCCACCTGCGCCTCGGTGGCGAAGCTCATGCGCGGCGCCAGCACCGCGGCAAGGGCGGCAATCCCCGCCAGCTGGAGCGCCCGGCGGCGGGTGGCAAGATGGGGGGCATCCACTTGAAAAGTCATTCGTTTCCTCCTGGGCGGCCCATGGCTGAGGGCCTAATTGATTATTATTGCTTGATGATTTCAGGAAGGCGCGCCGCGCCGTCGCCGATCAATTTCATATATTGTGATATCGATTTGTTTGAATGTAAAGTATCCTCTATCGGGTCATCGCGATTGCCTGTCACTGGCCGCCGCAATGATCGGATGCCGTGCCGCTTCAAGGGCTTCGCCAGAAAGCCCGGCGCCATGGCCTGCCAAACCCGGGAGGATACATGCGACCCAAAGTCCTAATTCTCACATGTCTGTGCGCCCTCGCGCTCCTCCTCGCCCCGACCCTGCGGGCCGGCGCCCAGGAGGACGCGAGCGAGAAGGAAATCGAGCGCTACCGCGCCATGATCAACGATCCCATGGCCAATCCCGGCTACCTCGCGGTGGACCGGGGCGAGGCCCTGTGGGCGGAAAAAAGGGGAACGAAAAACGTCTCCCTGGAAAGCTGCGACCTTGGCCAGGGGCCGGGCAAGCTGGAGGGCGCCTATGCCACCCTCCCGCGCTATTTTGCCGATGCCGACAGGGTCATGGACCTGGAGCAGCGGCTCCTGTGGTGCATGGACAAGATCCAGGGCCTCGACATCAAGCCCATCGTGGCAAAGCCGTTTTCCGGGCCCGGCCGGGGCTCCGACATGGAGGACCTCGTCGCCTTCATCGCCAACAAGTCCAACGGCATGAAGATCGCCGTGCCGCTCGCTCATCCCAAGGAGAAGGAGGCCTATGCCATCGGCGAGGCGCTGTTCTTCCGCCGCTCGGCCATCAATGATTTCTCCTGCTCCACCTGCCATGCGGACGCCGGCAAGCGCATCCGCCTGCAGGGGCTGCCGCAGCTCGACAAGCCCGGCAAGGACGCGCAGCTGACCATGGCCTCCTGGCCCACCTACCGCGTCTCACAGAGCGCGCTCAGGACCATGCAGCACCGCATGTGGGACTGCTACCGCCAGATGCGCATGCCCGCGCCGGACTACGCCTCGGAGGTGGTCACGGCGCTCTCCGTGTTCCTGAACGCGCAGGCGGCGGGCGGCGAGCTCAATGTTCCGTCCATCAAGCGCTGAGGGAGAGGCATCATGAAGAAGATACTTATCGCAGCAGCGCTTGTTCTGCCCGGCATGGCTTCTGCTCAGCAGATCCCGCCGGCCGCACCTGCCGTGGTGGACCGGGTGGTGAAGGAAAGCTTCACCAAGCTGCCCGAAGGCTGGGCGCAACGGCTCGTCCCCGACGAGACCATGCAGTTGTGCTCGGTGACGCGGAACCAGCCCTCGGCCAAGGAGGCGGACGCCATCATGGCGCGGGAGGCGAAGACCGTGAAGCTGCCCGAGGGCAGCGTCATCGGCAATTGGAAGGAGGGCGAGAAGGTCGCGCAGAACGGGCGCGGCGGCCAGTTCTCCGACCCGCCCGGCACGGTAAGCGGCGGCAATTGCTATGCCTGCCACCAGATGGACCCGCGCGAGGTGAGCTACGGCACCCTCGGCCCGAGCCTGGCCAACTATGGCGCGGATCGCAAGTTCGCGCCGGCCGATGCAAAGACCACCTATGCCAAGGTGTTCAATCCGCAGGTGTCCTTCGCCTGTTCGTCGATGCCGCGCTTCGGGCACAACGGTGTGCTCAGCGAACAGCAGATGAAGGATGTGGTGGCCTATCTGTTCGACCCCGCTTCACCGGTGAACAAGCCGGTGAAATAGCGCTGCTGCGTCCTCCGGCCCCGCTTCACCGCGGGGCCGTTTTCAGGTGCGGTTCCGGCGGGCGAGGAAGGCATCGAAGGTGCCGTCCTTGTAGGCGCCCTCCGCCACGTAGCGGAACATGGCGGCGAACTCCTTCTGCGGCAGCAGGCCGGGCAGGCGGGCCACTTCCTTCGCGGTTCCACCATCCAGGGCGAAGAACTGGAAGGTGGGCGTAGCGCGGATGCGCTCGCGCTGTCCGAATGCCTTCTCGCTGAGGCGGGTGCCGTCGAAGACGGTCACCTCCCGCGCGCCGAACAGATCGAGATGGACGATGTCGAACGTCGCGCGGATCGGATCGGCCAGGGCCGGATCGGCGAAATAGACCGTGTGCAGCTCCTTGCAATAGATGCAGCCGCGCTGGCTCCATTGCAGGGCGAAGTGGCGCTTCTTCGCGGTGGCGGCGGCAAGGTCCTCGCCGAGGTCGAGGAAGCTGTCCACATACCAGTCCTGCGTATAGAGGCCGTCGTCCCCGAGCCGCGTGGCCGCCTGCGCCGCGCCGGTCGCAAGGGTGGTCGCCGCGAGCGTGCCCGTGAGGCTGGCGGCGCCCCGCAGGAGGGTGCGGCGGGTGATCCGGGATGCATCCGACATCAGGGTCCCTCCAGATTTGCGTCAGCCGATGGTGCCGAGGACCGGCACCTGGTCCATGAGCCATTGCGCGACTTCAGGCATGTAGCCGGTCATGAAGGCGAGGCCGGTGAGAATAAGGAGCCCGCCTGCCACCTTCTCGATGAGGCCGAGCCGCCGCCGCGCGGAGGCGGCCCAGGCGAGGAAGGGGCCGGTGAAGGCGGCGGCGAGCAGGAAGGGGATGCCGATGCCGGCGGCATAGACCGCGAGCAGCGCCATGCCCTTGCCCACCGAGGCCTCCGCGCCCGCCACCAGGAGGATGGCGGCCAGCACCGGCCCGACGCAGGGCGACCAGCCGAAGCCGAAGGCGAGGCCGATGAGATAGGGACCGACGAAGCCCGCCGGCGTGGCGGCGGCATCGATCTTCGCCTGCCGGTAGAGCAGGGGAATCCGCACCAGCCCGGTCATGTGCAGGCCGAACAGCACCAGCGCCGCACCGGAGACGAGGGTGAGCGCCTCCACATGGCGCAACAACAGCTGCCCGAGGGTGGAGGCGGTGGCGCCGAGAAGAATGAAGACGGTGGAGAAGCCGAGCACGAACAGAACCGCCGCCGCGATCACCCGCCAGCGCGGCGAGGCCTGCCCTTGCGTGCCTGCCACTGTCCCGGTGAGAAAGCCGAGATAGGCGGGCACCAGCGGCAGCACGCAGGGCGAGGCGAACGAAAGCAGCCCGGCCAGGAATGCGCCCGGCAATCCGATATCCAGCGACATGCTCCTCACCCTTATCCGCGTGCGTTCAACCGACGCGGTTTGCGATGTTGATGATATATGCGAATGCGATAATATGAGAAGCGAAATCGCGCCTTTGGAACGTGGAATATGGCTCGTGCCTTGCTGGTCCTGACCGTGCGTGTCCTCACCGTGGGCGTTCTCACCGTGGGCGTTCTCGCCGCCCTGTTCGGCGCCGTGGCGCCGGCGCGGGCGAGCGAGCTGGTGATGTTCGAGCGCAAGGGCTGCGCCTACTGCCTCAAGTTCGATCGGGATGTGGCGCCCATCTACCAGAAGACCGAGGAAGGCCGTCGCGCGCCGCTGCGCCGCGTGGACCTTTCCGGCGGGATGCCGGCGGATGTCGCCCTGGCGCAGCCGGTGCGCTTCACACCCACCTTCGTGCTCGTGGACGAAGGACGCGAGATCGGACGCATTACAGGTTATGCTTCGGATGAAGCCTTCTGGGGTCTGCTCGGCGCGCTGACGGAACAGGGCGCGCCCCACCGGCAGTAAGGCCGGGGCGTTCTCTTGTTTGTAGTTTTGAGCGGGATTCGATCAGCTCGTTTCGACCGGATCGAATCCCGCTCTTGCCGTCGATTTGTGAGAGGTTTGAAACCATGCCGCCCATCGTATCCACGCGGATCGAGGACGAACTGCGCGAAGGCCCGGAGATTTCGCCGGAGCTGGACCAGCTCATGCGCAATGCGCGCAAGGCGAGCGATTTCCTGAAAGCCCTCTCCCATGAGAACCGGCTCTTGCTGCTGTGCCTGCTGGCCGAGCGCGAGCGGTCGGTGACCGAGCTGGAGAATATCCTGTCCCTGCGCCAGCCTACGGTTTCCCAGCAACTGGCGCGGCTGCGGCTGGACGATCTCGTCACCACGCGCCGCGACGGCAAGACCATCTATTACAGCCTCGCCAACGACGACGTGCGGCGGGTCATCTCGGTCATCTACGACATGTACTGCGGGTCGGCACGCGCCGACAAAAAGTAAGAACAAAAAGTAAGACAAGAGAGCGCCGGGCCGGCGACGGGACGACCTTACAAGTCCTGCGCCTGCCGTCTACGGGAGGAGGCGGCGCATGGATATTTCGAGTCCCTGGTGGACCGCGCTCGCGGGCCTCCTGGTGGGAGGCATCGCGGGGTTCTGCGTGTTCCGTGCCCGGCTATGCACCTTCGGCGCCCTGGAGGACGCCATGGTGGGCCGGGACTGGCGGCGCATGAAGGTGTTCGCCCTCGCCCTGGGCCTCGCCATCGCGGGGACGCAGGCGCTGGCCCTCGCCGGCATCCTTGCGCCCGAGCGCACCAATTACGTACCCATGGCGCTGCCGTGGCTCGGCATCCTTTTGGGCGGGCTGCTGTTCGGCCTCGGCATGGCGCTGGTGGGCACCTGCGCCTTCGGCTCGCTGGTGCGCCTCGGCTCGGGCGACCTGCGCAGCCTGGTGGTGCTGATCGTGTTCGGCGCGGCAGCCTATGCCACCCTGCGCGGCGTCCTCTCCGGCTTCCGGGTGGATGGGCTGGAGCGGGTGGCCCTCGCCCTTCCCGCCGGCACGCAGGCGGACCTTCCCTCCCTCGTCGGGCGGGTCGCGGGATATGATCTGCGGGGCTGGATGGGCGGGCTGGTCGGCCTCGTTCTGGTCCTGCCCGCCTGTGCCGACCGCCGCCTGAGGCGCGCGCCCCGGCTGGTGACGGCGGGCGTGGTGCTGGGCCTCGGCGTGGTGGCGGGCTGGCTGGCCACAACCCTGCTGGTGGACGAGTTCGCCCACCCCTCGGCGCCCCAGAGCCTCACCTTCGTCTCGCCGGTGGCGCGCACCCTGTTCGGCCTGCTGTTCGACCAGGCGAGCCTTGCCGAGTTCGGCGCCGGCAGTGTGTTCGGCGTGGCGTTGGGCGCCTTCGCCGCCGCGCAGCGGAACGACGCCTTCCGCTGGGAGGCGTTCGACGATCCGCGCGAGATGAAGCGCCATCTCCTCGGCGCGGTGCTGATGGGGGTGGGCGGCATCCTGTGCGGCGGCTGCACCATAGGGCAGGGGCTGACCGCGGGGTCGCTGCTGGCCCTGTCCTGGCCGCTCGCCATCGCCGGCATGGTGGTGGGCGCGCGGCTCGGCATTGCATTGCTGATGGAAGGTTCGTTCATTCACGCGGTGCGCGGCATGATCGAGGCACACGGGCGCTGGCGGGCCGGACCCTGAGCCATCCTTCAAGTCGCGCGGGCGGTGCTCGCGCCGCGTGTCCCGCGGCCGCCCTCAGGCCGAGGCGAGGTTCACCGGGCGGCCGGCGGCGAAGGCCTCGATGTTGGCGATGAGCTGGTCTGCCAGCGCCTGCTGCGCCTCGATGGAGGCCCAGGCCACGTGGGGCGTCACGATCGCCTTCGGATGATGGGCGAGGCGCATCACCGCGCTGTCGGCGGGGGGCGGCTCGGGCATGGCCACGTCGATGCCGGCGCCCGCCACCTGACCGGCATCCAGCGCCGCGACGAGTGCCGCCTCGTCCACGAGGCCGCCGCGCGCGGTGTTGACGAGGATGGGCCGCCGGCCCATGCGCGCGAATTCAGGCGCGCCGATCAGCCCGCGCGTCTCAGGCGTCAGCGGGCAGTGGAGGGTGAGCACGTCCGCGGTCTCGATCACCTCGGCGAACGGCAGATAGCCGGGCCGGGCAGCGGTTGCGCCCTTGCGGTCGGCGAACACCGGCTCCATGCCGAAAGCGCGCCCAAGGGCCGCCACCTGCTGGCCGAGATCGCCGGAGCCGAAGATGCCGAGCCGCCTTCCGTGCAGGTCGATGATGGGGTGGGTGTGGAAGCAGAATTGCCCCGCCGCCTGCCATGCGCCGGCCTTCACATCCGCCGCATAGGGCACGATGGCGCGCGACAAGGCGAGGATGAGGGCGAAGGTGTGCTCCGGCACGCTCGCCTTGGCATAGCCGCGCACGTTGCTCACCACGATGCCGGCGGCGGCGCAGGCCGCCTTGTCCACGCAGTCGGTGCCGGTGGCGGCCACCGCGACCAAAGCAAGGCGCGGCAGCCGGGCGATGGCACCGGCGTCGAGCCGCACCTTGTTGAGGATGAGGATATCGGCGTCGCGGGCCCGCTCCATCAGTTCGGCCGGCGCGGTGCGATCATATTCCACCCAGTCGTGGGCGAAGGCCGGGCGCTTGAGCGTCACGGCCGGGGCCAGCGTCTCGCGATCGAGGAAGACGATGCGTGGCGCGCGGCCTTCGGGCGGGAACGGCGCGTTCACAGCCGCGCCCGCGCCGCATCCGCCACGGCGGCGGGGGTGATGCCGAAATGGCGGAACAGGTCGTCGGCGGGGCCGGAGGCGCCGAAGCTGCTCATGCCCACGAAGGCGCCGTCCGCGCCGATCCACCGTTCCCAGCCCAGTTTCACCGCCGCCTCCACTGCAATGCGCACCGTGCCCGGCCCGAGGACCTCCCAGACATAGGCCTCGTCCTGCTGCTCGAAGATCTCCCAGCAGGGCATGGAGACCACGGCGGTGGGCACGCCTTCCGCCTGGAGAAGATCGCGCGCCCGGATCGCCACGTCCACCTCCGAGCCGGTGGCAAGCAGCGTCACCCGGCGCGGACCGCCTTCGGCCGCACGCAGCACATAGGCGCCGCGGGCGGAGCGGTTCTCGCTCGCGTCGCGACGCTGGGCCGGCAGCGCCTGCCGCGAGCAGATCATGGAGGAGGGGCCGTCGCGGCGGGCGAGCGCCAGTTGCCAGCATTCGGCGGTCTCCACCGCGTCGGCGGGGCGGAACACCGCCATGTTGGGCATGGCGCGCAGCGAGGCGAGGAATTCCACCGGCTGGTGGGTCGGCCCGTTCTTGCCGATGCCGATGCTGTCGTGGCTGTAGAGTGTGATGACCGGCAGGTCCATGAGCGCGGACATGCGCAACGGCGGGCGCATGTAGTCCGAGAAGACCAGATAGGTCGCCCCCAGCGGCAGCACGCCGCCATGGGCCACCATGCCGTTCATCATGGACCCCATGGCATGCTCGCGGATGCCGTAATGGATGTAGCGGCCGGCCGGGTTCTGCGCGGTGAAGGCGGCAAGCCCGCGCTTGCAATTGGTGGGGCCTTCGAGGTCCGGCGCGCCGGGCAGCAACTCGGGCACGAGGCCGGCGAGCAGGTCCACGATGTCGGCGGTGGACTGGTTGGAGGACTGGGCGGGCGCCGCCTTGGCGAGGGCCTTGGCATGGGCGGCGAGCGCCGGCATCACGCCCGCCGGCAGATCGCCGCGGATCAGCCGTTCGAACTCGGCGCGCGTCTCGGCAGGCAGGGCGGCGACGCGGGCCTGCCAGGCGTCATAGGCGGGGCGGTTGCGCTCGGCCGTGCCGTCCTGCCATGCGGTGGCGACATCCGGCGGCACCTCGAACGGGCCGTGGGTCCAGCCGGCGGCGGCGCGGGCTTCCACGACATCCTCCGGGAACACCCGCCCGCCATGGGCGCCGCGCTGGCCTTCAAGGCGCGGCAGGCCTTTGCCCAGCACCGTGGCGCAGGCGATCATGGTGGGGCGCGGATCCTTGTTGGCGAGGGTGAGGGCGGCGCTCACCGCCTCCACGTCGTGGCCGTCGACGTCGATCACCTGCCAGCCGGCGATGCGGAAGCGGGCGCGCACGTCCTCGGAGATGGCGAAATGCGTGCCGCCATCGTCGGTCATGCGGTTGTCGTCCCACAGGAAGGTGAGCTTGCCGAGCTTCAGGTGGCCGGCCAGCGAGATCACCTCATGGGCGACGCCCTCCATCAGGCAGCCGTCGCCGACCACCGCATAGGTGCGGTGGTCCACCAGCTCGGGGCCATAGGTGGCGCTGAGGAAGGCTTCCGCCACCGCCATGCCGACCGCATTGGCGATGCCCTGGCCCAGCGGCCCGGTGGTGACCTCGATGCCCAGCGCCACGTCGCGCTCGGGATGGCCGTGGGTGTGGGCGCCCAGCTCACGGAAGCGGCGGATCTCCGCCATGGGCATGCCCGCATAGCCGGCGAGGTGGAGCACGGCGTAGAGCAGCATGGAGCCGTGGCCGTTCGACAGCACGAAGCGGTCGCGGTCGAACCAGGCCGGGTCGGCCGGATTGCACTTGAAGTGGCGGGTGAACAGCGCCGTGGCCAGTTCCGCCCCGCCGAGGGGCGCGCCAGGATGGCCGTCCTCGGCCCTGGCGATGGCGTCGAGGGCGAGGAAGCGGATGGCGTCGGCCATACGGCGAGCGGAAGCGAAGCCGTCACCGGAGTTCAGGCGAGCGGAAGCGAAGCCGTCACCGGAGTTCAGGCGAGCGGAAGGGGTGCCGTCCTCGGAATTCGGGCACGCGGGGGCGTTGCCGGCTTCAGCGAAGCCAGTGGAGGCAATGAGTGACATGGGAGCGACCTTGGCTGGCGCCGGGGCACGCGCCCCGGCGCATCACAGGAACAGTTGGAGCGTTTTCAAGCGAAGTGGACTCCGGTTCGCGTGCTCTAGGGCAGGAAGCCGATGGAGAACCACGGCACGGCCGCGACCAGCGCGAGGCCGATGAGCAGGGCCGCCATGTAGCCGACGATGGGCTTCATGCCGGCATCGGGGCTGACCCCGCCGATGGCCGTGGCGCAGTAGTAGCCGACGCCGAAGGGCGGGGCGAACAGGCCAAGGCCCATGGAGAGGATCACCACCATGGCATAGTGCACCTCGTGGATGCCCATGCTGCGCGCGATGGGGAACAGCAGCGGCCCGAACAGCACGATGGCCGGGATGCCCTCCAGCACCGATCCGAGGATGATGAAGGCGACGATGGACACCACCATGAAGGTGGCCGCCCCGCCGGGCAGTCCCCCCATCACCCGCGCCAGCTCCTGGGAGAAGCCCGACTGGGTGAGGGCCCACGCCATGCCGGTGGCCGCGCCGATGATCAGCAGGATGGCGCCGGAGAGCGCCGCCGTGGCGGTGAGCATGGGCATCAGCCGCTTGAAGTCGAACTGCCGGTAGATCAGCAGCCCCACCACCACCGAATAGACGATGCCGATGGTGGAGACCTCGGTGGCGGTGGCGATGCCTTCCATCACCGCCGCGCGGATAACGAAGGGCAAGGCGATGGCCGGCACGGCGATGGCGAGGGCGCGCAGGATTTCCTTGCGGGTCGCCCGGCGCACGCCCGACAGGTCCTCGTTGCGGTAGCGCCAGCGCACCAGGATGCACAGCATGACGCCGAGCACGACGGCGGGCATCAGGCCGCCGGCGAACAGGGCGGCGATGGACACGCCGGTGACCGAGCCGATGGTGATCAGCACGAGGCTGGGCGGGATGGTCTCGGTCTGCGCGCCGGTGGCGGCGAGCAGGGCCACGAGGTCGCCGGGCTTGGCGCCGCGCTTGATCATCTCCGGGAACAGCACCGGGGTCACCGCCGCCATGTCCGCCGCCTTGGAGCCGGAGATGCCCGAGACGAGGTACATGGCGCCGATCAGCACATAGGACAGGCCACCGCGCACATGGCCGAGCAGGCTGGCGAGGAAGCCCACCATGGCCCGCGCCATGCCGGTCATCTCGATCAGCATGCCGAGGAACACGAACAGCGGCACCGAGAGCAGGATGAGGTGGCTCATGCCCTCGTCCATGCGGCCCACCACTACCGTGAGCGGGGCATTGGTGGTGAAGGAGAGATAGGCCAGCGTCGCGAGGCCGAAGGAGAAGGCGATGGGCACGCCCGCGAACACCCCCGCCGCTACCAGGACGACGAAGAAGATCACGAGGTTGATGTTGCCCAGGGTCTTCAGGAACGGCGTCCCGAGCATGCCCACCGCGGTGAGCGCCGCGAGGAAGGCGATGACCCCCGCCACCTGCATGGGATTGGCGTTGCGGAGGAGTTTCAGGAACGCGACGATGCCCATGAGCGCGAGGCCCACCGGCAGCGCCGCCGCTTTCCACGTGTTGGGCACGTCGAGGGCGGGCAGGGTCACGAACATCTCATCCTCGGCATATTCGAGGCTGGGATGGAACATGGCCACGAGGAAGATGAGCGGCGCGGCGACGGCAAGCGTCTCCAGCACCGCGCGCTTGGGCAGCGGCAGGGCGCCCACCAGGGCGGTCATGCGCATGTGCTCACCACGCTGGAGCGCCACCACGGAGCCCAGCATGGCCAGCCAGATGAACAGGACGGAAGCCAGTTCGTCCGACCAGACGATGGGTTGATGCACGAAATAGCGCATCACCACGCCGAAGAAGAGCACCACCACTTCCGCCAGCACCAGGAGCGCTGCCGGAATCTCCACCATCCTGATCAGCGCGCGCTCCACCCGGAGCACGCCCTTGCGCCAGCCGCCGGCGGGCTCGTCCGGCCCCGCCAGCATATGGGTATGAGCCATGTTCGGCTCGGTGATTACGGTATCCGTGATTGCGCGATCCATGACGTCACCCGAGCTTGCCGACGGCCGCTTCGAGCAACGACCAGGCTTCGTTGCCGTACTTGGCACGCCAGTCGGCATAGAAGGAAGTCGCAGCGAGTGCCTTGCGGAAGGGTTCGCGGTCCACGTCGATGAAGGTGATGCCCTTGGCCGTCAGGTCGGCCCGCAGCGACTGGCTGAGCGCGGCGATGTCGGCCCGCTCGTCGGCGCCGGAGCGGTCGAACTCGCGCACCAGGATGGCCTTGAGATCGTCCGGAAGGGCGGCGAAGGCGCGGCGGTTGCCGAGGATGAGGTAGCCGTCCCACACATGGCCGGTCATGGAGCAGAACTTCTGCACCTCGTAGAGGCGGGCCGAGGCGATGATGGCGAGCGGGTTCTCCTGTCCTTCCACCACCTTGGTCTGGAGGGCCGAATACAGCTCGTTGAAGTTGATCGGCGTCGCGCCAGCCCCCAGCGACTTGAACACCGAGGTCAGCATGGGCGCCGGCGGGACGCGGATCTTGAAGCCCTTCATGTCTTCGGGCGTCTTGATCTCGCGCGTCGAGGAGGTGACCTGCCGGAAGCCGTTGTCCCAGAACTTGATGGGGGCGACCAGCCCGGCCTTGCCGATCTGCTCGCGGATATAGGTGCCGAGCCCGCCATCCATGGCCTTCCACACGGTGTCGTAGTCCGGGAAGGCAAAGCCGGTGTTCACGATGCCGGAGACCGGCACCAGCGTGGCGAGGATGGAGGCGGAGAGGTTGAACAGCTCCACGCCGCCGGAGCGCACCTGGGTGAGCAGGTCGGTATCCGAGCCGAGCTGGTTGGCCGGGAACACCTTGATTTCCAGCCGGCCGGAGGTGGCTTCCAGGATGCGCTGCGCGGCTTCCTGGGCGCGCTTGTTGACCGGATGCGAGGGGTCCTGGCCGGTGGCGAGCTTGTAGGTGAATTCGGCGGCGCGGGCGCGGGTGATGATGCCGGAGAGCGGGATCGCGGCCGCCGCGGTGAGCAGGGTGCGGCGGGTGAGACCCTGGGTGAGGCCGTGGGTGAGTCCCTGGACAAGGCCCTTGGAGGCGGGCGTATTGGTCATGTGTTTCTCCCTTGATGGCCGCTGTGCGGCCTTCTTGATGTTCCGCATGGTGGCGGTCGGCGTTTTGCGTGTCGGTGGAGGCGGCGGGCGGTTCAGTCCCGGCCCTGCAGGCTGCGATAGGCGCGGATGACCTGGCTGTCGTCGGCGGCGCCGAGGCCGCGTCCGGAGACCGACAGGAACAATTGGTGGGCGAGGGCGGCCATGGGCAGGGCGGCCTTCGCCTCGCGCCCGGCCTCCAGCACGAGGCCCAGGTCCTTCACGAAGATGTCCACCGCGCTGGTGACGGTGGGGTCCGCTTCCAGCATGCGGGGACCCCGGTCGCGCAGCATCCAGCTTGCCGCCGCCGAGCCGCCGAGGATGTCGAGCATGGCGGTTGCGTCCACGCCGAGCCGCTCGCCCAGCGACAGGGCTTCTGCGGCGACGGCGAGATGAGCGCCGCACAGGAGCTGGTTCACCACCTTCGCGGTGGCGCCCTGGCCGGCCTCCCGGCCCACATGGACCACCTTGGCGCCCATGGCGTCGAGGGCGGGCCGGGCGCGGGCGAAGGCGGCATCGCCGGCGCCCACCATGATGGTGAGGGTGCCCGCCGTCGCGCCCACCACGCCGCCGGATACGGGGGCATCGACGAAGGCGAAGCCCCGCGCGTCCACCTCCGCCGCCACCTCGGCCACCGCCGCCGGCGGGCAGGTGGACATGAGCAGGATCGCCCCGCCGGGGGTGAGGGCATCGAGGACGCCGCCGGCGAACAGCACGTCGCGGGCCTGGGCGATGTTCACCACCATCAGCACGGCCATGTCGGCGCTGGCACAGGCGGCGGCAGCGGTTTCCGCCGCCTTGCCCCCTGCGGCTTTGAGCGCGTCCCGCGCTTGCGGGCGCAGGTCATAGCCGGTGACCTCGAAGCCCCGTGCCACGAGGTTGCGCGCCATGGGCAGACCCATGGAGCCCAGACCGATGAAGCCGATGGCGGTCATTCTTCCTCCCTGTTTTCTGAGCCGGAGCGCCTTGAAGGCATCGGCATCCACCGCTCTGTGGCGGCCTGCGGATCGTTGGTCGTGGCGTTCTGTGGCGGCCGGGCGGTCCCGGGGCGCGGCGCGTCCCGGGCCGTGGTGGTGGGATCAGCGGTCGAGCCAGTCCTTCACCCGCCGGGTGACGGCATCGGCGGAGATGCCGTAGCGGTCGTGGAGGGTCGGCAAGGCGCCGGCGTCGAGGAAGGTGTCGGGCAGGCCGATCTGGTGAAAGCCGGCCGGCGCGACGCCGGCGCGCAGCAACGCGCCCGCTACGGCCTCGCCGAGGCCGCCGATGACGGTGTGGTTCTCCGCCACGATCACCGGGCGGCCGCTCTTGCGCGCCGCCTCCACGATCGTCGCCTCGTCGAGGGGCTTGATGGTGGGCACGTGAAGCACCGCGACCTCGACCTTGTCCTGGCGTAGCAGGTCCGCCGCCTCCAGGGCCCGCATGGTCATGATTCCGGAGGAAACGATCAGGGCATCCGGCCCGTCGCGCAGCATCTTGGCCTTGCCGAGCTCGAACTCGTAGCCGTACTCGTCCAGCACCAGCGGCACCTGGCCGCGCAGCAGGCGCATGTAGACCGGCCCGTCATGCCGCGCCATCACCGGCACCGCCTGTTCGATCTCGTGCGCGTCGCAGGGGTCGATCACCACCATGTTGGGCATGGCCCGGAACAGTGCGAGGTCTTCCGCGGCCTGGTGCGAGGGACCATAGCCCGAGGTGAGGCCCGGCAGCGCGCAGACGATCTTCACGTTGCGGTTTTCCTCCGCGATCGTCTGGTGGATGAAATCGTAGGCCCGGCGCGAGGCGAACACGGCGTAGGTGGTGGCGAAGGGCATGAAGCCCTCCGCGGCCAGCCCCGAGGCGGCGCCGAACAGAAGCTGCTCGGCCATGCCCATCTGGTAGAAGCGCTCGGGGAAGGCCTGCGAGAAAATGTGCAGGTCGGTATATTTGCCGAGATCGGCCGTCATGCCCACCACGGCCGGATTCTCGCGCGCAAGGGCGACGAGGGCGTGGCCGAAGGGGGCAGGCTTGGTGCGCTGGCCCTCGGCGGCGATGGAGGCGATCATCGCGGAGGTGGTCAGCCGGGGCTTGCCGGCTGCAGCCGTGGCAGGGGCGGCGGCAGGGGGAGCCTTGCGGGTCGCGTGGTTCATGACGGCTTCCTCTCGTCGAGCGCTGCCAGCGCCAGTTGCCACTCGTGGGCGTCGACGCGGATGAAGTGGTTCTTCTCGCGCGCCTCAAGGAACGGCACGCCCTTGCCCATCAGCGTGTCGGCAATGATCATGCTGGGCTTGCCGCCGCCCGATTGCGCCTTGGCCGCATCGAAGGCCTCGCGCACCGCGTCGATGTCGTTGCCGTCCACGCGGCGGACGAACCAGCCGAAGGCTTCCAGCTTCTCCTTCAGCGGCTCGAAGCCGAGCACCGAGGTGGACGGCCCGTCGGCCTGCTGGTTGTTGACATCGACAACGGCGATGAGATTGTCGAGCTGGAAGTGGGCAGCCGACATGATGGCCTCCCACACCGAGCCCTCGTCCAGCTCGCCGTCGGAGAACAGGGTGTAGACGTGGCGGTCGGAGCCCTTGCGCTTGAGGCCGAGGCAGCGGCCCACCGCGATGGCGAGGCCAAGGCCGAGCGAGCCGCCCGACATCTCCATGCCCGGCGTGTAGCTGGCCATGCCCGACATGGGCAGCCGGCTATCGTCGAAGCCGTAGGTCTCGAGCTCGTCCTTCGGGACGATGCCGGCCTCGATCAGCGCCGCGTAGAGCGCAATGGCGTAGTGCCCGTTGGACAGCAGGAAGCGGTCGCGGCCTTCCCAGTCCGGATCTTCGGGCCGGTAGGTCATGGCATGGAAATAGGCCGCCGCCAGAACGTCGGAGATGCCGAGCGCCTGCGCGATGTAGCCCTGGCCCTGCACCTCGCCCATGCGCAGCGCATTGCGCCGGATGGCGTGCGCACGTTCGGCGAGCTGCCGGTTGTGGCCGGAAGTTGCGATGGTCATCTGGTTTTCCTCGAAGGCTGGGTGCCGCAGCGCCAGAGCGCTCAATGGATGAGCATGCCGCCGTTGACGTCGATCACCGCGCCGGTGACGTAGGCGGACAGGTCCGAGGCGAGGAACAGGAAGATGTTCGCCACGTCCTGCGGCACGCCGAGGCGGTTGAGCGGGATGTTTTCGAGGATCTTCACCCGCGCATCGTCGGAGATCTTGCCGGCATTGATGTCGGTCTGGATCAGGCCGGGGGTGACGCAGTTGACCCGGATGCCGTCGGCGCCCAGCTCGCGGGCCATGGCCTTCGCCAGCCCCAGCACGCCGGCCTTGGCGGCGGAATAGTGCGCGCCGCCGAGGATGCCGCCGCCGCGCTGGGCGGAGACCGACGACATGCAGGCGATGGCTCCCGCCTTGCGCTCGCGCATGTGCGGCATCACCGCCTGGCTGAGATAGAGCACGCCCTTCAGGTTCACGTCCTGGATGCGGGTCCAGCTCTCGGGATCGATGTCCCACACCTTGATGGCCTGGGTGATGCCGGCATTGTTGATGAGGATGTCGATCCGGCCGGTGGCCGCCAGCACCTCGCCGATGGCGCGGGCGCAGTCGGCCTTGTCGGTCACGTCGCAGCCGATGCCCACATGGCCCTCGCCCAGTTCCGCGGCGGCCTTGGCGGCGCCGGCCGCGTCGAGGTCGAGAATGGCGACGCGCGCCCCTTGGGCGGCGAAGGTCTTGGCCGTCGCAAAGCCGATGCCGCGCACGCCGGCGCCGCCCGAAATGACTGCGGTCTTCCCCTTGAGCAACACGATATGTCCTCCCGATCCAATTTTGATTGGCCGGAGTGTGTCGGAAGCGGAGTGTCGGAAAAAACACAAAAATTGCGCGAACCGGTGAACTGGGTTCATCTATGGGGCCATGAACGCCCTTCCGCTCGGCGCCCTGCGCGCCTTCGAGGCTGCTGCCCGCACCGGCTCGTTCCGCGCCGCGGCGGAGGAACTCGCCATCTCGCCGAGCGCGGTCAGCCACGCCATCCGCAAGCTGGAGGATCTGATGGGGGTTCCCCTGTTCGAGCGGGAAGGGCGGGTCGTGCGCCTCAATCCGGCGGGCGAGGCGCTACAGCTCAGCGTTTCCACCGGCTTCGACGAATTGCGGCACGGCATCGAGCAGGTCAGCGGCCGGGCCAGCAACCACCTGCGGCTGCACTGCGCGCCCAGCATGGCGGCGCAATGGCTGATGCCACGGCTGCGCCGGCTCATCGCCGAACATCCGGGCTTCGACATCCGCCTGTCGGCCAGCACGGATTATCCGCGCTTCCTGAATGATGAATTCGATGCGGACATCTGCTACGGGCCGCCCCGACAGGAGGGTCTCACCGTCATTCCGCTGGGCGAAGAGGTGGTGCGCCCGCTCTGCGCGCCCGAGATGGCGGCGGGCATCCGCATCCCGGCCGACCTCTACGATCATCCGCTGATCGAGAGCGAGCACAAGAGGCTGCGCTGGAATGCGTGGTTTCTCGCCAATGGCCTGGCGCCGCCGAGCCCGCGGGGCAGCCGGTTCGATCGCAGCTTCATGGCCATTGCGGCGGCGGTGGACGGGCTTGGCGTGACGCTCGAATCCACCCGCCTCGCCGAACGCGAGATCGCCGATGGCCGGCTGGTGGCGCCGCTGGACGGCGTCGCCCACGACCTGCGCTACATGGGCCACTTCCTGGTCTTCCCGGCGAAGGCCAAGCCGCGCAAGGCGGTCCGCATCTTCGCCGACTGGCTCGCCCAGGAACTGGGGCTGAAGCCGTCACCCGTGCTGTGACCACCGGGTGGCGCGCGCCGAACCTAGAGCGCGGATGCCGGGGCATCGCGGCACGGTTGCTGCTGCGCGGTCGTCGCCGCGGCCCGGGCGTGCAAAAGCCCCCGCCCGGGCGATAAGGCCTGCGGTGGGTGGTTTCGAGAGGGGAGGAAGCGCCGGTGGCGGGCCGGACGGTGATCCGGCCCGAAGGGCGACCTGCTCAGCGCGGAGGGGCGCCGGCGCCAGGGCCAGTCCGGGGCTTCAAGGTCCGCTTCGGCGCGGCGATCAAGCCTTCCCGCTGGGCCTTCTTGCGCGCGGCCTTGCGGGTGCGCCGCACGGCTTCGGCTGCTTCGCGGACGCGACGCTCGGACGGCTTCTCATACGCCTTGCGCTGCTTCATTTCGCGGAAAATGCCTTCCCGCTGCATGCGCTTCTTCAGGACTTTCAGGGCCTGTTCGATATTGTTGTCTCTGACGAGTACCTGCAAAACGGTTCCAATCTGAGGTTTGCCGCGAATCCCCGGCCGCAACGCGACCGCTCGCTCGAGGGCTACCGGCATCATACCGGAAAGTTTGCCTCTTAGCACATCTGCCGTGATTTACCGCATCGGCACAGACTCTATCCGTGCACGCCGATGGTCGCGGGCGGCAGATGGGCTCGGTGCCGGGCGGACATGGCACCATAAAGGCCTTCCAGGTCCGCCGTATAGGTGGTCACGTCGAACAGCGGTGCCGTGAGCCGATTGGCCGCGAGGCGGGCGCGGACATCGGCAAGGCGCTCTTCGTCCAGCGCCAGCGTGTAGGCGAGGTCGAAATAGGCTTCCGGACTGTCCGCCACGAGGTCCGGCAGGCCGATGGCGTGCAGGATGCTGCCGGCCACCCGGGACGGAAAGGTCTCGCCGGGGCAGGTCACGAAGGGCAGGCCCGCCCACAGGGCATCGCTGGCGGTGGTGTGGGCGTTGAACGGCGAGGTGTCGAGCATCAGGTCGGCGAGCTGGAGCCGCCGCAGGTGCTCCGCCTGGCCCAGGTTGGCGCCGAAGACGAGGCGGCGGGCGTCGATGCCCCGCGCGATGGCCTCGCTGCGCAGGTTGCCCGCGGCATGGGGCGTGTCGAGCAGCCAGAGCACGCTGTCGGGCACGCAGGACAGTAGCCGGCACCAGATGTCGAAGATCTCGGGGGAAATCTTGTAGGGCTGGTTGAAGCAGCAGAAGACGAAGCCGTCGTCCGGCAGCCCCGCCTCTCGCCGCGAGGGCTTGTCGCCCACCGGCGTGCGCCGGCCGTGGGGATGGTAGGTGTTGGGCATGTAGGCGAACGATTCGGAATAGAAGCCCGCGCTCGCCGGAGGCGTCAGGAACGGGTCGGTGATGACATAGTCGCAGATGCCCGCACCCATGGTACCGGGATAGCCAAGGTAGTTCACCACCACCGGCGCCGGCCGCAGCAGGGCGATGCCGGAGCGCGCCTGCGCGGTGAAGCCCTTCAGGTCGATCAGGATATCCACCGCGTCGTCATAGATGAGCTGGGCCGCCGCGTTGTCCCCCATGTGGGCGATGTCCACGAAGCGGTCGCAGGCGGCCATCAGCCGTTGGCGCATGGGCAGGCCGTCGTCGGCGCCGAAGGAATAGGCGTTCACCTCGAACGCGTCGCGATCATGCGCTTCCAGCACCTCGATCAGGAGATGGGCGGTGGCGTGCTCGTGAAAGTCGTTGGAGAGGTAGCCGAGGCGGATCTTGCGCCGTCCCGTGGGTGGGAAGGTGAAGGCGAGGGTGTCGCGCTCGATCTGGGCGGCCACGCGCCGCTCGCGGGTCCACAATTCCGAGCACGCCCGCTGGTCGCTTGCGCTCATGCCCGGCACCGACAGGAGATGGAACGGCGAGAGATGGTGGCCCTGGCCTTCGGCAAGGACGGCGGCGAGATCCGTGTCGTCGGCGGCGAGGTCCGCCCACTCACACATGTGCCGCAGGCGTCCGAATGTCTTTTTTGAGCCCATGGATCGAGGCCGCTCCTGCCCGTCGCAGTTCGCCCCGGCGGTTTCGCGGGGGGCATCTGTCGCGCAGGGCAGAGGTCGCAAGCCCGCCGCCTCGAAGGTCAGATGCGGCTTTTTAAGCAAGAAATGGGCCGTCGACCGCCGTCAGCCGGCGACGGGCGCAGGCGCCCGGTCTTGCGGGCAGGTTTCCAATGCTGCGGTGAGCGCGCGCGCCATGCGCGCCGCCCATTCCGCCTGCCCGGCGGGTTCGGCGATCAGGTCCTGCCGGATCTCGATGCCCGTATGGAGCAGGCCGCGTCGCTCGGCGTGGACGGGGATGGTGTAATCTGTCGTGTCATCGACACTGTATGGCTCATTGTCGCCAACGGTGAGGCCGCTTTCCTGCCGCAGCGCCGCGCGCACGGCACCCGCAAAACGAGCGTCGCGGTTGTAGAGCACGCCCACATGCCAGGGCCGCGCCACGCCGAGATAGACCGGCGTGAAGCTGTGCATGGCGACGAGCACGGTTGCCCGCCCCGCCATGGCCCTGCGGTCAAGCGCGGCGGCAATGCAGGCATGGTAGGGCTGGAACAGGTCGCGCGCGCGGGCGGCCTTCGCCCCATCGTCGAGGTCAAGGTTGCCGGGGATCGGCGTCGCCTCGCTCTGCGGTGTGATGGAGGAGGGAACGGTCGGCGGGCGATTGCAGTCGATGATGAGTCGCGAGTAATTCTGCTGTATGAGGGTAGCGTCGAGTCGTTCCGCCAGCGTGCGGCACACGCCCGCAATGCCGATATCCCAGGCGATGTGACGCGCTTGATCATCCTCGGAAATGCCGAGCCGGCCCATTGATCGCGGAAAGGCATTGCCCGCATGATCCGCAACAATGAGGAACGCAGAGGCGCCTTCCGCATTGAGCATGGTGACAGGCGGCATCTCGTCGTCCGCCAGCAGGGGTGCCGTCCGGTTCAAATCAGTCCTCACGCCCGCGCGGCGACAAAGCTCGCCTGCGCCGCTTTCCAGGTCGCTGCTGTCGAAGTTGCCGCGAGCCATAGCAGACATCCGCGCGTTCTGCTCGCGCAAACCCAAAGAGGTTCCCACCGATGAAGATCCGCGCGGGCTACGAGATTATCCACACGTGCCCCAAGCCCACCCCGATGATCCTGACGCTCAGCGTGCACCCCTCCCGGGTGAACGATCTTGAGAGCGTCGACCGGATGATGTTCGATCCGCCGATCCCGGCCAATACCTATCACGACAGCTTCGGCAATTTCTGCCACGTCATCGAGGCGCCGGCAGGTCAGCTGAGGGTGCATGCCGATTTCGTCATCCGCGACAGCGGCAAGCCCGACATGGTGGCGCCGGATGCGATCCAGCATCCTCTCGGGGATCTGCCGGTGGACGTGCTGCTGTTCCTGCTCGGCAGCCGCTATTGCGAGACCGACCGCCTGAGCAATATCGCCTGGAACCTGTTCGGCCATGTGCCCAAGGGCTGGCCCCTGGTGCGGGCCATCTGCAATTTCGTCCATGGGCACATCACCTTCAATTATGCCCATGCGAGCCCGCTGAGAACCGCCTTCGACGCCTATAGCGAACGGCGCGGCGTGTGCCGGGACTTCGCCCATCTCGCCGTCACCCTGTGTCGCTGCATGAACATCCCGGCGCGCTACTGCACCGGCTATCTCGGCGACTTCGGCGTGCCCGTCGATGTGAACCCCATGGACTTCAGCGCCTGGTTCGAGGTGTATCTGGGCGACCGCTGGTACACGTTCGACGCCCGGCACAACACGCAGCGCATCGGCCGCATCCTCATCGCGCGCGGGCGAGATGCCACGGATGTGGCCATGGTCACCTCGTTCGGGCCGGCGACGCTCACGAGCTTCAAGGTGGTGAGCGACGAGGTGGCTTGAGCCCTGAGCCCGCATCGCCTGAACAGGCGCGCGGGCCAGGACGACCATCCGCCAGCGGGCCTGCCTGGATCCCGGCTTGGGCAGTGCTGCTAACCGGCTTGATCTTTCGGTGCCGCATGGGAAAGTGTCTTCGCGGGGTTTCGGACCGTTCCATGCGGGCGAAGGCGCTGCAGGGCCGGCGTCGCGCCGCCGGGCGATGGCGTGAGCGGAGGGGATATGGCTGATCCGAACGCGGCTGCGGCGGTGCAGGGTTCGAGCGCGAGCCGTCTGGTGCGCCTGTTCTCGCGGCGGGGCCTGCTGTCTCTCGCCGCCCTTGCCTTGGCCTGTGGCCGGAGCGCGGCGGCGGACCGCGCCGGCATCGTGGAAGCGTTGGCCGGGGAGGGCGGTGCCGAGCGCGGCGGTGCCAGGCTGCCCCTCGCGACCGGCGATGCCGTATTCGTAGGCGATATGGTGGTGACGGGCGAGACGGCCCGCCTTGCCATGCGGCTCGGCGCCGCCACCCAGGTGCGGCTCGGCGGGCGCACGCGATTGCGCATCGACCGTTTCCTGGTTGATCGCGGTGGCGTTTTTAGCCTCGGCAACGGCGCCATGCTCTACGACCGGCCGGATGGCGCCCCCGGGCGCGACGTGGAGGTGGAAACGCCCTATGGCCGGCTCGCCGTGCGCGGCACGCGCTTCTTTGCCGGGCCGAGCCAGGAGCGGTTCGGTGTTTTCGTCATGCGCGGGCGGGTCCGGGTGTCGGCGGGCGACGCGACGGTGGATCTCGGTCCGGGGCAGGGGACCGACATAGCCGCGATCGGCGCCGCGCCCTCGCCGGTGCGGGAATGGAGCGAGGCGCGCATCCGCGCGGCGCTGGCGCTGGTGGAATAGGTCCCGGGTCGGTCGGGCAGGAGCCAACCCCAATGGCCCGTGAGCTTGACTCATGGGCCATGGGCCAAGCCCGCGCGGCGCTTGAGCGTACCCACTTGGCATCGGTCGAAGATCGAGGCCGATGGTACCGCGCATGCCCTCGTCGGTGGATTGGCGACGGATACGACCGGTCGGAGCGGTTCAATTCGGCCGGACGGGCTCCAATCCGGGGATGGGGTCCTCCGCCGGCGCATAGACCTGCACCGTGCCGCTCACGCCCCGCACGGCGATGGCGGCCACCGGGCGCACCGCGCCTGCGGGCAGTCGTGCGGCGGTACCGGGACCAACGCAGATGGACGTGCCGAGATCCTTGTTGGCGGCCTCCAGGCGGGCGGCGGTGTTGATGGCCATGCCGTGGGCCGTGTAGTCGAGCTTGCGGCGGCCGCCCACGTCGCCGACGATGGCACGGCCGGTTTCCAGGCCAATCCGCGTGCGCCCGAAGCCCAGCGCGGCGAACGCCGGCTCGGTGCGAAGCCGCTCGGAGGCGGCGCGAATGGCACGGGCGCAGGCCAGGGCCTTGCCGGCGTGATCGTCGAGGTCGAGGGGCATGTTGAAGAAGGCGTGCACCGCATCGCCCACGATCTTGTCGCACATGCCCCCGTGGGCGAACACGATCTCCGTCAAGGTGTCGAAATAGCGGTCCAGCGCCTTCACCAGCGCGTCCGGCGCGGCGCGCTCGGTCATGGCGGTGAAGCCTTCCACGTCAGTGAACAGGGCGGTGATCTCACGAACCTCGCCGCCCAGCTTGAGAGCGCCCGGTGTGGCGGCGATGCGCGCCACCACCGCCGGCGCGAGATGCTGTTCGAACCGGCGGCGCAGGTGGCGCTCACGCCGCTCGGTCTCGGCGAAGCCGGCGACGAGGCCGACGCCGAGGGCCACAGCGCCCACCAGGGGCGGGCCGACCGGGTCCAGCATCAGGTTCGTCCCATGGGCCAGGAGCGCCGCGCCGCTGCCCCATGCGAGGAAAAGCAGGCCCCCCAAGGCCGACGCGACCAGCGGCGCGGCCAGCAGCACCGCCGCCAGCGCGAGGACGCCGAGCGCGAGGGCGCCCGCATTTTCGACCGCCTCAAGCATGTCGGGCCGGTAGGGGATGGCGCCGGAGAACAGCGTGGTCACCGCATCGGCCTGGATCTGCAAGGTCGGCGCGGCGTCGGCGGCGGCGGTCCGGCGCAGGGCGCCCACCTCCACGGCGCTCGATCCCAAAAGGGCGATCCGCCCGTCGAGCGCCTCCGCGACGGGCACGCCGTCAAGGAGGCGATAGGCCGGGACGGTGCGTGCGAGCCATGTTTCGGGCGCAGAGGCCCGCAGGCGCAGCCGGCCATCGGCGCCAAGGGGCGCCGAATGCATGCCCGCAAGAAGCGCCCCGTCCGCGACGATCAGGGCGGAGGCGCCATCGTGCAGCCGCACCGCTTCGACCGCGAGACCGGGCAGAACCGCATCACCCGCGATGGCAATCAGCGGCACGCGGCGCACCACGCCATCCGTATCGCTCGCAATGGCCACCAGCCCCAGACCTTGGGCGACGGTGCGCAAGGTCGGTGGCGGGCCGGCCGCTCCGGCGGCGTGCCACGGGTTCGCGAGGCGGCCCGGCCCCTCCACCAGCACTGGTGTCACCGGCACGAAATCGGGCGTCGCGACGTTTTCCAGCACCGCGCCGAGGGCAGCGGGCCGGAGCGCCAGCGCGGCAGCGAGCGCGGCGTCGCCATCGGGCAGGGTGGGGGCGAGGGCGGCGATGTCGGTCCGCCCGGTCTCCTCGGCCAGTGCCCTGGCGACGGCGGCCGGCGACAGGCGGTCTGGTCCGGCGAAGAGCATGTCGATGACGATCATCGATGGCCCGGCGGCGGCGATCTTTTCCACGAGTCGTGCCATCTGCGACCGGCTCCAGGGCCAGGCGCCATGGCGGGCGAGGGTCGCGCTGTCGATGTCGATGACGGTGAGTGGCGCCGCGGCGAGCGGGGGTGCCGCGCGCAGGATCGCGTCGAGGGCCGTCTCCCGCAGCCGCTCCCGCAGACCCCAGGCGTCGAGGCTGAAGGCGGTGAAGACGCAGAGCAGCGCCACGGCCCCCGACCGCACGGCGAAGGAGCGGATGGGTGCGTTGAGGTTCACCGGTTATCCCGTCAGCATGTCGATGCGCGCGGTGGCCATGCGCACCCGACCGGCCAGCAGGATGGCGAGGTTGCGCATGATGCGGTCGGCGGCGCGGGCGTGGGTCTCCTGAAAGGCGCGGAACTGCTCGGCGGAAATCTCCAGGCAGACGGCTTCCGTGTCGGCCCATACGTCCGCGCTGCGCGGCTGGTCGATCAGCGCCAGCTCGCCGAAAGCCATGCCCGGGATCATGGTGGACAGGCGCACGTCGTTCAGGGACCGGGCGCTGACCATGCCCCGCACCAGGAAATAGACCCTGGCCGGCGGCTCGCTGGCGTCGATGATCCGCGTTCCGGCGCCGAACACTACCCGGGTGCCGAGACGAGAAAAGTCGGCCAGTTCCTGCGGCGAAAGCCCGGCCAGCAGGGCCTGGCCGGACAGGTCCGCCTCGATGCCGATCTGCGAGAAGCCGCCGTGGCGATAGACGATCTGGTCCTCGGCCCAGTCCACGGCAGCGTCGTAGGTGGGGAAGATGCGCACGCGCACCCCTTCCTCCTTCATGGCCTTGACCTGCGGCGCCACCGGCGAACTGCCCTCCACCCCGGCGATGACCGTGGTGGTGGAGGCCGGCAGCTGGTTCCGGATCAGGCCGGTGAACAGGCGCAGGCCCGCATCGGTGATGGTGGAGACGCGGTGCAGGTTGAGGATGAGGAAGTCGGGCACGCCGGCGGGATCGGAGAGCTGGCGCGTCACATAATCCACGGTGGCGAAGGAGAGCTTGCCGGCCAGCTCCAGCACGCGGATGGAGCCGGAGCGCGAGTCCAGGATGCTCTGCTCGTGGGGCTGGCGCCCCGGCTTGGAGGGCACGGTGCGGAAGTCATAGTCGGCGGCGATGCAGGTGCGCACGTCGTCCCGCCGCGAGAGCATGTGCAGGTCGAACGCCTCGGAGAGGGCCGAGCAGGTGCGCAGGCCGCGCACGCTGTTGCCATGCGCGTCGAGCCGCGGCGAGAAGATGCCGAGGCCGAGCTGGGAGGGCAAAGCGGCGAGGATGCCGCCGCCCACGCCGCTCTTGGCCGGCACGCCCACGCGGTAGATCCATTCGCCGGCAAAATCGTACATGCCGGAGGAGATCATCACCGCCAGCGTGCGCGCCACGGCGTAGGTGGAGGCGACCGTCTCACCGGTCACCGGATTGACCCCGTGATTGGCGAAGCTCGCCCCCATCACAGCGAGGTCGCGGGCGGTGACCAGCACCGAGCACTGGCGGAAATAGGTGTCGAGGATGTGGTCCACGTCGCCGCGCACGCCGCCATAGGTGCGCAGCAGGTAGGCGATGGCGCGGTTGCGGTCGCCGGTCTGGCGCTCCGACTGGAACACCGCCTCGTCCACCTCCAGCTCGCGCCCGGCAAAGCGGCTGAGGGTGGCGCGGATCAGCTCGAAGGCGTCGTCGCCGGCGGTCTCGGCCAGCAGCCCGCTGCAGCAGATGGCGCCAGCATTCACCATGGCGTTGAACGGGCGGTTGTCGGCCTTCAGGCGGATGGAGTTGAAGGCCTCCCCGCTCGGCTCCACGCCGATGGCCGCCTCCACCGTCTCCGATCCGAGGGTGTCCAGGGCGAGGGCGTAGACGATGGCCTTGGAGACCGACTGGATGGTGAACGGGACCGCGGTGTCGCCGGCTTCATAGACATGGCCGTCGGTGGTGGCCACGGCGACGCCGAAATGGTCGGGGTCGGCCTTGCCCAATTCGGGGATGTAGGAGGCGACCTCGCCGTCATGCAAGGGCGTGAAGCGGGCGTGGATATCCCTGATGGCGCGCAGCAGCGGCGTTTCGAGGGACAGCGTGGGAATGGGCAGGAGATTCGACACAGCGCGGCTCCGGGAGACTCCCCCTAGTGAAAGCGCGTGCGGTGCAGTTGGCAATGGTGCGCGGCAGCGAGCGGGCGCGCCGTTGCCGGTCATCAGGTCGCCACGGGGGCATCCGGCGCGGGTGGACCACCCCCGTGACGAAACCGGCGGGATTATATTGCTCTCATGCCCGGCTGTCGTGCGCCGCGAGGCGGGCCAGCAGATAGTCCACCTCGGCCCGCGCCGTGGCGGAAAGCGCCGAGCCCGGCTTGCGCTGGGCATCGCTGGCGATGAAGCCGCGCCGCATCAGCACGTATTTGCGCACCGCGAGGCCAACCCCCTGCTGCTGCTCGTAGCGCAGCAGGGGCAGGTGGGCGTCGAACAGGTCGTGGGCCTCGTTCCGGCGGCCGGCCCTGGAGAGGCGGACCACGTCGGCCAGCATCTCGGGGAAGGCGTAGCCGGTCATGGCCCCGTCGGCGCCGCGCTCCATCTCGAAGTCGAGGAACAGGCCGCCATTGCCGGTGAGGATGGAGATGGGCCGCATGGAGCCGTCCGCCTGGAAGCCGCGCAGGGTCGAGATCTTCTCCAGCCCCGGCCAGTCCTCGTGCTTCAGCATGACGCAGGAGGGATGGTCCTGGACGATCTGGCGGATCACCTTCGGCGTCATCTGCACCGTGAGGGTGAGCGGATAATCCTGGATGACGAACGGGATGTCGGTGCCGATGGCCTCCACCGCCTGCCGGTAATAGCCGATGATCTGGTCGTCGGTGCGGAGGCTGGGCGGCGGGGCGATCATGACGCCGGCGGCGCCCCGGTCCATGGCCGCACGCGCCAGCCAGCGCATGGCAGCGAAGCCCGGCGCCGAGACGCCGACGATGACCGGCAGGTCGCCCATGCCGGCGATGAAGCGGGTGGTGAGGTGGAGCGATTCCTCCGGCTCCAGCTTCGGCGCCTCGCCCATGATGCCCAGCACGGTGATGCCGGTGGCGCCGGCCTTAAGATAGCGGGCGATGAGGGTGTCGATGGAGCCCTCGTCGATCCGCCCGTCCGGCGTGAACGGGGTGGGCGCGATGGGGAAGAGGCCCGAGGCGGTGGCGTCGAGACGCATGGGGAACCCTCAGATGCTGGCGATGAGGCCGCCATCCACGCGGATGACGGAACCGGTGACATAGGACGACGGCGTTCCCGCCAGGAAGGCGACCACGTTGGCGTATTCCTGCGGATCGCCGTAGCGGCCCACGGGGATGGAAGCGGTGCTTTCGGCGGAGACCTCCTCCACCGTGCGCCCCTCGCGCTCGGCCTTCTTGGCGTCGAGGAACTTGATGCGGTCGGTGGCGATGCGTCCGGGCAGGATGATGTTGGCCGTCACCCCGTCGCGTGCCACTTCGCGGGCCAGCGTCTTGGACCAGCCCACCAGCGACAGGCGCAGGGCGTTGGAGATGCCGAGATTGGCGATGGGCGCCACCACGCCGGACGAGGTGGAGGTGATGATGCGCCCCCATTTGCGCGCGCGCATCTGCGGCAGCACCCGGTCGGTGAGGGTGATGACGGATAGCACCATCTGGCCGAAGCTCTTGCTCCAAAGCTCCGGGTCCTGCCCCGCGGCGGGGGTGGGGGGCGGGCCGCCGGTGTTGTTCACCAGCACGTCCACCGGGCCGAAGGCCGCCTCCACCTGCGCCACCCGCGCAGCGATGCCGGCGATGTCGGAGAGGTCGAAGGGCAGCGCCATCGCCTCGCCGCCGGCCTGCGTGATGGCGGCCGCCGTCCGCGCCAGCGCCGCCTCGTCGATGTCGCCCAGCGCCACCCGGGCGCCTTCTTGCGCCAGTGTCGCGGCGATGGCGCTGCCAAGCCCGCCGCCCGCGCCCAGAACGAGAGCGGTCTTTCCTTTCAAGCCGAGATCCATGTCTTGTCCCCTTGTCCCCTTGTCCTCTCGCCGCGCCCTCTAAACTTAAGGAAAGAGAACGCGTTATCCGATCAGATTGCGATGCAATCTGATCGGCGCGTGCTCTAGAGCGTTTTCCGTTCGCATTGGCTCACGGCAATCGCTCTAGATTATTGTTTTGACGCATTTTCTTCACGCGAACCGGTATCCACTTCGCTCGAAAATGCTCTAGAGCGCGATCCGAGCAAATTGAACCAATTTGCTCGGTGAATCGCCCTCTAAACTTAAGGAAAGAGAACGCGTTATCCGATCGGATTGCGATGCAATCTGATCGGCGCGTGCTCTAGAGGCTCAGTCGGCGAGGCCGATGGGTGTCACCGGCCCGCCCCGTTCGGCGCGCGCCAGATAGTCCGCCTTGCTGTATTGCATATGGTCCACGCAGAGCTGCGCCAGCGCCCAGCTGTCGGTGCCCTGCAACAGCTCGATCATGATGTCGTGCTGGCGCCGGGACAGGGCGAGCCCGTCGCGATCCGCCAGGTTCTTCGCGCGCATGGGCAGCGTCAGCCCCATGTAGTCCTGCAGGGTGCGCACGAGATAGGGATTGGCGCAGCCGGAGAACAGGACGATGTGGAAGGCGTCGTTGGTCTCATGGATGCCGCGCAGGTTGCCGGCCTCCGCGTGCCGCGCATAGTCGGCCTGGATGGCCTTGAGCTGCGCCACCAGTTCCGGCGGGGCGGGCAGCGGAATCTTCAAGGCCGCCTGCCGGGTCAGCATCTCGCGCACCTCGTAGATCTGGCGCACCTCGTCCGGCGAATAGGAGCGCACGGTGGCGCCCACATTCTTCTCCCGGTTGACGATGCCGGTGCGCTCCAGCTGCACCAGCGCCTGCCGGATATAGTGGCGGGAGGCGCCGTAGCGCGCCATCAGCGTGTCTTCCACCAGGCGCGAGCCGGGGGCGAGGCGGCCGAAGATGATGTCCTCTTCCACGCGGCGCAGGATCTCCGCCTGTTCGTCGGCCCGCGAGGGGGGAAGCGCGGCGGGAAGCGGATCGAGAAGCGCGTCTTGGCTCATGCTGCGCTCCTGTCGCCGGTCTTGAAGCTGGAGAGCCGGTAGCAGTCCTCCACCAGCCGCAGGGTTTCAAGATTATCCTCCGGCGCGGTCTCGAACGGGGCGCCGGTGGCGAGGCAATGGACGAAATGGGCGATGGTGGCGGCGTAGGAGCCGAGATAGGTCGCTTCCGGATCGTAGGTGATGTGCTGCGTGGTCGCACCCGAAAGGGAAAGCTCGGCGCCGCAGAGGCGGATCGTCCCGGTCTCGCCGAGAAGCGTCAGCTGGTCCTGCTGCTGGGCCGGGGCGCCATGGGCGGCGAAGCTGGCGAAGACGCTCACCCCGGCCCCCGAGGCGGTGGAGAGCTGGATCACCGCGCCGTCCTCGCCGCGCAGGGCGGGACAGGTGCGGCTGAGGGCGGCGGCCTCCACCTTCAGCGGGCCGAGCAGCATGCGCAGGGTGTCGAGGTGATGGATCAGCACTTCCGCCACCAGCATGCGCGCTTCCCCGGCCATGAAGGGCTGGCGCTCCAGGGCGGGCAGGCGGCCTTGCGCATCGGGCACCGTGCCGGAGGTGACGAGGGTGAGCGCTGCGGCCTTCACCGCGCCGATGCGGCCGGCGCGCAACCAGTCCGCAGCCTGCCGGTAATAGGCCCGGAAGCGCCAGTTCTCGTGCACCATCAGGCGAACCCGCCCGTCGATGTGGGCCACCAGGTGCTCGGCCTCCGCAAGGCTCGGCGCCAGCGGCTTCTGGCACAATATGGGCAGGCCGTGCCCGGCGGCGAGCCGGGCCAGCGCCACATGGGCGGCGCGGGGGGCGGCGATGTCCACCGCATCGAGGCCGCCCGCCGCCAGCATGGCCTCGGCGCTGTCGAAGAGGGCGGGAATGCCGAATGCGGCCGCCCGCTCCGCCGCGCGTTCGCGGGAGGGATCGGCGATGGCGACCACCTCGGCGGCGTTGCCCAGCGCCTGCCAGCCCTTCAGATGATGCTGGGTAACCCAGCCGGCGCCGATCAGGCCCACCTTGAGCGGGCGGGCCATCAATGGGTCCTCCGCTGGGCGGCGGCATGAACCGCTGCGGTCGCGCTCTCCGGCGGCAGGATCGCCGCGCCGGTGGCGGCATCGAACAGGTAGGCGGCTTCCGGGCGGAAGAACAGGTCCACCGTGGCGTCCGGCACGGCGGTGACATGGCGCGGCAGCCGGGCCGTCACCTCCGTGCCGTCGTCGAGTGCCACCAGCAGCAGTGTTTCCGCGCCCAGCGGCTCGACCGCGATGGCGCGCCCGCGCAGGGCGCCCACCGCGTCGCCCGCGTCGGGGCGCGCGATGGTCAGGTCTTCCGCACGCACGCCCAGCGTCACCTTTCCACCCGCGAGGTTGGCCAGCGTGGATGGCGTCCAGCGGCTGAGGGGTGCGCTCACGCCGGAAGCCTCCGCCCGCGACACGCCGGGTGCCAGCGTGGCTTCCACCAGGTTCATGGGCGGCGAGCCGAGGAAGCGGGCGACGAAGGTGTTGGCGGGCTGCCAGTAGACCTCCAGCGGCGCGCCGATCTGGGCCACGCGGCCCGCATTCATCACGCAGATGCGCGTGCCCATGGTCATGGCCTCCACCTGGTCGTGGGTCACGTAGATCATGGTGGAGCCGAGGCGATTGTGCTGCTTGATGATCTCGCTGCGGGTGTTGACGCGCAGCGCCGCGTCGAGGTTCGACAGCGGCTCGTCGAACAGGAACACCTGCGGCTCGCGCACCATGGCACGCCCCAGCGCCACGCGCTGGCGCTGGCCGCCGGACAGGGCCGCAGGCCGGCGCGCGAGCAGGGGGGCAAGGCCCAGGATGTCCGCCACCTGCATCACCCGCCGCTCGATTTCGGCGGCCGGGATGGCGCGGCGGCGCAGGCCGAAGGCGAGGTTGTCCTTGACGCTCATGTGCGGATAGAGCGCGTAGGACTGGAACACCATGGCGATGTCGCGGTCCTTGGCCGGCACGTCGTTCACCACCCGCCCGTTGATGGACAGGGTGCCGCCGGAGATGGTCTCCAGCCCCGCGATCATGCGCAGGGTGGTGGACTTGCCGCAGCCGGAGGGGCCGAGCAGCACCATGAACTCGCCGTCGGCGACGGTGAGGTCCACATCCTCCACCACCACCGGCCCGGCGCCGCCGTAGCGCTTGACGATCCTGTCGAGTTTCACCACCGCCATGGAAGCCTCACTTGATCGCGCCGGCGGTCATGCCGCGGATCAGCTTTTCGGAGAAGAAGACGTAGGCGACGATGACCGGGATCACCGAGATCATGACGCCGGTGGCGATCATGCCGATGTCCTGGAAATGGTCGCCCATGAAGGCGCGGATGCCGATGGGCAGGGTGCGCTTCTCGGGATCGGTGATGAGCACCACGGCGAACAGGAACTCGTTCCACAACTGGATGAAGTTCAGGATCAGCGTGGTGGCGATGGCCGGCATGCCCACGGGCAGCACGATGCGCCAGAAGATTTCGAGGTCGCCGTAGCCGTCCATCTTCGCCGCGTCGAACAGGTCCTGCGGGATGCGGGCGAAGAAACCCTCCAGCAGATACACGGTGAGCGGCAGCTGGAGCGAGACATAGACCAGCGAAAGCCCGAACAGGCTGTTGTAGAGATTGTAGTCCACCAGGATCTGGTACAGCGAGATCAAGGTGATCTGCGGCGGGAAGATGATGGACGAGAACAATATGGAATAGATCAGCCGGTTGCCGCGGAAGCGGTAGCGGGCGAGCGCATGGGCCGCCGCCGCGCCGACCAGGGTCACCACCGCCACCGCGCCCACCACCACCATGGCGGAGTTCCAGAAATAGGTGGCGAAATCGGAATCCACCCAGGCGCTGCGGAACTGCTCCCAGTGGAACGGCCGCGGCCAGGCATAATGATCGGCGCTGATCTCGGCGGTGGTGCGCACCGACATGGTGGCGAGCCACAGGAACGGGCCGAGGGTGTAGATGGTGTAGGCGACCAGCACCAGCGCCAGCGCGCCGCGGCCGAACAGGCGGGGCAGGGGCCGTTGCGAGGGGTGCGGGCGCGGGTCCCGGTCGAGGACGGTGGTCACGGCCATGTCAGTACTCCAGCCGTTCCTTGGAACCGAGCACACGGTTCAGGATGAGCACCGAGGCGCACACCACCAGGAACCAGACGGTGGCGATCGCGGACGGATAGCCGAGATCGAAGGTGTTCCAGTTGAAGGCGCGCTTGTAGACGTAGGTGGAGACGGTCTCGGTGGCCCAGAGCGGTCCGCCCTGCGTCATGATCCAGACCAGGTCGAAGATCTTCATCTTGCCGATGAAGGCCAGGATGTAGAGGCTGAGCAAAGTCGGCCGCAGCATGGGGATGATGACGTAGCGCAGCTTCGCGCCCCAGCCGCAATTGTCCAGCTCCGATGCCTCCAGGACTTCCCGCGGCAAAGAATGGATGGCAGCGAGGCACACCACCATGTTGAAGCCCGCCCACTTCCACGCATGGGTGACGATGAGCGAGGCCAGCGCCAGCTTGGGGTCGCCGAGCCAGGACGAGGCGAGGCTCTCAAGCCCCACGGCGCGCAGGATCGCGTTCAGCACGCCCCAATCATAATTGTAGATCCACATCCACAGGATCGCGACGACGACATAGGACAACAGCACCGGCGTGAACCACGCGACCCGCAGGAAGCGGGCGAACGGCACGCCCGCATAAAGCGCCAGCGCCAGAAGCAGGCCCGTCGCCACGTCGAGGAAGGGGGCGACGAAGGACCAGATGAAGGTGTTGCGCACCGCCACCCAGAAGGTCTCGTCGCCCATCAGCTCGGCATAATTGGCGAGCCCGACAAAGGTCGCCTCCATCCCCTCGATGTGGAAGAAGCTGTCATAGATGGTGCGCAGCGCCGGATAGGCGGTGAGCCCCACATAGATCAGCAGGCCCGGGCCGAGGAAGACGGCCAGCACCAGCCGGGACGCCCGGCGCGGATCGGCGAGGGTGGAGGAGGAGGCTTTCGCCCCCTCGCTGCCGGATGCGGGCTTCAAGGTCAGTGCGTCCGTCATGGATCACTTCTTCAGGCAGGCGGCGTCCATCTTCTCGCCGGCCTCCGCCACGGTGATGAGGCCGGCGGGGAAGGCGTTGTTCATCACCTGGACGTAAGTGTCGGCGCACTTTGCCCGGTAGTAGAGCAGCGGCGTGCCGAAGAAATAGTCGGCATCCTTGTTGCGGGCGATCAGGTCGGCGAAATAATCCTTGTGCGGGCTCTCGATCTTGTCCGGATCCGACTTGAGGCCGCTCTGGAGCGAGACCTGGCCGATCCATTTGGTGCCGTTCTCGGCGGTGGCCATGGATTTCAGCAGCCTGCCGGCGCAGTCCTTGTTCTTGCCCTTGGAATACATCACGAAGCTGCCGGCCACCGCGAGGGTCTTGCAATTGGGGCAGGCGCCGGCGTCCATGGCGGGGAACTTCATGATGCCGAGGGGAAAGCCCGCCGGCATGCCGCCCTTCTCGGGCGCGGCGAAGGCACGGCCGGTGAACCAGCTGGGATCAGGAAAGGTGAGGGCGCCGGGCGTATTGTAGAAGTAGAAATGGGATTCGCCGAGCTTCAGGGTGGAGAAGCTCTTGGGATAGGCGCCGGCATCCACCAGCCCCTTCACCCAGGTCATCACCTCCACCACGCGCGGGTCCTTGAAGGAGAGTTCGCCGTTGAGCAGCTTGGCGTAATCGTCCTTGCCGAGCTTGCGCAGCAGGGATTCAAACAGCAGCTGGCCGCCGGGGAAGGGCCGGTCGCCCACGCCCTGCGACACCGGCGTGATGCCGGCGGCGACGCCCTTCTTCACCAGATCGGCAAAGGCGGCCTGCGTGAGCTGGAAGGAGGGCGGAACCTCCACGCCCACCTTCTTCACGAGATCCTTGTTGTAGTAAAGTTCAACCGTATAGGCCTCCACTGGCACGCCATAGACCTTGCCCTTTGACGTCCAGGCGGGCTTGGCCCAGTCTTCGATGCCGGCCAGGTTGATGTGGTCGTCGAGGGGTTCCAGGAAGCCGCCGGCGAGGAATTCGGGCTGGTCGGGCTCCATGTAGAAGATGTCGGGGGCCTGCCCGGTGCGCACCGCGGACTTGGCCTGGGTGTAGATGTCGGCCTTGGGAATGAAGCTGAGCTTCACGCTGCACTGCTTGTTGGCGGCCTCGAACTCCTGCACCCGGGCGCTCACCCAGTCCTTCTTGGCCGGCTCGTCGGGCCAGTTGCTCCACATGGTGATCTGGGTGGGCTCCTGCGCCGCCGCATGGCCCACCCCCATCGCCAGAACCGCCAGGGCGGCCATCCCGATCCTGCGAACGCTCTTCATCCCGTCCTCCCGTGGCGTGTTCTGATTTTTGCGGGAGAGTGCGGAGGCTCCGCATCATTGTCAATAATGAATGCCAAAGATTCCGAATATGCCGGGATATCAGGCGGCTGTGCGCTAATTTTATTGACAATATGAGGCGTCGCCTCGAATGTCCGGCCCAGGTCGACGACGATCGGCAAGAGGGCGCGGCAAGAGGGCGGCACGGATGGCGCGGGGACTGCGTAAGGGCTTGACCAGCTACGGTGACGAGGGCTTCGCGCTGTTCCTGCGCAAGGCCTTCATCAAGGCCATGGGCTATTCGGACGACGCACTGGATCGGCCCATCGTCGGCATCACCAACACCTATTCGGACTACAATCCCTGCCACGGCAACGCGCCGGCCCTGGTCGAGGCGGTGAAGCGCGGCGTCATGCTGGCGGGCGCCATGCCCATGGTGTTCCCCACCATTTCCATCCACGAGAGCTTCGCCCATCCCACCTCCATGTTCCTGCGCAATCTCATGGCCATGGACACGGAGGAGATGATCCGCGCCCAGCCCATGGATGCGGTGGTGGTGATCGGCGGCTGCGACAAGACCCTGCCGGCCCAGATCATGGCGGCCGCGAGCGTGGACCTGCCCACGGTGGTGGTGCCGGTCGGCCCCATGGTGGTGGGTCATCATCGCGGCGAGGTGCTGGGCGCCTGCACCGATTGCCGGCGCCTGTGGAGCGCCCATCGCGCGGGCGAGATCGACGAAGGGGAGATCGAGACGGTGAACGGCCGCCTCGCCCCGTCCGTCGGCACCTGCATGGTCATGGGCACGGCCAGCACCATGGCCTGCATCACCGAGGCCATGGGCCTGTCCCTGCCCATGAGCGCGACCATTCCCGCCCCCCATGCCGAGCGGGTCCGCCTCGCCGAGGCCAGCGGCAAGGTGGCGGCAAAGTTGGCGGTGGAAGGCGGTCCGCGCCCCAGCGACCTCCTCACCCCAAAGGCCTTCCGCAATGCCATGGTGGTGATGCAGGCCATCGGCGGCTCCACCAACGGCATCGTCCACCTCGCCGCCATCGCTGGGCGCACGCCGCACCGCTTCGCCCTTGAGACCCTCGACGAGATCGGCCGCGAGGTGCCGGTGCTGGTGGACCTGAAGCCGTCCGGCGCGCACTACATGGAGCACTTCCACCATGCCGGCGGCGTGCCGCGGCTGCTGGCCCAGCTCGGCGACCTGGTGGACCTCGATGCCCCCACCGTCACCGGCGCGACCCTGCGCGCGGTGGTGGCCACGGCGGAGGATGTGCCGGGACAGGAGGTCATCCGTCCCCGCAGCGCGCCCATCAAGGCCGAGGGCTCCATGGTGGTGCTCCACGGCAATCTCGCGCCCGGCGGCGCCGTGCTGAAGCAGGCGGCGGCGACCGAGCGCCTGTTGCAGCATACGGGCCGGGCCGTGGTGTTCGATTCCGTCATCGACATGGCGGCGCGCATCGACGATCCGGACCTTGATGTCACCGCCGACGACGTGCTGGTGCTGCGCAATACCGGCCCCAAGGGCGCGCCGGGCATGCCGGAGGCGGGCTATCTGCCGATCCCGAAAAAGCTCGGCCGGCAGGGCGTGAAGGACATGGTGCGCATTTCCGACGCTCGCATGAGCGGCACCGCCTTCGGCACCATCGTGCTGCACATCACGCCTGAATCCGCCATCGGCGGGCCGCTGGCGCTGGTGAGGACCGGCGACATGATCCGCCTCGACGTGGCCGCCCGCCGCATCGACCTGCTGGTGGACGAGGACGAACTCATCCGGCGGCGGGCGGACCTCCCGGCGGGGCCGGTGCGTCCTGTCCCCGAGCGCGGCTACGCGCGGCTCTACGCGCAGACGGTGCTTCAGGCCGACGAGGGATGCGATTTCGACTTCATGGTCCGCAAGCCGGACGATGCGTCTTGAGCATGGATGCAGCCGAGCCCGGCGCGCCCCTGTGCCTGCCGCCGCGCCCGCCCGGCCCGCCGCCCGCGGTGCGGCTGCTGCCACCGGGTACCTGCGACGCGCACATGCATGTGTTTGGTCCCTTCGCCCAATATCCGTTGGCGGCGGTGCGGAACTACACGCCCCATCCTATGTCCTTCACGGACTACCGGCCGGTGATGGCGGCGCTGGGCATCGACCGGGCGGTGCTGGTGCAGCCGAGCGTCTACGGCACGGACAATCGCGCCCTTCTCGACACGCTCCGGCAGGCGCCGGGGCAGTTGCGCGGCGTGGTGGTGGTGCCGCCAGCTATTTCCGATGACAGCCTTGCCGAGTTGCACCATGCGGGGGTGCGGGGCATCCGCGTCAACCGACGCAATCCCGGCGGTCTGGCGCTGGAAGACATGGCGCTGCTCGGCCGCCGCATTGCGCCGCTGCGATGGCATATCCAGCTTCAGGTGGAAATCGGGCGGGGCGCTGCGCTTGCGCCGATGGTGGAAGGCTGCCCGGTGCCGGTGGTGCTGGACCATTTCGGCCTGCTCGATCCAGTGCGGCCGGTGGGGGACGCGGCGTTCGCGCAGGTGCTGGCCCTGCTTGCGGCGGGCAATCTCTGGGTGAAGCTCTCCGCACCCTACCGCGTCAGCCGCTCCGGGCCACCCTACGCGGACCTCGCGCCGTTCGTGGAGGCACTCATGGCCTGCCGCCCGGACCGGGTGCTGTGGGGCAGCGACTGGCCCCACACCGAACTCTGGCATGACATGCCCGAGGATCTCGATCCGGGACTGCGGCTCGGGCTCGACCGGGCGCCGGAAGACATCCGCCACCGCATCCTCGTCGCCAATCCGGCACGCCTCTACGGGTTCGAGCCGGCAGAGCGGGCCTGACACGCCCGGCGACGCCGGCGTGGGGGATCTTCCGTCGGTGCCGGAAATGGCGCCATATGGAGGCGACGCCGTCGCCATCCGGTGCGGCGGGATGTTTCAGGATGGGGAGATGGGGTGAGCCGCCGCATCTTTGCCTTCAGGTCGATCGCGGTTCTCGTCCTGGTGTGGATCGGGGCGGTGGGCGGCTTTGCGCTGCTCTCCATCCGCTCGGCCACGCAGCATGCCGGCGAGGAGCTGAACGCCGCCGGGGTGGGGCTGCATCGCATCGTCTCCCAGCGCGTGGCGCAGCACGATGCCCACCTCACCAGCCTCGCGGCGCTGGTGCAATCGGCCGATCCGCCGCCGCGCGAGGCGGTGCGGCAGGTGGCCCTTGCCATCATGCGCTTTTATCCGCGCATCGTTTCCGTGCGCATCGTGGCGCCGGGGGCGGGGGGCTCCGGCGAAGTCCTTGTCGCGGCCCCGGACGGGGCGATGGCGACGCCCTTGCCCGCCTTCACCGCCGGCGTTTTCGCCCAGGCCCCCGGCGAGGCCCGGGCCTATGCCGATCCCGCCGTGCCCGGGCGCTATTTCCTCGGCAAGCGGGCCGGCGCGCCGAACCGTCCGCTGGCGATGATCGTGGAGATCGACCCCGCCCTGCTGGTGGAGGGAGAGGAGCGCCCCGAAGCGACCCGCCTGCGGCTTGACCTTGGCGGGCACACCCTTGTGGATCGCGCCGCCGCCGGGCCGCAGGGGAGCGCGGCGCTCGAAACCCTCCGCTTCGAGCGCGCCGTGGACAGCCAGACCCAGCCGTTGCGGCTGTCGCTGGACCGCCGCCTTGCGTTCGCGCAGGGGGTGACGCCGGGTCCGGTCTTCGCCTTCGCCGTCCTGTCCCTCGTCGGCCTTCTGGCCCTGCGCTACACCCTGAGGCAGCGCCGGGACGCCCGCCGCTCGCGCGCCGTGGCCCGGGAGGCGCAGGAGCGCAGCCTGCTGCTGGAGCGCGAGACGCGCCTTGCCCACGCCTCGCGGGTCAACGCGTTGGGCGAGCTTGCCTCCGGCATCGCCCACGAGTTGACCCAGCCGCTCACCGCCCTGCTCAGCCAGAGCCAGGCCGCGCTGCGGCTCGCGGCGCCGGGCGGCGATGCCCAGAGGCTCGACGAGGCTCTGCGGGCCAATGTGCGGGAGGCCAAGCGCGCCGGGGAGATGCTCCAGCGCATGCGCGACTACATCAGCAACCGCACCACCGCGCGCATCCCTTCCGATATCAATGCCGTGGTCGGCGACGCCGCCGCGCTGGCGCGCTCCGATCTCGCCCAGCGCGGCATCCGCCTGGAGCTGGAGCTGGAACGCTCGCTGCCGCAGGCGGTGGTGGACCCCATCGAGCTGGAGCAGGTGCTGCACAACCTCATCCGCAACGCGGTCGACAGTCTCGAGGGCACGGCGCCGGCCGAGAAGACGATCGTCATCGGTACCGGGACCAGCGGCGGGCATGTGGTGATCCGCGTCGCCGACACCGGGCCGGGCATTGCGCCGACCGTGCTGCCGCGCCTGTTCGAGCCCTTCTTCACCACCAAGGCGGACGGCATGGGGCTCGGCCTGTCCCTGTGCGCGACGCTGGTGGAACGCGCCGGCGGCTCCATCCGCGCGGATGCCGGGGCGACGGCGGGCGCAGCCTTCGTCATCGTCCTTCCCGCTGCCATGCCACGCATGGAGGCGGCGCAATGAAGGCCCTGCGCGTCTATATCGTGGACGATGATGCGGCGGTGCGGCAGGCGCTGTCGCTGCTGCTCTCCACCTGCGGCATGACGGTGGAGACCTTCGCCGACCCCGAGACCTTCCTCGCCCATGTGGACACGGCGCGCCCCGGCTGCCTGCTCATCGACCTGCGCATGCCGCTGGTCAGCGGGCTCCAGCTCAAGGCGGCGCTGGCGGCGCGCGGCATCGACTGGCCGACCATCATGATGACCGGCCATGGTGACGTGAACGCCTGCCGGCGCGCCTTCAAGGCGGGAATCCTGGATTTTCTCACCAAGCCGGTGGACGAACAGGTTCTGCTGGATGCCCTCGCCGCAGCGGGCAAGGTGCTGGAAGAGGTGCTGGAACGGCAGGAGACCCATGCCCTGCTCGCCACCCTCACCGAGCGCGAGCGGGAGGTCATGGATCTGGTGTGCCGGGGCTGGGCGAGCAAGGAGATCGCGGCGGCCCTGGCCGTCTCGCCGCGCACCATCGACGCCCACCGCGCCAATATCGCCGAAAAGCTCGGCACCAGCTCGGTGGCCGATCTGGTGCGCATGTCGCTGGCCGCATCCGTTGCTGCGCCGCCGTCTCGGTAATCCTACCTAGCCGCCCGTGTGAAGACGCGGATTAAGCTGCGGCGCGCCGCAGGGTAGAGCACTGGCGGTGGCGGCGCGGTTCCGCCACCCTGATCCGCTTTCCGCGCCGGTGCCCGACGCCCGGTCGATCCGGTGACGGGACATCGGGACATCCGCCGCAACCATAAGGGATTGACGATGAAGCGCCTTCTTCTCGCCGCCGTGGCCGTGGCCGCGCTCGCGCCTGCCGCCTCCGCCCAGGTTCTCCAGGAAAAGAACATGCCGCTGGCGATCGCGATGGACATCGCGCGCGAGACGGTGGCCGCCTGCGCGGCGCAGGGCTACAACGTGACCGCCGCCGTGGTGGACCGGGCCGGCGTGCTGCGGGCGCTCGCGCGTGCGGACAATGCCGGCGTTCACACCCCCGACGCGGCGCGGCGCAAGGCGTTCACCGCGGCGTCCACGCGCATTCCCACCTCGACCATGGTGGAGAACATCCAGAAGGCGCCGGCGGCCGCGCAGCTTGTCGCCATCGATGGCTTTCTCGTCGTGGCCGGCGGCGTTCCGGTGAAATCGGGCAACGAGGTCATCGGCGCCGTGGGCGTCGGCGGGGCGCCGGGCGGGCATCTGGACGAGGCCTGCGCCAATGCCGCCATCGCCAAGGTGGAGCAGCAGCTGAAGTGAGGCGGTTGCCGAGGGCGGAGTCCTGAAGGCGGGTCGTCCTTGCGTGATCCAATAGCCCGAACCGCTTCAAGCGCCCGCCGCCGGGTTCTCGAGCGTTTCACCTTTTCATGGAAACGGTGAAACGCTCTAAATCTCTGAGTTAACGCATTTTCTTCACGCGAACCGGTATCCACTTCCCTCGAAAATGCTCTCGTCCTGCGGCAGGCGCTTGAACCTGCCGTTCGGGGTGCTCGAAACGCATGCTGCGGAAATTGTGGTGCAGTCTGGTTTGTGATACATTTCAAAAATGGGAAGTAATCGCCAAGACATCGAGCCGCCCCGTGCTGATGCGGCCTCGGCCATCTCGCGTTGGGACGATGAGGGTGGTGCTCAGATGCCCCCAAATCTTTCCGCGCAGCGCCATGCGGCCTTGACTGAACGGGAGCGGCACATTCTCGAATGCTTGGGCGCGGCTGTGGTCAAGGAATGGACCGAGCTGCCGACCCTCGTGCAGCGGGCGCTGTTCCGGCGGGCGACCGCAAGCGATCACGATGATCCGGCGCAGCTCAAGGCTCTCATTGCGCGCTTTCTTCATGACCATAAGGACGCGCCGGCTGCTCCGGTGGTCAACGCCCGATCATGAGAGCGCCTGCTTGACGGTACACTGCCGCCTCACCAGACGCGGACATCCACGGCCATGTCCCGGAAGGCGAGGGTGTCGCCGATGAAGCTGCCGGCCACCGGAATGGCCTGGCGGATATCGCGGACCACTGCGACGGGAATGAGGTTCGATCCGCCCATGCTGCGGTTGGTGGGATCGAACGGGATCCAGCCCGCCCCCGGCACGAACACCTCGCCCCAGGCGTGGGTTGATCCCGCACCGGCCGACCCCGTCTGGCTCTGGTCGGGATTGTGGAGATAGCCGGACACGATGCGCGCGCCGAAGCCGAGGCTGCGGGCCGCCTCCACGAACAGCAGCGCGAAATCCCGGCACGATCCCCAGCCCCGTTGCAGGGTCTGCACCGGGGCCTGCGTGCCCTCCTCGTCGCGGCTCTGGTAGCTGATGGCCTGGGAGACCCCCATGCTCAGGTCCTTGAGCAGGGAGAGGGTGTCGGTGGGCATGGCGCGCACGAAGCCCTGGGCCCAGGTGCGCAACTGGTTGCCGGGATCGGGATATTGCGGGGTACCGAGCGCGCCGAGATCTTTCCACTCGTCGTCGGAATAGCGGAACGGGAAGGATTGGGCGGAGCCGGCAATGTCGAACACCGGCCAGGCCACCGCGTCCAGCTGGATCTGGGTGAGGCTTTCGACCACCAGAAGGTCGCCGCCGGCCTGAAAGGTCGCGGTGGCCACCGCATTGCCGGAGACATCGTGCGCCCATTTCACGCTCGCTTCCGGCGCAATGGTGATGGCGTTGGATATCACGCGCAGGTCACGGCTTTCGCGCGGGCGGAGCATCAGGCGGTGGGGACCGAACGCCACCGGCCGGTGAAAGCGATAGGTGGTGGTGTGGCGGATCTGGAGTAGGCTCAATGGGTGCTCCCCTGCGGAGCAACCACTTTATCAGCGCATGGGCGTGATACCACCTCAAGGTTCCCCAGTGCCTCTCCCGTCGGCCGCTCCCGTCGGCCTCTCCCGTCGGCCTCTCGGGGCTTCGGCGCGGTGCGCCTTTCGATTCGCAAGCTGCACCCGCGGGCGACGCTGCGCGGAGGTAAACAGCGCGCGCCTTCCGCGAAGTTTGGCATATCAACATATGTGAAAATGGCCATATGGAGAATATTATTGCCATTTCCAGCATTTGGGCGCATAGCTGATGCGTCGATGGAAAGCCGGAAAACTTGGCTATAGGCGGGATTGAGTTCTACGCTAAACCAATATCTCTCGCCAGAAAATGCGATTTCGACGGCCGGGCAAGGCTCGGTAAGCTACATCTCAAAATTTGAAAGGGTTTCCCATGGCTGAGGGAACCGTAAAGTGGTTCAACGCCCAGAAGGGCTTTGGCTTCATCACCCCCGATTCCGGTGGCAGCGATGCCTTCGTGCATATCAGCGCGGTTGAGCGCGCAGGTATGTCCGATCTGCGCGAGGGTCAGAAAGTGGCCTTTGAGCTGGTGACGGACCGCAAGAGCGGCAAGCTGTCGGCTGACCAGCTCAAGGATCTGAGCTGATCGCCCTGGCCGGGGGCCCGAGCAATCGGATGCCGCCGGCCTTCGCGTGTCTCCCACTTGGCCGCTCATGAATGGACCGGCAGCGTGGGTGGGACATGCGTAAACCAATTTCCTGCAAGGCGCCCGGCGCCTTGCAGGTCACGTGCCCTTCAGTCTGCGCGGCCCTGAGCTTGCGCGTCCGAGGGGGCGAGGACCTCAATTCGGGCGAGTTCAATTCGGGCCAGCTCGATTTGGGCGAGGACGAGTAGCCCAGGAGTTGAGTGACCCACTGGTCGCCGGCATCGTCAGCACGCGTGAAGCACACAATGCCAGGCGCAGGAGACGGCAATGGCCAAGGGACAATTGCGCGGAAATCGCGAAACCAAGAAGCCGAAGAAGCAAAAAGAACCGGTGGCAGCGCCTTCGTTCATCAAGGGTACGCCCGTATCAATCGGGCCTCCGAAGAAGAAGAGCTGAGGTGTCGACATGAACGTTCGCACCCATGAAACCATGGTCACGTTCGAGCACCCCTTCCGGATCATCGGGACCGACGGCGTACTGCCCGCGGGAACCTATCGCGTGGTGATCGACGAGGAGCAGATCCTCGGCCTCTCCTTCATCGCCTACCGGCGCGTGGCGACCATGCTGCACACGCCGGCCGTCGCGGCGCCGCAGGGCCGAAGCGAGAGCCTCGCCATCGAAGCCGCCGACCTGGACGCTGCCCTGTTGAAGGATCGACAGCAATCGGCGGAGAGCCGCGAGGGTCCTTCGTCCGTCGCGGCCGCTTGAGGCGTTGCGGCGAACGCCGGTTCGCCCATCGCTCCAGCTCTTCGCCCCGCAGCAGTTCCTGACGTTCAATGGCTGCGCATGTCTACGGGAATTGCTCTTGGCTCAAGTTTAGAGAGCGGTTCACCGCGCAAATGGGCTCAATTTGCTCGGATCGCACTCCAGACGGCCGCACCTATCAAGAGGAAATCCCATGTCGCTCCACTTTCCCAATACCAGCCGCAGCTATAACGCATCCAAACGCTGCGTCACCTTCTGGGGATACGATTCCACCTTCGAGATTTCGTTCCACGTGGATGCGGATGTGCTGCAGCGCTTCAACCCCCGGGCGGGGCAGGGCGAAGCAGCATCGCTGCAGGTCTTCGACGTGAACCGGACGCGGATCGAAAGTGTCGCCAGCGGAATCTATGCGCGGCGGAAGCAGAATTTCAATCGTCTCTCCACGGCCGATTTCTAGAGCGGTTTCGAGCGAGCTGAATAAAGATTCGCGTGAAGAGCATACGACTGAAAATAGACAAGACTCCTCGTGAATACTCGCCAGGCGAGCCCGTCCAAAAAAGATCAGGGCCAAAAAATCCGGGCCAGACAGGTGCCCTCGCCGCCAGCCTTGGCCTGCCGTGTTCAGAGCTGATCGAAAGGGCGTTTGGAGCGTTCTCGCGCGAAGAGGATAGTGGTTCGCGTGAAGAAAACGCGTCAAAGCGAGACTTCTCAGCGATTGCCGTGAGCCCCGTGCGAACGCAAAACGCTCAAGGCCGAGGATACTCTTAAGGCCGACCATACTCTTAAGGCCGACGACATTTGGACCTGCCGCAGGGACCTGTCGCCAGATGGCATTCGACAGGTGCGCGCCGTGCGCCTTTGCCCCGACGACGACAGAGATCCAGATGAACAAAGGCCTCAATATCGTTTTCCAGGCGCTCGACGCCGATCACGTCCTCGCCCGGATCGTCTGGCGCGAGCAGGATTCCGGCGGCGGGTCGCTGACCCTCGAAATTCCCGTGCGCAGCGCCGCTTCCGCTCCCAAGAGCAACGCCGAGCTGCAGGCGGATGCGCGCGCGCTGGCGGTGCGGTTTGCCCGCGCCTTCGCCGACACGATCGAGGGCTAGTGGATCAACCGAAACGGATGGTACCCATCCGTTTCGAAAAGTTGATCCACCAGATCAAAGGGTTGTGGTTCGACCGCGACAGATGGGTTCCATCTGTCGCGGTCGAACCACGAGAGCCCGCGCGGCGTTCGAGCTTAACCCAGTTCGCATCGGTCGAAGCCAAACGGCCGAAGGTATGAGGCCCACCGTGCGCCGAAAGCGCGGCAGAAAGGTCCACTTGCTCTCCCTCCTCCTGAGCGCCGTCGGGCGCGTGCCTGCGTCTTCCCCCTGGGACGATCGCCAACCGGTCCGTGAAGAACTGTTCAGCACGGAGCGTCTGGAGGAGCACGCCCGTACCCTGGCGGCGGCCCAGCCGGTGCAGCCGCGGGCGGCCCGCGGCCATACGCTCTCGGCGCGCCTCGCCGACAACGGCGCGGTGCTGCTGGACGCCTACCGGGCCATCGCCGGTGCCCTCGCCGAGGGTGGCGCCATCACCCCTTCGGCGGAGTGGCTGATCGACAATTATCACCTGGTGGAAAAGCAGATCCGCGAGATCCGCTCCGATCTGCCGCCGGGCTATTACCGCCAGCTGCCCAAGCTCGCCGCCGGGCCATTCGCCGGCTATCCGCGCGTGTTCGGGGTGGCGTGGGCATTCGTGGCCCATACCGACAGCCGCTTCGACCCGGAGATGCTGGCGCGTTACCTGAATGCCTATCAGGAGGTGCAGCCCCTCACCATCGGCGAGCTGTGGGCGGTGTCCATCACCCTGCGCATCGTGCTCATCGAGAATCTGCGGCGCATGGCCGATCGCATCGTGGAGGATCGGGCGGCCCGGCGCGAGGCCGATGCGCTGGCCGACCGCCTGCTGGGGCTGAGCGGGCGCCCGCCCGAGCCGGTGGCGTCCGTGCTCGCCGGCCACGAGCAGGGCGCGCTTGTCGATGCCCTCGCGGTGCAACTGGTGCACCGGCTGCGCGATCAGGACCCGAGGATCACGCCCGCCCTCACCTGGCTGGACCAGCGCCTTGCGGCGCAGGGCATGACGGCCGATGCAGTGGTGCGCGACGTGCACCGCAGCCAGGGCGCCGCCAATCTGACGGTGCGCAACATCATCACCAGCCTGCGCCTGATCTCCGATCTGGATTGGAAGGAGATGTTCGAGCGCACCAGCCTGGTGGACCTTGTGCTCACCGCTGGCAGCGCCTACCCGGCGATGGATTTTTCCACCCGCAACCTCTACCGCAACGCCATCGAGCAGCTGGCGCGGGGCGCGCCGCGCACCGAGCTTCAGATCGCCCAGGCCGCCCTCGCGGCGACCGCGCGTATCCGTGAGCCAGCCGATGCCGATGCGATCCCGCGCGAAAGCGATCCCGGCTACCATTTGATCGGAGGCGGTCGGCGCGCGTTCGAGCGGGAGATCGGCTTCCGCCTGCCGCTTCATGACGTGTCCACCCGGTTGAGCCGGGCCTTCGGCATCGGCGGCTATGTGGGCGCCATCGCCATCGCCGCCGCTCTGCTGCTCGCCCTGCCGCTGCTGGCGATCGGCTACGCCGGGTTCTCCGGGCCGGCGCTCAGCCTTCTGGCGCTGCTCGGCGCCATTCCGGCCCTTGACGCGGCGGTGGCGCTGGTCAACCGCGCCATGAGCTTCGGCTTCGGGGCAACCGCCCTGCCGGCGCTGGAGCTGCGCGATGGGGTTCCCTCCCATCTGCGCACGCTGGTGGCGGTGCCCACGCTGCTGACCAGCCCGGCCTCCATCGAGGAGAATATCGAGCGGCTGGAGATCCATCATCTGGCCAGCCCCGAAGGCGACCTGCATTTCGCCCTGCTGTCCGACTGGATCGATGCCGATGCGGAGCACGCCGAGGGCGATGCGGCCCTGGTGGCAACGGCGGCGGCGGGCATCGCCCGTCTCAATGCGCGCTACGGACCGGGGCCGGGCGGCGCCCGCTTCCTGCTGCTGCACCGGCGGCGTGTGTGGAACGTGGGGGAGGGGCGGTGGATCGGCTGGGAGCGCAAGCGCGGCAAGCTCCACGAGCTGAACCGCCTGCTGCGTGGCGCCACCGACACCACCTTCGCCCCGATCGACGGGCGCCCTGCGAGCGTGCCCGGGGACGTGCGCTATGTGGTGACGCTGGATGCCGATACGCGGCTGCCGCGCGACACGGTGCGCCGCCTCATCGGCAAGATGGCCCATCCGCTGAACCAGCCCCGTTTCGACGCGGCGTCCGGGCGGGTCGTGGAAGGCTACGGCATCCTCCAGCCGCGGGTGACGCCGTCGCTGCCGCTGGGCGGCGAGGGATCGCTGTTCCAGCGCACCTTCTCCAGCATGAGCGGCATCGATCCCTATGGCTCGGCCGTGTCCGATGTGTACCAGGACCTGACCGGCGAGGGCTCCTACGCCGGCAAGGGCATCTATGACGTGGATGTGTTCGAGGCCGCGCTGGCCGGGCGCGTGCCCGATTCCACCCTGCTCAGCCACGATCTGTTCGAGGGCGTTTTCGCGCGCGCGGGCCTTGCCTCCGACGTGGAGGTGGTGGAGGAGTTCCCCGCCCGCTACGACGTCAGCGCGCTCAGGCGCCATCGCTGGGCGCGGGGCGACTGGCAGCTGCTGCCGTGGATCGTCGGCTTTGGTCCCCAGCCGGCCCATGTGGCCCACGGCTTCGGCGATATTCCGGCCATGGGGCGCTGGAAGATGCTGGACAATCTGCGCCGCTCCCTGTCCGCGCCGCTTGCCGTCGCCGGCCTGATCGTCGGCTTTACGCTGCCGTGGACCGCCGCGCTGATCTGGACCTCGTTCCTGCTCCTCACCCTCGCGCTGCCCAACCTCATTCCGGTCGCTGCCGCCATGGTGCCCGGCCAGCGTGGGATTGCCATGGGCAGCCACCTGCGGGCGCTCCTCGGCGATCTGCGCCTGGCGCTGCTCCAGTCGGCGCTCACTGTGGTGTTCCTGGCCCATGAGGCGTGGCTGATGGGCGATGCCATCGTGCGCACCCTCTGGCGGCTCACGGTCACCCGGCGGCATCTGCTGGAATGGGTTCCCGCCGCCCAGGCCGCCTCGGCCCGGCGCCTCGACCTTGCGGCCTATGGCCGGCGGATGGCCGGCGCCTTCATCATCGCCGCGGCGGCGCTGGTTGTCGCCGTGTTCGCGGGGCATGGCGCCTGGCCGCTGGCGTTGGCATTCGCGGCCCTGTGGGTCGCCTCGCCTGCGGTGGCGCGCTTCGTCAGCCGCTCGCCCCAGCCGGCGGACCTGCTGCAGATGTCGGATGCCGATGCCCGCACGCTGCGGCTGACGGCCCGCCGCACCTGGCGGTTCTTCGAGACCTTCGTCACGGCGGCGGACCACATGCTGCCGCCGGACAATTTCCAGGAAGACCCGGCGCCTGCCCTGGCGCGCCGGACCTCGCCCACCAACATCGGGCTCTATCTGCTGTCGGTGGCCAGCGCCCGCGACTTCGGCTGGGTTGGAACCCATGAGGCCATGGACCGGCTGGATGCGACCCTTGCCACCATGGGCCGCCTCGCGCGGTTCCGCGGCCATTTCTACAATTGGTACGATACGGGCGACCTGCGCCCGCTGGACCCGAAATACGTCTCCACCGTCGACAGCGGCAATCTGGCCGGGCACCTCGTCGCCCTCGCCAATGCGCTGCGCGCGTGGCGAACCGACGCCCAGCCGTCCGCGCAGCGCCTCGCCGGCCTCGCCGATGCGCTGGACCTGACGCGCACCGAGGCCGCCCGCCTGCAGGACGGGCGGCGCACCCAGACGGTGACGCTGCCGCAGCTGGACCAGGTCCTCTCTGCCCTCATCGACGATGTGCGACGGGAAGCCGAGCCGGGCGAGGACCTCTCGCGCCGGCTGGAGGATCTCGCCACGGCTGGGGACACCATGATCGACATCGCCCGTGCGCTGGCCACCGAGCGCGGGGATACGGCTGGCGCGGACATGCTGTTCTGGGCGCAGGCGAGCCTTGATGCCATCGCCACCCATCGCCGCGATCTCGCGTCGGGCGACGGTGCAGCCTTCGTGGTGGCGGCCCGCCTCGTTGCGCTGGAGGACACCGCCCGGGCCATGGCGCTGGCCATGGAATTCGGCTTCCTCGTGGACGGCGACCGCAACCTGCTGTCCATCGGCTATCTGGTGCCGGAGGGCACGCTCGATCCGAGCTGCTATGATCTTCTGGCGTCCGAAGCCCGGCTTGCCAGCTTCTTCGCCATCGCCAAGGGCGATGTCCCGGCCCGCCACTGGTTCCGCCTCGGCCGCTCGGTGACGCCGGTGGCCCATGGCGCCGCGCTGATCTCCTGGTCCGGCTCCATGTTCGAATACCTGATGCCGTCGCTGATCATGCGCGCACCGGCCGGCAGCCTGCTCGACCAGACCAACCGGCTGGTGGTGCGCCGGCAGATCGACTACGGCGCGAGCCGGCGGGTGCCCTGGGGTATTTCCGAATCCGCCTACAACGCCCGCAACCTGGAACTGACCTACCAATATTCCAACTTCGGCATCCCGGACCTGGGGCTGAAGCGCGGGCTCGCGGACAGTCTGGTGATCGCCCCCTATGCCACGGCCCTGGCCGCCATGGCGGAGCCGGCCGCCGCCTGTGCCAATCTCGCCCGCCTCGCCGAGGCCGGCGCCTGCGGCCGCTATGGCTTCTACGAGGCCCTCGACTATACGGCGAGCCGGGTCCCGGCGGATGAGAGCTTCGTGATCGTGCGGGCGTTCATGGCGCATCATCAGGGCATGACCATCGTCGCCATCACCGACGCGCTCATGGGCGGCATCATGCGGGCGCGCTTTCATGCCGAACCCATGATTCAGGCCAGCGAATTGCTGCTGCAGGAACGCACGCCCCGCGACGTGGCGATGGTGCGCCCCTGGTCGGCGCAGGTGCGCGCGACGGATCGCGTGCTGGATCTGGAGCCCGCCGCCACACGCGTCTTCACCTCCGCGCGGCAGGCCACGCCCGCCACCCATCTGCTCTCCAACGGGCGCTATGCCACCATGCTCACGGCGGCGGGCTCCGGCTACAGCCGCTGGGGCGATTTCGCCGTCACCCGCTGGCGGGAGGATGCCACCTGCGACGATTTCGGCTCCTACGTCTTCCTGCGGGACGTGCGCAGCGGCGATGTCTGGTCGGCCGGCTTCCAGCCCAGCGGCGTGGAACCCGACGCCTGTCTTGTGACCTTCCACGAGGATCGCGCCGAATTCGCCCGTCGCGACGGCACCCTGGAGACCACGCTGGACGTGGTCGTCTCCGCCGAGGATGACGCGGAAGTCCGCCGCATCTCCATCACCAATACCGGCAACCGGGTGCGCGAGGTGGAGGTCACCTCCTATGCCGAGCTGGTGCTGGCGCCGCAGGCCTCGGACATGGCCCATCCGGCCTTTTCCAAGCTGTTCGTCGAAACCGAATATCTCGCCGATATCGGCGCCATCCTGGCCACGCGCCGGCGGCGCTCGCCATCCGAGCCGGAGATCTGGGCCGCCCACTTCAGCGTGCTCGAAGGCGACGAGGTGGGGGCGACGCAGGTCGAAACCGACCGCGCCCGCTTTCTCGGACGCGGCCATGGCGTGCGCGCGCCCATCGCCGTCATGGACGGCGGCCCGCTGTCCCACACGGTCGGCACCGTGCTCGATCCGGTCTTCGCCCTGCGCCGGCGGGTGCGGATCGAACCGGGGGCCATGGCGCGCATCGCCTTCTGGACCATGGCCGCATCCAGCCGTGCCACGCTGCTGGACGGCATCGACCGGCATCGCGATGTCACCGCCTACGGCCGGGCGGCGACGCTGGCCTGGACCCAGGCCCAGGTGGAACTTTATCACCTCGGAATTACGGCAGGCGCTGCTGCCGTGTACCAGCGGCTCGCCGGATACGCGATCTATGCCGCGCCGACCCTGCGCCCGGCCTCCGACACGATCCTGCGCGGTGGCGGCCCGCAGTCCGGCCTGTGGGGGCAAAGCATTTCCGGCGACCTGCCCATCGTGCTGCTGCGCATCGCCGACATGGACAACCTGGACGTCGCCCACGAATTGCTGAAGGCGCAGGACTACTGGCGCATGAAGCAGCTGGCGGTGGATCTCGTGATCCTCAACGAGCGCCGCTCCTCCTATGTGCAGGACCTCCAGACCGCCCTCGAAACCCTGGTCCGCACCAGCCAGTCCCGGCCGCAAGTGGAGCGCGAAGTGGGACGCGACGGGACCGCGGGACGGGTGTTCGTGCTGCGCGCCGATATCATGGCGGCGGAGATGCCGGCGCTGCTCGCCGCGGCGGCGCGCATCGTGCTCGTGGCCCAGCGCGGCAGCCTCGCCGAGCAGCTGGACCGGATCGTCGAGACCGCGGGTGCCGCAAAGCCCCATCCCCTGCGCCCGGTGCCTGCCGCAGCAGTGCCCGCGCCCCTGCCGGACCTCGAATACTTCAACGGGCTCGGCGGTTTCGCCGACGGCGGGCGGGACTATGTGACGGTGCTGGGTCCGGGCCAGTCCACGCCGGCGCCGTGGATCAATGTCATCGCCAATCCCGCCTTCGGCTTTCAGGCGGCAACCGAGGGCAGCGGCTCGACCTGGTCCCTCAACAGCCGGGAAAACCAGATCACGCCCTGGTCCAACGATCCCGTCGCCGACCGCACGGGCGAAGCCTTCTACCTGCGCGACGAGGAGACCGGCGCGGTGTGGACGCCCACCGCTTTGCCCATGCGCGACGAGGCGGCGACCTATGTGGCCCGCCACGGCCGCGGCTTCAGTTGCTTCACCCATACGGCGAACGGCATTGCCGCCGATCTCGTCCAGTACGTGCCGGTGGACGGCGCCATCAAGATTTCCCGCCTCACCCTGCGCAACCTGACCAGCCGGCCCCGGCGCATCTCGCTCACCGCCTACGCGGAATGGGTGCTCGGCCCGTCGCGCTCGGCCACCGCGCCCTTCGTGGCCACCGCCATCGATGGCGAAACCGGTGCCCTGTTCGCCCGCAACCCGTGGAACGCGGATTTCGGCGGGCGGGTCGCCTTCCTCGACATGGCCGGACGGCAGAGCGAATGGACCGGCGACCGCCGGGACTTCATAGGCCGCAACGGCACGCTGGCCGATCCCGCGGCCCTGCGGGGCGTGCCGCTCTCGGGGCTGGTGGGCGCGGGGCTCGATCCGTGCGGGGCCTTGCGCACACAGATCGAGCTGCGCCCGAACGCCAGCATCGAGCGCGTGGTCTTCCTGGGCGAGGCGCGCGACGCGCCGGAAGCCCGCGACCTGATTTCCCGTTTCCGTGCCGCCGACCTGGATGCCGTCCTCGCCGAGGTGACGCGGAGCTGGGACGATATTCTAGGCGCGGTGGAGGTCCGCACCCCGGACCGCACCATGGACATCATGCTGAACGGCTGGCTGCTCTACCAGACGCTGGCTTGCCGGGTGTGGGCGCGCGCCGCCTTCTACCAGGCGAGCGGCGCCTATGGCTTCCGCGACCAGCTGCAGGACGGCATGGCGCTGGCCGCCATCCGTCCCGACATGACCCGCGCCCATCTGCTGCGCGCCGCCGCCCGGCAGTTCGTGGAAGGCGACGTGCAGCATTGGTGGCTGCCCCATTCCGGCCGAGGGGTGCGCAGCCGCATTTCCGATGATCGCGCCTGGCTTGCATTCGCCACTGCCCACTATGTGACCGTGAGCGGGGACACCGGCGTTCTGGATGAACGTGTGCCGTTCCTGGAGGGGCAGCGGCTGAATGCCGGCGAGCACGAGAGCTTCTTCCCGCCCACCGTATCGGATGAGACCGCATCGCTGTTCGAGCATTGCGCCCGCGCCCTCGACCACAGCCTCGCGCTGGGCGGCCACGGCCTGCCGCTGATGGGCACCGGCGACTGGAACGACGGCATGAACCGCGTGGGCGAGCAGGGTGCCGGCGAAAGCGTCTGGCTCGGCTGGTTCCTGCATGCCGCCTTGACCGCCTTCACCCCCCTTGCGCAGGCGCGGGGCGAAACCGAGCGCGCGGCGCGATGGCGCCAGCATGCGGAGGGCCTCGCCGCCGCCCTTGATGGCGAGGCGTGGGACGGCGACTGGTATCGCCGCGCCTTCTTCGATGATGGCACGCCCCTCGGCTCGGCCGGGAATGCGGAATGCCGCATCGATTCCATCGCCCAGTCCTGGGCGGTGCTGTCGGGCGCCGGCGATCCGGCGCGGGCGCGGCGGGCCATGGCGGCCATCGAGCGCGAGCTGATCCGGCCCGGCGAAGGGCTGGCGCTGCTGTTCACCCCGCCGTTCGATAGGTCGACGCCGGATCCGGGCTACATCATGGGCTATCCGCCGGGCATCCGGGAGAATGGCGGGCAATATACCCATGCCGCCTTGTGGTCGGTGATGGCGTTCGCGGCGCTGGGCGAGGGGGACAAGGCGGCGGCCCTGTTCTGGATGCTCAATCCCATCAATCACGCCCGGAGCCGCTCCGACGTGCTGCGCTACAAGGTGGAGCCCTATGTGCTCGCCGCCGACATCTATGCCGAGCCACCCCATGCGGGGCGTGGCGGCTGGACCTGGTACACCGGCTCAGCCGGCTGGATGCAGAGGGCCGGGCTGGAGAGCATTCTCGGGCTGCGCAAGGACGGCAACCAGCTGTGCCTCGATCCGTGCATTCCCAAGGATTGGCCGGGCTTCGAGCTGACCATCCGCCATGGGGAGGGGCGGTATCGCATCGTGGTGGAGAACCCGGACCGGGTGAGCCGCGGAATTGCCTCCGCCACCCTCGATGCCATTACGCTGCCGGTGCGGCCGCTGCGCATTGGTCTCGACGCGGCGCGGCAGGATCATGCCATTCACGTCCGACTGGGATGATGGATGCCGTTTTTCGGCGGGTGATTTCGACCGAGCGCGCCGTATTGGCGGCGCGCGGGCAAGAGGCGGGCAAGAGGGCGCAAGATCGGCAGCGGCATTGGCAGCGTGCGGACAAGACCGGCCATGCCGAAAAAGAGCCGGCGCACAAGTCCAATCATTGATTAATTTCTACCCCTCAAGGGCGGCATGGTATAGGATGTGGGTCATGGATACATTTTCCCCCGCGCTTCACGAGCGTATTTCCAGTTCCGACCGTCGCCGGCAGCTCGAAAATTCGATCGCCCAGGCCATGGATCGCTACAATTCAGATTTCGAGGCGATCCGCGCCAACACCGCACGCCTGCGCGCCCTGCGGGAGGCCCGTGAAGCGGAAGCCGAAGCCGTCGTGGTGGTTGCGCCGACCCGCAAGCGTCGTACCAAGGCGCAGGCCAAAGCGGTCTGAAACGGTACTCCGGCTGAAACTGTACTCCGAGGCGAGTTGAAGCCAGGCCCTGGATCTTGTCCGGGTCCTGGATTTTTGTCTCCAGAGCCTGTTCGGAAAACACCAGTTCGCTGAACACGCACTAAGACACGGCCCGGTCCCCCTTTGCGCCAGCGAAGCTGTGGTGGTCGGACGGTCCTACATCCGCATCCCATCATAGGCTCGGCCTGCGGGTCGATCATGCCGCGGATGCGCAATCCCCATTCATTCCAGCCGCCCCGGCCCAACCGCCCCGGTCTTCAACCGGTTCGAAGACGGATGCGCCCCCGCCCGCCCATCGGCCCGCCGCGCAGGTCCGCGGCCGTTTGAGCGCCCCCTCTCACAGGTCGGTCATTTGACGGCCCCCGTGCCCCTACTTTCCGGTCGGCACCATGCCGGGCAAATCATTCGCCTGGAGTTGCAGGCGGGTGCGGCGGATGTGGCTTTCAAGCAGGTGCTGCACATCCACCCCGTCACGCCGCCGGATGGCCTCCATGATGAGGCGATGCTCGCTGTGGATGATCCATTGGCCGTCTTTCCCGATGAGATGGGAATAGGCGCGGCGATAATGCTGGGTTGTGTTCCAGAAGCGCTCGATCATGGCCAGCAGCGTGGGCATGGCCGCCGCCTTGTAGCTGAGCAGGTGGAATTCCCGGTCCAGCTTCAGGAAATCCTCCACTTCCGTTGAGGCCTCGATCTGCGCGCACAGGTCCGCGAGGCGGGCGATGGTGGCCGCGTCCATGTTGCGGATGCTCTCGCTGAGGGCCAGGGGCTCGATGCGCTCGCGGATTTTGTAGATCTCCACGCACTCATTGATATCGGTCTTGGCGATCCACGCGCCGGAATTGGGCACAAGCACCACCAGCCCCTCGCTTTCGAGGTCCCGCAGGGCCTCGCGCACGGGAATGCGGCTGGTGCCGTAGCGCTCGGCCAGCTCTTCCTGCCGCACGCGGGTACCGGGGGCGTAGAGGCCGGCGAGGATGCCGGCCCGCAGGTCCGTGGCGATGGCATGGCTGCGAACGCGCTGATCCTTGTCCGGCCCGTCCGGGGATTTTTCCGTTCTCATGGCGCGCTCTTCTGAAGGGTCCCTGAATCGCAAGGGGACCCATGCGGCTCGTGTGTTTGGATACCATGCGTGCGCATAATCCAGCAAATGTATCCAAACATGGGTATATCGCGCTGCAAAAATCCTCGCAAAGGCATCATTGGATACATTGCTGTTGACAGCGGATCGCCCGGCAATTATCCGTCAGGAAACGGCGCAGATCGTTTGGCGGGCGGAGGATGTGAGGGCGAGGGGGCTGCGGCGACCGTGACGGTCGCGGGTTCCCTGCGGATTTCGCGACCCGTCCCGGCCAAGCGGCGCGCCCCTCCCTCCAGCGGGTCGGGTCATGAGCATTGAGGGTGGGCAATCCCAGCAGACGGCCGCGCGGGGGCTTCCGGGCCTGCGCGGCACCGATCATATCGGCTTCACCGTCCCCGATATCGACGAGGCGGTGCGCTTCTTCGTGGATGTCATCGGCTGCATCCCGGTCTACGAGCTTGGCCCCTTCCAGGCCGAGGACGACTGGATGGCCCGCCAGCTCCACGTCGATCCCCGCGCTATCATGAAGAAGCTGGTCTTCCTGCGCTGCGGCTTCGGCTCAAATTTTGAGATCTTCCAGTATATCGCCCCGGACCAGCGGACGATCCAGCCGCGCAACAGCGACGTGGGCGGCCATCATCTTGCGTTCTACGTGGACGACATGGACGCCGCCGTCCGTCATCTTGAGGCGCACGGCGCCCGCATCTGCGGCGTGCCGGTGACGCGCGAGAGCGGCCCCAGCGGCGGGCAGACCTGGGTCTATTTCCTCACCCCCTGGGGCATGCAGTGCGAGCTGGTGAGCTTTCCCAACGGCAAGGCCTATGAGCGCACCACCTCCCTGCGGCTCTGGCACACCGCCGATCCGGGCGGCTGAGCCAAGGCTCGTCCATCGATGCTCGTCCATCGATGCTCGTCCGTCGATGTCCCGTTCTTTCGCGTGGGGGATGTTCGCACCCCTGACGTTTCCAGCGTTTTCGGAGCTGCCGTGATGGCGACCCATATGGACCTGAAACCCGCCGCCCCCTGGCGTGCGTTGACCACCTCCCGCGACGACTGGAATGCGGCCGATCCGGCCCTGCTCGGCACCATGCTCACCTCCATGGTGCTGATCCGTGCCTTTGAGGAGAAGGTGCTGGAACTGGCCGGGCAGGGGCTGGTGCACGGCCCCGCCCATTCGGCCATCGGGCAGGAAGGCGGCGCCACCGGCTCCGCCGTGATGATGCGCGCTTCCGATCAGGTGAACGGCTCCCACCGGGCGCACCACCAGTTCCTCGCCAAGTCGCTGGCCTATGTAGCGCCGGACGGGCTGTCCCCCACTGCCGCCCTCGGCGGCGACGTGCGCGACCTGTCCAAGAAGACCATGGCGGAAATCCTCGGCCTCGCCCAGGGCTTCTGCAAGGGGCGCGGCGGCTCCATGCACCTGCGCTGGGGCGATGCGGGCAATCTCGGCACCAATGCCATCGTGGGCGGCGGCGTGCCGCTGGCGGCGGGGGCGGCCTTCGCCCACAAGCGCGCCGGCACCGGCGATGCGGTCTTCACCTATTTCGGCGACGGCGCCACCAATATCGGCTCGGTGCTGGAGACCATGAACCTTGCGGCGGCCTGGAAGCTGCCCTTGTGCTTCTTCATCGAGAACAACCGCTACGCCGTCTCCACCCATGTGGAGGAGGCCACCGCCGAGACCCGCCTCTCCGCCCGCGGGCTGGGCTTCGCCATCCCCTCCTGGAAGGTGGACGGCATGGACCCGCTGGCGGTGGCGCTGGCCAGCGCCGAGGCGCTGGAGGTGATGCGTTCGGGCGGCGGGCCCACGCTCATCGAGGCCGATGTCTACCGCTTCTTCCACCAGAACGGACCGCTCCCCGGCAGCGCCTTCGGCTATCGCACCCGCGAGGAAGAGCAGGAGTGGCGCCGGCGCGATCCCATCGATCTGGTGGCCCGCGAAATGGCCCTGCGCCAGCTCATCGGCGAGGACGAGGTGGCGGCGCTCCGCGCCCGCGCCAAGGCGCTGATGGAGGACGTGGCCGGCGAGCTGGTGGAGCAGGTGGACGGCAAGCGCCGCATCGTCCCAGCTTTGTGGCCGTCGCCCGATTTCCGCGATTTCGGCGTGCGCGGCGACCTCTCCGAACTGAACGGCGTGCGCACCGAGGAACTGGAGACCTTCACCGGCCGCATCGAGCCGCAGGCCCGCTTTGTGGACGTGGTGGCGGACGTGATGCACCGGCGCATGGGTGAGGACGACCGCATCGTGGTCATGGGCGAGGATGTGCATCGCCTGAAGGGTGGCACCAATGGCGCCACGCGCGGCCTGAAGGAGGCCTTCGGCGACCGCGTGCTCGGCACCCCCATCAGCGAGAACGCCTTTGCTGGCCTTGCTGGCGGCATCGCCATGGATGGGCGCTACGTGCCGGTGATCGAGTTCATGTATCCGGACTTCATGTGGGTCGCCGCCGACCAGGTGTTCAACCAGATCGGCAAGGCGCGGCACATGTTCGGCGGCGACATGGCCGTGCCGCTGGTGCTGCGCACCAAGGTGGCCATGGGCACGGGCTATGGCTCGCAGCATTCCATGGACCCGGCCGGCATCTTCGCCACCGCCGTGGGCTGGCGCATCGTCGCCGCATCCACCCCGTTCGACTATGTGGGCCTGATGAACAGCGCTCTGGCCTGCCAGGACCCGGTGCTCGTGCTGGAGCATGTGGACCTCTACAATGCCAAGGGGCCGGCGCCGGTGGACGACCTCGATTACTTCATCCCCCTCGGCAAGGCGAAGGTGGTGCGTCCCGGCTCGGCCATGACCATCCTCACCTATCTGTCCATGGTGAAGTCGACGCTGGATGAGGTGGAGCGCCTGGGCGTGGACGCGGAGGTCATCGACCTGCGCAGCCTCGACCGCGCCGGCCTCGACTGGGAGACCATCGAGGCGTCCATCGCCAGGACCGGCAACGTGCTGGTGGTGGAGCAGGGCTCGGTGGGCACGTCCTACGGCGGCTTTCTTGCCGCCGAGATCCAGTCCCGCTGCTTCGATGCCCTCGACCAGCCGGTGCAGCGCGTCCATGGCGGGGAGGCCTCGCCGTCCATCTCCAAGGTGCTGGAAGCCGCCGCCTGCGCCGGTCCCAGGGATATCGAGGCGGGCATCCGCCGCGTCATGGCCGAGCAGGGCCTCGCCCTCGCCTGATCAGGAGCCCCACATGCCCAAGGAAATCCTGATGCCTGCCCTCGCCGCCGGAATGGAGGAGGGCCACCTCGTCCGCTGGCTGAAGCGCGAGGGCGAGGCGGTGAAGCGCGGCGACCTGCTCGCCGAGATCGAGACCGACAAGGCGGTGATGGAGATGGAGGCGGAGGATGAGGGCCGCCTCGGTCCCATCCTCGTCGGCGACGGTTCGCGCGGCGTGGCGGTGGGCACCCTTATCGCCTCCATCCTCGCGGACGGGGAAACGGCGCCTGAGCGTCCCGAGCCGGTTGCCGCAGCACCGGCCGTGGCGGTGCCCGTGGTAGCCGCCGTTGCGGCATCGCCCACGCTTGTGCCGTCCGCGCCTGTTCCCTCCACACCTGTACCCTCCACACCTGCGCCCGTTGCAGCGGCAGCGCCTGCCCAGAGCCTTGCGGCGCGGGCGCCGTCCATCGCCGCCCTCGTGGCCGCCCGCAAGGTGGTGGCCTCGCCGCTGGCGCGGCGCCTCGCGGATGATTTCGGTGTGGACCTCAGCGCGCTCACCGGCAGCGGCCCCAAGGGGCGCATCGTGCGGATCGACGTGGAGAGGGCTCGCCACCAACCGGCTGCGCCCGCCGCGCCGCGTCTTGCCGCCTCCGCACCGCATCTTGCCGCCGGGGCGGGGCAGGGCGGCCTCAACCATGCGTGGCTGCGCCAGGGCGAGGGCCGGCCGCTGGTGCTGGTCCACGGCTTCGGCTCGGAGCTGAACGGCTGGCGTCCCTTCCTCGCCGGCGCGGCGGTGTCGCGGCCGGTGCTCGGCATCGACCTGCCGGGCCATGGCGGATCGGCCGGGCATGGCGCCGCGCGCTTCGAGGCGCTGGTGGCGGCGGTGGGCGAGACGCTGGAGCGGCTCGGCTTGTCCGACCTCGATCTGGTCGCCCATTCCCTCGGCGCGGCGGTGGCGGTGGCGCTGGCGGCGGAAGGCTATCCCGACGTGCGCTCCCTGTTCCTGCTGGCGCCGGCGGGCCTGGGACCCGACATCAACGGCGCCTTCGTATCGGGCCTTGCCCGCGCTCGCACCGTCGAGAGCCTCGCGCCCTGGATGGGCGAGCTGGTCGCCGATCCCGCCGTGCTCACGCCCGCCTTCGTGCGCGCCGCCGCCGCGGCCCGTGCCGACGAGGCGCTGGTTGCCGCCCAGCTCCGTCTCGCCGCAGCCCTGTTCCCGGATGGGACGCAGGCCTTCAGCGTGCGCGCGGAACTGGAACAACTGCGCATTCCGGTCACCGTCGTTGCCGGAACCGAGGACAAGATCATCCCGCCGTTCCATATGCGGCGGTTGCCGGGCATGGTGGGATTGCACCTGTTCCCCGGCGTCGGCCATATGCCGCAGCTGGAAATCCGCGACGCGGTTTGGCGCCTGCTGGAACGCCACCTGCGCGCGGCGGGATAAGACTGGTAAAAGTGAAGAAAAGTTGGGTGAAACCAAGCAGAACACCGTCACAGGGAGGACTTATCATGAAGATCCGCACAGGTTTCCTCGCGCCCATCGCCGCCATGCTTTTGGCCTCCACAGCGGGCGCGGCCAGCGCCGAGCCGCTGAAGGTCGCGGTGATCGAGACGCTTTCCGGGCCGCAGGCCTCCACGGGCCTTTTGTTCAAGACCGCCGCGAAATACGGCATCGACAAGATCAACGCCGGCGGCGGCTATGGCGGCGAGCCCATCGTCCTCCTCGAATATGACAACCAGGGCGGCCCGGTGGGCGCGGCCGACAAGGTGAAGGCGGCCATCGCCGACGGCGCCCGCTTCATCGTGCAGGGCGCCTCCTCTGCCGTGTCGGGCCAGATCACCGAGGACGTGCGCAAGTACAATATCCGCAATCCCGGCAAGGAAGTCATCTTCCTCAACGTGGGTGGCGAGGCGCTGGAGCTGACCGGCGCCAAGTGCCACTTCCACCACTTCCGCTTCAATCCCAATGCGCAGGTGCGGGTGAAGCCCATGGTGCTGGCCATGAAGGATGCGGGCATCCTCGGCACCCGCGTCTATTCCATGAACCAAAACTATAGCTGGGGCATCGACATGGAGGGCGCCATCGTCGCCAATGCTCCGCTGGGCGGCTACACGGTGGTGGAAAAGACACTTCACGACGTCAACAAGATCCAGGATTTCTCGCCTTACGTCGCCAAGATCGCCGCCGCCAATGCCGAGACGGTGATCACCGGCAACTGGTCCAACGACCTGCTGCTGCTCATGAAGGCGACCCGCGGCGCGGGCCTGAAGGCGCGCTTTGCCACCGCCTTCCTCGACCAGCCCGGCAACATCGCCAATGCCGGCGAGGTGGCGGTCGGCCATGTGGTGTCCCACCCGTTCAACGCCGAGGCCAGCGCGGCCAGCGCCGCCTTCGCCGAGGACTACAAGGCGAAGACCGGCCACTACCCGGTGTTCATCGAGCCGCAGACCGCCTTCGGCGTGGCTATGGTAGGCGAGGCGCTGAAAAGCGTGCCGCCGGCCAAGGACGGCAGCGTCGATATCAACGCCGTGGCCAAGGCCATCGAGACCGTCAATGTCAAGATGCCCATGGGCGAGGCCAGCATGCGCGCCGCCGACCACCAGGCGCAGATTCCCATGGTGGTCTCCATCGTGGCGGAAGACGCTAAGTTCAAGGTGGACGGCACCAACCTCGGCTTCAAGCCGATGAAGGTCTTCACCGCGGCGGAGGCCTCCTCCCCGGTGCAGGAGAGCTGCAAGATGACGCGGCCCAACTGACGGGCCAGGGGGCGACACCCCATCATCTGCCGTCATGCCCCGGCGGGTCCGGGGCATTCACCCGGCCGCCGGGGGATGAGGGTGAGCCAAGCGAGGGGATAATCTGATGGAACACCTGCTGGTGGCGATCCTGAACGGCACGATCTACGGATTGCTGCTGTTCATGGTCTCGGCGGGACTGACCCTCATCTTCGGCATGATGGGCGTCCTCAATTTCGCGCATGCCTCGTTCTACATGCTGGGCGCCTATGTGGCCTATGCCCTGTCGGGCGTGCTCGGCTTCGCTTTGGCGGTCATCGTCTCACCCCTCGTCGTCGGCGCGGTGGGGGTGGTGGTGGAACGCTATTTCCTGCGCCGGGTCCACCGCTTCGGCCATGCCCATGAACTGCTGCTGACTTTCGGCCTGTCCTTCATCATCGCCGAACTCATCAAGCTGTTCTTCGGCAATTTTCCGGTGGACTACCGGGTGCCGGCGGCCTTGAGCTTCTCCGCCTTCCGCATCGGCGGCACCGATTATCCCGTCTACCGCCTCCTCATGGGCGCGGTGGCGCTCGCCATGTTCGGCGTCATCTACGCGCTGCTCACCACCACGCGGGTGGGCATCGTGGTGCGCTCGGCCATCTTCCGGCCGCGCATGGCGGAGGCGCTGGGCCACAATGTGCCCCTCGTCTTCATGGGCGTGTTCGGGGTCGGCGCCGCGCTCGCGGGCCTCGCCGGTGCGCTGGCGGGGGCGTTCTACACCACCAATCCCAACATGGCGCTGGAGCTGGGCGTGCTGGTGTTCGTGGTGGTGGTGATCGGCGGCCTCGGCTCGCTGGAGGGCGCCATGGTCGCCTCCCTGCTCATCGGGGTGGTCACCTCGCTGGCGGTCGGCATCGATGCGAGTTTCGCCGATCTGCTCGGGGTCATCGGCCTTGGTGATTGGGCGCGCGCGGTGGGCGGCCCCCTGACGCTGCAGGTGTCGAGCCTTGCCGCAACCATTCCCTTCGCGCTCATGCTGCTGGTGCTGCTGGTGCGTCCCTCGGGCCTGTTCGGCGACAAGAGCTAAGCCATGCGCACCAAGGTCCTCCTCCTCGCCCTTGCCGTCGTGGCGCTCGTCGCCGCCCCGGCCTTCCTGTCCGCCGGCCTCGTCAATGCGTCGATCCAGATGCTGATCGCGGCTTTGTTCGCCTCCGCCTTCAGCCTGTTGTGCGGGCAGGCGGGGATGCTCTCCTTCGGCCATTCGGCCTATTTCGGCATCGGCGCCTTCGCCACCATCCACGCCATGAACGCCTTCAACGGCGCCGGCCTCCTGCCCACGCCGCTGCTGCCGCTGGTGGGCGGCTTGCTGGGCCTCGTCAGCGGCATCGCCGCCGGCTGGTTAGCCACCAAGCGCACCGGCGTCTATTTCTCCATGATCACGCTGGCGCTGGCCGAGCTGCTGCATGCCTTGGCTCCGCACCTGAAGGAAGTCTTCGGCGGCGAAGCGGGCATCTCCGCCATGCGCATGCCGGCCTGGGGCTTCACCTTCGGCAGCAACGTGGAGGTGTATTACCTCACCCTCGGCTGGGTGCTGCTCTGCCTGGTGCTGCTTTATCTCTATACCCTGACGCCGGTGGGCCGGCTCACCCTGGGCCTGCGCGAAAATACCCACCGGCTGCGCTTCCTCGGCTACAACGTCCACCGGCTGGGCGTGCTGGTGTTCGCCGTGTCGGCCATGTTCTCGGGCGTGGCGGGCGGGCTGCAGGCGCTCAACATCGAGGCGGCCAACTATGTCGTGCTCGACATGCATCTCTCCGCCTCGGTGGTGCTCAACAGCTATATCGGCGGCGTGAAGGTGTTCTTAGGCCCGGCCATCGGCGCCGCGCTCATGTCGTTCTTCGGCTATGCGGTGTCGGACCTCACCCGCTCCTGGCTGCTCTATCAGGGCGTGCTGTTCGTGCTGGTGATGATGTTCCTGCCCGACGGCCTCGTGGGCGAGTTCGCGAAACGGGTCCGCGAGGGGCGCTTCGGCCTGGGCTGGGAGCAGCTTTCGGCGGGAGTGCTGTTCGTGGTGGCGCTGGGGCTCGCCATCGTTGGCTTCGTGTGCATGGTGGAGCTGGCGCAACGCTTCTTCTCCACCGACTACCGGTCCATGATCGTCGGCACCCCATGGCCGCCGGTCACCCTGTTCGGGCGCGAATGGCTGCCGTTCTCGGCCGTCACCTGGGGCCTGCCCCTGGGTCTGATGGCGGTGGGCCTCGGCCTCCTCAATTTTGCGTCGCGTCGCCTGGATCCTGAGCGCGGAGGCGTTTCATGAGCACGCCTGTCCTGTCCCTCCAGGGGGTCCGCAAGTCCTTCGGTCCCATCGAGATCATCCGCGGCATCGCACTCGACGTGGTGCCGGGGGAGCGCCATGCGGTGATCGGGCCGAACGGGGCGGGCAAGTCCACCCTGTTCCATCTCATCTCCGGCCAGTTGACGCCCACGGCCGGCGAGATCCTGCTGGATGGCCTGCCCATCGGCGGCATGCCGCCCCATCTGGTGAACCGGCAGGGGCTGGCGCGCTCCTTCCAGATCACCAACATCTTCCCCGGCCTCTCGGTATTCGAGAACCTGAGGCTGGCGGTGATGCGGCGGTTCGGCCTCGACTTCGTGTTCTGGCGCCGGGCCTCCCGCCTCAAGGCGGTGACCCATCTGGCGGACGAACTGCTGGCCCAGGTGCGGCTGGAGAAGCGGGCCGGGGTGCTGGCCAGCGAACTCTCCTATTCCGAGCAGCGCTCGCTGGAGATCGGCATGACGCTGGCGAGCGATCCCAAGGTGATCCTGCTGGACGAGCCCATGGCGGGCATGTCCCACGAGGAAACCGAATACACGGTGGGCCTCATCCGCGAGATCACGAAGGGGCGCACGCTCCTCATCGTGGAGCACGACATGGACGTGGTGTTCTCCCTCTCCGACCGCATCAGCGTGCTGGTCTACGGACAGATCATCGCCACCGGCACTCCGGCCGAGATCCGCGGCAACGCCGCCGTGCGCGAAGCCTATCTCGGCGAGGAGGCCAGCTGATGAGCAACACGCCCCTTCTGGCCATCGACGGCCTGCACGCCCATTACGGCAAGAGCCACATCCTGCATGGCGTCACCTTCCAGGTGGGGCAGGGGGAGGTGGTGAGCCTGCTGGGCCGCAACGGTTCCGGCCGGTCCACGACGCTGAAGGCGATCATGGGCCTGGTGCCGCCCACCGGCGGTCACATCGTGCTGCGCGGCAAGGACCTCACCGGCGCCCGCGCCTTCACCATCTGCCGCTCCGGCATCGCCTATGTGCCGGAGGAGCGCGAGGTCTTCCTCAACCTCACCGTGGACGAGAATTTGCGGATGGGCGAGCAGAGGGGCGCCGAGGGCGCCGCGCGCTGGACCGTCGAGCAGATGTTCGACTATTTCCCGCGCCTCAGGGAGCGGCGCAACACCCGCGCCGGCAGCCTTTCCGGCGGCGAGCAGCAGATGCTCACCATGTGCCGCTCGCTGCTGGGCAATCCTTTGGTCATCCTCATCGACGAGCCCACCGAGGGGCTGGCGCCGAAGATCGTGACCGTGGTGGGGGAGGCCATCGCCGACATCAACCGGCGCGGGGTGTCCGTGCTGCTGGTGGAGCAGAAGCTCACCATCGCCCTCAAGGTGTCGCACCGGGTGTGCGTCATGGGCCACGGCCGCATCGTGTTCGAGGGCGCGCCGCAGGCGCTCACCTCCAACGCGCGGCTGATGGAGGAGTGGCTGGCGGTCTGACGACGCAGGCCTTGTCCCTGCGGCCGTCACAGCCCAGAAGCAGGTGAGCCCAGAAGCAGGTGAGCCGCATTCACCGCCGGAAAGGGCGAGGGTCAGCGCCCCTGCCCGGCGCTCCGCCTCATGACTCGGTATCGACGATCTTGGTGTCGACGATCTTGGTATCGACGATCTTCCGGAGCGCGTCGTTGATCCGGTCCTGCCAGCCGGGGCCGCCTGCCTGGAAATGCTCCAGCACCTCACGGTCGATGCGGAGTGTGACCATTTCCCGCCCGCTGGGAATGGCCGGAGCCTTCGGGGGCGCTTCCACAGGCTTGGTGGTGGCCGATTTGAACGCCGCTTCTGCGGTGTCCCGCACCGAGCTGCCGGTTCGGCGAAATGGCGGTCGTGACATCACTATGGTCCTCACGTGTCTTGTGCGTCGGCGGCCGTGCGCCAGCGCCTTCCCGCCGCAGGTTGACCGATTCGGTCGATCCGAGACCCTGCCATGGGCGGGGGTTGCTATAAAGGCATGGCGGCAAACGTCAGCGTGGCGGCGAGCAGGGCGGCGACGCCCAGCAGGGCGAAGGCAGCAACCGGCCAGCGGCGCAGGACGGCATCGGCCGCCACCGCCCCGTCCATGATCGCCCTGCCCGCCCGGTCCAGAAAGCCGAGGGCGTAGAGGATATCGCCGGCCGGCACTTCCGGCACGCGGGGCGCCTTCCAGGCGAGGAGCGCCGCCAACGCGAGCCCGAGCACCACGGGCCACAGCCCCTTCATGAGCGCCGCAGGCGTGAACGCCACCGCAGCCGGCAGGCCCGTCACCGCCTCGAACAGCAGGAAGGGTAACACCAGCGCCAGCCCGGCGAGGGCGAGCGTAGGCAGGACGAGGCCGCGCGGCGGTGTCCCTACCGTGCCGCTGCGGGCCACCAGCAGCGTATAGCGCGCCATCAGCAGCGTGCTGCCGGCGGCGGAAAGCGTGAGCAGGGCGCCCGCCACCCCATCAGGCACGATGAGCTTGATGGCGTATTTCGCCATGGCGCCGCCAGTCAAAGGCAGGCCGGCGAGGCTGAGGCCCAGCAGCCCGGCCACGGCGGCCACCGTCCAGGCCCGCCGGGGCGAGGCGGCCATGGCCACGCCCACCGCGAGGAACATGGCGCCCTTCAGCAGCATGTGGTTCGCCGCATAGAAGGCGGCGATGGTGAAGGCGCCGGCGGTCCCGTTCATGATCCCGGCGCCGATCACCGCCGCCACCACGCCCATCTGGCTCACGGTGGAATAGGCGAGGGCGCGCTTGGGGTGCCTCTGGGTGAGGCCCACGGCCACCCCGTAATAGGCCGTGAACAGGCCGGCGCCGCACAGCAGTGCGCCCCAGCCGGGCAAAGGCACGCCTTCGGGCAGGAAGCGCAGCAGGCCGATGACCCCGGCCTTCACCACCACCCCCGAGAGCACCGCCGAGCCGGGCACCGGCGCCACGGAATGGGCCAGCGGCATCCACACATGCAGCGGGAACAGGCCCATCTTCAGGATGAAGCCGAGCAGGATCAGAACGAGGACCGGCGTCTTCCACGGCGAGGCGGGCAGCAGGGCCACCGCATCGCGGATCTGCGGGTTGGCCTCCGCCGTGCCCGACGCGAGCATGACGAAGGCGGCGATCAGCAGCGCTTCGCCGAGCACGGTCAGGGCCAGGTAGAGCGAACCGGCGCGCCGGGCCTGCGGGGTGTCGTCATGGGCGGCGAGGCCGTAGGCGGAAAAGCTGACGAGGGCATAGGCGAGATAGAAGCTCGCCACATCCGCCACCAGGAACACGGCGAAGGATCCCGCCATGGTGAGCAGCCACCAGACCATGAAGGCCGGCCGCGCCGGGTCCTGGCGCAGATAGGCCATGGCATAGGCGCCGGCCGTTATCCACAGAAGCGAGGCCCCGCCCAGCAGCAGCGCGCCCGGCGCGTCGAGGGCGAGGGTGAAGCGGAAGGGATCGGGCGCCACCAGCACCGACAGCCCCCGGGGGACGGCAAGGGCCGCGACGAGCGCCGGAAGGGGCACCAGCACCAGAAGGTAGGGCAGGGCGCGGCGCACCGCCGGCACCAGCGCGGCAAAGGCCAGCGCCAGCGGCAGTGCAATCGCCACCACCATCAGGGCCTCGGACAGGAGCGGCATGGCGGGCGCGAGGCCGGAGAGGTCGAGCGGCGGGGACAGGGTGTCGCCGGTCATGGCAAGAGTCCCTCCCAGGTCACGGGGCGGCCGACATCCAGGAAGGGCAGGGGGGCGAGCGGCATGAAGCCCACCAGCATGGCCCCGAAGGCGAGGGCGAGGGCGATCAGCGCCCGCCAGCGGCATTCCCGCGCGTCGGGCAGGTCGCCGTCGGGGTGCTGCAGGGCGATCACCACCACCCGCAGCACATAGCCGCCCGCCAGCAGCCCGCCGACAAGCACCACCGTGGCGATCCACCACGAGCCCTGCTGCAGGGCCGAGGTCAGCAGCATCACCTTGGCGATGAAGCCGCCGGACGGCGGCAGCCCCATGAGCGACAGCCCGCCGAGGCCGAAGGCGGCGACGCTCACCGGCGCCAGCTTGCCGACGCCGCCGAGCCCGGACAGCCGGTCATGGCCCATGGTCTCCGCGATCAGCCCGGCGGCCAGGAACATGGCGGCCTTGGACAGGGCGTGGGAGACGAGATGCAGCGTTCCGCCGGTCCAGGCCAGCGCGCTCCATGGCCCGTCGCCCGAGGCGGCGAGGGGGAACATGAGGCAGAGGTAGCCGATCTGCGCCGCCGTGGAATAGGCGATCAGCAGCTTCAGCCGCTCCTGCGCCAGCGCCACCACCCCGCAGAATACGATGGCCGCCGCCCCGCAGAGGGCGAAGACCGGGCCGGCCACCTGGGCGAGGGGCAAAGGCGCAAGGTCCGACCAGAGCCGCACCAGCAGGAACAGCGGCGCCTTGATGACCACCGCCGAGAGCACCGCGCTGGCCGCCGGCGGCGCCCCCGAATGGGCCGGTGGCAGCCAGATATGGAGCGGGAACAGGGCGGCCTTGGCCATCAGGCCCGCGCTCATCAGGGCGAGGGCCGCGGCGGCGGTTGCGCCGCCCGTTCCCTGTGCCATCAGGCCGGCGAGATGGGCGATGTCCAGCGTGCCGAAGCGGCCGTAGATCAGCACCACGCCCAGCAAATAGAGCACCGATCCGAACAGGGCGAACAGCAAATAGGTGAGCGCCGCCGAAAGCTGCCCCGCCTTGCCTTCGAGGCAGACCAGGGGCACGGCGGCGAAGGTGAGCAGTTCCAGCGCCACGAAGAGGGTGAAGAGGTCCTGCGCGAGGAAGGCGAGGTTGAGGGCGCAGGCGAGCGACAGCAGCAGGATGAAGAAGGTGGCCGGCATGCCTGCCGAACCGCGCGCCTTCACCTTGCGCGTCATGTCGCCCGGACCGGTCATGGCGAACAGGCCGGTGAACAGCAGGACGAGGGCCGCCATCAGCATCATGGCGGCGGAAAAGCCGTCGGCCCGCAGCCCCACGCCGAGCGGCGGGGCGAAGCCGCCGATGACATAGCCCAGCGCCCGCCCGCCCTGCGCCACCCGCTCGGCGATGCCGGCGGTGATGGCGACGTTGACGGCGAGCATCCCCAGCGCGGCGCGCTCCCCCGTGCGTGGCCCCAGCAGGAGAAGCGGCACGAGGCCGAGGAGCGGCGCCGTGATGGCGAGGACGAGAAGTGCGCTCACGTCTCCTTCTCCCGCTCGCCGTCGCGTGCGGCCTCGGCCTGAACGGCGGTGAGCCGCACCAGCAGGGCCGCGGCGAGGGCGGTGGCGCAGAAGGCGACCACGATGCCGGTGATCACCATGGCCTGGGGCACCGGATCGGCGCCGAACCCGGCGCCCGCCCCCCGCCGCGCCACCACGCCGAACATCAGGAAGACCCCGCCGCCGAGGATGTTGAAGCCGAGGATGCGGCCGAGGGCGCCGGGCGCCGTCAGCAGTCCATAGACGCCGCAGCCGACAAGGGCCGCCCCGGCGAGACCGAAGAGATGGGCGCCGGTCACGAGCGTTCCTCTCCGGCCGGCGGGCCGAGCACGATGAGGGCGAGAGTGACGGCGATGGACAGGGTGATGGCCACTTCCACGGCGATGATCACCGCTTTCTCCGCGCCCGGCGGATAGCCGAGGAACACGCCCGCCGTGGCCCAGCCGGCAAAGCCAACCGCGAGAAAGCCGAACGGCCCGGCCAGCACCAGCAGGCGCAGGCCCCGGCTTTCCGCCGCCGGGGTCCGGATCTGGTCGCCCATGACCAGAAGGAGGCCCATGGCGGCGAGCACCGCCCCGCTCTGGAACGCGCCGCCGGGATGATCGGCGCCGGCCCACAGCAGATAGAGCCCCACCAGCACGCCGATGGGCGCCAGCACGCGGGCGAGGAAGGCGGAGGGGGCCGGCGCCGGTTCCGGCGACAGGGGGGCCGGCCGCCCCCGGCAGGCCGAATCGCGCGACAGGGCCCAGACGCCCACGAGGGATAGCAACAGCACTACCTTTTCCAGCAGGGTGTCGAGGGCGCGGAAGACGAGGAGCACCCCGGTGACCGGGTTGCCCAGATCGGTGGCGGGCAGGGCGGCCGCCACATCGGCGGCGCGCGACGGCGCCGGCTCCGGCAGGGCGAGCACCACCGCCGCGAGCGCCATCGCAATGCCGACGGCGACGACCGCCGCCAGCGGCCGGAGCATGCGATTTGGTGCCGGCGTGTTCCGCGCCGAAGGCAGGGCGCGCACGCAGCGCAGCAGCACGATGCCGGAAATGCCGCTGCCGATGGCGATCTCGGTCAGCGCCACGTCCACGGCGGCAAGGCGCACCCAGGCGAGGCCCAGCAGCAGCCCGTAGCCGATGAAGGCAATCACCGCCGACCGCGCCGCGCCGGTGGCCACCACTGTGAGCGCGCCGGCCAGCAGCAGAAGGCAGAGCACAGCATCGAACGCGAGGCTCACGTGCGGCTCTCCTCGGGCCGGGAGGCGTCGTCGGCGCCCTTCGCCTCGGCCATCGCAGCTTCTGCCATCGCAGCTTCTGCCAAAACTTGCGCCACGGCGCCGGAGGCGAGCTGGGCCAGCAGCCAGACCGCAATCATCTTGGCGGCATCCAGCACATTCGCCGCCTGCGGCAGCAGGCCGAGCACGATGAGGGCGAGGCCCACATTGTCGGCCTTGGTGAGGGCGTGGATGCGCGACAGCGTCTGCGGCAGGCGCACGAGGCCAAGGGTTCCGGCGGCGAAGAAGGCGATGCCGGCCATAACGCATATGAGGGTGAAGGCATCCGCGATCAGGCTCATGGCCGCGGTGCCGCCGGTGGCATGCCCGCCTTCGAACGCATCGGGCCGAAGGCGGCGCGATAGGCGCAGGCCGCCAGCGCTGCGAGCAGGGCCAGCAGCAGCGCCGTATCGAGCAGGGAGGCGTCCCCGGTGGCCGGCGTCAGCAGCAGCAGAACGGCGATGCCCGCCGCGCCGAGCAGCTGGATGGCGAGCATGCGATCCACGTCATTCCCGGCGCGCCACAGGGCTGCGAGGCCGGCGGCGGCCAGGAGCAGAAGCAGCGTCGCGGCCGCGAAGAGCAGGTCAGGCATGGCGCGGCAGATCCGCCATGGCACGGAAGGCGGTGGCATCCGCCTCCAGCGCATCGGCCACCGGGGCGTCCACATCGAGGCAGTGCACCCTCAGCTCCGGTCCTTGTCCGCTCAAGGGCAGGGTGCCCGGCTGGAGACTGGTGAGGGCGCGAAAGGCATCCCGCGCGACGCCCGGCGGCACGGACCAGGGCACCACCAGCACGCCGGGGTTCACCCGAGGCGGACGGGCGGCGACGCGCCGTGCCACGTCCCACCCGGCGCGCAGCGAGCCGGCGAAGAAGCGGGCGGCATAGGCCAGCGTGGCCCCTGGGTTCAGGTGCACGGCCGGCAACAGGCGCAGGCTGAGGGCCGCGGCAAGGCCCGATATGACCGCGCCTGCGGCAAGGTCGATCGCGTCAATGCGGCCGAGCATCACCCATCCGGCGAAGAACGAAAGCCAGCGTGCCGCGCCGTGCGCGCTGAAGAGTTTCCCCATTCCGGCCTTCCCAGCGTGCGTCATTGTGATGCTGCTTTGCAACATAGCGGGCATCTTAGCTGCCGGCTGCGCGGGACGGAAGGCACCGGCCACGGTTTGCGCGAGTGGGTTGCGGGTGTGGCGATGGATGGAACAATGCGTCGCCTGCGGAGTCTTCTTCGCGCCGTCCGCGCGCGGACCTAACGGGGGCAAAAATGCGCTTCGTCGTCCAATCCCGCCTCTCATACGAGGTGAAATCTCCTGCCGTGTTCATCCTCAACGTCGAGGCTGCGGCCTTGCGCCGGCAACGCATCATCGCCGAGCGGCTGGAACTGACGCCGGGCTATGCCATCGAGCGGTTCGCCGAGGACGAAGGCGGCAGCCGGTTTCTGCGGGTCATTGCCAATCCGGGTCCCTTCGCCGTGGCCTATGCCGGCGAAGTGGAAGTGAACATGATCGAGAAGGAGCCCGCAGGCATCGGCGAGGTGCCGGTAGGCGAATTGCCGCTGGAGATCCTGCCTTACCTCAACCCCAGCCGCTTCTGCCAGTCCGACCTGCTGGGGCGTTTTGCCCGCCGCGAGTTCGGCGAACTGGAGCCCGGCCACAACCGGGTGAACGCCATCTGCAGCTGGATCCACGATCATGTGGACTATGTCCGCGGCTCCAGCAACGCGCAGACCTCCGCCTATGACACCATGGTGCTGCGCGCCGGCGTGTGCCGGGATTTCGCGCATCTGGGCATCGCCTTCTGCCGTGCCCTCAATATCCCCGCCCGCTTTGCCAGCGGCTACGCCTGGCAGCTGGACCCGCCGGATTTCCATGCGGTCTTCGAGGCCTATCTCGGGGGCGAATGGTATCTGTTCGACGCCACCCGGCAGGCTGCCCTGCAGGGGCTGGTGCGGATCGGCGTCGGCCGGGATGCAGCCGACGCGGCGTTCGCGACCATCTACGGGGATGCGGAATTCAAGGGCATGTCCGTGGGGATCGACGCCGTCACTCCCGACGCCGAGGAAGAGCCCACGGTCCGCGCCGTCGCTGTCGGCTAGAGCATTGAGTTTACGCGTTTTCTTTACGCGAACCGGTATCCACTTCGCTCGAAAACGCTCTAAGGCACCCCGCAACCATGCCGCCCGAAGCCGGTTGAGTTCAGGATGCGCTGCTTAACCCGCTTCGCCGCCCACGGAGCGGGTTGTCGATTCGCGGGCGGGGTGCGGGTGCCGGGGCGGTCGCGCCACGATCTGAAATTCGTCTCGACAAGAGGGGTACCCAAAGAGGGGTACCATTGGATCACAGCAAGCTGGCCGTGGTATCAGGGCGTCCGCTCGATTAAGAAGAGCTTCCCAACCCCATCCGATGGCTCCCGTTCGACGCCTGACGACAGTGCCAGATAGGCGGAACCAAGCCCGTGCCCTTTATGACGACAAACCCGGCGCTGGCCGGCGCGCTGGCAGAACGAGACTACAACGACCCGACGCCGGTGCAGCTCGCCGTGCTCGCCCCCGAGGCGTCGGGGCGCGACCTCCTCGTGTCCGCGCAGACCGGCTCGGGCAAGACCGTGGCCTATGGCCTTGCCATGGCGGACACGCTTTTGGGCACGGACGAGCGCTTTGGACCCGCCACGGCGCCGCAGGCGCTGGTGGTGGCCCCCACCCGGGAACTGGCCCTGCAGGTCCAGCGCGAGTTCGAGTGGCTTTATGCGGCGACGGGCGCGCGCATCGTCTCCTGCGTCGGCGGCATGGACCCGCGCCAGGAACAGCGCGCGCTCAGCCGGGGCGCCCACATGGTGGTCGGCACCCCCGGCCGCCTGCGCGACCATCTGGAGCGGGGCCGGCTCGACATTTCCGCCGTGCGGGTCGTCGTGCTCGATGAAGCCGACGAAATGCTCGACCTTGGCTTCCGCGAGGATCTCCAGTTCATTCTCGACGCCACGCCGCCGGAGCGGCGCAGCCTGCTGTTCTCCGCCACGCTGCCACGCGGTATCACGATGCTGGCCAAGCGCTACCAGCGCGAGGCCCTGCGCATCGAGGTGGCAAGCGCCGAGGGCGGCCACGCCGACATCGAATACCGCGCCATGCGCGTGGTGCCGAAGGAGATCGAGCACGCCGTCGTCAACGTGCTGCGCTTTTATGATGCGCCCAGCGCCATCGTGTTCTGCAACACCCGCGAAACGGTACGGCACCTGCACGCGACCCTTCAGGAGCGGCAGTTTTCCGCCGTCGCCCTGTCCGGCGAGCTGAGCCAGAACGAGCGCAATTCCGCGCTGCAATCCCTGCGCGACGGCCGGGCGCGGGTGTGCGTCGCCACCGATGTGGCGGCCCGCGGCATCGACCTGCCGAGCCTCGGCCTCGTCATCCACGCCGATTTGCCGAACGACGCCGAAAGCCTCCAGCACCGCAGCGGCCGCACCGGCCGGGCCGGGCGCAAGGGCGTCAGCGTCCTGCTGGTGCCCCCTTTCCGCCGCCGCCGCACCGAGGACATGCTGCGGGGCATGGGCCTGGCGCCGGCCTGGTCGGGCCCGCCCACGGCCGACGAGATCCGCAAGCTCGATCACGAGCGCATGCTGCGTGACCCCCTCCTCACCGACGAGCCAAGCGAGGAAGATACCGCCGTCGCCCGGACGCTGCTGGAGCAGCAGCCGGCCGAGCATCTGGTGGCGGCGCTGGTGCGCCTCTATCGCGCCGGCCTGCCTTCGCCGGAGGAGGTCGCCGACCCCGGCGAGCCGCGCGGCCGTGAGCGCGCCACCGCGCGCGGGCTCGGCGGACCTGTGGGCGCCGGCGGCGGGACCTGGTTCCGGCTCAATATCGGCCGCCGCAACAAGGCGGACCCGCGCTGGCTGCTGCCGCTGATCTGCCGGCGCGGGAACGTGACGCGGGACGACATCGGCGCCATCCGCATCTTCGACGAGGAAACCGCGTTCGAGGTCAGCGCCGCCGCCGTCGACCGCTTCAACACGGCCGCGCGGAAATCCGATGGCTCGGATGTGGTCATCGAGCCGCTGCCCGGTGGTGCGCCGTCGAGCCGCCCCGAACGGCCGGCGCCGCGCTGGAAGGGGCCGCAGGATAAGCCGGGATATGACAAGCCGGGGCAGGACCGGCCGGGCCGGGGCAAGCCGTTCCGCGACAAGGCCGCACCGGGCAAGGGCGGTCATGAGCCGCGCGCCGGGAAGCCCCCAAGCCGCGGCCCCGCCGAGCGCGGTCATCCGAACACCTTCGCAGGCAAGAAGCCGCGCCGCCCCTGACAGTGGCCGGTCCCGGAGCGCACCCACGCGGGCGAGCTTGAGGGCGGCCCCGCAAGGGGCTGCTCCGGCGGTCGCATACGCTTGATCTCTTGCGTTGCAGCACGACTTGCTCTAGCAAGCGCCCCCTTGCGCACCCCGCACTCTGCACGGAGGCCCCATGACCGCCTGCGGCCTCGATTTCGGCACCTCCAACACCACGCTCGGCTTCATCGGCTCGGAGGGACCGCGGCTCGCGCCCCTGGAAGGGGCGGCCGACACGCTGCCGAGCGCCATCTTCTTTCCCCGCACGGGCGAGCCCTTGGTGGGCCGCGCGGCCATGGCGGCCTATGTCTCGGGCGAGCAGGGCCGGCTGATGCGCGCCCTGAAATCGGTGCTCGGCACCTCGCTGGTGGATGAAACCACCTCCGTCGGCCGCCTGCGGCTGAGCTTCCGGGCGGTGATCGCGGCGTTTCTGCGCGCGGTGAAGGCGCAGGGCGAGACGGCGGCCGGCAGCGGGCTCGACCGGGTGGTGCTCGGCCGGCCGGTGCACTTTGTCGATGGCGATGCCACCGGCGACATGCGGGCGCAGGACGTGCTCGGCGCCATCGCCCGCGAGATCGGCTTTGCCGACATTTCGTTCCAGTTCGAGCCCATCGCCGCGAGCCTTGATTACGAGCGGCAGGTGGCGGGCGAGGAACTGGCGCTGATCGCCGATATCGGCGGCGGCACGTCCGACTTTTCCATCGTGCGGATCGCGCGCGGGCATGCGAACCAGTCCGACCGGGCCTCCGACATCCTGGCCAACGAGGGCGTGCGCGTGGGCGGCACGGATTTCGACCGGCAGCTCTCCCTGTCCATGGTCATGCCGCTGCTCGGCCATGGCAGCCCGCTGAAGCGCAAGGGCCTGTCCATGCCGGTGGGCATCTACCAGGACCTTGCCACATGGTCCTCCATCAACCGGCTCTATGACGGCAAGACCGCCCGCTCCATCCGCGAGCTGGAGCGCGACGCCGAGCGCCCGCAACTGGTCTCGCGCCTGGCGCGGGCGGTGGAGGACGAGCGCGGCCACAGCCTCGCACTCGACGTGGAGACCGCGAAGATCCGCGTGGCGGAGGCGGGCAGGACGGTGCTCGATCTCGCGGTGCTGGAAGCGGGCCTCTCCGTGGGCATCGCCCATGAGGACCTGGTGCGGCACACCGGCCTGCTGGCGGATCGCATCGCGGGGCGGATCGCCTCCTGTCTCGCCACGGCGGGCCTCAAGGCCTCGGACATCGACGCCCTGTTCCTGACGGGGGGCTCGACGCGCCTCAGCCACGTGCGGGCGGCCATCTGCACCTGCGTGCCGCAGGCCCGGGTGATCGAGGGCGACACCTTCGGTTCCGTGGGCACCGGCCTCGCCATCGAGGCGAGCCGCCGCTACGGCTAGAGCACGCGCCGATCAGCGTGAGGCCATGGATCTCGGCGGCCGACAGCGCGCCGTCGCGCCTATGTCGCGCGGATGCGGGCGCGGGCCAGGACCTCGTCGTCGGAGGGTGGCGAGCTGGGATGGTGGCTGAGGCAATTGGGCATGCGCAGCCGGGTGACGCCAAGCCCCTCGCTGGAGACGTAGAACACCCCGGCGGACAGAGTGCTGATATCGTCCACCCGCCCGCCCCGTGCCGACGCCAGTTCCCTGGCCGCATCGATCTGGGTGGGATGGTTGAGGCGGCCGAAGAATTGCGTGGTGCAATTGCCGCTGATGCTGTTGTGGATACCCTTGGGCGCCTGGGTCGCGAAGATCATGCCGAGCCCGTACTTGCGCGCCTGGGACACGAGCGAAATCGTGCTCTGGCGGCAGGCCGTCGCGTGGGCGGACGGAGCGAAATTCTGCGCCTCGTCCATGACGAAGAGCCCGCCGAGGTCGGTCTTGGCCGGGTTCTTCTTCAGCCAGGCGAACAGAGCCATCTGCAACTGGTTGACGAAGCTTTCCTTCACGCTTTGATCGGGTAGCCCGACCAGGCTGATGACCGAGATGCGCGCCGATTTTCCCGGCTTCGGCGCAAACAGGAGCCCCGGGTCGAGCGGTTCGCCCTGGTCCCGCAGCAGGACGTTCAGCTGGCGCTGGGCGATGAGATTGTCGGCGAGGCCCGCGGCGATGTTCGGCGCATTGCGAATATCGCTGATGGTGTCCGGCAGTTCGGCGAGCAGCGCGATGAAGCTGTGAAGGTCGCCGCCGCCCATGCGGGCGAAGACCTCGATGGCGCTCTTCAGGATGGCGCGGGCGCGCTGGGCAGCCTGTGTGGTGCCATCGCACCCGGCGAGGGGCGACAGGGTGGCGGTCGCCATGTCGATGGCCTGCTGCAGCTCGAACGCATCCCCGGAGATGGCGGCGAAATCCGGCAGGGGGCGCAGGTTGAGCGCGCGCCCGTCGGCCCGACCCGGCGTCCAGATGACCACTTCGGTCGCCTCGAACAGACGGCCCGCCCGGCCGTCATCGCCCGGCGCCCAGCCCTGCGGCGGGGTCGGCCACGCCTCGCCCAGGCGGGCGAGATCGTTGTTGCTGTCGAGCACGATGGACGAGACACCGCGCAGTGCCGCCTGCTCCACCAGCCGCCGCAGCAGCACCGTCTTGCCGGAGCCTGAGCCGGCGAACACGGCCACGTGCTGGCGCAGGCGGGACAAGGGCAGCAAGACCGCCGCCGCGCCATCCTCCGGGGCGCCCGGAAAGCCCACGGGCATCGTGTGGGGATCATCGAGGTTGGTTGCGGAAGGGGGCGGTCGCGTGCCGTCCGCCGTGTCGCCGACGAGCTTCCCGCCCTCCGCCTCGCCGTTTTCAGCCTTGCCGTTTTCAGCCTTGCCATTCTCGGCCTTGCCGGCGGGCGGCAGTCCGCCGTCGGGAGAGGGGGCGCCGCCGCTCGAGCCATTGGGCAGGCAGTGGGCGAACAAGGCGACCTGCCGTGTCGGCCGGCGGGCCCGCAACCACCCGGTCAGGCCCTGCGGCTGGGCTTCGATCATGCGCTTGAGGGCGCCGAGGATGCGGACTTCCTCAAGCGCGAGGGTGTGGATGCGCCCGCCATCCTGCGCCAGCTCGGCCACGGCAGCAGCCGTCGATGCGCCATTGGGCCACGGCGTGCTGCGCAGGATGATCAGGTGGCGCAACTCCTTCAGCAGGCCCGCGCCGGTGGCCGTCCTGGCCTGTCGCAAGCGGGAGCGCACCGTTGCATGGTGGGGGGCGCCGATGGCCCGGAACGACCAGATTTCCTCGGCCTCGGAGGCTTCGTCCAGGGATTTGCGCAGGCGCGCATGGAGGGCGGGGGTGCCTTTTCCGAAGTCGGTCTCGAAGGCGTATTTGCCTTCGTCGGCCCGTTCGTTGATCCAGGCTTCGAGGCCGGCGCGCAGGAGGGCCGGCACCACGGTGTCCTCGTCGGCGGGCGTGGGCACGCTGGCGGGGGCGGTGCGGAAGTCCTCGAACATGCGATCGAGGGGGGCGTGGTCGTTCGGCGGCGCGGGATTGGGCGCCGTAGGGGGCTGCGCGGGCTGGCGAAACGAGGTCAGTTCGCTGACCGCACCTCTGTCGATGCAACGGCTCACATGCTGCGCTACCTCGGTAATCAGCTCGCGGGGGGTGAAATCCGGCAGCTCTTCCCGGGCGAAGGCGCTTCGCGCAATGGGCCAGGTGGGGTAGGGCGGTTCAAATCCGGCCCGCGCATTGCCGGCGGCGAAGCGACGCGCCACGATGTCTTCGGCCATCGCCCCGTCGATCTGGCGCAGGAGCGTCACCGGGGTCGGCCGGAAGCGGTTCCTCGCTGCGCCCACGGCCTTTTGCTCGATATATTGCATGGTCTCCGGGAAGCATGAGACGACCGTGAGTGTCGCCCTCGTGTACTCCTTCATGTCCATGAGGCCATGGGCGATCTGCGCCAGCTGGTCCGGCTGCTTCATCACCGCGAGGGTGTCGAGCAGCACGTCGAGCTGGTCGAAGGCCATCAGTGTCGCGCCGGTCTGTCCCAGCAGCCACGACAGCGCGAAGACGCATCCTTGCGGGGAGAGGGAGGGCTGGCTGAAATTGAACGCCCGCTGGTCCGCCGTCTCCATGCTCTGCCCCAGCAGCAACAGTTCGCCCTGCGCTCCGTGGGGGTGCGTGCTTTTGAACAGGAGCAGCGCCCGGAAGGCGTCCGCGATATCGCGGCCCTTCTGGCCCGCGGGCATTCGCAGTCCATTGGTCCGGTTGCTTCTAAGGCGTGTGACAAGGCCATCGACTGCTTTGCCGTCGAAATGAGGCCCGGTGAGTGCGCGGTATTCCGACTGGTCTTGCGAGAAGCCGAAGCGGTGAGCGAGACGCTCCGCCCAGATGTCGATCTGACGTGGTCCGTTGGGCAGCGTGCGTGTGAGCCCATCGAGCAGGGCCGTGACGACGCATTCCCAGAAGGAGCGACCATCCAGAAGCTCGACGAGGAAAAAATACCCTCCTCGCTGCCATATCTCCCGCCGGGTCGCGCCCAGCAGGTGCGTCTTTCCAAGCCCTTTCCCGCCAATCAGGAAATGTCCCAGAGGCGATTCGCCGGTTGGAGGCTCCTCCAGAGAGGCTTCGGCTTCGCTGAAAGCACGCAAGATGCTCGCACGCTCGACGGCGTGGAGAGCTTCCACATGCAGATCGGAATCGTGCCAGACGCTTTCCAGCGAATGCACCCAATCGAAACGATGCTTCTGGAGGGCTGCGAGTTCTGGACCCATGGATGCGGGGGCCATCAATCGAGGAACGCGAAGTGGTGGGCCGGCGCGGCGCCGACGAGGAGGCTCGCCGTGCGGTCGTCCTCGGTCAGGGTCTTCTGGTCCACCACCGGCTCGATGCTGATGCGCCGCGCCCGCAGCAGCGCGAGCAGGGCCGCGTCGACAGACGCCCGGTCGAAGCCGGGCAGGGCCTTGCGCAGGGCCGACAGGCGAACCCAGCCCTGCGGCCGGGTGACGAGGGAGCGGTAGGCATCCTCGACCGCCTGATCCGCCGGGCGGGCGTCGCTTGTGGCCGAAGCCACGCCGCCGAAGACATGGGCGGCGGACAGCGCCTGCGCCTCCATATAGGTGCCGAGCCGCGCGAGAACGGCGTAGAGGGTCTTGGCGGCGGCACTGCTCGGTGACGGCGCCGGCGCGGAAAAGTCCTTCCACGCCGCCGACCAGCCGCCGTCCGTCAACTCCAGCTCGAAACTGCCGCGGGGAAGCCGCGGCCCCTGGATCAGCAGCCCCTGGCTCACCAGCGCCTTGCGATCCGCCGCTTCGAGCGCGACGATCCCGCCCAGGTCCCGGTTCACCGCGCTGCCGCCGCGGGCCATGAGGGTGAGCAGGAGCAGGCGCTGATTGGGTTTCAGGTCGGCGGTCATGGTCCCGGCCTCCACAGGTCGAACCCGCTCAGGCAGGCTCGGCCCGGGCGGCGACGATGTCTCCCGTGTCCGGCGAGACAGTGATGTCGCGCCGGAGTGCCAGAATCGCCTTCACCTTTGCAAGCGAAAGCTGCAAATCCGAGAGGACTTGCTCATTGGTTAGTCGGAGAACGAGGAACCCGGCCTGAAGCAGGGCGAAGTCCCGCTCCCGATCCTGGGCATATTTTGTCTTCGCGCGATGGTCGTCGCCGTCGATCTCGACAACAAGTTTCTCCTGCTCCCACAGGATATCCACCTTGGGTGCGAGGGCGACGGGGGCGATCCGGTTGAAGCTGCAGCCGCGCGCCCAATCGGCTTGGCACAGGGACCGCCAGAGCGCGACCTCGGCCAAGCTGTTGGGGTTGGGGCGCCCCATGATGCCGCCGAAGAAAGGTTGGTTGTCGTCCGCAATGCCGGCATCCGGCGCGCTGTCCCGGCCGGCGTCGGCGATCGGCTGCTCGCTGCCGATCGAGCGGAACAGGGCGAGCGTGCGCCAGCGCGCGGCGGGTTTGGCAACCCACACCGAGACGTCGGCGTGGTTGACGATCCATCGGCACAGGCCCTCGATCCACGGGGCGAAATCCGCCTCCTCGCCCTGCGGGTCGAGGACAATGACGAGCCGGTGCGCTCCGCTCGCGGCGGCGATGGCCATGCAGAGATTGCGGATTTCCCCGCCCTCGGGAAGCTCCGGCGTGCGCGGCGGCAGGCCGGCCATGGCCAGGCCGGCGGCCCGCCGCAGCCAGGCCGTGGAAACACCAAGCTGTGCCGCCTGCCCGTCCGCCGCACCGTGGATCACCGCCAATGCGATGGCCGACGCCTGGTCATAGTCCGCGGCACCTGGAAACCAGGCCGGCCACAATCCGCTCAGGGTCTGGGCGAGGCGATCCAGCAGGCTCTCGATCAGGGCGGTGAACGATGGCTGCGGCGCCAATGGATAAAGGGCGATCCGAATGCCGAGTTCGGCGCCGAGCGCGTCGCTGGCGGCGATCAACTGGCTCCGGTCCAGGCCCGCGAGGGTCGCCACCTCGCGGGCCATCGCCGACGCAGCAAGCTCGCGCCCGAGCCCGCCCGCCGATGGCGGGGCAGGGCACCCGGGCGCAGCATCCGGTGCCATCGTGTCAAAGCCGCGCAAATGCCCCTCTCCCGCCAACAAACGAGAACGCGCTCTCCAGCCTGGGCTGCAAGGGCCGCACCGACTGCCCCGCAGGCTCAGCCCAGCTGTTCCTTCCAATACTCGCAGACCACCTCGCCGGCAGCCGGCAGCAGGAGGCGGCCGAACAGGACGCCGACGATGGTCGCGATGGCGGGGCCGACATTGAACGCGCTGATCAGGACGCCCGCCACCGCCGCTGCGAGGGCTTCCGGCGAATTGATCTTGAGGGAATCGAGAATGGTCTTGCGTGCATCCTGGTCGCCCTCGCTGCCGCCGCAGACGAGATCGTAGATGACCTTCTGCCAGCGCTTCAGCACCCGCCGGCCAATCTCCACGAGCCCGTCGAGCGGCCCCATGGTCGCCATGTCGAGGGGCACGGACGTTGCCGGGGCGGCGAACTTCGCCGCATCAGAGGCATAGGCCTTGGAATAGGCCCCGAGCTGTTCCAGGAGCTTTTCGTCGTCGGCCTGCTGAAGTTGGCCGATCACCGTTTGAATGTCGCTCATCATGGTCCTCCCATCCCGGCGGCACGCGGCTGGATCAGCCGCGCATCGCCGGCTCCGTAAACCGAATAGCAGAGCCCCAGCGGATTCCGGCTCTCCCGGAGCAGGGTCAGCCGCGCCTGCCGCACCGCTTCGCCGATGGTCTCCCCCAGGAAGACCCGGCGCATGACCTCGCAGCCGAAGCGGTCGGCGAATACGGCGGGAATGGTCGCCTCGCTGCCAATGATGGCGCGGGCGCCCCGCGAGAGGAAGAAGCTCACGAAGGAATTCTCCACACCGTTCCAGAGCTGTGCCGACTGGCAGGTGTTGAGGAACAGGATGGGCGCGTCGGCCAGCTTGGCGCCGTCCGGCGGCAGGGCCAAAAGCAGGTCGGTGAGCCGCACCGTCGCGAGGCTGAGGATGAGGGCGCTCGCCGGATCGCCCTGGCCTACCACGTCCTTCAGGGCCTGGAGGGTTGCAAGGCGTTGCTCGACCTCGTCCTGGGGAAGGCCCGGCGCGTTGCGCTTCAGTTCCTCGCGCACGTCCGCCAGCTTGGCGAGGGTGAGGTCGCGCAGGGCCATGGCCGAGGGTGTGGACGGTGCCGCGGCATGCCCGTGGGCGTAAAGATAGATGAGCTGGCCGCCGCCCTTCAGCACCTCGAACAAATCCGCCGGACCCGTGATGAAGGGTTCGAGCAGGACCGCCTCGTCCGCATGGGCGGCGATGATCGCGGCCAGCCGGGCGCGGTGTTGCGCTTCGTTGGCGAACGGCCAGTTGCCGTAGCGGACCTTGATCGGCCGTCGGCCCCGCTCGGCCGGGGGGCGCGGATCGATGCCGTCGCCGCAGCGCTTGACCTCGAGGACGAAGCGCAAACCCCACAGATTGTCCTCCGGCTTCGGCCGTGCTGTCGCAGCGCCCGGACCGGCGGCGGCGCGCGTGTCGACGCTGAGGATCTGCCAGGGGAGGACAAGGTTTTCCGCCCCCTTTCCCAGCACGATCTGCACCACGGGGGCCTGTGGCAGGGCTTCCAGCATGATCTGGCCGAGGCTGAAGAAATCGCCGCCCTCGCCGTAGTCGAACAGGGTGGTCATGACCTCCTGGCCCAGGCGGGTGAGGTCGGTCAGGGTCCTGGTGCAGGCGGCGGGCGTCAGCTCCGCCTTGGCGAAGGCCTCGCCGAAGACCGCATCCAGCAGGATATTGCGGAAGCGCGTCATGAAGCTGTCGAGCTGGTCGGCCCGCAGGCGCTTCACGGCGTAGGTCTGGGGGATGCCCCCGGCATTGCCGAGGGTCACGGCGAACCGGTAGGTGGCTTCGGTGCCGGCCACGAGGCCGATGGAGATGTTGAGCGCGCGGGCGGCCCGGTCCGGCTCGATCGGCTCGACGCTCAAGCCCTCCGCCCGGCAGAACACCACCTTGACGGCCGGCTCGTCGGGCGGTGAGAGGGGCTGGTCGGGCTGCACTTCCAGCCGCAGGTCGAGCTCCAGATGATCGATCAGGTTCAGCCGGTGATAAAGCCGGATGCCGATGCGCCCGCGCTGGCCGCCGCGCTGGCGGAACGCCTTGACCCTCGGTGTAAGCCCGAACACGGCGGCCGTCTCCGAATCCCCGCTCACCGGCAGGCGGAACGATGCAAAGCGCCTGTCGATCTCGAAGGCGCCGCCTTCCTCGTCGTCGAACTCGGCGGTGCTTTCATCGCTGACGATCGCCCACACGGTTTCGGTCTGCGTCTGCCTCAAAATCTGGACGCCGGGCTGCTCTTCGCTGTCTTTCGTCAGGCCGAGCCGCAGGGCGCGCACCGCGATGCTCAGGGTGTAGGCGCGGCCGTGGACGAGGGGTTCCAGCGCCCCCAGTTCGCGGCCCGCATCGGAAAGCTGGAGGTCGGTGAAGCGCGGAGCCGGCGCGGGGAGGGGCGCCGTCGCGCCCTTGTCCTGACCGGGAACCGATGCAGCCAGATCCGGGGCGATCCGGTCCAAATTCACCTTCGCGTCGTAAGACGCATCCTCGTAAACAATGGACTTGCTGGCCTGCACCCCCGCCGGCCTCGGAGGGGCGGGCGACCCGGCACGCGCCGCCTCCTCGGCCGCGATGAAATTGGCGAGCCGCTCGGCGGTGCCCAGCTCCTTGTACATATTGCCGGCGTCCCCGAAGACGCTGGGAAGGGCGGCAATGGCCTCGGCCAGCACCGCAAGGGCGATGTCCTGGTCGTCCGTCCATGCCCGCCGGTCCGGCCCAGACCGAACGATGCGGCCCAGCCACGAGAGGGTTTCCGGCGTCACCTCGGTGGGGCCGATGCGGTGGAAGCGGATGCCCAGCCGGTGATCGCGCATGAGGATCCGATCCAGCAGAATTCTGGCTTCCATGCGCTCGGACGGGTTGGGCCCGTGCAGCGCGCACCACGCCAGGACCGGCAGCGCCACGTCGGCCGACATGCGCGCGGCGACCCGCTGGGCGCGGACCCGTGCCGGCCCATTCCCGGAGAGGACGGCATGGACCACGGCGAAGGCGGTCGGCCGGTCGGTGAAGTCCTCCAGCGTCTCGCAGGCGAAAAAGGCGCGCAGGCGCGCGCTTGTCGCGCCTTTGGGGACGTAGCCGCGCGGCTCCGCCGCAATCCCCGCCAAGACCTCCGGCCCCGGCAAGACCTCAAGCCTTGGCAGGACCTCAAGCCTTGGAAGGGCGGTCGTATCCTCGGCGAGCATGGCGAGCAGCGGTTCCGCCGCCTGCGTTCCGAACACCACAAGCATCCGCTGGGCGGTGAGCCGGACGCTCTGGTCCTGATCCGCAATGGCCAAAGCGAGAAGGCCGGCGAGGGCGCCGTCCACGTCACCGGTTTCAAGGCGGGAGAGCGTCGGCGCGAAGACCGAGTCGAGGCGCGCCTGGGTCGCCTCGTCGTAGCCGAAACTTGAGACGTCACGGCGGGCATCCTTGAAGGCCCATCGGGCGGCTTGCGCCTTCCGCTGGCCGGCGCCCAGCTCGACTTCGTCGTGCTCCGGCGGCTCCTTCTGCGGCTGGATGCGCACGCGGTGCGCCACATAAAACGGCTGGAGCAGCCTGAAGGGCCCCCGTCGCGCGATGTTGTGGATCAACGCGTTGCTCACGTGCGCCCAATGGTCGCCGTCGCCGGCGGTGGCCGCCTCCACCACGTCCGGCGTCGTCTCCAGGATGCGGGCGGCCAGCGGCACGCCGTCGCCACCGGCCCATTCGATCGCCGTCGCCAGAATGGCGGCCTCGGCGATGGGCAGCGGTTCGGGCAGGTGGGCCTCGCGTGCGGACAGGAGCGCGGCCGCGTCCTGCGGCGCCAGCCCCGGTGCCACCCGCGCTGCGCCGATCCGCACCTGCTCTTCGGGATCGCCCAACGCAGCTTCCAGCGCCCGCAAGGAGGCGTCGGGCACGCTGGGGCGAGCGGTGGGAAGACTGCTGGCCTGGCCATGGGCCGATGCAGCCCGGGCCGGATGGAGACGAGACCAAAGCCGAGCCACGGCCTTGCGCAAGAAGGCCCCCATGTCGCGCTCCTCCAGCGTTGGTGCAACTTCCGGCTGTTTTATTGGTTCGTCAAGCGCCGTCGCTCCGGCTGGCTAGGCAACCGCGCGGCATTCAGGGGGCGGACAGAGGGCGGCGAGCACCGGGGTGGGCTCCGCCGCCTGAGGGTTCATTCCATCGGCCGCCGCTGCCAGCTATGGTGTCGCCCGACAGCGGAGGCTCGACCGGCGCTCCCGATTTTCGAGGACATCTGCGTGGACAAGCGCGCGCTCGGCACCTCCGGCATCAGCATCGCCCCCCTCGCGCTCGGCGGGAACGTCTTCGGCTGGACCGCGGACGAGGCCACCTCCTTCTCGCTCATCGACGCCTTCGTGGCGCGCGGCTTCTCGCTGATCGACACCGCCGATGTCTATTCCATCTGGCTGCCCGGACACAGGGGCGGGGAATCCGAGCGCGTCATCGGCGCCTGGCTGAAGCGCGGCGGGCGACGCGATGCCATCCATATCGCCACCAAGGTCGGCATGGATATGCGGACCGCGGGCAAGGGCCTCTCCAGGGCCCACATCGTCGCCTCAGCGGAAGCGTCGCTCCGCAACCTCGGCACCGACCATATCGACCTCTACCAGGCGCACATCGACGACAAGACCGTGCCGCTGGAGGAGACGCTGGAGGCTTTCGCCCGCCTCATGGAGGCCGGCAAGGTGCGCGCGGCGGGCGCCTCCAACTATACCGCTCCCCGGCTCGCCGAAGCCCTCGCCGCGAGCGACGCCACCGGCTATCCCCGCTTCAGCGTGCTGCAGCCGCACTACAATCTGGTCAACCGGAGCCTGTTCGAAGGGGCGCTGCAGGATCTTTGCCTGGCCGAAAACATCGGCGTCCTCCCCTATTATGCCCTCGCGGCCGGCTTCCTCACTGGCAAATATCGGCGGCCGGAAGACCTGGAGGGCAAGGCGCGGGCCGGCACCGTCGCCCATTATCTCGATCCGCGCGGCCTCGACCTGCTCGCCGAGATGGACAAGATCGCCGCGCGCCTCGGCGCGACACCCACGCAGGTGGCCCTCGCCTGGCTCATGGCCCAGCCGGGCGTCACGGCCCCCATCGTCAGCGCCTCCAGCCTCGCCCAGCTCGCCGACATCATGGCTGCGCCCGGCCTCGTCCTCGATGCGGCGGCCCTGAGCCGGCTGGACCGCGCCAGCATCTGAGGCCGGCGGAACTGCCGCCGACGACCGCGGGCTGCAGCATTTTTCCGGACGATGGCAGGGATATGTTCCGTTGGCGGTTCCTGCCTCGGCATCCCTGAAAATGGTGGCCCGGCAGGACGGACAATAAGTAAAAATACGTGTTAAATATCAAATATATAAGTCTAACAGCTCTTTGCAGATACCAGCAAAATTACCAGCAAATTGCGACGTTGGCACCTGGATGGCACCTTTCGGGATTTGCCGGGATCAGGCGGGAAGGTGTGGGATGCGACCGTTAGGCCGCCTCCCACACCCGGTTGAGGATCATTGCAGAGAGCGCGGCCTTGTCCTGCGGCGGGAGCCACCCGCCGTGAGGTAGATATGGTGGCCGCATGGTCGGTGGACCGCCTGGGCCGTTCCATGGCGGACCTCGTGGCCTTCCTTACCGACGTTCACGCCCGTGGCGCCGACCTCTACCTGCACCAGCAGGCCCTCGACACCTCGACGCCGTCCGGCCGGGCCATGTTCCAGATGATGGGCCTGTTCACCGAATACGAGCGGGCCATGATCCGGGAGCTCGTGAACGCCGGGCTGGCGCGGGCGAAGGCGGAGGGCAAGAAGCAGGGGCGGAGCGGGAGGCGCTGCTCCCCTCCGGCCGCGAGTTGCTTGCCCGCAATCCACCCCGCATCGACATCCCCTTGCTGGAGACCTACCCGACCTTCCGGGAGTTCTATCGCAACGCCCACGACGGCACCGGGGAGAATGAGGCCGGTGCCAAGGTTGCGCCGCCTCCAGCACCCGCCACAGTGACGTCGGAAGAGCAGGCGGAGGCAGCGCCGCCTTGCAAGCGGCGCTGCGACAAGATTTGCTCGCCCGCATCCTCCGGAACCCGCCGGCCTTCTTCGAGCGCGTCATCGCCACCCTGTTGGTGGCCATGGGCTATGGCGGCTCACTGCCTACCCTTCCCCGACCGTAGGCCAGTAGCGACATCTGATTAGCGAGCAGCCGTGAAACGCGATGTCACACCACTTCACCTTCCCCTTTTGGCCGCTGACGGACGGGTATGGCTGGCAACGGGAAAGTCTGACCCTCAGCGGACCTTCGGAAAGTCCGCTTGTCGGCCTGAACTCCTGAGCTTGGTCGTTCACGCGTCTCAATATGTGGCTCGACATCCGCGGCGCGTTTCAGTCGCATCCACAAAGATCGGGCTCCTCCGGCGGCCTAGGTGACCGACTCATAACTTCGCAACCAGATGCGGATCGAAGCCAGCTGGACGGATGCGAGGAAGTTGTCGTCGCACTTGTCGTATCGGGTGGCAACGGCTCTGAAGCGTTTGAGTTTGTTGAAGAACCGTTCGACGGCGTTGCGCTGGCGGCAGACCCATGGGCTGAACGGGAAGACTTTGACGCGGTTTGGCATGGCACGGATATTGGCCCATGCGCCCCGCTCGGCCATTTCCGCACGCAGGACGTCACCGTCGTAGGCGCGGTCGGCGAGCAGGATGTGCCCGGCCCGAACCGTTTCCAGCATGTCGGCGGCCGAGCGTCCGTCATGAGCCTGGTCCTCGGTCAGTTTGAGGCGGACCGGACGGCCTTCAGCATCGACAAGTGCGTGGATTTTGGTGGTCAGGCCGCCGCGCGAGCGACCCATGCAACGGGATCGCTCGTCTTTTTTGACCGTTTGCGGCGTGCTGGTGAACCCGGATAGAGGACGAGTCGATCATCTGTACGTCCCCGTCGTAAGTGGATGATATAGCGTGCAAAATGCACGCCCAGTGACCAGCCCTGCGCCACCGGTTGAAGCGGTTGACGCAGGTCGTGTGCGGACCGTAGCGCGCCGGAATGTCGGCCCAGGGCGCCCCCGTGCGAAGCCGCCAGAAAATGCCATTCAGAACCTTGCGGTCGTCGGCGCGTGGCACCCCGCGGACCTTCGTCGGCAGCAGCGGCTCAATCACAGACCAGTGCACGAATAGATGCCGTGGCGGCGCACCAGCTCGGAGGCCAAGCGCACAGGTCTTGTCGGGCATCCGCCCCGGTCTCCAGAGCGCTCCCACCTCGGCGCGCTCATTCCGCCCGGACCAGCCGGGAGACATAGGCGAAGCGGTCGCCGGGGTGGATGCTGACGGAAAGAAGCGCCAGTTCGCCGGCACCAAGGAAATAAGAGCGCGTGATTTCCAGTGCATGGCCGTTCACCGGTGCCTGGAGCGCCTCGGCCATCCGCTCGGGTACGCCTGAGGCGCGCAGCGTCTGCTCCACCTCGGCGATGCGGCGGCCGGCCGCTTCCTCCACCAGCTCGGAGACCGCACCCACATGCGTTGCCATGCGGGCGCGCACGTGGTCGGCATATTGCGCATCCACATAGACGTCGGTCCAGCAGATGGGCGGGGCCTCGGGATCCTTCCGGTCGACACGACAGTAGGAAATGCGCAGCCAGCGAGAACCCGGCGGGAGGCCGAGGCGCTTGGCCTTTTCCCGATCGGCCACCATGTCGGCGAGGGTGAGACCTTCGCGCCTTGTATCCGCGGCGTATTGGGAGATGGCCTCCACCGAGCCGAGGGTCTGCGAGAAGCCCTGGCCTGCCCGCTGAGGCTCCGCCGCTTCCACCCGCGTGCCGAGACTGGGGCGGCGGGAGACCATTCCGAGCTTCTGAAGTTCGTCGAGGGCGGCGCGCACGGTGGAGCGGCTGACCCCCAGGGCCAGGGCCAGCGCCGGCTCGCTCGGCAGGGTGGAGCCCACAGGATGCACGCCCTGGCCGATCTCCCCCACCAGCTGGCGCGCGACCTCCGCATATCTCTTGCTCAACGCTCGGCTCTCCTCGGCAACTTAAAATTGGATAGCACGCGCGATTGTCCGAACAAAACGCTTGATATTTGTACGGACAATATGTTTTGTTCGTACAAAATCAAATCAAGTCCCCATGACCTGAGAGGTCGCATGTCCAGCACCGTTTTCGATTCACTCCTGTTCCGCGACATGTTCGGGACTGCCGCTATGCGCGCGGTCTTCACCGACGAGGCCCTCGTGGGCCGTTATCTCGAAGCGGAAGCGGCGCTGGCCCGTGCCGAGGCAAAGCTGGGGCTGATCCCCGCCACGGCGGGAGAGAAGATCGATGCCGTCTCGCGCAGCATCGAGATCGACTTTGAACGCCTGCGCCACGAGACCGAGATCGTCGGCTATCCTATCCTGCCGCTGGTCCACCAGCTCTCGGAGGCGGCCGGTGATGCCGGAGGCTTCGTGCACTGGGGCGCCACCACGCAGGACATCATGGACACGGCCAACGTGCTCCAGATCCGCGCCGCGCTCGATCTAGTGGAGGCCGACATCACGGCCTTGCAGGACATCCTCGCCAAGCTGGCCCAGCGCCACCGCGATACGCCCATGGCGGGCCGCACCCATCTCCAGCAGGCCTTGCCGGTCACGTTCGGCTACAAGGTGGCGGTCTGGCTTTCCTCCATCGACCGCCACGCCGCGCGCCTTGCCGGTATCCGCGAGCGCGTGCTGTTCGGCGAGTTCTCCGGCGCGGCCGGAACCCTCGCCTCCATCGGTGAGGGCGGGCTCGATGTGCAGGCGGCCTATTGCGCGGAGCTGGGCCTCGCCCAGCCGCCCATCACCTGGCATGTGGCGCGCGATGGCATCGCCGAGGTGATCTGCTATCTCGGCCTCGTCACCGGGTCGCTCGCCAAGATCGCCACCGATGTGATGCTGATGATGGCGACCGAGTTCGGCGAGGTCTCCGAACCCTTCGTCCATGGCCGCGGCGCCTCCTCCACCATGCCGCAGAAGCGCAATCCCATCTCCTGCGAGCTGATCCTCGCTGCCGCGAAATCGGTGCGCCAGCAGGTGGCCACGGCCCTCGACGGCATGATCCACGACTTCGAGCGGGCCACCGGCCCGTGGCACCTCGAATGGATCGCAATCCCCGAGAGCTTCATCCTGACCGCGTCCGCCCTGGCGAACGCGCGCTACATGCTGGACGGGCTGGTGGTCCACGAGGCGCGCATGCGCGCCAATCTCGATCTGACCGGCGGCCTGATCGTGGCGGAGGCCGTGATGATGGCCGCCGCCCCGAAGCTGGGCCGCCAGCATGCCCATGACGTTGTCTACGAAGCCTGCCGTGTCGCCATCGAAGGCGCGAAGAAGCTGGCCGACGTGCTGAAAGCCAATCCGGACGTGGTCGACGCCCTCGGTGGTCCCGAGGCGGTCGAACATGCCTGCGACCCGGTCAACTATCTCGGCCTCTCCGCCGAGATGACCGACCGTGTCGTGGCTGGCCGCGCCTGACGCATCTCCAAGAAAACCACAACGACGATCTGTCGGACCGGAGCCCGGCAGGTCGCCCAAGGGAGGATATGCTCCATGACCGCCATGTCTCATTCATCATCCGCTGTCCCGCCTAAAGGCAGCCCCTCCCGCAAGCCGCTCTGGAAGGGGCTCGGCTTCCAGGTAGGCGTCTCCATGGTTCTGGGCATCGTCGTCGGGCTGATCTGGCCCGAATTCGGCGCCTCCATGAAGATCCTGGGCGACATCTTCCTGCGCCTCATCAAAACCGCCGTCGCCCCGCTCGTCTTCCTCACCGTGGTGGCCGGCATTGCGGCTGCGGGCGATTTCAAGCGCGTCGGCAAGGTGGGGCTGACCGCCACCATCTATTTCGAGATCATCTCCACCATCGCCATCGTGTTTGGCCTAGCCGCGGCCTATCTCTTCAACGTCGGGCGGGGAATGGGCCATGTGGCGGCCTCGGCCAGCGCCACCAAGGGCGCCGCCGCCGCCGCTCACCGGGCGAGCGAATCCCACACCACGTTCGACCAGTTCCTGCTCAATGTCTTTCCCGACAATTTCGTCGGCGCCTTCGCTAAGGGCGAACTGCTGCAGGTGCTGGTCATCGCCATCATCTTCGGCGCGGCCCTGCTTTCCCTGAAGCCGGTGAAGCGCGCGCCCGTCGAGGGCGGGCTCGCCACCATCTCCAACGCCTTCTTCGAATTCATCCACCTCATCATGAAGCTTGCTCCCATCGGCACTTTCGGGGCGGTGGCCTATGCCGTGGGTGCGAACGGCACGGATGTGCTCATCGCCCTCGCCTGGCTGGTCGTGAGCTTCTATCTCGCCATCATCGGCTTCATCGCCATCGTGCTCGGCACCGTCTGCCTGATCTTCCGCATCAGCCTTCTCGGCCTTCTGCGCTACATCAAGGACGAGATCATCGTGGTGCTGGGCACCGCCTCCTCGGAGAGCGTCCTGCCCAAGCTCCTGGAGAAGCTGCCCGGCTATGGTGCCTCGCGGCAGGCGGTGGGCCTGGTGATGCCCACCGGCTATGCCTTCAATCTCGATGGCACGTCCATCTACATGGGCATGGGCGTCGTGTTCCTGAGCCACGCCTATGGCATCGACATCACCTGGACGCAGCTCGGCACGCTCATGGCCATCATGCTGCTCACCTCCAAGGGCGCGGCGACGGTGTCCGGCGGCACTTTCGTGGTGTTCGCGGCCACCGTCACCGCATCCGGCTTCATCCCGGTGGAAGGGCTGGCGCTCCTGTTCGGCGTCTATCGCTTCATGTCCATGGCGGTGGCCACCTGCAACGTGGTGGGCAATTGTGTCGCCACCATCGTCACGGCAAAGCTGTGCGGGGAGTTCGACCCGACCAGGGCGGCCCTCGCCAATCGCGATCCGCAGGCGGCGGAGCGGGCGATCATCGCCGAGTTCGAGCTTCCGGCCCCTTCCGAGGCGGCCCGGCCGGCGGCCGCCGCCGCCGCCACCTGATCCCAGCTGCACCGCTCGGCCTTGATCGCCGAGCGGAAGCATCGCAGGCGCGCACGCGACGGTGAACGGCCAGCGCGTGCGCGGCAAATACGAAAAGCAGGCAGCCAAAGGCAGCAACACATGCCGGGGCAGAGGCCTGGCTGGTTGGCGGGTGGTGGTCTTCGGGCGAGCGCAAATGCGATCTCGCCAATCTTCCCGCCGGAAGCGGCGTTAAAAAGATCGCGGCCGCATGATCTACGGGAATTAATACTCTGTGAACCGCCCCGGGTTTGCCGGAGGTTTTTTCGTGTGAGTCAAGCCACCCTTTTCTGCTCGTCGAGCATAGCGTAGTAGCGTTCCTCGGCTTCGGCCGGCGGGATGTTGCCGGTGGGCTCCAGCAGCGGGCGATGGTTGAACCAGTCGATCCGGGTCGGCAATGACGCATCCCCGACAGAGATGTGGGCATAGGTTGGCTGGACCAGTCGCCGCCGGCGACAGGCCTAAACGGCTGGTATGGGGTGCGAAGGTGAGCGTCTGTTATTGGCGCGGGCGCGCCGGTGGGGCCGGCCCTCAGTAGGACAACGCAGAAACGGCCATGCGGTTCTTGCTACACGGCGATCGTTTTCGCCAAGAGTTGCATCCGACGGCCGCGTCGGCCGCTCGGGATACCGACCGATGTCTTGCGATACAGTCATTCACCGCGTACCGGGAACAGCTCTTCCAGGCGCTCAGCCATAGCCTCGAAAGCCTCCCGTGGCATCGGTCGCTTGGGCGGCACCGGGCCTCCCGGGTCGAAAATAGCCTTCAGAAAATAATACCCATTTTCATATGCTGCGCTTCGCTCACCGAGCTTAAAAGAGCGGGCCGCGGCGGCGAAGCGTCTGATCGCCGGCGGATGCTGGGTATCCTGGCCACCTGCCTGCTCGAATAGGAAGAGCCAGGCTAGGGCGGTAATCACCATGAGGACCCGGAACTCTCGCGCCAGGCCTACGCCGGCCTCTTTAAGCACCCAGTCAGTCGCGAAGTCGTCCGCCTGCACCTCTTGGCGGACCATGTCCGGCGGCGAGAGATAGGGAATATGCTCAAGGTGAGCGTGGCCGATCTCGTGCAGCAGGATCCAGCTCAAGGCGCCATAGATCAGGTTGTTCAGGCGGCCCTGTGGAGACGACAATGGCGCATCGGCGTCGGGCAACTCAAGACCCGGCGGCCAAGGCCGGTCGTTCTTGATCAACAGCTTGGCGTAGTCAACATAACCCTGTAGGTTGACGTCGTGCCAGAGTTGGCCGATGCTGATGGCCGAGGCATTCTTGAGCCCCGGTGCGCGTGAGGCCGCCGAAGCGGCGTTGATGATCGAGTAGGCCACGAAGGCAACGCACCACAAGCTCCCCAGCCCCGCCCATGTGAGATAGACCGCCTTGTCGTCGGGCACGGCCCAGAAGTCCGCCTTGGAGGCGCGCGGGTTGAGGGTCCAGTCGCCGGATCCGAACACCGCCTCGGACAGCTCCGGACCCCGCTCCGGAGCGATGTTGAACGGGGTCCGGTTGACCCGCTTGAAGAGCCCTGCCACCGCAAGCTCAGTCGAAACCTCGCGGGCGCGCAACAAAGTGGAGAATGCCGCCAATTGGCTCATCACAGGGACGCCGCCAGCACCTACCATGACAATGGCGCCCGAAGCTGTCGGCTCGGCATAGGGGTGGGCCTTCACTGCGACCAACTCGACCGGAAAGTCCGCGATGGCACCCCGACGATGCGCCTCTAATTCAAGGCGCAGGGCCTCCACGTTGCCGGCGGCTCGCGTCACGATCTGGATCAGCCCGCCCGGGCGCAGGTGGCGGATCGCAATGTCCATTACTTGATCTTCGATCGCCCAGCGGAAGTCCTCGTCGCTCTCGGCCTTGATGCGCTCAGCGACCTTAGTCAGCGACCGGGCCTTGTGGCCACCGGTGAACCACAGTGTGACGGCGTCAAACTGGCCGTTTGCCCGAAGCCACTTCTCGAATGGGCCGTCGGAGACGAGCACGTCGGCCTGCACTAGGACTCGGTCGCCTTGGACGGCGATTGGCGTTGCGTCGGGCACAGCGTCGTAGAGCCTCAAGCCCAGTTGCGATGTTACCCGCGGGCTGGCGACGGCCTCGGCCGGAAGGCCAAGACGCGCGGCAGCCGCGGCCAGACAATAGGGGTTCTCATCGACGCCAGCGATCAGCCGATCAGGACCACCGATAGCCTCCGATAGCGCCTCTAGCCCCTGGCCGAGGCCGCAGCCAATGTCGAGCACCCGCGAGATCCCGCCGGTGGCGACCAGTTCGGACGCTAAGGTGGTGTAAAGACCCTCAGCGCCGTAGTGATCGGAATTCACACCCCACTCACGAGCATAAATCTCTTGTGCCACCGGGACCGCCTTGCCCTCGGCGGCTTCGTAGATCGGCTGGTGGCATTCACCATAAGTGCGCCGGCTGCCACAAGCGCAGATGTCACCGGGCTTAAGGTTAGGCTTGCGCATGAGTCCTCTATAGGGGGCAGCACCCCCGATGCAGCGAAGGATAGAGCTTCAATGGGCTCGAGCCGGCTCCTTCCGATGCCCTTTGTGCTAGCACGTGTCAGCCCGCCGCGGACAGCTTCTGGCTGCAGTGGATCGATGAGTCAAATCACTGTACGACTCGCTCTCGCCCGTAAGCTTCGATCCGATGTCCCGATTCTGCGCAAGCAGTCGAACGGCAGGTTTCTGGCGCCGCTCCAAAGTCCGGAAATGGCGCGCAATGCCCCTACGAAGTCAGGCGGGTCACCGACAAGAGCGAAGGCGTCGGGGAGGTACTAATTACCACTCCGTCAGGGGGAGTGTCGCCAGACGCGGGATGACAGACATCTCGGCCTTGCTCCCTTGACCTCAGTCGACATTCATCCCGAGGGGTGAGCTAGGTTACCCCGAAACGCCCGCTCTTGGATCGGAGCGCGATGCCAGACGATCACAGGTTCAAACAAGGAAGCGCCGCAATGTGCTAAAGCGCGTCAGCCAGCAACGGCAGCACGTCGTATAGGAGCGACCAGGTCCAACCTTCATAAGCATCGCCGTCTGGGGTGCCGAGCGACAACGTGCAAGAAGTCCTCGGGGCGGGTGAGGCTATGTTGAAGCCCGCCGCGAGACGAAATGTCGGCGACAGGGTGAGACAGAGCTGCAGCGCATGGGGGTCGTTGACAGGACCGGCAAAATGATGCTCGCGGGCCGAGCCCGCCACGTCATAACTGATACAGAGGGGCAGACGCTCCTGGATGTCGTCGAAGGGATTGCCAAGGGTGATGCTGGCGCGGTGCGTAGCCGCGGGGTCGATGCTGAACGTGACGCCCAAGTGGGGCGCTGACGCGTGGAACTTGCTGAAGATGTCCGGATTGCACCACGCCCGGATAATGGCCTCCGACGGCGCGTGGATCAGGCGGCGATGCTGGAGGAGAAACTGGTGCTGATCGGCGGCGGAAGAGTACTGGAGCATACGGCGACCTCTCATCTGAGAAGAACGCCTCATCCCGGCCTGAGCGAATTTACAGAGAAGGTCGAGAGAAGATCTCAACGGAAAATCCGCTGAGTGAGAAGAGCAGAGAGCAGTCAGTTGTTGGTTTTGAGGCAGATGAATCCAGGTCGGAATGAGGCTCTGCCAAGCGGGAGTGCCTCGGCTCGCGTCATATAGAAACGGTGATGGGACTGAAATACACGCCACCTCCTCAGGGTATGGAGGTGAAGTTACCGCGAGCCTCCAAACTCATGCTTCCCTGATCATTCCAGCTATCCTGTCCGCGAGTTCGTCCTCACTCAACCCACTCGCCGCCAGGGCCAGCCAAGTTGTCACCGCCGTGGCGTCGTCCATCGCGAGTTCGAAGCCGTTGAGGGCCAGGAACAGCTCGCACACAACGAAGGACGTGCGCTTGTTGCCGTCCACGAAGGGATGGTTCTTGGCGATGCCATAGGCATAGGCGGCGGCCAGGGCAGCCGCGTCGGAGGCGGACACCCGCGCTCCGGCGGCGTCATCCTGCTGCATGTAATGGTAGCGGTTCTTCGGGCGATCGAGAGCCGTCTCCAGGAGCCCCTCGTCCCGCACGCCCCTGCCGCCCCCATGCTCCGCGAGCTGTGCGTCATGAACGGCGAGCACGACGGCCTTGGTCACCCAGCGCGGCTCCTGCCGCACGTCCGGCCCGCTCATTTCGCCAGTTCACGAAGCACATTGCGGCGCTTCTTCATGATCTTGCGGGCTTCTTCCATCTGCGCCTCGAACTCGGGTTCGTAGGGGGTCAGGTGATAGCCGTCCGGAGTCTCGGTCAGATACAGGGTGTCGCCCTGCTCTACCTTGAGACGCGCCAGCACCTCCTTGGGCAGCACCGCGCCCACCGAATTGCCGATCTTTCCCAGCTTGAGCGCAACCATGACAGCATCTCCTTTCTGTATGAACAAATGTATGAACGACAGGGCGCAGTCAAGGCCGATCCGCTCCGTGCAGCGAGGCAACGGAGCGGACCTGCTCCATCTCGATCAGTCCTCGGTGAAGGGCTCCCAGTCGTCGATCAGGCGATGAACCGGCGTGAAGTCGGTGTAACGCTCGTGCAGGCGGGCTGCGAGGTCGGGATCCCCGGTCTCGCCGATGGCTGAGATCACGGCCTCCAAGGTCAGGGCGATGAAGGGCACGCCGTCACCTTGCTCGGTCAGCATGCTCCGATAGCGGTCCACGGCATTCCAGGCGTCGCGATTGCCGGCGGGGGCGATGACGAGGAAGAGGGCATGGGCGCCCGGCCCCAGCCGTTCCCGGATGAGGGCGGCGAGAAGGTGCTCGGCGGAGAGTTGGGCCAGCGGATCGAACAAGAGGCCCGGCGCTTCGGGATCGAGGTGGAGGGCATAGGCGCGGGTCAGTTCCCGGTAGCGCGCCTTGCTGCTTCGCCCCGGCTGGCGCATGGCTTCCGAATACTTCATCTCGATCGCGATGAAGGCCGGGCTGCCGTCCGGGGCGAGGCCGCTCACATAGAGATCGAAGGCGGTGTAATCGCCGAGATAGGTGGGATCGCCCCGTCCGGGCGAGTGCTCGAAGGCAAGTTCCCCCACTTGGCCGAAGAAGCCGGGGAAGAGGCGAGCAAAGAGCCCGAGGCCGCGGTCCGGGGCGCTCTGGCAGCGGGCGAACAAGTTGAAGGTGAGCGGCTGGCTCGACAAGAGGTTTTCCCATAGCCGCAGCTCTTCAATGAAGGCGCCGATCTCGCGATAGGCCGTCGCTCGACGCGTCAACCGGGCGATGTCGGGCGTCAGGAGATTGCGGCCCCGGCGGGCATCTGCCAGATCGAGCCGGCTCCCCAGGATGCGCTGGCGTCCGTCCCGCCCCCGGTGCCAGCCAGGCGCCAATCCCCTGCTTTCCCGCCAGATAGATTGAAGTAGGCGCGCGTAGCTCGCAAAGCGTGTATCGCCAAATTCATTCACATGATAGCGCTTGAGGATATCACGAGGAACAATGGGAAGAAGTGAATTTACGTAACCATCTGTATTATCGGTCATTTCGTCACCTGACTTGCTGATTGGTGACGAAGATTCCCGCGCATCAGCAACAATATAACGCAGGCCTTAGCCAACTTGAAATTCGATCAAAACATTATATATCCAAAAATTGGGCATCTCCCAGGCATTTGGCTCCACAGCTACCTGGAACAATAGATGTCCGACGTCCCCGATTTTGACCCTTGGATGCCCTGGGGAGGGCGTACCCTCGAAGAAATGTGGCTGCCGTTCGCCGATCCTAATGAACGGCGGATGCGGGATATTGTGCTCGGCGCCACCCCGGAAATCTTTGAGAAGAGCCTGAGGAAGTTAGTCATAACCCGATACATTACCCGAGGCCAATGCGCCAATGTCTATGACGCGATCCTGTTCGCGAACTATTTCGGGTCGACCTTGAACGTCATGATCACGGTCGTGTGGAAGTATGCAGGGCTCTATACCGAGGATGACATTTGCGCAGCATACGAGGGTCTTATAGACCGACTTCGCAAGTTTCTAGAATATCATGGATGTCCTCCGCACTATTATGCGGTTTTCGAAAATGGCGCGAAGGAAGGGTATCACACTCATATTGCTGTCCACATACCTGATCGCATCAGGGCGGAATTCAAGGAATGGCGCGCCAAAAATGCCGCTAGGCTCTGTGTGGATCCGCAAACCATTTCGCGGCAGATGCACGTCCACATGCGCCGAGATAATCACATCAGGTCGCAATGGGCCATCTTCAAGTACCTGATGAAGGGGCTCGATCCGCGGCTTCGGCGGTGGGAGCTAAAGATGAACCCCCATCTGCCGCGGAAGACTGCCAATTACTATTTGGGCGTGAAACAGCGTGATACTGGGCGTGTTGCGATGAGCCGCGTCCATATTGCCCGAGGTCTTCAACCCGCAGCCAGACGCAAGGCAGGGTACGAGAGACCGTACGGCATCGACGAAGTACCTTTTGAGAGGCGGTACAGTGACTACATGTACCGTAGCCCATTGGCCATCGAGACGGCCAGGGCGCTCCAAGCTCTTACCTTAATCTGAGAGAATTTGATAAAATATAAGGGGGTAAGCGTCCGTGCAGGGGGTTCCTCTTGCACGGACGCTTACCCCCTTCTTTTTAGTTGGGCGGCCGTTGTGATGCCGTCCCGACTGGCTGCTTTCGCTCACAGCGATCGGATGTCTTGTCGCCTCAAGGGCTGCTGGCCATACATCTGTTTTTGGCACCTCCATTTTGCGATAAATCGGCGAAATAATGGAGGCGTTTTAAGCCGATTGCGGAGGTTCGGCGGTAGAATTTGAGAAAAACCAAAAGGTTATGGGTGATGGCGGGGCTTTGCGCGATTTTGGACTGGTAGGCGCAACCGTTCCAGCAGTGCCAGGAGGCCTCGGTCCTGCGCAGGCAAGCCGCCGTCATGAACAATGGTCCCTCGTCCGGGATAGAAATTCCACTCGCCGATCTTGAGCTGATACAGCGTCTTGCGCTCGAAGCCGATGCCGAGTGCGTTCAGGCGCTCAATGGCTCGGACCATATTGGGCGGGTCATCGGGCAGCGGGGCGTGGGCGGGAAACATGCTGCGGCTCATGCTGCTCTCGTTCTGCTCTGCCTTGGTGGCGGCTGGGCGCACCAGGGCATTGGTGATCAGGGGCAGAGAGGGTCAGGTAGAGGGAGAGGACAGTACGTGGATGGATGACAGGGTCATCTCAGGGGGGTATCGCGAATATCGTGCGTGACGTCGGGTGTGAACACCGATGACCTGCGCCGCGTTCGCTCTGGCTTCCTCCGCCGGACATTGCCAAGAACTGATGCGTCGAGAAGGCTGCCGTTCGGTGCCGGATTGTCTTCTCCCTTGGGCCGTCCGTGTAACAGAAAAGGCCCCCTCCCGTTGTGAATGGGAAGGAGCCCAGAAACGTAAGGGTCCTTGCTCTGGCTGTTTGCCTAAGGGGGAGGTCCAAAGGTTCCACCCGGCCAGCGCTCCGGTTCGAATATTTCAAAAGGCGGAAGCTCGTCGCGACTGTGCCCCAGGAGGGCCAGCAGGGCATCAATGCCGCGCTCCGCTTCCGGGGGGCAGCCATCGCGCGTGATGCGTCCAGTGCCCAGATGGTAGGTGAAATTCTTCACCTTGAACTCATGCAGGTCCTCGTCCCCTGTGCATTGAAGGTTAAACCAAGACATCATGGCAATGAATTCTTCGGCTCCAGCACATTCTTTGTGGTAGAGCCGAGGCATGTATTTCGAATTCATTCTGGCAGCTTTCGATGGGCGCCGTGGGCGCTGAGTGTCGAAATGTGTGAAAAGCCTCACCCGATGCCGCCGGGTAGCGCGGCGAGCCAGTCGCGGGCCGCGTCCATGGTGATGAGGGTGCGGCGGCCCACCTTCTTGGTGCGCAGCTTGCCGCACTCGATCTCCTTGTAGGTCAGGGTGCGGCCGATGCCGGCCCACTTGCAGAATTGCTGGATTGAAAGGGCGCCTTGCCCGTCTGACTGTGCCATCGCGAACTCCCTTCAGGTTGGCACTGGCCATATAGAAGCGGCGTCACGGCTGACTCTGAGGAGACGGAAAAAATTTGGGCGCCCGGATTTGACGGAGGTGGCCGCTACCCTGTGCATCACTGCGCCCTACCGGCGCATTTGGCGTGAACGGGAGAGATGCGTGCGCGGTGTTCTTTGGAAGGCAATCGTCTATGGTATTATAGTATTCATAATCTCAGGCCCCGTAATGGCGCAGCAGGATGTGACCTATGGGCGATGGGCCGACAATCCGGGCGGCTGCACCGATCCGGAACACCATGGGATCGTGAGCTTCGACAGCTTCGTGTTCAACAAGCTCGCCTGCCGCACCAAGACCACCCAGACATTCTACGGCAGCGAGGCGCTCCTCACTTTCGTCCGCACGTCCGGGACCACGCTGGAACTGGAGATGCACATTTTCGCTCCGAAGGCTCCGATCAGCGGCAGGATCGCACTTTTTGCATGCCCCAAGCGCTGAACATCTCCTGCTGCGCCCAAGATTGACGTAGGTGCGTGGTAGCCACTGCCGTCTACGCAGCATCGCAGCACGGGGGCGAATATGGCAGCGGCGGAGCATCGGCGACGTGCGGCGCGACAGGGGGCTGCATCGGCCTTTCGTCCCTCGACACTTCTGCCGCTGAGGACCCGTTAAAATGCGCGTGCGCATCCATCGCGGGACACGGGAAATCGGCGGCACGGTGGTGGAGCTGGAGGCCGAGGGTCAGCGCCTTCTGCTCGATTGCGGCCTGCCCCTTGATGCAGCGCCCGACGCACCGGTCATGCTGCCGGACGTTCCCGGCCTCGGGAGCCCCGATCCGTCGCTGCTCGGGGTGGTGCTCTCCCACGGCCACCGTGACCATTGGGGGCTGCTCGGCCATGCCCATGGGGCGCTGCCGGTGTTCATGGGGGCCGGCACCGAGCGTATTCTCGCCGCTGCGTCCTTCTTCATCCGCGATTTGCCGGTGCTGAAGGCGGACGCGCATCTGGAAGACGGCCGCTCGCTTTCTATCGGCCCGTTCACGGTCACGCCCCACCTGGTGGATCATTCCGCTTTCGATGCCTATGCCCTCACCGTGGATGCGGGCGGGCGGCGGCTGTTTTATTCCGGCGATATCCGCAGCCACGGTCGCAAGGGCGCTCTGTTCGAGCGGCTCATCGCCCGCCCGCCGAAGGGCATCGACGTGATGCTCATGGAGGGCTCCAGCCTCGGCCGGCTCGATGAAGACGCCCGCTTTCCCAGCGAAGCCGAGATCGAGGCCGAGCTGACGGAGGTTATCCGCCGCACGCCCGGCATGGTGCTGGTGGCGGCGTCGGCCCAGAACATCGATCGGGTGGTGACCATCTTCCGTGCGGCGAAGCGCAATGGGCGCACGCTGGTGGTGGACCTCTATGCGGCGGAGATGCTCCATGCGACAGCCAACAGCTCCATTCCGCAGACGTCCTGGCCGCAGGTGGCGCTGTTTACGCCGTGGCACCAGCGGGTGAAGGTGAAGAAAGCCGAGCGCTTCGACCTGATCGAGCGCCACAAGGCGGGTCGGCTGTTCCCGGAGGATCTCGCCGCCCATCCGGAGCGCTACGTTGTGCTGTTCCGGGCCAGTCTGCTCGACGATCTCGTGAAGGCCGGATGCCTCGGCGGCGCGCACGCTGTCTGGTCCCAATGGGCAGGCTACCTCAAGGATGAGAAGACGGCAGCGCTCCTCGCGACTCTGAAGGCGCATGGCATTGGTTTCGAGATCATCCACACCTCGGGCCATGCCTCCATCCCCGATCTGAAGCGGCTCGCCGGCGCCATCGCGCCGCGCGCCCTGGTGCCGATCCACACCTTCGAGGCCGATCGGTTCCCGTCTTTGTTCGAGAACGTCGTCGTGCGGCGCGATGGCGAGTGGTGGGAGGTGTGAATGGCTGAGTTCAGGCGCGGCATCCGCAAGGACGGCATGATCGAAGCACTTGCGGAATTGGCGGCGAAGGAGAGTTGGTGGCGGGATGTGCTCCACGACAAGAGCCTCGTCGTCGGCGTGCGGGATGACTATCTCAACGTCTATTGGCGGGGCCAGTCCATCTTCAAGGTGGAGATGAAGCACGACCGCATCGTCGCCACCACGCACCCGAAGTATCTGCTCAACCCGGATCTTTCCGGCCAGGTGACGCTCGACGCCGAGACCGGCACTTTCGCCCTGGATGGATTCGACGCGCTGACCCGCACCTATGTGCCGGGCGAGACGCTGGGCAAGCTGAAGAAGGCGGCGGGCCTGTTCGCGGGCGAGGAGAAGGAGGGAGTGCAGGCGATCGTCAGCGCCAACCCCCATGTGGTGGACGTGGAGGTCGCCTTCCCCGCGGAGGCTGGCAGCCGCAGCGTGCCCCGCATCGATATCGCCACCTTCAACGAGACCGAAAGCGGCGTGAAGCTGGTGTTCTGGGAAGCCAAGGTCCTCGGCAATCCGGAGCTGCGCACGTCGGGGGAGAAAAACGTGGTCAAGCAGATCGAAAACTACAGGGCTCGCCTCATGCAGCACACGCCGGAGGTCATTGAGACCTATCAGACCATCGCTCGGCATCTCGTCGCCTTCGCCGACATGAGCGGCGGTACCCGCGTGGTCTCTCCGGCGGTGCGCAAAGTGGCGGAAGGCGCCCCGCTCACGCTCTCATCGCCTCCCGATGTGCGCCTCATCGTCTATGGCTTCGATGCCGACCAGCGCGACGGGGCATGGAAGAAGCTGCTGGCCGACAACGCGGAGCAGTTCAAGGACATCCAGATCCTCGCGCGCGGCAACCCTGCCGACATCAGGCTTTAGGCGTTCAGATCAGCGCTGCACGGCGACACCCGCCGCCAGCGCCCGCAAGAGTTGCTCCGCATCTGCCCCGGCCCGGTGCCGGGGCGGAGCTTCCTCCATCGCCGCTAACACACCTTCGCGGCACCGCTCCGGCAAGGATCGCAGCAAGCCTGCCCAATTGCCGAGGACGAAGCTCGGCCTGATGCCGGCGGCACCGAACAGGGTGCGCAGCCAATGGGCGTCGTAGGCGCCGCCATCGCACCAGACGAAGCCATCCCCCAGCGTCTCGTTCAGTGCCTTCGCGACCTCTGCCGGTGCTGCGCCGCCGGCCAGTTCGCTCATGGCGATGCCGTGCACCTTGCGCGAAGCCAGGCTCCAATGGCCGAAGCGGCGCCAGTCGTCGGTGGGGCGGATCAGGGTGGACCAGACCGTGATGGGGTCGTCTTCCCGAGGCCAGACGGCGACACCCACCTCGATGGGGTAGCTACCCTCTTCCAGTGAACTCGCCTCGAAGTCGATGGTGCGAACGGGCCAGGAGAGCTTCGTGTTGCCGGACATCGCTTCCATTTCCCTGCGTTTCCGGGAGAGCGCACCCCTCCCCTGAGCTACACCTCGTTGTCCTCGCGCGAGCCCGCCTATCAGGAGAACCGGCTGGGAAGGGTGCTCTCTTTCCAAAGTGTTAGGGAGCGTCAAACCGGCCGGAACAGTGAGATGTGCCGGGGCGGGCGGGGCGTCAGGGACGCGCCTTCACCTTGAACTTCGCTCCGCTGTAGTGGGCGTCGAAGGCAAAGCGTGTCTGCTCGGGCGGAAGATGGAACGCGTCGAGGATCGCCGCTCGGAAGGCGTCCGCCGCGAACTGGCGGTCGATGTAGGCGGTGAAGAGATCGTCCCGCATGTTGTAGACGACGCGCCCGCGCGGCCAGTCCTCATACTCGCCGATGATCTGCAGCTTCTTCCGCAGCTTCGGCCAGAAATCGTAGTGGGCCATCGCCTCGGTTTTGAAGTCGCCATAGTCCTCCGCCTGCGGCCAAGGCGTCATGCAGGTCAGAAGCTCGAGACGACCTGCCCTCATCACGAACCAGAAGATGCCGACGCAGGGGACGGCGGCTTCGGCAGGAGCCTCCCCGCTTTCGGGGGCCTCGGGCGAGGTGGGGCGGGACTTTGCCTGCCAATCTGTGGCCATCGCGAAATCCTCCTGTGCGGACAAAGCCACCCCCGGCTCAGGGGGCAGGTTGGTCGTGGCGCTCGCCTGAGCAAAAGACAAAGGGCACACCCCCTATTCACATTGCTCGCTCAGTTTGTAACAGCAACGTGCGCAGTCGCTCCGGCCGCACCGCCTCCACCTTGCCCCGCCAGGGGTCGAGGAAGCGCGCCAGCTCCACGAGGCCGCCGGCCTCGAACGTCACCAGCACACGCCCACCCTCCAGTTCCTGGAGCTCCTGGGTGGGATGGAATGCCGTGCTGCGCGCATCGGCGGCTGCTGCCGGGTCGAACACCAGCTCGATGCGCTCCGGCTCCTCCTGGTAGAAGCCGAAGGAGCGCCACGCATGAGCTCGAAGGTCGAACCCCTTTGGCCTGTGGCCGGGCTCGTCCAGCTCCATGCCTTCGTCGATGCGGTCGAGGCGCAGGAGGTGCGGTTCCGGGCGCTCGGGAAAGCCCGCCACGAGATAATGACGCATCCCGAGGATGAGCCCGTAGGGGATGAGGCGATGGGCGCGCGCTGTCTCCTCCCCGACCTTGCGATAGCAGATCTCCAGTGCCCGCTCGGCCAGAATGGCGTGGCGGATGGTCTTCAGCACCTCTGGGCGGCAGAGTTTCGCAGGGCCGGGCACATGCGCCCACACCTCCGTGCTCAGATGCGCCTCGATGTCGGGGCCGAGGCGGAGCTGGTCGGAGCGGCGCAGGGCCGCCTCGATCTTCCGCCGCAGGCTGTGGAGCAGATCGGCCCGGGCCGGGTCCCGCGCCTTCATCGCCTCGGCAAGGTTGGTCAGTTCCGCCAGTTCCTCCGCCGTGGGCGCGGTGATGAAATTCGTGCCCTTGGACATGGGCAGCCGGAACCGCATTTGCCGCCCATCCCGGATGCGCTCCAGCTCACCGAAGGCCTCCTCCACCAGGTCGCGCATGCGCTCAGCCGTGCGGCGGGACACCTCGTATTCGCGCTGGATGTCGTCGAGGGTCCAGCCGGTGGAGGTTCCGGCGAGATCCCGCGCCAGCTTCATGGCCGCGATGACCTTGCTGAAGCGCCCGTCCTCCGATGTCGCATGACTGCCGTTGGTGCCCATGGGACGAATTCGGCGCTCCTTCCCGCATGCTTTTTACGCTGCGGCACTGCAACTTGGAGACGAGGCGCTAGGCGCGCAATGCGGCATTTTATCTGAAATCTAGATTATCTGAAAAGCCGATTAGTTGGTCGTCCGCTGTCTCAATCGGAAGCCCGATGTGCCGCGTGACCTCCGCCAGCCCCGCTATGCCCGACTGCGCCAATTGGTGACCGAGGCCCGCAAGGCGGCCGCCCTGTCCCAGGCGGCGGTAGCAGAGAAGCTCGGCCGGCCCCAATCCTACATCGCCGACATCGAGCGCAACGAGCGGCGCATCGACGTGATCGAGTTCCTGGCCCTGGCCGATGCCATCGGCTTCGATCCCTTGGGCGTGCTCGAAGAGGTGCGCGCGATTCCGGCCGAGTGACGCCGGCGCCGCTATGAAGCGAGTCCCCGCTCCCGCAGCCCGGACCGCAGGCTCTCGGCCGCGCCCACGTCCCGCACGACGATGCGCACGTCCAGCGGCCAGTTCCTCGCCATCTCCAGCGCGCGCAGGATGGCCTCGTCGATCCATCGGTCGTCGTTACCGAAGGCGCCGCCCCCGAGCCGGGTCAGGTACACCTTCGGCGATCCGCCGCGCCCGAGGTTCTCCATCGCGGCCAGCAGCGTCGCCTCGTAGGCGGCCTCCAGCACCAGTCGGGCGAGCGCGGACCAGAGCGCCGTGGGCACGCTCCGCTGGTAGCTGACCGGCAGGGCTGAGCAGAACGCCTGCGTGACGATCTGGCCGGGCTCTTCCGGGTCGTCCGTCACTTCCACGTCGCCATGCACCCCGATCCGCAGCAGCCCGCGAAGCTGATCCACACCGGCATCATCAAGCGCCGCGACCGCCTCCTCGATGGCGGCAAGGCCCTCCTTCGTGCAGAGAGCATAGCCGTTCCGCATCTCCCAGAGGTCGCCAACGGGGCGGCCGGTCAGTTCGGCCAACCGCGCGCCGAGGTCAGCCAGCCCGTCGAGCTGCCTGTCGCGGGTCTGCCCGATGCCGCCGCCGACAGGGGCGAAATAGTTCCGGAAGATCGTCGCGGCGCCGGCCGCGATGGCGCAGGCCGGCCCCTGGGTCGGGTCATGCTCATAGCCGGCGACGCCGTGTTCGGGGGTGACGTCGTAGCCCACCATTTCCAGGAGGTTGAACTGGGAGGCCACCTGGAAAAGGGCTCCCGCATTCTCGCGTTGGCGATGAAGCCGCCGGGCGTCCGCCTGCACGAACCCGACCTGCAGACGTGGCGTCTCGCTCAGGGCTTCCACACGCTGGCGCAGTTCGCCGAGGGACACCAGCTCCAGCGTGCCGATGCCAAAGGCACGGCCATTGACGTGGGAGTGCAGGCGGCCGTCGCCGACGGCCAGCCGGTCCCTCGTCTCGTGGTATCCGGCCTCTTCGAACCCTGTCAGTCTGAAAAACCAACTCATTCAGCACCGTGAAATGGCTCGCGGGGTACCTCGCCCGGCAGCACCCGGCGATTCTCGCGCATCTTGGGAATTCACATACACCGATCCTGCGTCAGTTTCGGCCGAAGGGGAGTTGGGCGGATATCGGGCCCTGAGCGCCGAGTGCCATCCTGAGATGGCGACCATCATGAAGGTGATAGGCGCCCTGGGCCTGCATCTCACCGTGGTCAGGGATCAGGCGGCGTGAGCCGGCTCACCCGTTCCGACGGCGCTTGAGCCCCACTTTCTAAGCCCCTGTATTGGAGCCGCCGCGCCTCAGGCCATCGAGATAGTTGGCCCAATCGCACATCATCTGCCGCCGGCCGACGAGGTATTGCGCGCTGTTGTAGGCGCCGCGCACTTCGTTGCGTTCGTCATGCGCGAGCTGCCGTTCGATCCAGTCCGGATGGTAGCCAGCCTCATTGAGCCAGGTGGACGCTACCCCTCGGAAGCCGTGGACCGTCGCGCGGCCGTGGTAGCCCATGCGGTACATGGCGAAGAGCATGGTGTTGTTCGACATGAAGCCCTCTTTGCTGGGGGAGGGGAAAAGCTGAGGGCTGCGGCCAGCGAGGGGGCGAAGTTCCTGCAGCACGGCGACGGCCTGCGGCGAAAGCGGCACGAGGTGCTCGAACCTCATTTTCATGCGTTCGGGCGGGATGCGCCACAGCGGCTCGGGGCCGTCCAGCCCTTCGAATTCGGACCAGCGCGCGGCGCGCAGCTCGGTGGTGCGCACGAAAGTGAGGACCATCAGCTTCAGGGCGAGCTTTGTCATGGGCTCGCCGTCGTAGGCGTCCAGGGCCTTGAGGAAGTCCGGCAGATCCTCACGGGGCAGGGCGCGGTGGTGCTTCTGCCTGCCCGGCGATTTCAAGGCGCCGCGCAGGTCCTGCGTGGGGTCCCGTTTGGCCCGGCCTGTCGCGATGGCAAAGCGGAAGATCTGGCCGATTACCTGCATCTCGCGCTTCGCTAACTCGATGGCGCCACGGGTCTCCACCTTGCGAATAACCTCCAGCACCTCAGGCGGCTCGATATCGGCAATAGGCCGGGAGCCGAGCGTGGGGAACACATCGGCTTCCAGGCGGCTCATCAGGCGCTCGGAATAGGACGGAACCCAGCCGGGGAGCTTGAGTGCGAACCACTCCCGCCCGATGGCTTCAAAGGTACGGCTGGAGTTCAGCGCCGCTGCGCGCTTGTCGGCCTTCTTCGCCTCGCTGGGATCTATGCCCTGTGCCAGATGCTCCTTGAGCGTGTCGCGCTGTTTCCGGGCATCCGCGAGCGAGACGGCTGGATAAGGGCCAAGAGCCAAGGTCTTTTGCTTGCCGGCAAAGCGGTAGGAGGCCCGCCAGTATCGTTTGCCATCCGGGTTCACCAGCAGGAACAGCCAGCCGCCGTCGCTGAGCTTGTAGGGCTTTTCCTTGCCCTTCGCGTTCCTCACGGCGGTGTCGGTGAGAGGCATTGATGGTACATCGCCGCGTTGAGCTTTTCTGATGCCATCATTGGTACCATCAAATTTCCCGGATGCCAACGAACCCGAGCGAACTCAGGCGACGGCTTGATGGCTCCAACTGCCTGATATCGTCTGATCTTCCCGAACCTTTGCGAACCGACGCGAACCTCGGTGGAGGGGAATTTGGTGGGCCCGGCAGGACTCGAACCTGCAACCAGACCGTTATGAGCGGTCAGCTCTAACCATTGAGCTACAGGCCCCCGGCAGGGGGCGACATGGGGCCGCCGCCGGTTGCGCCTCTCGTCTAGCAATCCCGTCGTCGGCGAACAACAGGAGAGCGCATGCGGCGGTGCCGGGGCAGGCGGAAAAACGCGTGGACGGCAGCGCGGCGCAGACAGGCCTGCCCCATTGGCGCCGCCTTCGCGGCGTCGTCTCCCGCCGAAGGTTCAGGCAACTGCTCGCCTGGAAACAGCCCGAGGGAACTCCCATGCGTCTTGCTTCGTCCGGTCCGGCGTCCGTCCTCCGCGCCCCGCGCCGCGCCGCCGCAGGCGCCGTTGTCGCGGCGATGGCGGCCCTTCTGCTCGCGGGTGGACCTGCCGCAGCGGCGGCGACGCTCACCGTGGTGGGCGAGGCCCGGGTTTCCGCGCCGCCCGATATGGCGGTGCTGACCACCGGCACCATGACCACGGCCAAGACCGCCGACGATGCCCTCGCCGCCAATTCCAAGGCGGTGAGCGATGTGATCGCCGCGCTCAAGGCCGCCGATGTCGAACCGCGCGACATCGCCACGTCGAATTTCTCCATTCAGCCCCAATATTCCCTCCCTCCGCAGAATTCCCGCGAGGCGCCCAAGCTGATCGGCTTCGAGGTGCGCAACTCGGTGCGGATCACCGTGCGCGACCTCGCCAAGCTTGGGACCCTGCTCGACAAGGTGGTGCAGTCGGGTGCGAACCAGGCCTCGGGCCTCGCTTTCGCCCTTGCCGAGCCGGGGCAGCTTGACCGCGCGGCGCGCGCCGCCGCGGTGAAGGACGCCATGGAGCAGGCGAAGGCGCTGGCCGCCGCCGCCGGCGTCCGGCTCACCCGCATCACCTCGATCCAGCCCGAGACCCAGGGCGGCTTTCCCATGCCGGCGGCGCCCATGATGATGAAGGCCGATGCCGGCCGCATGGCGGTGCCGGTGGAGGCGGGCGAGATCGAGGTGCGGGCCCGTACCGTCATGGTCTACGAAATCGAACCCATGTAGGGCCATCAGGTAGGGCCATCGGTCAGCCCGCCGGCTGCGGCGGGGGTCCCGGGGGCTCCGGTTGGGACGCGTCTTGGACGCCCTCGCCCGCCTCGGGAAAGGCGCGGAGCTTGCCCGCGTCCGGCGCTGTGATAGATCAGGTTAGGTGACCGATTCGGGCGCGTGTGCGACGGGATTGGCCGCGCGTTTTGCCCGCGTTTCCCTTGATCTGCCTTCGGGTCTGCCGCAGGATCGTCCATGTCGCCTCCGTCGGGATGGCCAGCGCTTCCGGTCACCACCGGCGGGCCGTCGGGCCGGCGGGTGCAGTATGCGGCGCTGCCGTATCGTGTGCGGCGCGACGGCGAAGTGCAGATCCGCCTCATCACCTCCCGCGAGACCCGGCGCTGGGTCATCCCCAAGGGCTGGCCCATGAAGGGCCTGTCCCCGCCCAAGGCGGCCGCGCGTGAAGCCTATGAGGAAGCCGGGCTGGTGGGGGTCATCTCGCGCGAGCCCCTCGGCATGTACACCTACGAGAAGCGGCTCGGCACGCGCTCGGTCCTGTGCGACGTGCTGGTGTTTCCGCTCAAGGTAAAGCGGCTGCTGGAGAAATGGCCCGAGCGCTTCCAGCGTTACGGTTTCTGGTTCTCCATCGACAGCGCCGCCGCGGCGGTTCAGGAAGAGGACCTCTCCGAACTGATCCGGAGCTTCGGCCAGATCATGGCCCGCAGGTGGGAGGCCGAGCGCCTCGAAGCCGAGCAGAAGACAAAGGCCAAGGCCCCGAAGGAAAAGCCGGCGAGCGCTGTGCCCGGCGGTGAAATGCCGGTTGAGGAGCGACAGGCTAGCGCGCCTGCCGAGGTGCCCGCCAAGGCGCCCACCAAGTCGAAGGCCATCAAGTCCAAGCCGGCGAAGTCCAAGCTGGAAAAGTCCAAATCGGAACAGGTGGCGTCGTTCGTCGTCGATGCGGAAAAAGCCGCGCCGGCGGATCTCCAATCCGCCGGCAAGGTCAAGCTTGGGAAGTCCAGGCCGGACAAGATCAAGGCGGAGAAGCTCCCTCCGGCAAAAGGGGTGAAGGCCAAGTCGGAGAAGGTGGCCAAGGCGAAGGCCCGGACGGCCATGGGCGCGCTTGTGGCGGATGGGTCCGTCATGCCCGCCGCCGCTCAAGCCTCGCAGCCGGCCATCGTTGCCAGGAAGGCTGCGAAGGGCAAGGGCGGGAAGGCTTCCCGTCAGGGTGCCTTACGCCCCGCGGCACCCGATGCAGCGCCGCCTGCCGCGGAGGCCGACCGGGACGTGGCCCCGGCTGCGCCGGCGAAGGCCCACGGCCGGCCGATCCGCAAGGTGACCGTCGCCAAAAAGGCGGCGGCAGTCGCAAAGGTCGGAGGGTTGCCGGCGCAGCAGCCGCCGTCGCCGAAGAGTGTGGCATCGCCGAAGAAGGTTCCGGCGGTGAAGAAGGGGACGGCGGCGCGCAAAGCCGCACCGGCCAAGGTGCAGACGAAGGCCCTCGCGGGTGAGGCAGCCAAGGTGATGCCAAGGGGTGTGCCGACAGCCAAGCGCAAGGCAAAGGCGCCCGGCGCGCCGGAGAAGCCTCGGTCCTGAAGTGTCGGGACGAATGAGCCGGTGGAAATCGCTCTAGAGCGTTTTCGAGCGAAGTGGATACCGGTTCGCGTGAAGAAAATGCGTCAAAACAATACTCTAGAGCGATTACCGTGAGCCAATGCGAACGGAAAACGCTCTAGCCGGCGGGGGCAATCGCCTTGCGGTAGATGTGCCAGGTGGCGTGGCCGAGCACCGGCAGGACCACGATGAGCCCGAGGAAGACCGGCACCGAGCCGATAGCGAGCAGCGCCACCACGATCAGGCCCCATGCGATCATGGGCCCGGGGCTTGCCAGCACCGCCTGTACGCTGGTGATCATGGCCGTGACCACGTCGATATCGCGATCCATCAGCAGCGGAAACGACACCACGGTGATGGAGAACAGGCCCAGCGCCAGCGCCGCGCCCACCACATGCCCCACCGCCAGGAAGGTCAGGCCGTCCGCGGTGGTGAACACCACGTGCAGGAATTCGTTGAAGGTGCCGAACGAGGAGTAGCCGAGGAACAGGGCCAGCAGCAGGCGCACCTGATACATCCAGATGATGAAGGCGAAGATGGTGACGAACGCCATCCATGCCAGTTCTCGCTGGCGCTGGGCGAAGACGGTGGACATCACCCCCCGGAGGGTCGGCTGGCGCCCGGCCTCGATCTCCCGGCTCACGTCATAGAGACCGGCGGCGATGAAGGGGCCGATGAGCACCGAGCCCGCCAGCAGCGGGTAGGCGAGATAGCCCAGATCCAGCGCGAACACGCACGACAGCAGGAAGATGCCGCCGAAGGCATAGACCGCCCCCAGAAGGGCGCCGATGACGGGGGCGCGATTGAAATCCTGGACCCCGGCGAGCAGGGCCTCCTTCACGTCGGCAAAAGTGACGGCGCGCACCACGGGCGCGGTCGGACCGGCCTGCGCAGGCGGATCAAGAACAGTGGCCATGTCTCAACTCCCTGGAGGCCACGTTGAGCCCCTTATGTTTTGCTGAGAGAGTGAGGTCGCTGCGGCCGGTTGTAAAGGGCAACGAAGGGTCAAGGGCGGGCGGCGGGCGATCACGCTCCCTCGTCCTTCACCGGCTCCATGACCACATAGGTGGAGGTGCTCGCCACGTGGGGCAAAGCGGAGATCTTCTCCCCCAGCACCTCGCGGTAGCGGCGGATGTCGCGGGTGCGCACCTTCAGGAGATAGTCGAACGATCCCGCGATCATGTGGCAGGCCTCCACCTCCCTGATCTTGAGCACCGCCGCGTTGAAGGCGGACAGCGCCCGCTCCGTGGTCTCGGAGAGCTTCACCTCGGTGAAGGCGATGTGCTCAAGCCTGAGCTTCACCGGATCGAGCACCGCGCGGAAGCCGCGGATATAGCCCTCGTCCATCAGCCGCTTCAGCCGCGCCTGGCACGGGCTGCGCGACAGGCCCACCCGCGCCGCAAGCTCGGTAACGGACATGCGCCCGTCCTCCACAAGGGCGGCGATGATCCGGCTATCGAAGGCATCAATATGACTGTCAGATACGTCATTATCCATAAAAATGGTCTCAATGAGCGGTCTTATAAAGTCAGTATGATAGGCAAACCGGCATATGAAAAGCCGGAACGTCTTCCGGTTCTGGATTAGGATGTAAAAAGTCGTCGAAACCATCCCGTGCGGAGGTGATCCGCCGGCCGGGGGACGAGGAAACGCATCATGATCCGTGCCGCCGCCGCGTCCTGCGCCGCTCCTGAAACCGTTCCGCTGTTCGCCGCCTTCGCGCCGCCGGCCGGCCCGCGCCCGGCCCTGCGCGATGCGCTGGCCGCCGCCCACCGCCGGCCTGAACGCGAGGCGATCGCCGAGCTCCTGCCCGCCGCCCGGCTACCGCCGCAGACGCGCGCCCGCATCGCTGCGCGGGCGGGGGACCTCGTCACAAGGCTGCGGGCGAAGCCGCGCGGCTCGGCGGTGGCGGCGCTGGTGCGCGAATACGCCCTCTCCAGCCAGGAGGGCGTCGCCCTCATGTGCCTTGCCGAGGCGCTGCTGCGCATTCCCGATACCGCCACCCGCGACGCGCTCATCCGCGACAAGATCGGCCACGGCGACTGGCAGGCCCATCTGGGCGGCGGGCGCTCGCTGTTCGTGAACGCCGCCACCTGGGGCCTCATGCTCACCGGCAGGCTCACCGCCACCGCCGACGACGGGCGGCTCTCAAGCGCGCTCACACGCCTCGTGGGGCGCTGCGGCGAACCGGTGATCCGCCGTGCGGTGGATATGGCCATCGCCCTGATGGGCGCCGAGTTCGTCATGGGCCGCACCATCGGCGAGGCGCTCCACCGCGCGGGCAAGCGGGAGGCGCAGGGCTTCTCCTATTCCTTCGACATGCTGGGCGAGGCGGCCATGACGGCGGAAGACGCGGAGCGCTATTTCGCGGCCTATGGCGCGGCTATCGAAGCCATCGGGGAGGCCTCGGCGGGGCGGGGCATCCATGCCGGGCCGGGCATCTCGGTGAAGCTCTCCGCGCTGCATCCGCGCTATGCCCGCGCCAAGGCCGGGCGGGTGATGGCGGAGCTTTTGCCGCGCCTCATTTCCCTCGCGTTGCAGGCGCGGCGCCACGACATCGGCCTCAACATCGACGCGGAGGAGCAGGACCGCCTCGAACTCTCCCTCGACCTGCTGGAAGCGCTTGCCGCCCATCCCGGCCTTGCGGGGTGGAACGGCATCGGCTTCGTGGTGCAGGCCTATGGCAAGCGCTGCCCGGCGGTGCTCGATGTCCTCATCGATCTCGCCCGCCGCACCGGCCGGCGCATCATGGTGCGGCTGGTGAAGGGCGCCTATTGGGATGCGGAGATCAAGCGCGCGCAGGTGGACGGGGTGGCGGATTTCCCCGTCTTCACACGCAAGGTGCACACCGACCTGTGCTTCATCGCCTGCGCCCGCAAGCTGCTCGCCGCGCGCGATGCGGTCTTCCCCCAGTTCGCCACCCACAATGCCCAGACTCTGGCCGCCATCTACGAGCTGGCGGGGCCGGATTTCCGCGCGGGCGACTACGAGTTCCAGTGCCTCCACGGCATGGGCGAAGCTTTGTACGAGGAGGTGGTGGGGCCGCTCGGCCGGCCGTGCCGCATCTATGCGCCGGTGGGCACCCACGAGACGCTGCTCGCCTATCTGGTGCGGCGGCTGCTGGAGAACGGCGCCAATTCCTCCTTCGTCCACCGCCTCGCCGATGACAGCGTGCCGCTGGCCGAGCTGATCGCCGATCCGGCCGAGGTCGTGGCGGCCATGCCGGACTCCGGCGCTCCCAGCCCGGCCATCGCCGCCCCGCGCGATCTGTATGGAACGCGGGCCAATGCGTGGGGTCTCGACCTTGCGAGCGACGGAACGCTGGCGACCCTCGGCCAGACCCTCGCCGCGGGCCGCGCGACCCCATGGCGGGCGGGGCCGGCGGGCGGCGGCGGGCCGGCGCGGGCGATCCTCAATCCGGGCGACCATGGCGATCGCGTCGGCGAGGTGCGCGAAGCCGGCGCGGAGGATGTGGCGCGGGCGGTGGCCGTGGCTGCCGGCGCGGTGCCCGGCTGGGCGGCACGCTTGCCGTCCGAGCGGGCCGCAGTGCTGCGCGTGGCCGCCGACATGCTGGAAGCGCAGATGCCGCATCTTCTCGGCCTCATCATGCGCGAGGCCGGCAAGTCCGCCGCCAATGCGGTGGCGGAGGTGCGCGAGGCGGTGGACTTCCTGCGCTATTACGCAGACGAGGCCACGGCCCGCCTCACCCGCGACCATCGCCCGCTGGGGCCGGTGGCCTGCATCAGCCCGTGGAACTTCCCCCTCGCCATCTTCACCGGGCAGGTGGCGGCGGCGCTGGCGGCCGGCAATCCCGTGCTGGCCAAGCCGGCGGAAGAAACACCGCTCATCGCCGCCGAGGCGGTGCGCCTGCTGCATGCCGCCGGCATCCCGCAGGACGTGCTCCAACTGCTGCCCGGCGACGGGACGGTGGGCGCCGCGCTGGTGGAGGCTCCGGAGGTGGCGGGCGTCCTGTTCACCGGCTCCACGGACGTGGCGCGCCGGATTGCCTGGGGGCTCGCCCAACGCCTTTCAGCGCAGGGCAAGCCGGTGCCGCTCATCGCCGAGACCGGCGGCCAGAACGCCATGATCGTGGACAGTTCCGCTTTGCCGGAGCAGGTGGTAGCGGACGTGCTCGCCTCGGCCTTCGACAGCGCCGGCCAGCGCTGCTCGGCCCTGCGCGTGCTGTGCCTGCAGGAGGAGGTGGCGGCCCCCATGCTCGCCATGCTGAAGGGCGCCATGGCGGAGCTGGAGATCGGCCGCACCGACCGCCTGTCCGTGGATGTGGGACCGGTCATCACGCCCGAGGCGCAGGCGGGCATCGAGGCCCATGTGGCCGCCATGGCGGCGCGGGGCTTTCGCGTCCATCGCCTGCCTTTGCCGGCGGAGGCGGCGAACGGCACCTTCGTGGCGCCGACGCTGATCGAGATTTCATCCATGGCCGACCTCACGGCAGAAGTGTTCGGCCCGGTGCTGCATGTGCTGCGCTGGCGGCGGGCGGATCTTGCCCGCCTGGTCGATGCCATCAACGCCACCGGCTACGGCCTCACCTTCGGCCTGCACACGCGGCTGGACGAAACCATCGCCGTGGTGACGGGGAGCGTGGAGGCCGGCAACCTCTATGTGAACCGCACCATGATCGGCGCGGTGGTGGGGGGGCAGCCGTTCGGCGGGCGCGGCCTGTCCGGCACCGGGCCGAAGGCGGGCGGGCCGCTTTATCTCAGCCGGCTGGTGACGGGGCCGGCCTTCGCGCTGGGCGGGGGCACGCCGGACGGCGCGGCTCTGGCCTTCGCCGACTGGCTGGAGCGGCGCGGGCTTGCGGACGATGGGGCGGCGGTGCGGTCGCTGGCGAAAGCCGTGCCGCTTGGCCTCATCCTGGACCTGCCCGGCCCGGTGGGCGAGCGCAACAGCTGGCGGCTGCGCCCGCGCGGCACGCTGCTGCTGCTCCCGACAACGCAGAGGGGGCTGATGCGCCAGATCGGCGCGGCGCTGGCCACCGGCAACCGGGCGGTGATCGAGGCCGAGGCGGGGCTCTTGCACCAGCTCGGGGATCTGCCGCCGGCGGCGGCGGCGCGCATCTGCAGGGATGGGGAGGACGGCCCGTTCGCGGCGGCACTGGCGGAAGGGGAGGGGGCAAGGCTCGTGGCCGTGGCGCAGCGCCTCGCGGCGCTGCCGGGGCCGATCGTGCCGCTCCATGGGGCGACGCCGGACGAGGTTGCGGCCTCGCCCTGCGCCTATCCGGTGCACCTGCTGCTGGAAGAAGTCTCGCTGAGCGTGAACACGGCGGCGGCGGGCGGCAATGCGAGCCTTCTGGCCGTGGCCTGAGCCCGCAACCGCCCGAACGCGGCTATTGCTTGCGCAGGCTGGCGGCCAGCGCGCCGAGGCTCGCCTGGCAGGGCGGCGTCACCTCGTCCTTGTGCTCCTTGAGGCATTGGACAAGGCGTCCGCCACCCGGCTGGATGCCCGCGCACAGCTTCTTCACGTCGGCCTCGCAGGCGGTGCGCAGGGCGGTGAGCTGCTCGGCGGTCTGTGCCCGGGCGCCCGAGGCGAGGCCCAGGGAGAGACCGAACGCCACCAGCGGTACGGCAAGCATCGTGGCAAGAGCGGCACGGGACATGATGGTTCTCCTGATCGGGCGCATTCCCCGCGCCCATGGGGACCTCGGGAATGGCCGTATGGCCTTGTCTATCGCCTGTCCGTCACGCGAACGGTATCCGATTTGCCCGAAGGGGGCCGCTCCGGACGACAGCGGAACGGTGCGAGTCTGACGGTCCCGGATTGCGGCAGCATGCCGGGCGCGTGACGATGGATGACAAAATGTAACGGGCGCAAGAGGAAAGCGGGAGCGGGCCGGGAGCGCCGGCCGGTCGAGCGCTCTCCGTCAGGCGCCCGGCAGCTTCGTTCCGGTGATCTGGGCATAGAGCCGCGCCACCGAGGCGTCGTCGTCGCGTCCCATGCCGGAGGCGGACGCGGCGATGAACATCTGCAGCGCGGCGGCGGAGACCGGCACCGGGAACTTGGCACTGCGGGCCATGTCCTGGACGATGCCGAGGTCCTTCACGAAGATGTCCACCGCGCTCCTGGGGCTGTAGTCGCCGGAGAGCACGTGGGGCATGCGGTTCTCGAACATCCAGCTGTTGCCGGCGGATGCGGTGATCACCTCATACACCTTCTTCAGGTCGAGCCCCTGCCGCGCGGCGAACGCCATGGCCTCGCAGGCCGCCGCGATGTGCACGCCGGCGAGCAGCTGGTTGATCATCTTGAAGGCTGCGCCCGCCCCCGGCGCATCGCCGAGGGTGTAAAGCTTCGCCGCCATGGCATCGAGCGCCGGCCGCGCCTTGGCAAAAGCGGCCGGGCTGCCGGAGGCGAGGATGGTGAGCGCGCCTTCCGCCGCGCGCTGGGCGCCGCCCGAGATGGGGGCGTCGAGATAATGCCGCCCCGTGGCTTCGAGCCGCGCGGCAAGGGCGCGGGCCACGTCCGGGTCCATGGTGGCGCAGGAGATGAAGACCGCGCTTTCCGGCAGGCTCTGGGCGACGCCCTCGGGGCCGAACAGGATGGCCTCGGTCTGCGCGGCATTCACCACCACGCTCACCACCATGTCGGCGCCCTCGGCCACTTTGGCCGGAGATGCGGCGCCGCGCCCGCCCTGGGCCACGAAGCGGGCGACAGCCTCCTGGCCCACGTCGCAACCGGTCACATCGATCCCCGCCCGCAACAGGGATTGCGCCATGCCGAATCCCATGGAGCCGAGCCCCACGACGCCGGCGCGCCCGGTGGTCGTTGGCGTTTCTGCGGTGCTGGTCATGGGCCTGCTCCCTGTCTGCGACACCGGCGTCGACCGTCGGCGCAACTTGCTTTTTGCCTTTGTAGGAGCACCGGCGGGAGCGATCAAATCGTTTCAACCTGGCCGGTGCCTGGCCACACGCACAAATGAAAAGAGCCCGTTCCGGGGGGAACGGGCTCGGGTCCTGAAAAGGGGGAGGCTGCCTCAGTAGACGCCGCCGGCGCGCTGCGGCGGGGCGGCGCTGGCCGCCGGCTTGGCGGGCTTGGCATCCGGCTTGGCGGAAGCCGTCGCCGGCTTCGGCTTCTGGGGCTTCTGCTGGGCCTGCTGCGGCTTGCCGTTGGGCAGGGCGGCGACGAGCTGCACCTTCGGCGACTTGTCCATGGCGACGAGGTCGGACAGGGTGCCGAACTTGTAGCCCTTGGCGATCAGCTCATCGAGGATGCGCGGCATGGCCGCCACCGTGGTGGGATAGATGTCGTGCGACAGCACGATGGCCCCCGGTGCCGCCTGCGCCATGATGGCGTCATGGACCTTCTGGCTGTCGCGGAATTTCCAGTCGTTCGGGTCCACCGACCAGTTGACGATGGTGAGGCCGAACTTGTCCTCGATATAGGTGCGCAGGGCCGGCTTCATGGAGCCGTAGGGCGGGCGCAGATACATGGGCCGCTTGCCGGTGACCTGGAAGATGGCCTCGGACGTATTGCCCAGTTCCTTGTCCACCGCCGCCTGGCTGATGCGTGTCAGCTGCGGATGGCTCCAGGAATGGCTGCCGATCTCGTGGCCTTCGTCGGCGATCATCTTGAGCACTTCCGGGTGCTTGGCCACCATGTTGCCAAGCACGAAGAAGGTGGCCTTGATGCCGCGTTCCTTGAGCATGGTAAGCAATTGCGGCGTCGTCTCCGGGCTGGGGCCGTCGTCGAACGTCATGGCAATGTAATTGCCATCCACGTTGAACGACTTGTAGGTGTAGTTCTTGCGCGGGGTCACGACCGGCGGGGGAGCCGGTGCGGGCGCCGGCGCCACGGCCTCAGCCTGCGCGGCGTTGCCCGGCGCGCCCTTGCCTGGCGCGCCCTTTCCCTGCCCGCCGGGGGCATTTTGGGAGATGGACTGCGTGGTGGCAGGTCCATCGTCCCTCACGGCCGAGGCGGACGTGAGCATGGGGGAGATCGCCACGCCTGCGCCAACGGCGCTCGCGACTAGAATACCAGAAACGATCAGGAGCGGCTTCACGGTGGCGGCTTCCCAGCTGTAATTCCATCAGGCTACAGCCTCACGCGTTTTTGTGGATAAATCGTGAAGTGCAGCCGTCGGGGGCGTCCTTTTCCGCCGAAACGGCACTTTATTCCGACCGCCGACGGGGCGGGATACCGGTGATGGTGCCTGGTTCCGTCGCCGCTGCCTCCAAGCCGAGGCCCATGCGCGGCCCCTCGCCCCCTCTCCCGCAGGGGAGAAGGAGCGCCGCACGGCCTTGTTCCAAAGCTGTCCCCGTCCATCCCGCCCCCTCAATCCTCGCCCCCTCAATGAAAATCCCGCGATTTCGGCAGCACCCGCACGTCCCGCGGATGCTGGCGCGGAGGCTGGGGGTGGGCGAATGCGTCGGCCCGGGACGGCTCCATCTGCGGCTCGCGCACGCGGGAGAGCAGGGCAAGGTCGGCGGTGCGGTCGAAGAGGCGCTCGGCCATCAGGTGCACCACCCCCTCCGGGCTCTTCTGCACCCGCCCTTCCACCAGCAGCAGGCGCGATCCCATCACGGCGCGGCGGAAGCGCTCCAGGGTGCGCGCCCACAGCACGATGTTGGTGATGCCGGTTTCGTCCTCCAGGGTGATGAAGATGGCCTTGCCGTTGCCCGGCCGCTGGCGCACCAGCACCACCCCGGCGGTGCGGGCGAAGGCGCCGTCCTTCAGCGCCGCCGTCTCGGCGCAGGAGAGGACGCGCCCGGCCCGGAAATGATCGCGCAGCTCGCCCATGGGGTGTCCCTTCAGGGAGAGCCGCACGGTCTGGTAATCGGCGACGATGTGCTCGGCGCGGGCCATGTCCGGCAGGAGGACCTCTTCCTCTTCCCCCAGCTCGCGGGCGTCCGCGGCGGCGAACAAGGGCAGGGCGTCGTCGTCGGGCAGGCGGCGGGCGTGCCACAGGGCCGCGCGCCGGTCGAGCCCGAGGGAGCGGAACCCGTCCGCATCCGCCAGCAGCTTCACCGCGCGGGTGGGCAGGCGGGCGCGGCGGGCCAGCACTTCGACGCTGGAAAAACCTGCCCCCCGTGCGGCGACGAGGCGCTTGCCCCACTCCTCATGGAAGCCGTCCACCTGCCGGAAGCCGAGGCGCAGGGCCAGCGCCCCGTCGGCGCGGCGCTCCAGCGTGTTGTCGTGGTGGCTGTGGTTGATATCGACGGCGCGCACCTCCACGGCATGCTCGCGGGCGTCGCGTACGATCTGGGCGGGGGCGTAGAAGCCCATGGGCTGGGCGTTGAGCAGGGCGCAGGCGAACACCGCCGGGTGCCGGCACTTGATGAAGGACGAGATGTAGACCAGCTTGGCGAAGGAGGCGGCATGGCTTTCGGGAAAGCCGTAGCTGCCGAAGCCCTTGATCTGCTCGAAGCAGCGCTGGGCGAAATCGCGCTCATAGCCGCGCGCCACCATGCGCTCCACCATCAGCGCCTCGAATTCGTGGATGGTGCCGAGATTGCGGAAGGTGGCCATGGCCCGGCGCAGGCGGTTGGCCTCCGCATCCGAGAAGCGGGCCGCCACCATGGCAAGCTTCATGGCCTGCTCCTGGAACAAAGGCACGCCCAGGGTCTTCTCCAGCACCTGGCGCAATTCGTCCGACGGCCCGTGCTGCGGCGCGGGGGAGGGGTAGTCCACCTTCTCCTGCCCGTTGCGGCGGCGCAGGTAGGGATGGACCATGTCGCCCTGGATCGGGCCGGGCCGCACGATGGCCACCTGGATGACGAGGTCGTAGAACTTTTGCGGCCGCAGGCGCGGCAGCATGTTGATCTGGGCCCGGCTCTCCACCTGGAACACGCCGATGGAATCCCCGCGCGCGAGCATGGCGTAGACATCCTTCTGCTCGCCCGGCACGTCGGCAAGGCCGAAGTCGATGCCCTCGTGGTCGCGCATGAGGTCGAGGGCCTTGCGGATGCAGGTGAGCATGCCCAGCGCCAGCACATCCACCTTCATCAGGCCGAGCACGTCGATGTCGTCCTTGTCCCATTCGATGAAGGTGCGGTCCGCCATGGCGGCGTTGCCGATGGGCACGGTCTCGTCGAGGCGCCCGCGCGCCAGCACGAAGCCGCCCACATGCTGGGACAGGTGGCGCGGCGCCCCCATGAGGCGGCCGGCCAGCTCCACCGCCCGGCGGATGAGCGGATTTTCCGGGTCGAGCCCGGCCTCGCGGATCTGGCTGGCGGCGATGTCGCGACCCCAACTGCCCCACTGGGTGGAGGCGAGGCGGGCGGTGATGTCCTCGGTGAGGCCCAGCGCCTTGCCCACGTCGCGGATGGCGCTGCGCGGGCGATAATGGATGACGGTGGCGACGATGCCGGCGCGGTGGCGGCCGTATTTCTCGTAGATGTGCTGGATCACCTCCTCGCGCCGCTCGTGCTCGAAATCCACGTCGATGTCGGGGGGCTCGCGCCGCTCGGTGGAGATGAAGCGGGCGAACAGCAGGTCGTTGTCGGCCGGGTCCACGGCGGTGATGCCGAGCACGTAGCACACCGCGGAATTGGCCGCCGACCCGCGCCCCTGGCACAGGATGCCCCGGCTCTCGGCGAAGCGGACGATGTCGTGGATGGTGAGGAAATAGGGCGCGTATTCAAGCTGGCCGATGAGGGCCAGCTCGTCCGCCAAAAGCTGTTCCACCTTGGGCGTGATGCCATCGGGATACCGAACCCGCGCGCAGCGCCAGGTCAGCTCTTCCAGCCAGCCCTGCGGGGTCCAGCCGGGGGGCACCGGCTCCTGTGGATATTCGTATTTCAGCTCGCCCACGCTGAAGTCCATGCGGGCGAGCAGGTGGCCGCTCTCCGCGATGGCCTCGGGCGCGTCCTTGAACAGGCGCGCCATTTCGGCGGCGGGCTTCAGGTGCCGCTCGGCATTGGCCTGCAATCGGCGGCCGGCCTCGGAAATGGTGGTGCCCTCGCGGATGCAGGTGAGGGTGTCCTGCAGGTCGCGCTCCCGCGGCGTGGCGCACAGCACGTCGTTGATCGCGAGCAGCGGCACCCCATGGGTCCCGGCCAGCCCCTTCAGTGCGGCGAGGCGGCGCCGGTCGTCGCCGGAAAACGGCATGTCGGCGCCAAGCCATACCGCGCCGGGGGCGGCCTCCTTGAGGCGGGCGAGTGTGGGGGCAAGGCGCTCCGCCAGTCCATCCACCCCCGGCCCGGGCATGACCACCAGCAGCAGGCCGCCGGGATCGGAGAGAAGGTCGTCGCGGGCGAGGTGGCATTCGCCCTTCTTCGCCCGGCGGTTGCCGGTGGTGAGCAGCCGGCACAGCCGCCCCCAGCCGGCGCGGTCCGCCGGATAGGCGAGGATGTCCGGCGTGTCGTCGCAGAAGACGAGGCGCGCGCCCGTGGCGAGGCGGAAGGCGCGGGCCCGCGTTGCGAGGCGGCTCTTGGCGGCGCGGGTTTCCGCCTCGTCTTCATCTCCGGCGCTGTCATCGTCATCGAGGCGGCGCAGCTCTTCCAGCGCGCTATAGGCCCGCACCACGCCGGCGAGCGTGTTGCGGTCGGCGATGCCGAGGCCGCTGAGGCCGAGGCGGACCGCCACCTCCACCAGCCGCGCCGGCGCGCTCGCCCCGCGCAGGAAGGAGAAATGGGAGGCGGCGGCCAGCTCCGCATAGGCCGGGGCCACGACTGGCGCGAGGGCTTTCATGGGAACAGCCCGTGCAGGAACCAGCGCGGCTCGGCGGTCTCCCGCCCGTAGGTGCCGGCGCGATAGAGCCAGAAGCGGCGGCCTTGCCTGTCCTCCACGCGGAAATAATCGCGGGTGAGCGCCTCCGCCCCGGTCCACCATTCGGCGGCGATGCGCTCCGGCCCCTCGGCGCGCACCACCTCGTGCAGCACGCGCCGCCAGCGGAAGCGCAACGGCGGGCCGTCGGGCACCTCAGCCAGGGTCTCCACCGGCTCGGGGCGGGGGAACAGGGCCGGCGGGCGGGGCAAAGGCGCGCCCTCCGCTGCCGGCGCGGGCCAGGCGGCAAGGCCGGCCACGGCCCAGAATTTCTGCGCCGGCCCGCTTTGCGCCGCCCGCTCGGGCACATGGCTGTTCTGGGGCTGAAGGCACATCACCCGGCGCGCGCCGAGGCGGGCGGACAGCACATCCACCAGTTCGGACAAGGCCGCCTCCGCCGGGGCCGCGCCGAAGGCGGCCTGGGTGGCCTTCAGCGGTTCGCAGGCGGTGACCGACAGGCGGATCACGTCATAGCCGAAGCCGGGATCCAGCGGATCGGCCAGCGCCGCGAGCCGCTCGCGGAACAGGCCGGCAAGGCGGGCGGCATCGCGCAGGGGGGCGGCGGTGCCGGCCTCCACCCGCCGCACGGCGCCGTCGCTGCGGAAAAAGGCCGCCGCAAAGCGCCGCCCGCCTTCCCCATGCCGCTCCAGCACGGCGGCAAGGTCGCGGGCGAGGTCGGCGAGGACGGCGCGGGCGGTGTCCTCGTCCCCCATGGGCTCGGCGAAGCGCCGCTCCGCCACGTAGACGGGCAGGGGATTGAGGGGGGAGATGGGGGCGTCGGCGGCGCCGGTGATCTCCTCCAGCCGGCTGACGATCTGGCTGCCGAAGCGGGCGGCCAGCGCGGCCCGGGGCTTGCCCGAAAGGGCGCCGATGGTGGCAAGGCCCAGATAGGCGAGGCTGCGCTCGGCCTCCGGATCGAGCCCCAGCGCCGCCACCGGCAGGGCGGCCACGGCCTCGCCCTCCGCCCCCGGCGCGACCACGAGGCCGGGGCGCCAGCGGGCCAGCGCCAGGGCCGCGCGGGCGGTGCCGGCCACCGCGCCCCGGACCGCGAAGCCCTGGGCGGTGAGGCGCGCCACCATGGCGGCGAGCATGGCCTTCTCGCCGGCAAAAAGGTGGGCGCAGCCGGTGATGTCGAGCACGATGCCATACGGCGGCGCAAGGGCCACGAAGGGGGTCCAGCGCTCGCACCAGCCTGCGATGGCGGCGAGCAGCGCGTCATCCGCCGCGAGGTCCGCGTCCACCGCCCGAAGCTGTGGCACGCGGGCCTGCGCATCCGCCAATGTCAGCCCCGGATGGAGGCCGAGGCGCGCCGCCGCCGCGTCCACCGCGTGGAGGCGGCGGGCGTTGGCGAGGGTGTGCACCACCGCCAGCGGCGCATCTTGCGGCGCCTCGGGAGGGGCTTCATCCGGCGCGGCGGTCGAAGGCGCCGGTGACCACGGCGGGCGTGCCGTCCGCGCGTGCCGGGCCTTGCGATGCAGCCGGTCGGTGGGCAGGCGGGGCAGCAGCAGGGCGGCGAGGCGCCGGGGTGAAGCGTCGGGCATGGGCATTCCATTCCACGATCCAGCGGCCGGTGGGCCCGGCGCGGTTGCGGGCCAGCTCCAGAGCGAAGGCGGGCGGCCCGAGACAGAAGGCCGGCGCCCCCGCCGCGCCGGAGGGGGCGGCCGAGGCCAGCCAGCGGGTGACGGCGGCGGACGGCTCGGGCTCCGCCGCCGTCCGCAGCAGCAGGGCCGGCACCCCCGAGCGCTCGGCCCTCAGCGCGAGGCGGCGCGTGGCGGTGAGGTCGAGGCGGGACGGCATGCCCCAGGGCTCCATCACCACGAGGCCGAGGGCGGCATGGCGCAACGCCTCCTCGGCGGCGGCGAGGGTGTCGGTGGCGTCCGCCCCATGGACCACGATGAGCCGCGCCGGATCGAGCCCGAAGGCGGCGCAGCCGGGGCCGTAGAGGTCCCCGCCCTCCAGCGCGGCAAGGTCCTGCCGCACCCACACGATGGGCCGCCGCGTGCCTGCGGCCAGGGCGAGGGCGAAGCCGAGGGCGGCGGCGCCATTGCCCTTGTCGATGGCGAACACCTCGTGCAGCGCGCCCAGCGCCAGCCCCCCGCCCAGCGCCCCATCCAGCGGCGCGCCGAGGGCCAGGCGCCCCCACGCCGCCCCTGCCGCCGGGGCGCCGGCGTGCTGGATCTCATCCACCCGCCGCCGCAGCGCGGCCAAAGGATCCTCCACCCCCTCGCCCCCTCGCCGCCCGATGCCCTCGCGCCCATGCATGATGTTCCTCTTTTGTTCTTATAAAAGGACTCCGTTGGAGGCGAATGTCAACGGGGAGGGGGGTGGGATGGGTTAGAGTGTTGGCCTTAGGCGAACTGGGCAAGGTCCGCTTGCGGCGATCGCCACGATACCAGTTAGTATCGCTCATACGGCTTGACAGTAGAGTTGAAGGCTCTCCACTCTAACATTCATCGTTGATTCGATGCATTAGGGGCGAAAGATGGCGGCGAGAGTGCGGATCAAGGCGGGGCCGGTCGAATTTGAATACGAAGGCGAGACCGAACTCGCTGTCGCCGACATCAAGGATCTGTTCTCACACATCGAGACGCTGTTCAAGGTTCCGGTATTGGCCGAGGGGGGCGATGGACACGCGCCAGTGTCCCAAGCGCACGCGGCCGAGCAGCCAAAGCCCAGGACGAATGGACCCACGCAGATGTTGCACGTCAACAGCATCGCCACGAATCTGAAGGGGAAATCAGCTACAGGTCTTGCTATCGCAGCGGCGGCGGCACTGCAGATCTTTGAGAAGAAACAGACGTTCACACGCGCCGAATTACTCGACACGATGAAGAAAGCGAATCTGCATTATAAAGATAGCATGTCGAGCAATCTCACTAAGACACTCGGAACGCTCGTCGGATCCAAATTCAATCAGGTCAGTGATGGCGTGTACTCACTGACTGCTGACGCTTTTCAAGATCTGGAATCGCAACTTGCTTGATGTGGGCGGGCTAAAGGACTGGCTGCATCGCGAGCTTCAGGTTCGAGACAAACTTCTGCTGGTCTTGGCGACCTTCGAACAGCCGGTGAAAGTCGTGGACGTGCGGAGCCGAGCCGAGGAGGCCGGCTTCAGGATTCCCAAGAAATGGAACATTTCGGATGTGCTCGGCCGTAGCGGCGGGCTGGCTATCCGCGTCCCATTGGGGTGGGAGTTGACCGACACCGGCAAGAATCATCTCCGCAATCTGGGCGTGACGTCCGTCAGCCCCGCGGCCATGCAAGTCGCCGCTGATCTACGGCAACATCTGGCAAAGGTGAAGAACTCGACTACACATGCCTTTGTGGAAGAGGCAATTAAGTGCCATGAGGCTAAGTTGTATCGGGCGGCGGTCGTCATGTCTTGGATTGCGGCCGTCGACGTTCTTTACCGCGATGTCGTTGCAAATCACCTTGCAGCTTTCAATGTGGAGGCCAAAAACTTCAATGCGAAATGGAAGCCAGCGGTGAACGAAGACGGCTTGGCCCGCATGGGGGAAGCCGATTTTCTTGACCGGCTAGTCCCGATTGGCGTCATCGGGAAGAACGTCAAGGAAGAGCTCGCAAAGGCGCTGAAGCTGCGGAACGGGTGTGGCCACCCCAACAGTCTCAAAATCGGACAGAATATGGTGGCGAGCCACCTGGAGATACTGCTCCTGAACGTGTTTGAGCCCTTTTCCGCCTAAGTTTTCAAGACTGCTGTATGGATTGATAAATATCTCCGTTTAGGGCGAGATTTTACTTCCCCTGTTGGTGCATTCAAGCGCTGCCTCACAGCCACCCTGAGATCATGTCGGTGGAAGTCTCCCCCCTAAACCCGTCTCCCCCAAGGGTGGCGCGCAACCCTCAGCTTGCCTTCCACCACGTCGTGCCGGGCGAGGATCTCGTCCAGGGCGGGCCGGCCGATGGACAGGGTGTCGAACAGGGTCGTCGCGATCTCGTCGATGGCGGCCTGGGCGTTGGCGTTGAGGACGAGGCGGCTGGCCTTGTCCGTGCAGTAGCCCATGAGCATGGCATTTTGCTCGGGGCCCAGGGCGAAGTGGGATCGCAGCGCGTGGATCTCGGCGTCGTCGGTGCGGTGGGAATCGATGCGCGGGATGTAGAGCGAAGCCAGCTTCTTCCAGTAGTGCGCTTCGGCGATCTGCCCGGCCAGGAGAATGACGATGGCGTCCTCGATGACGTGCCGGTCGGCGGTGATGTTCAGGTCCAGCAACAGCTCGGGCGCGCCCTCGAACCGCGTTTCCCCGCTCAGGCCGTGGGGCGGGTGAAGGGCCGCCTCGATCACGTTCCGCTTGTGGAGGAGGGCCACCAGCGCGTGCCCCGCCTCGTGGACCGCCACCGCCTTGCGCCGGATGTCCAGGGGGATCTCGTGGGCCGGCGTGGCGATCATGGATAAGGTTCGCAATGGCTGAGAAGGGGCGGGCTGAGAACGGGCGAAAGAGGGTCTTATACCATCGCGCACGCGATCTCCTCCAGCGGGATGTGCCTTGAGGGGCGGGGAGGGGGCAGATCCGCTCCGCCAACCCGCCGCCGGGGCTCCGTCCCGCCGCCGCGCCCCCTCCCCATCCCTCCCCCGCAAGCGGGAGAGGGAGCCGGCAGCGCGGTACGGCGTGTCGCCTACCGCGCGTCGGCCCGGATCATGTCGGCGGCCTTCTCGGCGATCATCATCACCGCCGCCGCCGTGTTGGCGGAGACGATGGTGGGCATCACCGAGGCGTCCACCACGCGCAGGCCCTCAAGGCCGATGACCTTGAGGCGCGGGTCCACCACCGCCGCAGGGCCTGTGCCCATGGCGCAGGTGCCGACTGGGTGGTAGATGGTCTGCCCGGTGCGGCGGGCGAATTCCAGGAAGTCCGCGTCGCTGCGCACATCCGGGCCGGGGTTCATCTCGAACGCCCGGTAGGGGTCCATGGCCGGCTGCTCGACGATGCGCCGCGCGAGCTTCATGCCCTCCACCAGGCAGTCGCGATCCTCCTGCGCCGCAAGGAAATTCGGCCGGATGGCCGGGGCCGTGAATGGGTCCGGCGAGGTGGCGTGGATGGAGCCGATGGAGTGCGGGCGCAACTGGGTGACGCCGATGGTCATGCCCGGCTCGCGGTCGAGCGCGCGGTCGGCGGCATTGGCATAGCTGGCGTGCATGAAGAAATACTGCACATCCGGCCCCTCCAGCCCCGGCCGCGTCTTCACGAAACCATGGGCAAGGCCGGTACCCAGCGTGAGAATACCTTTGCGCGTCAGGAAATACTGCGCAACTGCGCGCGCGAGGGCGAGGCCGCGGGTCTGCTCGTTGAGGGTCACCGGCTGCTTCACCCGCCAGTTCATGCGGGTGGCGAAATGGTCGCGATAATTGTTGCCGACGCCTGAAAGGGCATGCACCAGCGGGATGCCGGCGGCCCTCAGCGTGTCCGGATCGCCGATGCCCGACAGCTCCAGAAGCTGGGGCGACTGCACCGCCCCGGCCGCCAGCAGCACCTCGCCCCGCGCCGTCGCGGCCACCGCGCGCCCACTCCGCCCACCCTGCCGGTAGGTCACCCCGGTCACCCGCCGGCCGTCGAGGGTGAGGCAGAGGGCCTGGGCGCGGGTCACCACCTTGAGGTTGGGACGCGACAGGGCAGGGCGCAGATAGCCGTCCACCACGGTCCATCGACGCCCGTTTTTCTGGTTCACCTGATAATAGCCGAACCCGTCCTGATCTTTTCCATTGTAATCGGGGTTGCGCGGGAAGCCGGCCTGCGCCGCCGCATCAATGAAAGCCTCCGACAATACAGGGCGTTCGCCGACGCGCACGATGTTGATGGGGCCGTCGGTTCCGCGCACGGCGGTGTCGGCGTCGGAGGCCTCGAAGGTCTCGAACTTCTTGAAATAGGGCAGCACCTCGTCCCACCCCCATCCGGTGGCGCCGTGCTGCGCCCAGCCGTCGTAATCCTGGCGCTGGCCGCGCACGAAGATCATGCCGTTGATGAGGGTTGAGCCGCCCAGCCCCTTGCCGCGCGGCACCACGATGGGCCGGTTGTAGGTGGCCTCCTCCGGCTCGGTGTGGAAGCGCCAGTTGAAGGCGCTGCCCGCCAGAAGCTTGGAGAAGCCGGCCGGAATGGGCACCCAGAAGCCCCGGTCCGTGCCCCCCGCCTCCAGGAGGAGGACGGTGCGGCGGGGGTCTTCCGAGAGGCGGGCCGCAAGCATCGCGCCTGCGGTTCCGCCTCCCACGACGATATAGTCGAAGCTGTCCATGGCCTTGTTCCAGCTTGCCTTTTTGTGCGGGCGAGGGTCAGCCCCCGGCCGGCAGGACCTTTCCGGGGTTCAGGAAATCGTCCGGGTCGAGGGCTTTCTTCAGGGTGCGGGCGAGGGCGATCTCCGCCGGCGCGCGGCGCAGGAGAAGCTCGTCCACCCGGTACTGGCCGATGCCGTGCTCGGCGGAAATGGAGCCGGCAAAGCGGGCCACCACGTCGTGGACCAGGGTGTTGATGGCGGCGCCGTCCTGGCCCGGGGCGAGCACCACGTTGTAGTGGATGTTGCCATCGCCCAAATGCCCGAAGGCATTGACCTTTGCGCCCGGCGCACCCTCGGCGATGGCGATGTCGGCGGCCTCCAGGAAGGCGGGAACATCCACGATGGGCACGGAGACATCGTGCTTCATGCTCTTGCCCTCGCGGGCCTCGCCATCGGTAATGTGCTCGCGCAAGGCCCAGAGCTGGGTCGCCTGGGCGACCGTCTCGGCGATGACGCCGTCGAGCGCCGTGCCGTTCTCCAGCGCCGCCGCCAATGCCGCCTCCGCCGCCTCCCGCAGGCCGGACAGGCTGGCGCCGGCCTCCAGCAGCACGAACCAGTCGCCGGAGGCGATGGGCGGGGTGAGGTTGAGGTGTCGCTTCAGCAGGTCGAAGGAATAGCCGCTCATCAGCTCGAAGGCGGAGAGGGTGTCGCCCAGCTCATCCTGCGCCAGCGCCAGCAAGTCGAGGGCGGCTTGGGGGCTCGGCACGGAGAGCAGGGCGGTGATCGTATGCCGGGGCCGGGGCACCAGGCGCAGCACGGCGCCGGTGACGATGCCGAGGGTGCCTTCGGTGCCGATGAAAAGCTGCTTCAGGTCGTAGCCCGCATTGTCCTTGCGGAGCTGGCGGGCCATGTCCACAATGGTGCCGTCGGCGAGCACCACCTCAAGGCCGAGCACCAGCGCGCGGGCCATGCCGTAGCGCACCACGTTGACCCCGCCCGCATTGGTGGAGACCACCCCGCCCACGGTCGCCGAGCCTTCTGCCGCAAGGCTTATGGGCAGGAGGCGCCCGGCCTCGGCGGCGGCGTCCTGCGCCACCTTGAGGATGCAGCCGGCATCGGCCGAGATGGTGAGGCCCACCGGGTCCACCGCGCGCACCTTGTTCATGCGGGTGAGGGAGAGCACCACCTGGGCGCCCGAGGCGTCCGGCACCGCGCCGCCGGCAAGGCCGGTATTGCCGCCCTGGGGCACGATGGCGGCGCCGGCCGCGCGGCAGGCCTTCACCACCTCGGCCACCTCGGCGGTGGAGGCGGGGCGGGCGACGCACAGCGGGCGACCGGGAAACAGGCGGCGCCAGTCGATGGCATAGGAGGCCATGTCGGCCTCGTCGGCGAGGAGGCCGGAGGGGCCGAGAATGGCGGCAAGGCGGGAAACAAGATCGGCGCTCATGAGGCAGCCCTCAAGACATCTGGCATGAAACGGGTGCGGGCTTCAGCCGGATGGCCCCGCCCGCGCGGTGGCGAAGCGGATGCATCCGTTGGCCGCGCGCCGCAAGCCCCTTTCTCCCGCAAAGGCCGTGTCCTTGCCGTGGAAAGCCGGGACACGGCGCGCCGTCACACATAGCCGTAGGCGGTCCAGCCGCCGTCCACGCCCATCACCTGCCCGGTGACGGCGCTTGAGGCGTCGGAGGCGAGAAACACCGCCATGCGCGCCACTTCGTCCGCCTCCACCAGCCGGCCCATGGGGGTGCGGGCCTTCAGGCGGTCGAGGTCGAGGCGGCCGTGGGCGGCGAGGTCGTCCAGCAAGGCGGTGCGCACATAGCCGGGGGCGATGGCATTCACCCGCACCTTGTCCCGCGCCCATTCGCAGGCGAGCGCCTTGGCCATCATGGCGACGCCGGCCTTGGAGGCGCAATAGCCGATGCGCTCGGGCGCGGCCACCACGCCATACATGGAGGCCATGAGCAGCAGGGAACCGCCGCCCTGGGCGATCATGCGCCGCCCCGCCTCCTGCGCCGTGAGGAAGGTGCCGGTGAGGTTGATGGCGATGACGCGGTCCCATTCCTCCTCGGTGACCGAGAGGGTGGGTGCGTTCTGGGAGATGCCGGCGTTGGCGAGGCAGATGTCCACCGGGCCGAAGCGGGCCTCGGCAGCGTCGAAGGCGCGGACGATATCCGCCTTCCGCGTCACCGAGCCCTTGACCGCGATAGCCTCGCCCAGCTCCTGCGCCCGCGCCTCGGCGGCGGGGTCGAGGTCCAGCAGCACCAGCGATGCGCCCTCCGCCCGGAACGCCTGCGCGATGGCAAGGCCCAGCCCCGAGGCGCCGCCGGTGATCAGGGCGCAGCGGCCGGCGAGGGCGCCAGTCCCGGCGCCGGTCATGCTTGTGCTCCCGCAAGCGCGCGCATGCCGAGGAAGTCGGCCATGAGGTCAAGCTGGCAGGCCAGCATGGGCTTGCCGAAATGGATGCGGCAGCCCTTGGCTTTGGCGGCGGTGAGGAGGGCGGTTTCCTCCGGCTGCATGATCACCTCGGCCACGATCTGCTCCGGGGCAAGGCGCGTGGCATCAAGCGGCAGGGCATCGCCCTCCTTCAGGCCGAGGGAGGTGCCATTGACCACGATGTCGTGGCCGGAGGGGTCGGGCGTGCCGATCTCCACCTGCGCCGCCGGATAGGCCGCGGCGAGGCGGGCGGCGAGGTCTTCCGCCTTGGCGCGGGTGCGGTTGGCGATGGTGAGGCGGGAGACGCCGGCCTCCACGAAGGCGAAGGCGATGGCGTTGGCCGCCCCGCCGGCGCCGGCGAGATAGACGCTCCTGCCCTTGGGATCGATGCCCGCCGCCAGCAGGCCGCCGACGAAGCCCTTGCCGTCCAACATCTCGCCGATCAACCGGCCATCGGCCTCGCGGCGCACGGTGTTCACAGCGCCGATGCGGCGGGCGCTGTCGGAGACGGCGTCGCACAGGTCCACGATGGCGGTCTTGTGGGGCACGGTGACCACGAAGCCGCCGAGGCTCTTCATGGCCCTGAGGCCAGCCACCAGGGTGGCAAGCTCGTCCGGGGCGACGTGGAACGGCACCATCACCCCGTCCACACCCTCGCGCGCCATCAGCGCATTGAGCATCTGCGGCGTCTTCACGTGGTGGATGGGGTCCGCGAGGATGCCGTAGACGCGGGTCAAGCCGGTGATCTCGGGGGTGGGCTGGGGCGTGGTCATGGGGGCAGATCCGGGGCTCAGATGCCGAGATAGGCGGTCTTGATGTGCGGGTCGGACAAAAGGCCGATGCCGGTGTTCTCGAGGGCGATCTGGCCGTTCTCGATCACATAGGCGCGGTCGGCGATCTTCAGGGCGTGGAACGCCTTCTGCTCCACCAGCAGCACGGTGGTGCCGCTCTTGCAGATGCGGTCGATGACGTCGAACATCTGCTGCACGATGATGGGGGCAAGGCCCAGCGAGGGCTCGTCCAGCATCAGCAGCTTGGGCTTTGCCATCAGCCCGCGGGCGATGGCCACCATCTGCTGCTCGCCGCCGGAGAGGGAGCCGGCCATCTGGTCGAGGCGCTCGCGCACGCGGGGAAAGATGTCCAGCACCTCGTCGAAGCGCGCGGCCATGCCGGCGCGGACCTTGGGGTGGTAACCGCCCATCAGCACGTTGTCGCGCACGCTCATCACCGGGAACAACTGGCGGGCTTCCGGCACCATGATGAGGCCTGAGCCCACGATCTCGTCCGGCGGCATGCGGTCGATGCGCTGGCCGTCGAACTCGATGCTGCCGGCGGTGGGCTTCACGAGGCCGGATATGGCGCGCAGCAGCGTCGTCTTGCCGGCGCCGTTGGAGCCGATGATGGTCACCACCTCGCCGCGCCCCACCCTCAGCGAGATGTCCTGCAGGATGACGGTGCGGCCGTAGCCGGCGGTGATCTCAGAGACCTTGAGCATCGACGAAATCCTCTCCGAGATAGGCCTCGATCACCCGTCGCTCGCGCACCACGGCGTCGGGCTTGCCTTCGGCGATCACCTTGCCGCTGTCGATCACCACGATGCGGTCGGACAGGCTCATGATGGCCTGCATGTTGTGCTCGATGGCGATCACGGTGACGCCGGTGTCGCGGATGGCGCGGATCAGCTCCACCATCTTCAGGGTGTCGGACTGGCTCTGGCCGGCCATCACCTCGTCGAGCAGCAGGATAGTGGGCTCGGTGGCCAGCGTCCGCGCCACCTCCAGCCGCTTCAGGCCGCCGATGGGCAGGGTGCCCGCCTCCACGTCCTTCACGTCGTCGAGGCCCATGAGCTTGGCCACCCGCAGGGCGACGGCGCGGGCATCGTCCACCGAGCGATGCCGCAGGAAGGCGCCGATCATGATGTTCTCCAGCACGGAGAGCTTGCCGAAGGGCTGGACGATCTGGAAGGTACGGCCGATGCCGAGCCGGGCGAAGGCATCCGGCGCGCTGGGCTGATGCCACTTGCCGTCGGGGCCGAGGATCTCGATGGTGCCGGCATTGGGCGTGAGGAAGCCCGAGAGCTGGGCGAAGACGGTGGTCTTGCCGGCGCCGTTGGGGCCGATCACGCCGAGGATCTCGCCCCGCTTCAGGGTGAGGGAGACGTTGTCGGTGGCGGTCAGCCCGCCGAAGCGCTTGACGAGGTTCTGCGCCTTCAGCACCACCTCGCCGGGGGTGCCGGTGATGATCTTGGTGGCGGGCGCGACCACGTCCGCGCGGGTCCGCCCGCCGCCGGGCAGCCTGTCGATGAGGCGCACCACGAACGGGCCGAAGGTGCCGACAAGCCCGCCCGGCAGGGTCAGGGTGATGATGACCAGCACGGACCCATAGACGAAGCCGTGCAGGCCATTGGCCGAGGCCCCGAGCCAGCCGCGGGCGAGTTCCGCGAGCGGAACCACCAGCACCGTGCCGAGCAGGGGCCCCGCCACCGTCCCGAGGCCGCCTATCAGGGCAAACATGGCGATCTCGATGGCGGTGGCGAGGGAGAACAGCGTCGCGGGCTCCAGGAAGGTCATGTACATGGCGTGGAACGTGCCCACCAATGCGGTGAGCGCCGCCGAGATCGCCATGGCCCAGAGCTTGACGCCGTTGATGTTGATGCCCGCCGCCTGGGCCGCGCTGTCACGCTCGCGCACAGCGGTGAGCGAATAGCCGAGGCGGGAATGGCGGATCGCGTAGGACACCGCCAGGCAGAGCACCAGAAGACCGAATGCGATGTAGAGATAGTTGATCTTGTCGCGGAAGATCATCCACGGCCAGCCGATCTGCAGCGGCACCACGAGGCCGGCTGAGCCGCCGGTGACCCCGTTGAAGTGGATGGACAACAGCCGCACCACCTCCAGGAAGGCGATGGTGGCGAGCGAGAAGAACGGCCCGCGCAGGCGGAAGCAGGGATAGCCGATGCCGAGGCTCACGAGGGCCGCCAGTGCCGCGCCGGCGATCATGCCGATCCACGGCGAGAGGCCGAAATGGGTCAAGAGCAGCGCCGCCGTATAGCCGCCCAGCCCGTAGAACACCGTGTGGCCCAGCGACAGCTGCCCGGCATACCCGCCGAGGATGTTCCAGGCGGTCGAGAGCGCGCCGAACACGCAGATGGTGACGAACACATGCACCATGAAGGTGGAGCCCGACCAGGCCGGGATGATGACCAGCAGCGACAGGGCGATCAGCGCGCAATAGACCCGCGGATCGGTGAGCCGCGACAGGACGGAGAGCCCGCCGGGGGCGGCCGGGGCGGTCCGGGAGTCCTTGAGCGAGGAGTCGTGAAGGCTCATCGGGTCACTCCGTGCCGCGACCGAGGCCGAACAGGCCCGTCGGCTTGAAGATGAGGATCAGGAGGAACAGCGCGAAGTAGACGACTTCTTTCAGGTCGGGCGCGATGTAGTAACCGGAGAGGCTGTCCACGAGGCCGATGATCATGGCCCCGAAGAAGGCGCCGTACATGGAGCGCATGCCGCCCAGCACCACCACCACGAAGGCGGTGAGCACGAAATAGGTGCCGATGGTGGGCGTCACCGGGTAAAGCGGCATCACCAGCGCGCTGGCGAGGCCCACGCAGGCCGCGCCCATGCCGAAGGCGATGACGTAGATCTTGTCCACCTTCACGCCCATCAGCAGCGCCGCGTTGCGGTTCTGCGCCGTGGCGCGGATGGCGCGCCCCAGCGCGGTGGACTGCATGAACAGGTGGAGCCCCGCCACCAGCGCCAGGGCGCAGACGAACATCACGATCTGCCCCTTCACCAAAGTGAAGCCGGCGACCTGAACCGAGCCCTGGGCCGTGGAGGGGGGCACCGAGTAAAGATCGGCGCCGAACAGCAGCAGCGCCAGGTTCACCAGTGCGGTGGACAGGCCGACCGTGGCGAAGATCTGGATGTGCTCGTCGGCGGAGAGCAGCGGCTGGATGATGAACCGCTGCACCAGCGCGCCGAGGGCGAACAGCAGCAGCACCACCGGCACGGCGGACGCATAGGGATGCAGGCCGAACTTCGCGGCGAGCAGGTAGGCGGCATACATGCCCACCATCAGGAACTCGCCATGGGCGAAGTTGACCACCCGGACGATGCCGAAGATGAGAGTGAGGCCAACGCTGATGATGGCATACATGCTGCCAAGCAGGATGCCGTTGAGCACCAGCTGAATGAGAACGTCCATGGCGCTCCGCTCCAGTAGTCCGCAGGGTCTTTCGGCACGAGGCCGGACATGGGGTGGATGTCTTGGGGTGGATGGCTTGGGGAATGAACCTTGTGGATGCCGCCCCCGCGCGAGGCCAGATCGCGCGGGGGCTGCGCGGCGGCCGGTCAGGGGCGCCGCAGGCAATCGAGAAGCTGTTCAGACGAAGCGGAACCCGATCCGCCTGAGGAAAGCATTCCCGATGATCAGTTGGAGCCGACGCCGACCTTCATCTTGGCCACCGCCGCCGCCTCGGGGAACACGGTGACGAGGTTGCCGCCCTGCCACTGCATCAGGAACGGCTTGGCGCGGGTGTTCTGGCCCTGCTCGGAGAACTTGGCACCCCAGCCGGTGGCGGTTTCGCCCACGGGGATGTCCACCTTCATCACGGCGGCCCGCACCTTGTCGGCGTCCGTGCTCTTGGCGGCCGCGATGGCATCGAAGAACACCTTGGCGCCCATGTAGTTGGCGAGCGAATGGCCGGAACGGGGGTCGATGCCGTACTTCGCCTTGTACTTGCCCACGAATTCCGTGAGGCCGGGGGCGGCCTTGGGGTTCGTGTTATACTGGGTGAAGTCCACGTCGAGGGCGCCTTCCATGTTCTCCGCGCCCACCGCCATCATGGTGTCACGGGTGGAATAGCCGCCGCCGGCGCCCATCACCGCCTTGGGCTTGTAGCCCTGGTCCTTCATCTGGCGGAAGAACAGCACGGTGTCGTTCTGGTAGGAGGTCTGCAGCACCACGTCCACGCCCGCGGACTTGAGGCGCAGGATGACCGGGGTCAGGTCCACGGACTTGGCCGAATAGGGCAGTGTTTCCACCACGTTGAGGCCCATTTCCTTGGCGCGGGTCTTCTGATAGCCGGAGACCGTCTGGCCGTAGAGGCTGTCCTCGTGGATGATGCCCACCTTCAGGTCGGCGGGCTTCGCGCCCAGCGCCGGGGCGATGGCCTCGATCACCGAATCCACCATGCGGTTGGCGAAGTCACGCGCCGTGGCATTGGTGCGGTAGACGTATTTGAAGCCGCGCTCGGTGATGGGATCGGACACCGCGCCAAGCTCGAAATAGGGGATGCCGGCAAGCTCGGTCACCTGCGTCGCCGCCAGCGACAGGGACGAGGAATAGGTGCCGAAGATGGCCGAGACCTTGTCCACCGAGGTCAGGCGCCGCGCCTCGCCCACCGCCTGGTTGGGATCGACCGCGTCGCCCTTGATGAACTCGATCTTCTTGCCGTCGATGCCGCCGGCCGCGTTGCGCTCCTCCACCGCCAGCTCGAAGCCGCGGAAGCTCTCATCGCCGAGCAAGGCGAGGCCGCCGGAGAAGGGATAGAGGGCGCCGAACTTGATGGTGCCCTGGGCCGCCGCAGGACCCGCGAAGGGGGAGGCGGCAACAAGCAGTGCAGCGGCCAACGCCGCCCGCGCGAAACTCTTCATCGGCTCCTCCCTCGTCCGGCGCGTCTCAGGCCGGCTCTTGCAACCCGTTATTCGGGCACGATTTTTGAGCGCCCATTGGCGATGGGGTCGGCAGTGCCGCCCCGTTTGACGCTGCGGATAATGCAGATAACCAAGTTGCCTGACAAGTAGGACTTCTGTAGTTTTCCCCGCATCGAGGTGGCCGCCGCGACGAGGCGCTGGCAAGACGCCGCGCGGAAGGCTCTGAACGCGAGAAAAGAGAGCATGTCGTCCGATCCGCTTGCGCTGCGGGCTGGTCGGAGCGTGCTTCAGGGAGAAATGCCAATGGTTGAAGTTCCTGATTTTATGCGCCAGGCGCGCTTCACCGGTGCCGGCGGACCGGAGGTCATCGCCATCGAGACCGCGCCAGTGCCGCGCCCGGGGCCGGGCCAGGTGCTGGTGGAGGTGGTGGCCGCGGGCGTCAATCGCCCCGACTGCCTCCAGCGCGCCGGCAATTATCCTCCGCCCCCTGGTGCGACCGAAGTTCCGGGGCTCGAAATCGCCGGTCGTGTCATCGCGCTCGGTGAGGGTGTTGAGTCCCCGAAGGTCGGCGACGAAGTCTGCGCCCTGGTGATTTCGGGCGGCTATGCCGAGTATTGCGTTGCGGAAGCGCCGCTTTGCCTCCCCATTCCCAAGCCGCTGTCCCTGCTTGAGGCCGCCGGGCTGCCGGAAAACTACTACACCGTCTACGACAACGTCTTCACCCGTGGACGGTTGAAGGCGGGTGAGACCATCCTGATCCATGGCGGGTCGAGCGGCATCGGCTCCACCGCCATCCAGCTGGCGCACCATGCCGGCGCGCGCGTCATCGCCACCGCCGGCTCGCCGGAGAAGTGCGAGTTCTGCCTGAAGCTTGGCGCGGACGCCGCCATCGACTATCGCGCCAAGGACTTCGTGGCCGAGGTGAAGGCGCTGACCGACGGGCGCGGCGTGGACGAGATCCTCGACATGGTGGGTGGCCCCTACGTGGCGCGCAATCTCCAGGCGCTGGCGGTGGAAGGGCGCCTCGTGCAGATCGCCTTCCTGCAGCCGAGCGAGGTCACCATCGACCTCATGCCGGTGATGCTGAAGCGCCTGACCTTCACCGGCTCCACCCTGCGCGCCCGCTCCGTGGCGCTGAAATCCGCGATTGCCGACGCGCTGAAGCGGGACGTGTGGCCGCTGCTGGAGGCCGGCACGATCAAGCCCTTCGTCCACGCCACCTTCCCGCTGGATCAGGCGCGGGAGGCCCATGCGCTGATGGAATCGAGCGCCCACCTCGGCAAGATCATGCTGGAGACCGGACGGTGAGCCTCTCGTCTTCCCCCGTCGTCTTCGTCACCGGAGCCGGGCGCGGCATCGGCCGTGCCATGGCGGACGCCCATGCGGACGCGGGCTCAGCCGTCGCCTATGTGGACTTTGATCCCATCCTTGCGGAGGAGGCGGCCCATGCCGCCGTCCTGCGCGGGGTGAAGGCCGTGGGCCTTGCCGCCGACGTGGCGGACTATGCCGCCGTGGAAGCCGCCGCCCGCGCGGCAGCCGCGGCGCTCGGCCCGGTGAGCGTGCTGGTCAACAATGCCGGCATCTCGCCCAAGGGCGGGGCCGACGGGCGCCGCGCCGAGGCCCCGGACATGGATCCGGCGGAATGGCGGCGGGTGATCGACGTCAATCTCACCGGCGCCTTCAACTGCGTGCGCGCCCTTTCGCCGGGCATGAAGGCGCTGGGGCAGGGGCGTATCATCAACATCTCGTCGGTGGCCGGGCGCACCTATTGCGACATCGTGGGGGTGCATTATGCCGCCTCCAAGGCCGCCCTCATCGGCTTCACCAAGCATCTGGCGGGAGAGCTGGGGCCTTACGGCATCACGGTGAACGCTATCGCGCCTGGCCGCATCGACACGCCCATGGTGCGCGGCACCGCCACCGCCGCCAACGAGGCGGTGCGGCTCTCGACGCCGCTGCGCCGTCTCGGCCAGCCGGAGGAGGTGGCGGAGGTCTGCCGCTTCCTATCCTCGGATGCCGCCGCCTTCGTCACCGGCCAGGTGATCGATGTGGCCGGCGGCTGGCTGATGACCTGAAGTTCGGGAGCGTCCTCATGTTCGACTTCAGAAACCGCACCCTGCTGCTCACCGGCGCCAATGGCGGCATCTCCCGCGCCATCGCGGAGACCTTCTTCGCGCTCGGCGCCAATTGCGTGCTCACCGATCTCGATGAGGCCGGCATTGCCGCCTTCGCCCGGGAGCTGGACCCCAGCGGCGCCCGTGCCATCGGCATCCGGCAGGATGCGGCCGAGCCGGCCGACGCCGACCGCGCCCTGGCGCTGGTGAAGGAGCGCTTCGGCGCGCTGGACGTGCTGGTCACCTCCGCCGGCCTCTATCGCGACCGCAAGGTGGCGGAGATGACCGACGCCCACTGGCGCACCGGCATTGCGGTGAATCTCGACGGGGTGTTCTACACCTGCCGCGCCGCCATTCCCCATTTCTCGCAGAACGCGGCCATCGTGAACGTCGCCTCCATGGCGGGGCATCGCGGCAGCGTGGGGCATGCGGACTATGCGGCGGCCAAGGGGGCGGTGCTCAACTTCTCCCGGACGCTGGCCATGGAGCTGGCGCCCCGGGTGCGGGTGAATTCCGTATCTCCCGGCCTCATCGACACGCCCATGGTGCGCGGCCTGATGGAAGCCAATGGCGCCGCTCTGATCGCCGGCACGCCGGCGAAGCGGCTCGGCACGCCGCAGGAGGTCGCCCGCGTGGTGGCCTTCCTCGCCTCCGACTGGTCGAGCTTTGTTACCGGCGAGACGGTGCATGTGAACGGCGGGCTTTATATTGCCAGTTGAGTCGCGCCTTGCTGCGCGCGGCTCGTTGGTCAAGCCCGCGCGGCGATTGAGCGTAGCCGACTCGGCATCGGTCGGAGACCGAGGCTGATGGTATGAGGAGCAACGGCCCATGAGCTTGCCTCATGAGCCGTTGGTCAAGCCCGCGCGGCGATTGAGCGTAACCCACTCGGCATCGGTCGGAGACCGAGGCCGATGGTATGAGGACCAACGGCCCACGAGCTTATCTCATGGGCCGTTGGTCAAGCCCGCGCGGCGATTGAGCGTAGCCCACTCGGCATCGGTCGGAGACCGAGGCCGATGGTATGAGGAGCAACGGATGGCCCAACCCCGCGACATCATCGGCCGGGCGCCCTCCCTCGCCGAGACGCTGGCGCACCGGCTCCGGGAGGAGATCGCCTCCGGCCGCCTCCAGCCGGGCGAGCGGCTGCCCACCGAGCACCAGATGGCCGAGACCTACGGCGTCAGCCGGCCCATCGTGCGCGAGGCGGTGGGGCGGCTGAAGCATGACGGCCTCGTCACCACCCGCCAGGGCGCGGGGGCGTTCGTGGCCGAGCCGGGCGCCGCCTCCACCTTCCGGCTCGACATCGCCGACCTGAGCGACAAGGTGGAGATGCGCGCCATCGTGGAACTGCTCATGGCGGTGGAGGCCACGGCCACCGCCCATGCCGCCGTGCGCCGCTCGGACGAGGACCTCGCCCGCATCGGGGTCCAGCTCGACGCCATGCAGGACGCCATCGACCGCGGCGAGCCGGGCGTGGACGAGGACATGGCCTTCCACCGCGCCATCGTGGAGGCGACGGGCAATCCCTACTTCCGCGACCTGTCCCAGTTCCTCGATCACCGGGTGCGCTACTTCATCCGCACCGCCCGCGCCAACACGGCACGGCTCGGCGGGTTGCCCCAGGCGGTGCAGCGCGAGCACGAGGCCATTTTCGCCGCCATCGAGAAAAAGGACCCCGCCGCCGCCCGCGCCGCCGCCGAAGAGCACCTGCGCAACGCCGCCGCCCGCCTCGCGGTGTATCTGGGGCCGTAGGGGGCTTCGCGCCCCGGCCGACTGGAGCGATAGCGGAAGGAGAGCCGGGGTCCAGCGCAAGAGGCCGCCGCAGGCGCTTCCTGCCCCCTGCACGGTAAAAGGGATATGGCCTGCTGCGCGGGAGTCCTGCGCTTACGTCCCGGCTCGGCGCTCCAGCTGCGCTGTCGCTGGTCCGGGACACGATGGCCACGCCCGCGCCTGCGGGGCAAAGGCGCGTCCCATTCCGGCACAGTCTTCGTGCCGCGGCCGCACGCAGCGGGAACGCAGGGTGTCCGAATCGGTTCTCGCTAGCATTTCCCGGTTCGTTCCTTCCGGGGCCTTGGCTTCAGCGTCTGGCGTCTTGCCCCCTCCCCAACCCTCCCCCGCAAGCGGGAGAGGGAGTTGGCTGGCACTTCCCCGCCCATCTCCCCATCGTCGCCCTCCGGCTCGACCGGAGGGCCCATCTCGCCGCTTTGCAAGCCCCCGCCGCCGGGTGCGGTGCGAACCCTCTCCCGCGTGCGGGGGAGGGCAGGGTGGGGGCTGGTGCCTTCCCGCCGGTGCGGATCTCTGCGGGGGAGGGCTCTGCCCCCTCCCCAACCCTCCCCCGCAAGCGGGAGAGGGAGTTGGCTGGCACTTGCCCGCCCATCTCCCCATCGTCGCCCTCCGGCTCGACCGGAGGGCCCATCTCGCCGCTTAGCAAGCCCCCCGCCACCGGGTGCGGTGCGAACCCTCTCCCGCGTGCGGGGGAGGGCAGGGTGGGGGCTGGTGCCTATCCGCCGGTGCGGATCTCTTCGGGGGAGGGCTCTGCCCCCTCCCTAACCCTCTCCCGCGTGCGGGGGAGGGGGCCGCGCCGGTTTGGGACGCGGAAAGTGGCCCCTTACGCCATCCTCCCTCACCGCCGCTCGAAGGTGCCGAGGCCGTTGTCGTTGAAGAATTCCACCTTCATCCGCCGGTCCGCGAAGGTGACCTGCGATACCGATCCCATTGGCGCCGTCTCCTCGCCCTCAGGGCGGAAGATGAAATCATCCCCGCTCCAGTGGTCGAGGGTGAACACCCGTGGCTTCGGCCCCACGGTGAGGACGAGCCGGCCCTTCTCCTCGCTCACCCGCGCCTCGCCGAAATAGGCATTGGCATAGGTGCCCGCATAGGTGGACAGCGGCTTGGCCGGCGCGGGCTTTGCGGGCGCGCTCTTGCCGGCGAGGGCGCCGAGCGGCGTGTAGAGCGGATCGATGAGGGGGCCATAGGCGGTGAGCCAGTCCCGCGTCACCGTGCCGAACTGGGCAAGGTCCATGAAGCTGGCCGACAACGCCTCCGGCACGCCGGTGGGCTGGGCATTGGTGAGCACCACGATGCCCAGCTTCTCGGACGGCAGCAGCATGTAGGTGGTGCCGGCGCCGAGAATGAAGGCGCCGGAATGGTCGACCATCACCCGGCCGGCGGGCGACACGTTCACGGCGAAGCCGAAGCCGTAGAAGCCGGCACGGGCATCGACCGCATAGGCGGGCGAGGAGATCATCTGCGGCCGCATGGCCGGCAGCAGCGCCTTCTCGGGCACGATCTGACGGCCCTCAAAAGTGCCGCCGCCGAGCACGAAACCGAGCCAGTGGGCCATGTCCCGCACGGACGAACTCACCCCGCCCGCCGGGGACTGGGCCTGCGGATCGCGCTGGAATTTCGCCGCGAAGGTCTTGTTGTCCGAGGTTTTGCTCTCCCCGATCTTGCCGACCCGCACATGGGGCACGGCGCGGTTGGGGCGGGCCATGTAGTCGGAAAAGCGCGAGGAGGTGGCGGTCATGCCGAGCGGCTTGTAGAGCACCGCATCCGACAGGGTCTCCCAGTCCTTGCCCGCCGCGCTGGCCACCGCCTCGGCGGCGGCGGTGACGCCGAAATTTGTGTAGGCGTAAGAGACCCGGAACGGGGCGAGGGGCAGCTTCTTCAGCCGCTCCAGCACCTGCCGGCGATCATAGCCGAGGTCTTCCAGCTCGTCGCCGGCATGGTCCGGCAGGCCGGAGCGGTGGCTGTAGAGGTCGGCGATGGTGACGTGCCCGGACACCCAGTCATCGTTCAGGGCGAACCAGGGCAGAAGGTCCTCCACCGGGGTGTCCCACTTCACCGTGCCCCTGCCCACCTCATGGGCCACCACGCTTGAGCCCACCGACTTGGACAGGGAGGCGAGCTGGAACACGGTGTCGGCGTCGATGGCCGCGCTCTCGCCCACCTTGCGCACGCCGTAGCCCTTGAGGAACACCGTCTTGCCCTCATGCACCACGGCCACCGCGAGGCCGGGCACGCCGCTGCGCGTCATGAGGTCCCGGGCGAGGGCGTCGACCTTGCCCACCGCCATCTCGATCTGCCCCGTGGGGATGGGCACGCCGGATGTCTGCGGCGGTGGCCGGGAGGCGTCGATCCGGGTCTGGGCGAGGGCCGGGGCGGCGAGGAGGAGGAGGGCGAGGGCGGTGCAGGACAGGCCTGCGCGCCGGCCGGTTCGGGGGAAACGCCTGTGGGCCATGGGTGTTGCCTCCGTTCGCCCGCACTCACCGGCGCGGGCTGCTTGTGGCTCCAGGCTTAGCGGCAGGGGCGGGCAGCCCGCAAGGGGCGGAGGGAGCGGGGGTTCAGGTGCCCGGCGACAACGGCTGAGGCCGTCAGTCCGAGCCACCCTCACATCACCGCGGCGAGCCTTGGCGTCTCGTTGGAATTGGCGGCGCGCCCGTTCACCGGCAGGCGGACGATGACGGTGGTGCCGCGGCCCTCGATGGAGCGGATGCGCATGGCGCCGCCGTGCAGCTCCACCAGCGACTTGGCGATGGCAAGGCCGAGGCCCGAGCCCTTGTGGGTCTTGGTGAACTGGCTTTCCACCTGCTCGAACGGCCGCCCGATCCGCGCCAGCGCGTCCTTGGCGATGCCGATGCCGGTGTCCTCGATGGCGATCACCGCCGCCGCGCCGTTGATGCGCGCCTTCACCGCGATGTTGCCACCCTCGGGGGTGAACTTCACCGCATTGGAGAGCAGGTTCAGCAGGATCTGCTTCAGCGCCCGGCGATCGCCCTTGATGGCGAGGTTGTGCGCCGCCGCCATGGTCATGGTGATGTTCTTCTCGTCGCCGTTCACCGCAGTGACGCGCAGGGCATCGGCGATGATGTCGTCGAGGGCCAGGTCCTCCACCTCCAGCTGCATGCGGCCGGCCTCGATCTTCGACATGTCGAGAATGTCGTTGATGACGTCGAGGAGATAGGTGCCGGAGCCTTTGATATCGGTGCAATATTCGGCGTATTTCTCGGAGCCGAGCGGGCCGAACATGCCGCTCTCCATGATCTCCGAGAAGCCGATGATGGCGTTGAGCGGCGTGCGCAGCTCGTGGGACATGTTGGCGAGGAACTCGCTCTTGGCGCGGTTGGCGTCCTCGGCCTTGTTGCGCTCTTCCGAATACTTCTCCGCCAGTTCCGCCAGCTGCTGGGCCTGGTGCTCCAGGGTCTGCTGGGACTTGCGCAGGTCCGCCACCAGCGCCATCAGGCGCTTCTCATTGTCCATGAGGCGCTCCTCATGGCGCTTCATGGTGGTGATGTCGGTGCCCACCGAGACGTAGCCGTTATCCTTGGTGCGGCGCTCGGCGATCTTCAGCCAGCGGCCGTTGGAGAGCTGGGCCTCGAAGGCGCGCGAGCCCTCCTCGGGCTTGTCCTCGGGCTTCAGGGGGGTGCGGGTGATGGGGTGGCGGCCCACCGAGGCGATGGTCTCGAACGGGGTGCCGGCGTGGATCGCGTCGTCGGGCAACTCGTGCAGGGTCTGGAACTTGGAATTGCACAGCACCAGCCGGTTCTGGCTGTCCCACAGCACGAAGGCTTCCGAGATGCTCTCGATGGCGTCGCGCAGGCGCATGTCGGCGGTCACCGTGCGCTCGGCCATGCGCTGGGCCTCGGTGACATCCATGGCGATGCCGATGAGGTGGGGGCCGTCCTCGCCCTGCTGCTGGACCACTTCGGCGCGCATGCGCAGCCATACGAAGTCGCCCTTGGCGGTGCGCATGCGGAACACCCGGTCCACCGGCGTGCCCGGCCGCTCGGCCAGCTCCTGGGCCAGCTCGTAGAGGTCGCCGTCGTCGGGATGCACGAGCTTCGCGATTTCGCCGAAGGAGACCAATTCGTCCTTCCGCTCCAGCCCGAGGATTTCGAACATGGTGTCGGACCAGTACATGCGCCCGCGGGCCATGTCCCAGTCCCACATGCCGCAGCGGCCGCGGTTGAGCGCGGTGTCGATGCGCCGGCGCACGGTGTCGTAGATGGCGTCGGCCTCGCGGGCCCGGCTCGCCTGCCAGTGGAACGAGAAGCCGAGGATGAGCAGCACCGTGCCGGTGGTGGTGAACAACGTCACCGTCAGCGTGGTGGAATCCGACCACGCCGCCAGCGCCCGCTCGGTGGGCTGGAGGAAGACGATCTGCCCCAGCGGGGCGTTGAGGTTGCGCACGGTGGCGAGCGCGGTGGCCTCGCCGAACGGCACCTCCAGCACGCCGGCGCGCTCGGCGAAGATGACGAGGGGCTGGGCGGGATCGATGACGTCGGCCAGATTCGCCGGCGCCTCGCCGCGGGGGGCGGAGGCGATGATGCGGCCCTGGGCGTCGGTGACATAGACGCGCCGCCCGCTCTCGGTGGCGCGGGGCGGCAGGCTCTCCTCCAGGGCGGAGGGCACGCGGGCAAGGGCGTTGCCGGCGCGCAGGGTCATCCCCTCGGCGGTGGCGAGGGCGAGCAGGGAGAGATCGTCCTTGGCGTTGTTGAGCTCGGCCACGCGGTGGGCGTGGATCTGCACCACCGCGCCGACCCCGATCACCACCAGGAAGGTGACGATGAGCGCCGGGACGATCCTGCGCAGGACCGGTTCCGCATCAAGCAGGCGCTGGTAGGCAGGACGCGCGATCGACCGTGCCAGACCTCGAATGGCTTGGTCGCGCACGCCTACGCTCTCAGCGTTGGCGCGTGCCATCGCCGGTCTCCTCCGGGTGTCCGGGGGCTCTGAGCGGCCTACTGCTCTTGAAGCCCCCACGTCCTAGATCTGGAGGGACGTGCCGCATCTCTCCGAATCGAGCCCATTGGAATCGAATCGGGGGGCTGTTGTCTAGAGTCCAGCCGAGTCAAGGGGCGAATAATTACGGCCACGCCTTGGTTTTGGAGGTGTTTCGGAGCGGCGGACGGCGCTTGTGGACATTGCCGGGCGTCGCGACGCTGGGTCGCCGTGGACGGGGCGGCAGCGGGGTGCTTCCTTGCGCTCCCATACAGGAGGAAAACATGACCGACATCTGGTTCAAGGCGGGTGAAGCGACGGTTCTCGCGGCGGACGGGCAGGCCACCGACGCCATGCCGGAAGTGCTCATCGGCTCCGTGCGCGGCCCGGTGGGGCAGGCGCTCGCCTCCATGATGGGGCAGGTGCAGGGCCACACCCGCATGTTCGTGGTGCGCGACCTGAACCAGCTGGTGCGCCCGCTGACCATGATGACCACCAAGGCCACCATCCATACCGTCGAATATGTGGACCTGCTGGGCGGCGTGGTGCAGGCGGCCATGGGCGACGCCATCATCGATTGCGTGAGCGAAGGCATCCTGCCCAAGGACGAGGTGGACGAACTGGCCATGATCATCATGGTGTGGCTCGACCCGCGCTGTGCCGAGGACCCGGACCTCGACAAGGCCGACCTCTACCGCACCAATTACGAGGCCACCAAGCTCGCCATCTCCCGCGCCATCAAGGGCGAGCCGACCATCGACGAGCTGATCGCCAACCGCAAGACCGTGAAGCACTACGCCCTTGAAGGGGTAGTGGAATACTGACCTGGCCCGCTGTTGCGGCTCAGCTCACGGTGACGTTGGTAGAGGCCGTCCCGGGTCTGCGCTAGGGATAAGGCACGCGCCGCGATCGGGGGCTCACATCATCCGATCGCGTCCCGGCTTCGTATCGAGTGCATGGATGTCGCCGAGCCCAGCCTGTCGGTTCTCTCTCTCCACCCGTCGCCCCCGGCGGGGGTGCGTCCGCATGGTGATGCGCCGCCGGACGGCCTGTTTTCTGTTCCGGCCGCCGGATTGCCAGCCGGGTTGCCAGCCATGAGCTCTGCCCCGCCCGTGCCCGGCGCCCGCACGGGGGCCGACATGAGCGCGCTCGTGGTCGCCATCGCCCGGACGGCCGACCGGGAGGCCTTCGCCCTCCTGTTCCGCCATTTCGCGCCCCGGGTGAAGGCGTTCCTCATGCGCAGCGGGCTTTCCGCCAACGCGGCGGAGGAACTGGCGCAGGAAACCCTGCTGACGGTGTGGCGCAAGGCGTCCTACTTCGATCCGGCCCGCGCCGCCGCCTCCACCTGGATCTTCACCATCGCCCGCAACCTCTCCATCGACCTGAAGCGCCGCGAGCGCCATATGGGGACCGTCGATCTGGATGCGGTGGACGAGGAGGCCGACGAGACCTCCGGCGAGACCATCCTCATGTGCGCCGAGCGTGAGGCGCGGGTGCGGGCGGCCCTCTCCAAGCTGTCCGAGGAGCAGGCCGCCATCGTTCGGCTCTCCTTTTTTCAGGAGAAGCCCCATTCGCAGATCGCACAGGAGCTGGGTATTCCGCTCGGCACCGCCAAGTCGCGCGTCCGCCTGGCGTTGAGCCGCCTGCGCACGCTGCTGGAAGATTTGAAATGAGCGTTCATTCCCATCCCGGCGACGAGACGCTGCTGCGCCTTGCGGCCGGCACGCTGCCGGCCGGGCCGGCTTTGCTGGTGGAGATCCATCTTCAGGGCTGCCCGCTCTGCCGCACGGCGGTGCGCCGGTTCGAGGCGGTGGGCGGGGCGCTGCTGGATGCGGTAGAGCCCGCGGCCCTGGCCGGCGACGCCTTCGCCCGCACCCTCGCGCGGCTTGGTCCTGAGCCCATGTCCGGGGGGCTGAGGGGCGGCGGCGCGCGGCGCGATCACCTGGAAGCCGGCTTTTCGGCGGCCGCAGCAGCATCGCGCCTGCCCGAAGGACTGGTGCTGCCGGCGGGCGTCCGCCTGCCCGGGCCGCTCGCCTCCCGCCGCATCGGCGCCCTCATGCCCGTGGCGCCGGGGGTGCGGGTGGGCCGGGTGCATGTTCCCGAGGACGGGCAGTCCAACGTCTTCCTGTTCCAGATCGGGCCGGGCCGGGCCATTCCCCAGCACACCCATGCCGGGACCGAATATACCCACGTCATCTGCGGCGGCTTCAGCGACCCGTCCGGCCATTACGGTCCCGGCGATATCGTGGAGGCGGACGGGGATGTGGATCATTCGCCGCGGGTGGACGAGGACGGCACCTGCATCTGCCTCGCGGCCTTCGAGGGGCGGCCGCGTTTTCGCGGCCTGCTGGGCGTGGTGCTGCGGCCGTTCCTGTAGGCCTAGAAGGAATTGCGCGGCACGCCCTTCTTCACCACCGCGAGGGCGTGGGACAGGTCGCTGGCCAGCTCCGCCTTCTGGTCCGGCCCCAGGAAGCGCCCCACCGGCACCGTGCGCGGGCCGCTGACGAGGGCCACGTCCAGCGTGCCGTGATCCTCGTCGTCCTCCCGGGTCAGGCGGGTCCAGAACGGGTTGAGACGGGTGATGGTGCGCCGCCCGCGCGCCGGCTCGCGCCGCACCTCGATGACACTGGGGGTGACCAGGATGTGCTCGCGCGCTCGCGCCGAGCGGAAGCTGGCGCGGAAGGCGATGTAGATCAGCAGCACATCAAGGCCGAAGAAGCCGAAGATGGGCCATGCGCCCATGGCGAGGAAGGCAAGCCCGGTGACGAGGCTGACGCCGCCCACGCCCATCATCACCAAGCGGAAGCCGCGGGGGGTGAGCGAGCGGTGCGGGGCAAGCGTCACCGCATAGACGACGGGCTCCTCCGGGAAGCTCGCGTCCCCTTCGGGTGCGGTATCACGGTCGCTGGCTTGGGGCATCGGTGAACAGTATACCGGAAAAATGCCGCGCAAGATCATTCCGCCCAAACCTTCCGCTGCGATGGATGTCGCCGACCCTGCCGCGAAGCCGGCGGCGAGAGGAAGGCTGCCCGCCGCGAAGCCGGCGGCCATGGCAAAGGCGCCTGCTGCACCAGTGGCCGAGGCCAAGGCAAATGCCAATGCAGGAACAGGCGCAGCCAAGGCTGCGACCAAGTCCGGCGCCAAACCCGCCGCCAAGTCCGGCGCCAAGGTCGGCGCCAAGGTCGGCGCCAAGTCCGGCGCCAAGTCCGGCGCCAAGTCTGCCCCGTCCGGCAAGCGCAAGCCGGCCGCGCCGCCAATCCCCAGCCCGGCGCCCCGCCGCAACAAGGCGGTGGCCAATGCGGCCGCCGCTGCCCACGGCAAGACGCTTGTCGCCTGGAGCGAGGACGAGATCGCCGAGGCCTTCACCCGCTTCGAGGCGCAGGACCCCGAGCCCAAGGGCGAACTCAACCACACCGATGCCTTCACCCTGCTGGTGGCCGTGGTGCTCTCGGCCCAGGCCACCGATACCGGGGTGAACAAGGCCACCACCGGCCTGTTCGCCGCCGCCGCCACGCCCGCCGCCATGGTCACGCTCGGCGAGGAGGAGGTGGCCCGCCACATCCGCACCCTTGGCCTCTACCGGGGCAAGGCGAAGAATGTGGTGGAGCTGTCCCGCCTGCTGCTGGAGCGCCACGCCGGCGTGGTGCCGCGGGATCGGGAAGCGCTGGAGGCGCTGCCGGGGGTGGGGCGCAAGACCGCCAATGTGGTGCTGAACATCGCCTTCGGCGCGCCCACCATCGCGGTGGACACCCATCTGTTCCGGGTGGCCAACCGCACCGGCCTAGCGCCCGGCCCGACGCCGCTGGCGGTGGAGCTGGGCCTGGAGGCGCGCATCCCCGACCGCTTCAAGCTGCACGCCCACCACTGGCTGATCCTGCACGGCCGCTACATCTGCAAGGCGACGAAGCCCGAATGCGGCCGCTGCATCATCGCCGACCTGTGCCGCTGGCCGGAGAAACGGTTCTGACGGAGGTTTCTCCCTCACCCCCAACCCCTCTCCCGCCAGGGGAGAGGGGAGGCTGGTAACATCAGCAGTCCTTCGCTGACGGCGCGCCGCTACACCCTCTCCCCTTGCGGGAGAGGGCTGGGGTGAGGGGTGTCGGAACTGCGGGCGGCTTAGCAGCCCCCTCAGCGCATCTCCGCGAGGAAGGCGCGCACCTCGTCCGGGTTCACGTCTTTGGCCACGAAGGCCTCGCCGATGCCGCGCACCAGGATGAAGGTAAGCGCGCCTCGGCTCACCTTCTTGTCCTGGGCGATGAGGGTCATCAGCCCGTCCGTGTCCGGCAATTCGCCCGGCACGTCGGAGATCTTGGTGGGCAGGCCGGCGGCTTCCAGATGCCGCACCACCCGCGTCACGTCCTGCCCCGGGCACAGGCCGAGCCGTGCCGAGAAGGCGAAGGCCAGCGCCATGCCGATGGCGACGCCCTCGCCGTGGAGCAGGCGGCTGGAATAGCCGGCGCCCGCCTCCAGCGCGTGGCCGAAGGTGTGGCCGAGATTGAGCAGGGCCCGGTCGCCGGTTTCCTTCTCGTCGCGGGCGACGATGGCGGCCTTGGCCATGCAGCTTGCCGCCACCGCCGAGATGCGCTCCGGCCCGCCGGCAATGACGCCGGCAAAGTCGCGCTCCAGCGTGTCGAACAGGTCGCGGTCGCCGAGCAGGCCGTATTTCACCACTTCCGCATAGCCGGCGCGCACCTCGCGCACGGGCAGGGTGTCGAGCGCCGCGGTATCGGCCAGAACCAGCACCGGCTGGTGGAAGGCGCCCACGAGGTTCTTGCCCTGGGGCGAGTTGATGCCGGTCTTGCCGCCGACCGAGGAATCCACCTGGCTGAGCAGGGTGGTCGGCGCCTGCACCACGTCCACGCCGCGCCGCAGCACCGAGGCGGCGAAGCCCGCGAGGTCGCCCACCACGCCGCCGCCGAGCGCCAGCACCAGGTCGCGCCGCTCGATGCGGGCGGAAATCAGGCCTTCCACCACCTGCTGCAGGCCAGGCCAGCCCTTGGTCTTCTCGCCCGGCTCCACCACGATGGCGGTGTGGTCGATGCCGGCGGCTTCGAGCGAATTCTGAACCGTCTTCAGGTGGCCGGCGGCCACCACGTTGGCGTCGGTGACGATGGCCACCCGCGCGCCCTTGCGCAGAACGGTGACATGGGTGCCCGCCTCGGCCAGCAGGCCGGGGCCGATATAGATGTCGTAGGGCCGCCCGGCCAGGTCCACGCGCACGGTGCTGCGGGTGATGTCGCCGATGGGCAGGGGCTCGGGCTCGGCGTGGGCCAGATCGGCGGGACCAAGGGAGGCGGGACCTGGGGGGGCGGACATGGAACGGGTCCCTTCGGGATACTGGATGACGTGGCGGTGAACGGCGCCGATCACCTCCTCCACCACCATCTCGTGCACCACGTCGCGGCTGTCCACGATCACGTCGGCGAGGGCGTAGGTGTCGCCGCGCTGTTGCAGCAGGGTGGCGAGCTTCGCCGCCGGGTCGCCCTGGGCGAGGAGGGGGCGGTCGGTGCGCTTCTTCACGCGCTTGAGCAGGGTGTGGAGGTCGGCGCGCAGCCAGACGGAGACGCCCTGGCCGGCCACCGCATCGCGGGTTTCCGCATTCATGAAGGCGCCGCCGCCGGTGGCGAGCACGCTGGGGCCGGACTGGAGCAGCCGCGCCACCACCCGCTTCTCGCCTTCGCGGAACTCCACCTCGCCGCGGCGGGCGAAGATTTCCGGAATGCTCATGCAGGCGGCCCGCTCGATCTCCTCGTCCGCGTCGACGAAGGGCAGGCCAAGCCGTTTGGCGAGCCTGCGGCCCACCGACGACTTGCCGGCGCCCGGCATGCCCACCAGCACGATGGAGCGGCGCCCGAGGCGGCGGACCATGTCGGCAGGAGTCGCTGAAGAAGGAATCGCCGGAGAAGGGGTCGCCGGAGAAGGGGTCGCCGGGGCAGGGGTCGCCGGGGCAGCCGTGACGCCGGCGGGCGCGGCCTGGATGCCTTCGCTGGTCCCGGCTTCGCTGGTCTCGGTGTCCTTGCGGGACGGGGGGATATTTTGCGTCTGCACCCGCGCCTTCCTCGCTACGGCGGCTTGGCCGTACGCATGCAATCATGCGCGCGAACGGCGGACCGGACGGGTGCGGCTCTAGCATCCGCCACGCGAGCCGGCAATGCGGTTGAACAAGACGCCATGGCGTGGCACCTCTCGATGCGAGGGGCCGCGCGGGTCGATTCGCGGCCCGGCATGAGGAGGCGAAGGTGCCGACGCTCTTCCGCTTGCTGGCGGTCCTGGCCGTGCTGTGCGGCCTGGCCTATGCGGCCATGTGGGCGCTCGCCACCAAGGTGGAGCCGCTGCAGCGCGAAATCAGCTTCACCGTGCCGGCCGAGAAGATCGGCAAATGAGCGCTGAAGGGCTGCCCCAGGATGGGCCGCCCGAAGATGGGCTGCCCGAAGATAGGCCGCCCGAAACGGGCCGGTCCGGAAAGGGGCTTTCCGCATCCGGCCCGCTGGCGCTGTTCCTGGACATGCAGGCAATCGAGCGCGGCGGCGGACCCAACACCCTCGACGCCTACCGCCGCGACCTCACCGACCTCGCCGAATTCCTCGCCCCGGTCCCGCTCGCCGCGGCCGATACGAGCGCGATCCGCGCCTATCTTGCGGACCTGTCCGCGCGCGGCTTTGCGGCCACCACGGTGGCGCGGCGGCTGTCGGCCCTGCGCCAGTTCTACCGCTTCCTGTTCGCCGAGGGCCATCGCGCCGACGATCCCGCCGCCGTGCTGGAAGGCCCGAAGCGCGGCCGGCCCCTGCCCAAGGTGCTGAGCGTGGCGGAGGTCACCCGCCTCATCGACGCCGCCCACCTGCGCGCCGCCGAGGCCGAGGCGAGCCAGACGGCGCGGCAAAAGGGCGGGGAGCAAGAGGGCGGGGAGCAAGAGGGCGAGGAGGGGGAGGGCACCGGCACGGCGCCGGCGGCGGGCGCGGCGAAGGCGGGGCGCGCCGAAGTGCTGCGCCTGCGGCGCACCGCCTGCATGGTGGAGCTGCTGTACGCCAGCGGGCTGCGCGTGTCCGAACTGGTGGCGCTGCCCGCCACCGCCGCGCGGACAAGGGGCGAGGCCATCCTTGTCACCGGCAAGGGACGCAAGGAACGTCTCGTCCCGCTCTCCGACCCCGCCAAGGTGGCCATGGCGGCCTTCCTCGCCGCGCGGCGGGCAGCGGGGCTGGAGGCCTCGCGCTGGCTGTTCCCCTCCGGCAGCGAGAGCGGCCACGTCACCCGCCAGCAGGCGGCGCGGGATCTGAAGGACCTGGCGCTGGCGGCGGGGCTCGATCCGGCGAAGCTGTCGCCCCACGTGCTGCGCCACGCCTTCGCCAGCCATCTGCTGGCCCATGGCGCCGACCTGCGGGTGGTGCAGACCCTGCTCGGCCATGCCGACGTCTCCACCACCCAGATCTATACCCACGTCCTCGACGAGCGCCTCAAGAGCATGGTGCGCGACCTGCACCCGCTGGCGGACGAGTGAGGCGAATGGCGTGTGAGCTTTGCTCATTGGCCATTGGTCAAGCCCGCGCGGCGCTTGAGCGGACCCACTCGGCATCGGTCAACGACCGAGGCCGATGGTAATGACATCCCGTTCCCCGGCCGACTGCAGCGATAGCGGAAGGAGAGCCGGGGCCCAGCGCAAAAGTCGGCCGCAGGCGCTTCTGAACCCTGGCGGCGCAGGCGCTGCCTGCTGCGCAGTTTTGCGCTGGATCCCGGCTCGGCGCTCCAGCTGCGCTGTCGCTGGTCCGGGATACGGCTTGGTGAAAGGCCCGGCCGGCCGGGCCTTCAGAATCGCGTCACCACCGCGGCCAACTCGGGGCGGGGGCGGTCTTCCAGCTTCTGGGTGGCGGTGCCCATATAGATGAAGCCGGCGATGCGCTCGAAGCTTTCAAGGCCAAGGGCGGCGCGGGCGTCGGCATCATAGGTCGGCCATTCGGAGAGCCAGGTCGCTCCGTAGCCGAGGGCGGCGGCGGCGATCAGCAGGTTCTGGCAGGCGGCGGCCGAGGACATGAGCTGCTCGAACTCCGGGATCTTCACATGCGGCGCGGCGCGCGAGACCACTGCCACCACCACCGGGGCGCGCAGGAAGCGCCCGCGCTCGTCCTCCAGCCGCTTCTCCGAAACGCCGGGATCGGCCGCCGCCAGCACCTCGGCCAGCTTCGCACCGGCGCGGGCGCGGCCTTCGCCCTCGAACACGATGAAGCGCCAGGGGGCGAGCTTTCCGTGGTCCGGCACGCGGGAGGCGATGGTGAGGAGAGTGTCCAGCTCCGGCGCCGACGGGCCGGGCTCGACCAGGTCAATGACGCGGGAGGAGCGGCGGGTGGTGAGGAGTTCGAGGGCGTCGGGCATGGGGCAATGGCTCTGTTGAAGAATGAGGAGATGCAAGGCGGGTAGAGCGGCACCATAAGGGCAAGTGCCGACGGTTTGAACAGGGTGTGGGCACGCAGGGCGGCGTGAAAATACCGTCCCGCGGCGGCTTCCCTGCGCGCGGCGGTCCGGTTCGCGCGTGGCGCGACGAGGCAGACGCTGCGGAGCCGACTTGAATCCGCCCCGAATATTGTGCACGTCAGCACACATGATCCGCTTCGCCCGCGCTTTTGGCCTCCCTCCCGCCGTTCGCAGCCGTGCGCCGCGCCGCCGGGGGCTGCGGCTTGCGGTGCTCCTGTGCGCCGCGCTGGCCGTGGCCGCGCCGGTGCTCGCCGCCCCGCGCGATGCCGTGGCGCAAACCATGCAGTTCCTCGGCCCGCCGGCCGCGCCGCCGCCGGCTGGTCCGTTCCAGACCCCGCCCAATGCCCCGCGCCCGGCGTTCCAGGCCCCCGGTGGAGGAGCTGTTGGCCCCGCCCCGTCGAGCCGCGAGCCCCATGCGGTGCTGCCGCAGGCGCCGCCCGGCAAGGCGGCGCTCGGTGTCTTCGCGCGGTTCGGGGCCGATGGCGCGGCAATCCCCCGCGGCCTCGTCTGGCGCGTCTTCGCCGACCAGCCGGAAAGCACCGGCGCCTTCCCTCTGGTCGCGGAAAGCTCCGAGGCGACGCCGGTGTTTCTGCTCAATCCGGGTGGCTATATCGTCCACGTGTCCTATGGCTTCGCCACCGTCGCCCAGAGGGTGCAGATGGGGCCGCTCTCGCGCCGCCAGGCGTTCGACGTGCCGGCCGGTGCCCTGCGCCTGTCCGCCGATGTGGAGGACAAGCCCATTCCCGCCCAGAAGCTGACCTTCGACATCTTCGAAGGCTCGTTTCTTCAGGGCCGCACCTCCAGCCAGCCTTATTATCGCGGCGCCGGTGCCGGCGAAGTGGTGCTCCTGCCCGAGGGCACCTATCATGTGGTCTCCACCTACGGCGACGCCAATGCCGTGGTGCGTGCCGACGTCACCGTCGCCCCCGGCAAGCTCACCGATGCCATCGTCCACCACCGCGCCGCGCAGGTCATGCTGAAGCTGGTGAAGGTGGCAGGCGGCGAGGCGCAGGCCGACACCCAGTGGACGGTGATCACCCCCGGCGGCGACACCATCAAGGAATCCATCGGCGCCTTCCCCACCTTCGTCCTCTCCGAAGGCGACTACACCGCCATCGCGCGCAAGGACGGCAAGAACTTCAGCCGCGAGATCAAGGTGGAAGCCGGCAAGAACCTGGAAATCGAGGTGCTGGCGAAATAACGCGCCGGCCCGGTCTCAAGCCCAAGCATCCGGACGGAGCTGCCCCGCCGTCCCACCTGAATGGAATCGCGCCCCCGAGCGGGCGCCGGACACTGACCGGGGAGGACGAGAATGGGGTCCCGCTTCGCTGCCTTTCATCTTGCGGGGGCGGCCGTCGCCGCGGGCGTCATGGTTGCTGCCATGGCGGCCGGCATGGTGTCCGCGCCGCCGGCCCAGGCGGCAGACGCTGCCGCAGGGCGTGCCCTCGCGGAGCGCTGGTGCGCCACCTGCCATGTGGTCGGGGGTGCGCCGCAGAGCGCGGCGAGCGATGCGCCCACCTTCGCGGCCATCGCCGCACGGGATGGTGACATTTCGCCGGCATGGCTCGCCTTCCGCCTGCTCGGCCCCCATCCGCAGATGCCGCAGGTGTCGCTCTCCCGCGCGCAGGCGGCCGACCTTTCCGCTTATCTGGCGACGCTGAAGAAGTAGCGCGGCGCGCCCGCGCGGCCGCAGACATGAAGAAGGCGGGAGGCCTGAGCCTCCCGCCTTCTTCACATCATCCCGGCGGTCACGCCGCCTGCAGGGCCTTGGCCAGCGCCTTGCGCTTCAGATCCGGCGGCACCGCTTCATCCACCAGCGCCGCCACCACCTCGTCGAGGGTTCCGCTGGCCTGGGCGTTGGAGCCGAGACGGCGGATGGAGAGGGTGCGCTCGGCCGCCTCCTTCTTGCCCGCCACCAGCAGCACCGGCACCTTGGCGAGGGAATGCTCGCGCACCTTCAGGTTGATCTTCTCGTTGCGCACGTCCAGTTCCACGCGCAGGCCTTCCGCCTTCAGCAGCTCCGCCACCTCGGCGGCATAGTCGTCCGCGTCCGAGGTGATGGTGGCCACCACCACCTGGGTGGGGGCGAGCCAGAGCGGGAAATGGCCGGCGAAGTGCTCGATGAGGATGCCGGTGAAGCGCTCCATGGAGCCGCAGATGGCGCGGTGGATCATCACCGGCGTCTTCTTCTGGCCGTCCGCGTCCACATAGAAGGCACCGAATCGCTCCGGCAGGTTGAAGTCCACCTGGGTGGTGCCGCACTGCCACTCGCGGCCGATGGCGTCCTTCAGCGTGTATTCGAACTTGGGGCCGTAGAAGGCGCCTTCGCCCGGCAGGATGCCGGTCTTGATGCGCCCGCCCGAGGCCGCCTCGATCTCGCCCAGCACGCGGGTCATCACCTCTTCGGCGTGGTCCCATACCGCATCCGAGCCCACGCGCTTGTCGGGGCGCGTGGAGAGCTTCACGACGATCTCGTCGAAACCGAAATCGGCATAGGTGGAGAGGATCAAATCGTTGATCTTCAGGCACTCGGCCGCCATCTGCTCCTCGGTGCAGAAGACGTGGGCGTCGTCCTGGGTGAAGCCGCGCACGCGCATCAACCCATGCAGCGCGCCGGAGGGCTCATAGCGGTGCACCGCGCCGAATTCGGCAAGACGCATGGGCAGGTCGCGGTAGCTCTTCAGCCCGTGCTTGAAGATCTGCACATGGCCGGGGCAGTTCATGGGCTTCAGCGCGAAGATGCGCTCGTCCTTGGTCTCGTCGCCGGCGGACTGCACCTTGAACATGTTTTCCTTGTACCAGCCCCAGTGGCCGGAGGTCTCCCACAGGGCGGCGTCGAGCACCTGCGGGGCGTTGACCTCGCTGTAGTCGGCCTTCAGGCGGCGGCGCATGTAGGCCACCAGTTCCTGGAACAGGGTCCAGCCCTTGGGGTGCCAGAACACCGTGCCGGGGCCTTCCTCCTGGAAGTGGAACAGGTCCATCTCGCGGCCGAGGCGGCGATGGTCGCGCTTCTCCGCCTCCTCCAGCCGGTGGACGTAGGCGGCCAGCTCCTTCTCATCCTGCCAGGCGGTGCCGTAGATGCGGGTGAGCATGGGGTTGTTCGAATCACCGCGCCAATAGGCACCCGCCACCTTCATCAGCTTGAAGGCGGCGCCGATCTTGCCCGTGGAGGGCATGTGCGGGCCGCGGCAGAGGTCGAACCACTCACCCTGCTTGTAGATCTTCACGTCCTGGTCGGCGGGGATGGCATCCACCAGCTCGACCTTGTAGGCCTCGCCCTTGGCGGCGAACACGCGCTTGGCCTCGTCGCGGGTCCACACTTCCCGGGTGAAGGGGCGGTCGCGGGCGATGATCTCGCGCATCTTCGCCTCGATCACCGGCAGGTCCTCGGTGGTGAAGGGGGCGTTGCGGGCGAAGTCGTAATAAAAGCCGTTCTCGATCACCGGGCCGATGGTCACCTGGGTGCCCGGCCACAATTCCTGCACCGCCTCGGCCATGACGTGCGAGCAGTCGTGGCGGATCAGCTCCAGCGCGCGCGGGTCGTCGCGGGTGACGATCTCCAGCTTGGCGTCGCGGGTGATGGGCTCGGACAGGTCGGTGAGCGCGCCGTCGAGGGTGACGGCGACGGCCTTCTTGGCGAGGGATTTGGAGATGGCGGCTGCGATGTCCGCGCCGGACGTCCCTTCGGCATAGTCGCGCTTGGCGCCGTCAGGGAAGGTGAGGGAAATCATGAGGCAACTCCTTGCCGCCCACTCCTGCGGACCACGCAGGTAGGCGTCTTTTCATGTTCACGCGGGTCTTTTAGGCGAGAGCGGGCGCCCGCGTCCAGAACGGGGAATCGAGGAGCGCTGCCGGGCATTGTTCACGTGGTTGTGCCCAGATGGATGCCGTTGGATACCGTTCGGCAACGCTTTGGGTGGAAAATGCTGCACTGCTCAGGCCGCGACCCCCCTTTTCCTCGCGCGCGGCCTCGGCTAATCCCGTGAGCGGGGTCGTGAGTGTTCGCCATGCCGGCGTCGTCCGGCCGGGCCTGATGGATCGGGTCCGGACCGGGGGCAGGGCGGTTCGCGCGGGGGAGGGGAACCGGTTGGCCACGGAGCGGAATATCCTGCCCCGCTTCCGACCAGTTCGCGTGTCACCGCTGTCAAAAGGGCCGATTGCGCCCTCGGACGCGTAAAGAGAGGCCGGCATGATGCCATCCACGTTCAAGACCTTGACCTTCGCCGCCCTGCTCCAGGTCGGCGTGTTTGCCTTCGCGTCCGCTGCCAGCGCCCAGATCGGCCCGCGTGGCGCACCGGGCGCCGTGATGGACATCGACGAGCAGCCGGGCCTTGAGGCACCGCAGGACGACGTGGCCCAGATGGACCCCGCCTTCCGCCGCCAGCCGGTGTATTTCCGCACCACCGAGAAGCCGGGCACCATCGTCATCCACACCAACGAGCGCTTCCTGTACCTGGTGCAGGGTGACAACCGCGCCATGCGCTACGGCATCGGCGTCGGCCGCGACGGCTTCCAGTGGTCCGGCCTCAAGAGCATCGAGCGCAAGTCCGAGTGGCCCGACTGGACCCCCCCGGCGGAGATGATCCAGCGCCAGCCCTATCTGCCGCGCTTCATGGCCGGCGGCCCCGGCAACCCCATGGGCGCCCGCGCGCTCTACATCAGCGGCACCGTCTACCGCATCCATGGCACCAACCAGCCGCAGACCATCGGCTATGCCGTGTCTTCGGGCTGCTTCCGGCTCGTGAACACCGACATCATCGACCTGTATTCCCGCGTGCCCGTGGGCACCAAGGTCGTGGTGCGCCAGCAGGCCGCCCTCTGAGGACGGTCCTTTTTCTCCTTATTTCTCACTGGGGGCATTCATGAAGACGATCCTGGCGCTTCTGGCCGGCGCCACCCTTGCGCTTGCCGCACCGGCGGCCTCGGCGCAGACCTTGAAGTCGGCGCAGACCTTGAAGACGGTGAAGGACCGCGGCGAACTGGTGTGCGGCGTGTCCAAGGGCCTGCCCGGCTTCTCCGCCCCCGACGCCTCCGGCAAGTGGACCGGCTTCGACGTGGACGTGTGCCGCGGCCTCGCCGCCGCCATCTTCAACGACGCGAACAAGGTGAAGTTCGTGCCGCTGTCGGCGGACGAGCGCTTCCCCGCCCTCACCAAGGGCGATGTGGACGTGCTCTCGCGCAACTCCACCTGGACCCTGGAGCGCGAGGCCAAGCTCGGCCTCCTGTTCACCGCCATCAATTATTATGACGGCCAGGGCTTCCTGGTGCGCGACGCCCGCAAGGTCGCGTCCGCCCTTGAGCTGGACAAGTCCAAGGTCTGCGTGCAGGCCGGCACCACCGCCGAGGACAACACCAAGGATTATTTCGCCGCCAACGGGATGGCGCTGGAACTGGTCACCCTGCCCACCAGCACCGATCTGGTGAAGGCCTATGAAGAGGGCAAGTGCGACACCCTCACCACCGACGTGTCGCAGCTTTATGCCCTGCGCCTGACCATGGCCAAGCCGGGCGACCACATCGTGCTGCCCGACGTGATCTCCAAGGAGCCCCTCGGCCCCGTGGTGCGCCAGGGCGACGACCAGTGGTTCAACCTCGTCAAGTGGACCATCTTCGCCATGATCAACGCCGAGGAACTCGGTGTGGCCACCACCACCATCGATGCGGCCCTCGCCTCCAAGAAGCCGGAAGTGCGCCGCCTGGTGGGCACCGACGGCAATTACGGCGAGGAACTGGGCGTGACCAAGGACTTCGCCGTGCGCATCGTGAAGTCGGTGGGCAATTACGGCGAGAGCTTCGAGCGCAATGTGGGCGCCGCGTCCAAGCTCGGCATTCCGCGCGGCATCAACCAGCTCTGGAGCATGGGCGGCATCCAGTACGCCCCGCCGGTGCGCTGAGCCGCAGCCGTTTCCCACTCATAACGATGGCCCATGAGTTTGACTCATGGGCCATCGTTTAAGCCTGCGCGGCACTTGAGCGAAACGCACTTGGCCTCGGTCAACGACCGAGGCCAATGGTATTAAGGGCTTTGAAAAGGGCCGGTCCGTTTCCACGGGCCGGCCCTTTTTGCTCGCGGCGATGTGAGGGGGAAATCCCCCTGCGGCATCGACCTTACGCCGCTGCCTCCCTAAGCTCCCCTCGTCTTCATGCAGCGGGGAGAGAGTGATGACCGAGGTGTCTCGGCGGACCCTTCTGGCCGGAACGGCCGGCGTCACGGGCGCGATGCTCGCGGGTGCAGGCACCCTGGCCGGTGGCCTTGTGGCCGGAAGCGGCATGGCACATGCCCAGTCGACGGCCCAGCCCCCCGCCGCGTCGCCTGCTGCGAACGCGCCGCAGGCCGGTCAGGTGCCGAGCGCCTATCGCTACAAGGTGGGCGACGTGGTGGTCACCGCCGTGTCCGACGGCATGCGCACCATTCCCCTCACCGACACCTTCGTGCGCAACCAGCCCCGGGAGGCGGTGAACGCAGCCCTCAAGACGGCGTTCCTGCCCGAGAACGAAATTCCCATCTCCTTCACCGTGCTGCTGCTCGACATGGGCGGCAGGCGCGTGCTGGTGGACACGGGCAATGGCGGCAAGCCGGGGCCGGTGGGGCAGGTGCGTGGCACCCTTGCGGACATCGGCATCGATCCGGCGACGGTGGACCACGTGGTCATCTCCCATTTCCACCAGGACCACATCAACGGCCTGCTCACCCCGGACGGCGCTCCCGCCTTCCCGAAGGCACAGGTGAGCGTGCCCGAGCGCGAATGGGCGTTCTGGATGGACGAAGGCCAGATGAGCCGCGCCCCCGAGGGACTGAAGAATACCTTCCAGAACGTGCGGCGCGTGTTCAAGCCGTTCGAGGGCAAGGTGGAGCGCTACGCCTGGGACAAGGAGGTGGCGCCCGGCCTCACCGCAGTGGGCACGCCCGGCCACACGCCGGGGCACACCTCCTTCAGCCTCGACTCGGGGTTCGACACCCTTTTCATCCAGTCGGACATCACCAATTTGCCGGCTCTGTTCGTGCGCAATCCCACCTGGCACGCGGTGTTCGACATGGACCCGGTGATGGCGCAGGAGGTGCGGCGCAAGACCTATGAGCGGCTCGCGGCTGAACGCACGCAGGTGGCCGGCTATCACTTCCCCTTCCCCGGCGCCGCGCACCTGGAGAAAGACGGCGAGGGCTTCCGCTACATCCCGATCTATTGGCGCCCGGTGCTGTGAGCCGGCGTCACGCAGGCTCGTCCGCCACCTCGGCGCCGATCCAGCCGAGATAGGCGGCAAGGCCACCCTCCACCGGCAGGACCAGGATGGCCGGCACCTCATAGGGGTGGCGGGCGCGCACCGCCTCCACCACGTCGCTCGCGCGAGCCGAGGTGGTCTTCAGGATCATCACCACCTCGTCCGCGCGCTCGACCTGCCCCGCCCAGCGGTAGATGGAGACCATGCCCGGCAGGATGTTGGCGCAGGCGACCAGCCGCGCCTCCACCAGGGCGCGGGCGACCTCTTCGGCGGCCTCGCGCGCGGGGAAGGTGGTGTAGACGAGGCGCGGCTGCATGGGTCTGGCTCCCGATCGGCCGGCTCTTCATAGCCGATGACGGGGAGCCGGCGAAGGTGGCTCCGCTGCCGACCGCTTCTCCGACTGCGCGGTACCTATGCACCTCTTGTGGGAGCTTTGCGAACGTTACCCCTCACCCGCGGTCGGTACACAAACTGGTCCCCCTCTCCCCTTAGGGGAGAGGGCCGGGGTGAGGGGTGTGGTGCGACCGTCCTGAGGGGATGTGCGCTTTCTCGGGGCGCCGACCCCTCACCCCCAACCCCTCTCCCGCAAGGGGAGAGGGGAGGACGACCGCTCAAGGCGCTTTCGCAGCGCTCTTGCAAGCAGGCGTCGCGTCGCGCGGGACGCAATGGGGCGTCAACCGCGCTCCATTCCAGACTGGGACCCCCCGCCCGTGCCGACGCCTCGACAGATGGCGGTCGGGCCGCTAGACCGGAAATCCCCATTCCCCGCGTGGCCGGCGCTCAGCGCCGGATGCCGACCAGGCCGCCGCACTGATGAGCGAATCTCCCCGCCGCTTCAACAAGATCGCCTTTGTTGCCAGCCAGACGCCCGAGGCGGAGGCCGCGCGGGAACGCCTGGTGGCGCGGTACGGCGCGGTGGAGCACGAGGATGCGGACGTCATTGTCGCCCTCGGCGGCGACGGCCTGATGCTGCAGACCCTGCATCGCTTCCGCGACCGCGGCCTGCCCATCTACGGCATGCATCGCGGCTCGGTGGGCTTCCTCATGAACACCTTCCGGGAGGAAGGGTTGGTGGAGCGCCTCACCGCTGCCCTGCAGGTGACCATCCATCCCCTCATCATGGAGGCGGTGGACGCCAGCGGCACGCGCCACCGCGCCCCCGCCTTCAACGAGGTGTCGCTGCTGCGCCAATCGTATCAGGCCGCCAAGCTGCGCATCTCCATAGATGGCCGCGTGCGGCTGGAGGAACTGATCTGCGACGGCGTGATCGTGGCGACGCCCGCCGGCTCCACCGCCTACAACCTCTCCGCCCACGGGCCGATCCTGCCCCTGGGCACCGCGCTGCTTGCGCTCACCCCCATCTCGCCGTTCCGCCCCCGCCGCTGGCGCGGGGCGCTGGTGCCGGACAAGGCGCGCATCGACATCGCCGTGATGGAGGCCGACAAGCGCCCGGTGAGCGCGGCGGCGGACCATTTCGAGGTGCGCGACATCATCGCGGTCTCGGCGCGGCTCGATGCGACGTCTTCCATCGACATGCTGTTCGATCCGGACCATGGGCTGGAGGAGCGTATCCTGCGCGAGCAATTCGTGTATTAGAGGCGGCCGGACGGAAGCGCTTCCGTCCAGACTGATGGCGCGCTCCCGCGTGCTCGCGTCAAAAAGGGCACAACGGCTTCCGGCGGTCCATGGTCTTCTCCTCGGTCACCTTCCTCTTCTATTTCCTGCCGGCGTTTCTGCTGTGCTACTTCGCGACGCCGGGCGTCCGGGCGAAGAACCTCGTTCTGCTGGCCTTCTCGCTGGTCTTCTATGCCTGGGGCGGGCTTGCCAATGTGGCGGTGCTGGCGGTCTCCATCGTGGGCAATTACCTGTTCGCCCTCTTCATCGACAAGCGCAGCGAGCGCTGGCGGCTGAGGGGGCTGGGGCTTGCCGTGGCGGCCAACCTCGCCGGCCTCATCGCCTTCAAATATGCCGGCTTCCTGGCGCAGAACCTGAATGTGCTGCTCGATCCCCTCGGGGTCGCGCTGCCGGTGGTGCATCCGGCGCTGCCGCTGGGCATCTCCTTCTTCACCTTCCACGCCATCTCCTACCTGGTGGATGTCTACCGGCGGAAAGCCGCGGCCAACGGGCGGTTCGAGGAGATCGCGGTCTACATCACCATGTTCCCGCAGCTGGTGGCGGGACCCATCGTGCGCTACTCCACCATCGAGCGCCGCATTCATACGCGCCGCACCACGCTGGGGCGGGTGTCGGCGGGCCTGCGCATCTTCATCATCGGCCTGTCGTGGAAGGTGCTGATCGCCGACGAGGTGGCGCCTGTGGTCGCCGCCGTGTTCGACAATACGCCCCATCCCAATCTCGGCGAGGCGTGGCTCGGCCTTACCGCCTATGCGCTGCAGATCTATTTCGACTTCGGCGGCTATTCCAACATGGCCATCGGCCTGGCCATCGCCATGGGGCTGAAGTTCCCGCGCAACTTCAACCTGCCCTATGGGGCGCGCTCCATCAGCGATTTCTGGCGGCGCTGGCACATGAGCCTGTCCAGCTGGTTCCGCGACTATGTGTACATTCCGCTGGGCGGCAACCGGGCCGGCCATGTGCACACGGCGGCGAACCTGTGGACCGTGTTCCTGCTTTGCGGCCTGTGGCACGGGGCGAGCTGGACCTTCGTGATCTGGGGCATCCACCACGGCAGCTTCCTGGTGCTGGAGCGCACCAGCTTCGGCGCCGCGCTGAAACAGGCGCCGCGCCTCGTGTCCCATGCCTATGTGCTCGCCGTGGTGCTGTCCGGCTGGGTCTGGTTCCGCACTGATACATTGCCCGCCGCCATGGAGCTGTTCGAGGGCCTCGTGGGGCTGAACGGCATCGGCCCGCTCGCCGCCCAGCTGCAGGTGACGCTGAAGCCTGTGACCATGGTCATCATGGTGCTGGCCTGGCCGCTCGCCATGTTCGGCCTGCCGCGCCCCGGCGCGCGGGCGCTCAGCCCCCGCCTGCGCCTTGCCCTGTTCGGCACCGTGGATACGCTGGCGGTGTGGGTGCTGTTCGCCCTGTGCGTGCTTTCGGTGGGCGCGGCGACCTATTCGCCCTTCCTCTATTTCCGCTTTTAGGAGGAGGACAGACCATGCCGCTGCTGATGTCCTTCCGCCGCTGGTGGGCCGCGATCTTCGTGGGCATCCTGCTTCTGCCCACCCTCGGCCATGTGCTGCCGGATGTGGCCGGCCCGCCGCCCACGGTGCTGGAGCCGGAAGAGCGCTGGTGGGAGGACGCGGCGCACCGTCTCGACCCCTATATCAACAGCACTTTCGGCTTCCGCGGCGCGGTGCTCACCGCCCATCTCGCCTATGTGCGGGCCATGGGCGACAGCCTGACCAGCCGCGTGCTGAAGGGCGAGCACGGCGCCCTGTTCCTCAACGAGGACAAGGCGCTGGAGCAGTCCATCGGCCAGCTGGTGCGGCCGGAGCCGTTGGGCAAGCTGTTCGACATGGTGAAGCTGTTGAACGGCTACATGACCGCCCACGGCGGGCGGTTCGTGATGCTGGTGCCGCCCAACGGTCATACCGCCAATTTCGAGCTGCTGCCCGCCTATGCGCGCCGGCTCAAGACGGCGCCGACGGAATACGACCTGGTGGCGAGGATGATGAAGGAGGCCGGCATCGCCTTCGTGGACATGCGCCCCATCATGGCCGAGGCGAAGAAGACCGGCCCCGTGCACTGGCGCTACGACACCCACTGGAACCTGCGAGGCGCGCTGCTCGGCTTCAATGCCGCCATGGCGGCGGCGGGCCGGCCCGACCTGGAGGTGCGCCCCGAGGACGCGCTGGAGCCGCCGGTGCCGTCCTTTGTGGGCGATCTCGGGCGCCTGAGCGGCATCAAGCCGGCCGAGCCCGACCTCGACTATCCCGGCAAGGCGCCCATGCAGGCGCCGAAGAACCCGGTTGCCCTGCCGGGCGTGATGCCGGAGGTGAGCAAGACCGATCCGTTCATGCCCTATGCCTATGTCTCCGGACATCCGGGCCCGCGCATCCTGGTGATCGGCGATTCCTTCACTCAAGGGTTGTGGGAGGGGCTCCTGGCCCATCGCGCCTCGGTCTATGGCTGGATGCATCACCGCCTCTGCCGCTTCGATATGGCGGCGGTGGAACGCTTCAAGCCCGATATCCTGATCTATGCGCCCACCGAGCGTGCCATGCCCTGCAAGGGCGAGCCCGCCCACTGGCCGCCGACGCCGAAGGCCGGCTGATCCTCCGATGCGCCGGGATCTGCGGCCGCTCACGCCACCGGGGTGCGCGCCTTCATGTCCATGCCGCCACCGGGCGGGCGCTCGCGCTCGATCAGGCGGTCCACCGGCGCGTAGTCGAGATAGCCGCAGCGGGCGATCACCTTCAGCGCCGCGATATCCACCCGCCCGTCGATGATGGCGTCGTCGTCGATATAAACCCCGACCACCTCGCCGATGATCATGTAGGCGTCGGCCTGCACCCCATCCCGGCCGCGCGGGCGGAAGGTCTCCACATAGACGCATTCCAGCGCGCAGGGCGCGGCGGCGACGCGGGGCGGCTTGACGAGGCGCGACGGCGCGCGGGCGATATCCGCCGTGTCGAACTCGCTGACGTTGCGGGCCACGGGGGAGGAGGTGAGGTTCACCTTGTCCACCAGGTCGAGGGTGGCGAGGTTGCACACGAACTCGCCGGTGGCCTCGATGTTGGCGAGGCTGTCCTTGGCCCCCTGCGACGAGAACATGACGAGGGCGGGCGCCTCGCTGATCATGTTGAAGAAGGAATAGGGGGCAAGGTTCGCCACCCCGTCCGGGGTGAGCGAGGAGATCCAGCCGATGGGCCGGGGGGCGACGATGGCCTTCAGTGGCGCGTGGGGCAGGCCGTGATTGCGCTTGGCGGGCTCGTAGAACATCGCGGGGCTTTCGCATGGCGCGCGGCGACCCGACGGCATAGCCGATCGTGGCAACGCGGCCTCGGTCTCGAAGGTGAGGGCGGGCTGGCCCGTCCCCGGGGATGGCGCAGCATAATGCGGCATCTGGAATCGCGCAGCGCCCGCCGGAGCATGGCGGCTTTCACAAACGCCGTGCGGGTCAGGCGCCCAGGGCCACCATGGCCTCCTGGATGTCGGGGAGCGCCCGCTCCGCCGCCTCCGCTCCGGCGGCGATGGCTTCCCTGGCCCGCGGGAACTCGAACAAGCCGATTTTCCCGAGCTTGGGAGAGACCATGATGTCGGGGGGATCGCCGGCGAGCCGCGAGCGGGCGATGCGATCCTGGGTGATGTTGAACGCATCGATCATCACCGTGGAGAGCCCGCGCGGCCCGTCGCTGGCGGCGTGACCGTGGCCGGCGAAGAACTGTCGCTTCAGCCGCTCCGGGCTCAGCATGGCGGCGATGCCCTCCTTCTTCGCCCCCAGCGCCACCTCGGCCACGCGCTCCACCACGCCGCCGTGGTCCTGGATGACCGTGCCATGGCCGAACACGTCGGCATTGAGATTTACCGCGATGACCATGCGCGCGCCCATGGCGCGGGCGGCGGAGACCGGGACGGGATTGACCAGCGCCCCGTCCATCAGCCAGCGCCCGCCAACCTTCACCGGCGTGAAGATGCCCGGCAGGGCGTAGGAGGCGCGGATCGCCTCCACGAAATCGCCGCGGGTGAGCCAGATCTCGTGGCCGGTGCCAAGCTCCGTGGCGATGGCGGCGAACACCACGGGGAGGTCCTCGATGGAGACCTCGCCCACGTTCCGGCGCATCAGCTCCACCAGCCGCCGGCCGCCGATGAGGCCCGCCCCGCCGAGGGCGAAATCCAGCAGCCCCAGCACGTTGCGCTTGGTGAGGCTGATCGCCCAGTCTTCCAGTTCGTCGAGCTTGCCGGCGGCGGCGATGCCCCCGACCACCGCGCCGATGGAGGTGCCGGCCACCACCGAGGGGTGGATGCCGGCCTGCCGCAGCACTTTCAGCACCCCGATATGGGCAAAGCCCCGCGCCGCCCCGCCGCCAAGGGCGATGCCGATGGCCGGGCGGCCCCGCTCGCGGTCCCGCAGGGGCTGGTGGGCGGGGGTGCCGAAATCGGGTGGAACACCATCGTCGGGGGGCCCCGGCGTCTTCGGGGCGGCGTGCGTCGGCGACGCGGTCTCCGGCCCGGTGGTCTCGGGCGCGGCCGGGTTGGAGCGCCAGTGGAGGGACTGGAACATGCGTGCCTCCTGGAGCCGGGTCCGATCGGCCCTAAGCAGGCTGATCGGCAAATCCGTCCCTGAACTTCGAGACAGAGAACGCGGCGTCCGTCCCGCTTGCCATGCGAGGAACGGCGCGTGCTCCAGAGCCTGGCAGCAGGTTACTAATTTCCGGTGTCGGAAGCGTGGCGCTGATTTACCGCTTCAGTGGTCGTGACCATGACCGTCCTTGCCGTAGACCGTGGCCGGATCGAAGCGCGGGGCATCGCCGGTGAAGGCGAGCTTCGATTGGGTGGAGGGCGCGGCGCCGAGCGGCACGGTGCGGTAGAAGCAGGAGCGCCGGCCGGTGTGGCAGGCAGCGCCCGTGCCGCCCATCTCCACCTTGATGACCACCGCGTCCTGGTCGCAGTCGATGCGCATCTCAAGGACCTTCTGGGTGTGGCCGGAGGTCTCGCCCTTCTTCCAGAGCGTGCCGCGCGAACGACTGAAATAATGCGCCTCGCCGGTCTCCATGGTGAGGGCGAGGGCCTGCGCATTCATGTGGGCGAGCATCAGCACCTCGCCGGTCCCGGCATCCACCGCCACGCAGGTGATGAGGCCGTTGGCGTCGAAGCGGGGCGAGAGGAGGGTGTCCTCCTCCAGCGCCGCGCCCTTGCCGGGGGCGGGAAAGGCTGCGGCGGGCGTCTCGGGGCCGGACGTCTCGGGGCGGGGTGTGTCGGAGCTCATGGTTTCTGCTCGAACGGAAAGGGGCGTCCCCGCATGACAGGAACGCCCCGATGAAAATGTGAACGTCCGGTGCCCCCGTCGGAACCCTTGGTCAGGATTTGGAGCGCACCAGGGTGATGAAGCGCACCTGCTCGGCCGGGTCGTCCCGGAACACGCCGGTGAACTGGGTGGTGAGGGTGGAGACGCCCTGCTTGGTGATGCCGCGCATGGACATGCACATGTGCTCGGCCTCGATCATCACCGCCACGCCGCGCGGGCGCAGGCCCTCGTCGAGGGTGGTGGTGATCTGGGAGGTGAGGTGCTCCTGGGTCTGCAGGCGGCGGGCGAAGATGTCCACCACCCGCGCGATCTTGGAGAGGCCCACCACCCGCTCCACCGGGAAATAGGCGATATGCGCCTTGCCCACGAACGGCACCATGTGGTGCTCGCAATGGGAGTGGAAGGGAATGTCCCGCACCAGCACGAAATCGTCGAAGGTGCCGATCTCGCCGAAGGTGCGCTCCAGCAGCTCGTCGCTGTCCTCGCCATAGCCGGAGAACAGCTCGTCATAGGACTTCACCACACGCTTCGGCGTGTCGAGCAGGCCTTCGCGGGCGGGGTCCTCGCCGATATAGGCAAGCAGGGTGCGCACGGCCGCTTCCGCCTCCTGCCGCGAGGGACGGGGGGTGCCATCCGGCAGGGGGGGATGAACCTTTGGCGCCGGGGGGGTGCCGTCCGGCCGCGCCGCGGCCTTGGAGGCTGCCTTGGCTTGCGCCTTGAGCTTGCGCTCACGCTCCTCGTTCTCGGCCTGCGCCTTGAACAACTTTACAACCGCGTCCATGCCCAACTCCGTTCGACCCGCTCCCCGGGGCAGCGCCCTGAAGCGCCAACCCGCGGCAAAGCGGGAGTGTCACCGGTCGTCGGCTACGCATGCGCGGTGTCGCTCGAACCGCGCCCCGCCGGCATTATCCGGCGGCGGCTTTGCCGTCCGTATCCTGTTTCCGAGATCCGAGAAGCCGGATCTGTAATTCATGATGGGGCCGAACGCCCGTTTTCGCAAGGGCGGCGCCTTGGGTGGAGGTGCCTTGATGCCGTGCGCGCCCGGTGCGCGGGTAGCCCTTCCGCCCGTTGCTCCCGAGGCTATATAAGAGCCATGAGCCGGCAGGGCGCAGGCCCGCGCCGCCCGTCCTTCGCAACCGACCCGCCCCGAGGGCGGGGGAAGCCGCCCATGATCAACGACGTCTATAACGCCCGCATCCTCGCCCTCGCCGCCGATATCCCGAGGATCGGCCGCCTCGCCGCACCGCAGGCGAGCGCCAAGGCCCATTCGCGCCTGTGCGGCTCCACGGTGACGGTGGATCTCGTGCTGGACGGCGACCTGGTGGCGGATTTCGCCCATGAGGTGCGCGCCTGCGCCCTGGGCCAGGCCTCCTCCTCGCTGATGGCGCGCCATGTGATCGGCGCCAGCACGGCGGAACTGCGCGCGCTGCGCGAGGCCATGTGGAAGATGCTGCGCGAGAACGGCCCGCATCCCGATGGCCGCTGGGACGAGCTGAAGGTGCTGGAGCCGGTGCGCGACTACAAGGCGCGCCACGCCTCCACCATGCTCACCTTCGACGCGGTGGTGGATGCCATCGACCAGATCGAGGCCGCCCGTGCCGCCAATGGCACGGCGTCAACCGAGACGGCGGCCGCAGCCGGCTGAGGCCTCAGTCTGCAATGAAGTGCGCGGCGCGGGTGTCGATGGCGGCGATGGCCTCCTCGGCGGCCTCGTGGAAGGCGGCTTCCAGCGCCGGGCAGGCGCCGGCCAGGCCCTCCACCACGGCCCGGGCCCATTCCACATAGGCCCGGGCGCGGGCAGGGCTCCAGTCCTCCGGCGGGTCCTCGGCGAGGGAGCGCAGGTTGGCGGTCTTGTCGGCGAGCTTCAGCACCTTGGCGCGGGCCGACAGGTGCGGGGCGTGGGCCACCTGCATGCGCTTGCGCTCGGCGGCCTCCAGCCCCTTGTCGTCGGTGACTTCCATGACGAGGCCCGCCACGTCGGCCCCGAAGGTGGCTTCGATCTCGGCGGCGGTCACGTCCTGGTCCTCCACCACGTCGTGGAGCAAAGCGGCGGCGACGAGGGCGGCATCGCGCCCGCCGGTGGCCTCGCTCACCAGCAGGGCGACTTCCGCCAGATGGTTGACATAGGGCTGGGCGCGCCGGCCCTTGCGGCGCTGGTCGGTGTGGCGCAGCGTCGCGAAGGCGAGGGCCCGCACCACCAAAGCCAGCGGCGGGGCGGATGCGGCCGGTTCGGCCGCGGGGCTTGAGTTCCGGTTTCGAGTCACGGGTTCACCTCCGCAAGGCGGAGCCGTGGCGGTCGCCGGGACCAACACGGCCCGGCCACGTTTGTGGGATTGGATGGCATCATCAGTGCCGGCCACCATGGCGAATCTGAGGCGACAGGGAAGACCGCATGGACGGGGAACGGGCAGGGGGCGACCCCATGGATGCAGGTGCGGCGCCGTCGGGGCTGGCGGGCTTCATCCGCCGCCTGCCGCGCCATGCCCTGCGCGTGCCGATCCTGATCTATCGCTATACGCTGTCGTCCTTCATGGGCCGGCAGTGCCGTTATCTGCCCACCTGCTCGGACTATGCGGAAGAGGCGGTGATGCGCCATGGTGCGCTTGCCGGCTCGGTCATGGCCACCGCCCGCATCTGCCGCTGCCATCCCTGGGGCGGGCATGGCTACGATCCGGTGCCCCGCTGCCTGCCGGCGGATGGCCGCTGGTATCGCTTCTGGCGCTACGGCGTCTGGCGCATGCCGAAGGAGCCGGACGGCGCTGGCTGAGAGGCTGAAGCCCGTGCGAGCCTCGTGCCCCAGCCGACTGCAACGAAGCGCAGCGCAGTGGAAGGAGAGCCGGGGCCCAGCGTAAGGACTCCGCCGCAGGCGCTTCCTGGCCCGAACACCGGGACACCCGATTGCCGGCTGCGCTGGAGTCGTGTGAAGAAGTCTTGCACTTACGTCCCGGCTCGGCGCTCCGGCTGCGCCGTCGCTGGTCCGGGACGCGATGCGCCGTCAGGCTGGTGCTCAGTTGCGCTGCACGGGGGCGGGCAAGGGGGCTGCACCGGGGGCTGCACCGGGGGCCACCGGGCCGGCGGCGCGGGATGCGGGCTGGGGCGCGGGGGTGGCGTCGGTGAGGCGGACCTCGGCCTCCTTCAGCATGCGCTCGAGCCCCGCGAGCCGCTCCGCCGCGCGCGGGGAGAGGGTGATCGGGCGTTCCGTGTCGAGACCGGCCACGGTCATGGACGCGGGTGCCTCATCGAGCTTCGGGATCGGCGAGGTGACGCCGGGGATCGGCTTGATCTCGATGCCCTGGTGGGCATAGGCCATCACCTTCTGCCAAGTCATGGCGGGCAGCGAGCCGCCGGTCATCTTGTTCATCATGGCGTAGTCGTCGTTGCCGAACCACACGCCGCCCACATAATTGCCGGTGAAGCCCATGAACCAGGCGTCGCGATAGGCATTGGTGGTGCCGGTCTTGCCCGCCACCTTGGCATTGACGAGGCGGGAGCGGCGCCCGGTGCCGTTCTCCACCACGTTGTTCAGCATGTCGTTGATGTCATTGAGCTGCTGGGTGGGGATGATCTGCACGCTCTTGGGCGCGTCGCGGTCAAAGCGCCAGACCACCTCGCCGTTGCCGACGCGCATCTCCACCACGGCATGGGGGTAGACGCTCTTGCCCGCATTGGCGAACACGGCATAGGCGGCGGTCATGTCGAACAGGGTCACCTCGGCGGCGCCCAGCGGCAGGGGGGCGCTGATGGGCAGCGGGGTGCGGATGCCCATCTGGTGGGCGAGGTCCACGATCTTGCGGCGGCCGAACTTCTCCGCGAGGCGCACCGCCACCGTGTTCAGCGAATGCTGGAGCGCGGTCTTCAGGGTGATGGAGCCCATGTAGGAGCGCCCGTAATTCTGCGGGCACCAGTTGCCGAGGCAGATGGGCGCGTCCTGCACGATGGTGGACGGCTTGAAGCCGTTCATCAGCGCCACCGTGTAGACGAAGGGCTTGAAGGAGGAGCCGGGCTGGCGCAGGGCATCGGTGGCGCGGTTGAACTGGCTTTCGCCATAGTCGCGCCCGCCCACCATGGCGCGCAGGGTGCCGTTGGGCTCCATCACCACGATGCCGCCCTGCTTCACCTTGTAGTCGCGGCCGAATTCGGCCAGCGAGGTCTCCAGCGCCGCGTCCGCCACCTTCTGGATGTTGGGGTCGAGGCCGGTGCGCACGATGAAGTTGCGCTCCACCACCGACTGGGGCAGCTGGTCCACCAGCTTCTTCACCTCGCCGAAGGCATAGTCGAGATAGAAGTCCGGCACGTCGTCGTCGCGGCGGTCCACCGGGGTGGCCGGGTTGCGGCGGGCGCCGAACACCTGGCCCTCCGTCATGAAGCCGGCATCCACCAGATTGTCGAGCACGGTGGAGGCGCGGGCGCGGGCGGCGGGCAGGTTGACGTGGGGGGCGTATTTGGACGGGGCCTTGAACAGGCCGGCCATCATGGCCGCTTCCGCAAGGTTCACCTCGCGCACCGACTTGCCGAAATAATAGCGGGCCGCCGCATCCACCCCATAGGCCCCGCCGCCGAGATAGGCGCGGTCGAGGTAGAGCTTCAGGATCTGGCTCTTGGTCAGCCGTGCTTCCAGCCAGATGGCGAGGAAGGCTTCCTTGATCTTGCGCTCGATGGTGCGCTCGTTGGACAGGAACAGGTTCTTGGCGAGCTGCTGGGAGAGCGAGGAGCCGCCCTGCCGCACGCCGCCCGCCCGCGCATTGGTGACCACGGCGCGGAACGTGCCGGCCACATCGATGCCCCAGTGCTCGTAGAAGCGCCGGTCCTCGGTGGCCAGCGTCGCCTTGATGAGGTTGTCCGGGATGTCTTCCAGCGGCACCGTGTCGTTCTGCTTCACGCCCCGCTCGCCGATGGTGTTTCCGTAGCGATCGAGGAAGGTGACGGCCAGTTCGGTGCGCTTGAGCCAGTCGTCGGAGGTCTCGTGGAAGGCGGGGATGGCCAGCGCCAGCATCACCAGCGCGCCAGCCAGCGACAGGGTCAGGCCCTCGGAGGCCATGCCGGCGGCGAAGCGCGGCACGCCGGTGAGGTTGAACCGCTCGGTGAAGGCCGCATAGGCGGACAGTCCTCGCCGGGTCCGCGCGCCGAGGCTGAACAGCCCGCTGTCCAGCAGGGCATCGAAATCGAGCATCAGCCCACGCAGGCGCGTGCCGAGGGACGAGCGCGCCGGGCCGGGGCGCTGCGAATCGGAGCGCTTGTCGTCGCTGGCCTTGGGGTCGGTGGGTTCGCGCTCGGTCACGGTTCGGGCTCGGTTTCGGCTCAGCGGCTCCGGCGGCGCCCCCGCGCCTGCGCATCGCCGCTCATGTCTGTGTCACTCATGTCGGTGTCGCTTGGCCCCACTCTATAACGCGCCGCCGAAAATCGCGCGAGTTTGGCGGCGCGCGGCTTTGACGGGGAAGGCCGGCTTACCGTCCCGGCACGTTCAGCACGCCGTCTGGACTCAGGCGGTCGATGATGGTGGGCAGGTGCTGCGCCAGAAGGTCCGGCAGCTGTTCCGCCGACAGGCCGAGGGTGGTGGCCACCTCGGTCAGCTGGCTCTCGCCGAGGGCCGCCGTGATCTGATCGGCGCTCACCGGCGCGTTGGGGCCGGTGGAGATCCAGCTTGCCACCGCGTCCGAGAGGCCGGCCTGCTGAAGCTGCTCCAGCACCCCGTCGAGGCTGCCGAACGGGGTCTTGGCAAAGGCCGAGTTGAGCAGGCCCGGCAGCATCTGCCCCATGGGGCCGTTCAGCACGGTCTCCAGCAGGCTGCCGGCGCCATCGGTGCCGGCCTTGCTCAGCATGTTGCTCAGAATACCACCCACCATATTGTCGAAGAGGCCCATGGCCGACGCTCCGTTGGTCCCGTTGCGCGCGCCCGCGCGTCCTATGGTGCTCCGCTGCACTGCATGATGCGGCGCGGTGGAGGTTGGTGTACCGGATCGGGTGTGCGAAGTCGATTGTGCCCGGAGCCACCCAAGGCCGATCACAGGTTTCCGATCACAAGTTGGAGTGCACCCTGCGGCTCCGCGCCGCTGAGACGGCATGTGGCCTATGCAGCCATCCTTTCACCCGTTAACGGCTCTGGGGTGATGATTTCACTGTCCCTGTTCGCAGCCTTTGCGCTCATGACCGCACTCGCGGCGCTCGCCGTGCTGTGGCCCCTGTCGCGCGCGCGCACCCCGCAGCCCGCGCGGGAGGCCGACCTTGCCGTCTATCGCGACCAGCTCGCCGAGATTGTCCGCGATGCCAAGTCCGGACGCCTGCCCAAGGCCGAGGCGGAAGCCGCGCGCATCGAGGTGGCGCGGCGCATGCTGGCGGCCGATTCCGCACGGGAAACGGCTCCGGTCGAGGATCCGGCGCGGATCACGCGCCAGACCACCTGGCGCCGCCGCGCCGCCGCCGTGTTTGCATTGCTGTTCGTGCCGGTCTTCGCCGCGGGCCTTTATGGGATGCTCGGTTCCCCCCGGCTCCCCGGCGCGCCGCTGGCCGAGCGCCTGACGGCGGCCCCCGACCGCGGCGATGTCGCCATCCTGGTGCGGCGGGTGGAAGAGCATCTCCAGAAGAATCCCAATGACGGGGCCGGCTACGAGATCCTGGCGCCGGTCTATCTGCGCATGGGCCGGCCGGAGGATGCCGCCCGCGCCTATGCCGAGGCCATCCGCATCCTCGGGCCTTCCGCGGCGCGCCATTCCGCCCGTGGCGATGCGCTGGTGGTCGCGTCCGACGGTCTCGTGACTGCCGATGCCGCCCGCGCCTTTGCCGCTGCGCTGGCGCTCGACCCCAACGAGCCGCGCTCCGCCTATTTCCTCGGCCTTGCCGCCGAGCAGGATGGGCGCAGCGCGGACGCCGCGCGGATCTGGGGCCAGTTGCTGGCTCGCACGCCGGCCGATGCGCCCTATCGGCCCATGGTGGCGGCGGCCCTCGCCCGGGTGGGCGGCACGGCGCCCGCGGCCCCTGTCGCGGGAGCGCCCGGCCCGGTTCCCCCCGGTCCCGCTGCGGCGGATGTCGCAGCGGCAGCTACCATGTCGAGCGACGCGCGCAACGCCATGGTTCGTGGCATGGTGGATCGCCTGGCCCAGCGGCTGGATAGCGAGCCGAACGATATCGAGGGCTGGTTGCGCCTGGTGCGCGCCTACGGCGTGCTGGGCGACAAGGACAAGGCGGTGGACGCCCTCAAAAAGGCCCGTGCCGCCTTCAAGGATAATGCAGAGGCTCTCGGGCGGCTCGATGCCGCCGAGAAGGAGCTCGAGGCGAAGACGGGAGCGGGAGAAAAAGGATGACGCGCAAAGGCCGGCGGCTGGTTCTCATCGGAGCGGGACTAGGCGTGCTCGCGCTCGCGGCGGGGCTCATCCTGTCCGCCCTCAACGACACCATCGTGTTCTTCCGCTCGCCGACGGATGTCGCCCAGCAGCTTGTGGCCCCCGGCGCGCGCCTGCGGCTCGGCGGGCTGGTGGAGACCGGCAGCGTCGTAAAGTCCGGCACCCTCACCACGTTCAAGGTCACCGATGGCAACGCCACGGTGAAGGTGGCCTATTCCGGCATCCTTCCGGACCTGTTCCGGGAAGGGCAGGGGGTGGTGGCCGAGGGCGCGCTCCAGAGCGACGGCAGCTTCAAGGCCGACAGCGTGCTCGCCAAGCACGACGAGAAATACATGCCCCGCGAGGTGGCCGACGCGCTGAAGCAGCAGGGCCGCTGGAAGGACGGCGCACCCGCGCCCGGCGCCGCCGAACCGGCCCAGCGCGCACCGGGGAGCTGAGCCATGATCGCGGAAATCGGCCAGTACGCCCTCGCCCTCGCCTTCGCGCTCTCGCTGGCTCAGGTGATCCTTCCCGCGTGGGGCGCCCGGCGCAACGACCCGGTGCTGATGGGCTCCGCCGGACCCATCGCGCTGGCCCTGTTCGGCTTCATCGCCTTCGCCTTCGGCGCGCTGGTGCAGCTCTACGTCACCTCGGACTTCACCGTGGTGAACGTGGCGGAGAACTCCCACTCCCAGATGCCGCTGATCTACAAGATCACCTCCACCTGGGGTAACCACGAGGGCTCCATGCTCCTGTGGGTGTTCGTGCTCGCCTTCTTCGGCGCGCTGGTGGTGCTGTTCGGCACCAACCTGCCGGACCGGCTGAAGGCGCTGGTGCTGTCGGTGCAGGGCGCGGTGGCGGCGGCCTTCCTCTCGTTCATCCTGTTCACCTCCAACCCGTTCGCGCGCCTGGTGCCGGCGCCGGCGGAAGGGCGCGACCTCAATCCCATCCTCCAGGATCTCGGCCTCGCCATCCATCCGCCGCTGCTCTATCTCGGCTATGTGGGGCTCTCCATCTCCTTTGCCTTCGCCATCGCGGCGCTGATCGAGGGGCGGATCGACGCCGCCTGGGCGCGCTGGGTGCGGCCGTGGACGCTGGCCGCCTGGATCTTCCTGACGCTGGGCATCGCCATGGGCTCCTACTGGGCCTATTACGAACTCGGCTGGGGCGGCTGGTGGTTCTGGGACCCGGTGGAGAACGCCTCCCTCATGCCCTGGCTCGCGGCCACCGCGCTGCTGCATTCCGCCGTGGTCATGGAGAAGCGCGACGCCCTGAAGGTGTGGACCGTCCTTCTGGCCATCCTCGCCTTCTCGCTGTCGCTGGTGGGCACCTTCCTGGTGCGTTCCGGCGTGCTCACCTCGGTGCACGCCTTCGCCACCGATCCGGCGCGGGGCGTGTTCATCCTCGCCATCCTCACCTTCTTCATCGCCGGCGGGCTGACGCTGTTCGCCTTCCGCGCCTCGGAGCTGAAGCAGGGCGGGCTGTTCGCGCCCATCTCGCGGGAGGGGGCGCTGGTTCTCAACAACCTGTTCCTCACCGCCGCCACCGGCGCGGTGCTGGTGGGCACGCTCTACCCGCTGGCGCTGGAGGCGCTGACCGGGGACAAGATCACGGTGGGGCCGCCCTATTTCAACCTCGCCTTCGGCGGGCTGATGGTGCCGCTGGTGTTCGCCATGCCGTTCGGCCCGCTGCTCGCCTGGAAGCGCGGGGACCTCATGGGCGTGGCCCAGCGCCTGATGCTGGCCGCCGCCCTCGCGGTAGTGGCCGCCGTGGTCATCGCCGCCGCCACCACGGGCGGGCCGGTGCTGGCGCCGCTGGCGGTGGGGCTTGCCGTCTTCATCATGCTGGGGGCGCTCACCGACATCGCCGAGCGCGCCGGCCTCGGCCGGGTGACGGCCCGGGTGGCTTTGGCGCGCCTCGCCGGGACGCCGCGCTCCGCCTATGGCACCGCCATTGCCCATTTCGGCGTCGGGGTGTGCCTGCTCGGCATCGTGTGCGAGACCGGCTGGAGCCTGGAGAAGATCGCCGCCGTGAAGCTCGGCGACACCGTGACCATCGGCGCGCGCAGCCTCACCCTTGATCGGCTGGAAAACCGCACCGGGGCCAACTTCCGTGCCCGCACCGCGGTGTTCTCCATCCGCGAGGACGGCGCGCCGCAGGGCACCACCGAGGCGTCGCGCCGCATGTTCGCGGCCCGGCAGATGGCCACCACCGAAGCCGGCATCCGCACCTTCGGCCTCAGCCAGCTCTATGTGAGCATGGGCGAGGAGAGCCCGGACGGCCACATCTCCATGCGCGCCACCTACAAGCCGTTCGTGACGCTGATCTGGCTCGGCGCGGTGGTGATGGCGCTCGGCGGCGGCCTGTCGCTGGCCGACCGTCGCCTGCGCGTCGGCGCCCCCCGCCCCGCCACCAAGCGCCCCCGCGCCGCGGTGCCGGCGGAGTGATGCATGACGAAGGGCCCCGTCCGGCTATCCCGCCATGCCGAGGTGGCGGCGCGGGAGCGGGAGATTGAACGCGACTGGATCGAACGGGGCATCGTTGCGCCCGATTGGGAGGCGGCAGATGACGGCGATCCCTCCCTGCGCCGGGTCTATGTCGCCGTTCCCGAGCGCGGCGGCCGTATCCTGCGCGTGGTATATCGTGAGGACGAGCTGGGAGTTTTCGTGGTGACGGTCTTTCTCGACCGCGGAGCGCGACGGCCATGACGGTGGACTACGACAAGGAGACGGACGCCATGTTCGTCCGTTTCGCCAAGGGCACGATCGTGGAGAGCGAGGAAGTCTCGCCCGGCATCGTCCTTGATTTCGATGCGCAGGGCCGGATCCTCGCTATGGAGGTGCTCGACGCGGCGAAGCGCCTTGCGCCCGGCGCGGTGCCGGCGGCGGCGGAATGATGCGCGAGTCCTTCCTCCGGCCTCGCGCGATTCTCATCGCCCTGCTCCTCCTCGCCAGCTTCGCGCTGCCCGCCTTGGCGGTGCAGCCGGACGAGGTATTGGGCGATCCGGTGCTGGAAAGCCGCGCCCGCGCCATCTCGGCCGAATTGCGCTGCATGGTCTGCCAGAACCAGTCCATCGACGATTCGGACGCCCCGCTCGCCAAGGACCTGCGCCTCATCGTGCGCGAGCGGCTGAAGGCAGGGGACAGCGACCGGCAGGTGATGGATTTCATGGTGGCGCGCTATGGCGAGTTCGTGCTGCTGCGGCCGGTCATGTCGTGGCGCAACGCCTTGCTGTGGGCGGCGCCGGTGCTGGTGCTGATGCTGGGCGCGCTCGCCGCATTTTTCGGCCTGAAGCGCCGCCGCGCGGTCGCCCCCCAGCGCCTCTCTGCCGACGAGGAAGCCCGGCTTGAGACCCTGCTGGTGGATCGGGAAAAATCACCCCCCGAAAACCGCTGAGCGGCTGGACCCGACTCAGGACGAGGGTGTGTTGATCATGCCAAGCAACGCATCCAGCGCCGCCTCCGGCGTGGCGCGGGGCCAGTCGGCCATCTGGTGGCGGAAGAAGGTCTCCTGCCGCTTGGCGTAGCGGCGGGTGTCGCCTTGGCCCTCGGCGATGGCGTCTTCCAGCGTCATCTCGCCGTTGAGATGCCGGGTCAGGGCGGGGGCGCCGAGGGTCTTGAGCACCGTGCGGGCGGGATCGAGCCGGCGCGCCGCCAGCCGTCGGACTTCCTCCAGCGCGCCGTCCGCCATCATGGCCGCGAAGCGCGTATCGATGCGCTGGCGCAGCGCCGCGCGGTCCACCTCCAGCACGAGACGCACGCAGCGGGATGCGTCCAGCACCGGGCGCGGCGCATCCTTCTGCCACTCCGAAAGGGAGCGGCCGGTGGCGGTGATCACCTCCAGCGCCCGCAGCACCCGCTGGCGGTCGTTGGGCTGGAGCCGGGCGGCGATCTGCGGGTCCAGGGCGGCGAGGCGGGCGTGAAGCGCGGGATTGTCGAGGGCTTCCGCCATGCCGCGCACCTGCGCCCGCACCGCCTCCGGCACCGGCGGGATCTCGGCAAGCCCCTGCGTCAGCGCGCGGAAATAAAGGCCGGTGCCGCCGACGACGATGGGCAAAAGCCCCTGTTCGCGCGCGGCTGCGAGGGCGCAGGTGGCATCCGCGAGCCAGCGGCCGACACTATAATCCGTGTCCGCATCCACATGGCCATAGAGGCCGTGGGGGACCCGCGCGGCCTCCGCGACGGTCGGCCGCGCCGTGAGCACCCGAAGATCGCCATAGACTTGCATGGAATCTGCATTGAGCACGATGCCCGTGAGCCGCTCGGCGAGCGCCATCGCGAGGGCCGACTTGCCGCTGGCGGTGGGACCTGCGATGAGCACCGCCTGTGGCTCATTCCCCTGTTCGAGTACCGATATCGCCATGGCCTACGTCGCGACGCTGATTTCCAACCCATCTGCCCCGGCTTTGACCCGCGCGGCAATCCATGATGCGTGCGCGGTCCTGCCCGAGGCGCAGGACGCCGTCGTTCTTGCCCCCGACGTGGCCGTGGACATCCATTTCGCCCCGCCGTTGGGCACCGATGCCCGCGCCCTCGCCGATGCGGTGCGCGCCGCCCTCGGGGATGCGCCCATCGACGTGGTGGTGCAGCTTGAGGCGGCCCGGCGCAAGCAGCTTTTCCTCGCCGACATGGATTCCACCATGATCGGGCAGGAATGCATCGACGAACTGGCCGACCTCGTGGGCGTGAAGGCCCATGTGGCCGCCATCACCGAGCGCGCCATGCGCGGGGAGATCGCCTTCGAGCCGGCGCTGCGCGAGCGCGTGGCGCTGCTGCGCGGCCTTCCGGCCGGCGTGGTGGCCGACGTGCTGCGCGAGCGCATCAGCCTCACCCCCGGCGGGCTCGAACTGGTGGGCACCATGAAGGCGAACGGGGCCTATACGGCGCTGGTCTCCGGCGGCTTCACCGTGTTCACGAGCGCCATCGCCGCGCGCATGGGCTTCGACGAGCACCGGGCCAATACCCTGCTCATCGACGAGGATCGCTTCGTCGGCGCGGTGGCGGAGCCCATCCTCGGCCGTGAGGCCAAGCTTGCCGCTCTTGAGGAACTGCGCGACCGCATGCACCTCGCCCCCTCCGAGACCATGGCGGTGGGCGACGGCGCCAATGATCTCGCCATGCTGGAGGAAGCGGGGGTGGGCGTCGCCTATCACGCCAAGCCGGCGGTGGCGGCGGCGGCCCATGTGCGCATCGATCACGGCGACCTCACCGCGCTGCTCTACATGCAGGGCTATGCGCTAAGCGAGTTCCACACCGCCTGAGGCCGCGTGGCGGGGGACGGAGCAGGCGCCCCACTGCCGTCGTCCCCGCCGTTTCGCTCGCCCGCGTGTTCGCTCGCCCGCGTGCAGGTGTTCGGGCGTGACGCCCCTCAGTTCAGCGGCACCGTGACGAATTCCTGCTTGCCGTCGCCGTCGGAGACGAGGAACAGGGCCGAGCGCTTGCCCTGCTTGCGTAGGGCGTCCACCTGCTTCTCCACGTCGGCGGGGCTTGCCACCGTCTCCTGGCCCACCTGGACGATGACCTGGCCGGCCTTGAGCCCCTTGTCGGCGGCGGGGGTGGAGGCATCGACCCCGGTGATCACCACGCCGGTGATCTCGCTCTTGATGGAATAGCGCTTGCGCAGTTCGTCGCTGATGGCGGTGAGCTCGATGCCGAGGGCTTTCCGGGGCGCGGCCTTCTGGGTTTCGGCGGCGGGCTTGGCGGTCTCCGGCTTGTCGTCCTCGGGCATGCGGGCGACCTTGATGCGCAAGGTCTCTTCCTTGCCCTTGCGCATCACCACCACATCCACCTCGGTATCGGCCATGGTATCGGCGACCGTGCGGGTCAGGTCGCGCACCTCCTTGATGTCGCGGCCGTTGAACTTCACGATCACGTCGCCGGCCTTGATGCCACCCTGGGCGGCCGGGCTGTTCTCCGAGACCACGCCGATGAGCGCACCGCGCGGCTTGCCGAGGCCCAGGCTCTCGGCGATATCGTCGGTGACCGGCTGGATGCGCACCCCGATCCAGCCCCGGCGCACCTCCTTGAACTGCTCCAGCTGGGCCAGCACCGGCTTGGCGGTGGCGGCTGGCACCGCGAAGCCGATGCCGATGGAGCCGCCCGAGGGGGAGATGATGGCGGTGTTGATGCCGATCACCTCGCCCTCCATGTTGAACAGCGGCCCGCCCGAATTGCCCCGATTGATGGCGGCGTCGGTCTGGATGAAATTGTCGTAGGGGCCGGAATTGATATCCCGGTTGCGGGCGGAGACCACGCCCACCGTCAGCGTGCCGCCGAGGCCGAACGGGTTGCCGATGGCCATCACCCAGTCGCCCACCCGCAGCTTTTCGCTGTCGCCGAAGGCCACCGCCGTGAGCGGCTTGTCCGGCTTCACCCGCAGCAGGGCGAGGTCGGTCTTGGCGTCGCGGCCGATCAGCTCGGCCTTCAGCTTCGAGCCGTCGTTGAAATTGGCGAAGATTTCGTCCGCATCGGCGATCACGTGATTGTTGGTCACGATGAGGCCCGACGGGTCGATGACGAAGCCCGAGCCCAGGGACGAGACGCGCCGCGAGCGCTGCTCGCCGCCATCCTCCTGCTTGCGCTTGAAGAATTCGTCGAAGAAGTCCTCGAACGGCGAGCCCGGCGGCAGCTGGGGCTGGGGCACCGAGCGCGAGGCCGCCACGTTCTGCGAGGTGGAGATGTTCACCACCGCATCCATGACCCGCTCCGCCGCATCCGCCACCGTGTCCGGCCCCTTGCCGGGGGCCGCGAGGAGGGGAAGCGGGCCGAGGGTCGAGAGGGTCGCGGTGAGGAGTGCGAGGGCGGCTGCCAGGACGAAGGCGGGCAGGCGGAGGGCGGGAGCTGAGGAACGAAGCGGGTGGGGCATGTCTCTCCTCGACGCGGCGGTCGTTCCTTGAGGCTGAACCGGCCGCCGCGCGGGCGCAAGTCCCGAGCGGTCACGATCCGGCGTCGGCTACACCGGAGCCGGACCCATCCGGGCCTTGTCGACCCGGCGCAGGCCCGTCCCCGCATTCAAGACCAGCAGACCACCCGATGCGACCGGCAAGCGGTCGGATCGGCTCTGCTCACAGGTGAATCGGTGCGGTCGCAATACGGCTAAAACGCGACCGCCCCGTCCGCCGTGTCACGGGCGAACCGGGCGGTCAACTTTGCGAGAGGCCGGTGCGCCTGTCTCGGGGCGTTTTCTGTCTCGGGGGCGTTTTCGACCATGCCGGCGGCACTAGAGCACGCGCCGATCAGATTGCATCGCAATCCGATCGGATAACGCGTTCTCTTTCCTTAAGTTTAGAGCGCTTTCCGTTTGCACCGGCTCACGGCAATCGCTCTAGCTTCTTGCATGGACGCGTTTTCTTTACGCGAACCGGTATCCACTTCGCTCGAAAACGCTCTAGGGCCAATCCGCCCGGCCTTGGTCGCGATCGTCCCCTCGATCTCAGAAGGTCCGGATGAGGAAGACCACCAGCACGCCGAGGGCGCCGACGCCCAGGCCGGCGAGGCGCATGGGCGTCTCCGGGGCGTGGAGGATGGCGTCCATGGCCCTGCGCCACGCCGCCGGGAAGGCGGCAAGGCACAGGCCCTCGATGGCGAGCATAAGGCCGAGCGCGGCGATCAGATCCTTCATGCCGCACTCGGCCCTTTTTTAGTTGCCGGCCGTGGGAGCAGTGGGGCTCACCACGCTCGCGGGGTTCTGCACGGGGGCCTGCACGGGGTCCTGGAAGTAGCGGAAGAAGCGCGCATCCGGGCTCAGCACCATTCGGGTGTCGCCGGGCTTGATGCTCGCTTCATAGGCCTGCATGGACCGGTAGAAGGAGAAGAAGTCCGGATCGCGCCCGAACGCGTCGGCGAAGATGCGGTTGCGTTCCGCATCGCCTTCGCCGCGCACCTGCTCGCCCTTCGAGTTGGCTTCGGCCACCACGATGGTCACCTCGCGGTCGGCCCGGGCGCGCAGCCGCTGGGCGGCCTCGTTGCCCTGGGCGCGGATTTCGGCCGCCTCGCGCTGGCGCTCCGTCTGCATGCGCTGGAACACCGCCTGGCTGTTGGCCTCCGGCAGGTCGGCACGGCGGATGCGCACATCGACCACGGTGATGCCGAAGTTGGACGCCTCGCGGTTCACCTGCTCGGCGATCTGGTGCATCAGGCCCTCACGGCCGTCGCGCACGACGCTGATGAAGCTGTTCTCGCCGAGAACCCGCCGCAGCGCCGAGTTGAGCACCGTGGACAGGCGCGAATTGGCGCCCTGCACCGTGCCCACCGACTGGTAGAAGCGCAGCGGATTGGTGATGCGATAGCGCGCGAACGCATCCACCACCAGGCGCTTCTGGTCGGCGGCGATGACTTCCTGCGACGGGTTTTCGAGGTCGAGGATGCGGTTGTCGAGATAGACCACGCTGTCGATGAACGGCACCTTCCAGTGCAGTCCGGGCGTGGTGACGGGGGCCAGCGGGTCGCCGAGCCGCAACACCAGGGCCTGCTGCGTCTGGTGGACGATGAAGGCCGCGGAATAGATGAGGATGAGGGTGACGACGCCGAGAATGGCGAAGACGCCGCCGAGGATGGGATTTCTCATCGCGTGGCTCCCTGGGTCTGGGCGGCAGGCGCCGGCTGGCGGCGGAGGAGGTCGTTGAGCGGCAGGACGGGCACGACGCCGCCTGACCCGCCGGTCGCTGCCCCACCTGGCCCTTGTCGGGTGCCGGCTGAATCCACGATCACCTTGTCCACGCCGCCGAGCACGCGTTCCATGGTTTCAAGATACATGCGCTCGCGCGTCACCACCTTGGCCTTCTGGTACTCGTCGTAGATCTTTAGGAAGCGCGCCGCCTGGCCGCGGGCTTCCACCACGGTGCGCTCGCGATAGCCCTGGGCGGCATTCTCGATGCGGGAGGCCTCGCCGCGCGCCTCGGGGAGGACGCGGTTGGCGTAGGTCTGCGCCTCGTTCTGGGAGCGCTCGGCGTCGGCGCGGGCGGCCTGCACGTCGCGGAACGCGTCGATGACCTGGCTCGGCGGGTCCACCTTCTGCATCTGCACCTGGGTGATCTGCACCCCGGCCTTGTAGCTGTTCAGCACCGACTGCATCAGCTCCTGCACGCCGGTCTCGATGTTCTGCCGGGCGCCGGTGAGGATGGGCTGGATGTTGGTGCGGCCGATGACCTCGCGCATGGCGCTCTCGGACACCGCCTTGATGGTGCCCTCGGGGTTCTGGACGTTGAACAGATAGTCCTGGGCGTTGGAGATGACCCAGAACACCGCAAAGTCCACGTCCACGATGTTCTCGTCGCCGGTGAGCATGAGGCTTTCCGCCGGCACGTCGCGCATCACGGGAGAGCCGCGGCGCGCGTCCTCGGTCACCTGCATGCCGACGTCGATGCGGTTGACGAAGGTGACCTTGGGGGTCAGCACCGACTGGATCGGATAGGGCCAGTGATAGTTCAGGCCGGGCTGGGTCGTGCCCACATAGCGGCCGAACTGCAGCACCACGCCCTGTTCGTCCGGTTGCACGCGATACCAGCCGGACATGAGCCAGCCGAACACCACCAGAGCGATGACGACGGCGATGCCCTTGGCACCGAAGGAGCCGGGTATCATGGTGCGCAGCCGGTCCTGGCTGCGGCGGATCAAGTCTTCGAGATCTGGCGGCGTCGGTCCTGATGAAGAGGGCCCCGAACCCCAGGGACCCCGCGGCCCATTACCCCATGGGCCGCCACTTTGATTCTTCCACGACATCCGTCGTCTCCCGTGAGCGGTGCCGCCATCGGCACACGCGTCGCTGCGAGCCTCCGCCGGGCTCGTGCGGCATGCCGCAACGAACCCGATCCGACAGGCGGACCCATCCGAGGAGGCCAGCCCGGCGCCAGCGACCGCCAGCACCTGAAGCCACCCCGCCTGGCCGGGCGGTTATAGGAAACCGCGCGTCGCCTTTCAACGCGACGCGCGGTCAGCCTCGTTCGCAGATAAGGTCGAGCCGCGCTTTACGCAACGGGAGGACTTGCCATGGGAATCCGTTCTCCCACGGCCTGGGTCCGGGCCGCCGTTGCCACGCCACGATAGTAATCGAGGACGAAGAGGCGGATGGCGGACGACAGGTTGCCTTGCGTGCGGGCGGAATCGATGGTCGCCACGAGGTCGGACAGGGTGAGCCGGCGGCCGCTGGCAATCTCCTTCAACGCCTCCCAGAAGGCGTCCTCTAGGCTGACGCTGGTTTTGTGGCCGGCGATGACGATGGATCTCTTAACCACGGGGCTTTTCATGTTCTTCCCTCTCGGTCAGGGCGTGGCCCTCAAGGTGGCGTCGCTGCCGCTCAAGCTCGTCTGCCAGCCTTTCACGATCAGCCTTGGTCCGCCCGAATCGGATTCGGTTCTCCCCGGCCGCCGTCTGCGCCGCCTGACGGACCCGCGCCTTGCGCGCCCGATGAAGATTGACCACGTCGCCCAACGCTTCCCTCACCTTGTCGCCGGTTTCCTCCGACCCGGCGGCCGGTGATTTTTTACGGCCGGCGCACCGCGTCAGGCCCACGCGCCCAGCGAGATACTAATACCCTAGGGCAGGCTAAAGATATGGCGAATTCTCAGAGAGGTAACATCCGCGGGCTACCACCCTGGAATTATTTTAGCCTGGATGTCTAACTCCCCCGAGGGCCGCCAGCTGTGCTATGAGCCCGCCGCCGCGAGACCATTGAAAGGCTAAGCCATGAGCACCCGCATCGAGACCGACACGTTCGGTCCCATCGAAGTTGAATCCGACCGCTATTGGGGTGCGCAGGCGCAGCGCTCGTTGGGGAATTTCAAGATCGGCTGGGAAAAGCAGCCGCTCCCGGTGGTGCGGGCCCTCGGCATCGTCAAGCGTGCCGCCGCCGAAGTAAACCGCGACCTCGGCCGGCTCGATCCCAAGCTCGCCGACACCATCGTCGCCGCCGCGCAGGAAGTGATCGAGGGCAAGCTCGACGCCCATTTCCCGCTCGCCGTCTGGCAGACCGGCTCGGGCACCCAGTCCAACATGAACGCCAACGAGGTGATCTCGAACCGGGCCATCCAGATGCTCGGCGGGGAGATGGGCTCCAAGAAGCCCGTGCATCCCAACGATCACGTCAACATGAGCCAGTCGTCCAACGACACCTATCCCACCGCCATGCACATCGCCTGCGCGGAAGAGATCGTCCACCGGCTGCTGCCGGCCCTGCAGAAGCTGCGCAACGCCTTGAACGACAAGTCGCAGCAGTGGGCGCGCATCATCAAGATCGGGCGCACCCACACCCAGGACGCGACGCCGCTGACCCTGGGCCAGGAATTCTCCGGCTACACCCAGCAGGTCGAGAACGGCATCAAGCGCATCGAATTGACCCTGCCGGCGCTGATGGAGCTGGCGCAGGGCGGCACCGCGGTGGGCACCGGCCTCAACGCGCCGGTGGGCTTCGCCGAGGCGGTGGCGGACAAGATCGCCGCCATCACCGGCCTGCCCTTCACCTCCGCCCCCAACAAGTTCGAGGCGCTGGCGGCGCACGACGCCATGGTGTTCTCGCACGGCGCCATCAACACCGTGGCGGCCTCCCTGTTCAAGATCGCCAACGACATCCGCCTGCTCGGCTCGGGCCCGCGCTCGGGCCTCGGCGAGCTGTCGCTGCCGGAGAACGAGCCCGGCTCGTCCATCATGCCGGGCAAGGTGAACCCGACCCAGTGCGAGGCGCTCACCCAGGTCTGCGTGCAGATCTTCGGCAACAATGCCGCGCTCAGCTTCGCCGGCAGCCAGGGCCATTTCGAGCTGAACGTCTATAACCCGGTGATGGCCTACAACTTCATCCAGTCAGTGCGGCTGATGGCGGACGCGGCGGTGAGCTTCACCGACAATTGCGTCGTCGGCATCGAGGCGCGCGAGGACAACATCAAGGCGGCGCTGGAGCGGTCCTTGATGCTGGTCACCGCGCTGGCTCCGAAGATCGGCTACGACAACGCCGCCAAGATCGCCAAGACCGCGCACAAGAACGGCACCACCCTGCGCGAGGAGGCCGTCGGCGGCGGCTATGTGACCAACGAGGAGTTCGACGCCGTGGTCCGCCCCGAGAACATGATCTCGCCCGGCTGATCCTTGCCGGCATCAGGCATCGGCGCGGCGGCAACCCGGGTGGGGTGCCGCCGCTTGCGTTTTCGGCCATGCTGGCGCCGCGGCGCTGAAGCTGTTTTCGGCGTTTTCCGGGCATGAGACCGGCTGGGTTCATACCGAAACGCTCCAGGGAGAAGACCATGACCGACGAGCGGCCCGCGGACCCGGCGCAGAGCGGCCTGCGCGAAGTGGCCATCGATGGGCTGCGTCCCACCCAGCTCACCCTCGGGCTTTCCGAGGTGAAGCGCCGGGCGAAGATCATGGCCGGCCTGTCCCGGCGCGAGCTGCTGGCGCTGCTGGAGGAGAAGGCGGTACCCTGCGTGCTTGGTCCGAAGAAGCGTCTCTACATGATCGACCACCACCACCTGTGCCGGGCGCTGCTGGAGATCGGCCACGACACGGTGATGGTGGGCACGCCCCGGGCCGACTGGTCCGACCTCGACGTGCCGACCTTCTGGCACCGCATGGAGACGCAGGGCTTCTGCTGGCCCATCGACGTGGACGGCAACCGGCGGCCGTGCATCAAGATCCCCGAGCACATCAGTGAACTCACCGACAACCCGTGGCGCACCCTCGCCCGCGGCGTGCGGGGGAAGGCCTATTCCAACGAGGACACGCCGTTCCAGGAATTCATGTGGGGCAATTACTATCGCTCCTTCATGACCACGCGGCTGCTCCAGAGCGACATCGAACTGGCGGAGAAACTCGCGGCGAAGCTCTCCCGCCTTGATGAGGCGCAGGACCTGCCGGGCTATCTTGGTCCGAAGTGAGGGATCCGCCCATGGTTTTGATCTGATGGATCGCCTTTTCGCAACGGAAGGGCGCGCGTCGTCTGGGTTGATCCACCCGGGACCTTTCCCGAGCTTCGCCGTGTTATAAGCCCGCCGGGCTGCCGACGGTTGTGGTCGGGGCCGATGCGCCGAGACAGGGGAGGGGCCGCCATGATCATCGCGCTCAAGTCCACCGCACTCCAGCAGTTCGCCCGCCTGCGGGCGCCGCTTTTCGCCGTGCTCGCCGGGCTGATGCTGGCCGGCTGCGGCATCAACGTGATCCCCACCGAGGAAGAGCGGGCCAAGGCCGCCTGGAGCGAGGTGCTCAACCAGTATCAGCGCCGCTCCGACCTCATTCCCAATCTGGTGGAAACGGTGAAGGGCTATGCGGCCCAGGAGAAGGACGTGCTGACCTCGGTCATCGAGGCGCGGGCCAAGGCCACCTCGATCCGGGTCGACGCCTCCACCGTCACCGATCCCGCCCAGTTCAAGCAGTTCCAGGATGCGCAGGCGGGCCTCTCCAGCGCGCTCGGCCGGCTGATCGCGGTGTCGGAAGCCTATCCGGACCTGAAGTCCAACCAGAACTTCCTCGCCCTCCAGTCGCAGATCGAGGGCACGGAGAACCGCATCGCCGTGGCGCGGCGCGATTATATCGAGGCGGTGCGGGTCTATAACACCGAGCTGAAGACCTTCCCCGGCCTGCTGTGGGCGTCCACCTTCTATCGCGGCTACCGGCCCATGGAGACCTTCACCATCTCCGAGCAGCAGATGCAGGTTCCGAAGGTGAAGTTCAACTGAACCTGAGGGAGGCGGCCATGGCCCGCCTGTCCAAATCCATCCGGTCTGCGGCGCGCGCTGCGCTTTGCCTTGCGGCGCCCGTTCTTATCGCGCTGGTGCTCCTCGCCGGGGCGCCGGCGTGGGCGGAGCTGACGTTCCCCGCTCTGACCGGCCGGGTGGTGGATGCCGCCCATGTGCTCGATGCCGGAACCCTCGCGGCCCTCGACGCCCGGCTGGCGGCGCAGGAGGCCAAGGCCACCGATCAGGTGGTGGTGGCCACCGTCCCCTCGCTCCAGGGCACCTCGGTGGAGGATTACGCCAACCGACTGTTCCGCTTCTGGCAGATCGGGCAGGCGAAGAAGAACAACGGCGTGCTCCTGCTCGTCGCCCCCACCGATCGCAAGGTGCGCATCGAGGTGGGCTACGGACTTGAGGGCATCCTGACCGACGCGGTGGCCTCCACCATCATCCGCAACGCCATCGTTCCCGCCTTCAAGGCCGGCGACATGGCCGGCGGCATCGTGAAGGGCACCGACGCCATCCTCGAAATCCTCAACCTCGATCCCGACGAGGCCCGCGCCCGCGCCAAGGCGCTGGAACAGCCGGGCATGAGCGAGGAGGAGGTGGACAACATCCTCTTCCTCATCGCCATGATCGTCTTCTGGGGCTTCATCATCTGGCGGGTCACGCGGGGCGGGGGCGGCCCTCGGGGCGGGGCGGTGACGCGTCGGCGCGGGGGGGCGGCTGCGGCGGGCGGCGCGGCCTCCGGCTGGGACTGGGGCAGCGGCTCCGGTGGCTGGTCTGGCGGCGGCGGCGGCGGCTGGTCGGGCGGCGGGGGATCTTCCGGCGGCGGCGGCGCCTCGGGAGACTGGTGAATATGGGCATGGCGGGGACTGGCAGCATGCACCGGAGCGCAGGCAGGGGTGTCGGAGAAGGCGGCCGGAGAGATGCGGATCGGTCCGGCCGTGCGGCCGGCGCACCAGCCGCCATCGTTCTTTCTGCCTTCGCCTTGATGTCCAGCGCCGATGCGGCGATGGCTGCGGCGACGGCCGGAGCGGCGGGTTCCGATGTCGAGACGGTGAGCCTTGGCGCGGCGTTGGTGATGCTGCTCTTCCTCGTCATTGCGGCGCTTGTGGTGGTCTCCGTTTTGGCGAAGCTGATGCTGGCTTTCGGGTTCGTGCCGCAATCCCGCACCAGCCGGCTGCGCCGGGTGGTTGGCTTTTTGTCCCGCGCGACCGGGGACATACGCATCACGAGCGGCAAGCGTTCGGAAACCGGCAGGTCCCCTTCCGTTGACCGTAGTGGAGGTTCGTCGGGCGGAGCCGGAGCATCGGGAGAGTATTGATGACTGGAGAGCATTGATGGCTGGAGAGTATTGATGACTGACTTGGCACCCGCTTCGCCTACCGAGGATGCCGTCGGCATCGGCCTGTCCGAAGCGGCGCTGCTGCGGATCGCCGATGCGATCGCGACCGCGGAGGCAAAGACCTCGGCCGAAATCCGCGTGGTGGTGGCGCAGGCGCCGCTGGTACAGCATCCGTTTTTCTCGGTGCTGTGGGCTTCGCTCGCCGCCCTGGTCCTGCCGTGGCTGGTGGTGCTGGTGCGCCCCATGCCATCTTTGACAACGCTCACGGTGCAGGCGGTGCTTTTCGTGGTGATCGCGGCGGTGCTGATGCTGCCCAGTGTGGCACCGCGGGTCGTTCCCCGGCTCGCGCTCAAGGCGGCCGCCCGCAGCGCGGCCATCGAAACCTTCCTGGCCTACGGCATCCCCCAGACGGCGGGGCGCACCGGCATCCTCATCTACGCCGCGGCCCGCGAGCGGCTGGTGGAGGTGGTGGCGGACGAGGGGGTCCACACCCCGCTGGGCCACGGGGCCTGGCAGGAGATCTGTGGAGCGGTGGCCTCCCGCGCCCGGCAGGGGAGCCTGGCGGACGGGCTGGTCTGCGGCGTCGAGAAGGCGGGCGAACTGCTCTCCGGCGCCCTGCCGCGCGGGCCCGACGATCGCAACGAACTCTCCAACCACGTGATCGTGCTGTGAGGGTGGGGGAGCGGCCTCTCGCGATGGCCTGAGTGGACCCGGACCTCCATGGCGCTCTGGTTTGCCGTGCGGGACGGAAACCGTAGGGCTCCTGGCCTTTCCAGTTGTGTCGCTCGTAACTACAATCTAAGATTGTCTTCAGCTTCCCTACACGCTTAGGGACACGGTCGCGCCTGTTTCCGGGCGGGGCGCGGCAGTGCTGTGGATGCGTTCATCTCATCTGCAGGGCAGGGGGCTTTGCGATCCCACTTTTTCCGCTCGGATGGGGGGAAACATGCCGACAGCAACCGTCTGGTCGAGTGGTCGGGCCGGAGAGAAAATCCAGATCTACCTGGAGAAGACCGGACCGGCCGCCGCCGCTATCCGCCTTGCGACATGGGGCAATGGCCAAAATCCGGCACTGGACCGTCCCAAAAGTCTCCTAGCCTATGATCTCTACGATGTTACGGCAGTTTCCGCTTACGCGATTTCCTGCAAGGCCGACGCACCCGGCCCGTTCGACCCGAACGTGGACTGCAGCCTCGTGGCCACCAGGGACGGCGGCGTGATCGCGATCACCGTGCCCTTCATCACCAAGGCGGAGTATCCCGTGGGCGGCGATGATTTCGAGGAACTGGCGGTTTTCCTGAAAGCGGCGAAGTTTCCGAGGGCCTGAGCCGGGGACGCCGGAGGTTTCGCGGAAGATCCGCCGCGCTGATGGCCAGCCCGCGCCCGAACGATCGGGCGCGGACGGCACTGCCCGCCTAAGACCAAGGTCCCACGGCAAGCCCCGAATCGGCCCCGCCTCGTGCCTTTCCTTCCGCCGCGCTGCGGCATAGATTGCGCGCCCGAGCCTTCGGGGCTCGACCTAAGGCAAAGGGCTTCTTCTCATGACCAAACCCGCCGTTCGCGTCGCTGTCACGGGCGCCGCCGGTCAGATTTGCTATTCGCTGCTTTTCCGCATCGCCAACGGCGACATGTACGGCAAGGACCAGCCGGTCATCCTCCAGCTTCTGGATCTGCCTCAGGCGCAGGCTGCCGTCGGCGGCGTGGTGATGGAACTCGAGGACTGCGCGTTCCCGAACCTTGCCGGCGTGGTCATCACCGACGATCCGAAGGTGGCGTTCAAGGACATTGACGCCGCGGTCCTCGTCGGCGCCCGTCCGCGCTCGAAGGGCATGGAGCGTGCCGACCTGCTCTCCGCCAACGCCGAGATCTTCAAGGTCCAGGGCAAGGCGCTGAACGAGGTGGCCAAGCGCGACGTGAAGGTGCTGGTGGTGGGCAATCCGGCCAACACCAACGCCTACATTACCGCCAAGAGCGCCCCGGACCTGCCGGCGAAGAACATCACCGCCATGCTCCGCCTGGACCACAACCGCGCCCTGTCGCAGTTCGCGGCCAAGGCCGGCATCGCCACGGCGGATATCGAGAAGGTGGCGGTGTGGGGCAACCACTCCCCGACCATGTATGCCGACTACCGCTTCGCCACCGCGAACGGCAAGCCGCTGCCGGAGCTCATCAACGACGAGACCTGGTATCGCGAGACCCTGCTGCCCAAGGTGGGCAAGCGCGGCGCCGCCATCATCGAGGCCCGTGGCCTGTCGTCGGCCGCCTCGGCCGCCAACGCCGCCGTGGACCACATGCATGACTGGATCCACGGCACCGCCGGCAAGTGGGTGTCCATGGGCGTGGCCTCCGACGGCTCCTACGGCGTGCCCGAGGGCATCGTCTTCGGCGTGCCCGCCGTGTGCACCGCCGGCGCGTACGAAGTGGTCCAGGGCCTGCCCATGGACGATTTCTCCAAGTCCATGTTCGACAAGACCCTGAACGAGCTGCTCGAAGAGCGCGACGGCGTGGCCGCCCTGCTGGGCTGACCTGCCTGGTGCGACTCATCGCGAATCTGTGACCCGGCCCCCCATCGCCGCGTGCGATCGGGGCGCCGGTGCGCAGTCGAGGGCGGAAAGATGCGGTGCCGCTGGTTTATGCACGGGCCAATTCCGCCCTTTTGGCAGGCAATTTGAGGCCCGGTAAGCCGCCGGCATCCCCATCGGCGGCTAAAAGGCGGTTCGATGCCTTCGAACTCGGGCGTTCATCCCGCCCGTTTCTCAACGAAGGCTTGACGCAGAGCGACTCTACGGCTAGAAGCAGCCCACTTCGCGGCAGGCGGTCGGCGTCTGAGCGATCGGTTTCTCATTCCCAAAGGCTTCCCAGCCTTGAGTGAGACGATCCCAAGAGCCGAAACGCTGCCAGAAACAGCACTGCGATAACTTCAGGTGCATGATCGCGGCGTCGTCCCGTAAGGGAATTGCGCGCTGTGATCCTCTGTCGCGAGAAAGGCGTGTCCGCACCCGTTTGGGCCGTGGACGGCGCCTTTCGTGTTCGTTGGTGCGAGCGGAATTTGAGGCCCCTTCGGGGTCAATCGTGGCGACCCCTGAAAAGGTCGTCGAATGAAGAATGCGGCCCCAGGCCGCAGATCAGGACGAGGCGAAGGCGTACATGCCGACGATCAACCAGCTGATCCGTAAGCCGCGCGAAGCGCAGAAGGCGCGCGACAAGGCGCCGGCGCTTCAGGCGAGCCCCCAGAAGCGCGGCGTTTGCACCCGCGTTTACACGACGACCCCGAAGAAGCCGAACTCGGCTCTGCGTAAGGTCGCCAAGGTGCGGCTCACCAACAGCTACGAAGTGATCGGCTACATTCCCGGTGAGGGCCATAACCTTCAGGAGCACTCCGTGGTGATGATCCGCGGCGGCCGCGTGAAGGATCTTCCGGGTGTGCGTTACCACATCCTGCGCGGCGTGCTGGACACCCAGGGCGTCAAGAACCGCAAGCAGCGCCGTTCGAAGTACGGCGCGAAGCGGCCCAAGTGATCCGGCTAGGTTGAGGAACTGAACGATGTCCCGTCGTCACAAGGCCGAGCGCCGCGAAGTCATTCCGGACCCCAAGTACGGGTCCACCACTCTGTCGCGCTTCATGAATTCCGTGATGCGTGATGGCAAGAAGTCGGTCGCCGAAGGCATCGTCTATGGCGCTCTCGACGTGGTCGAGACCAAGGCCAAGCACGATCCGGTGGATGTGTTCATCCAGGCGCTCGAGAACGTGGCTCCGGCGGTGGAAGTTCGCTCCCGCCGCGTGGGTGGTGCCACCTACCAGGTTCCCGTTGAGGTGCGGAACGAGCGTCGCCAGACCCTGGCGATCCGCTGGCTCATCGCCTCGGCCCGTGCCCGCAACGAGAAGACCATGGTGGAGCGTCTCTCCGCCGAGCTGCTCGATGCTGCCAATAATCGCGGCGCCGCCGTGAAGAAACGCGAAGATACGCACCGGATGGCGGAAGCCAACCGCGCCTTCTCGCATTATCGCTGGTGATCGGAGAGGACGACTTCCATGCCCCGCACTCACGCGATCGAGGACTACCGCAACTTCGGCATCATGGCGCACATCGATGCCGGCAAGACCACGACCACGGAGCGGATCCTCTATTACACCGGCAAGAGCCACAAGATCGGTGAAGTCCATGATGGCGCCGCCACCATGGACTGGATGACCCAGGAGCAGGAGCGCGGCATTACCATCACGTCGGCCGCGACGACTGCCATCTGGTCGGGCAAGCGCCTGAACATCATCGACACCCCCGGGCACGTGGATTTCACCATTGAGGTGGAGCGCTCGCTCCGCGTGCTCGACGGCGCCGTGTGCGTGCTGGACGGCAACCAGGGCGTCGAGCCGCAGACCGAGACCGTGTGGCGCCAGGCGGACAAGTACAACGTGCCGCGCATCGTGTTCGTCAACAAGATGGACAAGATCGGTGCCGACTTCTACCGCTGCGTCGAGATGATCATCGACCGCGTGGCCGGCAACCCCGTGTGCTGCCAGCTGCCCATCGGTTCCGAGAACAACTTCAAGGGCATCATCGACCTCGTCCGCATGAAGGCGGTCGTGTGGGAAGATGAGGCCCTCGGCGCCAAGTATCATGACGAGGAGATCCCCGCGGATCTCGTCGACAAGGCCGCCGAGTATCGCAACAAGCTGGTGGAAGCCGCCGTCGAGCTCGACGACGACGCTATGACCGCCTACCTCGACGGCGTCGAGCCGGATGTGGCGACCCTCAAGTCGCTGATCCGCAAGGCGGTGATCGGACGCAAGTTCAACCCTGTGTTCTGCGGCTCCGCCTTCAAGAACAAGGGCGTTCAGCCCCTGCTCGACGCGGTGGTGGACTTCCTGCCGTCCCCCATCGATCGCGGCGCCATCAAGGGCATCGACTTCAAGACCGAGGAAGACACCGTCCGCATGCCTTCGGACGAGGAGCCCACCGCGGTTCTCGCGTTCAAGATCATGGACGATCCCTTCGTCGGCACCATCACCTTCTGCCGGGTCTATGCCGGCAAGATGGAAACCGGCATGGGCCTGCTCAACTCCACCCGCGACAAGCGTGAGCGCGTCGGCCGGATGCTGCTGATGCATGCCAACAACCGGGAAGACATCAAGGAAGCCTATGCGGGTGACATCGTCGCCCTCGCCGGCCTCAAGGATGTGCGCACGGGTGACACGCTGTGCGATCCCGCCAAGGCCGTGATCCTGGAAAAGATGGAATTCCCGGAGCCGGTCATCGAGATCGCCATCGAGCCGAAGTCCAAGGCCGACCAGGAGAAGCTGGGCATCGCCCTCTCCAAGCTCGCCGCCGAGGACCCGTCCTTCCGCGTGTCCACCGATTTCGAGAGCGGCCAGACCATCCTCAAGGGGATGGGCGAACTGCACCTCGACATCAAGGTCGACATCCTGAAGCGCACCTACAAGGTGGACGCCAACATCGGCGCCCCCCAGGTGGCCTATCGTGAGACCATCACGAAGAAGTACGAGGTGGACTACACCCACAAGAAGCAGACCGGTGGTACCGGCCAGTTTGCGCGGGTGAAGTTCATCGTGGAGCCGAACGAGGTGGGCAAGGGCTTCGCCTTTGAGAGCGCCATCGTGGGCGGCGCGGTGCCGAAGGAGTACATCCCGGGCGTCCAGAAGGGCCTCGAGAGCGTGCTTGGCGCCGGCGTGCTGGCGGGCTTCCCGGTGGTGGACGTGAAGGTGCAGCTCATCGACGGCGCCTTCCACGAAGTGGACTCGTCCGCCCTGGCGTTCGAGATCGCGTCTCGCGCGGCGTTCCGTGAGGCCCTCCAGAAGGGCACCCCGGTCCTGCTCGAGCCCATCATGAAGGTCGAGGTGGTGACGCCGGAGGATTACACCGGCTCCGTCATCGGCGATCTCAACTCCCGCCGTGGCCAGATCCAGGGCCAGGACATGCGCGGCAACGCCAACGTGGTCAACGCGATGGTGCCTCTCGCCAACATGTTCGGCTACGTGAACACCCTGCGCTCGTTCAGTCAGGGTCGTGCCACCTTCACCATGCAGTTCGACCACTACGAGCAGGTGCCGTCGAACGTCGCCCAGGAGGTCCAGGCCAAGTACGCCTGACGGCGTCGGCCTGAGCCTCACGAGTTTCACCCTTCAGGTTCGCCAGAGAGACCCAACGGAGAGTCCA
>NZ_JBAFVS010000002.1:0-356582 GCF_043194565.1 Xanthobacter autotrophicus ATCC 700552 | reverse complement strand
GGGGTGCGATTTTGCGTTTTCGGGCTTGGGGTTAACCCCTGTTTCGGTTCCCGAAAGCACGAGGGGCCAGTTCCTGATGGCACGTGGCACCGGGTTCCCGATGGCACGAAGGGATTCACAGGTCGTCCACAGGCCGGCTCGAAAGCGAGCAGCGCGCGCGCACCCGCGTCACACTCCAGGAACAGGGTGTAGCCGGGCAGCGGCTGGCGGCGAATGATGTCCCTGAGCTCGAAGGCGAAGCGCTTGAAGGGCGAGAGGCTGCCCGATTTCAGGTGGAGGTGGCGGAAGTCGAAGCGCCAGCCGGCGTGCTGGCGGCCGCCGTGCTTGCGCACCAGCCGGTAGAGCCAGCGCTCCAACCCGCCCGTTAGCTCGAAATAGGCCCGGTCGATGGTGAGGACGAGGGCGTCCTCCACGATGGCGCAATAAAACCAGTCGGGGACGATGAGCTCGATTCCCGCGGGTCTGCCATCCCGGTCGGTGCGCTCCTTCCACTCGTTGATCCAGGAGAAGCGATGGCGCCGTCCCTCGGCCCGCTGGCGGATCGAGGTGGACACGGTGGTGGATTGCAGCCGGTCGAGCGCCGCCTTCATGCGCTGATAGTCCCGCAGCGAGGTGCCGCGCCCCACGAACCTGAGGATCTCATAGGGGGTGGCGACCACGAAGCGCGACGTGCGCAGGCCAGCGTCGCGGGCCTCCACGATCTGGCTCGCCGCCCAGATCAGGATGTCGGCGTCCCAGATGGTCGCCATGCCGTGGTCAGGCACGGCCTCGACCCGGATGGAGACATCGCCGGCGGCAAAATCGATGGGCGCGATGCGATGGGTCTTGGAGAGGGAGAAGAAGGGATAGGCCATGAGATCCTGCGCATCTCGTGGCGCGAACGCGCCGGGAAGCGCGCGGAACAGATCGAGCTGTCCGCGCTCCGGCTGGGAGTGATGCCGCGCCGCCATGGAGAAGGGCTCCGATCAGCGTGCGAAGCGGTGGGGCTCGGCAAGGCCAGGCAGGCCCTGGCGCTTGGCCGGCAGGATCGAGCCGCGGGGATCGGAGGTGGAGGTGACCGCGCCGCGGGCGACCCAGGCCTGCAGATCCTCGATGGCATAGACGACGCGACCGCCGAGCTTGCGATAGGCGGGACCGGTTCCGTAGGTGCGGTGCTTTTCGAGCGTCCGGGGCGACAGGCTGAGGAAGACGGCGGCTTCCTTGGTGCGCAAGTAGCGTGGCGGCAGCGGGACAGCGTCGGGTCGCATGGATCGAACCTCCGTGGGCGATCTCGGGCCGCTGGTCATCAGCGGCGGATGGCGATCACGGTGGCGAAGGGCAGCCGTCGAGGGGGATGGGGAAGTTTGGGGGGGCGAAAATCCCCACCCTCAGGATGCCGCCGATGCGGCTATGGTCTTCTGCGATGACGCAGGAGCTTGAGATATCCGCCGCCGATCATGGCGAGGCCGCCTTTGACGAGGCCGATGACCTTGTCGCGCAGCGCCGAGGTTTTCCAGGGCTCGGACGCAACGCGCTTGGGGCCGTAAAGGACCGCGGCGATGTCGCGATAGCTGGCGCCGTTCGCCCGACCATCGGCCGCCAGCATCATGGTGCGCAGTCGGCCACGCTGCTGGGCGGTAACGCGGGTGTCGGGGATCAATGGCCGACCCTCGACAGCACGCCAGAAGCGGGTCAGCGCTTCCATCCGCCCTATGGTGTCCGCATCCAGCGGGATCAATGCCGCCAGTGGCGTGTCGGGGCGAGTCCCGGTCAGCAGCAGCACCTGCGCGGCATGGGGTGCCGGACCATGGACCCAGTATCGTCCCTCGGTGCTATCGCGCGGCGCAACCATGCCGCCGAACGACACGCTGGGCGCGCCCGGAAGAAACGCGGGCTGTTGGGCAAGAAGCACGATGGCCGGATCGACCACCGGCGACCACGGGACGTTCTGTTCCACGGCGGAGAGAGATGGCCGCGCGGCGAAATCGCAGCCCCCAGCGCTGCTCCACCTCCCGGGGGAGCGGGTCGGCATCCGAGCCGGCCTTCACGAGGGACTGGTAGTGCTCCTGGTAGGTTTCGTCCCGGCGCAGGCATTCCCAGGCGAGTCCCTCCACCGACAGCGTGTCGAAATAGCCGTAGCTGGCATCTTCTCGCCAGCGCGATGTATCGGGCTTCATCACTCGTCTCCGCATCAAGCGTGCGTATCGAGCAAGGACAATCAGGGATTGAGGGTATTGGGGGAAGCCGGCCGGGGAGCATCGCGTGATGCGGCTGCGGCATCACCCCCTGCGAACGGGCCGCAACGTCAGACGGGACGGCGGAGGAGGTCCTTGTAGCCGCTGGCCGCCACCCATCGGGCCCGCGCCAGATGGCTATCGTGGACATGACGGGCACGTTCGGGCTCCCGAGCCGCGTCGATGCCGAACAGCACCGAGACGATCTCCTGCCAGCCGGCGCCATCCGCCGTGGCATCGAGCAGGCGTGCATAGAGCTTGATATGCCCCCGGTCGTAGTCGGTGAGCTCGGGAGCGGTAGGGACGGCATCTGCAAACGCGTCGGTCATGTCACCCCACGTTTCCATGCCTGGCGCAGCCTTCGTCCCTTCTAGACGACGGCGGATGGTGAAGCGAGCCCGCACGCTGGGAGCATTCCCGGGGCCGCTCTATGATCGATCGGCATCGGCATTGCCGCCGCTTAACCCGCTAGGACCACTTGATTACATATTATAGTTGATAAGCTCAAAGTGTGTAAATTGCGATCCGTCTGCGCATGGACATGCGCAAGCTGGTCGGCCGGAACTTCGCTCGCCTGCGTCAGGAGAAAGGCCTGACGCAGGAGGATGTCGAGGCGCGCTCCGGTTTCAGCCAGCAGTACATCAGCGGCCTGGAACGCGGTCGACGCAATCCGACGGTTATCACCCTCTACGAGCTGGCCCAGGCGCTGGGGGTCAGCCACGTCGAGCTGGTGCGGCCCGACGGCAACGACTGACCGGTGAACCCGGTGGTGGTGAGGCCCCGGCTTGATCAGCCGGGGCCTTGTGCGAGGCTCACTCGCCGCGCCGCCCGCTGGGACGGGACCAGATGAGGCTGAAGGTGTCGGCGTCCTCGTCGTCGAAGAGGTTGGCGTAGATCGGGGCGTTGAAGCTCGGGTCGTCGAGCTTGAGGCCCAGATAGTCGCGGCCTTCGCTGGAGCGCTTGGACCAGGCGGCGCCGATCTCGATTCGGCCCACCAGAACCCGATGGCTGGGGGCGTTCTCGCCATTGGTCCGCAGGTCCGGGACGATGCGCACGCCCTTGGCCTGGACGCTGAGGGTGACGATCTCGCCGCTGAACTCGTTCGCGCCGGTCTTCTTGAAGGTGCCGATGGTGGCCATGGTAAATCTCCGTCGTCCGTTTCCGAGCCCGCACCATGCGGCCTCGATGGCGATCGGAAGGCCGGAGGCGACCGACGCCGCATCGCCTCGGGGCCCCCATCGCGCTGGCGCGATGGGGTGAGGATTGCGACCGGAGCGCAGCGGAGGACGGCGCGAGAGGGACTTTCTTGCCTCGCGAGGAATGACGGCTCCTCGGGGTCCCCACGCGACCTGTCGCGTGGGGTGGGGTCCGGCAGGGGAAGAAAGTCATGATGCGCCGTTGCGGCAGAGGCGGTCGAGGCGCAGCCGTCCTTGGGCCAGATCCGCCCATTGGAGAGGCCGTTTGGAGCGGTCGACCGACGGATACCGAACGGGGATGATGGCGACCCGCCGCAACCTCACGGAAGACCGGCCTGATCCTCTTCGGCTTCACGTCCCCCGTTCCCGGCCTGCTCCGTGTACTTCCGCAGCCAAGGTTACAACCGGCCAAGATCGCTCCCACCATGCGCTGGTCCGCGACTGACCGCGAGGCGTCGTCTCGTCTCAAGAAATCGCGATCGACCGCCGCTTGGGCCTCTGCCGCAAGCGGGGGCGCCACCGATCCCCATCCTCGGACAGCGCGAGCGGCAAAGCTCTTTCAGCTCCGGCCCTGCCGAATGACATGGAGCGTGCTCAGACCTGCGCAAGGTCCCGGCTGGGTGCGCCAGCGACCGCCATGCCGGCGACCCGCGACAGCGTCGTGATGCCGATGGCAATAGCACCGATGATCGAGAAGACGATCTGCCACGTCTCGGACGGCATGGCGAGCTTCGCGATGCCATACGTGGCGTGATAGCCGGCGAAGACGGCCGGGACGACGAAGGCGAGCGCAATGAGGAGCCGCGCCCACATCGGACGAACGATCACGAGCAGAACCTGGCCGATGCCGAGCGTGGTGCCACCAGCGATCAGGCCAACGACAATCGCACCGAGCCAGCCCGCGCCGGTATGGTATGCCCAAGTGCAGGCGCTGACGGCGGCGAAGAACGGCAGCGCGAAGACGGCGAGCGTAAACAGCAGCCAGCACAATAATGCGATGGCGGCGAGACCAAGCAGGATGCCGAGGAAAATCATGGTGGTGTCTCCGTGAGGAACGCTCTGACGGTCGCGCCTTCCACCACCACCACGGCGCGATCACCAGCATAGCAAGAGAAGATGCATGCCGGAATCCCAGTAAGGGGGATACCCGGCACGTCATGCGTACACCTCCGCTATCTGGCGAAGGGATCGATTTCGCGGACGATCTGCGAGGCGTCACCGTCGAACTCGTCGGCTGGCACGACCGAGAGGCTGCCGTCGCCGGCGCGGAAGATCACGATGACGACCATCAGGGTCTTGGCGAGGCTGAGGGCGAAGGCTTGCGCATCGGTGGAGGACATGGGGTCCGGCTCCTGCTCGAAGCGGAGGACCATCCCCCGCTGACAGGCGCCCGACGGGTCCGGCCGAGGGCCGCAATCACCGCGCAGGCGAAGCAGAGCGGCGGCACGCTATGCGTAGCCGACCCCTTGCGGGTTGATGGCGTCAGGCCCTCGGTCGGACCAAGGAACAGCGCAGGAAAGCGGGGGTGGTCTGTTGCTCGAAGAGCGGGAGCTGATGTTGTTTCCCTGACTCCGCAGGTTCGAGAGGCATCGGGTAGCACGACACCCGATGAGCGCGGCCTCTGCTGGGCACCCTCACGAAAATTGACGAGGGAAGGCCTCTTCTGATGAGCAACGATGACGCGGTGTGAAATCCGTACCCAGATGAAAAAGGGGCAGCGCTCACGCGCCGCCCGACCCGAACCGATAGACCGGGATGCCGAGCTTGCGGGCCTTGTCGGCGAGATTGTCCTGGATGCCGGTGCCGGGGAAGACGATGACCCCGATGGGCATGACCGAGAGCATCTGGTCGTTGCGCTTGAAGGGCGCGGCCTTGGCGTGCCGTGTCCAGTCCGGCTTGAACGCGACCTGGGGCACCTTGCGCGCATCGGCCCAGCAGGCGGCGATCCTCTCGGCGCCCTTGGGCGAACCGCCGTGCAGCAGCACCATGTCGGGGTGCTTGGCGTGCACCTGGTCGAGCTTGGCCCAGATGAGCCTATGATCGGCCGTGTCACCACCGGAGAAGGCGATCTTCGGACCTGCGGGCATCAGCACCGTGGTCTCCGCCCGCCTCCGGGCGGTGAGGAAATCGCGGCTGTCGATGAGGGCTGCGGTGAGGTGGCGATGGTTCACCATGGATCCGGTGCGTGGGCGCCAGGCCGAGCCGGTGTGCCGCTCGAAGGCGTCGGCGGCTTCGTCGCGCATCAGCTCGAAGGCGTCGCGGCGCTCCACGAGGCTCTGCCCCTCGGCGATGAGGCGTTCCAGTTCCACCGAGCGCACCTCGCTGCCATCCTGCTCCTGCTGGCTGCGGCGTTGGCCCTGCTCGTTATCGTCAAGGGTGCCCGAGATCCGGCCGGCGGCCCGGTGGAAGAGATGGACGGTGGACCACAGGAGGTCGGGAAGGTCGGGCTCCAGGCGGGTGTCCTGCAGGGTCGCGATGAGAGCATCGAAGATGTCGGCGATGGCGCCGGTGATGTGGTTGGCCTCGGGAAGGGGCCGGGGATCGGACTCGTCGCTGAGCGGGCGGTAGCCGTAGAGCTGGAGTTCCTGCAGCAGGTGATCGGTGGGAGAAGAGTCGTGGGGTTCGTCGTGCTCTGCGCTCATGGGATGCTCCGTCGGTTGGACCGCAGCTCTGCGGCCTTCATGGCGACGAAGCCGGCGGGCGGGTCGGACCTGCACCCCGCGGGAAGCGCGGGGCCGGAGCGCAGCGGAGGATGGCGGAGGCCGGCGATTTTGTTTCGCGATGGAAAGGCGGTGGCAGGGGTCCCGCGACGCCTGCGTCGTGGGGAAAACACCGCCGACGGAAAATCGTCGGCCGCAGCCATTGCCGGTCCGGGACGACTGCTGGCCGATCGCCCTCTGGAAGGCCTGGCTGCGGATCCTCTGTCGACGGTGAGCCTCAGAGCGTGCCGTTAGCGCATCCCCGCTCCCAGCTCCTTCATGTCACGGGTTCAGCATTGTGAAGCGGCTGACATCCTCAGGAGCAAGCAGGCATCGCAGTTCAGCCCGCACCGCATCGACCCCAAAGGCGCGCAGATCCTCGTTGAAGTCGCCGAGCGCTGGCGAGAGCACGATGGCCTCGATCCCGACGGACGCCGCCCGCGAAGCGACACTGTCCCGCGCCCGGTCCCCGGCGGGATCATTGTCGCGGACGATGTAGAGCCGCCGCAGTCCAGGTGGGAAGGCGATGACTGCAAGGTGTGCGGCCGAGAGCGCCGCTGCCATCGGAAGGTTGGGCAGCGCCGTGCGCACGGAAAGGATGGTCTCGATGCCCTCACCGGCGGCCAGCACGTCATCAGCCTCGCCGAATCGAACGGCGTGCTCCAGTAGGTGACCCATGGCCCGTCGGGGCGTGGCGATGGCTGCCTTGTCCGATCCGTCCGGAGCGAGCCATGTCCGGTGGATGCCCATGATCCGTCCGCGGAGATCCGTGACGGCGGCGATCATGGCCTGCAGGGGTTGAATGGACCCGTGTTCAACTGGACGATAGAAGCAGCGCGGGTGAAAGCGCAGGCTTCCGGTTTCGTGCAAAGCCGTGATGCCGCGGTTCCGCAGATACAACTCCACGAGTGTGCCCGGAATAGGCTGTGCGGCAGCAAAGAGACGACGTGCCGAGGTGACAAGGTCACGTGAAAGGCTGTTCGTCCTGAACACGGGAGCCTCCGCGACCTGCCAGGATCGGGGCATATGCAGAAAGGCTTCAGCTTCGGCGACCACCTCGCTGAAGCTGGACAGGCCCCGACTTTCCCGGATCACGTCGAGGAGATCACCGTGCTCCCCCGTGGCCGCATCGGTCCATTTTCCGGCGGGGCCTTTCGCACTGTCCCGCAGCCGCACAAACATCGATCGGCCGGGCGTGTTGCGCACATCCCCCACTTGCCAATAGTGACCCTGCCGCCGGCCTGCGGAGAGATAATGGCGGCATACCGCCTCTGCCTGCCGCCCCAGCCGCCGGGCGAGGTCATGCGCAGCATCCGCCATGAGGACGCTCCAAGAAAAAGGCCCGCCGTCCGGACCACGCGATACAGGGGTCGCGGAGCCTCGGCCGGCGGGCCAGGTTGCCCGGGAGGATTATTCGGCGGCGATCGGGGGAGAGGCCGCCTCAGGCTCTTCAGTCTCGGCGAGGTCCTCCTCTTCGCCCATGGCCGTTGCGCCGTCGATCTTCGCCGTTTCTTCGCCGGCGATGTCGCAGGGCTGGGTCCGCAGGGCCTCCGGGAGCCAGCTGCTATCGGCAAGAAGGGTCTCGGCCTCCCGCGCCATGTCGCCCTTCTTGAGGTGGGCGATCCGCTCCGCCGCTCGTTCGCCCTTCGCCTCGGTCACCGCCTGCAGGATACGGGCCTTGGTGACCCGGCCGAGGAAGGTGTCGACGGTGGGCTTCCACCCAGCCGCCGCCATGTCGAGCGCCACCGCCTGAGCGAGGCGGTCGGCATGGGCGAAGGCGCGTGGACGGCGGTTCCAGGCCTCGTGCACGGCATTGACCGAGAGGCTCACCACATGGGCGAACAGGGCGGCTCGGCTGTCGCGGTCCCACCCGCTCAGGGTGTCCCAGAGCGCGACCGGCTCTTTCGGAAGCGCCTTGGCCCAGCTCTCATGCCGGATACGGATGGCCTCGGCCGAAACGCTGTCGTTGAGGCCAGGCGCCTGGGCGTTGAAGGACACGCTCTTGAGATCGAGTTCAAGGCAGCTGTCCGAGCCGTAGACGTAAAAGGCCTTCAGTGTCAGGGCGTGGACCGCGGCGAGGAAGGCGATGTCAGGCTGCTCGCCCAGCGCATGGCGCAGGCCGAGGGTGCGATGGGTGGTCAGCTCCGTGAGCAGACGGTCGGAGATGGGGGTGAGGCCGTCCTCCTCCTCGGGCTCAGCGGAAGCATCGGACGTTACTGCCTCCTGTCGAGGTGCCGAGGTCGCGTCGGTGGAGACTTCGGCCTTGGCGGAAGTGGCATGCTCCTCTTCGACCGGCACTTCGTCCTCCGGGCGGACATAGCCCCGCTCCACCCGGAGCTTGCCGTCCTGGGCGATGCTGACGAAGGCTCCGGCGCGGCCGACCTCCGCCGGATCGAACGCGAGGGGCCGCGTCTCGAATGCCTCCAGGATCGCCTCCAGCTCACCGAGCCGGGCGTCGACCTCCTCGGGGAGTTCGTCGGCGTCGGCATGTTCTTCGGAGAGGCGATCATATGCAGCCTGGGCCGTCGCCCGAGCTGCCTCCTCCTCCTCGGTCAGGGGCGTCGGCTCACCCCGCAGCTGGCGTAGGCCGTAGGTGTGGCCATAGGCGAAGTCCGGCGCCACTTCGATCCACTTCCAGCCTTCGCTCCGGATCGCGTCGGCCTCGGCGGCGAGCTTCTCGGCCACCATCCGGTCGACGAGGGCCACGTCCTGCAGCCAGCCGCCGTCGTCCCCCTGGAACAGGTCGCGCAGCACCGTGCCGCCGGCCGTCTCATAGGCCTCGATGCCGATGAACCGGGCCCGCTTGTCGCTGGCCCGAACCGCACCTTCCGTCAGCATGCGCCGGATGACATAGGGCTGCTTGTCGTAAGCCTGGGAGAGACGCTCCAGCACCTGCTCCTGCCGCTCATGGTCGCCCGACACGGTGAAGGCCATGAGCTGATCGAGGGTGAGGCCATCCTCGGCATAGACGTCGAGGAGCTTCGGGGAAAGCGATGCAAGCTTCAGCCGCTGCTTCACCACCGCGGCCGAGACGAAGAAGGCGGCGGCGATCTCCTCCTCGGACTGACCCTTCTCCCGCAGAGCGAGGAAGGCGCGGAACTGGTCGAGCGGGTGCAGCGGTGCGCGCTGGACATTCTCGGCCAGCGAATCCTCCTCGGCGATACCGCCCTCCCGCACGATACAGGGCACGGGCGCTGTCTTGGCGAGGCGCTTGCGCTTCACCAGCAGCTCCAGCGCCCGATAGCGCCGTCCGCCGGCGGGGATCTCATACATGCCGGTCTCGACGCCATCCACATCGACGACGGCGCGGACATTGAGGCCCTGGAGCAGTCCTCGGCGCGCGATGTCCTCGGCGAGTTCCTCGATGGAGACGCCGGCCTTCACCCGACGGACGTTGGACTGGCTGAGCACCAGCCTGTTGAAGGGAATGTCCCGCGAGGACGAAAGGGTGATCTTCTGAACAGCCGTGGCCATGGGATGCTTCTCCGCGACGGGCGGCCGGAGAACCTCTCTCTGGCCTCCAACCCGTCACGAAACAAGGCGCCGCCCTCTGCCTCTGAGGACGGCGCCGTAAAACCGACAATCCGGAAACCTGGAACGACACGGAGCCAGAACCACCGCAATCCGCATCTCAGGCTTTGCGGATCTCAGGCGGCGCGATCGAGCAGCTTCTTCGCCCGGGCCTCCAGATCGAGGCGCGCATCCTGGTGCGGCTTGTCCCGCGCCACCGCGGTGATGCCCTGCACGAAGTCGAAGATGCTCTCCGGCTTGCGGCCCTCCTCGGCGAGCACGGTCTCGATCACCTTCTGCGTCTCGGCTTTGGAGAAGCCCTTGCGACGCAGGAACTCGGTGCGGTCCTCGTCGGTGCGGGCCACGATGCGCTCACGGGCCGCCTTGATGCCGTTGACGAAGGGCATGGGGGAGGAATTGGCGAACCGCTCCAGGGCCGGCGCGGCCTGATGGGCGAAACGGGAGGCGGCGTATTTGGAGTGGCGGATGGTGATCTCCTCGAAATCCTCCACGCCCCACAGATTCCGGTTCTGGCAGACCGCCCGCAGATAGAAGCTGGCGATCCCCAGCGTCTTCGCCCCCACCTCCGAGTTCCAGCAATAAAAGCCCCGAAAGAACAGGTCGGGCGAGCCATCCGGCAACCGGCCGGCTTCGATGGGGTTGAGATCATCCACGAGGAACAGGAAGACGTCCCGGTCCGAGGCATAGAGCGTGGTGGTGTCCTTGGTGATGTCGACGCGGGGATTATAGATGCCGGTCGACCAGTCGAGCACGCCCGGAACCTTCCAGCGGGTATCGCCCGTGCCGTTGCCGGCGATGCGGCGCACGGCATCTACAAGCTCATGGTCATAGATGCGGCCATAGTCAGGACCGGTGACGGCCCGGAGCTCGACGCGGCCGTCCTCCACCTCCAGCGTCTTCACCTGCTCGGCGCGGTGCGTCAGCAGGCCGTGCTGCAGGTTGATGCCGGCGAGGGGCGCCGGGAGCTGCCGCAGATAAGATGCCGGTGCGCCGACCAGGCTGGCCATTTGGCCGAAGCTCCAATGGGTTGGCGCGACCGGCATCTCCGAGCCCGGCAGCACCAGCGCTAGGCGCTCGGCAGCCTCTCGGCTCGCCTCCACCCGGATCGCCGCGCTCTCCACTGTCCGCGTCCGGCTGCGCTCGGTCCGGCCATATACGGCGGCGAACAGGTCCGACAGGGACAGATAGCGCTCGTCTGCCGGCCGGGAGAACCATTCCGAGGACACGCGGCCGATCCGCTCGCCCCGGCTCACATCCACCTTGTAGCCGCCAGCACGATCGCGCGCGGCGTCCAGAATCTCCACCTGGGTCATGGGTCGTCTCCATGACGGGCGCCGGGAGCCTCTGTCCCAGCCCTCAACCCGTCATGGTCGAACCGACCGACCTCTCACTCTCGACGCATAGTAGGACAACCCGCAGACCAGTCGCCGGAGACCAGGAGCGTAGTGGTAGGGGTCAGAAAACAGCAGGCGATGCTCGGCGATGAACGCGTACTTCACTTTGCATCCTTGGCGAAGTACGCGGCCGCTTTCGCGCAAGCCACTGATGACGCTCACGCCTTCCTTCGGATGGTCCCTTCCAATCGGGTCGCTTCGGCCACGGTGTTCGAAATGGTGCCGTACTTGCGGATGTTGGTGTGGAGCAAAGCCAGGCGCTGCTCCGTCTCGTCCGTATCGATGATCAGCTCGTAATCCACCGAGATGATCTTCGGCGGCGCGTCCTGCCGAACGGCGTGGAGCGTGACATCCACCCCGCGCAGCTCGAAATTCAGCATCGGGGTCACCCGCTCGATGCCCTTGATCATGCAGGCCGCGATGGCAGCAAGGAACAGTTCCGCCGGGTTGAAAGCATCGGCGCGTCCGCCAATGTCAGTATCGAGGGTGATCTCGGCCTCTTTCGTGCGGGCGAGGCTGCCGTGAGCGTCGATGCGCGCCGCGCGAACCTTGTATTCCAGCATGGCGGGGCTCACGTCGCGAGCCAGCGGGCGACATCGTCCGGCTTCGGCAGGCCGCCTGCGTGCACCACTTTGCCGTCAATGACGATGCCGGGGGTCGAGGCGATGCCGTAGCCCGCGATCACTGCGTAGTCCGTCACCTTCTCCACGCTCACGTCGAGCCCGAGTTTGGCCGCCTCGTCCCGCACCATCTGCGCCGTTGCCTCGCAGCGGGAGCAGCCGGGACCGAGCACCTTCACGTCTTTCATGGCTTTCGCCTTTCTTGTTTTAAGAAAACAGCGCGTTGAACAGGAAGCCCACGGCGAGGATGCCGGTGCCGACCACGCCCACGAACACGGCGATCAATTTCAGGCTCAGTACTTTGCGCAGGATGATCATTTCCGGCAGAGACAAAGCGATCACCGCCATCATGAAGGCCAGCACGGTGCCCAGCGCCGCCCCCTTGGCCAGCAGGGCCTCCACCACCGGGATGATGCCCGCGGCATTGGAATACATGGGAATGCCCAGCAGAACCGCGGCCGGAACCGACCACCACGCATCCCGTCCCATGATGGAGGCGAGGAGGTCCGCCGGCACGTAGCCGTGGATGAAGGCGCCCGCGGCGATGCCGGCGATGATCCACATCCACACCTTGCCGACGATGTCGCGCACCGCCTCGAGGCCGGCCTTGATGCGGTCCACCAGCGTCATGCCATTGGACGGCAGCTCGACCGGAGCGGCGCGCACGTTGCGCACCCAGTCTTCCAGCCAGCCCTCCAGGTGCAGCCGCCCGATGACCCAGCCGGCGACGATGGCCACCGCCAGGCCGAAGGCCAGATAGGTGAGCGCCACCTTCCAGCCCACGAGCGCGAACAGAAGGCCCAGCGCCACCTCGTTCACCATGGGCGCGGCGATGAGGAAGGAAAACGTCACGCCGAGGGGGACCCCGGCGGAGACGAAGCCGACAAACAGCGGCACCGCCGAGCAGGAGCAGAAAGGCGTGACGATGCCGAGGCCGGCGGCCGCGATATTGCCGAGCCCCTCGCGCTTTCCGGCGAGCAGCGCACGGGTGCGCTCGGCGGAGAAGAAGCTGCGCACCACGCCCATGGCGAACACCACCAGCGTCAGCAGCATCAGCACCTTGGGCGTATCGTAGATGAAGAAGGTGACCGCTTCGGCCAGATGGCTGCCGGGCTCCACCGGCAGGCGGGCCACCAGCCATTGGGAGAACGGCGCCAGCTGGGCATAGACCACGAACCAGATCGCGATCGCCGCGATCGTTGCCGCCGCCCAGGCCAGAGGCGATGCCTCCCGCGGCGGCTTGCGCTCGGTCAATGACAGGTCAGCGCTCATGCGGCTCTCCTGTTCGATGAAGCGTCCAGGCTGGTGAGGACAGCATCGATGATGGCGGCCTGCTCGGCCGGCAAGTCGGGGTTGCGACGGTAGCGCACCCATTGGGCATCCCGCCGGTCGATCACCATGCCGGCCTGCTTGAGCACCGCCATATGGCGCGACATGCGGGATTGGGTGACGCCGAGGACGCGCACAAGCTCGCAGACGCAATGCTCGCGCCCGTCCCACAGGAGGCGGACCGCCGCGAGGCGGGTGGGTTCGGCCAAGGCCGACAGAAGGGTGAGCGCGGACTGCATGGATTCGTTTTACGCTCATGCGCATATGCGTGTAAACGCATTTTATTCGAGGTCTATCGCCGGTAACGCGGCGATTTCGGCCATCGGTGACGACAGTTTCGGGTGTGTCCGCCCGCCGCTGTGGTTCGCGCGCAGGACCACGGACGCCGTCCGTCCTGCATCACGAAAGGGGTATTGGGCGTGGATCGATGCGGCAGGAGGAGCAAGCGCGCCTAGAATGCTCGGGCTCAACCCCGGCTCAGGTCGGAGGGGCGGACGTGTCCGCCCGCAGGAAGGGAGAGCGTCATGAAGATCAAGTCTGTCTCCATTGCGCGCGTCGCAGCGTTTGCGCTGGTCGCGGCGGCATTGTTCGCTGTGCCGGCGAGCGCCCAGATGGGCGGTGGGCCGGGCCAGGGTCCGGGCATGATGGGTCAGGGGGCGGGATATATGGGTCCCGGCCAAGGGGGCTGGGGTCCCGGGTTCCATCGCTCGGCCCGGGGCATGATGGGCGGCTGCGGGGGCTGGATGGCGGGTGATGCCGATGGCGAGGTGCCCGCCTTCATTGAGGGGCGAGCTGCCTTCCTGAAGGCCGAGCTCGGCGTCACCGATGCGCAGGCCAAGGCATGGAACGCCTATGTGGTGGCGATGAAGAACAATTTCGTCAGCATGCAGGGCCTGCGCCAGGCCATGCGCGCCAGCTTTGACGCCGACACGCCGGTGGAGCGCCTGGAGTCCCGTATCGCGGTGATGGAAGCCCGCGCCGCCGCTCTCAAGGACATGAAGCAGCCGCTCAGCGACCTCTACGCCGCGCTCAGCGATGGCCAGAAGAAGAAGGCCAACGAACTGCTCACCGGCATGGGATGCATGATGTAAACGTGACGGGGCGGGCCTCGCCGCCGCGGCGGGCGGAGGCCCGCCGCCTCTGACGTACTTTGTCGCGACCGGCCTGTCTCGTCGGGCCTGGTCCGTCAGGCTGATGTCGTCGGGATTGTCGTTCGACCGATGGTCCCGTCACAGTCGCGCCGTTCACGAAAAGCGCCAGATGCGGGGGCCCCTTCCCAACCGCAGCAGGGGGTATGTCTCCAGGCGGTGAGCCGCCGCGGGTGGAGCCGCGACCAGCGGTACCGCGTACCCTCTGGGGTCCGTCCTCCGATTTGGACGCCGTAGGTTGAGCCAGCCTCACCGCATGTCGAAGAGTTCCCGGTGGAAGCGCTTCTCCACGGGAAACCCCGCGGCGGCGAAATCCCGCCGCAGCACCGCCCCGAAGCCGGTGGGACCGCAGAACCAGATGCTGGCCTCGCGCCAGTTCGGCACGGCCTCGCGGATGCGGGCGCCGGTCAACCGGCCGTCGCGCGGGCTGACCAGCAGGTGCAGGCGCACGTTGGCGGAGCGCGCGTCGTCCCCGAGTTTGGCGAGCGCCCCCTCGTCCACATCGGAAGTGGCGTGGAACAGGTCCGCCGTCTGTCCTTCCGGCCAGTCGGGCGCCTCGCCGCGCAGGGCCATGTGCTTCATGCGCGCGATGAACGGGGTGATGCCGATGCCGCCGCCGATCCAGATTTGGTGGCGGCAGTCGTCGTCGAAGGTAAAGCAGCCGTATGGCCCCTCGACCCGCACCTCCTGGCCCACCTTGAGCCGCTCCTTGAGGCGGCTCGTGTGGTCGCCGAGCTCCTTGGTAATGAACGTGATCCGTGGATGGTCCGGATGCCAGCCCGAAGCGATGGTGTAGGGATGCGCGCCTTCGGAGGCATCCGACAGGGCGAAGGCGAACTGGCCCGCCCGATGCCCCGGCCAGCCGGCCGGCACATCGATGATGGTTTCGAGCACCTTCACCCCCGGAAAATAGTTCATCTCGGCAATCCGACCCTTCACCTGCCGCGCGGCGCCGACCCGGCGCGCCAGCACCACGCCTGCGGCGAAGGTGCCGCCGGCCAGCAGCAGCGCCATCACGGCGCCGAGCGGCGTGATCCAATCGGCGAAGTTCAGGAGCACCATCGTGTGGAACACCAGCACCAGATAGGCGACCGCCAGCAGGCGGTGGGTCTTGTAGAACCAGCGGTAGGGAAAGACGCGGATCAGGGCCAGCGCGATCAGCACCACGGCCGCGTAGAAGGCCCATTCGCCGATGCCCTCGGCGGTGCCGCGCAGGCTTGAGAAGAAGGCCTCGACCGGGTTCGTGATGGGCGGCCGCGGGCCGCGGGCCGGTCGCTCCAGCAGGCCCCAGCCCACGGCCCATTTCGGCCCCTGCGCCCAAAGCCAATGGATGACGGCGACGACAAGCGCGGTGATGCCCAGCCATTTGTGGAGGCGATACATCTTGTCGAGCCCGCCCATCCAGCGCTCGGGCCAGCGCGGGCGCAGGGCCAGCATCATCGCCACGCTCATGACGGCGATGGCAAGGACGCCGGTATATTGCGCCGCTGCCGCCCGCACCGCGAAGAAGCCATTCAGTTGGAACACCCCGGGCTCCGCTGCGATCCACAGCACGGACATGACAGCGAGGATGCCGAAAAGGGCCAGCTTGATGTGTCGCATGTCTATGTTTCTCTTTCACGCCGCGACGAGGCGCCATCGACCTTGAACAGGCATCTCCATGGCGAAGAACACCCGAAAGTGGCGGATGCGGCATTGAGAGAACTCAAGCGGCAGGTTTTACGTCCGCACCGCACCGCACCGCACCGCACCGCCCGCCGGCGCGGAATGGTCGCTTGTGGCCACGTCGAATCAAGCAATGTGTAATGCTGGCTTGATGTATGGTCAGAATATTCCCGAACGTGGATGCCCCTCTGATCCCGATTGTGCTGGTACAGGCGGGGCTGGATCGGTTGACGAGGCTCGAAGTCGCCGCGCGCATTGAGCCTGCCGTGGATCGCCCGAGGTCCGAGCAATGCGCCTCGTCTGAAATGATGCTGACATCGGCCTCGCCGGATGTCGGCGCGACGCGGTAGAGACTTCTGGCAGGAGGTGAAAGTGTCGGACGGACCAGACGGGGCGCAGCCGCCCATGCCTCCCTCATCCGCGGGTGCCGCCGAAAGGCGCCCCAAGGGACGGATGCTCAGGACGATGGCCCTGACCGTGATGGCGGTCGTCGTGCTTGCGGCGGGGATCTTTTTCGTCGGCAGCAGACCCATTGCCGTCAACGTCGCCTCTCCCGAGCAAAACGTGCCGGTGCGGGTGTTCGGGCTGGGCACCGTCGAGGCCCAGGTGTTGTCCAAGATCGGCTTCGAGGTCGGTGCGACCCTCACCGCGCTCCTGGCCGATCATGGGGACAGCGTGTCCAAGGGGCAGGTGCTTGCGCGTCTCGATGCGGGGGAGCAGGAGGCCAAGGTCGTCAAGGCGGTGGCCGCGGTGGAGATCGCCGAGGTCAACATCCGTCGCGCCGAGGCGAACCTCCAGAAGGCGAACGCCGTCTTCGCCCAGAAGCAGGTGGCCAACCGGCGCAAGCAAACCCTGGCAGGTCGCGATATCGTCTCCCAGCAGGTCGCCGAGGAGACGCTGCTCGACGAGGCTGTCGCCAATGCGGATGCGCTTGTGGCGCAAAGCGAGCTTGCAAGCGCCAAGGCCCAGCTCGCCGACGCGCGCGGCCAGTTGCAGTTTGAGCAGACCATGCTGCGCCATCGCACGCTGGTCGCGCCCTACGACGCCATCGTCATCGCGCGCCACAAGGAGGCCGGCAGCGTCGTCAATCCGGGGGAGCCCATCTTTTCCCTCGTGGCGGTCGGCACCTATTGGGGGCTGGCCTATGTGGACGAGGCGCGTGCCGGCTTCATCGAGGAGGGCCAGCGCGTGGAGGCCCGCAGGCGCTCAACCCCGCAGCAGAGCTTCGCCGGGCGCGTGGCGCGCATCGGCCTTGAAAGCGACCGTGTCACGGAGGAGCGGCGCATCTATGTGAAGGGAGACAATCCTCCGCCCCGCATCTTCCTTGGCGAGCAAGTCGAGTTCTGGATCTCCGTCGCCACCCTCGACAAGGCCCTGCTCGTTCCGGAAGCCGCCGTGCAAGGCTATGACGGGCGGGAAGGCAAGGTCTGGACCGTGGAGCAGGGACGCCTCAAGCGCCGTCTCGTCGCCTTTCGCCATCGCACCGAGGATGGGCGGCTCGAAATCGTCGGCGGCCTTCCCGCGGGAGCGCTTGTGGTCACCCAGATCGATCCGGCCTTCAAGGAGGGCCGCGCCGCGCGCGCCATCGGGGCCGGCGCCCCATGAACCTCGCCTACCGCGACATTTGCCACAACCTCGGACGCTTCTTGCTCACCTGCCTGGGGCTCGCCCTCCTGCTCGGGGTGGTGATGGCGATGATCGGAATTTATCGTGGCATCGTCGTTGACGCCCTGACAATCTCCCGTGCGCCGGCGGTCGATCTCTGGGTCGTGGAAGCCAACTCGCGCGGTCCGTTCGCCGAGGCGTCCCGCATTCCAGGCGACGTTCGCGAAGCGGTGGCGCGCATTGCCGGCGTGACCGCGGCAGGCGGCATTACCTACCAGACGGTCGAGGCGGAGCATCAAGGCCGCAAGCTCCGCCTCTATGTCATCGGCTACGAGCTCACGCGGCCAGGAGGCCCGCCGGAGATCGTGGAAGGACGCACCATCGTGCGCAGCCATTTCGAGATGGTCGCAGACCAGGCGAGCGGACTTGTTCTCGGCGACCGGATCGAGCTCGGGCGCAACACGTTCGCGGTCGTCGGCCTGACCCGGCACCAGGTCAATTCCGGCGGCGACCCGGCTGTCTACATCACCTTGGGGGATGCGCAGAAGCTGCAGTTCGATCTTGGTCCGCCCGCGGCCCGCGTCCAGATCGCGCGTGGAAGCGCCGGGGCCGGTCGCGACACGGTGAATGCCGTCATCGCACGCGTTCAGCCCAATGCGTCAGTGGATGCCGTGGCGGAGACGGTTCGTCGGTGGAAGCACTTTTCGGCCATCACGCAGGCAGAGCAGGAAGACATTCTGTCCCGCTCGCTGGTCGATCGCGCCCGGCGCCAGATCGGGCTGTTCACGACCATCCTGCTCTTTGTGTCCGCGGTGATCATCGCCCTCATCATCTATACGATGACCATGGAGAAGCTGAAGCAGATTGCGACGCTCAAGCTGATCGGCGCGCCCGACCGCACGATCGTCCTGATGATCGTGCAGCAGGCGCTGGCGCTCGGCCTGATCGGGTTCGCGCTCGGCACGGCCATGATCTTCGCCATCAAGGATCATTTCCCGCGTCGGGTGGTCCTCGATGCGGACAATGTGGCCGGGCTCGGCCTGATCGTACTTGCGGTCTGCATCGCGTCGAGCGGCCTGGGTGTTCGCGCGGCCTTGCGGGTTGATCCCGCCACAGCGCTCGGAGGCTAGGCACATGCCATTGGCCGGTGATCCCCTGGTTCGCCTCGATCACATCTCCAAGCATTTCGGCACGGGAACAACGCGTGTCGATGCCCTGCGCGACGTCTCGCTGACGGTCTACCCGCGCCAGGTCGTGGCTCTGCTGGGTCCGTCGGGATCCGGCAAGACGACGCTGCTGAACGTGATCGGCTGCATCCTCGGCGCCTCGTCCGGGGCGATGGCGCTCGATGGCGAGCGCGTGATCGAGGATGGGCGCTGGCTGAGGTCCGATCTCAGGCGTCTGCGGCTGGACAAGATCGGCTTCATTTTCCAGTTCCACAACCTGATTCCGTTTCTCGACGCAACCGAGAATGTGGCCCTCGTCCTGCGTCTGGCCGGCAAGGATGCCGAGACCGCCCGGGCACGCGCGGTCGAGCTCCTCGACTATCTGGAGGTCGGCAATCGACGCTCGGCAATGCCGGCCAAGCTTTCGGGCGGGGAGGCGCAGCGTGTCGCGATCGCCCGCGCACTGGCCAATCGCCCGCGCATCATCCTGGCTGACGAGCCCACCGCGGCCCTCGATTCCAAGCGCGCCGCGATCGTCATGGACCTGTTGCGCAAGGTCGCCATCGATCAGGATGCCGCGATCATCGCCGTCACCCACGATGAGAAGATCTTTGATCGCTTCGACCGCATCTTCGCCCTTCGCGATGGCCGGCTGGAAGCCGAAGCGGCTTCGCCCGCCTGAGATCCCGCGACGCCCCCGCCCTCAGACGCCGGGACGCACCATGCGCTGCATGATGCCGCTCTTCAGCACGCTCTGGTGAAAGATCACGGCGAGGACGTGCAGGGCAATCAGCGCCAGCAGCACCACCTTCAGCACGTTGTGGACGCTCGCTGCGGGCCGCACATCGGCAAACCAGGCGAGGGCGCCGGTGGCCGAAAGGGCGATCAGCACGCCATAGAAAGCGAGATGCGTCACCCTTGCCAACACGGCGAGCGCCGGGGGCTCGCGCTCGGGCAGCGGCGGCGCGGCGCGCGTCGTGCGCAGGGCGATGCGCCACAGGACCAGGGCGAGGATGAGGACGCCACCCGCCACATGGGCGAGCACCAGCGGGTCGAAGCCGTAGGCCTTGCCCTGCACATAAGCGCTCCAGGCCTCGGCGATGGCATCGTTGAAGAGATATTGGGCGGCAACGAGGGCCGCAACGGCCCAATGCAGGGCGATCTGGGTGCGGGAATATCCGGTGGTGATGGGGGCGGTCATGTCCTCTCCTTTCCGTGTCGGACGAGGTGGCGGCCCCCGCCCGGGGCCGCCACCTGCTCCAGGTCAGTTCCCCGGCTTGGCGCCGGGCGCAGCCTGCTGGCCGTGCCACGCCTGCATCCGCGCCATCATCTGGGCGGGGAAACGCATCTCCTCGGCGCTCAGCTGGCCGTCGCCATTGGCGTCGAGCATGGCGAAGGGACGGTCGGCCATGGTCTTCGTCACCTCGGCGAAGAGCTTGCCGAACTCCTCGCGGGACAAGGTGCCGTTGCCGTCGCCATCATGGCTCGCCCGCAACTTCTCGATGCCGGCCTCCGCCTCGGCGACGGTCACTGTGCCGTTCCCGTCGGCATCGAAGGTCATGAAGACCTGCGCGGCGGCGAAGCGGCCCATAGGCCCATGCATGCCACCGCCCATGCCACCGCCCATTGGGCCACCCATGCCCTGCCAGCCGGGACCGCCATGGCCGCCCATCATGCCGAAGCCGGGACCGCGGCCCCAGCAGCCGCCCGGGCCACCGGCAATGGCGGGGATGGAGAGAGCGCCGACCACGGCAATTGCGGCGACGGCGCCCAGGATCGCGAGCGTCTTGCGTTTCATGTCCTCACCTCATCGGTTGTGCATTTCGATGGGTGGAGGATGGGCGGCCCGCGTCGCGGCAGGATATCGGCGGAAGGGGCGAAGTGTATCGCTCTGTCGCAAGCCCCTGCCTTCGCGACCGGACGCGACATTTGGTTTTCCGGGTCGCCCAAGGAGGCGCTAAACCTGCCTCATGGCCGAGCACCCTCACATTCCCCACATCCTGGTCGTGGACGATCACCGCGAGATCCGCGACGCGGTCGGCCGGTACCTGGAGAAGAACGGCCTGCGCGCCACCACCGCGAAGTCGGCGGCCGAGATGGACGAGCATCTGCGGGGCGGACGCTTCGATCTCGTGATCCTCGACGTGATGATGCCGGGCGAGGACGGGCTGTCGGCGGCGCGTCGCCTGAGCGCTGCGGGCGGCCCACCCATCCTCATGCTCAGCGCGCTGGCGGAGGAGACCGACCGGGTGGTCGGGCTTGAGATCGGCGCGGACGACTATCTGGTGAAGCCCTTCAGCCCCCGCGAGCTGCTGGCCCGGGTGAAAGCTATCCTGCGCCGCAGCGAGCGGCCCGAACTGCTGGCGGGCGCCCTCGGCGGGCGCAAGCTGGCCTTTGCCGGCTGGGTCCTTGATACCGACAGCCGCCAACTCGTGCATGCGGCGGACGGACGGGAGGTCGCCCTCACCACCGCAGAATTCAAGCTGCTGGTGGCCTTTCTGGAGCGGCCCCGCTTCGTGCTCTCCCGCGACCAGCTGATGGACCTGACCAGCGGCCGCAGCGCCGACGCCTTCGACCGCACCATCGACAACCAGGTCAGCCGCCTGCGCCGTAAGATCGAGGTGAACCCCGCCGAGCCGAAGATCATCACCACCATCCGGGCGGGCGGCTACAGCCTCGCCGCCGATGTGCGGGAGGCGAGATGAAATTCCCCCTCCCCCGCAGCCTTCTGGCCCAGGTGGCGTTGCTCTCGGTGGCGGCCATGATCCTCGGCCAGATCGCCAGCTTCTGGCTGTTCACGGCGGAGCGGGGCGCGATCATCCGGGCGGATCAGCGGGCCATGGCGGCCGAGCACGCGACGCGGCTCTCCAGGCTCGTCGACGGGGCCCCCGCGCCCGTGCGCGGCGAACTGGTGGAGGCTGCCACCTCCCGTGCCCTGCGCTTCGCGCTCTCCCCCGATCCTGCAGTACCTGAGGGCCGTTCGGACATTGCGGTGGACTGGCCCGGCGCCCGCGCGCAGGAGGCCTGGGACACCTTTCATCGCGGCCATGGGCCACCGCCCCCCATGCGATGGCTGAGGGACTACGGCATCGCCCCGGCCGAGTTGCGCCTTTCGCTGCCGCTCTCGGATGGCCTCTGGCTCAACGCCGCCGCCCGGCTGGAGCGGCCCGGCATGCATCTGCCGCCGCAGGCGCTCGCCTCGACCCTGCTGACGCTGCTGCTGCTTCTCGGCGCGCTCTGGCTGGGGCTCAAGCGGATCACCGGCCCCCTGCGCGCGCTGGCCGACGCGGCCGACGCCTTCGGGCTCGGCGCCGAGCCGCCACCCTTGCCGCGCGACGGCCCGCGCGAGGTGCGCGCGCTCGCCGAGGCTTTGGCCCGGATGCATGAGCGGCTCTACAAGATGATCGGCGAGCGCACACGCATGCTGGCGGCGCTCGGCCACGATCTGCGCTCGCCCATCACCGCCTTGCGGCTGCGGGCGGAGATGGTGGAGGACGACGAGATCCGCGAGCGCATGGCCCTCATCCTCGACGAGATGCAGGAGATGACCGAGGCCACCTTGGCCTTCGCGCGCGGCGTGTCGGTGGCGGAGCCCCTGGAGCCGGTAGACCTGAACGGCCTGCTGGCCGATCTTGCGGCGGAGCTTTCCGCCTCGGGCCCACCCGTCACCCTCGCCGAGTCGCCGCCACACGTCCTCCCGCTCCGCCGGATGGCCCTGCGCCGCGCGCTGCGCAACCTCCTGGAGAACGCCCAGCGCTATGGCGCTGGCGCGACAGTCGGGATCAGCCCTGCCGGGACAGAGACCTTCGTCACCATCGACGATGCCGGACCGGGCATCCCGGAGGCGGATCTGGAGCGGGTGTTCGACCCTTTCGAGCGGCTGGAAACCTCCCGCTCGCGCGAGACCGGCGGTGCAGGTCTCGGGCTTCCCATCGCCCGCGCGATCCTGCGCGCCCATGGAGGCGAGGTGAGCCTGTCCAACCGGCCGGAAGGCGGGCTGCGGGCCACGGTCCGCCTGCCGGCGGCGAACCAAGGGGCCAAGGCTCGGGCGAACGCGTCGCGTGAGCCGTAGACGTCTCTCCCCGCCGCGCACCAGCCGATCCAGACGAGGGCGAGGACCGCGAGAGCGAGCCAGGGCAACAGCGGAGATGCGGCGTCTGCGCCAGCCCGAGGACGCCAAGCTGAAGCGGATTGTGGCGAAACTGTTGCGGGACCAGGTGATGTTGCAGGACGGCGTACCCCGTCAGACCAGCGAGCCATGCCGAGACCGGTCATTCAGGTTCGTCGATGAGCGGATTTGGCCGAGCGAACCGATGCAAGGCTTCCACATCCCCAACATGGATCGAGGAGCCGGCGCTAGATACACCCAAATCCTTTAGCGTTGCGAACGCGCGAGAAAGATTTTCTGGCGTCATTCCGAGCAGAGAGGAGAGTTTTCGCTTTTCAAAATCAAGCTCAATGATGCTTTCTGTACGAGAATGCGCCATGTTCTGGATTAGCCAATTGGCAAGGCGCTCTGCGCCGGTGCGCAGCTTTTGATTTTTCAATTCCTTTATGGTGCAGCGATAGCCGCGCGCGAGCTCTGTCACCACGGCGGTCCTGAAGCCGGCATCGGCCCCCAAGGCGGAGCGCACATGCTCGGCCGGAATCATGAGCAACTGGGATTTGCCCAGCGTTCTGGCCGATTGGAGGTAAGCCTGATCGTTGAGGACCGCTGCCAGAATGAAGGTCCCCATCGGGCGAACCAGACTGATCGTAGTCTCCCGCTCGCCATCGGCCGCGAACATCTCCACCAATCCGTCCACCACTACGTGCAGGAAGTCGGCCCGGTCGGCTTCGTTGATGATGGTGACACCTGGGGGAAAGCGTTGAAGAAGGCCAGTCCGCATCATTCTGGCGAACGTCTCCTTCTTTGCCTCCCGAAACAAGGGGAGGTGCCTGATGGCATCGGCATCCTCGGGCTTCATTCTTTCCTCACCTGCGGCGGAGCGAGAGACAATATCCCGACAATTGATAAATATCAATCGTTGAGACATATAAAATCAAATAAAGAACATTCAGATGTCTATTCTTCATGAAGCGAAATCGTCCCATCGTCATCATCTCAGTTCATTGCATTGAAGCTGATACAAATCAAAGAAGCCGGTAGCTTGATCAGGCAGTTTGCTGGCGCACGACGCAGCCGTGCTTTTGCAACGGGCGAGATCAAGCCATGCAACCCATTCGAGACGTGAGCGCCGCGGACCAGCGGACCTCCCTCGCCATGAGCACCATCGCCTTCACCGTATGCTTTGCGGTGTGGACGATCTTTTCCATCATCGGCATCCGCATCCGCCAGGACCTGGGGCTTTCGGACACCCAGTTCGGCCTTCTGGTGGGAACGCCCATCCTCGCCGGCTCGCTCATCCGCGTGGCGCTGGGCATCTGGACCGACCGTTACGGCGGGCGCGTGGTCTTCAGCCTGACCATGCTTGCAGCAGCCCTCGCTACCTTCCTCCTGACCTACGCCACCACCTATCCGCAATTCCTCCTCGCCGCCCTCGGCGTTGGCATTGCCGGCGGTTCGTTCGCGGTGGGCGTCGCCTATGTCTCGCGCTGGTACCCGCCGCAGAAGCAGGGCACGGCCCTGGGCATCTTCGGCGCCGGCAACGTGGGCGCTGCCGTCACCAAGTTCCTCGCCCCCTTCGTCCTCGTCGCCTATGGCTGGCAGATGGTAGCTCAGGTGTGGGCGGCGGCGCTGGTGGTGATGGCCATCGTGTTCTTCTTCACCACCAAGGACGATCCCGTGCTGGTGGAGCGTCGCCGCCTCGGCGTCCGGCCGAAGAGCGCGTGGCTGGAGCTTGAGCCGCTCAAGAATATCCAGGTCTGGCGCTTTGCCCTTTATTATTTCTTCGTGTTCGGCGCCTTCGTCGCGCTGGCCCTGTGGCTGCCCCAGTATCTGGTGAAGGTCTACGGCCTCAGCATCACGAGCGCCGGCATGATCGCCGCCGCCTTCTCGGTGCCGGCCAGCATCTTTCGCGCCTATGGCGGGCATCTCTCGGACGTCTACGGCGCCCGGCGGGTGATGTACTGGACCTTCCTGGTCTCGGTGGTGGCCACCTTCATCCTGTCCTATCCGCCCACCGATTATGTGGTGCAGGGCATCCATGGCCCCATCGCCTTCCACATGGAAATGGGCGTGGTGGGGTTCACCGTCGCGGTGTTCGTGCTCGGCTTCTTCATGGCCCTGGGCAAGGCGGCCGTCTACAAGCATATTCCGGTCTACTACCCCAACAACGTGGGCGCCGTGGGCGGCCTCGTGGGCATGATCGGCGGGCTCGGCGGCTTCATCCTGCCGCTCATGTTCGGCGTGCTCAACGATTTGACCGGTCTGTGGACCAGTTGCTTCATGCTGCTGTTCGTGCTCGCCGCCGGTTCGCTGGCATGGATGCACCTTGCCATCCGCCAGATGGAGAAGGAGGCCACCGGCGAGACGCTGGATAAGCTGCCCGAGCTGCCGGAAATGCAGGGCATGCAGCCTGCGGCCGCCGCGGTCCCCGCCGCCGTGCGCGGCGCCATCCTCACCGACTGGCGGCCGGAAGACCCCACCTTCTGGCAGAAGACCGGCCGGGCGATCGCGCGGCGCAACCTGTGGCTCTCCATCCCGGCGCTGCTGTTGTCCTTCGCGGTGTGGCAGGTGTGGTCGGTGGTGGTGGCCAAGCTGCCGCTGGTGGGCTTCCGCTTCACCACCGACCAATTGTTCTGGCTCGCCGCTTTGCCGGGGCTGACCGGAGCGACGCTGCGCATCTTCTATTCCTTCATGGTGCCCATCTTCGGCGGGCGCCTGTGGACGACGCTCACCACCTGGTCGCTGATCATCCCGGCGCTGGGCATCGGCTATGCGGTGCAGAATCCGGATACGCCCTATGTGGTTCTGCTGATCCTGGCGCTGTTGTGCGGCTTCGGCGGCGGCAACTTCGCCTCCTCCATGGCCAACATCTCCTTCTTCTTCCCGAAGGCGGAGAAGGGCAATGCGCTGGCGCTCAATGCCGGCCTCGGCAATCTCGGGGTCAGCGTGGTGCAGTTCGTGGTGCCCCTCGTCATCACCATGGGCATCTTCGGCGGCCTCGGCGGCGAACCGGCCATGGTGAAGGCGGCGGGCGGCACGGCCCCCATGTGGCTGCAGAATGCCGGCTTCATCTTCGTGCCGTTCATCATCTTGTCCGCCCTCGGGGCGTGGTTCGGCATGAACGACATCGCCTCCGCCAAGGCCTCGTTCCGCGAGCAGGCGGTGATCTTCCAGCGCAAGCACAACTGGATCATGTGCTGGCTCTACACCGGCACGTTCGGCTCCTTCATCGGCTATTCGGCGGGCTTTCCGCTGCTCACCAACATCCTTTTCCCGGAGGTAAACGCCCTCAAGTTCGCCTTCCTCGGCCCCCTGGTCGGTGCGCTGGCGCGCTCCGGCACGGGCTGGCTTGCGGACCGCTACGGCGGCGGGCGCGTCACCATCTATGTGTTCGTGCTGATGATGGCGGGCGTATCCGGCGTGCTGTGGTCCATCGGCATGCGCTCCGAGCCCTGGGCGTTCTGGGCCTTCTTCGGCTCCTTCCTGGTGCTGTTCTTCGCCACCGGGGTGGGCAACGCTTCCACCTTCCAGATGATCCCGGCCATCATGGCGAAGGAAATGGACCGGCTGATGCCGGGAGCCGACGCCGAGACGCGGCGCCGGCAGGCGGAGAAGGAGGCGGCGGCCATCACCGGCTTCACCTCCGCCATTGCCGCCTTCGGGGCCTTCTTCATCCCCAAGGGCTACGGCTCCTCCATCGCCCTTACCGGCTCGCCCGAGGCGGCGCTGTGGGCCTTCCTCATCTTCTACGTGAGCTGCCTCGTGCTCACATGGGCCGTCTACACCCGCAAGGGCGGTCTGCTCCATGACGTCGAGCGCGGGATCACCCCGCGCCCCACCCACCGTCCGGCCACGGCCGCGTAACGGGAGGCAGGAAGAACATGTCCCATTTCCTTGACCGTCTCACCTTCTTCCGCCGCGAAACGGAGACCTTCTCCGACGGCCACGGCATCGTCACCCACGAGGACCGCTCGTGGGAGGACGGCTACCGGAAGCGCTGGCAGCACGACAAGATCGTGCGCTCCACCCATGGCGTAAACTGCACCGGCTCCTGCTCGTGGAAGATCTACGTCAAGGGCGGCATCGTCACCTGGGAAACCCAGCAGACGGACTATCCCCGTACGCGGCCTGATCTGCCCAATCACGAGCCGCGCGGCTGCGCCCGCGGCGCCTCCTACAGCTGGTATCTCTATTCCGGCGCGCGGGTGAAGTATCCGATGATCCGCGGCCGGCTTCTGAAGCTGTGGCGCGCCGCGCGGGCAAAGCTTTCGCCTGTGGCGGCCTGGGCCTCCATCGTGGAGGATCCGCAGGCACGCGCCTCCTACACCTCCATCCGCGGCCATGGCGGCCTGGTGCGCGCCACCTGGGACGAGGTGAACGAGATCATCGCCGCCGCCAACGCCTATACCGTGCGCACCCACGGGCCGGACCGGGTGGTGGGCTTCTCGCCCATCCCGGCCATGTCCATGGTCTCCTATGCGGCGGGGGCACGCTATCTTTCGCTCATCGGCGGCGTGTGCCTGTCGTTCTACGACTGGTATTGCGACCTGCCGCCCGCCTCCCCCCAGACCTGGGGCGAGCAGACCGACGTGCCGGAAAGCGCCGACTGGTACAATGCCGGGTTCATCATCGTGTGGGGCTCCAACGTACCGCAGACCCGCACGCCGGACGCCCATTTCTACACCGAGGTGCGCTACAAGGGCACCAAGAGCGCCGTGGTCTCGCCCGATTATGCCGAAGCCACCAAGTTCGCCGACATCTGGCTGAACCCAAAGCAGGGCACGGACGCGGCGCTGGCTCTCGCCATGGGCCATGTGATCCTCAAGGAATATCACGTCGACCGGCAGGTGCCCTATTTCGACGACTACCTGCGGCGCTACTCGGATATGCCGTTCCTGGTCCGCCTAGTGGAGCAGAACGGGCATCTGGTGGCCGAGCGGATGCTGCGCGCGTCCGACCTGCCGGGAGCGCTGGGCGAGGCCAACAATCCTGAATGGAAGACGGTGGCGCTGGACGAGGCATCCGGCGATCTTGTCGCGCCGCTCGGCTCGATCGGCCACCGCTGGGGCGAGCAGGCGAAGTGGAACCTGGAGGAGAAGGACGGGAACGGCCGCGCCATTCGCCTGAAGCTGACGCTGGCCGACTGCGCCGACGAGATCGCGGCGGTGGACTTCCCCTATTTCGGCGGGCGCGCCACCGAGCATTTCGTCGCCACCCAGCACGGCGAGATCCTCACCCGCAACGTGCCGGTGCGTACTCTGGCGGCCGCGGACGGAAGCGAAATGAAGGTCGCCACCGTCTACGACCTGATGATGGCGAACTACGGCCTCGACCGCGGCTTCGGCGGCGATCACATCGCCACCTCCTATGACGACGATGTGCCCTTCACCCCCGCCTGGGCGGAGCGCATCACCGGGGTGAAGCGCGGGGCCATCGTCACCGTGGCGCGCGAGTTCGCCACCAATGCGGAAAAGACCAACGGCCGCTCCATGGTGATCATCGGCGCCGCCATGAACCATTGGTACCACATGGACATGAGCTACCGGGGGGTGATCAACCTCCTGGTGTTCTGCGGTTGCGTCGGCCAGTCCGGCGGCGGCTGGTCGCATTATGTGGGGCAGGAGAAGCTGCGCCCGCAGACCGGCTGGCAGCCCTTGGCCTTCGGCCTCGACTGGAGCCGCCCGCCACGCCAGCAGAACGCCACCTCCTTCTGGTACGCCCACACCGACCAGTGGCGCTACGAGACCCTGACCGCCGGCGAGATCCTCTCCCCCACCGCACCGGAGGGGGACTGGAACCAGACCTTCATCGACTACAATGTGAAGGCCGAGCGCATGGGCTGGCTGCCCTCCGCGCCCCAGCTCAAGCAGAACCCGCTGGACATCGCCCGCCAGGCGAAGGCGGCGGGCCGCGAGGTGAAGGATTATGTGGCCTCCGCGCTGAAGTCGGGCGAGCTGGAACTCTCCTGCCACGACCCGGACCATGAGGCGAACTGGCCGCGCAACCTGTTCATCTGGCGCTCCAACCTGCTCGGCTCCTCCGGCAAGGGGCACGAATACTTCCTGAAGCACCTGCTCGGTACCGAAAACGGCGTCATGGGCAAGGACCTCGGCGCGGAAGGCGCCGTGCGCACCAAGGAAGTCGTCTGGCATGAAGAGGCGCCGAAAGGAAAGCTCGATCTCCTGGTGACGCTGGACTTCCGCATGTCCACCACCTGCGTCTACTCGGACATCGTGCTGCCCACCGCCACCTGGTACGAGAAGAACGACCTCAACACCTCGGACATGCATCCCTTCATCCATCCGTTGTCCGCGGCGGTGGACCCGGCGTGGGAAGCCCGCTCCGACTGGGACATCTACAAGGGCATCGCGAAAGCCTTCTCGCAAGTCGCCCCCGAGGTGCTGGGCGTGGAGGAGGACACGGTCCTCACCCCCATCCTGCACGATACGGCGGGCGAGTTGGCGCAGGCCATGGACGTGAAGGACTGGAAGAAGGGCGAAGTGGAGCCCATTCCCGGCAAGACCATGCCGCAGGTCACCGTGGTGACGCGCGACTATCCTGCCACCTATGCCCGCTTCACCGCCCTCGGCCCGCTGATGGAGAGCATCGGCAACGGCGGCAAGGGTATCGGCTGGAAGACCGGACACGAGGTGGATGCGTTGCGCGCCCTCAACGGCGTGCATCGCGACGGCCCAGCTAAAGGCCTGCCGAAGATAGAGACTGACATCGACGCCACCGAGGTCATCCTCATGCTGGCGCCGGAGACCAATGGCGAGGTGGCGGTGAAGGCGTGGGATGCCCTCTCCAAGGCCACCGGGCGCGAGCATGCCCACCTGGCGCGGGCGAAGGAGGACGAGAAGATCCGCTTCCGCGATGTGCAGGCCCAGCCGCGCAAGATCATCTCCTCGCCCACCTGGTCGGGCATCGAGAGCGAGACGGTCTGTTACAGCGCCGGCTACACCAACGTGCACGAGCTGATCCCGTGGCGCACCCTCTCCGGCCGCCAGCAGCTCTACCAGGATCATCTCTGGATGCGCGCGTTCGGCGAGGGCCTCGTTACGTGGAAGCCGCCGGTGGACCTGAAGACCATCGTGGGTCACCGCGACGCGCGGCCCAACGGGCACAAGGAAATCGTGCTCAACTTCATCACCCCGCACCAGAAGTGGGGCATCCACTCCACCTACACCGACAACCTCCTGATGCTGACGCTGAACCGCGGCGGCCCGGTGGTGTGGGTGTCGGAGGATGACGCGCGCAGTGCCGGCATCGTGGACAACGACTGGGTGGAGGTGTTCAACGCCAATGGCGCGCTCACCGCCCGCGCGGTGGTCTCCCAGCGTGTCATGCCGGGCATGATGATGATGTACCACGCCCAGGAAAAGATCGTGAACACGCCCGGCTCCGAGCTCACCGGCAACCGCGGCGGCATCCACAACTCGGTGACCCGCACGGTGCTGAAGCCGACCCACATGATCGGCGGCTATGCCCAGCTGGCCTACGGCTTCAACTATTACGGCACCGTGGGATCAAACCGCGACGAGTTTGTCGTCATCCGCAAGATGAACAAGGTCGACTGGCTGGAAGAGCCCCTTTCGACCACCCCGGCGAAGGAGATGGCCCAATGAAGATCCGTGCCCAGATCGCCATGGTTCTCAACCTCGACAAGTGCATCGGGTGTCACACCTGCTCGGTCACCTGCAAGAATGTGTGGACCAGCCGCCAGGGCGTCGAATACGCCTGGTTCAACAATGTGGAGACCAAGCCCGGCGTCGGCTATCCCCGCGAGTGGGAGAACCAGAAGAAGTGGAACGGCGGCTGGCGCCGCAAGCAAAACGGCAAGATCGAGCCGAGGATGGGCGCGAAATGGCGCATCCTCGCCAACATCTTCGCCAATCCCGACCTGCCCGAGATCGATGACTACTACGAGCCCTTCACCTTCGATTATGAACACCTGCAGACGGCGAAGGAATCCAAGGCCTTCCCCACCGCCCGCCCGCGCTCGCTGATTTCAGGCGAGCGGATGGAAAAAATCGAATGGGGCCCGAACTGGGAGGAGATCCTCGGCGGCGAGTTCGAGAAGCGCAGGAAGGACGCGAATTTCGAGGGTATTCAGGCCGACATCTACGGCCAGTTCGAAAATACCTTCATGATGTACCTGCCGCGCCTGTGCGAGCATTGTCTCAATCCCACCTGCGCGGCGGCCTGCCCCTCCGGCGCCATCTACAAGAGGGAGGAGGACGGCATCGTCCTCATCGACCAGGATAAGTGTCGGGGCTGGCGCATGTGCGTGTCGGGCTGCCCCTACAAGAAGATCTATTACAACTGGTCTTCGGGAAAGTCGGAGAAGTGCATCTTCTGCTATCCGCGTATCGAGGCGGGCCAGCCTACCGTCTGCTCGGAGACCTGTGTCGGGCGCATCCGCTATCTCGGCGTGCTGCTCTATGATGCCGACCGCATCGAAGAAGCTGCCAGCGTCGAGGACGAGAAGAAGCTCTACCAGGCCCAACTCGACCTCTTCCTCGATCCCAAGGACCCCGCCGTGATCGTCCAGGCCCGCGCCGACGGCGTGCCCGACGCGTGGATCGAGGCGGCACGCCATTCGCCGATCTGGAAGATGGCCATGGAGTGGAAGGTGGCCTTCCCGCTCCATCCCGAATACCGCACTCTGCCCATGGTGTGGTACGTGCCGCCGCTCTCGCCCATCCAGAATGCCGCCGCGTCCGGCAAGATGGGGCTCGACGGCGAGATGCCGGACGTGCGCTCCCTGCGCATCCCGTTGAAGTATCTTGCGAACCTGCTCACGGCCGGCAATGAGGAGCCGGTCGCCCTGGCGCTGGAGCGCATGCTGGCCATGAGGGCCTATATGCGCGCCAAGACCGTGGACGGGCGCATCGACGAGGCCATTGCCACCAAGGTCGGCCTCACGGGTGCGGCCATCGACGACATGTACCAGGTGATGGCCATCGCCAATTACGAGGACCGCTTCGTCATCCCCACCGCGCACCGCGAATGGAGCGAGGACGCCTACGATCTGCGCGGGTCCTGCGGCTTCTCCTTCGGCAACGGCTGCTCCGGCGGCGACAGTGATCTCAACCTGTTCGGCAGTCCTTCCGCGAAGAAGGCCCGCACCCCGATGGAGGTGGAGTGATGGCGAGCGCGTCCCCGAACCTGAGCTTCAAGGCGCTGTCCGCCCTCCTCGCCTATCCCAGCGAGGACCTGGCGGCCGCCGCGCCGGCCATCGCCGACGTGCTCGCGCTGGAAGGCCTTGTGGCAGCGCCGGAGCGCGCTGCCCTTGCCCCCCTCATCGCGGAACTGGCGCAGGAGGACCTGTTCGCTCTGCAGGAAACCTATGTCGGTCTGTTTGACCGTACCCGGCGCCTGTCGCTGCATTTGTTCGAGCACGTGCACGGAGAAAGCCGCGATCGCGGGCAGGCCATGGTGGACCTCGCCGGCATCTATGAGAAGGGCGGGCTCGTGCTCATCGCCAACGAACTGCCGGACTATCTGCCCCTGTTCCTGGAGTTTCTCTCCACCCGGCCCCTGACCGAGGCGCGGGGGCTGATGGCCGACATCGCCCACATCCTCGCGAGCCTCGAGGAGCGGCTCACGTCGCGCGGCTCCGCCTATGCGGCCGTATTCGCCGCGCTGCGGACACTGGCGGCCGACGGGATGGTGGCCGCCCCATCCCCAGCACCTGCGGTGGATGAACCGGTGGACGACTTTGCCGCCCTCGACGCTGCCTGGGAGGAGACTGCGGTCACCTTTGGGCCCGGCGAGGGCATGGGCGCCTGCTCCGTGGATCGCTTCAGAACCCAGTTGCGTGCCGCCCAGCGCGACGCGCGCCACACCGTCGCTTGAGGGAGGGCGATCATGTCCGAGGCCATCAACGCCGCTCTGTTCGGCTGGTATCCTTATCTTTGCCTCACCGTGTTCCTGCTCGGCAGCCTGATCCGCTTCGACCGCGAGCAATACACCTGGAAGACCGGCTCGTCCCAATTGCTGCGCAAGCGGCAATTGCGCTGGGGCTCCAACCTGTTCCACGTGGGCATCCTGGTCATCTTCATCGGCCATGCTGGCGGCCTGCTCACCCCGATTTGGGTGTTCGATGCGCTGGGTGTGTCTCACAGCTTCAAGCAGGGGCTCGCCATCACAGCGGGCGGCATCGCCGGGGTGATGTGCTTTGTCGGCATCGCGCTTCTGGCTCACCGCCGGCTGTTCGATCCGCGCATCCGGGCGAATTCCAGCTTCGGCGACACCGCCATCCTGCTCCTTTTGTGGGTACAGCTGACGCTGGGGCTCTCCACGATCTTCATCTCGCTCCAGCACATGGACGGGCACGAGATGGTGAAGTTCATGAATTGGGCGCAGGGCATCCTCACCCTCCAGCCCTCGGCCGCCGCTTACGTGGCGGACGTCAGCCCCGTGTTCAAGGCGCATCTGGTGCTGGGCATGACCATCTTCCTGGTATTCCCCTTCACCCGCCTCGTGCACGTGTGGAGCGCGCCGGTCTGGTATCTCGGCCGCACCGGTTATCAGGTGGTGCGCACCCGCCTGCCGCGCCGCGCCGGGGTTCCCATGGCCGCGCGTGCGCCCATCGCCGCGGTGCGGCCGGCGGCCGCCCTTCCCGCCCGCAGCCCGGCGGAGTGAGCGCCATGACACAGGTTGCCGCCACCCGCGCCACGCGACCCGACGAAGTTTCGGTCAATGGCGTCATCATCTCCCGCGCCGAGATCGCGCGGGAGATCCAGAACCACCATGCCACCACGCCGGCGCAGGCCTGGCACGCCGCCGCCCGCGCTCTGGTGGTGCGCGAGCTGCTGCTGGCCGAGGCCGACCGCCTCGACATCGCCGCCCTGCCCGCCGCCCACCCGGACGGGTCGCGCGAGACCGACGAGGAGGCCACCATCCGTGCCCTGCTGGAGCAGGAAGTGAAGGTGCCGACGGCGGACACGACCACCTGCCGCCGCCATTTCGAGCGCCACCGCGCCAGCTTCCGCACCGACGACCTATTCGAGGTGGCGCACATCCTCATTCCCGCCGCCCCGGACGATGCCGGGGGCAGGGCCGAGGCGCGCGCGACGGCGCAGGCGCTGCTCGCGCAGATCCTTTCGGGCGAAGCCGCGTTCGAGGCGATGGCTCGCGCGCATTCCGCCTGCCCCTCCCGCGAGGTGGGCGGCAGCCTCGGCCAGATCGGTCGGGGGCAGACGGTGGCCGAGTTCGAGGCGGCGCTCGCGGCGCTGGCGCCCGGCATGGTGCATCCCGAGCCGGTGGAGACGCGCTACGGCTTCCACATCGTGCACCTCGCCCACCGCATCGACGGGCGCGATCTGCCGTTCGAGGCGGTCGAGCCGGTCATCGCCGGGCACCTGGAGCTGACCGCCTGGCACATCGCCGTGCGCCAGTACCTGAGCCTCCTGGTCGGGCGCGCGCAGATCCGCGGCGTCGCCATGGACGGGGCGGCCTCGCCCCTGGTGCAATAGGAGGCGCAGATGCTGCTCGGCACCCTCCTTAAGCAACTCCAGGACGGGCGGTTTGCCGAGGAGATCCTGTTCTCCCTCGGCGACGTGACCCTCGCGGCGCGGGCCGAGGCGGCCGGCGCCCCATTCGGTGAGGGCGCGGCGGACTATGCCGCCGCTGCCTGCGCCCGCTTCAGCAATGGGGCTTCGGACGAGGACTGGCTCGCCCTCATGACCGCGCTGGAAAAGGGCACGGACCCCGCTGCCACCTGTCTGAGGGCCATGATGGAGTGGGCCCTGAAGGCCGATGCGTCCGCCGCCGCGTCGCAGGAGGGCGGCTGCGGGTGCAGCGGCACCGGCGGGTGCGGCGACCACGCGAATGAGGCGCACCCGGGAGGCGCCGATGGAGCGCCCTGATCCCGCAAGCCGGGCGCGCAGCTTGTCCGGCGCCGTGCTCGACGAGTTGTTCGACAACAATCTCGCCTGGGCCCATGCCAAGAGCGCGCAGGACCCCACCTTCTTCCGTCGCCTCGCCGAGCAGCAGGCACCCCGATTCCTCTGGGTCGGCTGCTCCGACAGCCGGGTGCCGGCCAACGACGTGGTGGGCCTCGACCCGGGCGAGATCTTTGTTCACCGCAACATCGCCAACGTGATCCATTCCAGCGACATGAACATGCTGGCGGTGCTGGAATATGCAGTGGAAGTGCTGCGGGTGCGCCATGTCATCGTCTGCGGCCATTACGGCTGCGGCGGCGTGCGGCGCGCCCTTGAACATGCGGACGGCGCGGTGGACGGCGGCCTGGTGGACCACTGGCTTGCGCCCATCGTGGAACTTCACGCGCGCCACCGCCGGGCGCTCGATGCGCCGGGCCTCGCGGAAAGGCGGCTCGACCGCATGTGCGAGCTGAACGTGGAACTGCAGATCCGCCGCCTCGCCGCCACTCCCGTGCTGAAATCGGCCTGGACGCGCGGCCTGGACGTGACCGTCCACGGCTGGATCTACGGCATCGGCGACGGGCTGCTGCGCGACCTCGGCACCACCCTTTCGTCCTGCGCCGAGCTTGCCGCCTTGCGCCCCCTGGACACCCTGCTTGCGGCCCCGCAGGAACCCATGTCCGCCGCACGGCTCCACGCCATCGCCGCCTTCCTGGAGCTGGACGTGGCCGACCTGAACGCTGCTGAACTGCCGGCCTGCGGCGATGCCTGCACCTGCGGCGCCTTCCCCGCTGTCCCGGCGGTTCCGGCCGTCGCGCCGCGGCGCGCCCACGCGGCCTTTGGCGCGCCGGCGGGCATGGAGGAGATCTGAACATGCGTCCGTCCCCGGCTCCTTGCGCCATGGTCGACCTGCTCGGCCGCCGCATCACCTATCTGCGTCTGTCGGTGACCGACCGCTGCGACCTGCGTTGCGTCTATTGCATGGCGGAGGACATGACCTTCCTGCCGCGCGACCAGGTGCTCTCCATCGAGGAACTGGACCGCCTCGCCAGCGCCTTCATCGCCATGGGCGTCACCAAGCTGCGCATCACCGGCGGCGAACCGCTGGTCCGCAAGGGCATCATGGACCTGTTCCGCGCCCTGTCGCGCCATCTCTCCTGCGGCGCGCTGAAGGAGCTGACGCTCACCACCAACGGCACCCAGCTCTCCCGCCACGCCGACGCGCTCGCCCGCTGCGGCGTGAAGCGCCTCAACGTCTCCCTCGACACCCTCGATCCCGCCCGCTTCCGCGCCCTCACCCGCCGCGGCACGCTGGGGCAGGTGATGGACGGCATCCGCGCGGCGCGGGAGGCCGGACTGAAGGTGAAGCTCAATGCCGTCGCACTGGCCGCTCTCACCGAGCACGAGGTGTTCGACCTCATCGACTTCGCCCATGGCAACGGCATGGACCTCACCTTCATAGAGACCATGCCGCTGGGCGACGTGGGCGCCGACCGCATCGACCAGTATCTGCCGCTCGACCGGCTGCGGGCGCTGATCGAGACCCGCCTCGAACTCACGGACACGGCGGAGCGCACCGGCGGCCCGGCGCGCTACGCCCGGGTCGGGAGCACCGGTGGGCGCATCGGCTTCATCACGCCCATGAGCCATTCCTTCTGCGAGAGCTGCAACCGCGTGCGGGTGAGCGCCATGGGCGTGCTCTACACCTGCCTGGGGCAGGAGGATGCCTGCGACCTGAAGACACCGCTGCGCGCAAGCCCGGACGACGGCCCGCTGCACGCGGCCATAGCCGGGGCCATCCGCGCCAAGCCGCGGGGGCACGATTTCGTCATCGATCGCGGCGGCGCGCCCGCGCTCGCCCGCCACATGTCGGCATTGGGCGGTTGAGGCGGTCCCTCCATGGATGACACTATCCTTGTCCGGGCGCTGCACCTGCTGGCCATCGTCCACTGGATCGGCGGCGTGTCGTTCGTGACGCTTGTCATCCTGCCCCTGGCCCGCCGGGCGGGCACGGCCGGCGTGGACCTGTTCGAGCGCATCGAGCACCGCTTTGCCGCGCAGGTGCGCATCTCCATCCCAATGGCCGGCGCCACCGGCTTCTGGATGACCCATCGCCTCAACCTGTGGGACCGCTTCGCCGACCCCGCCTTCTGGTGGATGACCGCCATGGTGGCGGTCTGGACCCTCTTCATGGCGGTGGTGTTCGTGGTGGAGCCGCTCCTGGGCCGGCGCATCGCCGCCGCCGCCCACGCGGCGCCGGAAGTGCTGCTCGGGCGCGCGCTGAAGCTCCATCTGATCCTGCTGCTCGTGTCCGCGCTGACAATCCTCGGCGCAGGTGCCGGCGGGCATGGGTTGCTCTTCTTCTGATGTCAGAATCCGCGCACGGATGGACGACAGAGGGACGGGCTGGATGCTCTGACTTTGGACCGGCAGCCGTTCCTTGCCGTAAACGGGATACAAACGCTCTCGCACGGCGTGCAAGTCTATTGCCCGGACCGCGCTGAGGCGAGTGCTGTTGGAATCAGGTGGCTGCGGCTGTCACCGCACGCAATCGACATGGTCGCGGTAGGAGAGATTTTCCAGGATCGCCTCCAGGGCCGGGCAAGCGCAACCGACGCCATCGCGGCTCTTCAGGCCACGGCGTTGCCGGGTCCCCTCATCGACGGATATATACACGCAACGGCAGGGGCGGCGCCGATCCGAGCGCAGTGATGTCAGCGGATCGCCCCACACCGCGCCGACCTCACGCCCCGCTTGCTTCCAGTTCCGCGACCTTCTTCTTGAGCGCCTTCGTCTCTTCAAACCGGGCGCTCACATCGCGGATGGTGGCGGCCATGCCGATCACCTTCGCGCTCTGGTCCTTGATTAGGGCGATGGTGAACTCGATGGAGATGCGCCGGCCGTCGCGCCTCAGCCCGGGCACCGCAAGAAGATCGCCGGCTCCGTAGCGGCTCTGCCCGGAGGCCACGGTTTCCCGATATCCGTCCCAATGGCGCGCACGGAACGGCTCGGGAATGATGATGTCGAGCGACTGGCCGAGGGTCTCCTGCTCGGAGAAGCCAAAAATACGTTCCGCTCCGGGGTTCCAGAGCACGATTGCGCCCTGGGCGTCGGAAACGACCACGGCATCCGCTGCGCTGTCGATGAGCGTGTCACCGATTTGGGCGCGGGTGAAGCCGGCGGCGATCTGCGACATTCGACCGAGCGGCGCCTTAGCGGGGCTTGGCGGGGCGCCTTGTTCGCCACTGTCCTCCTCGAAGAGATCGTCCACCGGACCGAAGAACTCATAATGCAGCCGGTCCGGCGACACGCCGAGACGCGCAAGGCCGCCGACGAAGGTCTTCAGGAACGAGAGCGGCCCGCAGATGAAATAGTCGGCATCGCGCACCGGGGTGTGCGCCGCGACCCAGTTGATCGAGACCCGGCCCTCGATGTCGAAACGACCCTGTGCCGCGTCGTCAGGCCCCGGTTGGGTATAGAAGAAGGTCGCCACGATTGCGCCTGCCGCGGCGGTCTCGCGAACATGGGCGCCGAATGCGTGCTCCCCGCCGTTGCGGGCGCAATGGATGAAGTGCACCGGGACCTTGCATCCAGTGGCGGCCACCGCTTCGATCATCGCCACCATCGGAGTCTGTCCCACACCGGCGCTGAGCAGGACCATCGGACGCTTGGTTTCGGAGCCGAAAACAAAGCTCCCGCCCGGCGCGCCGACCTCGACTCGCGTTCCCGGCTCGGCATGGTCGTGCAGCCATCGGGAGACCATGCCTCCCGGCTCCCGCTTCACCGAGATGCGGTAGGAGCGGCCGTTCGGGGCGGACGAAATGGTGTAGTTGCGCTTCTGCCGTCCCACCGCAGGGATATCCACGAACAGCGAGAGGTGCTGTCCGGCCTCGTGCGGCAGGGGCGGGCCGCCGTCGAGCGGCCGGAGAACGAACGACGTGATGAGATCGCTCTCTCGGATACGGCGCTCGACCAAGAAGGCCCGCATCGTCGACGCCTCGCCGACGCTTGCGGAAGAAGCAGATTGTTCGGCCATGGAAGGGTCTCCAGAAATCGAGTATTTGATATACTGGATTTATGTGTCCGCATAGCGCCGATTGGACAACCCATGCGACTGACCCTTTATTCCGACTATGCGATGCGCGTGCTGCTGCACCTCGCGGCGTACCCCGACAGATCATGCTCGATCGCGGACATCGCGCAGCGCTACGCTATTTCCCACAACCATCTCATGAAGGTCCTCGCCGCCCTCGCAAAGGCGGGGTACGTGACGAGCGCTCGGGGGCGGCAGGGCGGCTACCGCCTCGCGCGAGATCCGTCGCTCATCAATGTGGGTGCGGTCGTTCGCCACACGGAAAGCGGAACCGAAGTCGTCGATTGCCGGAACTGCGTGCTGTGTGGCGCGTGCGGCCTGTCGTCGGCGTTGCACGAGGCCATGTCGGCGTTCTTTGCCGTGCTGGATCAATACAGCCTTTCCGACGTCGCAAACCGGAGCGGCGCCCTGAGCCGGCTGATCGCGCCGCTCGAACCGGGAGGCTCTCCGACTTCAGGCGAATAAGCCGCCGACGGCAGACGGCTCATTCAGCGATGGTTCTTCCCGCAGCACCGCAAACCGTCCGACTGCTTGAGATTTCGCAAATTGGAGGCCTGCAGGCGGGCTAGCCTGACAGGGCCTCTCCAGCAGACATTCGAGCCCGTCATGCAACTCCTGCTTCCCGACCCCATCGACGTTCGCGAGATTCCCGCCAGAATTCGGCATGTGACGATCCTGTCGATCCTGGACCAGCTGAAGCCGGGGGAGGCGGTGCGCATCGTCAACGGCCACGATCCACTGCCCCTGCGGCTCCAGATGGAGGCGGTCCATGGCGCAGCTTTCTCCTGGACCTATGTCGAGCAGGGACCAGACATCTGGCAGATCGAGATCGGCCGCGTGGGCGCTGCCAGCTCCGGCTCGGCCCCCGGGGACGCAGACGACCTGCCGCCCGGACCGTCCTGCACCTGCGGCAGCCATTGAGGCGGTCTTCGGGATCTTCGGGAGAAGGGCGCCATGCCGCTCGCCGCGCATTCCCACTGGACCATGACTTTCTTCGCTGTCGCGCTGGCTCTGCTGGCGCTCGCCGAAGGCCTGATGGTTGCGGGCATCGGCTATCCTGCCACGGATCTCGCGGCACCCGAGAGCCTGGCGGTGGTTCATCTTGTCGTCATCGGCTGGCTCAGCCTCGCCATGGCGGGCGCCTTGCTCCAGTTCGTGCCGGTGCTGGTCTCGCGGCCTCTCGCTTTTGCTCCCCTCGCGCTGCCGGTCCTCGTGAGCGTCGTCGTCGGCCTCGCTACTCTGGTTGCCGGCTTTTCCGTCCTGGCCGGCTGGACCGACTGGACGCTTGACCTGATGCCGGTGGCCGGGCTTCTCATCACCGCCGGCTTCACGGTGCTGGCCCTGATGCTGGCCGGGACCATGGGCGGGGCGGGGTTCGTGCAGCCCTTCGGCCGGTTCGTCGCGGTCGGGCTCGCGTCCCTGGTGGCGGCGCTCGCGAGCGGAACCGCCTTCGCAGCGATCTTCGCGGGGCGCGCCGAATGGCTCGCGGCCGCCGGCCTTCTGCCCGAAGGCACGCGATTCCATGCGCTGCTCGGGCTCGGCGGCTGGCTCGGGCTGACGGCCTTCGGCGTCGGCTATCGCCTGTTCGCCATGTTCCTGCTGTCGCCGGACCCGCCGCGCCGGCGCATGGCGGCCGTGCTGGCCTGCGGGGTCATCGCCTTGCTTGCCGCCGGCGCCGGCCTCGCCGCCCTCGGCGCCGGCCTCGATCCCGGCGACCTGGTGGAGGCAGCGGCCGTCGGCGCCCTGGCGCTGGCCGCCCTGCTGCACTGCGGCGACGTCGCCTTGCTCTACCGCGTGCGCCACCGCAAGGGACTGGAGATCAACATGCGCGCGAGCATCGGCGCCGTGGCGGCGCTGGGGATCGGCGCGGCGCTGCTGCCGCCGGCCGTGATCTTCGGCGCGAGCGAGCGCCTGGTGGCTGCGTTGGTCTTCCTGCTGGTGTTCGGCTGGCTTTCCGGCCTGACCCTGGCTCAATTGGTGAAGATCGCCTCGTTCATGACCTGGCTCGAGGCCTATGGCGGGCAGATCGGCCGGCGCAAGGTGCCGCAGGTGGGGACCCTCGTCGCCATGCCGCGAACCGGCATCTGGCTCGCCTTCCATTTCGCCGGGGTCGCAGCCGGCGCGCTCGCGCTCGCCTTCGGCGCTGCGGCCTGGTTCCGGCTCGCCATCCTGGCCTGTCTTGCCGGCACCGCGGGGCTCGCGGTCGAGTTCGTGCGCATCCGGCGCCTTTGTGAAATCGAGCCTTCGCTCCGGCCCCCGGACGATGCCCGTCCCCGCATCCTGCTTCCGCCGCGCCCTCCAGGGAGAACCGACAATGCCCCCCTCACAGCCCCCCGCCGGATCGACGGACAACCTTGAGCCGGAGGCGCGCGAACTGGACGTGCGGCCTTTGCTGAGGGCAGGCCAGGAGCCGTTCGAGATCATCATGGCCGCCGTGGATGCGCTGGCGCCGGGCCAGAGCCTGCGCCTCCTCGCCCCCTTCCGGCCGGTGCCGCTGTTCTCGGTCATGGCCCGGCTGGGATATGCGGCCGCCGACCGCGCGCTCGGCGACGGGGACTGGGAGGTGCTGTTCTCGCCCCATGCCGAAATCAGGACAGACGAGGCACTGGCCGCGGGCTCCAGCCCCGCCGCTGCCGCGTGGGCCGACCCGATCGAGGCGCTGGACCTGCGGGAACTCGATCCGCCAGAGCCGATGATCCGGATCCTGGAGGCCCTGGAGGACTTGCAGCCCGGCGACGTCCTGTTCGCGCTGCTGCCGCGCGAGCCGGTCTTTCTGTTCCCCGAACTGGCCAAGCGTGCCCATGAATGGGCTGGAAACTTCGAACCCCAGGGCGGGTCTTACCGCCTGCTGGTGCGCCGGGGCGGGAGCCCGCGGGCATGACCGCGCTCCTCGAGACGCGGGTGCGCGCGGCGCTGACGACGGTGATCGACCCCGAGATGGGCCTCAGTTTGATGGAGCTGGGCCTGATCTACGCCCTGGAGGTCTCGCCTGCCGGTTCCGTCCACGTCGTCATGACCACCACCACCCGCGGCTGCCCGCTCGCCGGCATATTGCGGGAAATGGTCGATGCGGCCGTCGCCGGGGTGGACGGTGTCACCGCTGTGGCGGTCAAACTCACCTACGAACCGGCCTGGACACCGGACATGATCCGCAGCGCGTGACCGGCCGGTTTCGCGGCGCGCGCCCTGCTCCGCGGGGCGCGCGCCGCCTGGGCGTTCGCCGCGCCTGTGCGGGGTTAAGCCGGCTTCGGCCGGGAGGGACAGAGCGGCGCGCCGCCTTGAATGCGCACGCAGATTGCGGTCTTATCCGCCAGCGCCTTCCGGCGTCCTGCTTCTTCCCGTGCGCAAGGATCACCAACGACGTGGGAATCGATCGCAGCATCCTGCGCGGCGTCCCGCTCTTTGCCGCCATGACCGACACGCAGCTCGACCGGCTGACCCAGCAGGCGAGCGTCCGGCGCGTCCCTCAGGGAGACGCCGTGTTCGAGCAGGGCGAGGCCGCACGATCCTTCTACCTGCTGCTGCACGGCCGCCTCAAGGTCACGCAGGTGACCCGCGACGGCCAGCAGATCATCGTCCGCGTGGTACATCCTGGCGATCTCTTCGGCTTCGCACGCGCCTTGAGCCGGCCGGATTACCCCGGCACGGCGAGCGCGGCGGTGGACAGTCTCGTCGCCGCCTGGCCGACGGAGTCCTGGGACCGCTTCGTGGAGGACAATCCGCATCTTGCTATGAACGCGATCCGCACCATCGGCCAGCGGCTGGACGAGGCGCACACCCGCATCCGCGAGATGTCCACCGAAGAGGTGGAGCGGCGCGTCGCCCATGCGGTGCTGCGCCTCGCCCAGCAGGCCGGTACGCGCGAGGTGGACGGCCTGCGGATCGACTTCCCCATCTCCCGCCGGGACATTGCGGAAATGACCGGGACCACGCTCCACACCGTCTCTCGCATCCTGAGCGCCTGGGAGGCGAAAGGCCTCGTGGAAGGCGGGAGGCAGAAGCTGCTGGTCCGCGACATGGCCGGCCTGGCACAACTTGCAGAAGGCCGGGAGGACTGAGCAGGCCGCGGGCGTGTCCGGCGCATCAGGCGCGGCGGGCCGTGCTTGGCGCCTTCTGGGCGACCTTGGGGCCCGTGAAGACGCCCCAATAGGCGATCGCGAAGCCGATGAAGCCGAACGACCAGCACAGGCCGGCCGCGTCCAGCAGCAGAGGTGGCCCGGCGTCGAAGGCGGATGCGATGCGTGCGAGGCTGCCGACGACGACGAGCAGGTAGCAGGCCTGCGTCGCCGGGCTCGCGATCAGCGGTCGCCCCGTATGGCCGAGGCTCGCCCGGGACATGACGGCGAGCGTCAGGGTGCCGAAGGCGCCCGCGGTCCAGGCATGGAGCCCGGCCCCCGCCGGCGCGAGTCCGAAGCTGGCCGCGGCGGAAAGCGCGAACCCCAGCGGCACGAAGAGGTAGGCGATGTGCAGGATTACCAGGAGGGGATTGCGCCAGGTTCGCTCGCCCGCCCAGCGCGAGAGGCGCAGCAGGTGCAGCACCGCGCAGCCGGCGAGCGCCAATCCGCTTGCGCGTGTATCCGGACGCACGACCCACAGCGTCAGCGCAAGGCCGGTCATCACCAGCACCGCCTTGTCGTAGGCGCCGAACGGAACGGGCAGGCGCCCGCCACGCTGGGCGAGCCAGTTGTTGGTGAAGCTCGGAATGACGCGGCCGCCGATCAACGCCACGAGCATGAGGATTGTGCCGATCGCGAGCCGCCGCGCATAGACCGCCTCGCCGGCCAGATGCGCCTCCACATGGAAGGCGATATTCGTCGCGCAGAGCAGGCAGAGAATGGTCACGACCTTGAGGTTGCGCCAGTTCCGGCTGGCGACGATCTCACGGATGGCCGCGCCCGCGAGCATGAGGAGGAAGAGTGCATCCGCCGCCATGGCCAGGTCCCATCCGATCCAGGCGGAGACTGAAACGGCGGCGCGCCCGAAAAGCCATGCCAGGACCAGCACGAGAAGCGGCGTGCCGAGGACGGGCAGCCGGCCGGTCCAGTTCGGAATGGCCGTGAGGAGGAATCCGCCGATGGCGGCGGCTTGGTAGCCGAACAGCATTTCATGGACGTGCCAGTCCACTGGAGCGAAAGCCGTGGGCACGCTGATTATGCCGGCGACGAAGGGAAGCCAGACCAGGATGGCCAGCCCCGCCTGGAGCGCGGCAAGCAGGAAGAAAGGACGAAATCCATAAGACAGGAACGGATGGCCTTGATAGGTCTTGAGACCGGGACGGGGCGCCATTTGCTTTCAGTCTCCGTGAAAGCGCGTCGTTCCGCGCCAGCCAGTCTCGCCAAGCAATCCGGCATGCTCTCCGCCGCTCGGGCTCGGCGGCGCGTGCCGTCTTCGCTGGTCTCATTGAAAGCCTAACGGGGCAGCGGCGCGTCCTGCGTGACAAAACGCAAGCTCGCTGAAGATTGAGGGTTTGCCCCGCACTGCATCTGTTTGCGTTGAAACAACGAACGCGACTGAAGATGGCGCTTTCATGAGCAAGCGATCAGCCACATGTCAACGACCGTCGTTGCGGTGCAATTCTTGAAGACAGGTTTCCGGGATGGACACGAAGGCGGGCTGAAGTGCGTTCAGAAGACTCTGGCTCGTCATGGTCTTCGGCCCAAGGTCGAGTACGAACTGACCCGGCTTGGCGTGAAGAAGCGCTTCCATGCGGATTTTGAGCAGGCCGAAGCTGAGGATCTCCTTGGGGGGATCATTCACGAGATCGGGGGGCATGGGGCCGGATGCTCGAGGCCCAATCGACTCCCGACCGATCAATGAGCGATTGATGAATGGTTTATATCTGTCACCTTTGTTCTGGGTCTTGAGGGAACGCAGATGGAACTTCTCGTTACATCACTGATTTTTTTGCTCGCGCACGCGATTTTGTCGTCGGCACGGGTGAGGCGGGCGCTTGTGGGGCAGATTGGCCTTGAGACCTACGAAATCTGTGCTTCGAGCATCTCCTTCGCTCTGTTCGCCGCCTTGATCGTCTCTCTGCAAGGTTCTCCTTTCGATGCACTGTGGTGATGAGCGTCGGCGTGTGGCAGAAGTTCTGATTCATCATTACACGTGGCCAACATCACCAGGATGGACCATGGTTACACCCAGGAATTTTACCAGCTTCAGGCCAGGTGGTATCGCGTGCGCCCCGGTGGGTGGCGCACGCGACGACGTGCCCTCCGCTTTTTCATCTGGCTCTGACTGAGATTTTCTAGCGCCTGCGGCTCCGACAAGGGGGCACATTGCCGGCAGCATCGAATGATACGCGGCGCGTGTCGGATGAAGCACGTGGGAGGCCAACCGGCTCGCGCCAGCGGTGGCTCCCCAGCTTCGAGAGGACGGACCCGCGGGCACTGCGGAAGTGTATGTTCGGCGATCTCCAGGCCTCTGGACGGCGGATCCTTGCGGAACGTTCAGGTCCGGCGTCGAAATCGGCGGTTGGAATGTAGCTGAACGTGAGCCGGTTTGCCGCGATTTGTCTCAGACGTCAGGCCTATGTGATCTGGAAATGACGCACTGCACCTAGCCCCGCCGCTCGCGCCAGCCGAGCCAGGCGAGGGCGAGGACCGCGAGGGCGAGCCATGGTAGCAGCACCGCGTTCATGATCTGCCAGCCCAGAAAGTGCAGCATGGCGCCGGCGCCGAGCGAGGTCGCCACCCCGACGATGAAGATCACGAGGTCGTTGGCCGCCTGCGCCCGCGCGCGCTCTTCCGGCGCGTAGCATCGCGTGAGCAGCGTGGTGCCGCCGATGAACAGGAAGTTCCAGCCCACGCCTAGCAGAACCAGCGCGGAGGCGAAGGCGAGGAATTGCGTGCCCGACAGGGCGATGAGAACATGACCCGCCAGCAGGAACGCCCCGGCCAGCATCACCTTGAGCACCCCGAAGCGGGAGATCAGCGCGCCGGTGAAGAAGGACGGCAGGAACATGCCCAGCACATGCAGCTGGATCACCGTCGCGGCGGCCGAAAGGTCGTGGTCATGGTGCAGCATGGCGAGCGGGGTCGCCGTCATGGCGAGGATCATCACGCCATAGCCCGTGGCCGCGCCGAACAGGGCCACGAGATAGCCGGGCTGCCGGATGATCACGCCCAGCGGTCGCCCGCCGCCCGATGCGCTCTGCGCGGGCCGCGGCACGTCCACGGCCTGCAGGAGACCCGCTGCCAGCAGCGAAACGACCGCGAGGATCAGGAACGAGCCGGCATATTCCGCCGACAGCAAGGGGCCGCCGAAGCGCCCGAGGATCGGTCCGGCGATGGCGGCCACCACCCCGCCCGCAAGAACGAAGGAGATGGCGCGGGGGCGAAAGGCGTCGGTGGCCACCTCCGCCGCGGCAAAGCGATAGAATTGCGCGAAGGCCTGGTAGGTGCCGACGAGGCCGGTCCCGAGGCAAAGCAGCGGCAGCGACGCATAGAAGATCCCGAGCGCCCCCAGGAGGCCCCCGAGGGTTCCCAGCACGGCGCCCGCCACGAAGCCGATCCTTCGCCCCACGCGGGCCATCCACAGGGATGCCGGGGCGATGCCGATCGCCGTTCCGAGGAACATGGCCGCGACCGGCAGCGTGGCGAGTTCCGGCGCGGGGGTGATGGCGGCGCCGGCAAGGCCCGCGACCGTCATCACCATGACCGATGCCGTCTGGAACAGCGCCTGGGCGGCGGAGAGCAGCGCGACCTGCCGGATCATACGGCTTCGCGGCATCGCCTGCGCAATGGCGGGTGCGGTCATCAGAACACCAAGACTTTGTCGGCCGAAACGGTGATGGCCGAGAGTTCATCCATGGTGCTGCGCCGGGTGCCGGGCGCCACATCGGTATCGGTGAGGCCCCGGGCGTCCATGCAGGTGCCGCACAGAAGCACCTCGCCCTTGCCGGCGAGGACCCGCTTCAGCATGCGCTCCGCATTGTAATAGCCGTCCGGCGTCTTCTGGCCCGCCTTCGCGGCGGCGACCGCATCCGCCATGAGGAACACGGTGACCCGGTTTCCCGCATCCTGCTTGAGGATGCCGGCGGCGACGCGCAGGCCGTTATAGACGCGCTCCGTGCCGTAGGGCGGATCGTTGAGAATGAACAGCGCATGCATGTCCGACTCCGCCGGTACCCCACGATGCCCTCGCGGCATGGGCAGGATAATTATACGTTCAAGTTATCGCTTGAATGATGTATCGTTACCATCATGTGCAAGTCAACGGATCCCAAACGCGCTCTGTTCGCCGAGCTGGCCACGGTGGCGCGCGCCCTCGGCCACGAGCACCGCGTGGAGTTGCTGGAGCACCTCGCCCAGGGCGAACGCAGCGTGGAGGCGCTGGCACGGCTGACCGGGCTCTCCATGGCCAATGCCTCGCAGCACCTGCAGCAGCTGCGTCGCGCGGGCCTGCTGGAGGCCCGCCGCGACGGCAAGTTCGTCCTCTACCGGCTGGCGGACGACGGGATCGTCCAGCTCATGTCGGTGCTGCGGCAGACTGCGGAACGCAACATCGCGACGGTCGGCGCTTTGCTTGCGCGTTATTTCGACGGGCGGGACGGGCTTGAGCCCATCGGCCGCGCCGACCTTGTGGAACGCGCGCAGGCGGGCCTCGTCACGGTGATCGACGTGCGACCTCGCGAGGAGTTCGACCTCGGCCACGTGCCCGGAGCCGTCAGCATTCCACTTGAGGAGCTGGACGCGCGTCTCGAGGAACTCGATCCGGCGGCAGAGATCATCGCCTACTGCCGCGGCGCCTATTGCCTGCTCGCAGTGGAGGCGGTCGTACGCCTGCGCGCCAAAGGCTTCTCGGCCCGCCGCATGGAAGACGGCATGCCGGAATGGCGCGCCGCGGGACTGCCGGTCGTGGCGGGCTGACGCGACGCCATCCCCCGAAGTCCAAACCAAAAAATGGGAGAAACGCCAATGTTCAAAATGCTATCGGGCGTGCTTGCCTCGGGGCTCCTCGCGGTCCTGCTCGCGACACCAGTAGCCGCCTTGGACCTTCCCGGCCCGCTGGTGTCGAGCGAATGGCTCGCAGCCCACCAGGACGAGGTCCTCGTCCTCGACGTGCGCAATGACGACACCAGCTACAAGGAAGGCGGCCACCTCATCGGCGCGGTGCCTCTCGACTTCCGCAAGGCCCGTGGCACCACCACCGAACGCGGCGTGGAAATCGCCGACATGAACCTGCCGCCCGAGGCGTTCTCGGCGCTCATGCGATCGGCCGGGGTGAACGACGATACGCCGCTCGTGCTCACCCACCGGGGGCGGGGACCGGACGATGCGGGTTATGCCGCCTACGTCTATTGGCAGCTCAAATATTATGGCCACGACAAGGTGGCCATCCTCGACGGCGGCACGACGAAATGGGTGGCCGAGAACCGCGAAGTGTGGGGCGAGGACGAGGCGGCGCAGACGGGGAATTTCAAGGCCCGGCCCGCGCGGCGTGAATTCCTCGCCGACACGGCCCAGATGGAGGCGCTCCAGACGCACAAGGATGCGGGCATCCTCGACGCCCGGTTCTTCAGCTTCTATGTGGGCCTGGAGAAGCGCCCGAACATCGCGAAGGCGGGCCACATTCCCGGCGCGACCCTCTTTCCCTTCGATGCGAACTTTGCCGCCAACGGCACCTATCGCCCGAAGGAGGAACTTGCCCGCGCCTATGCCGCCGTCGGCCTTGGCCCGCAGCAGGCGGTGGCGGCCTATTGCAACACGGCCCATGTCTCCGCCATCTCGTGGTTCGTGATGCACGAACTGCTCGGCTACCGGGACGTCATGCTCTATGACGGCTCCATGCTGGCCTGGAGCAAGCACGGCCTGCCGGTCGAGACGCAGCTCAGATAGACAGCCGGAAGAACAGCCCGCATGGGGGCGGAACTGCTTCAGGATTTCGACTCTGAATTGTTTGACATGGCAACGGGGGAGCGGCGGGATCTAGCATGGGCCTGCCGCCCTGGCTCAATCGCGGGTCCTGACGCGCGAGGCTGCGAAGGCAGTCAGTACAGTTCCAGCAAACTTTCCCGCGAGCGGAACTTGTCCGTGCGCTCGTCGCGCAGGGTCCTGCGAACAAGGCTACGGCAGTGCCCGGTGCGGCGCACGATCTCCTTGATCGCGATCCCGCCCTTCGCCAAGCGGAGGATGGTCCCGTTTGCATCTGCCCGACGAAGAAATCCCTCATAGTAACCTCTCGGCGGCCGTGAGCAGATCGGGGTCTATGGTTGCGGCTCCGATCGCGGCTCGCACCTGACGCTTGAACTGCGTACCGTCAGGTCTTGCGGCCGAGGGCGATGCCGCGCAGAGCGCGCTCCGTGGCCTCATAGGTGAGGCGGTCGCATCCATCACCGAGGAAGCGGGTGAAAAACTCCTAGCGGCGCAGCGTGGATTGTCGGTGAGCCGGGGTGATTGCTTACAACTTTAACGGTGCCGTATGCTCGTCGGACGTAGCATGGCTTGGTTGCACGTCGAAATCGCCTCGCGCTCGGCGAATTCGTCCGCAGCGCGACAGATTGCGTTCCTCGCGGCTCCCAGACCGAGCCAGGCAATGAGGTTCTCGTCCTCGGCGACCGCATTCCCGAGCGCGTTGAAGATCGTTGAGCTGATCGCCTGCTGCTGGGAGCGCAGGTGGTCCTCCAGGAGCTTGTGCCGGGTGATGTAGCCCGCGTTCACTCCTGGAATGGAGTGGTTCATCAGCATGCGGGCATCCAATTCGGAAACGCCCGCTGGGTTGGCGATCGTGCGAAATGTCTGACGCAGCTCGTTGCCCCACTTCGACAATGTGCTCCGCTCTTCCTTCTGCTCGGCAAGGTGCCCATCCGCACTATCTGCGGGGAAGATCCACTCCCGCGCCTCGAACGGATACATCAAGCGACCGAAGCGCATTGCCCGCAGCAGGCACCTGATCATTTGCCGCGATAGCGGGATATCGAAGGCGCGGTCAGCGCCTCCCTTGGGCCTGGGGACGTGCAGCACCCGCCGCCGCAGATCAAGGTGCGAGGGCTTGGCCTCCTTCAGCGCGGCAGGCCGGCATGCAGAGAGCAAAGTGAACAAGTGGAATTCTCGCCGGATGGGGTTGTCGATCGCGGCCAATTCGAGAAACCAGCCCTTCAGGTCCGCGAGGCCCATGCCGGTATCGCGGCGCTTCTCGCCATTCCAGTCGATGCTTCCAACTGGATTGTCGGGAGGCAACTCGCGGTTGGTTTTGCGGGCGTGATTATACACGGCCCGAAGCGTCCGCATGCTGCCATTGGCAATGTAAGGGCCGTTCTCCTCGGTGATCGCATCATGCTTCGCTGCCACCTTCGCCGGGTCATTGCCGAGCTCAATCAGCGGCGTTTCCAGCCACCCTGCGAAGATCCGCTCAATGTGATCGCGATAGCTCTCGATGGTGCGTTCGCTTCGGTTCTTGCGAACCATGGAGATCTTGTAGCGCTCCCAGGCCGCTCGAAGCGTAATGCCGACGATCTTGGGAGCCTCTGGAGTCTCGAGCGCGGCAGCTGTCGTTGCCTTGGCAATCCGACACTCGCCTCTGGGATGCTGCCCCCGGCTGATTTGCGCAAGATATTCCTTCGCCACCGCCCGCGCGGCTCGCGTCGACATCTCCGACGTGTCGCCGATTGCGACCCGGATGGTTGCCGCGCGCTTTCCCTCCTCCCTGAGGTCGCCCTGGATGGTGAAGGTCTTCTTGCGGGTACCAACGACGAGAAAGAACCCCTTCAGCTCGGTGTCTCGGACAATGTAGCGTCCATTCTCGGGCGGAGGGAGGCGCTCGATGGCCTTATCGTTGATCTGGAAACGCAGTTCGGCCATGGCGTAACCCTGAAGTTCTGAAACGGTTTTTGAAACGGTTTTGGCGGAGCGAAAGGTTTAGTGGCGCAGCCCCTCCAGAACACGCCAAGATGCGATTCTTGAATAATAATCAATATGTTAAATGATTGCAAGGAAAGTTAGAAGTGCAGGGGGATGCCATGGCGAAGCGTCATTTCTGAACTACGAATCTGGGGGTCGGGAGTTCGAATCTTCCCCGGCGCGCCACCTAAATCAATGATTTAGCCGAAATTCACCGTTTCAGTTTTTGGATCGGAAACGGTTTTGGCTTAAGGCTGCGATTGGGCCACATCGCCCGCGACCCTCACGAGGCGCTTCCCCCACATCCTCGGCTAAGGCTGCAACCGATAGCCTGCGCTTGTCCGAGGGTGGTCGGCGAACGCATCCCCGTGCCGACTTTGGGCGGAGCCAGTGGGGGACCCACAGCCTAGAGCATTTCCCCGTTTCACTGAATCGTGGAAATTCTATAAGTCATTGAATTTACGCGTTTTCTTTACGCGAACCGGTATCCACTTCGCTCGAGAACGCTCTAGCCATGTCTGCAAGCTGTCGGTGACCTCGTCAGGTGCAGTCCCGGCACGGTCCAGCGTAGGCGACCGCATGCTCGGTGATGCCATCGAGGGCCTCGATGTGGTGTGGCGGAAGCTCTCGGAAGATGGAATTCCCCGCCCACAGGATATGCCTGCTCATCCGCTGAGAGTGAGAGGCTGGACCGGATTTCCGTGACGGGTTGATGTCCGGGAGAGAGGCTTCCGGTGCCCGTCATGGAGTTTGGTCCTATGACCGCCAACGAGGTCTATTGCGCCGCCCGCTTGCAGGCCTCCAGGGAGGCGACGAGGTCCGCGAAGCGCTCGCCCTGCACCACCACATGGGCTTTGAGCAGGGCCGAGGCCGCATCGGCGTCGCCCGCCATGATCGCCTTCACGATGGCATCGTGCTCCTCGAACGACTTGCCGATGCGCGAGCGCACGCGCAGCTGCAGGCGGCGATACGGCCGCAGCCGGCGTTGCAGCCCCCGCGCCTGATCGATCAGGAACTGGTTCTGGCTGGCGTTGTAGATGGCGAAGTGGAAATCCTCGTTCAGCCGGAAATAGGCGTCCGGATCCTTGGCCTCGCAGGCCTGCCTGCAGGCTTCGTGGGCCGCGAGGATGGCCTGGTGCTCGGCTTCGGTCCCTCGGCGCGCGGCAAGGCGCGCGCACATGGCCTCAAGCTCGGCCATCACCTCGAACATCTCGCACAGCCGGTTGGCCGAGATCTCCGCGACCACCCATCCCTTGCGCTGGCGCTTCTCGATGAAGCCCGCCGCCCCGAGCTGGATCAGCGCCTCGCGCGCCGGCGTGCGTGAGACGTTGAAGGCGGCGGCAAGCTCAACCTCATCGAGCCGCGCACCGGGCCCGTAGGCGCCGGTGACGATCTGCTCCTCGACATCTTCCCGCAGCTGCTCCGAAAGGCTGCTGGGGTGCACCTGTCCGCTGTCCACGTGCGTCGAATCCCAAAAAAACGGCTTCTGCATAGATACACCTTGACACCAAATTCTCAATGACGTTCTCTGTATACAGAAATCGCATCATAAGAATGCGTAATAGAGTCATCGGCGTACCATAACTGCCCCGACAGGATTCGTGGGCCGGCGCCGAGACGCGGCAGGCTGTGATCGCCTGGCCGCAATGAAGGCAGAGGGAGGAACATCAATGGTCATTTTTGGAACCGCCTTGCTGGCGGCGTGCTACCTCGCGGGCATATGGGTAGGCGAGGCGATCGCGGTGCTCATCGGCGTCAAGGCCAATGTGGGCGGCGTCGGCATCGCCATGATCTTTCTCATCGCCGCCCAGCACCTTCTCAAGAAGAAGGGACTGTTCCCGGCCGAGACCGAGAAGGGCGTGACCTTCTGGGCGATGATGTACATCCCCGTGGTGGTGGCCATGGCCGCCACCCAGAACGTGGTCGTCGCCGTCAAGGGCGGCCCCATCGCCCTCCTCAGCGCGGTGGGTTCCTTCGTGCTGTGCTTCGGCGTGGTGGCGCTGATCAACCGCTCCATGCAGCGCCAAGCGCCGCAGGAAGAGGCCGACGCCGACGCCGGACTCTTCCCCGCCCCCGACGCCCTCAAGTCCCGGTAGGAGCGAGCCATGCTGCACATGCTGGAAAAGACCATCGCCGATAATCCGCTCATCACCGCCTTCGCCTTCGTCGGCGTGGTGATCTGGGTGTCGAACCAGCTCGGCCGCCACCTGACCGGCGGGCGCGTGGCGGGCTCCGCCATCGCGGTGCTCGGCGGGCTGGCGCTCGCCTATTGGGGCGGCGCCGTGACCGGCAAGGCCAAGGGCCTTGCGGACATCGCCACCTTCAGCGGCCTCGCCCTCATGGGCGGCGCCATGATGCGGGACTTCACCATCGTCGCCACCGCCAGCGAAGTGCATGTGGACGAGGCGAAGAAGGCCGGCTGGCTCGGCGTCGTCGCGTTGCTGCTCGGCACCCTGCTGCCCTTTGTCGTCGGCGTGCTGGTGGCCTGGTCGTTCGGCTACACCGACCCCATCGCGCTCACCACCATCGGCGCCGGGGCGGTCACCTACATCGTCGGGCCCGTCACCGGGGCGGCCATCGGCGCCTCGTCGGATGTCATGGCGCTGAGCATCGCCACCGGGGTGGTGAAAGCCATCATGGTGATGGTGTTCACCCCCGTGTTCGCCCGCTTCATGGGGCTGAAGACGCCGCAGTCAGCCATGGTGTTCGGCGGGCTCGCCGGCACGGTGAGCGGGGTCAGCGCCGGCCTTGCCGCCACCGACCGCAAGCTGGTGCCCTATGGCGCGCTGGTGGCCACCTTCCACACCGGCCTCGGCTGCCTCCTCGGCCCCTCCGTCCTCTACCTCGCCGTCAAGGCCATCACCTGGTGACCGGAATGCTGCAACAGACCGCGCCCGCACCCGCCCCGTCTTCCGCCCCCGCCGCGCGGGACTGGAACACGCAGGCCCGAAACCGGAAGGCGCGCCTCGAGCGTGCCGCCGCCCTCGCCCGCGGCAAGGTGGTCAAGAGCGCCGATGCGGCGGCGCTGCTGGAGGCCATCCTTGAGACCGGCGACCGCGTCTGCCTGGAGGGCAACAACCAGAAGCAGGCGGATTTCCTCGCCAAGGTGCTGGCGGGGCTCGACCCCGCCCGGGTGAACGGCCTGCACATGGTGCAGTCGGTGCTCGCCCTGCCGGAGCATCTCGACGTGTTCGAGAGCGGGGTCGCGTCCCGGCTGGACTTCTCCTTCTCCGGGCCGCAGGGCGCGCGGCTCGCCCGGCTGGTGTCGGGCGGGCAGATCGCCATCGGCGCGATCCACACCTATCTCGAACTGTTCAGCCGCTATTTCGTGGACCTTACCCCGCGCGTCAGCCTGGTCTGCGCCCAGGCGGCGGACCGCAACGGCAATCTCTATACCGGGCCCAACACCGAGGACACGCCGGTCATCGTGGAGGCCACCGCCTTCAAGCGCGGCATCGTCATCGCCCAGGTGAACGAGCTGGTGGACACCCTGCCGCGGGTGGACATTCCCGCCGACTGGGTCGATTTCGTCATCGCGAGCCCGAAGCCCCACTACATCGAGCCGCTGTTCACCCGCGATCCGGCGCAGATCTCCGACATCCAGGTGCTGATGGCCATGATGGCCATCAAGGGCATCTATGCGCCCTACGAGGTCAACCGGCTCAACCACGGCATCGGCTTCGACACCGCCGCCATCGAGCTGATCCTGCCCACCTATGCCGAAAGCCTCGGCCTCAAGGGCAAGATTTGCCGGCATTGGGCGCTGAACCCGCATCCGGCGCTGATCCCGGCCATCGAGGCGGGCTTCGTGCAATCGGTGCATTCGTTCGGCTCCGAGCTGGGCATGGAGGCCTATATCCGCGCCCGGCCCGACGTGTTCTTCACCGGCCCGGACGGCTCCATGCGCTCCAACCGGGCCATGTGCCAGGCGGCGGGCCATTATGCCTGCGATCTCTTCATCGGCTCGACCCTGCAGATCGACCTCGCCGGCAACAGCTCCACGGCGACGCTCGGGCGCATCGCCGGCTTCGGCGGCGCGCCCAACATGGGGGCGGATGCCCGCGGCCGGCGCCACGCCAGCCCCACCTGGCTCAAGGCGGGACGCGAGGCGCGGGCGGGGCGCAACCTGGTCCCGCGCGGGCAGAAGCTGGTGGTGCAGATGGTGGAGACCTATCGCGAGCACATGCAGCCGGCCTTCGTCGAGACGCTGGACGCTTTCGCCCTCGCCGAGAGCGCCGGCATGGACCTGCCGCCGGTGATGATCTACGGCGAGGATGTCACCCACATCCTCACCGAGGAGGGCATCGCCAACCTCCTGCTCTGCCGCACCGACGAGGAGCGCGAGCAGGCGATCCGCGGCGTGGCGGGCTACACCCCGGTGGGGCTCGGCCGCGACAGGCGCGCAGTGGAGAACCTGCGCGACCGCGGCATCATCCTCAGGCCCGAGGACCTCGGCATCGACAAGCGCAGCGCGACGCGCGACCTGCTCGCCGCACGCTCCATCAAGGACCTCGTGCGGGCGTCAGGCGGGCTCTACGACCCGCCCAAGCGCTTCCGCAACTGGTGAGGAGACACCCATGGAACGGCTGACCTTCACCTATGCCGGCGGACGGCCGGCAACGCGCAACGCAAAGGCCACGCTGGCCGGCGTCGTCGGCTCCGGCAATCTGGAAGTGCTGGTGGAACCGGTGGCGCAGGATGGCGCCATGACCATCGAGGTCACCACCGCCGCGGTGGGCTTCGGCCGCATCTGGCAGGCGGTGATGGACGATTTCTTCGCCCGGCACGGCCTTGGCGACCTGCGCATTTCCATCAATGACGTGGGCGCGACGCCGGCGGTGGTGTCGCTGCGGCTCGACCAGGCGATCGAGAGCTATCTGGGAGGCGGGCAATGACCAGCTATTACGAGGCGAGCGCCCGCGAGCGCGTCGCCGGCCTTCTGGACGCGGGCACGTTCGTCGAGATCCTGCCGCCGCAGGAGCGGGTCATGAGCCCCCATCTCCTGCAACTCGACACCCCCGCGGCCTTCGACGACGGCATCGTGGTGGGCGAGGGCCGTCTTGGTGGACGCCCCATTCTCGTGGCGGCCCAGGAGGGCGGCTTCATGGGCGGGGCGGTGGGGGAGGTGCATGGCGCCAAGCTCACCGGCCTGCTGGAGCGGGCGCTGGACACGCGGCCGGCCGGCGTGATCCTGCTGGTGGAATCCGGCGGCGTGCGCCTGCACGAGGCCAATGCCGGCCTCATCGCCGTGTCGGAGATCATGCGCGCGGTGCTCGCCTTGCGCGGCGCTGGCGTGCCGGTGATCCTGCTTGATGGTGGGCAGTTCGGCTGCTTCGGCGGCATGGGCATCGTCGCCCGGCTGTGCGACGCCGTCATCATGAGCGAGGAAGGCCGGCTCGGCCTGTCCGGCCCCGAGGTGATCGAGACCACCTGCGGGGTGGAGGAATTTGATTCCCGCGACCGCGCCTTGGTCTGGCGCACGGTGGGCGGCAAGCACCGCTACCTGCTGGGCGAGGCAGCCGGGATCGTCGCCGACGACATGGCCGCCTTCCGCGCCGCCGCCATCGCCGCGCTGGAGCACGCAAGGCCCGACCTGTCGCTGGCCGCGCTGGAGGCCGAGCATACCGGCCTCGGCGCCCGCATCACCCGCTTCGGCGCCTGCCGCGACGCGCTCGACATCTGGCGCGACCTCGGCTTCGAGGCGCCGGACCGCCTGCCTTTGCTCGAAGCCGACGCGTTCCGGGCGCTCGCCGCCGGACGGAGGGCCTGACATGGACACCGAAACCCTGGAAACCGAAGCCCTGGACATCGAATCCCTGGACGCGCAAACCCTGTTCGACCGCCTCTTTCCCGAAGGCCATGCCATCACCCGTGACGGCCTGTTCTTCTCCGGCACCGGCACCAGCGCGAACCAGGCCGTTGCTGTGATCGGCACCGTGGATGCCGCGCCCATCGGCATCGAGCTCGCCTTCCGCATGGCGGGTGAGGTGCTCGCCATCGTGCGCGATCATCCCGGCCGGCCCATCCTGCTGCTGGTGGACACCCAGGGCCAGCGCCTCAGCCATCGCGATGAGCTTTTGGGCATCAACGGCTACATGGCGCACCTCGCCAAGTGCCTGGCCCTTGCCCGCAACAACGGCCATCCCATCCTCGGTCTCGTCTGGTCGCAGGCGGTGAGCGGCGGCTTCCTCGCGAGCAGCCTGTTCGCCGACCGCTGCTTTGCGCTGAAGGAGGCGGAGGTGCGGGTGATGAACCTGCCCGCCATGTCGCGCATCACCAAGATCCCGCTGGAGCGGCTCCAGGACTTGAGCAAGACCTCGCCGGTGTTCGCCCCCGGGGTGGAGAACTACTGGTGCATGGGCGCCATCGAGGCCCTGTGGAGCGGCGACCTTGCCCGGGAACTGGCAGCAGCCCTCGCCACCCACGAGACGGCCGACCGGCGCCGCGCCCGTGGGGCGGAGCGGGGCGGCCGCAGGCTCGCCCTCGACGTGGCCGAGCGGGTGCGCCATGGCGCCCCGTGATCCGGCGCCCGCCCATCCGCTGGTGCGGCGCCACGACCGGGTCTGGCTCGCCGCACACTGGCGGGAGGCCCTCGTCTTCCCGGTGCCCGCGGCCGAGGCCCCGGTGGTCGCCGACTGGATCGCGGCCGGCCGGCCGCTGGTCGCCGCCCGGCCGGTCTCCAGCGATCCCGAAGACGGCATTCGCCTCGGCCTCGCCTTGCCCGGCCGGCGCCGGGTCGGGCTGGTGGTCGAGGCCAACGCCATCCGCCGTGTCGCCCCGCCCCTGACGCTCGACGCGGCAGCGGCGCTCGCGCCGGCGTCCTGGCGCGGCCCGCTTCTGGACCTCGCCACCCACCTCAACGCGGCGGGCCTCGCCCCCCGCGTGTTCGGCTCCCTCGCCTGGCACGCCCTGGCGTGCGACGGCATGGAGGGGAGGGATACGGGCTATCTCACCGCATCGTCGGACGTGGACCTGCTCCTGTTCCCCGCCGCCGCCGCCGCCTGCATGGCGGCCGGCCGGATTCTCGAGGACTTCGCGGCAGCCCATCCGGCCCCGCGGCTGGATGGCGAGTTCGTGCTGCCGGACGGCGGCGCGGCGGCGTGGCGAGAGGTCCTCGCCGGACCGCAACGCGTCCTCGTCAAGCACCTGCGCAGTCTCGCGCTGCGTCCCACGGCGGACCTGTTCGGCATCAGCGGACGGGAGGCGACATGAGGCATGTGCGCGAGATCGGCGCGGCATCGCGCCTGTCGCTCTCCATCGGCCGGCGCGCCGTCACGGCGCTGCACCGGGAACTGGTGCTTTATCCCAAGCCGGGGCTTGTGAGCCTCGTGGACAATGGCGCCCATCACGACATGGACGCCGTCACCTTCCTGCGCAGCCTGTTCGCCTTGCGCCGCTATTTCCAGAACATCGCGGACGCGGGCATGGGCGCTGCGCCGTTCAGCGAACTGCAGCGCCTCGGCATCGCCGCCGAAGCCCGCATGCTGAAGGCGACGGGAGGCATCAACACCCATCGCGGCGCCATCTTCTGCATCGGCCTGCTCGCCGCCGCCGCCGGCTTCCGGGTGGCGCGCGGCCTGAGCCTGGCCCCCGACGCCCTCGTCGGCACCGTGCTGGAGCAATGGGGCGATGCCATCGCGGCCGCCGCCGGAGCCGCGCCCGCGAGCCACGGCCGGCGGATGGTCGCCCGCTTCCGGGCGCGCGGGGCGCGGGAAGAGGTGCTCGCGGGCTTTCCCACCCTCATGGCGGTGGCCCTGCCGGCGCTGAAGGACACGCTCGCCCGCCTGGGCTGTGCCGAACGGGCCCGGGTCCAGACCCTCTTCGCCGTCATGGCGCGGCTCGACGACACCAACCTCCTCCATCGCGGCGGCGCGGACGGGCTCGCCTTCGTGCGCATGCAGGCCACAGCCTTTCTGGAGGCCGGCGGCGTTGCGGCCCCGGACTGGCGCGCGCGGGCGCTCGCCCTGCACCACGCCTGCATCGCGCGGCACGTGTCGCCGGGCGGCAGCGCCGACATCCTCGCGGCGGCGATCTTCGTCCAGTCGCTGGACCCGTGAGGCGGCAGGATGACACTCGCCATCCTCTGTCCCGGCCAAGGCGACCAGACCCCCGGAATGCTCGACCTGCTGCGCGGATCGGCAGCGGCGAGGCCCCTGCTCCATGTCCTCGCCGAGGTGATCGGACACGATCCCCTGACCCTCCCGCCTGACCTCTGCCACGCCAACGCCATCGCCCAGCCGCTGGTGTGCACCATCGCCATCGCCACCTTCGCCCTGTTGCGGGACCATATTCCCGAGCCTGCGGTGTTCGCGGGCTACAGCGTGGGCGAGCTTGCGGCTTACGGCTGCGCCGGGGCCCTGGCGCCTGAAGAGGTGGTGCGGCTGGCACGGCAGCGCGCAGAACTCATGGACGCGGCCGGTGCCGAACCCGGCGGCCTGTGCGCGGTGCGCGGGCTCGACCGGGCGGTGCTCGCGGCCCTGTGCGGGCAGACCGGCTGCTTCATCGCCATCGTCAACGGCGAGGACCGCTTCATCGCCGGCGGACGCGCGGCGGACCTCGCCGCCCTGGACCCCGCGGTCGAGGTGGCGGGCGGCAAGGTCACGCCCCTGTCCATCGCCATCGCCTCCCACACGCCCCTCATGGCACCGGCGCGCGAGCCATTCCGCGCACGGCTGCTGGAGGCCGCCTGGCAGGCCCCCTCCGCCCCGGTGCTGGCTGGCGTGTCAGGCATCGCCGTTCGCAACCGGGCCAAGGCCATCGAGGCGCTGGCCACCCAGATCGACCACCCCCTCGACTGGGCCGCCTGCCTCGACGCCCTCGACGAACGCCGCTGCACGGTCCTGCTGGAGCTGGGACCGGGCAGCGGCCTGTCGCGCATGGCCCGCGAGCGCCTGCCGCACCTTCAGGCGCGCGCCGTCTGCGAGTTCGCCAGCATCGCCGGCGTGGCATCCTGGGTCTGCCAGCATTTGGAAGCTACAGATTAGGTGTTAGAGCAATTCCAGCAAAAGTGCGAAGCGGTTTTGCGTCCGGAATTGCGATGAAACAAGAGTATAGAGCCACCAGCCTGCACAATGTGGACGAGTTCAGGAACCTCATCGTCAAGGAGGCGAACGGCGCCATCGTGCGCCTGAAGGACGTGGCCAACGTCACCCTCGGTGCGGACGATTATGATTCCGCCACCATGTTCAATGGCCGGGAGTCGGTCTACATCGGCATCCAGATCGCGCCGGCCGCCGCCTTCGTGAATTCCTCCATCGAGGAGGTGATCCACACGCTGGTGGAGGCGCTCGCCATCGTCACCCTCATGGTGTTCGCCTTCCTCGGCTCCTGGCGGTCGGTGCTCATCCCTGTCTTCGCCATCCCGCTGATCTTCCTGTCCCTTGCCGCTTTGTTCAACAGCTTCCGCGATCCGGTGGTGATCCTGCTGTCAGTGCCCATGTCGCTTGCCGGAGCGCTCCTGTCCATCAGCGTGGGCATCCACGCGGATCGGCCGGGAGACGGCTTTGGCGCGCCGGCTCAAGCGATTGGGCATGGATGCCCGGGACAAGCCCGGGCATGACAGGGGTGCTCGCCGCTGCGTCTTCGGAGTTTTCAAACAGGCTCTTAGGATTCCATCATAAATCGACGCTCAGGACCGGCCCTTTCGATCGTGAACAGCATGCGGTGAAGAGGTCGTTGCGGGCGTGCTCGGCGTCCGTGAGGAACGTGTCCCTATGATCCGGCTCCCCTTCCACGACAGGGATCAGGCAAGTCCCACACATGCCCTGCTCGCAGGAGAGAGGAATTGCGATGCCGTTTTCGTTCAGGACCGATGCAACAGATCTGTCGGGTGGAACGATGAACTCCAGCCCGCTGCGCACCAGTCTCAGCGTGAACGCCTCACCATGTGAGTTCGTGACTACGCCGCCGGAGCCAAAGCTTTCACAGTGTAGTCTGTCGTCTGTCCAGCCAAGGCGACGACCGGTGCTGATCAAATTCTCCATGAAGCCATTCGGGCCGCATACATACAGATGGCTCCCATCCGGCGCGCCGGCAATCACTGCATCTGGATTGAACGACTGCTCCAGAGGTCCGTCATCTGTGTGCAGTGCCACGCGCCCGGCAAACGGCGCCTGCTGCAACAGTTCGCGGAACGCCATGCCCGCTGCAGTCCGAGCGCAGTAGTGAACCGCAAAATTCTTTCCGCGGCGGTTCAGGTGGGATGCCATGGACAGGATGGGGGTAATGCCGATCCCACCCGCGACGAGCAAATAAAAATCGCCCCCATCCTGCAGCGGAAACATGTTCCGCGGCGGGCTGATTCTCAGCCTGTCTCCCTGCTGGACGACTTCAGCCATATAGCGCGAACCACCGCGTGAGGCGGGCGCATTCAAAACCGCGATGCAATAGTTTCTGTTTTCAGCAATATTATTATATAATGAATATTGTCTCGTTATCCCATTTTCCAAATAGACATCGATGTGAGATCCTGCCGAAAAAGGGGGTAGACCATGGCCCTCCATCGCAGAGAGCTCGAACGAATATATGTCGTCCGTTTCTTTGTGTTTTTTCGTCACGCGCACGTCGATCATATGAACAACTCCAAGAAAGGTGCGTATCTCCGATGGAGACAGCAGCATTCCTGCTCGATCAATTGGATTGTGACGGCTGGAGCCGCCGGGGCTGAGAATCGGCGCAGCCCAGCAACGACATCGGCGCACAGCTTTTTGGGCTGCCAGATTACCAGCCGCCTCATAGGGGTATTCAGCGAGGGCATCTTTTCGCCCCTGCGCATGCCGATCTTGGACGGCGTGCCTTTCTCCGACACGCTCGGCATGGCGCTTGACCGCGAAGATCACGGAGCCAGGCCCGAAGCGGGACCCGGCTCCATGATCGTCAGATTGCACCCGCGGTGAGGAGAAGCGGGAGATGATGATACGCGCGCAGTGCGCTGTTGGTGACCGCCCGCTTTGGCTCCCCATCAAACGCGACGCGCTGAATCCGGAGGCGGAGCGCGTTGAAGAGGCAGTTCATCTCCAGCTTGGCCAGGTGCATCCCCATGCAGGAATGGAGACCATGGCCGAACCCCAGATGCTTGGAACTATCGCGTGTCACGTCGAAGCGTTCGGGATCTTCCCATGCGCGCTCGTCGCGATTGGCCGAAGCATAGCCAAGCAGGACGCGAGATCCGGCCGGGATGGAGATCCCGTCAATCTGGGCGTCTACAGTACTCACGCGCGTAAAATAGGGTAGCGGTGGATCGAGGCGAATGGCTTCGTTCACGGCCTTGGCCACCAGAGACGCATCGCTCCGCACGCTGTCCCACTGGTCGGGATGCTGAGCAAAGAGCGCCAGGAGAGTCCCCGTGGCACTGATAGTGGTCTCGAGCGCCGGACCGATATAGTCGAGCAGAAGTATCGGAACAATGGCGAGCGGAATTTTGCCCTGGTCTGCCGCCTCGTACAGGCGCGCCGCCCAGCTTCCAGGCGCGACCTGCTCTCGCACGGCCGCCCCCCCGCCCAGGAATTGGAACAGGCCCTGAATGGCCTCGGCAGCCCGAGACGCGCGTCCCGCATAGGCCGGCGATGGCTGGGGGCGCACCGGACCGGCGAGATTGCTCGCCGCTTCGCTCCAAACCAGCATCTGCATGCGGGCGGATTCGGGCAATCCGACGAAACGCGAAACGATCGTCAGCGGCAGATGCCAGGCGAGATCGCGCACCCCATCGATATGGCCTCGCTCGAGCACGGCATCGACAATATGGTCAGCCTCCGCTTGAATCTGATCCGTCAATGCGGCGACAGATGCCATGGTGACCGGTGCCCCGACGATCGCCCGCATGTGGTCGTGCTCAGGCGGATCCGTCTGCAACATGTTCCGGGTTTCGTTGAAGGCAGGATTGAGACCCACGCCTTGCGCCGAACTAAACGTTTTCCAGTCACGCAGGGCAGACTTCACATCATCGTAACGCATGATTGCGTAGACGCCGAGCGTGTCTAACCATACTACCGGAGCATGGTCCCTCAACCGGCGATACAACGGATAGGGATCAAGTAGCGCCGCATCCGAAAACAGATCAAGATCGGCAGCGGGACAGGACGAAGGTGACACATAAGCGTTCGTCAAGGGGCGTTCCTCTTTGTTTCATTGGAGTAGCGCTCATGCGCGATCGGTTGGGATCATATTGATCCGCAGGGTCGACCGGGAAGTCGAAAGAGGATACGTCCGCCGTCCAAAAAGCTGACCGCCACGTGCAGATGGCAGCGGCAAGGGGAGCCCATGACAAGCCAGCGGAATTTCTCGTTGCGCGCCGTGAACCTGAATTTGCTGCCGGTGCTTCAGGCGCTGCTCAGGGAGCGACATCTGGCGCGCGCTGCCGATGCGCTGCATCTCAGCCGTCCGGCGGTCAGCGCGGCGCTCGCGCACCTGCGGGAGGTGCTCGACGACCCGCTTCTGGTCCGGGTCGGCCAACGCATGTCGCTGACGCCGCACGCCGAATCTCTGATCGCCCCGGTCAACGACCTCTGCGCCGGACTGACTCGGCTGTTTGAAGGGGCGGGAAGCGATCTCTGGGATGCCCGCAGATGTTTCGTGATGGCAACTTCCGACTACGGTGCGGCCCTCTTCGGTCCGGCGCTGCACGATGCTCTGCGCGCGCAGGCACCCGGTTTGAGCGTTCATTTTGTCAATCATTCAGCCCATTCGATGGACGCGCTGAGCGAGGGGTCTGTCGATTTCGTCGTCATTCCACGCGGCGCGCTCGTTGCCCTGCAATGGCCGCCGGATCAGTCTGCGCTGTTGTGGAAGGAGGAGCATGTGCACGTGGTGCGGCGCGATCACCCGCTGGCTGCGCGCGATGAGGTCAGCGAAGACGACATCGCCCCATGGGGGCAGGTGTCGTTCGAGCCTCAATGGTATCCCGACCCAGGTGGTCGCGGAGACTTTGTACCCGAGACCGGCAAGCGGAGCGCCGCGTCTTCAACGATCATGGTGGAGCAATTCTGTGTGCCCGCGCTTGTGGCGCTGGAGACCGGTGCGGTGGCGACGATGCCGGCTCGCCTGCTGGCGCGCCTCCAGCGCCACCTGCCGCTGCAGCAGCTCGGCAATGCCCGCAGCAGCTTCGAAATGATGCTGGCCTGGGGCGCCATCACCCATGACGATGCACGACATTTCTGGTTTCGGGAGCTTCTGCTGCGCCTCGCCACACCCGTCGGCGGATCGTGACCTCTGCCAGGCGGGCAGGGGCACGACCGCGCCGGCTGCGGATCAAACGTCTAACCTTGGACCCTGTGGGTGACGATGGTCTGGATGCTGGTATATTCCGCGAGACCTTCGATCGCATTCTCGACGCCGAGCCCCGATTGTTTGCGGCCACCGAAGGCCACGTGGGGGGAGAAGGTGTGGATCTCGTTGATCCAGACCGTTCCCGCCTCAAGGCGCGCTGCGATCTCTTCGCCGCGCGCGATGTCCGCCGTCCAGACCGAGGCGGCAAGGCCGTATTCGGTTGCGTTCGCACGCGCGATCACATCCTCGACCTCCCGGAAGCGCAGCAGCGGAAGGACCGGCCCGAATGCCTCCTCCGTCACCACGCGGGAGGTTTCGGGCGGGTTGTCGATGAGCGTGACGGGCACGAAATAGCCCCGCCCCTCGGGAATGTCGCCGCCGCACAGGAAGGTCAGCCCGGTCGCGCGGGCGTCTGAAATCAGGTCCTTCAGCTTGGCGAACTGCATGGCATTCTGGATCGGGCCAAGGTCCGTTCCCTGAGCCAGCCCGTCGCCGATCCGGATGCCGGCGGCGTAGTCCACCAGCGCTGCCGACAGGTCGTCATAGATATCATCATGGATATAGAGCCGCTTGGCGGCGACGCAGAATTGGGCGCTGTTCTGGAAGGCGGCCCAGAACAGCTTCTCGGCCGTAGCCTTCACGTCCACGTCCGGCAGCACGATGGCGGGGTCGTTGCCTCCGAGTTCCAGGGTGAGGCGCTTCAGGTTGCCGGATGCGGCCTGCATGATGCGGCGCCCCGTTGCGGTCGAGCCGGTGAAGCTGATCTTGCTGATACCGGGGTGTGCGGTTATGGCCGCGCCGAGGTCGTTGCCGCCGGAGACGGTGTTGAGCACGCCAGCGGGCAGCACATCCCGCAGCAATTCGCCCAGCTTGAGCGTGCACAGGGGCGTGAAGGGCGAAGGCTTCAGTACCATGGTATTGCCGGCAAGCAGCGCTGGCGCGATCTTCCAGACGGCAAGCAGCAGAGGGAAATTCCAAGGCGTGATTGCGCCCACCACGCCGTGGGGAACGCGGCGCGTCTTAACCGTGCGCCCCCCGCTCTCCTGCCGGTGCAGCGGCAGGACCTGGATCGCGATCTCCCGGCACCATACGATCGATCCGCCGATCTCCCATTCGGCGCCCGCGCGGGCCTTGCCCTGTTCGAGTGTCAGCAGACGCTTGAAATCCTCGGCATGGGCCTCGATCACGTCGCCGATGCGGGCAACGAGGGCCGCCCGCTCGCTCCAGGACCGGCTGGCCCAGGTCGGGAAGGCACGCCGTGCCGCGGCGACGGCCGCGTCCAGCAGCGCCGGCCCGGCGTCGGGCACCGTCGCAATGACGGTTTCCGTCGCCGGATTGATGACGCCGGAGAGCGTTTCGGTAACGGCCGCCGCGCCGTCGATGGTCATGCTGTAGTCGTTGAACAGATCTGTCATCGCCTTCTCCCGTCTGTCGTGTGTTCTGCGAGCATCGGCGGCTACGCTGGCACTGCGGTTCGCCTTGCCACCACAGATTGGACGGAAGGCCGGCTGCCGACCCGCGCGAGGTAGGCGGAAATGTTCGGCCAGGAGGACAGGTCGATGTCCTGACGCCCGGCCCAGCCGAGGGTTACGAAGGCGTAGGCGTCGGCGATGGTGAAGTCATCGCCGGCCAGATACGCGCTCTCCCCCAGCCTGCGGTCGAGCACGCCGAACACCCGCGGCAGCAGGGCCGTCTTCGTCAGGTCGCGAAAATCCGGGGGCGTATTCGGGCGATTGAGGGGTGAAAAGGTCTTGTGAAGTTCGGTGGCGATGTAGTTCAGCCACTCCAGGACGCGATAGCGGCGCAGGTCGGTGTGGGGAGGCAGAAGGCCCGTCTGCGGGGCCTGGTCAGCCAGATACTGAAGGATGACGGCGCCTTCCGTCAGCACGTCGCCGGTATCCAGAACGAGGGCCGGAACCTGTCCCTTGGGATTGACCGCCAGAAAGCTGGACCCGTCCGCGAGCGTCTTCTCCCTGAGATCGACGGTCAGCAGATCGACGAGAATTCCCGCCTCGGCCAGAACGATGGCCGAGGCGTCGGAGCATGAACCGGGAAGCTGGTAAAGTTTCATGGGCAGGGTTTCCTGCAGGACATGGGGAGGGAAGACAGACATCAGCCCGTGGCGCACCGTGGGCCGACGGACGTGCGCCAAGGCGGGGCTCCGGACGCCGAAGCACCGGATGAGTTCTGGTCATGATTTGCGCTTGGGCAGCTTTTCCTTCCTGCTCGCGACGCCGAGCAGCAGGCAGAGCAGATGAAGCGCCGGTGCGCCGGCGGTCGAGAAGGCGATCTTCTGCAGCGTCGGCCACCATTTCGCGATGGGAAGCTCGTTGATCCCCACATGAACCGTGGAATCCGCAAGCCCCGGCGGATCAAGTCGTCTCTTGATGCGCCGCATCCAGGTGGCGACATCGCCGTAGCGCGGCCCGAACAGCTCGATGAGCGGCCCCGCCATGAACCCCATCAGGCCGAGGCGCGGGTTGTGATCGACCATATTCAGGTGCCTCAGGAAACCCTTCCAGCCGGCGGCGACGCCGCGCACCGTGCCCGCCTGGGAGGCGAGGATGTTCTCGGTCCAGAGCTGGCGGCTCTCGGTGGGCCAGACCCAGCATCCTTCGTCGCCGTCGGCTGCGAAGTTGTGGCCGGGTTTCTTCTCCTCCACCATCAGCTGCTCGCTGGCACGGATCACGTCCGGCAGCAGATTGAAGGAGTCCATGACGCCGAAGCTGGTGCCGCCCGAGCCTGCACCGCGGAAGACGCGGCTGACATAAAGGGAAGTCACTAGGGTGCGAACCAGCATCTCGGCGTCGTTCTGCGCGATGGGCAGCATCCGTCCGCCGGTGTCAGAGACGATGTGCCGGACCGTCTTTTCCTGGTAGGCCGTCTCCCCCGGCGAATGCCCGATGGTGAGGACCTGCCAGCCGAAGCGGTGTTCGGGCCGTGCGCATTCCGGCAGCAGGCCGGCCTCGCGCCGGCGGGCATATTCGCCGTTGCTTGCCGTCAGGGTCCAGCCGATGTGGTTCGGCGGCATGCGCAGCAGGGCGAAGGCGACGCCGGCCCGGTTCAGCCGGAAGCTGGCGTCACGCATCTGCTCCACCGTGTCCCAGACCGGCAGGAACAGGCGCATGTTGGGCTCCAGCGCCATGCCCTTCATGGGACTGGTCCCGGTGATGGCGATGCGCGGCGGGCCGGCCCACGGATAGAGCTTGTAGCCGATGCGCGTGAAGACGCCGAGACCGCCATTGGCGCCGATCAGCCCGCGGATCATGCCACGCAGGCCCGGCCCCGGTCCCTCTTCGCTGAACCAGTCGTCATCCCCGCCCAGCGCGCCGATGCGGACGATGTCACCGGTCGGCGTCACCCACTCGATGCCCAGGATGTTCCGGGCATTGGCACCGGTGCTTGCGCCGGTGATGCCGATCCCGAGAAAGGAGGTGGCCGAGGCCAGCGGCGAGTGGGACGGCCCCGCCCCGACGATATGGCAGGTGAGGCCGGCCTTCATGGCCTCCGCCTGTAGCCGTCCCGCCGTCACATAGGGCTCGATCACCGCCATCTGGTTGGCGGCATCCAGCTTCACGAGGCGGTTCATGCGGCACAGGTCGAGCACCACCACGTCCGCGCTGGCGCTGAGATAGGTTCCCCCGTTGCCGGAGCTCAACGGGCGGAACGACAGCCCGCGCGCCACGCAGCACTTGATGATGGCGGCCACGTCCTCGGTGGTCCCCGGCATCACCACTGCGATAGGCCAGTTCTTGAGAAACTTCGGGCCGGGCATGGAGCCGACGCCGGCATTCCATGCATAGCTGCAGATGACGCTCGGATCGTTCGTGGCATTGGCCTCGCCGACGATCGATTGAAGCGCCTGAAGGACTTCGTTGCGGTCGTGCGGCATCGTCATTCTCCGGCGGACAAGGCGGCGAGCGCCGGCGCGGCCTGTCGGGCGTGGAGATATTCCACCAGCCCCAGAACCTTGATGGAGGAGCGCTCAGCGTCCGCCACCTCCTTCATGTGGCGGCTGCACGCGGTGCAACTGGTCACGAGGATCTGCGCGCCCGTGCTCTCCGCCTCCTTGAGACGGTGGCGGGCCGCGGCGCGGGCGAACTCGGGGTTCGCCTGCTTGCCGCCGCCGCCCGCGCCGCAGCAAAAGGCGAATTCCCGGATGCGCTCCATCTCCACGATCTGCGCACCCGCCGCCGCCAGCACCTGGCGGGGCGGCTCGTAGACGCCGTGGACGCCGAGATGAAGCTCCCCTTCCGGAGAGCGGGCGGGCAGCGAATTGTATACCATCACCGTCTCGCCCTCCCAGGGCTGGCGCTCCTCGCCGAGCCGTCCGAGGCGACAGGAATCGTGATAGGTCACGATGTCGCCCGTCCCCCCGGCCGCCGCCGCGGAGTGCTCCGCCAGCCATTGGGAGACATGGACGATCCGGACCTCTCCGAGAGAGAGCCGGAGGCGGGGATAGATGTTCAGGAACGCGGAAAAGGCGTCATCGCCATAGGTGATGAGCGTGCGGGCGCCGCTCTTTTCCACCCACGCGCGGGTCTGCCGCGCCAGCTTCGCCGCGAGGTCCTGATCCCCGATGTCATAGGCGAGGCCGCCGGTGTCGGGCTCGTCCGCGCCGCCCACGGCGAAGTCCACGCCGTGGCGGGCAAGCGCGGATGCGACGTGGCGGATGAACGGCCACTCCTCCTCATCGAAGGCCGCCTCCCCGATGTGGAAGAGAACCGTCGCCCGGCCGGCGGCGGTCTGCTTCAGGCCCATGCCGGCGAACCAGTCCCCGCGGCGCTCCGCCGGCAGACCCCGGGCGTTACCTGTCTTGCCCAGATGATCCAGCATTTCGCGCAGCGGCGCGGGGGCGTGGCCGTCCTCTGTCACCTTCCGACGCAGCGCATAGAGCGAGTCGAGCGGCTCGACGAACTCCGCGAACAACGTCTTGCAGCTGGTGTCGCAGCCGCCGCACATGGAGCAGGAATAGACGTTGCGGATGAAGTCCGCCGTATAGTCGATGCGTCCGTGAAGCAGCGCATAGGCCGCGATCAGCTTTCCGCCGGCCGTGTGTGAGAAGAACTTGCCGTGCTGGACGCTGGGACAGATCTCCGCGAACCTCTCGTTGCGGACTTCCGGCACCCATTTGCAGAAGGTGCAGCGGGTGCAGCTTGCGACCTTGTCGTGAAGGGCTTCGAGGGTGGGGCTGGCGTCGGTCATTGGAAGCAGAGCCTTCCGGGATTGAGAATGTGGTCCGGATCGAAGATGGATTTCGTCTCGCGCAGCAGCGGCTTGATGGTCGGGTTGCGGGCGAGGGCCATGTCCGCCCATGCCCCGTAGGGCCGGCTGAAGAAGCCGCCCCGGGCGCAACAGGCCTGCGCCAGATCCCCCGCGAGGGCATCTGCGGCGGCCGCCTGCGACGCCGAGGCCGGGTCATACGGCAGCACCAGCTCCACATGGCAGTTGCGGCCGTGCAGGCGCGGCTGGACATGGATGGCGACCCGCGCGCCCGGCTGCATGCCGGCCCGCTCCTGCGCCAGCGCGACGAAGCGGTCAGCCCCATCCATCTGGGTCAGGAAGAACACGCTGCGATGCGCCCCAGCGGCGCGATCCTTGTAGCAATCCTCCGGCGGACGGGACTGCGACGCTGCGATGGTGCGGGCGGAATGTCCGGCAAGCTCGCCGGTCGCGCTCAGGCCCGCATCCGCCGCGAGCCGCCCAAGATCGTCCAGCTGGTAGGCGATCTTGTCCTCGGGGAATTCCGAGGCCGCGGTGAGCTGCACATAAAGCACGAAGGCGGGCAGCCGCGCGGCCAGTTCCGCAATGCGGGAGGGCTCTGTCTCCAGCACCGAAGCAAGGTGCAGATTGCTGGCGATGAAGGTCGCCATGCCGATGCGCCGGCGGTGCAATTCGGCCGACAGGCGGGCCAGCGGGGCGAGGCTATCGGCGCCGATGAAGCGCGCCTCTTCCAGGTGCGGCACGCGTTCGCACAGGATGGCGGCCCAGGCGAGAATGGCCAGCGTGCCCTGCGATCCCTGGACGACGCGCATGAAATCCGTGCCGCCGGGGCCGATGGCGGTGAGATAGCGCAGCCCGGCCGTCCAATTGTCGTCGAGGGACCCGCTGATGGCGGCGCCGCCGGTGCGGAACGTGTCCCCGGTTCCGAACACCAGCTGGGCGCCGCCGAAGGGATCGAGCACGTCCCACTGCTCGGACGACTGGAGATTGGGCTCGCGCTCCAGATAGCTTGCCAGGACCGACTTGCCGGCGCGCGGCAGCAGCGGCTTGAAGGCGCGCAGGCCGTGGGGGGCGAGAAGGGAATCGATGCGGCCGAAGGTGACGCCGGGCTCCAGGACGGCCACGGCATCCTGCGGATCCACCTTGAGGAGGCGGTCCATGCCGCTCAGGTCCACCACCACGGTGGGCCGCTCGGCGGTCGCCCCGCGGCACCGCGCCCCGGGTCCGGAACTGACGGTGGTGAGGGGCACGCCATGTTCCCGCGCCCAGCGGACCACGGCCACGATGTCATCGGTGTCGCGCGGGCGGACGCGGGCCAGCGGCGCAGCCTCCCGGCCGGTGGGCCGTGTGGAGAGATAGGGCGCGAGGCTGGCATCCTCCACGGGAAGCCCCGTGGCGCTGAGGCTCCCGATATCGGGCGTTCGGGCGGCGTGTGGCCGCGGCTCGGCGCGGCTTGCGGTTGCTGGCATTGAGATGTCCCTTTTCGACGGGATTGATGTGGCGTCCGCGCCCCTCACGCCGGGCGGAGGGCGGGCGAGCCGGGTCACGGAGGCCGGGCCGCACGTCGACGCACGGCCGTGCAGTTGCCGCGGGCCTGTGGGTCCGATGTCGGCCGATGACGTCTTGAAAGCGCGAGCGAGCGGCTCCGCCAGCGATGTGACATCGCTGCGCGTTCGTCCTCCCCTATTGGCCGACAGGCGGCTCTTCTTTGTCATTGTGGCAGGTTGGATCATGTCCACGGAACAGGAATATAGTCAATCAAATTGACTATATATTTTTCGCGAACCACCCCTTGGCGCACTAGGTCTTTGCTGCCAATGGCTGGGCGGGGCTCTTCGGCGGTGGCCTTGGGGAGGATTGGGCGACGAACGCCCAGCTTGGCCCGGCGGCCCCTTACCCTCCCCATCGGAGCTTTGGAGTGCGGGGCCGGGCCGGCCCGGTCCAACCGGATCGGCGCCGCCTCAAGGTGCGCGCGCCGGTGGCCCACAGGTGCCGTCACGCCCCACGTGCAGGTCGCATCCAGAGCCTGAGTGCGCGGCGCGCATTCTGTTCAGGTCCTTGTCTTTATTTCGAAGCGGATGCACGCTTGGCTCGGCGCAGGGTCGGCCGGCGCGTCCGGCCTGTTTCTTCGCCCGGCCCCCCCACCCCTCCCCATCTATCCAGCCATCGATCTATAATATATTTTTCAAGTTGACATAGATTTTCATGCGTGCGACGAAAGTTGCAATCAAAAAATGTCAATGGGAGGGTTCCTTGCCTCGCTTTTCCTGCCCCAACCGGCACACCCTGGCGTGCCGACAGCTTTCCGACAGCGCATGTGAGGGGGGCTCGGACGCCGGCTTGTGCCGCGATCCTCGCCGTCGCTCGTCCGCATACGTCGCCGCCAAACGCCCGAGCGGCGTGCGGCCGCTCAGCGCCCTCGCCTGAGGGCGCCTGAAGTCGGGGAGAAGAACATGACGCAGATCGACACAGTATCCACGCGTATCGCGCTCGTCGTCGGCCATGCAGCCGGCATGATCGACATGGTTTCGCTGCCCATTTGGGTGGGCGCGCTGGTGGTTGGATACAAATATGCGCCCGCCGAGGCGGGCGGGCTCGTCACCGCCTTCCTCATCGGCGTGGTCGCTGCCAGCAGCTGCCTCGCGCCGCTTTTTCATCGCCTCTCCATGCGGTGGATCCCGGCGCTGGGATTTGCCGGGGCGAGCCTTGCTTTTGCAGGTCTCTGGTTTACTTCAGGATTCGTGGCTTTTCTCGTCCTGCACCTGTGTGCGGGCATTTGCGTCGGCATCGCCCTGTCCGCCACGCACGGGACCATCGGCCGTACGCGCAATCCCCACCGCACCTTCGCCTATGCCACCATCGGCTTCGGCGTCTTCAGCGTGATGTTCGTCACCTTCACCGTGCAGGTCATCGCCAGCACCGAGCCGAGCAGCCTGTTTCTGATCTTCGCAGCGGTCATGGCCATTGCGGCCGCCGTCAATCTCGTGCTGTTCCCGCCAAGCGACGGCGCGGCGCGGGTCCTTGCGGCCGAGCCGGGCGCGCCGGCCCGAGCTCCACGCTTCAAGCCGGTGGTGTGGCTGCTCATCGCCGGCCTTCTCGGCCTGAACTTCAACCAGTCGATGAATTTCAGCTTCGTGGAGCGCATCGGAAGCGACAGCGGCTGGCCGGCCTCCTCGGTCAACATGGTGCTCGTGGCTGTCGCCTTCATCAGCCTTCTGTCGGCCCCGCTGGCGGTGCTGTTCGAGCGGAAGCTCAATCCTGTCCACGTGGGCATGGCCGGCGCCCTGCTTCAGGCCGCGCTCTCGTTCGGCCTCACCGGTTCCGCCACCTGGGCCGGCTATGCGGCTTCGGCCTGCTTCATCCCGTTCGTGATGATCTTCTCCCACACCTTCCTGTTCGGCCTCATGTCGCGTGTGGAGCCGACAGGTCGGGCTGTCGCGGCCAATCCGGCCATCACCATGGGCGGCGGTGCGCTCGGACCGCTTGTGGGCGGCATTCTGGCCCAGACCCTGGGTTATGGCGGCGTGAGTATTGCCACTGCGGTCGTTTCGACGGCGGTGATCGCGGCCCTGCTGCTCGCGGCGGGGCGCCTCCTGCCGGGCCGCCGAACCGTAGGGGCGACCGTCACCGAGGGCAACGCCTGAGGGGCGGTCGCCTCTGGCACAGGCGGCTCGCCAGGTCCTAGAGCATTTTCGAGCGAAGTGGATACCGGTTCGCGTGAAGAAAATGCGTCAAAATAATACTCCAGAGCGATTTCCGTGAGCCAATGCGAACGGAAAACGCTCTAGCCGGTGCTCCGGCCGGTCCGGGTTCCGCTCATCGCAGCAAGGCTGCTCCATCAGGGTTGCCCGACACAGATCGGGTGCCGGACGCCTATCGCGCGCCAACGCCGTGTGGCGACGAAAATCAAAATAAATCAGGGGGTAAGGAAATGCAGATCGATACCTTCAAGGCGGTGATGCTGGGGGCCGCCTGGGCCGGGCTTGCGGCGAACGTTCCGGCTCTCGCTCAGGATGTGACGGTCAATTTCGACCCTTACGCCGTGAGCCAATCCCCACCGCCTTCGGGCGCATTGACAGAGGTGGGCGACACGCTGCGCAAGGCCGGTGTCGATCTCCGGCTGGATTTCGTCAACCTGTACTCGAACGCTCCCAACTTCGGCTTCACGCAGGGGGAGGCCGGGAATTACGGCTTCCTTATCTTTGACACCACATTCAACCTGTCCGACACGATCAAGATCAAGTGGCAGGAGACGTTGAACGTTCCCATGTACAATGGGGATGAATATCTTTTCAATTTATCGAACAGCTTTTTTGCGACCGTTCCGGTCATCGACACGTTTACGGACCTGACACGACTGACCATTTTGGGCGTGTTCTTCGATGGAAAGCTGGAGCTTGAGGCGGGGCGGCTCAACATGTGGCCGGAATTCTTCCGGTCTGAATTTTGCGGCGGCCTCGGCTGCATATCGCAGATCCGACCATTGGTGCTGAATGCCCCCGGCAACACGCTTTCGGTCTGGGGCGGTCGTATCGGATATAACATCTCGCCCACCACGACCATCGGCGCCGTCATTACCGAGGATAATCCAGACAACTGGCAGAGCGGCAGCGGCTGGGATTGGGCGCAAGGTAATTCCCAAGGCTATACTGCCGTCTTCCATGTGGCCCAGCGCGAGAACTTCATGCAGAGCTCGCTGCCGTTGAGCTATGAAGTGGGGGCCTATCGCGCCTCCGCCCCGTACATGGACGCCCTGTACAATTCGGGCTGGGGCAACCCCACCTTCGGCCCGAACCCGATCGTCATCGAGCATGACGGCGGCTCCAACGGCCTGTTCGCCCAGGCGCGCAAGGTCGTCTGGAGTGTGCCCGACGGCTCTCCTTTCCCGCAGAACGTGGCCGTCTATGGCGGCGCGTTCTACACCTTCGGCGAAGGCCAGTCCTATCCTCTCGAGGTCTATGGCGGCATGGAATATGGCGGCTTCTGGGCCGAAAACCCGATGACGTCCATCGGCGCGACGCTGCATTATATCGGCCTCAGCCAAAAGCGGGCCGAGTACGAAACCAATGCGCGCCTGTTCTTTTCCGGCAATTATGAGCCGCAGCCGCAGGACACCTTCCAGGTGGACGTCCACGCCCGCTTCGGCGTCTCGAAATTCGGGATTTTCGAGGTGGGAGCGGCCTATATGATCAACCCAAACACAACGGTTCTTGCCGATTACTCGACCAGCCGGATGCAGGATGGCTTCGTCGTTTACGCTGGCCTCTTCATGGACATCGGCACCATGCTCGGCCTGTCGCCGCCGATGAGGCGATGATGTCCGCTGTGCCGCGCATCCGCCGTGCGGGTCTTAAAAATATTGTTATTGACGAAAATATATTTTTTGTTCACTAGAGCCGACACAAGGCCAAAGACGGGAGGCACTCTTGACGTATTTGATCCGCCAGATGGGGCATGTGGTCGTTTCCACGCCGGACCCCCTGGCCGCGGCGCAGGACCTTGCGGAGGTGGTCGGCCTGCGCATCACCGAGCAGGCGGGCGATGCTGTCTATCTCTCCAGTAACGAGCGTCACCATGAGGTGACCTACGTGCGCGGCGCGCCGAGCATCGTCGCCATCGGCCTGGAGGCCGAGAGCCCGGAAGCGGTCGACGAGGTGCATCGTCGGGCCCTGTCGGATGGGCTGACGGTGCTGAGCGACCGGCCGATCGGCCCCCATTACGAAAAGGCCGTGCGGATCATCGCCCCGGGCAAGGCCATCTTTGAAATCCATACGCCCATCGCCCGCAACCAGCGGCGTCATTACAATTACGGCGGCGGGCCGCGCCCCCGGCGCATCGAGCATATCAATGCCTTCGCGCCCGACACCCTGGCGTTCGGCGAGTTCTGCGAGAAGACCCTGGGCCTGAAGCTCTCCGACAAGACTGCGGACGAGGGCCTTCGCTGGTACCGGGCCGCGGATGGCTATCACCACACCATCGCCATGGGTCCGGGCGAGAGTGGCCTGCATCATTATGCCTTCGACCTCCATGCCATGGAGGATCTGATGGGCATTGCCGACAACCTTGCCCGCAAGGATCGGGCACTGGTGTGGGGTCCCGGCCGCCACGGGGCCGGCGGCAATATCTTCACCTATTACGCAGACCCCAATGGCTGCCTGGTCGAGAACTCGATCGAACTCGACCGCATCGACAACGACGCCACCTACGAGCCGCGCGCCTGGGACATCACCGAAGGGCTTGCCGGCCGCTGGCTCAACCTGTGGGGCACCCCGCCCACGCCGGCCTTCCTGAGGCCCGGTCTCGCCTTCGCCGGCTGAGATCGCCGGAAATGCCGGCGCCATGCACGCCGGCGTCCGGTTCACACGTTGGGGAGGACAAGGTGAACTACGACGTCATCATCATTGGGTTCGGTCCCACCGGAAAAGTCCTTGCGCGCAAGCTCTCGGATGGCGGCCATCGCGTGGCCATCGTCGAGCGGTGGCCTGCGGCCTATCCGCTGCCGCGCGCCGTCGGCTTTGATCATGAGATCATGCGCATGTTCCATGCGTTGGGGGTGAGCGCACAGGTCGAGGCGATCTCGCGGCCGATGGAGCATTACGTCTGGTACAATGCCGACTGGAAGGTTCTGTTGGATCTCGATTACACGGATGACTCCATTTCCGGTGGTCCTGACGGATTTCTGTTCAACCAGCCCGATCTGGAGCGGGTCCTGGAGGCGGACCTTGTCGGGCGCCCCGGCATCACCCTCTACACCGGCCACGAGGCACTCGCAGTTCGCGACACGGGCGAGCGTGCCGAGGTGGACCTCGCGCCGTTCGACGAAGCGGCAGAGGCAAAGCCGGCCCCCGCGCTTACGCTCTCGGCGCGCTACGTGGTCGGGTGCGACGGCGCCAACAGCCTGGTGCGCGAGACCATGGGCGCCGCCGTGCGGGATCTTGGCTTTGACGAATCCTGGCTGGTGGTCGACGTCCTCCCGCACGACATCGACACCCTCGCCCTGCCGCTCGCGGCGCAATGGTGCAACCCGGCGCGGCCGACCACCATCATCAGCGGCGGGCGCACCAACCGGCGCTGGGAGTTCATGCTGTTGCCCGGCGAGACGCCGGAGGACTTCGCCCGCGACGAGAGCGTCTGGGCGCTACTTGCCCAATGGGTCACGCCGGAGAATTCCACCCTCATCCGCAAGGCCACCTACCGCTTCCGCTCCCTTGTCGTGGACGGCTGGCGCAAAGGGCGCCTGCTGGTCGCCGGCGACGCGGCCCACCGCATGCCCCCCTTCATGGGGCAGGGCATGTGCGCGGGCCTGAGGGATTCCTGGAATCTCGGCTGGAAGCTCGACCGTGTGCTGCGCGGCGCCTCGCCCGAGGATCTGCTGGACAGCTACGAGGCGGAACGCGCGCCGCACGTCGAAGCCGTCATCCGCATATCGGTGGGCCTCGGCAAGGTCGTCTGCATTCCCGATCCGGACGCGGCGCGGCAGCGGGACGAAGCCTTCTTCGCCGGGCAGGTTCCGCCGCCGCACCCGTTTCCGCCTCTCGTCTCCGGGGTCATCGATGCGGCGCCGCAAGCGCCCGGCGCCGGCGAGTTGTCACCACACGACGATCTGCTGCAGGACGCCGCGCGCGTGCGGCTCGACACGGCGGCGGCAGGCGGGTTTGTGCTGCTCTCCCGCACCCCGGTGGACGATCCCCGGCTCCATCGTCTCGGCATCGCCACGGTGATCCTGAACGGCGCGGATGTGCGCGATGCCGGCGGCCGTCTCTCCGCGCTTCTGGACCGGCTCGGCGCAGCCGCCGTGCTGATAAGGCCGGATTTCTACGTCTTCGGGTCCGCGCCGTCGCCGCAGGACATTCCCGACCTCCTGGGGCGCCTCGAAGGCAGGCTCTGCGCGCCATCCGCCAGCGAAAGGGCGGCCTAGAGTCTGCTCCACAACAATTCCCGCGGACGGATGCATCGCCAATCCGTCCGCCCCGCTCCCCTGAAGGACAAGCCCATGACATTCAAGATGCAGAGCGGCTTCCGCTATCGGATGCCCGTCGTGTTCGGTCCCGCGCCGGGACCGCGCCAGAAGCCCGGCGGCGGCATGTGGTTGCCGGAGGAAACCGGCCGGATGAATTCCGAATGGATGGCCATCACCTACCGGACCTCCCGCGAAAAGCTCGAAGCCCTGCTGCCCCCCGGCTTCGAGCTGCGCGGCGAGCCCGTGGCCTGCGTCTCGTGTGCCTGGTTCAAGAACCTCTACTGGCTTGCGGGGCGCGGCTATGGGATCCTCACCGTCGATATCCCCGTCACCTATCATGGCCGCGACGAAACGCTCGATGGCTCATTCTGCGCGGTGATCTGGGAAGGCAGCCCCGACGCGGTGCAGACCGGGCGCGATGAGCTCGGCTTCTCCAAGATCTATGCCGACATCGCCGAGATCAGCTATGGACAGGATGGCAAGACCGCATCCTGCTCCGCCTCCTGGCTCGGCTTCACCTTCTTCGACATCACGCTGACTGACCTCACCGAAGTGGAAGCGGCTCCGAGCCTGCCCGGCGTCGGCGGCGGCGCGGCCATGTATTACAAGTACGTTCCACGGACCAGCATCGGCGGCAGCGAAGGCGCGGACATCGCGTATGTGACCACGCCGGCACCGCCGAAGGCTGCGGGCGGCAAGCCGGACAACATCAAGTTCGAGGGCTTCGACTTCAAGCGCTGGTCGGCCAAGGGCAGCTTCCGCTGGCATCGCGCCACCTTCGAGCAGTTGCCCCTGCAGGCGCACATTGTGAACACGCTCGCCGATCTTGAGGTGATCGAGATCACCAAGGTCGAGATGGTCGCCTTTTCGGGGCCCGGCATCGCCGTCGCCATGGACACCATGCGCGCAGTGGAACCGCCCGTCGCCGATCCCGCCTTGACCCTTGCCCGGAGTGCCCGCTCATGAAGTTGGTTCGTTTCACCGTCGATGGCCGGACCCGGCTCGGCAAGGTTGCGGGCGACACGGTCGTCGACCTCACCGCTGCGGCCGAGGGCTGTGGGGCTTCCATGCGCCTGCTCATCGCCGCGCTGCCGCGCCTGCGTGCCGCGCTGGAAGCCGCCGCTGCGCCCGTCCACGCGCTGGCCCATGTGGTGCTTGAAGCGCCCATCGACGACCCGCAGAAGTTTCTTGCCATCGGCATGAACTACAAGGCCCATGCGGAAGAGGCCGAGCGTGGCGGCATTCCGGTGCCCAAGACCCAGCTCTGGTTCAACAAGCAGGTGAGTTGCATCACCGGCCCGTTCAGCCCGGTGGTGCTGCCACGCGCTTCGGACAAGGTGGATTACGAGGCGGAGATGGGCGTCGTCATCGGCACCCGCTGCCGTCACGTCTCCCGGCAGGATGCGCCCGGCGTGATCGCGGGCTATTTCGTCGGAAACGACGTGTCCGCCCGCGACTGGCAGTTCCGCTCCCCGACCTTCACGCTGGGCAAGTCCTTCGACACCCATGGACCCATCGGGCCATGGATCACCACGGCGGACGAAGTGCCGGACCCGCACGACCTGACACTCACCCTGTCGCTGAACGGCGAGGAGCGCCAGCGCACCTCCACCGGCGACATGATCTACGACATCTACGAGCAGGTCGCGTACCTCTCCACTGTTATGACGCTCGAGCCGGGCGACATCATCCTTACCGGCACCCCGGCCAATGTGGGCATCGCCACCGACACCTTCATGCGGCCCGGCGACGTGGTGCGCGTGGAAGTAACCAGCCTCGGCGCGATCGAGAATACATTCGTTCCGGAGACCTCCACCTGACGCCGGAGGCTGAAGCCCCATGAAGACGCAATTGTTCATAGGCGGTGACCTGCGGGACGCCGCGAGCGGTGCAACATTCGACCGCATCGATCCGGTGACCGGTGCGGTCGCCTCCAGCGCTGCCGCCGCCGGCGTGGAGGACGCGCTTGCGGCGGTTGCCGCCGCGGCAGCCGCGTTCGCGGACTGGAGCAAAACAGGTCCCGGCAGACGCCGGGGCCTGCTGCTGCGCGCCGCCGACCTCCTGGAGGCGAAGGAGGCGGAATTCCGCGCGGTCTGCATGGCCGAGACCGGCTGCACGGCGCCGTGGGTCAGCTTCAACGTGCATACGGCCGCCGGCATCCTGCGCGAGGTCGCTTCGCTCACCACCGAGGCGACCGGGGAGGTCATTCCCTCCGACAAGCCGGGCACTCTGAGCCTCGCCCTGCGTCGCCCCGCCGGGGTGTGCCTGGGGATCGCGCCGTGGAATGCCGCCATCATCCTCGGCGTGCGGGCCATCGCCATGCCGCTGGCCTGCGGCAATACTGTCATTCTCAAAGCCTCCGAGGCGTGCCCCGGCACGCATGGCCTTATCGGCAGCGTCTTCCGCGATGCGGGCTTCCCGGCGGGCGTGGTGAACGTGATCTCCAATGCCCCGAAGGACGCGGCCGCCGTGGTGGAGGCCCTGATAGCCGCCCCGGCGGTGCGGCGGGTGAACTTCACCGGCTCCACCGGCGTCGGGCGGCGCATTGCAGAGCTGTGCGCGAGCCAGCTCAAGCCTGCCCTCCTGGAACTGGGCGGCAAGGCGCCGCTGGTGGTGCTGGACGATGCCGATATCGACGCGGCGGTGCGGGCGGCGGCGTTCGGGGCCTTCGTGAACCAGGGCCAGATCTGCATGTCCACGGAGCGGCTGGTCGTTCACGAGGCCGTCGCCGATGCGTTCGTCGAGAAGCTCGCGGCAAAGGCCCGCAGCCTGCCTGCCGGCGATCCGCGCGGCCATGTGGTGCTCGGGGCGCTGGTCAGCCCGGAGGCGGCCGAGCGGATGGAAGCGCTGATCGCCGATGCCGTGGCGAAGGGCGCGGTGCTGGTGGCCGGCGGCGGGCGAAGCGGCGCTGTCGTGGAGGCGACCGTCCTGGATCATGTCCGACCCGGGATGCGCCTCTATGGGGAGGAATCCTTCGGCCCCGTGAAGCCCGTGATCCGCGTGGCGGACGAAGACGAGGCGGTCCGGGTGGCCAATGACAGCGACTATGGCCTCTCTGCCGCCGTGTTCAGCGGCGATCTGCGGCGGGCCATGCGGGTGGCGGAGCGCATCGACAGCGGCATCTGCCACATCAACGGTCCCACCGTACACGACGAGCCCCAGATGCCGTTCGGCGGGGTGAAGGGCAGCGGCTACGGACGCTTCGGCGGACGCGCGGCCATCCCTGAATTCACCGATCTGCGCTGGATCACCATCGAGGATCCGCAGCAGTCGTACCCGTTCTGATCTTCGGAACGGTGGCCTGTCCCTCTCGCCATTCGGGGCTCCGAGAGAGAGGCAGGCACCCACGGCTGGCGGGCCGGCAGGGAAACCGGGCGGGGGCGCCGGGTTCCCTGCCGATGCGGGCCGTGGACCGTGGCATGGCGGGCCGGCGCAATCGCCCCCGTATCAATCCTCCGGAGGCTCCCATTGCAGGCCGGTGCCTTCGGGGGGGCGTCTGGCGAGCAATGCGGTGGCCGTCTTCTGCAGGTGCTCGGCCAGCAGCCGGCAGGCGATCGCCGTGTCGTGGGCGAGCGCGGCCTGCATGATGCGGTCATGCTCGAAATCCACGTCGCGCTCTCCCACCTTCTCGTTGCCGGCGAGCAGCCGCCGATAGCGTTCGGCCTGGAGGAAAAGCTGGCCGCGCAGCTTGAGCCACCATGTGTTCGAGCAGGTGGCGACAAGCGCCGTATGGAACTGGGCGTGAAGGTCGGACCATGCGTCGTTCATCCGCCTGGCGCGACCGGTGCCGATACTCTTGGGGGTCTTTGTCAATTGGTGGTGGGCCGCAAGCAGGTCCGCTTCCCAGCGCAGGGTGCGGTGCTCGATGGCGCTCGCCAGGCACCGGATCTCGACCTCCACCCGCACCTCGGTCAGGTCGCGCAGGTCGGCGGCGGAAACCGGCGCAGCGAAGAAGCCCCTCTGCGCCTCCGCCACCACGAGCCCGTCCGACGTCAGGCGCGACAGTGCTTCCCGCACAGCGCCGGGACTGACCTCGCCACCTTCGCTCAGGCGATCGATCGCGAGCCGCTCATTGGGCAGATAGCACCCATCGAGAATGTCCTTCTTGATGCGCTCGTAGGTTTCAGCGGTCCGGCTCTTGCTCGACATTCCTCTCCCCCAAATCAAACATTTGGCTAGCATAAAAATCGTGAATTACCAATAAAATATATTTAACTGGACCTTCGAGACCGGGGCGGGACAGTCTCCGGCGCTGCTTCGGGGGCGCGGGAACGCGGGAGCGCGGGAGCGCGGGAGCGCGGGAGCCAGACGGGAGCCAGACGGGGGAAGGCCTTCTTTATGGGAAGCGACGAATCTACCCCTTGGCGCCTGTTGCGCTCGGCCCCGCGCATGTCCCGTCGTGCGCACGTCCCGTCACGCGCATGTCCCGTCACGCGCATGTCCCGTCAAACGGCGTTGGAAGTGGAGGTGGATGTCCGGTCGGTCCTACCCGAAGAGGGCTTGAAAGCAGCAGCATGAACTGATGGCTTTTGTAGCCAGCTTTCAGCTGAGGGAGCACCGCCATCGCAGGCCTGCTTCCGACTTCAGACTTCCGAGGAAAACGACGATACCTGCATGGTGGGCCAGCTCTGTTCGGAGCGCATGCCACTGATCGCGGTCTGCCGTCCTTCCGGGACGAGGCTGGGGAAAGGGCCGTGCGATCAATCGCCGGTCGATGTCCCAACCGCCGCCGGTCCGCAGCGCATCCATGAACCCAGACACCGTCGCCGGCCCCACCAGCATCAATAGGCCTGCAGCGCCAGCACCCCCCCGGGGCCAATCATCAGTCCCCAGGTTTCGTCGGAGCGTACCTCCACGTCGTCGGCCTGAACCCTTCCGCCTGTTCTGATGGAATATTTGTACTTTCCGGGGGCGAGGTCCAAGGTTGGCCCGTCAGGCGCCTTGGTTCCAGCGTTACCTGCGACCTTGATCACCCGATTATTGAAGGTGAGTGACGATTCGTCTGGCATGATATTGCCGAACATCACGCGGGCCTTTCCGGCTTCCGGCAAAATGCCCGCTTTCCGGGCCGCCTCCGGATTTTTCAGGCTAAGGTTGACCGTTGTTTCATTGCCCTTTCGACCGAGCTTCAACACGGCGGGGCCTTCGGGGGACGTGAAGCGGACCGTCGCACGGTCGGCCGCGACCACCTGGCCCTTGGCCTCTTCCTTCCAGTTTCGATTGCCAAGCTCGCGACGGTAGAAATCCAGGACCACGGCGAGGTCGAGCGGCACATTGGCGTTGAGCTCGCGCCGGAACGGTGTCTGGGACCCTTCCGACATGGTGTGGCGCTTGGGAACCGGCAGCCCCGCGCTCTCCTCGACGATGAGATCGTCGGCCGACGGCGCTGGCGCACCACCCGTACGGCTCTCGTTCTTTTGGGTGGGCTCATCGGGCTTTGTGCCCGCAATCTGCAGGCCCGAGCCGCGCGCATTCACATTGGTGCTGGAGCCCATCTTCATGACCGTGATGGAGATATCCTTGTTCCCCTTGGCGAATTGGAGCTCCGCCATATTCGCGTTGTTGATCACGCTCGGCTTCGCGCGCCATCCGGACTGCTTCAGGGCCGACCGGAAAAACTCAGCGATCGACTTGACGTTGGACGCGCTCGTGAATTGGAGCGTTCCGTCCTCGCCGACGAAATCGACGTCCTGCGCCGTCTCCGGGAGCGGGATAGGCGCGCTGCCGCCGGCGAGCGGCCGCAGCGGTTCGACGGCATCGCCGGCCCCGCGCGCGGGGGCCTGCGGCATCGCGGCACCGCCGGGCATCGATTCGGCCGCGCGCATCATCTGCTGGGCCTGCTGCAGCATGTCATTGACCGAGCCGCCGCCCGTCACGCTATTGGTCTTGGGCTTGGTGATTTTCTCAATGAGGTTGACGGTCGTCAGCCCGTACTGGCGAGCGAGCTTCAGAGTCGCCGTGCCTTCGGGAAAGGTGAAATGCACCACCGCCTCGTCCGGATCGATCGTACTGCGCGGCGCATCCTCGTTCCACCCGCGCGCCGAAAGCGCGCCCCTGTAGAACGACAGCACCGCGTCGAGGCTCGCCTGGACCTGGACGTGGATCTCTCTCCCAGTCCCGCCATTCGTGCCACCCGCATTCCTACGCGGCTTGGGGACCGGCAGGCCGAAGATGTCGCCATCGGCCTCGACCGATTGCAGTTCGGCGAAGAAGGGTGTTTTCAGCTCCACCAACGTCCTGCCGTGGTCGCTTGCCCGCAACACGAGCACGAGCGGCCGGGTATTGCCGCGCGTGAAATAGGCGATGTCGCCATTCGCGGGTTTTGGATCGAGCTTCGCATTCGGCCATTTCGCCGCGATGTCCGCATCCGGGAGCAACTCCCAATCGCTTTCGGCGAGCTTGCGGGCATAGAATTCACGCAGGCTCTGCGGCGTGCCGCCCGAGGTCAGGCTGAGATAAGGCCGATGCTCGTCGAACACCACGTCGAGGGCGTCGTCCGTAACCGGCGGAGCGAATTGCAACCGATCGGCCACATACTCGACCGTGGTCTGGTCCGTGGTGTCCTCGTTCCTGCCGGGTGTGATGGTGAAACGAACCGAAAGGCCCTGCTGCCCCTTGATGAATGTCAGCCAGGTCGAATGCCGGTCATCCAGCGGAGCCACGTAGAAGCGCCAACCCTGGGCGGCCAGCAATGCCTTGATCGCGGTGGTCGTGGCAGGAACATTCCCGGGAACTGAGTAAGACACGCGCTCGGCGGTTGATTTTCCGGTGTCAAGCGCGCCGGGGAGGCGTGGCAGATCGGAGACGGCGACCAGAGGCGCGACATTGTCGCGGCTGAGATAGACTTGGCGGGCGTTCGCGAGAATGCTGATCGGCTGAGGCTTGATCTCGACCTTGACCTTTCCGGCGTCTGTTTTTTGCAGCACGAGCGCCAAGGTCGCCTTCGGGTCCTGGTCGTTGACGAAATAGGCGTAGCCACCGCCGTCATGGAGCGTTCCCGCAGGGCCTCCCGCCGCCTGCTTGCCATTGGACTTTGCCGACCACAGGAACCAGCCGCGGCCGGCGAGTTCCCGGCGGTAGAAGTCGACGAGCCTTTCGACCGGCTCGCCGCTTATCAGGCTCAACGATGGCCTGTCCGGCGAATATTCGATATTGGCGGCATCCGCCGTGAAAGGCAGGTCCACTTTCAGTGGCACAGCGGAATATTGCACGCTGATGGCGTTGTTCTGGGCTGGCGCGACCGTGATGAAGACGTTAAGGGCCTGCGATCCCTTCTTTAAGGTCATGGTCTTCATCGTCGGGTTTTCAGCAGAGGCCGCGTTTGGCGCGGCATATTTTTGCCAGCCGAGGGCGGTGAGCGCCTTTTCAACCGCGTCAGCCGTCGGGCCGATCGCCTGGGGTGAGACGAAGATCGTCGTAAATGGGCTGGCGAAAACGTCCTTGGCACCGGGAACCCGAGGGAGCTTGCTGGCGTCAAAGTCGCCAACGCTCGCGCGATCCGGCACCTGGGCCCTGGAAGGCAGGCACTGTGCAGCGGAAACCGCGATGATCGCGCAAAATGCCAAAAGATAACGGCGGTGGCCGCCTCGCCGCACGCCGAAGCTCGCCATTTCGCCGATCATTATAGTCTCCAGAGGAAGCGCCACGGGCCGAAAGGCAAAACGACTTTCGATCCAAATGCTTCCCACGATCGGCGCAAATTGTGAAGGCTCCGCTTTGGGAAAACGGTTCTGACCGACTGGCGTTGCACGTGATTATGTCGGGCTCAGTTCTCTGCGGCGGTAGGATTTAGCCTTATCGGTCCGCAAGAGCACGCGCCGATCGGATTGCATCGCAATCCGATCGGCGCGTGCTCTTTCCTTAAGTTTATTCGATGGAGCAGCATCGCGGCCGGATCGGCAGCGTCGATACGCATCATGGCAGCGAGCTGTGCCGACAAAACGTCGTAGCGCCCTTTGTCCGCGTGCGGGTTGGCCAGCTTCAGGTCGGCACGCGCAAAAACCACGCAGGATTGGTATTGGTTGAACCGAACCTTCGCCTTCAAAATGGTCTCAAATAAAATCGCATCGTTTGGGGGGCGGTGGCAGATCAGGACCTCCGCAATGTTTGCCTTATTCCCCGTCAACGAGCGGATTATGTTGAGTCCAACGGCCATGGCGAAGTCGTAGGCTTGCCGGGTTCCGGGTTGATGGCGGGCGTAGATGCCGTATCCGAGGATGACATCCTCCCCGACCGGATACGAATAGACGGTCGCGCCGCGGGAAAGCCCGATCTGGACCTGGGTATAGCTGCGGATGGCTTCACCCAGGGTTGGGCTGGCCTGCATCAGCGGGCCGATCGGACCGAGAGACAGATGATCGTACCGTGCGCCCAGCATCAGCCCGAAATGCTCCTGGCCGCTCACGCGCTGGCAATTTGCGAGGAGTTGAAGTGCCTCTCCAAAGGGAATGACGGCGTCGGGCAAGAGGTCTTCGGGCCGGAAGGAAAGCCCCGCGCAGGCCTCGTCGGGATCGGCACCGAGTTCGCGCAACAGGACCGGCACTCCCGAGAGCCCGGCCACCCGCTGCAACGGCGCGCGATTCATTTGTATCCCCACCCGTGCCTTGTCGTGAGAAGATAAACAAATCCCTTCCGGCTTCTATAACATCCGCGCGCGCCGCACGAAGGGTCACTTGCCCAAGCATCAAAACGTCGGCGATCGGGGGGAATGCGATGAAGGTTTCACGTCGTGCGGTCTCGCTGGGGCTTGGAATTCTCGGGGCCAGTCCTGCACTCGCGTCAGCGGCCGCTGAGGGCCTCGTCCACGAACTGGCGGCTGGCGTCGAGGATCTGCGTGCCGCTTCGGAAGCCTATATCTACGGCTACTCGCTGGTGACCATGGAGATCACCCGGCGGGTGATGACCAATGTCGCCACCTCGGAAGCCAGCCGCGCGCCCATGGGGCAGTTCGTGCGCATGCGCTCCTATCCCGACGCGAGCTTCCGCGACGTGACGGCTCCCAACGCCGACACCCTCTATACCACGGCGTGGATCGACGTGGGCAAGGAGCCGTGGATCCTCAGCCTGCCCGACATGAAGGGACGTTATTTCCTGTTCCCCATGCTCGACGGCTGGACCGATGTGTTCCAGGTTCCCGGATCGCGCACCACCGGCACCGGCCCGCAGACCTACGCGATTACGGGGCCTGGCTGGAAGGGCAAGTTGCCGGCCGGCGTGGTTGAATACAAGTCGCCGACGGCCCTGGTCTGGCTGCTGGGCCGAATCTATTGCACCGGCACGCCGGAGGATTACGCAGCGGTGCATGCCCTTCAGGATGCCTGCCAAGTCTATCCGCTCAGCTCCTGGGGGAAGGACTATACGCCCCCCGCGGGGACGGTGAGCCCTGCCATCGACATGAAGACCGCGGTGCGCGATCAGGTCAACGCGCTGAGCGGCGTGGAGTATTTCACGCTGCTGGCGGAACTGCTCAAGACCAATCCGCCCGCCGCCGCAGACGCGCCCATCCTGCCCCATCTGGCGCAGATCGGCGTGGTTCCCGGCAAGGATTTCGACCCCAAGGCCGCCGACCCGGGGATCCTCAACCGGGTGCCGAAATTCAGCTTCGACCGCATCATGCTGCATTTCGTCACCGGGCCGGAGATCAAGAACGTCAACGGCTGGCGCTTTACCGCCGCGACCGGCCTGTACGGCACGAACTATATCCAGCGCGCGCTGATCGCGGCCGTCGGCCTCGGCGCCAACCGGCCGGAAGATGCAGTCTATCCCACCTCGCTGAAGTCGGGCAGTGGCCTTCTGGCCCGCAAGTACGACGGCTCCCACAAGTATGTGATGCACTTTTCCAAGGGCCAGCTTCCGCCGGTGAAGGGGTTTTGGTCGCTGACCATGTATGACGAAAACTATTTCTTCGTCGCCAACCCGATCAACCGCTACTCGATCAGCCAACGTCAGAATTTGAAGACGAACGCGGACGGCTCCATCGACCTTTACATCCAGCACGATTCGCCGGGACCGGATAAGGAATCGAACTGGCTTCCGGCACCGGCCGGCGTGTTCATCCTCATGCTGCGCATGTATTGGCCGAACCCCAAGAAGCCGTCGATACTCGACGGAAGCTGGAAGATCCCGCCGGTCACCTACGTTTCGTGATCTCAAATCCCCACGTCATGCTCTTGGTCTCAGGGGGCGGCGAGGCCTCGATGCGCGGCACGGCCAAGAGCCTGCGCGCAGCCGGATCGCCTCCTGCTCCCGAACTGCCCCCGGCAGCGTCGCCGACCTCGTTTAAGAAAGATGACGATCATGACCGTTCGTAAGACTTATGTGGCCATCGTCGCGGCCTGCCTCGCGGCCGCGGTGCCAGCAGCGGCCCAATCCTTGCCCAAGCCCGCTTCGGTTGAGGTGGTCACTGTGGCCGGGCTCGGCAGCGCCACGATCCTGACCTACAAGGTTCAGTTCGTATCGGCAGACCCGGCCACCCGACGCGTGGTGCTGGAAGTCCCGTCGGGAGAGCGCTGGGCCGTGGTCGCGCCGCCCCTGGTCGGCGACCTCAGCTATTTCCGCGTCGGACAAAGCCTGTTGATCCGCAAGCTGCCCGGCGTGGTCACGGCCATCGGCAAGGTCGGCAAGGGCCAGCCCACCGAGGTGCTGAACGAGGTCGTGGTCAATGCCGGCCTTCCCGGCCTTCCCGAGGGCTTCGGCCTGCGCGAGATCACCATCGCCGCTCCGGTCGTGTCGGTCGATCCGGCCGCCGGCACCGTGAGCTTCCCCGGGCCGGACGGCTATCTGCGGACGCTGAAGGCGGCCAACGCCACGGTCCTGGCTGACTTGCAGACGCTGCAGCCCGGGGCGACTGTCAAGTTCACCTATGTGGAAGGCCTCGCCATCAACGCGGTGCAATGACGTGAACGCGCCGACGAACGCTTCGTCGGCGCGTTCACCTGGGACGATCAGGACCCGTAGGCCGCGCGAAGGCCACGGCAGCCCGGAGGCCGGGGAGAAGGGGGGCTAACCCAGCTCAATGGGCCTGTTGGCACTGTCGAGGAATTCGACCGTCGTAAAGACCAGCTCGGTGTCGCCGATATTCGTCAGGTCATGCATCATGAATTCGCCGGCGCCGAAATGGTGGTGCTTGGTGTCGCCGGGATCATAGGTGACCTCGGCCACGCGCCCGTCGGCATAATGGGAGCGCGCGCGCCCACCGGTCACCGCCGTCCAGAAATAATCGAGCACATGGGTGTGGAAGCCGATCCGCTCTCCGGGCTTGAGGCTAAGGTGCCACACCCGCACCCGGTCGCTCTGGGAAACGAGCCGGCTGCCGACGCGGCCGTTGCCGCGGCTGGCATGCAGGTCGGCCCGCAGAACATCGGGCCAGTCCAGCGGTGCTTCGACGGAGGCATAGGTCGTCAGGGTCATTTGCATCTCCTAGGATTGTTGGCGCCTCAGTCGAGGGCGAAGCCCGTCTGGGCCTTCACATGCTGCGCGGGGAAGGCGGCCCGCACCCGCTGCGCCGCCGCGCTGCGGTCGGCCAGCGACACGCAGATCGAGACCAGAAAGGCGAGCGGCACGGAGAATAGTGCCGGATTGTCATAGGGGAACGGCGCCGGCCCCAGTTTCAGCGTCTGCGTCCACACGCTCGGGCTCAGGGCCACGAGCACCAGGGCAACCACCAGCCCCGTCACCGATCCGGCCACCGCTCCCCGGGTGGAAAGGCCGGGCCACGACACCGACAGCACGATCACGGGGAAGTTCGCGCTCGCCGCGACGGCGAAGACGAGGCCCACCATGAAGGCGATGTTCTGGTTCTCGAACAGGAGGCCGAACCCCATGGCGAGGAGGCTGATGAGCACCGCCGCCGCCTTCGAGACCCGCACCTCCTCCTGCTCCGACGCGGCGCCGCGGCGGATGACGCGGGCGTAGAGATCGTGGCTCGCCGCCGATGCTCCGGCGATGGTGAGGCCTGAAACCACCGCGAGGATGGTGGCGAAGGCGACTGCCGAGATGAAGCCGAGCAGCACCGAGCCGCCGAGGGCGTTGGCCAGATGCAGCGCCACCATGTTGGTGCCGCCGATCACCGCGCCCGACGCATCCTTGAAGGCAGGGTCTGCCAGCACCACCGCGATGGCTCCGAAGCCCAGGACGAACAGCAGGGTGTAGAAGACGCTGATGAAGCCGGTGGCCACCAGCACCGATGCCCGCGCCTGGCGTGCGTCGGCGACGGTGAAGAAGCGCATCAGGATGTGCGGCAGGCCGGCCGTTCCGAACACCAGGGCGACGCCCAGGGAGATGGCCGAGACAGGATCCTTCACCAGCCCGCCCGGCGCCATGATGGCGACGCCCTTGGGGTGAAGCGCCACGGCGTGGGCGAACAGCGTCTCCACGCTGAAGCCGAAGCGGGAGAGAATCAGAACCGACATCACCACCGAGCCGGTGAGCAGCAGCACCGCCTTGATGATCTGCACCCAGGTGGTGGCGAGCATGCCGCCGAAGGTGACATAGGCCATCATCAGCAGGCCCACGAGGCCCACCGCCACCCAATAGGGCAGCCCGAACAGCAGCTCGATGAGCTTCCCGGCCCCCACCATCTGGGCGATGAGGTAGAGCAGCACGATGACCAGAGTGTTGGTGGCCGCCACCACCCGCACCGGCACTTCCGAGAGCCGGTAGGCGACGACGTCGGCGAAGGTGTAGCGCCCGAGATTGCGCAGCGGCTCCGCGATGAGGAACAATATCATCGGGAAGCCCACCAGGAACCCGACGGCATAGATCATGCCGTCATAGCCGGAGGTGTAGACCAGCGCGGTCACGCCGAGGAACGTCGCCGCCGAGGTGTAGTCTCCGGCGATGGCCAGGCCATTCTTGAAGCCACTGAGGCCGCCGCCGGCTGCATAATAGTCTTGCGCGCCGCCTGTCCCCTTGCGGGCGGCCCACCAGGTGACGCCGAGGCTGACCACCACGAACAGCAGGAACAGGCCGATGGCAACCGGGTTCAGCGGCTGACGGCTCCCACCTTCCGCGATCGCACCCGCGGCTGCCGCGGGTGCGGCCCCGGCGAGGAGAATGACGCAGGCCGAGAGGCCTGGACACAGAAGTCCTGCGGTCCTCATTGCACTTCCTCCTCGAGGCTCTTGGTCAGATGGTCGAAATGACGGTTGGCGACGGCGACATAGATCGCCGTCAGCACGAAGCCGAGGCTCAGCAGCCCGACCCCGGCGACGATGCCCCAGGTGGAGACCGCACCGGGCAGGACCGGCGTGCCGAGCGCGCGGGGCGCCAGGGCCACGGTCAGGATGTAGGCGAAGTAAAGCGTGGCCATGATCGCGGCCAATGAGAGACCCAGGCGGGTCCGGGCAGAGGCGAGGCGCCGGAAGTTGGGGTTCCGGCGGATGGCTTCGATGCGGGCCGCGACATCCTGCGGCGCAGCCGCGGGCCGTGTGGGGCAGACGTTGGCGTGTTTCATGCTGCGATCCCCGTCGCGACGGCGGTTTCGCTCATGACGGCCTCGGGACGACGATGCTGCTCGGCACGTGCCCGCTCTTCGTCGTCGAGGATCTGGGCCTGCATGTAGGCGCCAAGGTGCCGCGCCCGCTGCACCACGGCCCGGCCGAAGGCGAGCCGGCGCGCCTCGAAGGCGGCGAGGGCGGCCTCCACATCGCCGCTGTCGCCGAGGGCTGCGACGAGGGCGGCGGCGTCCGCGGCCGCCTTGGTCACGCCCATGCCCACATGGGGCCGGGCGACAAAGGCGGCATCGCCGAGGATCACCACATGGGGCCCGAGCCGCATGCGCGGCGTCTCCAGATCCTGGATCGCCTGCAGGAAGGGCTGCGGTGTCCGCTCCACCACCTCGGCGAATTGCGGCGCCAGCAGGCGGAGCGCGTCGGACCGCATGGTGGCGACCACTTCGGGCCGGATGAGGTGGGGAGGGATGGAAAGCGGGTGCCTTTTCCCCTCCACATCGGTGAGGAGATCGGCGAGCTGCCGGTCGCCGGCAGCGGGCCGGTACCAGACGAAATTGTAGCGCCGCTGGCCTTCCTCCAGCTGCTCGTCCACGCCCGCGACGGGATAGCCGAGCATCTGCTCGCCGGGGGGCAGGCTGAAGGAGAAGTGGCCGCAGAGGGCGGCACGCGTCTCCGCCGAGAGCGTGGCTTCATCCACCAGGCCGCGCCAGGCGACATAGCCCGCGTAGGTCGGCTGGATCTCCGGCAGGAAGCCCGTCCTCACCGTCGAGAACAGGCCGTCCGTGCCCACGAGGAGGTCCGCCTTCTCGATGGAGCCGTCGGCGAAGTGCGCGCGTACGGCGTCCACGCCGTCCTCGACCGACACGAGGTTGCACCCGTGGTGATAGGCGTCGTCCGGCAAGGCCGAGCGCAGCAGGCGATAAAGATGGCCCCAGGAGGTGAGCACCTGCGGCAGGTCGAGCTCGCCTGCGAGCCGCCCGTCGCGGTCGAACACCCGCCGGCCGCTGACGCCCACGCCGACCCGCGCCTCGGTCACGTCGAGGCCGGTACGGGCGATGACATCGAACATCTCGGGATGGGTGACGATGCCTGCGCCGCGGCCGGCAAGCTCGCTGCCGATGCGCTCGAAGACCGCGACGTCCCAGCCTGCCTTGCGCAGCAGGAGCGCGGTGAAAAGTCCGCAGATGGAGCCGCCGATGATGATGGCGCGTTTGCGCTTCGGCGCGCGGTCCAGCCCGCCGCCGGTCATGTGTCCTGGCATGGGTGTTCTCCCTCGGCTCCGCCGACGCCGGGTGACGCGCTCGCACGACGTTCCGGTGCGGACCTGCCGTTTTGTTTTGATGTCGTTCAGCCACCTTCGGCCGGCTCTGCCGGTCCTGAGGCGCTCCCCCGATATTTATCGGACGATAGATAGTGCCGTGCGGCTTCGCCGGCGTCAATATAATTTATCGATCGATTATTTCTTGCGCGCGACCCGGCTGCGGGCCTGTGCGGGTTTGGGCAGCAGCGTGGCGAAAGCGGCCGGGGCGCCGTTCAGGAAGGCGTTGATCTTGAAGTCGATGTCAGCGCCAAGATCGGTGGGAATGGGCATGCCGTAGATGAATTTGCGCACGCCGATGTAGAAGATGCCCGCGTGCAGCGACCAGATGAGCTCGATCTCTTCCTCGCTCACCGGGGCGGTCTCGTCGAGGCCGTTGGCGACGCGGATCTCGATGACCATCCGCTCGAACAGCCGGGCGCGCAGGAAGGCGAGATAGCGGCTGTTGAAGTCGAGCCCCTTGAGGCCGGCGAACATGAACAGCCGTACCCACTCATAGGTCTGGATGACGGCCGCATACGCCCGGTAGAAGCGCTTCAGCCGCTCCTCGATGGGGATGGAGCGGTCGGCGATGGCGGTTTCCCACTCGCTCTGCCAGCGGCTCTGGTAGACCTCCTGGTAGACCCGGTCGAGCAGGGCCTCCTTGCCGGGAAAGTAGCGGTAGAGCAACGGCTGCGTAATGCCGAGCCGCTGCGCGAGATCCCGCGTCGCGCCGTCGAAGCCGTGCTCGGCAAAGAAGGCGACGGCGCCGGCGACGATGTCCCGCTCCCGATCCGCGGGCGAGAGGCGACGGCGCGGCGGCGACGGGACTTTGGGTGCAGGCAAGGCGGTCATCCGGTCTTTATCAAGCGATCAATTCTAGCACGGGTTCCGGGCGAATGATCATCCTGAAACGAGATGCCGGCCTCACAAGGAGCCGGCGCGCGCGAAGGCGATGCGGCCGGTCTCGGCCGCATCCACAAGGAAGGTGGCGAACATGCCTTCGATCAGGGCGGTCACCTCCGCCGGCGCGCGCTGCGGCGTCCCGGCGTCGAAGGGCGGCTCCGGCGCGTATTCGGCCAGCAGCTCCGGGGATGTTGCCATTCCGTCACTCGGCTCATTCATCCGCCTAAGTCACCCCTAAGTCACCCGGCGCTTGGCCAGCTTGCGCGCCAGGGTGCGGCGGTGCATTCCGAGCCGGCGGGCCGCCTCGGAGACATTGAAGTCCGCCTCCAAAAGCGTCTCGTGGATGTGCTCCCACTCCAGCGTCTTGAGGGAGCTCGGGCGCACGCCGAGGGCGACACCCGCGTCGCCATCCAGCCGGCCGAAGGCCGCCTCGATGTCGTCCGTGGTGGACGGTTTGGCGAGGTAGTGGCAGGCGCCGAGCTTGATGGCCTCCACCGCGGTGGCGATGCTGGCGTAGCCGGTGAGCACCACGATCCGCATGGCGGGATCATGCGCGTGCAGCCGCCTGACGCACTCCAGCCCCGATGCGCCGGAGAGCTTGAGGTCCACGACGGCGCAGGTCGGGTCGGTCTGCGCAAGCAGCGCGTCCAGGCTCTCGGCGCGCGGGCAGAGCGCCACCTTGTAGCCGCGGCGCTCGAACGAGCGCTGGAGGGCGCGGGCGAAGGGGGCGTCGTCCTCCACCAGCAGCAGGTGCTTGTCAGGCTCCATCGTGCGCTCCCACCGCCAGCGCGGAGAGGGGAAGCCGCACTTCCACCCGTGCTCCGCCCTCCGGGCGGTTCTTCGCGCCGATGGCGCCGTCCAGCTTGCGCAGCACGTTGACGGCGAGGAACAGGCCGAGGCCCCGGCCCGGCTCGCTCTTGGTCGTCTGGTAGGGCTTGCCGAACTGGTTGAGCGCGCCCTCGGAGAAGCCCGGCCCGGCATCACTCACGCGCACGACCAGCTCGGAGCCGCTCTGCTCGGCGGCGATCGCGACCCAGTCCGGCGAGGCTTCCAGCGCATTGTCGAGGATATTGAACAGCACCTGCTCGATCACGCTGTCGCAGACGATCGTCACATCGTGACAGGTCTCGTTGCGGTATTCCAATGCGGCCGGCCGGCGGCTGTCGCGCCAGCGCCGGACCATGTCGTCGAGGAACGCGGCGAGCGGGGCGCGGCGGGCATCCTCGCCGCGGGCCTCGCCCGAGGCGATGAGGATGTGGGAGACGATGCTCTTGCAGCGCCCCAGCGCGGCCTGCATCTCCTCGATCTCCCCGCCCAGCTCGGGATCGTCGCGGAACCGCGGCATGTGCTGCCAGTCATTGAGGATGACGGCGAGGGTCGAAAGCGGCGTGCCGAGTTCATGGGCGGCGCCCGAGGCCAGCAGGCCCATGCGCACGATGTGCGCTTCCTCCGCCGCGCGCTGGCGCAGTTCGGCCAGATGGGCATCCCGGCTGCGCAGGTTGGCGTTGATGCGCGTCACGAACAGCGCCACCAGCACCGACGCCAGCAGGAAGCACAGGAACATGCCCTGCAGGTGCAGGTCGAAGAAGGAGCCTGCGCCATGGCCGCCTTCGTGCGCGCCATCAAGGCCAAGGCCGTGCCCACGGAAGTCGATGGGCCGGAAGAAGCGCGTCAGCCAGATGAAGCAGCCGGTGGTCACCGCGACGATGATCCAGGTGGCGAGCGGCGCCAGCAGCACGGCGGCGAGGATCACCTGCAGTAGATAGAGCGAGATGAAGGGGTTCGTGGCGCCGCCGCTGAGATAGAGCTGGATGGTGAGCGCCGCCACGTCCAGCAGGAGTTCCACACACAGTTCGGTGTCGCTGATGGCGGCCTGGCCGATGATCCGGTAGAGGCCGATGAGGTTGAGCCCCACCAGGAACAGGATCACGAGGCCCATCTCGGCGAGCGGCAGGGCGACGCCCAGCCAGACATGCACCACCGCGATGGCACCGACCTGCCCGGCCACCGCAAGCCAGCGCAGCGCGATCAGCAACAGCAGGTTCCTGCGATTGGCGTCGCTCTCGATCGTGCTCTCGCCCATGACCAGGCCCATCACTTCGCGACCTCACCTTCGCGCACCTCGTTCCGGACGGTCAGGTACCAAACATCCGCTTTCGCGCATTTTCCGTTCGCATTGGCTCACGGTCGTCGCTCTAAGGCGCCGTCGGACCTTCCGCCCGCTCGCGCGCAAGATCGTCCATCAGCTCGTACCACATGGCGTTGAGCACCGCGAAGGCGGCGGCCAGCGGCAGGCCGAGCAGCCAGGCGAAGTACCACATGTTCCGTCTCCTTCTTTCAGTAGGCGTGGCCGTTGCCGTCGGCGATGGAGCGCGCGTCCACCTTGCCCCACAGCACATGGTAGACCCAGGTGGTGTAGGCGATGATGATCGGCACGAAGATCACAGTGGCCACCAGCATCACGAACAAGGTGAGATGGCTGGACGAGGCATCCCACACGGTGAGGCTCGACCGCGGGTCGAGGGACGACGGCAGGATGAAGGGGAACATGGACAGCCCCACCGTCGAGATGATGCCGAAGATGGACAGGGCGCTCGACAGCAACGCGCCGATCTCCACCCGGCCCCTCAGGAAGGCGAGGCTGGCAAGCGCCCCCAGGAGGCCGAGCGCCGGCCCCGCCAGCATCCAGGGATGGGCGGCATAATTGGCGAACCAGGCGCGCGGGGCCATCTCCACCGCCTTGGCCAGCGGGTTGGAGGGACCGTCCGTCGCGATGGTGCCGACGATGCGGTAGCCGTCGATGCCGAGGAAGAGCCAGACCCCGCCCAGCACGAACAGGGCGATGGTGGCGAGGGCCGCCACGCTGCCGATGGTCCGGGCCCGCGCCGCGACGGCGCCCTCGGTCTTCAGCAGCAGCCAGCCGGCGCCGTGCATGGTGAGCATCGCCACCGAGAGCAGTCCGCACAGCAGTCCGAACGGATTGAGCAGTTCGAACAGCGTGGTGCCATCGTAGAAGATGCGCAGGTCGTCGTTGAGATGGAAGGGCACGCCCTGGAGCACGTTGCCCACGGCCACCCCCATCACCAGCGCCGGCACGAGGCCGCCCACGAACAGGGCCCAGTCCCACGCCGACCGCCACGCTGCGCCCTCGCGCTTGGAGCGATACTTGAACCCCACCGGCCGCAGGATGAGCGCGAACAGGATCGCGAACATGGCGAGGTAGAAGCCCGAGAAGGACACCGCATACAGCTGTGGCCAGGCGGCGAAGATGGCGCCGCCGCCGAGGATGAGCCACACCTGGTTACCCTCCCAGACCGGCCCCACCGCATTGATGACCACCCGGCGCTCCAGGTCGGTCTTCGCCACGAAGGGCAGGAGGATGCCGGAGCCGAGGTCGAACCCGTCCATGACGGCGAAGCCGATGAGCAGCACCCCCAGCAGCAGCCACCAGATGACCCGCAGGGTGTCGTAGTCGATGAGCGTGTTCAGGATCATGGCTCTACTCCGCTGCCACGAGGGAGGAGGGGACGAGGTTGGTCTCCGGCGCGTCGTCCGGCTCCGGCCCCTTGCGGATGGCGCGCAGCATCAGCGTCATCTCGATCACCAGCAGGACGGTGTAGAGGGCGACGAAGCCGGCGAGGGTGGTGAGCACCGTCGCCGCGCCGAGGCTGGAGACGGCCGCCGCCGTGGGCAGCACGCCCTCGATGCTCCAGGGCTGGCGCCCGACCTCGGCGACGACCCAGCCGAGTTCCGCCGCCATCCAGGGCAGCGGGATGGCGAACACCGCCAGCCACAGCAGCGGGCGGTAGCGATCCAGCAGCCGCCGCGCCGACAGCAGGAAGAAGGTGGCGGTGAAGGCGATGAAGAAGAAGCCCAGCCCCACCATGACGCGGAACGACCAGAACAGGGTGGGCACGCTCGGCACCGTGTCGCGGGCGGCGCGGCGGATGTCGTCCTCGCTGGCCTTGCGCGGGTCGTCCAGGTAGCGCTTCAGCAGCAGCGCGTAACCGAGGTCACGGCCATTGTCCTCGAAGGCCTGGCGTGCCGCCGGCGGGATCCTGGCGTCGCTGCCGGCGGCGCGGATCTGCTGGAGCGCGTCGAAGGCGACGATGCCGTTGCGGATGCGTCCCTCCGTCTGGGTCACCAGTTCGTTGATGCCGGGGATCTGCGTGGTCAGGGAGCGGGTGGCGATGAGGCCGAGCATCCACGGCACGCGCACCGCGAAATGGGTCTCGCGGTCCTTCTCGCTCGGGAAGCCGAACAGGGTGAAGGCGGCGGGAGCCGGCTCGGTCTCCCACATGGCCTCCATGGCGGCGATTTTCATCTTCTGGTGCTCGGTGGTCAGGTAGCCGCTCTCGTCGCCGAGGACGACCACCGACAGCGAGGCGGCAAGCCCGAACGAGGCGGCCACCGTCATGGAGCGCTTGGCCAGCTCCGTGTGGCGGCCCTTCAGCAGGTACCAGGCCGAGACGCCGAGCACGAAGATGGAGGCGGTGACGTAGCCCGCCGAAACCGTGTGGACGAACTTCGCCTGCGCCACCGGATTGGTCACCACGGCGAAGAAATCGGTGATTTCCATGCGCATGGTCTGCGGGTTGAAGGCGGAGCCCACCGGGTTCTGCATCCAGCCGTTGGCGACGAGAATCCACAGCGCCGAGAAGTTGGAGCCGATGGCCACCGCCCAGGTGGTGATGAGGTGCCCGACCTTGGAGAGCTTGTCCCAGCCGAAGAAGAACAGGCCGACAAACGTGCCTTCGAGGAAAAAGGCCATCAGCCCTTCGATGGCCAGCGGGGCGCCGAAGATGTCGCCCACATAGTGGCTGTAATAGCTCCAGTTCATGCCGAACTGGAATTCCATGACGAGGCCGGTGGCGACGCCGACGACAAAATTGATGCCGAACAATGTGCCCCAGAACTTGGTCATCTGCCGCCAGATGAGGCGGCCGGTCATGACATAGACCGTCTCCATCACCGCGAGCAGGACGGACAGGCCCAGCGTCAGGGGCACGAAGAGGAAGTGGTAGAGCGCCGTGACTGCGAATTGCAGTCTCGATAGGTCAAGGGTGTCGAGGTCCATGAGGTCTGCCGGAGCGATCCGGCCTCCTGTCGGAACACGCCGCGGTCGGCGGCTGGGCTGGGAAGACGCGCGCGGGCTGTGCGGGGCCGCGGTGTCGCGTGAAGGGGGAAGGGGCGATCACGGGGCAGATCTCGGAAAAACCTGTTGGCAAAGGCTGTTGCATCACCGGTCGAGCAACGGTTCGTAGCGGCGATCGGTGAGGGTCTTGAGGAAGGCGACGAGGGCGTCGATGCGCCGGTCGTCGAGGGCCGGGCCGAATTCCAGCTCGGTCCGCGAGAGCGTGTCCGGCACCTCGGGCGGGTCCCACGCACGGCCGGTCCCAGGGTCGACCTGGCGGTCTGGGGATGAGGAATTATACTTGTTGTAGAAGAGGATGACGGTGCGCAGGTCGGTGAACACGCCGTTGTGCATGTAAGGACCCGTCACCGCCACGTTGCGCAGGGTCGGCACCTTGAAGCGGCCGTCGAGGCGCTTGTCCTTCAGCCCACGCGTGGCGAGCAGGCCGTGGTCCACCGGGGCATCGAGCGCCGGGTTTCGCGGCACGCCGATGTTGTGGAACTGGAAGTTGGAGAAGGTTTCGCCCGCCCCGTCCGCCGGCGAGATCTGGTGGCAGAGGTGGCAATTGGTGAACTGGTTGGAGAAGAACAGCACGCGGCCGAGTTCTTCCCGGTCGGTGAGCTTGATTTCCCCGCGCAGGAACCGGTCGTATCTGGAATCGAACGGCGAGACCTCCGGGCTGCGCTCATAGGCGGCGAGGGCCTGGGTGAGGGCCGAAAACGCGCGGTCATCGCTCTTGAACACGTCGGCGCCGAACAGCCGGCGAAACGCCTCCCCATAGGCCGGCTTCTCCTTCAGGCGGGCGACGACGCTCGCCTTGTCCGGCATGGCCATCTCCACCGGATTGAGCAGCGGCCCGCCGGCCTGCGCCTCCAGCGTGTCGGCGCGGCCGTCGAGGAATTGGCCGCCCACCAGACGGCCCTTGGCATCCTTGTGGAAGCGGGGCGTGGCGGCCGCATAGCTGACGGTGGGGACATTGCGCACGCCGTGCGATGTCCCGTCGCTGCCGAGCGAGACCGCGCCCGAAGCCACGTCGGTCCGCGGATCGGCAAAGCCGTGGGCGGGATCATGACAGGTGGCGCAGGACTGGTTGCGCTCCCGCGACAGGTCCGGATCGGAGAACAGCGTTGCCCCGAGCGCCGCCCGCTCGGCCTGCGGCGCCGATTGGGATCGTGCAGGCCCCGCGCAGGTGAGGCACGCGAGGCAGACGAGCGCACACAGCGCCTCGCCCGCACCGCGGGCGGGAGCGGATAGGGGCTGCATCTGTCGTGCTGCGTATGCGAGAAAGGCGTTCACACTCGCGTTGTGGCGCCGCGATTGCAGCGGACGCGAGTGGACATGTTGTCCAAGGACAGGTCGTCGCTGAGACACTGCATGCACGCGACTGAGGCGGTACCGGAAAGCCGGACCGGCGGCTCAGGCCGGTCAGCGGGCCGGGACCTCATAGACCGCAGGCGCTCCGTCCTTCGCGCCGTCCATGAGCAGCAGCACCTCATAGGGTCTGCCGGCGACGCTGTCGGTGATGACCAGCAGGGCCTCCGGCTTGCCATCGGCAGAGGTGATCTGCGCCAGGGGCATGGCGGTCTCCGACTGCCCGTCCCAGAAGTGGATCACGCTGCGCCGCGTCGTGAGCTGGTCGTCGGATCGGCCGAGGCCGGCGAGAATGAGGAAGCCGCCGGCCACGGGCGCAAGGTCGCGCACGCCGTTGCCGGCATCCAGCTGCACCCGCAGCACTTCGGCCTTTGGCGCCGGCCCGGCGAACAGGACGCCGGCCGGCACCTTGAGGATGGTCGCCCCCGCCGTGGTGGGGTTGCGCAGGCCGAAATAGAGCGCGCCGTCGCGGGCAGCGATCCCTTCGATATTGAGACCTTCCGCGTCGAGGCGCTCGCAGGTCATGCCCTCCCGGCATGCCAGCCGGGCAAGATTGGGGAGGGCGGCGATGACGCTTTCCAAAGTCCGCGTGGCGGTGATGCCGCTGGGGATGATGGCGCCGGTGGCCGGATCGGTCGGGATGCGGAACACAAGGAAGCGCCCGGCCTCGTACTTGCCTTCGGTGCGCGAGGCCCCGTGCGAGCCGGTGATGTAATAGGCACCGCCCTCCGGCGCGGCGGCGAAGGTGGCGCCTTCCAGATCAAGCTCGGCTGCACCCGCCTGCGCCGCATGGATGCGCGCATCGAGGCGGATGGCTTTGCCCGCAAGCGTCGCGCTCCACATGAGGTCGTTCTCGTCGCCCACCAGGATGCAGGCGCGCGGACCGGGGCCGGGGGGCGTCGCGCAGGCGATGCCGCTGAGGCTGCGCTTCTCCTTGCCGGTGCCGAGATCGCCCTTGAGGTTGAGATCGCGGATGACGCGGGCTTCCGGCGCCGGCGCCGCGCCCTGCTCGCCGAGGGCGGGTGCCGCCGTGCCGAGAAGAACGGCCAGCACCGAGGCCACGGCCTGCGCCCGGCCCGGCCTGCGGGCGTGCATGAGGACGGCGATCATCTCAGACCTGGCCAACGGCGCCTCCCTGCATGTCCATGCCTGTCCCGGCCAAGTCTGCGCCGGCCCGGCGCCACTGGCAATCGCACCGCATCTCACGCCGGCCGGCCTTTACAATGTGCTCGCACAGCTCAGGGCCGGTCAGCGTGAGGTGCGAGCGAGCAAGCACTGAATGGCGCAGCCGGCCGCCGTGGCGCTCATTCCCGGCTGAGCGCGCCGGCCCGTGCCGGCCTATGCCCCCGAGGGCGGGTGAATGGACAGGCACGGCACCAGCCCTTCCGGAATGGGAACGCTGGCCGCGTGGGTGCGCCCGTGGGCGATGAGTTTCGGCAGCACATGGGTGTGCGGACCATCGGGGCTGACGCCTCCGGGCGGCGGGATTGGCTGGAACACCTCGATGCGACCGAGCGCGGAGGCGAACACGCGGTGCGGGCCGTGCTCCACCATCGCCGCTATGAGGCCGGGCGCGGCAAGGGCAGGCATCCCTTCGGCGGCGCGCAGGGCAGCAATCAGGGCCGGGGCGCGGGTGCGCACGCAGGTCTCGACGCTCGTAAGGCCGATGCCGAGATCGAACAGCAGGGCGCCGCGATCCTCCTCCCGCAGGGCGGCCATGTCGGGGCCGACCTCGGTCACCACCGCGCGGCCGGCGCGGGCGGCGTCGCGCTCCGGCAGGCAGGCCGCCAGCGCGCGGACCCGCCGCTCGGCATGGCGGGACGGCATCTCGTAATCCACGACGACCGTGGCGGGATGGCGCCGGACCACAAGGCCGCCGCGCGCGGTGACGACCTTCAGGATATCCGCCCCGGTCTCGATGGCGGTTGCCTCGCCGGGATCGCGCATGAACTCGGCGATGGCGCCGAAGATGCCGAGGCTCCAGCCGGTGCGTGGGTCGAGCGCATGGCGCGTCAGGGCGTCGAAGGAATCTTCGGTGATGGCGCTCTGGGTCATGCCTCGGGTTCCTTGCGGTCCGGCGCCCGGCCGCGGCGACGCCAGGGGAGAATGAAGGGCTCGCCGCCGATCTCCCCGCCCTCCACCGTGACGCCATAGGCCTCGGCCGCCCGATCCGCCGTCAGCACCGCGGCGGGCGGGCCCTCGGCCATGAGGGCGCCGTCCTTCATCAGGGCGAGGCGGTCGCAGAAGCGGGCGGCAAGGGTGAGGTCGTGCAGCACCGCCACCACGGCGGTTCCGGCGCGGGCGGTGGCGCGCAGCACGTCCATCACCTGGAGCTGGTGGTAGGGGTCGAGGGCCGCCACCGGCTCGTCGGCCAGCAGCACCGGGGCTTCCACCGCCAGCGCGCGGGCGAGCAGCAGGCGGGCACGCTCCCCGCCGGAGAGGGAGCCGGCGGAGCGCCGCCGCAGGGGCGCCAGCTCCACCGCATCCATGGCGCGTTCGACGGCGGCATCCACGCTGGCGACGCCGTGGGGCAGCCGGCCCAGCGCCACCACCTCCTCCACCGGCAGGGGCCAGTGGATGCGCCCGTTCTGCGGCAAATAGGCGAGGGCGCGGCCGAGCCCCCGGCGCCCCATATCGTCCGCCGTGCGCCCGCCATAGGTGATTGTGCCGGAGGCGAGCGGATCGAGGCCCGCGAGGGCGCGCAGCACGCTGGTCTTGCCCGCGCCGTTGGGGCCGATGAGGCCGAGCATCTCGCCCGGCCGCGCGGCGAGGGAGAAGTCCCGCACCACCAGTGTGCCGCCCCGGCTCACGCCGATGTCGCGTGCTTCCACGATCATTCGCCGTCCACCCTGAGGTTCCGCAGCAAGGCGAGGAAGAAGGGCGCGCCGATGAGGGCCGTGACCACACCGAGCTTCAGCTCCGGCCGGGTCGGGATGAGCCGCACCGCGATGTCGGCGCCAAGGGTCAGCGCCGCCCCGGCGAGCCCGCTTACGAGCAGCAGCCGCCCCGGCCGATGGCCCACGAAGGGGCGCATGAGGTGGGGCACCACGAGGCCCACGAAGCCGATGGCGCCCGCCACCGCCACGCTTGCCCCCACCGCCGCCGCCGTGCCGCCGATGACGAGGAGGCGCACCCGGCGCAGGGGGAAGCCGAGGCTTGCCGCCGCATCCTCGCCCAGGGTCAGGGCATCGAGGGCGCGGCCGGTGGACAGCACCAGCCCCCAGCCCACCGCCATGAAGGGCAGGGCCAGCGCCACATGGGCGAGGCTGCGGTCGGACAGGGAGCCCATGAGCCAGAACACCACCTCCAGCGCCGCATAGGGGCTGGGGGCGAGGTTCAGCGCCAGCGCGGTGAGGGCGCCGGACAGGCTGCTCAGCGCCACGCCGGCGAGGATGAGCGTGGCGGTTCCGGCGCCCCGTCCCGCCAGCGTCAGCAGGACGGCGGTCGACAGCCCCGCTCCGATGAGGCCGCCCAGGGGCAACGCCAGGGCGAAGGCGGAGGAGAAGCCGAAATAGAAGGCCACCACCGCCCCCAGCGCCGCCGCGCCCGAGACGCCCACCACGCCGGGATCGGCCAGCGGGTTGCGCATGAGCCCTTGCAGCGCCGCGCCGGTGATGCCGAGGCTGAAGCCCACCGCCGCCCCCAGGATGGCGCGGGGCAGCCGCAGCTCGGCGAGCACGAGGGCGGGCAAGGTCTGCCGCCCGGCGGCGAGGTCGGCCATCGCCGCGCCGAGGTCGAGGGGTGCATAGCCCACCGCCACGGAGGCGACGAGCAGCGCGGCCACACCGGCGCAGAGGGTGGCGATCAGCAGAGTGTGGGACATCGTGTGGGACATGGGGGGAATGGTCATCGGGCCGCCGCCGGCACGGCGGCTTGGAGAGCCGGTCGGGTGAAGGCTGGCGCCGATTGGGGCGCACCCCGTGGGGCATCGGGTGCCGTCGCCCGTGTGGCGTCTTGGATCGCTCCTTCGGTTGCCCTTTGCGCCGCCCCTGCCAGCCGGGCCGCCGCCTCCGCGAGCTCCGGACCCGCGCAGGTCCACAGGCGGATGGGCAGGGAGACCGACCGCCCCGGGCTGCGGAAGGATGCGAGGGCGGGGTGGGTGAGCAGGTCGTCGGCCAGCGAAGGCGGCGCGTCGGGCGCGCCGTTCACCACCAGCACGTCGGGCTGGGCCCAGACCACCTCTTCCAGCGCCAGCTGGCCGAGGCGGTCGGTGGCGAGCCGCGCCGCCAGGTTGTCGAGGCCGGCCCGGGCCATCACCTCCCCGGGCAGGGAGCCGCGGCCGGCGGTGAAGCCGTTGGGCCGCAGCACGATGGCGGAGGGCGGCCGCGCCGCCGGCGGCGGCAGGCGGGCGAAGGCCGCCTCCATCCGCCCCACCAGGGCCTCGCCGCGCTCCGGCGTGCCGAGGCGCGCGGCGACGAGGCGGATCTGGGCATAGGCCTCGTCCAGGGTCTGCGGCACGCCCAGTTCCAGCACCTCAAGCCCCAGCCGGCGCAGCAGGGCGGTGGTGGTGCGGGTGGTGAAGGCGCCGACGATGACGAGATCCGGCGCCAGCGGCACAATCTCTTCCGCGAGGCCCCGATTCATCGGCACCTCCCGCGCCAGGGCCGCCACGTTGGAGCTGCGGGGATCGCGGGCGAGGAAGGTGACGGAGGCCACCTGTCCCGGGTCCGCGAGGCGCAGCACCAGTTCGTCCGCGCACAGGTTGAGCGAGGCGACACGCGCGGGCTTCGCCTGCGTGGCGCCGATGCACAACAGGAGGACGACCAGCGCCCCCGCCAGCTGTTTCATGGCGTCCTCAATAGGTGAGCCTGAGCCCGCCAAAGGCGCCGAAGCCCGGAGCGAGGAAGCCGTTGGGGTTCTCGTAGGTCTGGTCGAACAAATTGTCGATGCGCGCGAACACCGTGGCATGGGTGTTCAGCCTGTAGTTGGCGGCAACATTGACCACCGAATAGCCCGGCTGGTCGATGTAGTCCGACGTGAGCCGCACGATGTCCCACCACGACGAGGCATAGACGAGGCTCGCCGAGAGGTCGAGTTCGTCGGTGGGCCGCCAGCCCAGCGTCACGCTCACCTTGGTGTTGGGGCGGCGCAGCGGGGTGCAGGAGGTGGCGTCGATGGGCGCGCAGGCGGCACCGAACGGCTGGCCCACCGGCATGTAGCCGATCACATAAGTGTAAGTATAGTCCACCCGCACATCGAGCCGGTCGGTCACCGCCACTGCGACGAAGGTCTCCGCGCCCTTCGTGGTGGCGCTGGAGATATTGACGTTCTGGTAGGTGGCCGGATCGTAGCTGATGAGGTTGGTGATATCGTTGTGGAAGTAGGTGGCGCCGAAGGTCACGCGCCCGCCCCACAGCTCCTGCTCGAAGCCGGCATCGTAGCCGGTGCTTTCCTCGGGCTTCAGCTCCGCATTGCCGTAATAGGGCGCGTAGAGCTGGTAGAGCGAGGGCGCCTTGAAGCCGGTGCCGTAGCTCGCCTTCAGCTTGGTCCCGGTCTCCGGGAACAGGATGGCCGGGGCGAGGCGGAAGGTGGTGTGGTCGCCGAAGGTGTCGTCGCTGTCGTAGCGGATGTTGGCGGCGCCGAAGAAGCGCTCGCCGATGGAGCCCTGAAACTCGCCATAGGCCCCGGTGTCGCCGGTGGAGGCGTCCACCTCGCTGTAGGCGGTCTCGGAGGTCATGGCCTCGTTGCGCCGTTCCAGGCCCACGAGCAGGTTCTGGCCCGGCGCGAGGGCAAGGTTCGAGCGCAGGTAATAGATCTGCCGGTCGCCCTCATACTGCCCGTTCACCGCGGTGTTGGGGCCGTAGGTGGGGTTCGACGTGGTCATGGCGCTGACGCCGAAGGTGGTGACGAGACGGTCGTCGAACGCGTTCCACACCCCCTCGCCCTTGGTGAAGAACATGCTGGCGAGGCTGGTGGAGGTTTCCGCCGCCGGGATGCCTTCATAGGTGGGCGGCGGATAGGTGTCCGGCGAGAAGGCGAGGCGGCTGTCGATGGAGCGGGCGATGAAATTGACCGCGAGCGCATCCGTCGCCTGATAGTCGAGGCGGGTGGAATAGGTCCAGTTGTCATAGGCGTTGGAATTGACGGGGTAGCCGTAGGGCGCCAGGTTTTGCGGCGTCACCGGGATGTCGGTGGACGCGAAATGGGTGACGTTGAAGGAATAGGCCAGCTTCTCCGTGGACCCCGAGAGCGCCGCCGCCTGGTTGAAGGTGCCCAGCGCGCCGCCCTCCACATAGCCCATGACCTTGGCCGGCCCGTCGCCTTTCTTGGTGGTGACCGAGATGACGCCGCCGATGGCGTCCGAACCGTAGAGGCCGCTCTGCGGCCCGCGCAGCACCTCCACGCGGGCCAGGTCGGTGGCCAGCAACTGCCCGAAATCGAAGGCGCCGTTGGGCGTGGAGGGATTGCCGGCGTCGATGCCGTCGATCAGCACCTTCACATGGTTGGAATTGGTGCCGCGGATGAACACCGAGGTTTGCCCGCCCGGCCCGCCGGTCTGCACCACGTTGAGCCCCGGCAGGGACTGGAGCACGTCCGGCAGGGTGCGCTGCTGGCGGCGCTCGATATCCTCGGCGGTGACGATGCTGACCGAGCTTGCGACCTCCTTCTCCGGGGTCGGGATGCCGGTGGCGCTCACCACCAGCTCCGGCAGGTCGATGGTGTTCTGGTCGTCGGTGGACTGGGCCAGGGCGGGAGCGCTGGCGCAGGCGAGCACCAGAAGGGTGGGAGCGAGGCGCAACTTGGCGCGGTGCGACTTGGCGAGGCGCAACGGCGGGCGCACGGCGCGCGGGGCGCCGGCAATGGGGCAGGGGACGGCGGCAGGCATGAGGCCTCGGCGGGACGAGTGGTCCGTCACCGCGAACGAGGCATCCTTGCGGCCCGAAAGCCTCAAGGATCAACCACCATCAGGACACCCCGCCCAATGTGCTCGCGCGTGACCACGGCTGACGGCAGGTCTCCTGGCTCGCGGGTCACTGTCCTTGCTGCCGCCTTCCCAGACCCGAAGGCCCAGTGGCTGATGGCAGAGGACTCGCCGCTTACAGTTGCGGGGGCAGCCGCGGCATCGCCGGTTGCCCGGTTCACCGCGTTCCCTTTTGATCCCTTGCGGGAACCGTCGCCGATGACGCTAGCGTGGGCGGTCCGGGGGCGTCAACCGGTAACTTGTGAGGGGGGCAGGGCAGGCTTCAGCGGCGATCTGAATTCCTCTCTCCGCCATCTGGTCCCCGCCCGCCGGATGCGCGCCGGTGTCACTGCTCGGCGTCGCTGGTGGTCGTGGTGAGCAGCACGTCCTTATCGCCCTGGATCTCGTACAGGGCGAAATCGCGGCTCTTCAGCATGCCGTTGGGCAGGAAGTCGGCCGAGGAGCTGGCGCCGTCGTAATTGATGGCCTTGCCATCCGCCAGCAGCTTGGCGCCCTGCGCGAAGGTGGTCACGCGCGCACCGGGGCCGTTCGCCACCTTCATGATGTGCTCGGCGATCCTTGGGCCTTCCGTGGACCTGGCGCTGGCGATGCCGAGCAGCAGCAGGTTCATTTCATCATAGGCGGCGCAACCATACGGATTCTGCACCTGCCCGTTGGGCTTGAGGCCCACAAGGTCGAGGTAGGCGTCGTAGGTGTCCTTGCCCACCGGCGGCACCGGCGAGCCGTGCAGGATGCCGTTGGCGGCGGTCCCCACCGCCTGCTTGAACTGCGGACCGACGGCGAAGGACAGGGCGAAAACCTTGCCCTGGTAGCCGCCGCGCACCAATTCGCGATACACCGGCGTCAGGTCGGTGACATAGCCGGCGAGGAACAGGGCCGGCGCCCCGGATTGGATCAGTCGTTCCGCCTCGGCGCGGTAGGAGACCTGGTTCGGATTGTAGTAGAGCGGCTCGCCGACGATCTTGCCCCGCACCTTCTCCAAAGCCTTGCTGAAGCTTTCGCCCATGGAGGCCGCGAAATCGTTCTTCGGGCCGGCGAAGGCGATCTTCAACTCGCCGCGCTTGGCGGCGAGATCGGCCAGCGCCACGCACCAGGCCTTGTTGAGCGGCTGCAGGTTGAAGCACAGGCCCTTCCTGTCGCCGTTCGGCAGGGTGTCGGATGAGCCGGTGAAGATCTGGACGACATTGGCTTCCTGGCACAGGGGCATGATGCCGAGCGTCACCGACGAGGCCCAGGTGCCGAGGATGGCGCTGACCCGGTCGGCGTCGATCATCTTGCGCGCGGCGCGCACCGCAGCCTCGGGGTTGGTCTCGGAATTCTCGGAGATGAGCACCACCTGGCGGCCGAGCACGCCGCCCTGCTTGTTCACCAGTTCCACCACCGCCTTGTGCGCCTGCGCCTTCTCCGGCCCGTAAGGTCCGCCGCCGCCGGACAGCGGCACGAGGCTGCCGACCTTGATGGGCTCGGACTGGGCGAGGCCGTGGCGCAGCAGCGCCGGCGCGGCGACGGCGAGGGTCGATCCGGTGAGGAAGAGCCTGCGTGTGACGTCCATGACCATTATCCTTTCAGTGCGGGGCGGCGGGTGGCGGGCATGACGGGGGTGTGCCGGGGCTCGGGCAGCAGCCCCTCGGGGCGGAAGCGGATGACGAGGATCAGCACCGTGCCGATGACGATGAAGCGCAGCGCCGACACCTGCTCGGCATCCAGGAAGCCGAGCCATGGGGTCAGGAACCGGCTGCCCTCGTAGAGGGTCACCACGGCCAGCGCCCCGACCACGGCGCCGCGCATGTTGCCCGGCCCGCCGACGATGACCGACATCCACACCAGGATCGCCACCGGAGTGGTGAAATTGTCGGGGGTGATGGTCTGCACGTAGTGCGCATAGAGCGAGCCGGCGGCCGCCATGAGCATGCTTCCGATCACGAAGGACTGGAGGCGATAGACAAAGACGTTCTTGCCCAGGGTGGCCGGCACCAGTTCGTCTTCGCGGATGGCGCGCAGCACCCGGCCAAAGGGCGTTCCGGCCAGGCGCAGCATCAGTGCGAGGGTGACGGCCACCCCGGCCAGAACGACGCCGAGCACCATCCATGCATTGGCCGTGCGCCCGAAATCGGCGAGGACGGGGCGCGTCATGATCAGCAGCCCCTTGGGGCCGCCGGTCAGCCAGTCCTCGTTGTTGAAGATGAGCCGGACGGTTTCGGCAAAGCCCAGGGTGACGATGGCGAGGAAATCGCCGGACAGGCGCAGGCAGAGCAGCGCCAGCAGCCCCCCGGCGACCGCCCCGGTCGCCATGGCCACGGCGAGGCCGCCGACGAAGGGGGCGTGGAAGGTCTCGGTGGCGATGCCGCTCGCATAGGCGCCGAGGCCGAAGAAGCCCACCACGCCGAAATTGACGAGGCCGGTGAGCCCGAACTGCAGGTTCAGGGCAAGCGCCAGGATGATGTAGATCCCGGCAATGGTGAGGATGGCGACGAGATAGGCATCCATGGCGCTTACTTTCGATCCACCGTGATGCCCAGCAGGCCCTGCGGGCGCAGCAGCAGCACGAGGGCGATCACCACGAAGCCCACGGCGCCCTTGTAGGTGGGCGTGAAGTGGGCGGCGGTGAGTTCCTCCGCGAGGCCGATGACGACGGCGCCGATGGCCGCTCCCAGCGGCGAACCGAGCCCGCCGACGATGGCCGCGGCGATCACCGGAATGGCGATGGCCCAATTGAGGTTGGGATCGATGGCAAGGTCCACGCCCACCAGCGTGCCCGACAGGCCGAACAGGGCGCCGGCGACGATCACCCCGAAGGCTTCCACCCCGGGCACCGGCAGGCCGCGCACATTGGCGAGGGAGGGATTGTCCGCCACTGCCCGCAAGGCCCGGCCGATGGGCGTGAAGGTGAGCAGCGCGCCCACCGCCAGGGTGGCCACCAGCGAAATGGCAATGACCGCAAGGGTCTCTTTCGGCACCCGGAGGCCGGCGAACATCAGCGGGCCGGTGAGCGGCAGGTCGAAGCCCTTCACCTGCGCACCGAAGCAGAAGCGGATGATGTTCTCGATCACGAAGGACAAGGCGATGGACACGAGAAGCAGCGTGCCACCGCTCCGCCCGCGCAACGGCCGGAAGACCACCCGGTCGCTGAGCGCCACCGCGCCGGCGCACACGCCCATGGCACCCACACCCCCGGCCCAGAGCGGCAGGCCGAGGGGCGCGTTCAGCGTCCAGGCGGCGAAGGCGCCCATGGTGACAAAGCCGCCGGCCGCGAAATTGGCGTAGCGGAACAGGGTGAAGATCAGCGTGAAGCCGACTGCAGCCGGCGCCAGGATGGCCGCGGTGGCAAGCGCATTGATGAACATCTGCATCAGGCAGCCTCGCCGAAGAAGAGAGCGCCGAAATCGGGCTCCTGGGCCAGAATTGCGGCGCTGCCGGCCCGGACCACCCGGCCGTCCACGAGGACGAGGGCCCGGTCCGCCCGCTCAAGGGCTGCGCGGGCATTCTGCTCGACGATGAGGATGCCGAGGGCGGCCGCGGCGGCGAGCTGGCGCAGCACGTCCAGCATCTCGCCGACCAGCAGGGGCGAAAGACCGGCGGTGGGCTCGTCCACCAGCAGCACGCGGGGGCGGGCCATCAGCGCCATGGCGAGGGCCACCATCTGCCGCTGCCCGCCGGACAGGCCGCCGGCCCGCTTGTGCATGTAGGGGCCCATGGTGGGCAAAAGCGTCGTCACCTCCGCGCGGCGCTGCGCGATGTCCTTGCAGCCCCAGGCACTGACCGACAGGTTCTCGCTGACCGAGAGGGTGCGGAAGACGTTGCGGTCCTGCGGCATGAACACTGCGCCGGCCTGGGCGCGGGCCGCGGGCGAAAGCGGGGCCAGGTCCCGGCCGTCCAGCGTGAGCGTGCCGCCGGTCACCTTCGCCACCCCTGCGATGGACTTGAGCAGGGTCGACTTGCCGGCTCCGTTCGGCCCCACGAGGGCGACCATCTCGCCGGGGGCGACCTCAAGGTCGACGCCGTGGACGATGTCGCCACCGCCATAGCCGGCGCGCAGGTTCTGAAGGCGCAGCAGGGTCATGCGGCCTGTCCCAGATAGGATTCGATGACGGCGGGATTGGCGGAGACGTGGGCGAAGCTGCCCTCCGCGAGCACGCGGCCGGTGGCCATCACCACCACCCGCGAGGCCAGGGCGCGGATGAACCCGATATTGTGCTCGATGATCACGAAGGTCTTGCCGTGTTCGCGATTGAGACGCTGGATGAGCAGCGCGATTTCTTCCACCAGATGCGGTGCCACGCCGGCGGCGATCTCGTCGAGGAGGATGGTGTCCGCCTCCGCCATCAGGCAGCGCGCCAGCTCCAGCAGCTTCTTCTGCCCGCCCGAGAGATTGGCTGCGGGCTTGGCCTCGTGGTCCGAGAGCGAGACCAGGGCCAGCACCTCGCGCGCCCGTTCGGTGGCGGCGCGCTCGTCGCGGCGCACGGCGGCGGGGCGGAAGAGCGCGCCGGTCAGCCGCTCGCCGGCATTGGCGCGGGCGGCGAGGAGCACGTTCTCCAGCACCGTGAGCTTGTCCAGCTCGCGGGCAAGCTGGAACGTGCGCACCAGGCCCAGCCGGGCGAGGCGGTGGGGCGGCAGGCCGGTGGCTTCCACGCCGTTCACCACGAGACGGCCGGCATCGGGCCTGAGCACGCCGGACATGAGGTTGAACAGGGTCGTCTTGCCGGCGCCGTTGGGGCCGATGAGGCCGAGGATCTGTCCCGGTTCCACGAGGAAGGAGACGCTGTCCACGACGGTGACGCCGCTGAAGCGCTTGGTGAGCCCGTTGGCTTCGATGCGGGGCGGGGCGTCGGCGGGGGTCCCGGTCATGGCCGCCGCCGTGCGGAGCTTGTCCGAGGCTTGGCCGCGGCGCCGCTTTCCCGTGCGAGAATGGTCTCAACCGCATCCACCAGCATGGCGAGGACGTCGCGCACGCGGGCCTCGTCGCGATGGATGTTGTCCTGGATGCGCAGCCCGCGCAGGGTGGAGACGATGAGGGTGATGACCACGTGGATGCGCTCGGGCGGCAGCCCGGACACGGTGAACGCCTTGACGCCCAGGTCTTCGTAGGAGCGGAACAGGTCCGTGAGGATCTGCTCCACCGCCTCGCCGACCCGGGTGTCGCGGCCGGTGACCATGAGGTCGAGCATGGTGACGAGGGCATTGGCCCGGAACACATCCTCGTAAAGGCGCTCGACGAAGGCCGTGACATCCGTGCGACCCGCGCTCATGTCGTCGGCGAGTGCGGCGACGATGTTCTGCGCGCGGCGCCAGAAATGGGCGGCGGTGTCGATGATGAGTTCGTCCCGCGTGGGGTAATGATGCAGCATCGCGCCGCGGGAGACGCCACATCGCTGTGCGATGGCGGCGGCGGATGCGGCATTCACACCCACTTCGGCGATGAGTTCCTCGGTCGCGGTGCGCAGCCGGGCGCGCATGGCGGCGCCTTTCAGCTCGCGGCCGTCGGCAGTCTCGCCTTCGTTTCTGAGGAGGATCGTTTCCATGGTGAAAGCCTGACACGCGGCGGTTCCGGTCGCGCGCAAAAAAGACAGTCATGACTGCTTGTTTTATGCGCAGCCGTTTTCGGCCATCGGTTCGTATCTCACCGGAGGCGGATGCAGGGGACTCTTTGCTGTCTTGAGTGCCGATCCGAGGAAATAATCGTGATGAAAATTTATTCATGTTAGACAAATTTGAAAACAGATTCCCGATAATTCATGATTTAGTTTAGCAAAAATATGAATGTCAGTTGCAAAAAAGCTTAATAAGTTGAAATGTATAAGTATTTATTTGATTTAATCCTGTTTGATGCCGCGCCGCGCGCCGTGTACATCGGGTCATCGCTTCGGCCCATGTTCAGTCCTGGCAGGTGTCGCGCCTCAGGCATGGAGAGAAAAGTTGCTCGCTCGGGAGACGCCGATAAGGGACATGCCCCCCATCGGGGCGGTGGCCGCCGACCTCGTGATTGTCGGCGCCGCGCAGGTGGTGCTGTGCGATCCGCGCCAGCCCGACGGGATCGGGGTGGTGGAAGGCGGGGCCGTCGCCGTTCGGGGTGAGCAGATTGCGGCCGTGGGACCGCAGGCCGCGATCATGCCGTTGATCGGGGCGCAAACGCGCATCGTCGACGCCAGGGGCGGCGTCTTGGCCCCGGGGCTCGTGGATTGCCATACCCATCTCATCTTCGAAGGCGACCGCTCCAGCGAATATTTCCACCGGACCCGGGGGCTGGACGATGCCGGCCTCACCGCCGCCGGCCTGCCCTGGGGCGTCCCTGCCTCCCGCGCCGCCAATGCCGGGCTACCCGCCGGGCGCCTCGCCGAAGCCGCCCTGCGCCGGGCCCGCAGCATGCTCGCCTGCGGCACCACCACCATCGAGACCAAGTCCGGCTACGGGCTGGACCATGACAGCGATATTGCCTCGCTGGAGGCCGCCCGGCTGGTGGCGGAGGTCACCGGCGTCGAGGTCGTCGGCACCTATCTGGGCGCCCATGCGCGGCCGACGGAGGGGGCGGCGCGCTATCTGGACCGGATGATCGCCGACACCATCCCGGCGATCGCCGAGCGCGGGCTGGCGGAATTCTGCGACGTCTATGTGGACCCGGACGTTTTCACCATCGACGAGTGCCGGCGCGTGCTCGCCGCCGCTGCCAACGTGGGGCTTGCCGCCAAGCTGCACACCGACGCGCGCGTCAACATCGGCGGTGCGCGGCTGGCGGCGGAAATGCGGGCGGCTTCGGTCGACCACGGCAACATGCTGAGTGACGACGACCTGCGCGTGCTGGCCGATGCCGGCACCAGCGTCGCCGTCTTCCCCGGCTTCGACTGGGCCGTGGGCCATCCCCGGCCGGTGGATGCGCGCCGCTTCGCCTGCTCGGGCGTCAACGTGGCCCTCGCCACCGACCTGTGCCCGGTGTGCTGGCATCTCTCCCAGCAGGTGACCATGGGCTTCGCCTGCCGCCTCTCGGGCCTGTCGCCGGAGGCGGCGCTGCTGGGGGTCACGCTCAATGCGGCGAAGGCGATCCGGCGCGACGCCCGGATCGGCTCGATCGCGCCCGGCAAGCAGGCGGACCTGGTGGTGTTCGACGTGCCGGACTTCCGCCAGCTGGCATTCCGCTTCGGCGCCAACGCGGCGGCGGTCGTGATCAAGAAGGGCCGCGTCCTGCTGGACGCGACCGCGCTCAACCCGAGGGACGATCGATGAAGGACAGGAGCAACGAGGGCCTGTGGGCGTGGCGGCAGCCGGAGAACCACAACCACATGATCGCGCTTCAGGAGACCGGGCCGGCGGCGTCCGGTGACGGATCCATCGAGCTGGCCTTCTTCGGCGGCTCGGCCTTCCGCATCACGACCCCCGGCGGCCTGACGCTGATGCTCGATCCCTGGCGCAACCCGCCCTGGGGGACGTGGGACTGGTACCTCTACGATTTCCCGAAGACGCAGGTGGACGTGGCCCTCTCCACCCATGCCCATTTCGACCATGACGGCCTGCATCAGCTCAGCGCCAACGTCATCCTGGACCGGCTGATCGGAACCTACAGCTTCGCCGATGTGACGATCACCGGCATCGCCGACAAGCACGTGAGCGACAGCCGGCACAATGCCTATGACTGGGCGGAGATGACCCGCCGCCTGACCCATGTGGGCACGACGCCGCCCGACAACTGGCGCTCGTTCGACAATTGCCTGCTGATCGTTGAGGTTGCCGGCCTCAGGATCCTGCATTGGGGCGACAACCGGCCGAACCCGCCGGACAGCGTGTGGGAGAAACTCGGCGAAATCGACATCCTGCTGCTCCCCGTGGACGGCTCGCAGCACGTCCTGAGCTATGCGCAGGCGGATGCGGTGGCGGAACGGCTGAAGGCGCGCCTCATCGTGCCCCATCACTACGGCATCTGGGACGTGACCACGCGGGGCTCCACACTGCTTCCCCCCGATCCGTGGGTGAAGGCGCGCCCGGATGCCATCTGGGCGGAAGCGGGCGCGGTGCGGCTCGCCCCCGCGTTCGTCAAGGCTCAGGCCCGCCGCGTCTTCTGCTTCGGGGAGAAGGTCGCCTTCGACAAGCCGGACATGAAGGCCATGCCGAAGGGGGCGTGAGGCGACGCGGGCCGCCGCTCAGCGGGGAATGGCCCGTTCGGCGGCCATGCGCCAGACGATTTCGGCCGCGTGGGAGGCGAAGCTCCCCGCGCGCCGGGCCAGGCAGAGGGTGCGGGGAAAGCTCGGCTCAAGCGGCGTCACCGTCACCCCGGCATGGGTCTCCGGCACCGCCGTCTCGGCGATGATCGACACCCCCATGCCGGCCCGCACCAGGGCCAGGATGGAGGTGATCTGCTGGATCGAATGGCGGATCATGGGCTCGTGGCCGCCGCGGGCGAACCAGGCGCGCACCAGCGGCTCGCTGCCGCCCTTGGTCATGATGAAGGGAGCCGCGGCCAGCGTCTGCGCGTCGAGCGTCCGGCGCCGGGCGAGCGGATCGCCGGTCCGCACCAGAGCCATCAGGTGATCCTGCTTGAGGGGCAGCAGGTCAAGGTCCGGATCCTCGGTTTCCACGATGGTGGCGAAGTCGACCCGGCCGTCATGGAGCGCCTGCAGGGTCGGCTGGTCGGTGTTTTCGGTGATCTCGATCTGGAGCCGGGAGAAGCGCCGGCCCACCGCGGCGACGAGCTGCGGCAGGATGTGGGTGGAGGCGGACGCCCCGAAGGAGGCGATGCGCACGAGGCCGTCCCCCTGTGCCCTGCAATCGTCCAGGCGGCGCGCCGTCAGGCGGGCGAGTTCATCCTGCCGTTCGGCATGTTCTGCCAGGATGCGGCCTTCCGCCGTGAGCGCCATGGGCCGGCGCCCGCGCATGACGAGGGCGAGGCCGCAGATCTCCTCGGCGCGGACGATGGCCTTGCTCGCCGCCGGCTGGCTGACATTAAGGGCCCGGGCCGCCTCGGTCAGATTGCCGAGCCGTTCCACCAGGGGCAGCAGGCGCAGGGCGAGCAGGGGAACGGCATCGAAGGGGACAGCGGCCATCTGAATAACCAGAGGTTATTGGATTATGCCACTTCATTCTGCCCAAGAATAAGCCTGTCGTCACCCGAAACGTCCGGTCCGCCCCGTGAGCATCGCCCTCAATCCCTTCATCGCCGGTATTCCCGCCAATCCCCTGCGCGCCCTTTTCCCGTTCGCGGCGCGGCCGGGCATGCTCAATCTGGCCAGCGGGCATCCCTCCCGCGATGCCTACGACCATGAGGGCCTTGCGGAGGCGCTGGCGAAGGCGGGTGCCGACTTCCCGGCATGGACCTATGGGCCGAGCGCCGGGGATCCGCTGCTCCTGGAAGCACTTCAGGACCACATGGCCGAGGTCCCCGCCGGCCATCGCCTGCTGGTCACCTCCGGCGCGCAGCAGGGCATCGACCTTGCCATCCGCACCCTGGCGCCGCCCGGCGCCGCGGTGCTGGTGCCGGAGCCGGTCTATCCGGCGGTTCTCTCCGCCTGCGCAGCGGTAGGTGTGCGCGCCGTGGGGTATCGCACCGATGCGGCGGACACCGCCATGGCGGGGCTCGCCGAAGCCCTGGCCGCGACCCCGGACGTGCGCGCCCTCTACGCCCTGCCGACCTTCGGCAATCCCACCGGCGAGACGCTCGCCGAGACGCAGCGGCTGGCGATGCTCGCCCTCTGCGCGCAGCGCGGGGTTCCCGTCATCGAGGACGATCCGTACCGTGCCCTGTGGTTCCGCGCCCCGCCGCCACCCAGCCTGATGGCGTTGGCGCCGCAGGTGCCCGGCGCGGCGGTCATCCATCTCGGCAGCCTGTCCAAGATCATCTCGCCCGGGCTGCGCCTCGGCTGGGCCGTTGCGCCGGATGCCGTCGCCGGACCGATGCAGGAGGCGCGCCAGGCGAGCGACCTCCAGCCCAATTCGCTGGCCCAGCGCGTGGCGCTGCATTACCTGCGCCTCGGGCGGCTCGACACCCATGTGATGCGTGTGCGCGGCCTCTATGCGGCGCGCCACGATGCCCTCGCCGGACGCCTTGGGGGGGCCGGCTTCCTCATGCCTGCGGTCGAGGGCGGAATGTTCGTGTTCGCGCGGATGCCTGCCGATGCTGCCCCAGACGGTCTGTTCGAGCGCGCGGTGGCCAACGGCGTGATGTACGCACCGGGACCGGCCTTTTCGCTCCGCCCCGGAGAGGGGGCGTATGCGGAGCGGATGCGCCTGTGCTTCGTCGGGCTTTCCGATGGCCAGGTGCTGGACGCCGCGGATCGCCTCATTGCGGTGGTGAGGGGCTGACCATGTTCCAGATCCTGCTCGCCCTGCTGCCCGACTTCAGCCTGATCGCGCTCGGCGGCGCCCTGCGCCTGAGCTTGTCCCCGGATGCCTGGAAGGGCATCGACAAGCTGAATTTCCAGGTGCTTTTCCCGGCGCTGATCTTCACCGCGGCGCTCAGCAAGGCGCCGGATGCGGGCGACGTGCTGGTGATCGGCGTCGGGGTCTGGTTGATCATTGGCCTGGGCTTCTGCCTCGCCTGGCCGTTACGGCGGCTCGGTCCCGAGCGCTTCCTCGACTTTGCCGGCCTGTGGCAGACGGCCTGGCGCTTCAACACGGCGCTGGCCTTCGTGGCCGTGCAGACGCTGCCCGAGACGCACCGCGCCCTCATGTCCATCGCCATCGGCATGGCGGTGCCGCTCGCCAACGTGCTCGCCATCGGCGCGTTGTCGCGCGGGCATGCCCTGTCGCTGCCGCAGATGATCCGCCAGATCGTGACGAACCCCTTCTTCGTCGCCAGTGTCGCGGGGATGGCGCTCTCCATGCTGCGCGTGGACCTGCCCCCGCTCCTGCTGAAGCCGGTCCGGATGCTGGCCACGGCGGCGGTGCCCATTGCGCTCCTGTCCATCGGCGCGTCGCTGAACTGGCGCGCGCTCGCCAGGGTCAACCGCTTCTCCGCCGCCCTCAACGCCATCAAGCTGCTGATCCTGCCGGCCGCCACCTGGGCGCTGGCCACGGCCGTCGGGCTCGATCCGGTGCGGACCAGCGTGCTGACCCTGTTCGCCGCCCTGCCGACGGCCTCCGCGGCCCATGTGCTGGCGTCCGTGTTCGGTGCCGACAGGGAAGCGGTCGCCACCCTCATCGCTCAGTCCACGCTGATCGGCTGCGTCAGCCTGCCCCTGTGGCTGGTGTTCCTGAACACAGCCGCGTGACGTGTCCCCAATCTTCAGGGTCGTTCCATCCGGCCTTCGATGCCATGGCGTGCCGGTCAACCGCGCCGCGTGAGCCTTCCGCCTGCCGGACATTTCCGCGATATTTCAACCCTGTCCGGCGCGGACAAGATCGATGGACCTTCAGTCGTCGTCATCGTGGTCCCGGTCATGGCGGATGCGCTCAAGGCTGGCGGGGTCGTACTTGGCCTTCAGGCGCGCGCCCTGGACATTTGTGGCGCGGACCTTGTAGCAGCCGTCGTCGGAGCGGATGGATTGCACGCTCCAGCCCTCGGCTTCCAGCTTCTTCTGGAGGGCTTCGCGCGGCTGCCAGTCGGCGAGGGGCACGGTGCAGTCGCGGTCCGCGGCCGCCGGTCCCGCGGCGAGGCAGGCGGCGAGCAGGCAGCCCGCAAACCAAGTGCTTTTCACCTTGCGCTCTCCTCCGCATGCCCTGCGCTCAGGTGAAGCATGCGCAGCTGACGCCCACCTGAACACCGGGATGCATTCTGCCGCCCCATCATCACCCGGCTGCGCTAGGTTGGCACGCCGCGGGCCGAGGTGACAGATGCGTATCCTTTTGGTCGAAGACGATCCCGTGCTGGGCATGGCCGTGCGTGACCAGCTGGGCGCGGACGGGCACTCCGCCGATTGGGTGACGCGCCTCGACGAGGCCGGCATCGCCCTCCATGCCGCCGCCTTCGAGCTCGTGCTGCTCGACCTCATGCTGCCGGACGGCCGCGGCACCGACTTCCTGAAACAGCTGCGCAGCGCCGGCGACGTGACGCCGGTCATGGTGCTGACCGCGCGCGACCAGATCTCCGACCGCATCGCCGCCCTCGACGCCGGGGCCGACGATTATCTGGTGAAGCCGTTCGACCTGTTCGAGCTGAGCGCCCGCATCCGCGCCGTGGGCCGGCGCTATGCCGGCAATCCCAACCCGCTTGTCACCCTCGGCGATATCGAGGTCGATCTCGCCGCCCGCTCGGTGCGGCGGGCCGGGCGGCCGGTGGCGCTCACCGCCCGGGAATGGTCCCTGTTCGAAGCCTTCGTGCAGCGGCCGCACCAGCTCATGTCGAAGCCGCAGCTGGAGGAACGGCTCTATTCCTTCGACGCGGAGGTGGAGAGCAACACCATCGAGGTCTACATCGGCCGCCTGCGCAAGAAGCTCGGTGCCGACATGATCGAGACGGTGCGCGGCATGGGTTATCGCCTCGGCACGCCGGGAGCGGGCGCGTGAGCGGGCCCGTGAGCGGCGTGCGCCAGTCCCGCCGGTGGAGCCTGCGCCGGCGGCTCGGGCTGTGGCTCGCGGCCTCGGTTGCCGCGCTGTGGCTCGCCGCGGCCACGGTGGCGGGGCTGGTGCTGCAGCACGAGATCGGCGAAGTGTTCGACAGCGCGCTGCAGGAGGTGGCGCAGCGGGTGCTGCCGCTGGCTTATTCGGAGCTGCTGTCCCGCGAGGCCGGGGACGCTCCCCAGCACATGGCGCCTATCGGGCCGCATCGGGAATACATCACCTATGTGGTGCGTGACGGTGACGGGCGGGTGCTGCTCCAGTCCAGTGACGCGGAGCTGATGGCGATTCCGCCAAGCCTCGCCCCGGGCTTCCGCACCACCGATCGGCTGCGCACCTACACCGAGGCGGCGGTGCGGGGCACCATCGTGGTCACTACGGCAGAGGACCTCGGCCACCGCGCCGCCGCGGTGCGGCGGGCCGTGATGGCGCTGATCTGGCCGCTTGTCGCTCTGGTGCCCATCGCGCTGGCCGGCGTCTGGCTTGCGGTCCGGCTGTCGCTCAAGCCGGTGCTGGCGTTCCGCCGGGCCATCGCGGCGCGCGGCCGCGGCAATCTCACGCCGGTTGCGGCGGATGGCCTGCCGGAGGAGATGGCCCCCGTCGCCACCGCGGTCAATGCGCTGATGGAGCGCCTGCGCGGGGCGCTGGAGGCGGAACGGGGCTTCACCGCCAACAGCGCCCACGAGCTGAGAACCCCCATCGCCGCGGCGCTGGCCCAGACCCAGCGCCTGCTGGCCGAACTGCCGGAGGGTGCCGAGCGCCAGCGGGCGCGGGACGTGGCCGGCGCGCTCCGGCGCCTGTCCCGCCTCTCCGAGAAGCTGCTGCAGCTGGCGAAGGCCGAAGGCGGCGGCCTTCTGGCCGAGCATCCGGCGCCGCTCGGCCCGGTGCTGCGCCATGTGATCGCCGAGCTCGACCACCAGACCGACCGCCAGACCGACCGCCAGACCGACCTGGGCGCCGACCTTGTGGTGACGATCCCCCCGGACGGCGGCCCGGTCAGCGATCTCGACCCGGACGCCTTCGCGGTGCTCGCCCGCAATCTCATCGAGAACGCCCTGAAGCACGGCGCGCCTGATCGCCCCATTGATGTGCGGCTGCGCGAGGATGGCTTCGAGGTCGCCAATCGCTGCCCCGTGGTGCCGGCCGACCGGCTGGCGGCGCTGCTGCGCCCGTTCGAGCGCGGGCCGACCCAGGCGGAGGGCTCCGGCCTCGGCCTCGCCATCGCCGCCGCCGTGTGCCGCGGTGCCGGGCTGAGGCTCGATCTTGCCTCGCCGATCCCGGGGGAGGCGGACGGCTTCCAGGTCACGGTGCGCTTTCCCGCCCCGATCCTGACGGGACGCTGAACGCCATTCCACGCGCCCTTCAGGTCGGCGTCAGGTGCGTCAACGAGGGTGAACCCGGTCAACACCAGCCGGGAGGCACCCATGAAAACGCGCACCCTGATCGGGGCGGCACTTCTCTTGTCCACCACGGGCATCGGCATCGCCCTGGCGGCGGCGGACCTCCATTCCCTGTCGCCCTTCGGTCCCGAGCGGCACGAGCGCCGGGCGGCTTCCGGTCCGGACGGCTCCGTGCGCCTTGCGGACTCGAAGTCCGGGCACAGGCGCGATGGCGATCACGATCGCCGTCACCCCGAAGATGATGATGATGACGACGACGACGACGACGATGACGATGATGGCGGCCGCCGCGGCCGCAGTGACGGCCGCAGTTTCTTGCCCCAGGCCGGCCCCGCCGATCCCGACGCGCCGGTGCCCGACAACGGCCTCTTCAACGGCAAGGCCCGGCCCAAGGTCGAGGTGCAGTGAGCCTGTCCCCCGTCCCATCCCCGTCCCCGTCCCCGTCCTGCCCACCCAGGAGCCGACCGATGAAATTCGTTCTCCCCGCCGTGGCCGCCACCGCCGCGCTGATGGCCCCCGCCCTTGCCGAAGCCAGGCCGGTCACGTTCGAGACCACGCTGAAGGCCTACGGCGGCAATGGCGCCTATGTGGTGCTCTACGTCACCGACGCCGCCGGGGCCTACAAGGGTACCTTGTGGATGGCCGGCGGCAAGGCGAAATACCATCGCCACCTGTCCGGCTGGCAGCGCGCCTCCGGTGGTCGCCCGGCGGAGATCGACGGCATAACCGGCGCCAGCATCGGCTCCGGCAAGACGCTGAAGATCAGCCTGGACCTTGCCGACGCCATGATCGATGCCGGCTACAAGGTGCATGTGGACACCGCCGTCGAGGACGGCATGGACAACCCCTCCGAGGTGGTGGTGCCGCTCGCGGCCGCCGCATCCGGCAAGCCGGTTGCCGGCAAGGGCTACATCAAGTCCCTCACCATCACCTTCTGACCGAAGCGGATCTCCTCATGCTGCGCGCTCTTCATGGGCTGCCGGGCGTCGTGCTGGCGCTCGGCCTCACCCTGGTCGCCGTCACCGGTGCCGCGCTTTCGCTCCAGCCGGCGCTGGACCGCGCGGCGGTTCCCGTGGTGCCTGCGGGCATCAGCGTCGCGCGCCTCGCGGCGCAAGTCGCCGCGCGCCACTCGGGCATCACCGCCATCCGCCAGCGGCCGGACGGCGGCATCACGGTGACATTCGACGACGGGGACGCGCACGGCGTGGAGCGGGTCGATCCCGCCACCGGCGCGGGGCTCGGCCCCTATCAGGTGTCCGAGGCGACGCGCTTCATCACCAATCTCCATCGCTCCTTCCTCGCCGGCGACGCGGGCCGGGCCGCGGCTGGGCTGGGCGCTTTGGCCATGCTGGCGCTGAGCGTGACCGGCGCGCTGCTGCTCGCCCGCCGGCTCGGCGGCGCGGGGGCATTGCTGCGGCCGATCCGCGGCACGCCGGCCCAGCGCTGGCATGGCGAATTGGGGCGGCTGGCCGTCGCCGGCCTCGTGCTGTCGTCGCTCACCGGCCTGTGGATGTCCGCCGGCACCTTCGGCCTCATCCCCGAGGCGCAGGGGATCATGCCCGCCGTCACTGCGAGCGGCGGCGCGCCGGCATCGGTGGGCACGCTCGCGGCGCTGCAGTCCGCGCCGTTGGCGGAGCTGCGCGAACTGAGCTTCCCCGATCCCTCCGACCCCACCGAGGTCTTCACCTTGCGCACCGCCGCCGGCGAAATGCAGATCGACGCCGCCACCGGCGCGGCCCTGGCCTTCGCCCCGGCCACGACGCTGGAGCGGATCAATGAGCTTGTCCGCACCCTTCACACCGGGCGCGGCGCCATTCTGCTCAGCCTGCTGCTGGGGCTGACCTCGGCCGCGGTGCCGGTGCTGGGGGCCACCGGTATCGCCCTGTGGGCGCGTCGGCGGGCGGCCCGTCCGCGCGTCGCGGCGAATGCGCCGGCGCGCGGCGCCGATACGGTGATCCTCGTGGGCAGCGAAGGCCATTCCACCTGGGGGTTTGCCGGCACCCTGCATGCGGCCCTGACCGCGGCGGGGCACCGGGTGCACATCGCCGCCATGAACGAGGTCGGCGCGGCGCATCTTGCCGCCGACCGGCTCCTGATCCTCACCGCCACCTATGGCGACGGCGATGCGCCGGCCTCGGCCAAGGGCTTCCTGTCCCGGCTCGCGCGCTTGCCGGGGTGTCCGCCGGTGGCGGTGCTGGGCTTCGGCGATCGCAACTTCCCGCATTTCTGCCGGTTCGCCCAGGAGGTCGCCGACGCGCTGGAGGCGAAAGGGTGCCCGCGCCTTCTGCCCCTGAAGCGGGTGGATAGGCGCTCGGCCCAGGAATTCGCCCAATGGGGGCAGGACCTCGGCGTCGTGCTGGGCCACGATCTCACGCTCTCCCATGTGGCCGAGCCGCCGAAGACCCTGTCGTTGATGCTCGCCGGGCGTGAGCTTTATGGCGAGGCGGTGGGCACGCCGGTGGCGATCCTGCGCTTTCACGCCGGGCCTGAGCCGCGCACCGCCGCGCCCGGTCGCCTGCCATCCTTCGCGGCGGGGGATCTGGTGGGGATCGTGCCGCCGGGGGATGGGATGCCGCGCTTCTACTCGCTCGCCTCGTCCACCCGCGACGGGGTGCTGGAGATCTGCGTGCGGCTGCGCGAGGGCGGGCTGTGCTCCGGCTTCCTGCACCGGCTGGCGCCTGGCGGCACCATCAACGCCTTCATCCGCGCCAATCCGGCGTTCCGCCCGGCGGCAGGGCGCGCGCCGCTGATCCTCATCGGCGCCGGGGCCGGCATCGGGCCGCTCGCCGGCTTCGTGCGCGCCAATGCGGCGGAACGGCCCATGCACCTTTATTGGGGCGGACGCAGCGCCGCTTCCGATTTCCTCTACGAGCACGAACTGGCCCAGCATCTGGCGGAACGGCGCCTGACCTCCCTCAAGACCGCCTTCTCGCGGGATGGCGAAGGCGGCGCCTATGTCCAGGACCGCATTGCCGCCGATGCGCCGCGCCTGCGGGAATTGCTGAAGCAGGGCGCGCAGATCCTGGTGTGCGGCGGCCGCGACATGGCCGAGGCGGTGACCCGCGCCTTCGAGCCGGTGGTGCGCCCCCTCGGCCTCGACCTTGCCGCCCTCAAATCGTGTGGCCGCTATGTCGAAGATGTCTATTGAGGCCCCGTATCGCCACGCCCTGAGCGGCCCTGCCATGGGGTCGCGCTGGTCGGCGCTGTTCCACGCTGCCGCAGATGTGGACGAGGCCGCGTTGACAAGCCGCCTCCAGGGCGTCGTCGAGCGGGTGGAGCAGCAGATGTCCACCTGGCGTCCGGGTTCCGACCTGGAGCAGCTCAACGCCGCGCCGGTGGGCACCTGGGTGAAGATCCCCCCCGCGCTGGCGCATGTTCTGGCCACGGCATTGGAGATCGGCCGCCTGTCGCAGGGGGCGTTCCACATCGGCGTGGGCGATCTGGTCAAGGCGTGGGGCTTCGGCAGCGGCTCGCGCGTGCCCGACGCCCGGCGCATCGCGGCGCTCGCCGGCCGCCCGGCGTTCGAGCCGCCGAAGACGCTGCAGCTCGATCCGGCAGGCGGTCGCGCGCGCCGGCTGGCGCCGCTGCGGCTCGACCTCTCCGGCATCGCCAAGGGCTTCGGCGTGGACGAGCTGGGGCGGGAGATGACGGCGGCGGGCCTCGCTTCCTGGCTGGTGGGCATCGACGGCGAGATGCGGGCCGAAGGCACCAAGCCCGATGGCCGGCCCTGGACCGTCGCCCATGAGAAGCCCACGCCGGGTGCGCGGGAGATCCTCGGGGTGCTGGAGCTGTCCGGCGCCGCCGTCGCCACCTCCGGCAGCTATCGCCACCAAAGGGAGGTCGAGGGGCGCATGCTCTCGCACACCATGGACCCGTTTCGCGGCGCGCCGCTGGAGAACGACCTGGTCGCCGTCACCGTGCTCGCCGAGACCTGCATGGCGGCGGATGCCTGGGCCACCGCCCTGATGGTGCGCGGGGCGATCGAGGGCCCGGCGCTCGCACGCCGCCTGGGCCTCGCTGCGCTGTTCGTGCGGACCGATGGGGAGGTGGTGGCGACATGGCCATGAATGGCCCGCCGGGTCCATATCTGGCGATGCGCGACGCCGGTTCAGGCGTGCGACAGGGCGACGTGCTTCAGCGCGACGTGCTTCAGGGCGACGTGCGACGTGCTTCAGCGCGACGTGCGGCGTGCGACTTGGGTCATGCCGCTCCGCCGTCCGTCCGGTCGGCCGCGGCCATGTAGGGCATCATCTCGGCTGGCGTGCCGCGGGCGAGGATGCGCCCGGCCGCCATGAGCACGATCTCGTCCATGGCTTCGAGCCGCGCCGGGCGATGGGTGACAAGGAGCAAAGCGCGCGCCCTTGTGGCCTCCAGCACGGTGTCGAGCACGCGCCGCTCGGTCTCGGCGTCGAGGCCCTCCGTGGGCTCGTCGAGAATGACGATGGGCGCATCCTTCAGCAGCGTGCGGGCAAGGCCCAGGCGGCGGGCCTCCCCGCCGGAGACTTTTGCCCCGTGGGCGCCGACGAAGGTCTCAAGGCCCTCGGGTTGGGCCTTGATGAACGACAGGATGCCGGCGCGGGCGCAGGCTGCCTCGATCTCGGCGGAGGACGCCTGCGGCGACGCGATCAGCAGGTTATCGCGGATGGTGGCGGAGAACAGGTGGTCCCGCTGGGCCAGCACCGTCATGCGTTGGCGCAGGGCGTCGGCCTCATACTCCTCCACCGGCGCCCCGGCGAAGGCGAGGGCCCCCGGGTCCGCCGCGCGGAAGCGCAGCGCCAGGGCAATCAGGCTGGACTTGCCCGAGCCGCTCGGCCCGATGACGGCGATGCGCCGCCCCGGCGCGAGGGTGAGGTCGACGCCTTCCACCGCCGGCGCCGACGCGCCGGGATAGGTGAGCCCGGCCCGCGCGAAGACAAGCACGCCTTCGGCTGGCACGGGCCTGGGTGCCGCCGGATCGGGCACCGGAACCGGCCGGTCCACCAGCGCGAAGATGCGGCGGGCCGAGGCGAGCGTTCCCGGCAGGGTCTGGAATGCCAGCGGCAACGGCGCCACGGCATCGAACAGGGCCAGCACCAGCAGCGCCAGCATGGGCAGGTCGGCGCCGGGCAGGCTGCCGTCGAGCACGCGCGGGGCGCCGATCACCATCACCAGAAGCAGCGTCGTCTGCGCGGCGAGGCCGACCCCCGCACCGGCAAATCCGGCGATGCCGGCGAGCCGGCTCTCGTCGGCGATGAGGCTGTCGCTGGCGGCATCCAGCGCGGCGCGATGGCGCCGGCCCGGATCGTAGATGTCGAGTTCGGCCCGGCCTTCCAGATGGTCCACCAGCAACGTGTTCAACTCCGCCGTGCGGGCGGTGACCCGCCGGGACGCCGCCGCGCCCAGCCGATGCACCAGCAGCGGCAGGCCGAGCCCGCCCATGAGCGCCGTGACCAGCAGGACAGCGGCCATGGTGCCGTCATGGGCGGCCACCACGAAGAGCCCGGCGGCCAGCACCAGCAGCGCGGCCAGGGCCGGTGACAGGATGCGCAGGAAGGCGAATTCCAGCCGGTCGATATCACCCTTGAGGTGGGTCAGCAGGTCGCCGCTGCGCTTGTCCTCCAGCGCTGCCGGGGCGAGGGGCGTGAGGCGCACGAACACCCACGGGCGCAGGTTGGCCACGAATTTCAGCGTCGCCTCATGGCCGACGATGCGCTCCGCATAGCGCCCCGCCGTGCGGATGATGGCGAAGGCGCGGATATAAGCCGCCGGGGTGAAATAATTCATGCTGGCGCCGGCGGCTCCGGCCAGCGCCATGGCGGTGATGAACCAGCCGGAGGTCGCCATCAGCGCCACATGCGCGAGGCTGGCGAGGGCGGACAGCAGGACGGCGAGGGCCATCCAGCCCGCCTGCGGCCGCATGAGGGCGAGGAGGCGCAGCGCGTCCTTCACTGGGCAGCCTCCGGGGTCGCGGCTTCGCCGGTGCGCAGCAGGCCGGCATAGAGCCCGCCGCGGGCGAGCAGCGTCGCGTGGTCGCCGTCTTCCGCGATCCGTCCGTCCTTCAGGACCACGATGCGGTCCGCCCCCTGGATGCCGGCGAGGCGATGGGCGGCGACAAGGCCGGTGCGGCCGGGCAGCAGCCGGGCGAGCGCCTCCTGCACCTTGGCCTCGCTCTCGCCGTCGAGATGGGCGGTGGGTTCGTCGAGCACGATCATGGGCGCGCCGCGGTAGAAGGCGCGAGCCACCGCGAGGCGATGGGCCTCGCCGCCCGAAAGCCCGGCGCCGCCTTCCCCGATCCGTCCGGCAAGGCCGCCGGGAATGGCCGCGACCACATCGGCGAGCCCGGCATCGGCGATGGCGCGCTCCAGACGCGCGGGGTCGGGGGCCGCCTCGCCGGGGGCGATGTTGGCGGCCAGCGTGCCGGCGAACAGGCGCGGGTGCTGCGGCACGTAGCCGATGCGGCGGCGCCAGGCGGCAAGGTCCAGGTCCGCGAGCGGCACGCCGTTCACCAGAACCCGGCCCGCGGTGGGTTTCACAAAGCCGAGCAGGAGGTTCAAAAGCGATGTCTTGCCGGCGCCCGAGGGACCCACCAGCGCCACCGTCTGCCCCGGCGCGACGGTGAAGCTTACCCCGCAGAGCGCCCGCCGCCCCCCGGCAAAGTCGAGATGAACGTCCTCGAACCGGATCTCGATGGCGTCGGGCGAGGGCAGGGGGGTCGCGCCGCCGGTCTCCGCGAGCTGCGGCAGGTCCTCCAGCGCCACCATGCGTTCGGCTGCGCCGAGGGCTTCCATGCGCGCGTGATAGGCGGTGCCCATGGCCCGGAGCGGGGCATAGAATTCCGGTGCCAGCAGCAGGATGAAAAGGCCTTCGAAGAAGCCCATGCCGCCCCACAGGAGGCGGAAACCGATGAGGATGGCCACCAGCGCGATGGAGACCGTGGCGAAGAATTCCAGCACCAGGGACGAGAGGAAGGCGACGCGCAGCACCGCCATGGTGTCGCGGCGATAATCGTCCGCCACTTCCGCCACCTGCCGCGCCATGCGCCCGGCGGCATTGAAGGCCTTCAGCGTGGCGAGGCCCTGCACCGCGTCGAGCAGGTGGCCGGACATGCGGGCGAGGCGGCGCCACTGCTTCTGGTTGAGCGCTTCCGCCCCCTTGCCGATGAGGATCATGAACACCGGGATGAGCGGGGCGGTGACGAGGAAGATCAGCGCCGACATCCAGTCGAGGGGGAACACCACGACGACGATGGCGAGGGGCAGCACCACCGCCAGCACCGAGGCGGGGATATAGCGCGCATAATAGGGCTCCACCGCGCGGACGCCCTCGGCCAGTGCGGCCACCATCTCGCCGGTTCGGGTCTCGGCGAGGCCGACGGGGCCGATCTTCTCCACCCGGTCGACGAGTTCGGCCCGCAGCGCGCGCATCACCTTGGCGGCGGCGGCGAAGCCGAAGCGCTCGGTGGCCCAGACCGTGCCGAAGCGCAGGACCATGGCGGCCAGGAGCCCGGCGATCTCCACCGGAAAGGCACCGATGGGCTGGTGCCGGAACAGCACGCCATCGAGGATCCGCGCCACCAGGAAGGCCTGGGCGATGATGAGAAGGCCCGTCACCACCGAACAGGTCAGGGTGAGGCGCAGATCACCCTTCGCCGATCCCCTGAAGCGGGAGATGAAGGCCGACGCGCGCTTGCGGCCGGCCTTCTCGTCGGGCGCACGCTCGGTGGGGATGGCGACACCTCCGTGTGATCAGGGCGCGGTCACTGGGTCGAGCGGTTTCGTTGGGCCCATTGAGCGCGTTCTGGATTTCGAGCCACATGACATGGTTGCGCCCATGGTCAATGCGACCGTGACGCCCAGATCCCATGGTTCAGGACCCATGCGAGATACCACATGTTTCCGGCTCCTTCACTGCGATGAAAAGCGCGATTGCAGGGCGGGCGCGATGCGAAGGGGTGATGAGCCGGCCCTCGCGCGGGACCAAAGGACGGTCGTGCCTCGGTTGAAATTGAGCCCCGTTGCCACTCCCTCTGGCGCCCGGACCCGGCTGTTACCTCGTGCGGTTCCCAAAAGCCGAAGCCGGAGCCATCCGGCTTCGGCGGGGAGGGCTCCACGGTGCGGCCGGCGCCAGCGGGAGCCGCAGACTTTCAGACTGAGACCCCCTGGCATGCGCACGAGATTCGACCGGGGCTCAACGGGCCCAGATGGACCGTCTCAGGCCACTCATCATCTCATTTTGATATGTTTTTGACGTTAGAAGACGTCCCGCAAGAGGCAAAAGGTGCGGCGAAGCGGAGCAAACCCCGCGCGATGGGTTGGCCGGCGGCATCGCGCCAACACGAATGGTGCCGCGCGATGGGTTGGCCGGCGGCATCGCGCCAACACAGATGGTGCCGCGCGATGGGTTGGCCGGCGGCATCGCGCCAACACAGATGGTGCCGCGGAGAGGATTCGAACCTCCGACCCACGCATTACGAATGGCTTCAGGCCGATTTTCCCCGTGATGGGCCGAGAGTGCCTGACGATGATTTTATGCGATAAATCAGTATGTTGTCGAGTGCGCGACGTTTCCGGCCATTCCGTGAATTTGCCCCGACTTGCTTACATATGCTTACATGGTGCTTACACGGAGGAGCCATGTCAGCGAGATTGACGAAGCGGATTGTCGATGCCGCGGCGCCGTCAAAGGCGCAGGTCTTCATATGGGATTCGGAGGTGAAGGGCTTCGGGCTTCGGGTCACTCCATCCGGCGGCAAGGCCTATATCCTGCAATATCGCACGGCTGAGGGCCAAACCAGGCGCTTGACCATCGGCAAGCACGGCTCGCCCTGGACCACCGATGACGCCCGGGAGAAGGCGAAGGAAGCGCTGCGCAGCCTCGCGCTTCATGGCGTCGATCCGCTGGCCGCGAAGGAAGCGGCGCGCTCGGCGGCCTCCGTGGCGGACCTGGCCGACCTCTACCTGAAGGAGGGGCCGTCCGAACGGCCGAACAAGAAGCAGCGGAGTTGGGATACGGACGCGGCCATCTTGCGCGCCCACGTGAAGCCGCTCCTGGGCACGCGGCCGGTGAAAAGCCTCACCCGTGCGGACATCGCCAAGTTCCAGTCCGACGTTGCCGAGGGGAAGTCGGCGCGCACCACGAAGACAAAGCCGCGTGGCGCGGCCCGGGTCACGGGCGGGAAGGGGATTGCCGCGCGGGCGACGGCCACCCTGCGGGCCATGCTCTCCTTTGCGGCGGGGCGAGGCATCATTCCGGCGAATCCTGCGTCCGGCGTCCGCCTGTTCAAGCAGGAGAAGGTGGAGCGCTTCCTGTCCGAGGCTGAGGTGGCGAAGCTCGCCGAAACCATCGCAGGCATGGAAGACGGCATGAAGCTTCATGCCTCCTTCGCGGCCTGCATCCGCCTGCTCATGCTCACCGGGTGCCGGCGCGGCGAGATCGAAGGCCTCCAGTGGGATTGGATCGACTTCGGGCGCGGCATGATCCGCTTTCCGGACTCGAAGACGGGTGCGAAGGTCACCCCCTTGCCGGCGCCGGCGGTGGATATCCTCAAGGGCCTCGAGCGCAAGAAGGACAACCCCTATGTCTTCCCGGCGACCCGTGGTGCAGAGGGGCACGTCGTCGGATTGTCGAAGGCCTGGGGCGACGTGAGGACCGCGGCGGACATGCCCGAGCTGCGGCTGCACGACCTGAGGCATTCCTTTGCGTCGTTCGCGGTGGCGGGCGGCGCAGCGCTGTACCTGGTGGGCAAGGTGCTGGGCCACAAGCAGGCGAGGACGACCGAGATCTACGCTCACCTGCGGGACGATCCGCTGAAGAAGGTGGCGGACAGCACCGCCCGCAAGATCGCCGGGGCCATGAAGAAGGGCGAGGCGCGGGGTGCCAACGGCCCGGCGCCGGAGAAGGCGCGAATCACGAAAAAGACTGATCGGTCTGCAAAATGAAGAATTCAATGGGCGGTTGACTTCCGACAGGAACTTGACTTACGGTTTCGCCACGGATCAAAGGAAACCCCGGCACGACAGCGTGACCGGGGTTTTTCATTCTCTGCTTCTGCCCTGCGCGGCGGCGCGGCCGGTGATTCGCCTCACGCCTGTTCGGTGCCGGGAATCGGAAATCGAGGCGGCAGTTGACTTGCGGCAGTTGCTTGACTTACGGTCTCGCCACGGATCGAAAGAAACCCCGGCACGGAAACGTGGCCGGGGTTTTTCGTGTCTGGTGGCGGCGGAGCGCCCAGCCGTCGGCTTTGCCGACCTCATCATTCTTGCATGCTGAAGTCCGCCGATGCCGCCGAGCGGCGTTCCTGCAGCGTGGGGCCGGCGGAGCGGCGCCCGTGGTTGCAGAGAAAGCAAGAGCACACAGCAAGGTAGTCAGCCCACTTCGCCGCGTGGAGCGCGTCGGGGTAGACGCGGCAGGCTTTCGCCTTCATGCGGGCGAGGTCACGGCGACGGCGGGCGCGTTGAGATTCGGGTAGCATTGATGTCACTATTCGTCCTCGGCGTCGTGGTCGTCGTGATGAACCCTTCTTTTTTCGAAGTCGCCTCTATTTAGCTTAAGCATCGATGTGTAATGCTTTTGATATCTATCTAAATCTGAGATTGTTCTTGATATTAGAGCAAGTATCTCCGCTGGATCACTGGTTGATTTCAGATTTGGCGCTGGAATTGGCAGCGTTTCATTGAATGACATTTCTAGGCGGGTCACGATCTCGGCATTCATCGAACGATTGTTGGCAGCGGCTGCGGCCTCAATCCTCGCCTTGATGTCGGGCGGTAACCGGATCTTCATTTGGGGGTCGGTCTGCTTCATGTCGCCAAATAAACCAAATAGGTCCTTGACAGGCAATGAACCTATTTGGTTTATATAAACCTAATAGGTTCATGGAGCGCTCATGGCACCAAGCGAATCGCAGCTCAAGATCAGGCTCCCGTGCGATATCAAGGCGTGGCTTGATCGTCAGTCCAAATACAACAGTTCGTCCCTCACCTCAGAAATCATCCGCGCGCTGCGCGAACGCATGGAGCGGGTGACCGCTCAGCCCCCGGCCCCCAAGGCCGAATAGTTCCACCCCCAACCTCTACCCAAGGATCATCCCATGCCGAAGCGCACCGCCGCGGCAAACGCCGCCGCTTTGCCTGAACCGGAAGAGACGCGAAATATCCTAAACAAAGTGTTCTGCGAAGTCAGGAGGCTCAAGAGCATCATTCATCTGCTCGAAGCGGATCATGCCTTCGGCTTCAATCTCAATAGAGGTGAAAGATACAGCGAACAGTCCGTGCGGCTCATCTTTACAGAGGATTCGATAGACGCGACGATGTTCTTGTTGGATGAGGCGGTTGGTTCGATCGGGTCGCTTGAGGCGTGTGTGAACGTCCTCGAGCAGCGGGAGGTGTGAGCCATGGGCAACGAGAATGTCCCCGCCGCCGCAAACGATGATAGCGAACTCCCCGCCTTCTTCCGCCGGCGGCTCCTGACGCCACCACACGCGTCGGCGTATCTCAGCCACCACCTGGGCTGCAACGTCGCCGTCGCGACGCTGGCGAAGTGGCGGTGCCTGACCAGCTTCGGGCCGCCGTTCCACAAGGTGATGCGCAAGGTGGTCTATGCCCGCGATGACCTCGACGCCTGGATCGCCGCGCGCCTTGGCAAGGCGCAGCGATCCACGAGCGAGACCGGCGATGCGGCGTAAGGGGGGGGCATTGACCTCGAAAAAGGCCGCGAAGGCGGCGGACGTGATCGTGGGCCCCGAGGCGGCGCGTCGCATTGCCGATCTGGTGGCTGGTCAGGCGGCAAACGACAGCGTGGCGCCAGTGGCAGGCGCCGCGCCGACAGGCGGGGGCATGAATGGGCGAGATGAAAACGGCCCGGCTCCGCCGAGAGAAGGCGGCTTCAGTGTCGATAGGATGAACCGGGAATGGGGCCTCGTGCTCATGGGGTCCAAGGCGGTGATCGTGCGAGAGCAGATCGCCGGACCGATGGAGGATCGCCTTCGCCTGATCGCGGTAGACGCGTTCAAAACCTGGTTCGCGAATACGTACACCGAGGTTGTGGGCTCGGACGGCAAGGTCAAAGGAATGACCTGGGCACTTCGGTGGATTCAAAGTTACAGGCGCCGCCAGTTCGCCGGCATCGAGTTCTTTCCGAACCCGGACGGGGTGCCAGGCACGGAGGGATACCTCAACCTCTGGCGCGGCTTTGCCGTGGAGCCCCGGCAAAAGAAGGATGGCTGGGATATCCTGCATGACCACCTTCTCAACAACGTGTGCGATGGTGATGCAGCGCTGTACGGGTGGGTGCTGGGCTGGTTCGCCCACATGGTGCAGCGGCCAAGGGAGCGGATCGGCACGGCCTTGGTCATGCGTGGGAAGATGGGCACGGGCAAGACCAAGGTCGGCGAGGTGATGGGCTCACTCTTTCCTGCCCACTATTTCGCGGTGGACGATCCACGCTATGTGACAGGCCAGTTCAATGCGCATATGGCCAGTTGCATCCTGCTGCAGGCGGAGGAGGCCGTTTGGGCCGGCGACAAGGCGGCAGAGGGACGGCTTAAGGGTCTCGTCACCTCGAAGTTCCAGATGATCGAGGCCAAAGGCATCGACCCTATCCGCCTGGACAATCTCGTGCGGTTGATGATGACCTCAAACGAAGATTGGGTGGTGCCGGCTGGCAAAGATGAACGGCGCTTCTGTGTGCTCGACATAAACCCACGCTGCGCTCAGAACACCGATTACTTCCGGGAGATGGACGAGGAGCTTGCAAATGGAGGGCTCGAGGCGCTGCTGTACGACCTCATGCACTACGACTTGTCATGTGTGGATCTGCGCAAGATCCCACGGACAGGTGCATTGCTCGAGCAGAAGGTTCGAAGCCTCGACAGTGTCGAGAGTTGGTGGTTTGAGCGACTGTCCACCGGCGTGACGACAGCTGGCGTTGACCAATGGTTGATCCAGGTGCCGCGAGAGGCACTCTATAAAGATTACCTCGGCCATTGCGATGCCGTTGGCGTCAAACGTCGCTGCACGAATGAAGAGTTAGCAATTAAACTTCGTAAGCTGGTGCCACGGCTCGATAGTGTACGTCCGCGCGGTGGCAGTGATGGCGAGCAGAAGCGTGTGAGGTGTTACATCCTCCCGTCTCTGGAGGACTGTCGCGAAGCATTCGACGAGGAGCTGGGGCAATCCGTACGTTGGCCAGAGTCTGGCGAGGGTTAGACGGTCCACGGTGGGCCAAGCCCGGTCCAAGCGGTTGCCGTCCTGAGAATTGAGCATTCACCGGCCTTGGTCCATGCGGTCCACGTGGTCCATGCGTTTTCACGTCGGTTGCTTCAGTAGGTATAGCTTATATCTCTTATTGCTTTTTGCTTGGACCACTTGGACCACTTGGACCGGACATTGAAAAATAAGGGATTTTGACCCTTGCCTTGCTTGGACCATCCTTGGACCAGCTGGGACCGGATGCCGCGATGGTGGTGGCGGAGCTTCATCAGCGGGGGAGGGCCGGCGGAGTCCGGAGGCGCAGGCGGGGCGCAGGTGCCTGGCGGCTCGGGCGGCAGGGGAGGGGGGTGGTTTCCGACTTCCCGTCGTCACCTCCGGACCGGCGGGGAAGGATCGCGCGCGAAGGGGGGTGTATGGTGCTTTCAGGGTAATGTTGAGCGATAAATGGCAATCACCGGCAATAAATATCCATGGTAAAGTGATGTAATATATTGTAAAATCTTGAGATAATGCGCGAGTCTCATATATATTTCGTGCATGCTCAAGCTGATCCGCCGTGCCTTTTCTGTTGCTGAACGCAAGTCGCTCGCCTCCCCGGACAGCGACCTCATGGCGCTCTTCGGCGTTTCAGCCCCCACCGCCGCCGGTGTGAACGTCGGGCCGAACACGGCCCTCTCGGTTCCGGCGGTGAGCTGCGCCGTCCGCGCGATCAGCGAAGCCGTGGCCACCCTCGACGTAAAGGTGATGCGCCGCGCGGGCGAGACCGAGGTGGAGGCGTCCGACCATCCGGTGGCCGGCCTCCTGCGGGACCGTGTGAACGACTGGACACCTGGCTTCGAGTTCGTCCGTGACATCGTGGCGGCGGCCCTGATTTACGACAACGGCGGCCTCGCATGGGTGAACCGCGTGTCCGGCCGGCCGGTAGAGCTGATCGCCTACGACCCCGCGCACCTGACGGCGCAGCGACATGAGGACGGCACCGGCGCCTATCAATACTTCCTCAACGGCCGCGAGCTACCGGCTGCGGACATCATCCACCTCCGCAGCCCCTTCGGCCGCTCGCCTGTGTCGCTGGCGCGGGAGAGCATTGGGCTATCGGTCACCCTGGAGCGGCATGCCGGGAAGCTCTTCAGCAACGGCTCGCGCCCGGCAGGCATGGTGAGCTTCAAGGAGCGCATGACCCCGCTCGCGATCCAGAACGCTGCCCTCGCATTCAAAATGATGCTCGCCAGCCAGAACACGGGGAACACCGCATTCCTCGACGCTGGCGCCGACTACAAGCAGCTCGTGCTTTCCTCGGTGGACAGCCAGTTCATCGAGCTGACCGGCTTCCAGATCCTCCAGATCGCCCGCGCCTTCCGCGTGCCGCCGCAGATGCTCTACGACCTGGAGCGAGCCACCTGGTCCAATAGTGAACAGATGGGCCGTGAGTTCCTCACCTACACGCTGGAGCCATGGCTTCGCGCCCTCGAAGGAGCCCTGCGCATCGCCCTGTTCAGTGCCGAGGAATACCCCACCCACCGGGTGCACTTCGAGCGCGACGACCTGACGCGCGCCGACCTCGGCGCGCGCGCCACCGCCTATTCCAGCCTCATCGCCTCCCGTGTCGTGAACCCGAACGAGGTCCGCGAATGGGAAGGCCTGCCCAGCTACGAGGGCGGCGACGCCTTCGCCAATCCCAACACCGGCAACAGCCAGCCGGGCGCCGCAGCGCCGCAGGACGGGGGCGCTTGATGGAACGGCTCTTCCTCGAAACCAAGATCCTGGTGGACGAGGCCGGCGCCATCGAAGGCCTCGCCTGGCCCTTTGGCACCCCGGATCGCGTGGGCGACGTGATCGAAAAGGGCGCCTTCGCCGGCGCCCGCCTGCCGCTGCCCATGCTGTTCGGCCACGACCCGAATGACCCCGTGGGCGTGTGGACCGCCGCCACCGAAGGCTCGGACGGCCTCCGGCTGAAGGGCAATCTCCTGGTGGATGAGGTGGCCCGCGCCCGCGAGGTCCGCGCCCTGGTGCTCTCCGGCGCCGTGGGCGGCCTCTCCATCGGCTTCGTTACCCGGAAGGCCGCGCCGCGCAAGGGTGGCGGCCGGACCATCACGGCGCTCGAACTGGTCGAGTGCTCGCTGGTCTCCATTCCCATGCATCCCGGCGCGCGGGTGACCAGCGCCAAAACTGCCACGGCGGCGCTCGCCATCGCCGGGGTTCTCCATCGCGCCGCTTCGGCGATCAGCAAGAGGTGAACATGCTCAACCACACCGCGGCGCCCGCTGGCGCCATCGAATACAAGGGCGAGGGCGACGATCCGGTGACCGTCGTCACCGCCGCCATCGACGCCTTCAAGGGCGAGGTTATCGGCCGCCTGGAGAAGGTCGAAGCGGCGCAGGCCGGCGCCAAGCCGGAGCCCGAGACCAAGGGCGCCGACAAGCTGGTGGAGCGCCTGGACAAGATCGAGGCGAAGCTCAACCGCCCGGGCTCCGGCGAGAAGAAGACCGATGAGCCCAGCGTCGAGCGCAAGGCCTTCGGCACTTACCTGCGCCTCGGAAACGCCGCGCCGGCGGACGAGCTGAAGACGCTCACCGTCTCCAGCGACCCGCAGGGCGGCTATCTGGCCCCCACCGAGCTGAGCGCCGAGTTCATGCGCGACCTGGTGGAGTTCTCGCCGATCCGCACCATCGCGGGCGTCCGCACCACGGGGGCGGCGAGCGTCACCTATCCCACCCGCACCAACGTGACGAACGCGAAGTGGAAAGGCGAGACGCAGACCTCCGAAGCCTCCGAGCCCAACTTCGGACAGGTCGAAGTGCAGGTGCGCGAGCTGAACACCTTTGTGGACATCTCGAACCAGCTTCTCGCCGACAGCGGCGGCCGCGCCGAAGCCGAGGTGCGGCTCGCACTCGCCGAGGACTTCGGCAAGAAGGAGGGCTCCGCCTTCTTGACCGGTGATGGCGTGCTGGAGCCGCACGGCTTCTTGCGCGACACTCGGATTGGTTCGGTTCCCTCCGGCCACGCCGTCAACGTGACCGGCGATGGCCTGATCACCCTCATGCACTCGCTGCCGCAGTTCTACCGGCAGCGCGGCGTGTGGGTGATGAACAGCGGCACCCTGAACAAGGTCCGGCTGCTGAAGGACTCGAACGGCAATTACCTCTGGCAGAACGCCTTCTCCGCCGGTTTGCCCGAGACCATTCTCGGCCGCCCCGTGGTCGAAGCCGTGGACATGCCCGACACCGAGGCCGGCGCATTCCCCGTGATCTTCGGCGACTTCGACAGCGGTTACCGGATCGTGGACCGCGTGGACTTCTCGGTTCTCGTGAACCCCTACATCCGCGCGACCGAGGGCATCACGCGCATCCACGCCACCCGCCGTGTCGGCGGCGCCGTCGTGCGCCCCGACGCGCTCAAGAAGCTGCTGATCAGCGCGAGCTGAGGAGGTTGAACCATGCGTGACCTGAAGAACAACCTCGGCGTGGTGCTGGCGATCAGCCCCGCCGTTCTCGCCGCGACCACCACCGGCGCGGCCCTCGACCTCTTCGGCTTCAACAGCGCCATGCTGGTGGTGAGCACCGGAGCCATCGTCGGCGCCGGCGACTTCACCGCGAAGCTCCAGGAGAGCGACACGACCACGTCCGGCGACTTCACCGACGTGGCGGCGGCGGATCTGCACGGCACCTTCCCGGCGAGCCTTGCGGCCGACAGCGTGGTGAATATCGGCTATCGCGGCTTCAAGCGCTACCTGCGCGCCGTCATCACGAAGAACGGCGGCACCTCCATTGCGGCGGGCGCCGTCCTGTTGAAGGGCGAAGCGGTGGCAAAGCCGGTCGCCTGACCAAGCTTGGGGCGCCATCATTTGAGGGCCAACGGCGGCCGGTCCGACAACGAGAAGCCACCTCCCTGGCGCCCACCGCTGCGCGGGGAATGGGAGGGTCAAGGTGGCAAGGTCGCGAGCACCATCGGTTGCATATCCTCAACCGCCAAGGGCTCACGGGCGGGGCCTCGGGATGAGGCTCCGCCCGCTAAATGATTGGGGGTGCTGGAGGATTGAGATGCCAATTGACTATTTCGACAGTATTAAGCGCTCGGTGCTCGACCCTGCTCGTGCATTCGAATCTATCGAGCCTTCCGACCGGGATTTCGACGACTTGCCCATTGGCCTTTATGTTGGTCTCGCGGGCGACGTTCTCGTCATCGGCGCCGATGACGACGATGACTATGCCGTGATCTTCCAGAATGTTGCATCCGGCACGTTCCTGCCCATCCGCGTCCGGCGCCTTTGCCTCGGCACCACTGCCGGCGCCATCGTGGCGCTCTACTGATGCCGGTTCTTGGCCCCCGCATTTGCGGCTGCGGATGCGGGAGCATCGTCCCCGCCGGCCGGCGCTGCAGCACTTCCATGGCGCGCAAAGCTGTTGCCGACGAGCGCCGGCCCTCCGCGCGGGAGCGCGGCTACACCTCGAAGTGGGACGTGGAGCGCGCGGCCTATCTGAAGACCCATCCCCGGTGCGTCCGGTGCGGCAACCCGGCCACGGTGGTGGATCACAAGGTGCCCCATCGCGGCGACAGGAAGCTCTTCTGGGACCGCTCCAACTGGCAGGCGCTCTGCCGCACCTGCCATGACCGCTGGAAGCAGAGCCGCGAGCGGAGGGCTGCGCCTTGACCAACACCCTATCCATCGTCTCGCTGGCGGACCTGAAGGCGCACCTCAATGTCACCACCGACGATGACGACGCGCTGCTCACCGGCATGCTGGAGACCGCGCGCGGCTACGTCGAGAGCTGGTGTGGCCCGCTGGACGACATCGCAGGCGCCATGCCCGCCGGCCTGGTGCACGCCCTGAAGCTCTATGCCGGCCACCTCTACGAGAACCGGGAGACCGTCAACATCGGCAACATCGTGAGCGAAATCCCGATGGGCTTGTTCGACCTCATCAACCCGCACCGGAAGTGGGCGTTCGGATGACGACGAACAACGGCCTCGCCAGCCTCAACCGGCGCCTGAAGGCAATTCCGAAGGCGGCACGGGAAGCGGTGCAGCCCGCCTTGAAGAAGGCCGGGGACGATCTGGCGAAGGACGTGGCGCACCTCGCCGAGCGGGCGCGCGACAGCGGCGACCTGATCGAGAGCATCGCGGTGACGACCGCCGGCAACCCGACGCCGCCCTACTCCCAGCCCGGCGGCGCGCAGGTGGTGCCGGAAAATCAGGTGCTGGTGACGGTGGGCAACACCGCCGTTCGCTACGCCCACCTGGTGGAATACGGCACCGCCCCCCATGAGAACCGCGGCGAGTTCGCCGGCACCCACCATCCCGGCACCGAGGCGCAGCCGTTCTTCTGGCCCGCCTTCCGCCTGAACAGGAAGAAGCTCGCCAACCGCATCAAGCGGGCAGTGGGCAAGGCCGTGAAGAGCGCGAGGTAAGACATGCTCGAAGGACACGTTGAAATCACCATCGGCGGCCAGCCCGCCACGCTGGTGCCCAGCCTCGGCGCCGCGATGGCGCTGTGCCAGCGGCATGAGAGCTTCGGCGCGCTGCTCGCCAAGATCGAATCTCTCGACCTCATCGCCGCCGTGGACGTGGTCCGCTTCGGCCTTGGCCGGCGCGAGAGCGAACAGGACGCGACGGCGCAGCAGGTGTTCGAGGCCGGCGTTCTCGACCTCATGCCGCGCCTGGCGCGCTTCGTCTTCATCCTCGCCAACGGCGGGCGGCCGCCCAAGGACGAAGGCGAGGTGGAGAAGCCCGGCACCCCTTTCGCCGGGTGAGCCACGCGGAATTCTTCGCGTCGCTCTTCCGGTACGCCACCGGCTGGCTCGGCTGGCCCCCGGCGGTGGCCCTGGCCACCCCCATCCCCCAGATCGAGGCCGCCATGGAAGGCCGCATCGACATGCTGAAGGCGATCTTCGGCGGGGCGGAAAAAGAGAAGCCCGTCGCAGACCTGACACCCATGGCCTTCGACGCAGTGTTTGGAACCATCGCTCAAGCAAATCGAACCTGAGGAAGAACAGATGTCTATCTATGGAGTCAGTGGATCGAAGATCTATATCGGTGCTGCGAAGGAGCCGGCCAACGGGGCCGACCTTGTCGCGGCGGACTTCACCTCGCAGACCTGGACGGAAATCACGCCCGTCGAAAGCATCGGCGCTCTGGGTGACAACGCCGAGGTCTCCACCTTCGACGTCATTGGCATCGCCCGCACCCAAAAGCGGAAGGGTGTCGCGAACGCGGGTTCCATGGAAGTCGTGATGGGCTCCGACTATGCCGATGCGGGGCAGCTCGCGCTGCGTGCGGCTGCTGTTGCGAAGGGCTCCTACGCCTTCAAGATCGAGTTCAACGACAAGCCCGCCACCGGCGCCGCGCCGAAGAATTCGCTGCGCTACTTCACCGCCCTGGTGATGAGCGCTTCCGAAGCGCTGGACGACGCGAACAGCATCCTCAAGCTCTCCTCGACGCTGGAGATCAACTCCAACGTGGTCGTGGTCCACGCCTCGGCGACCTGATGAGCCCGGACCTCGCCCTGCAGAAAGCGCTGCTCGCGCGCCTCGCCGCCACGCCCGACGTGACGGCGCTGGTGCCGAGCAGCGCCATGGTGGACGGCCACGGTTTGCCGCAGCGCTTTCCCTCCATCGTCGTGGGCGAGGGACAGGTGGTGCGGGAGCCGCTCGCGCTCACCGGCGACCACCGCCGCATTTATGCGACGCTGCACGTGTGGACGAAGAGCATGCCGGCGGCGCGGGCCATCGCCGGCGCCGTGACGGCGGCGGTGGAGCACCTGCCGATCCAGCTGGAAAGCGGGCATCGCGCCATCTCGACGGTGGTCCGTGACGCCCGCTTCCTCCGAGATCCGGACGGCGAGACGGCCCACGGCATCGTCACGGTCGATTGCCTCGCGGAGGTCGCGCCATGAGGGCGGGCACGCTCGATCGCATGATCACGATCCAGCGCGCCACCGAGGCGCGGGACGACTTCGGCGAGGTCTCCACCACGTGGGCGGAGGTGGCGACGCTCCGTGCCGCGCTGTTCCAGGCGAGCACCACCGAGTTCCTGCAGGGCGCCGGCCTCCAGGGCGATGCGGTGGTGATCTTCCGCACCCGCTTCCTCGCCGGTGTGACGGTGCGCGATCGTGTGCTCTTCGAGGGCGTCGCCCACGACATCAAGGAGGTGAAGGAACTGGGCCGCCGGAAGGGGCTGGAGATCCGCACCGTGGCGGGAGGCGTGCAATGAAGGGGAGCAAGGCGGAGATCTTGCCGTTTGCCGGAGCGTCGACTGAGGTTGTGCCAGAGCCGCCGGAATGGATGTCCGAGGACGCCCGGGGTGTTTGGGTGCGCGTGCTGCCGATCCTCCTCAACGAGCGCCGCACCATCACGGTCACCGACCTGGAGATCTTCGCGAACTACTGCGTTGCCATTGGCCAGGTCGCCGAGGCGAACCGTATCCTTGAAAAGGAGGGGCTGACATTCAACGGCCCCAGCGGGCCGAAGCGTCATCCTGCCATTGCCATCCGCTCGGACGGCATGACGCAGGCGCGGCAGATGGCGGCGGAACTTGGCCTCACCCCGGCGAGCCGTGGTCGTCCGACGATCAAGAGCAGCGGCGAAGAGGGGCAGGCGGGGCTGTTCGACCTATGACTGGCACGTTCCCCTCGTGGATCTACGACGGATCGGACATTCCGGACCCGGATGGCAGGGGTGAGGCGGCGGTGCGCTGGTTGCGTGCGCTGAGGCATCCGAAGAGCCGTTTGCCGGGCGGTGCGTTTCAGCTTGATCCTTGGCAGGAGCGCATTGTGCGGCGCATCTACGGGCCGCGCCGGCTGGACGGCAGCCGCGTGGTGAAGACGGTCGTGCTGCTGCTGCCGCGCGGGAACCGCAAGACCTCCCTGTGCGCTGCCCTCGCGCTGTTGCACACCTATGGGCCGGAGCGCGTGAACGGGGGTGAGGTCATCTCGGCGGCTTCTGACCGGAAGCAAGCGCGCATCGCCCTCGATGAGGCCATGGGCATCATCAATGTGGTGCCGGCCCTCTCGGCGATCACCAGCGCGCAGGAGTACAAGAACCGGGTGGTGAACCTGCGGCGGCGCTCCTTCTACGAGGCCATCTCGTGCGATGCGGGAACCCAGCACGGCCGAACGCCGGCCCTCGTGATCGCCGACGAGCTGCACGCATGGAAGAAGCGCGACCTGTGGGACGTCCTGAAATCTGGTCTAGTGAAGACTGTCGGTTCGCTCCTGATCGTCGCGACCACGGCCGGGCGCGGGCAGGAGAATATCGCGTGGGAGATCGTGGAGGATGCCCGCAGGGTGGCCGGCGGCGAGGTGGATGATCCGTCGATCCTGCCTATCCTCTTCGAGGCGGGCAAGGGCGAGGGCTGGCAGGACGAAGCTGTGTGGCGCAGGGTGAACCCAGGCCTCGCCCACGGCTATCCCGATATCGAGGGCCTGCGCCAGCTCGCGCGGGAGGGTGCGCGTCGGCCCGGTGACCGCGAGGCGTTCCGCCAGCTCAACCTCAACGTTTGGCTGGACCACTCCGCCGACCCTTTCGTGGACATGGATGTGTACGACGAAGGGGCCGCGCCTGTGGATATCGCTGCCCTGGAGGGGGAGCCATGCTGGCTCGCGGTGGACCTGTCCTCCAACGGGGACCTGACGTGCGTTGTGGCCGCGTGGCGCGATGGAGGCGACGGCTACGTGGTCCACCCTTGGTTCTTCTGCCCGGAGGACAACCTGCGGGGCCGGGCCGAACGCGATGGCGTGCCCTATCCCGTCTGGGCTGAACGCGGCTTCATCACGCCCACCCGCGGCAATGTGGTGGACTTCCGGAGGGTGGAGGACACCATCCGCGACCTGTGCGGGCGCCTCCGGGTGCAGGAGATCGTGTTCGATCCGCACATGGCGCGGAACACGCTTAACAACCTTCTCGAGGATGGCTTGCCCGCCATGCCGATGCGGCAGGGGTGGGTGACCATGGCGCCGGCGGTGAAGGAACTGGAGCGGGCCATTGTCGGACGGCGCTTCCGCCATGGGGCCCACCCGGTGTTGCGCTGGAACTTCGAGAACATCGCGGTGCACACGGACGCGGCAGGCAATCGCATGTTCCACAAGGGCAAAAGTCGGGACCGGATCGACGGGGCAGTGGCCTGCGCCATGGCCGTCGCCAGGGCCGCGGCGGGCGAGGCTGGCGGCTCGGCCTTCGAGAGCGATGATTTCACCAACGACCTATTGAGGTGGCTGTGATGGCTGGAGAAGACGAACGCCTTGTCGTCGCCCTTGAGGCGCGCGTCCGCGATTTCGAAAAGAACTTCGAGCGGGCGCAGAAGACGGCGAACGCCAAGTTCACCGCCATCGAAAAACGGGCGCAGGCCTCGGCGGGGAACCTGCAAGCTGCCTTCTCCGGCGCCGGAGCCTCCATCGCGTCGGCGTTCAGCACCCTCGGCGGGGCGGGCATTATCGCCGGCGGCGGCCTCGCCGGCATCATCACCACACTGAAGAGCGCTGCCACCTCCGTGGCGGACCTGGCAGCCGAGGCGCAAAAGGCGGGCGTTTCGTTCGCGTCCTTCCAGGAGCTGAAGTACGCCACCGAGCAAGCCCGCGTTGGGGTGGATGCCCTCACCGACGGCCTGAAGGAGATGCAGCTTCGCGCCGACGAATTCATCCGCACCGGCGCCGGCTCCAGCGTGGAAGCCTTCAAGCGGCTCGGCTACACCGCCGCCGACCTGAAGACGAAGCTCGCCGATCCTGCCGCCCTGTTCGAAGAAATCATCGACAAGATGAAGGGCTTCAGCAAGGCGGGCCAGATCCGCATTGCCGATGAAATCTTCGGCGGTACCGGCGGCGAGCAGTTCGTGCGGCTCATGGAACAGGGCGAGGGAGCTATCGGCAGGGCGCGGGAAGAGGCACGCGCGCTCGGCGTCATCCTCTCGGACGACCTTGCCGCAGAGGCCAAGAAGGTGGCGAAGGAGTTCGACACGCTCGCCCTGCGGATCGAGGTGGCGCTCAAGTCCGGGGTGCTGGAGGGCGCCAGGGCGCTGGAGGACTACAAGGCGGAGCTTCTCGGCATCGCCGCGGCATTCGGCGCGGTGGGCGCAGGCGTGGTGCTCGGGCCGCTGGTGGCATCCCTCGGCGCTGCGGCGCCGGCGGCCGTGGCGACGGGCATCCAGATGACGGCGTTGAACGCCACCATCCTGGCGGTGGCGGCGGGATCGCGGGCGGCGGCGCTCGCATCGGCCGGCCTCGCCGCGGCGCTGCGCCTGGCCGGCGGCCCGTGGGGTGTCGCCATCATGGCGATCGTGGGAACCATCGCGGCGCTCGCCCTTCGGCAGGATCAAGCGAAGGTTGCGACCGACGCGCACAAGGAGGCCATGTCGAGCCTCGACAAGGCCATCTCCGAGGTGAAGGCGCGCGTGCCCGGCGCTGAGGCGGCGCTGAAGGCGCTGGGCGACCAGCACGTCGAGAATGCCGAGAAGGCGCTCGCCGACGCCAAGGCAGAGCTGGAATACGCGCGGGCCGCCGCCGCGAACCAGAAGGTGGGCGGCTGGGCCGGCAAGTACGGCGCCAAGATGCCCACCACCAACACGGCGGAAATGACGGCCGCGCTGGAAGGGTACATCAAGACGGTGGATCTGGCGCAGCAGCGCCTTGATGAACTGAAGGGGAGGGTGAGCGACGCGCCGACCTCGGCGCCGTCTCCTGCGCCCGATGCGTCGATCAGCACGGCAACTTACGGCTACAAGGACCTGGCGACGGCGTCGGCACAGCGGGTGCGCGACATGGAGGTGGAACGCAACGCCCTCGGCATGACGACGCAGGCGGCGGCCGAATACAAGTTCATCCAGCAGGCCCTGGCGACGGCGCAGGAACACAACCTCAAGCTCTTGCCCGAACAGGTGGCGCAGCTTCAGCAGCTCGCGGCCCGGTACGGCGACGTGACAGGCGCCATCGAAAAGACGCGGGCCTCGCAGGAGCGCCTGCGGGAGCTTCAGGGCGATCTTGGCAACCTCGCCACCAGCTCCATCATGGGGCTCGTGGAGGGGACGAAGATCTGGAACGACGTGCTCAAGGACAGCCTGAAGCTCCTGGCCGACCTCCTGCTGAAGTCGGTTCTCCTCGGCGAGGGGCCGTTCGGCAACGGCGGCGGGGGCGCCATCGGCACGATCGTGAAGAGCGCCGGGAGCGCCTTCGGCTTCGCGGACGGCGGCGTGATGACACCGCAGGGGCCTCGCCGGCTGAAGCGCTTCGCGAGCGGCGGCGTGTCGCGCAAGGCCGCGATCTTCGGCGAGGCCGGCCCCGAGGCGGCGGTGCCCTTGCCGGACGGCCGGCGCATACCGGTGGACGTGCGCATGCCCGACATGTCCCGCATCGCCGGCAACAGCGTGTTCGCGCCCCGGACGAACAACGTAAGTGTCGCCCCCACCTATAACATCAGCACGTCAGGTGGTGGCTCGCAGGCCGACGCCGAAGAGATGAAGCGCGTGCTGGCGCAGAGCAACGTGGATCTGATGCGGTTGGTGAAGGCCGAACTCGTGAAAGACATGCGGGAGATGGGGCCGGTAGCTGGCGCCATGCGCGGGCGGTTCGGGCTCAACCCTATGCGGGGGGTGTAGGGGAGCGGTGCGGGGGCTGCATGCCGGACGTTGGATCAATCCCAATCTGCACGCGGCGGATTCGGTCCTGCCGGGTGTTCGGCTCGAAAACGTGCCACCATTGCGCGACGGCTGCTTTTGCTGACACTGTGCTTACATGAGGGTTTTGGGGAGGGCAAAAACTAAAGCTAAGTCTTTGATTTTATGGTGCCGCGGAGAGGATTCGAACCTCCGACCCACGCATTACGAATGCGTTGCTCTACCAGCTGAGCTACCGCGGCACGGAGGCACTCTTTACGGGTAGGGCGGGACGTTTTCAAGGCCCCCTCTGTGCGGGCCGGGGCGGGACGCGCGCCAATGGGACCCGCGCGGGCTGGAAATTGCGCCGCCATCCCGTTCGCGGACGGCATGCGCATCGGCCCTCGCTTGCGTGCGTCCTTGCTTGCGTGCGTCCTCGGTGCGCAGGCGCCGCCGGGGGCGAGGGCCATCCCGGCGGGCACGGTGCAGAGACAGGCTCCGGCGGGCCGGGCCGGAGCGGCGGAGCCGTCAATAGGTGAGGACCGCCGGCAGGTCCTTGGCCTGGGCCACCCACTTCTCCACCATGCTTTCGGTGGGCAAGGCGCGCACCAGCTTCTTCTGGGCGTTCACGTCGGCCATGGCCTTGGTGAGGTTGGCCGGGACGCGGGTCTTCAGCTCTTTTACGGTGTCCACGCCGGCGGCTTCCAGAAGCTCGGAATATTCCTCGCCCACGCCCTTGATGCGCATCAGGTCGGCCATGTTGGCCCATTTCAGGATGCGGCTCTCGTCGATCCCGGTGGCGGCAGCCAGTTCCTTGCGCCCCTTGGGCGACTTGGCCTTTTCGAGCAGCGCGTCCGTGGTGGTGATGCCGGCGCCCTTCAGCTTCTCCGCGAACACTGCCCCGATGCCCTCGATGTCGATAATCGGATAGGACATGCGTTTCCCCTCATCGCGGCCGGCTTATGTGCCGGCAGGCAAGATCACGCCACAACCTGCGGCCGAGTCAATCACTGCCTGTCAGACCACCTGCCGGAGGCCGGGGACGGCACGCACCAGGCGATTCACCGGCTCTTCGCCCACTGTCGTGCGGGCGAAGGCCACGATCTCGTGCACGGCGAACTGCACCTGGGCCATGGTGAGGCCATGGGCCATCATCCGGTCCGCCACCAGCATCAGGCGAGCCATGCCGCCGAAATGGCGCTCGGAAGGCTCGGTCGCGTCCACCTCGGGGGCCTCGGCGGTCAGCGCCTGCGCCCAGGGGTGCACCGCGAACAGCGGCGCGAGCAGGTCGGCGGGCGCCTCCTTGCCGAGAAACTGGATGACGATGACCACCACCGCGCGCGCCGTGGCCTCGTCCAGGTCGAGGCGCGTCCGAAGGTATGCGACCAGATCGTCCATGTCCGCTCCTTCGCCTGCAATGTGCCGCATCGCCCGGCAGGCGGGGCGGCACATTGCAGGCGCCCGAGCCGGTGCGCAAGGGCCGGTGGGCCGGCTGGATGCAGGGCAGGGGACGCCTGAGGCAATTGGCGCAATTTGCTTGCCCGTCTTGCAGAGGCGGGCGAAAACTCCGGATCGAGGAGACCGGATGCATCCGGCGATTCGTCGCTGTTGCATGCGTCGCTGCGCGGATCGCGCCGAGGAGCACCGAATGGCACGCACCCCTTCCACCCGCCCACCCGCCACCGGCCCGAAAACAGGCCCGAAAACAGGCATGGCATCGGCGGCGGACGCGGTGGCCCCGGCATCCGCGGAACCGGCCCCGCCGAAGCCCAGGGCCAAACCCGGCGCCAAGGCCAGTGCCACAGCCGCTTCCAATCCCAATCCCAATCCCAATTCCAACCCCAATCCCTGGGGTCCGGCGGCGCAGGACGACGGCGACGGCCGCATCCTGGTGGGACGCAGCTTCCTTGGCCGCAGCGAAGCGGCGAAGGCGGGCACCAGCGCCAAGGATGAATACCTGACCCTGCGCCTCGCCAACCGCCACGGCCTGGTGACCGGCGCCACCGGCACCGGCAAGACGGTGACGCTGCAGGTTCTGGCCGAAGGGTTTTCGCGGGCCGGGGTGCCGGTGTTCGCCGCCGACATCAAGGGCGACCTCTCCGGCGTGGCTGCCATGGGCGAGCCCAGGGATTTCCTGGTCGAGCGGGCGCAGGAGGTGGGCCTCACCTACGAGCCCGACAGCTTCCCGGTGATCTTCTGGGACCTGTTCGGCGAGCAGGGCCACCCCATCCGCGCCACCGTGTCGGAGATGGGGCCGCTGCTGCTGGCGCGGCTCATGGGTCTCAACGACACCCAGGAAGGCGTGCTCAACATTGCGTTCCGGCTGGCCGACGAGCAGGGGCTGCCGATCCTCGACCTCAAGGACCTCAGGGCCATGCTCGCCGAGGTCGCCGGGAGCGCGGCCACCCTCACCGCGCAGTATGGCAACGTCTCCGCGCAGAGCGTCGGGGCCATCCAGCGCCAGCTTCTGGTGCTGGAGAATCAGGGGGCGGACAAGTTCTTCGGCGAGCCGGCGTTGAACATCGCCGACCTGATGCGGGTAGATCGCTCGGGCTATGGCACCATCTCGATCCTCGCCGCCGACAAGCTGATGGGCGCGCCGCGGCTTTATGCCTGTTTCCTGCTGTGGCTCCTCTCCGAGCTGTTCGAGGAACTCCCCGAGGTGGGCGATCCGGACAAGCCGAAGCTGGTCTTCTTCTTCGACGAGGCGCACCTGTTGTTCGATGAGGCGCCCAAGGCCCTGCTCGACAAGGTGGAACAGGTGGTGCGCCTGATCCGCTCCAAGGGCGTGGGCGTCTATTTCGTCTCCCAGAACCCGCTGGACATTCCCGAAAGCGTGCTCGCCCAGCTCGGCAACCGGGTCCAGCACGCCCTGCGCGCCTTCACCCCGCGCGACCAGAAGGCGGTGAAGGCGGCGGCCGAGACCTTCCGGCCCAACCCCGATCTCGACACGGCCCAGGTCATCATGGAACTGGGCAAGGGCGAGGCCCTCGTGTCCATGCTGGAGGGCAACGGCGTGCCGTCCATGGTCGAGCGCACCCTCATCCGCCCACCGTCCGGCCGCATCGGCCCGCTCAGCGTGGAGGAGCGCGCGGCCCTCATGGCCAGGAGTCCGGTGGGGCACATCTATGATGCGCCCATCGATCGCGAATCGGCGTTCGAGATGCTGCAGAAGCGCATGGAGGAGAAGGCCGTCCCGCAGGAGGCGGCGGCTTCCGACAGCGGCTTTCTCGGCGGGATGCTCGACAGCGTGCTGGGCACCGGCCCGTCCGCCGGCCGGGCGCCCGCCGGCACGGCGCGCGGTGGCGGCCGGACCAGCACCCGCATGACCACCACCGAAGTCGTGGTGAAGCAGGTGGCGCGAACCGTGGCCTCGGGGCTCGGCCGGGCCATCCTGCGCGGCATCCTCGGTTCCATCCGTCGCTGAGGTCGCCGTCGTGGGATTTGAGCGACACTTTATGCCGATCTTGGATCACGAAAACGTATTCTATTGCGTCGGCTTCGGCAGAGCGGTATAATCATGGTATTCCAGTGGGATTGCGGGGTCGCACTGGGGAGATGCTCAACGCGTGCGCCAGAGCCCTGCCCTTCAGGCGGATTCACCTCAGGCGCACCTCGACTTGGAGCGCCTCATGAAGGTGTTGCCGATCGCCCGTATTCTTCTGGTTGATTCTCATATGGATCGTCGCCTTGCGACCAAAGCTGCCCTGACCGCGCTTGGCGTTGGATCGGTGCGGGAGGCCGCTGTGCTCGACGAAGTGACTGATCCCGCTGTTCTGGGATCGGCCGACGTGCTCGTCGTTCAGGTGGATGATCCGGAGGATGCTCCTGCCAATCCCTTCCGCTTCGGTGCCGGCATTCCTGCCGTGCTCATCGCGGAAGTTCCGGCCCAGCTTCTCGTTCGGGCCGCGAGCCGTGCCGGCTACGACGCCGCGCTTGGCGCACCGCTCACGCCGCGGTTGCTCTACCGGCGAATCGGCTCGGTGATGCAGCGTGCGCGCCGGCTGGCGCGTCCGGCTCCGGCCACCGTCGGACAGCCGACAGCGGACCTCGTCAGCGCTGGCTGACCTCTGCCCGGCTGACATTTCGTCCGGTTGACCTGTTGGCCGGCTGTCTGCTGCCGGGCTTGTCGGCTGCCGGATGAAACTGCGTCCGGCGACATCGTCTCGCCGACAATGGAATACTTGGGAATGGAATGCTTGGGCCGGCCGGACAGAAGTCCGGCTGGTACCTGCGCATTGCCCACCGCGTGGGAGTCGCGCGGCGGGCAATGGGCACGGGCCGTTGGTGCTCCGAATCTCGGCAACCCCTTGGCCGGCTCCATCCCGGCGTCCCTTCATCCCGGCGTCCCTTTATCTTGGGCGACTTGCCAGACGTGCGGGAGAAAGCCAGCATCCGTCGCGATTCCGGGCCGGGCATGGCCCGCGCGACGGAGGTCCACATGGCGGAACGCCCTGAAACGCAAGAGGGAACATCCCTCGACGTAACGCGCCCTGGTGCGACACCCCTCGAAACGACGCGCCTTGGCGCGACGCTGAAGGCGGTGGACGACGGGCTCGATGCCGCGCTCGCGCGGCTGTTCGACTTCCTGAGGATCGCCTCCATCTCCACCGATCCCGCTCACACGGCGGCCTGCGCGCAGGCGGCGGATTGGGTCGCGGGGGAATTGCGGGCGCTCGGCTTCACGGCTGCGGTGCATCCGACGCCGGGCCATCCGGTGGTGGTCGCGCGCACCGACACGGGCGCCCCCCGGCGCGTGCTGTTCTACGGCCATTACGACGTGCAGCCGGTGGACCCGCTCGACCTGTGGGAGACGCCGCCGTTCGAGCCGCGCCTCGGCGTGACGCCGGACGGCCGCAAGACCATCGTCGCCCGCGGCGCCTGCGACGACAAGGGGCAGGTGCTGACCTTCCTGGAAGCCCTGCGCGCGTTCAAGACGGCCGGCAACGGGGCGCCGGTGGATGTCACCGTGCTGCTCGAAGGGGAGGAGGAGTGCGGCTCGCCCAACCTGCCCGCCTTCCTCGCCGCCCATGCCTCGGATCTGTCCGCCGACCTCGCCCTGGTCTGCGACACCGGCATGTGGGACCCCAGGACCCCGTCCATCACCACGGCGCTGCGCGGCATCCTCCACACCGAATTGACCATCGTGGGCGCGGACCGGGACCTGCATTCCGGCCTGTTCGGCGGGGCGGCGCGCAACCCCATCCATGTGCTTGCGAGCCTCATCGCCGAAGCTCATGACGCCTCGGGCCGGGTCACGCTGCCGGGCTTCTACGACGAGGTGCGGGAGATGCCCGGCGAGGTGCGCCAGCGCTGGGAGAGCCTCGGCCTCACCGCGGAAGCCTTCCTGAAGCCGGTGGGCCTCGGCGTGGCGGCGGGCGAGGGCGACCGCCTCGTCATCGAGCAGATCCAGTCGCGGCCCACCTTCGAGGTGAATGGCATATTCGGCGGCTATACCGGGGCCGGCACCAAGACCATCATTCCCGCGCGGGCCACCGCGAAGATCTCGTTCCGGCTGGTGGCGGACCAGGACCCGGAGAAGATCCGCGCCGGCTTCGAGGCCTTCGTCGCCGCGCGGGTGCCGGCGGATTGCGAGGCCGTCTTCTCCTGGGGCGAGGGGGCGCGCGCCTTCCTCGTGCCGCCGGAGAGCCCGGACCTTTCCCGCGCCGCCGGGGCGCTGGAAGCGGAATGGGGCATCGCCCCGGTCACCATCGGCTCGGGCGGGTCCATCCCCGTGGTGGGCCAGTTCAAGGAGCTTTTGGGGGTGGATACCCTGCTCATCGGCTTCGGGCTCGACGACGACCGGGTGCATTCGCCCAACGAGAAGTACGACCTCTCGTCGTTCCACAAGGGCACCCGGAGCTGGGTCCGCATCCTCGACGCCCTCGCCTGAGGGCCGGCGCCACCGGCGCGATCTCTTGCACCTGACGTTGCGCGCCCACTTTTGTGCGGCGCGCAATCGTGCGAGGAAGGCCGGGCCAGTTCGGCGGAACGCCCGCCAGCATGCGCCAGACGTAGCCTCCAGACGCCCAGAGGACGCCCCCATGGAACGCCCTGCGCTCAAAACCGATGCCGAGGGCCTGCTCTCGGCATGGCTATTCGACGGTCGGGGCGGGGCAACCCGTCTGCCGCTCGATAAGGCGCTGGCCGAGCCGGCGCCCAACGGCGGCTTCATCTGGCTGCATTTCCGCTATCTGGAGTACGCGCCGCAGACCTGGCTGCGGCGGGAGAGCGGCCTCGATCCCTCGGTGGTGGAGTGCATCGCCGAAGGAGATTGCCGGCCGCGGTGCGCCATTTTTACGGAGGGCTCGCTGCTCTCCCTGCGCGGCATCAACCTGCAGCGCAATGCCCTGCCGGAAGAGCTGATCACCGTGCATCTGTGGGTGGATGAGCAGCGCGTGCTCTCGGTGCAGCACGATTTCCTGTCCGCCATCGCCGATTTCGAGGATGCGCTCACCCGTGGCCGCTGCCCGCGCTCGCAGGGGGAGTTCGTGGCCGACCTGTCCACGCGCCTCGTTGAGCGGGTGGACGCCGTGGTGGACAAGCTCATCGACGAGGCCGACGAGTTGGAGGACACCGTGCTGTCCATCGTCGCCTCCGAGATGCTGCCGAAGATCGCCGTCCTGCGCCGCGTCGCCGTCAAGCTGCGCCGTCACATCTCCCCCCAGCGCGAGGCGCTCAACCATTTCGCCCTGGAGGACGACCCCTGGATGGGGCCGAAGGACAGGAACCGCCTGCGCGATGCCGCCGACCGGGTGACGCGCTTCGCCGAGGAACTGGACAGCGTGCGCGAGCGGGCCGGCATCATCCGCGAGCAGATGGTGGATACCCGCGCCGAGCAGATGAACAAGTCCATGCTCGTGCTCGCGGTGGTGACCGTGGTGTTCGCGCCCATGACGCTGATTTCCGGCATGTTCGGCATGAATGTGGGCGGCATTCCCGGCAACACCGATCCCGAGGCCTTCTGGGCGCTGGCCATCGCCATGCTGGTGCTGGGCTTTGTCCTGCTGTGGCTGTTCCGGAAGCTGAAGTGGATCTGAGGCACCGATAGGCGAACGTTACGGAAGTGTCGTCGGCCTGTCGCCGGGCCGTCAACGCTTGAGCGGCAGGTGGTGTGTGCATCGGACCCTCGGGAGGTTTTCCCCATGCGCACCCTGAAATCGTTTCCCCTGAAATCGCTTGCCCTCGCGCTGCTCGCCGGCGTCGCCCTGGCCACGCCGGTCTTCGCCCAGGACAAGGCTGCCTCCGACAAGGCGACCTCCGACAAGGCGACCTCCGACAAGGCTGCCTCGGCGGAAGGAACCGCCCATCCGGCGGTGCTGGTGGGACAGGCGGTGCTGCCCGCCGCCACCTTCGTGGCCGCGCCGGCGGACGCGCCCGCCGATCTGAAGACCTCCGGCAAGTTCACCAATGCCGACCGCAAGCGCATCGACCAGGTGGGCAGCGTGAAGGGCGTGAGCGTCCTCTCCGACAAGGCCGCCCCGCGCGAGACCGGCCTGTCCCTGCCGTTCGAAGGCCAGCCGGTGCAGGGCTTCTCCGGCATCGTCGCGGAAGGCGATGGCCGGTTCTGGGTGCTCACCGACAACGGCTTCGGCTCCAAGGCCAACTCGCCCGACGCCATGCTCATGGCCCACCGCCTGAAGATGGATTTCAAGGACGGCAAGATCGAGCGCGTCGCCACCATCTTCCTGCACGACCCGGACAAGAAGGTGCCCTATCCCATCGTCATGGAGGGCACCGAAAAGCGCTATCTCACCGGCGCCGACTTCGACCTCGAATCGATCCAGGTGGCCGGCGACAGCATCTGGTTCGGCGAGGAGTTCGGCCCCTTCCTCATCGAGACCGACCTTGCCGGCAAGGTGAAGGCCGTGTTCGAGACCAAGGTGGACGGCAAGGTGGCGCGCTCGCCCGATCATCCGGCGGTCAGCACCCCCTCCGCGCCGGACGGCAAGGCGGCGTTCAACGTCTATCGCTCCAAGGGCTTCGAGGGCATGGCCCTCTCCCCCGACAAGACCAAGCTCTATGCCCTGCTCGAAGGCCCGCTGTTCGATGCGGCCACCGGCGGCAAGGAGAAGGTGGGCGAGAGCGAAGTGCTGCGCATCGTCGAGTTCGATATCACCAAGCGCGACTGGACCGGCCGGTCCTGGAAATATCCGCTGGCCGTCGCCGGCAACGCCATCGGCGACTTCAACATGATCGACGACACCCACGGCCTCATCATCGAGCGCGACAGCCTCGAAGGCTCGCGCTTCAAGGCCTGCGCCGAGGGCAAGGTGGAGCCTACCTGCTTCGACAAGCCGGCGAAGTTCAAGCGCGTCTACAAGGTGGAGTTCTCGCCCGAGACCGCCGGCCAACTGGTGCGCAAGGTGGGCTATATCGACCTGCTCGCCATCAAGGACCCCAACGGCAAGGCGCGGCAGGGCGGCACCGAGGGTGTGCTCGACATGCCGTTCTTCACCATCGAGAACGTGGTGGTGGTGAGCCCCACCGAGATCGTGGTGGGCAACGACAACAACCTGCCGTACTCCGCCGGGCGCAGCCCGCAGAAGAATGACGACAACGAGTTCGTCCTCCTCTCCGTGCCGGACCTGCTGAAGGGCAACTGAGGCCATCTGCCGTCCGGGGTATCTCCACCTCGGAAGGCCGGACGACGGCGCGTAACGAAAAGGCCGGGCACGCAAGTGCCCGGCCTTCTTTTCATTGGGGGCTGCGGGGATCAAGCCCGCGCGGCGCTTGAGCGGACCCACTCGGCATCGGTCAACGACCGGGGCCGATGGTATTACTGCCCGGCGGCGAACACGCTGGGAAAGGGCCGGCCGCGCACGTCAAAGACGGTGGCGTAGGTGACGCCTTCCCGTTCGATCTTGACCAGTGTCGGCGCCTTTACGTCGGCGCAGTAGAACTCGCCGAGGCGCAAATAGAAGTCCGCGTTGCGGCTGTCATAGGTGGTTTCGTAGCGCGGCCCCAGCTCGGCGGCGGCGGCGAAGTAGGGTCCGCAGACCGCCACCCTCAGCTTGCGGCCCTGCGGCAGGGACCGGCGGTGCTGCTCCACATATTCGTCAAGCTCTTCGGTCGCCTGCTTGAAGGCGAGGCCCCAATAGTCGAGCATGAACTTGCTGTCGGCGCCCTGAATGCCACCCGCCAGATGGTTGTAGTAGGTGTATTCATAAGGATGCAGGTTGCGGAAGGCGGCTGCCGGCATGGCGAGGCCCACCAGGAAGGCGGCGGCCACGGCGCCCTGGGCGAGGCGCGGCAGGCGCTGCGCCTTGTCCCACAGCCAGCCGGCGGCGACGCCACCGAGCAGGGCCAGGGCCGGCGTCACGAACACGAAGTGCCGGATGCCGTTATAGACCACCGGCCGGGCCGTCACCGTGAGCAGCACCGGGAAGAAGGCGGCGGTGACGACGAGCACCAGCCGCGCGCGCCGTGCCGGCGTGTCATGGCCGAACAGGGCGGACATCACGGCTCCCGCCGCACCGGCCAGGGCGAGGCCGAGGAACAGTTCCGGCATCTGCACCGAGAACAGGGTGGGCACATAGGAGCGCGGCATGTCCGGCACGAGGATCGGCCGTCCCTCGAACATCTCGCGCCAGGGCACTTCCCAGAAGTTGGAATAATACTTCAGCGCAACCAGCGGGTTGAGCGGTTCCGCCACGCCCCAGGGCCACAGGATGCCCAGCACGAAATAGGCGAGCGGCAGGCCGAGGGCGAGGAGGGCGGTAAAGCCGAGGCTGCGCTTCAGCGCCAGCTTCAGGCCCAGATGGCGGGCTTCCGTGATGGCCAGGAAGCCGATGGCGGCAAGGATGTAGACGCCGCACATGAGCCCCATCACCCGGGTGCCGATGGCAAGGCCAAGGGACAGGCCGAACAGGGTCACCGTGCGCGGGGAGGGATTGGGGAATTCGTCGAACGCCCGCACCGTCGCGTAGAGCACGCCGGCGACGGCCACGGCGAAGGGCGCGTCCTTCACGTTCATGAAGATGTGCCCGTAGAACAGCGGGCAGATCATCAGCAGCGCCATGGCGGCGAACCCGCCCCACGGGCCGGCGAGGCGGCGCCCGACGCGCCAGACGATGAAGAAGCCGCCGATGCCCACCAGAGCGCCCAAAAGGCGGCGGATGTCGAACACGTCCACGAAGGGCATGGCCTTGGCGAGGGAGGCGGCGAGCAGGTCGAAGCCGCCGCCGTAATAATACAGATTGACGAAGGAAAAGACCTTCCGCTGCGTCAATCCGGATGAAAAGTAATTGTACAGCAGGTCGCCGTACTGGGAATGGGTGAAGTCATCCCAGCCGAGCCCGTAATCGGAGAAGGTGAGGGCGGCGATGACGGTTACGGCCGCAAGCAGAATGACGGCACAGGCATCCGCAACCGCGCCTGGCCGACGATCGATCTCTAGGAACGGCATGAAAGGAGAACCCCGACGGACGACCAATTCTTCCCGTGCACACCCACCGGTTGAAGCCAAAAGGTTTATGGCCCTCAGGGTAGATTACTATTCTACCTCAGTCGGTGGAAGGCGTCACAGCTAAGATGGAGTAGCGTCCAATCGCAACAAAATTATGCTGTGCAATGCAAAATTTTGAGGCAAATCCGGTGTGAAATTGCGGCGGATCGTCTCCGCGACGCAAGGAGAGGTGCCTGGATCATCTTTCCGGCGCTGTATCGTTCACCATCAAGAAAAGAATTGCCCGGGCAATTTGCTTTGTCGGCGAAGGGCCTCCCGGCGTGTGCCGGGAGGCGAAAGGTGCAGGACTGGTCGGATCAGACAGCCTTGCTGTACAGTTCCGCCACGTAGTCCCAGTTCACGAGATGGTCCACGAAGGCCTTGAGGTAGTCGGGGCGACGGTTGCGGTAGTCGATGTAGTAGGAGTGCTCCCACACGTCGACGCCGAGGATGGGGGTCGCGCCCTGCACCAGCGGGTTCTCGCCGTTCGGGGACTTGAGCACCACGAGCTTGCCGTCCTTGAGGGCGAGCCAGGCCCAGCCCGAGCCGAACTGGCCGACGCCGGCGGCGATGAAGTCTTCCTTGAACTTATCGACCGAGCCGATGTCCTCGATGATCTTCTTTTCGATCTCGCCGGGGATGGCGCCGCCGCCGTTGGGCTTCATCCAGTTCCAGAAATGCAGGTGGTTGTAGTGCTGGCCGGCATTGTTGAAGAGCGGGGCGTTCTTGCCGAACGAGCCCACGACGATCTCCTCAAGGGTTTTTCCTTCAAATTCAGTTCCCTTTAGGAGATTGTTGCCATTGTTCACGTAAGCGAGGTGGTGCTTGTCGTGGTGGTATTCCAGTGTCTCGCGCGACATGTAGGGGGCGAGGGCGTCATAGGCATAAGGCAGTTCGGGCAGCGTGAAGGACATGAAACATCTCCGCAATCTATCCGGCGTCGTGCTCGGGGCGAAATCGCTGCCCCGGCGCCATACCGGGTATACGACATGTCCGAGCGAGCACCTAGATAGGGTGGCGCCTGCCTTCAAACAACCATGATGCGGCCGATTTTCCCGGCGAGGTACCACCTTTGGTGTATAGCGGCCCTGAGGCCGGCAAGCGGGAGTGGGTGCGAGATGTGGTGGTTCCTGGTCCTTCTCGGCGTTCTGATCGCTTTGGCCGGGCTTGTGGTGATCGCGCTCGGCGTCGTCATCTACCAGTCCACCTTCGGCAATTCGCTGATCACCACCGGCGCGGTGGCGGCCTCGGGCGGGTTCGTCATCACCGCCATGGGGCTGGTACTGCGCCAGCTTGAGCGTCTCTCCCAGCAGGTCGAGCGGGCCTATCCCAGCGCTGAAGGCGCCGCCGAAGGCACCTATCCGCCCCGCGTCGGCGGCCGCGGCGCCCAGGCCCGCCTCAGCGTGGACGATCTTGTGCCGCCGGAGCCGGAGGCCATTTCCGCCGCGCCTGCCCCGGCCGCGCTGCCCCCGGTGGAGACCCGCGAGCGCATCGCGCCGCCGCCCCGCAACGCCCCGCTCCCGCCGCCGGCCGAGCCGGATGCCGAAACCGCCGATCCCATGCTGGAGGCGCGCCGCCAGCGGCTCCAACGCCGGGGCGAGCCCCAGTCGCCGCCCCAGCCCCAGCCCCAGCCCTCGTCCGGGGTGACGCCGCCCCCCGCCCCGCCGCGTCCGCGCACCGGCTACGAGCCGCCGCCGCGCCCGGCCCGTCCCGCTCCCGACCAGCCGCCGGCTCCTGTGGTGCCCCCCCCTCCGCCGCCCCGCCGCGAGCCGGAGGAGCCGCGCATCCTGAAGTCCGGCATCGTCGGCGGCATGGCCTATACGCTCTATTCGGACGGCTCCATCCAGGCCGACCTGCCCGATGGCGTGGTGCGCTTCGCCTCGCTCCAGGAGCTGCGCGACCACGTGGCGCAGTCGCAAAGCGAGCGCTGAGCGGGACGGCAACCCGGGGTCGGCAGCGCGCGGCGGGCATGGTCTTTGCCGGTGCTGCCCGCCAAGCGCTCCGGGATGATCCATCGGCGGGCCTGAAGGCGCACCTTTCGGGCGCAAGGCGCGGCCTCGCCCGCTGCGGTTCGCCCGTCTGCCCCCTTCGCGCGCACGCGCTTTGGCTCTATGCAGCGGCGTTCCGTTTCCGCGCCGGGCACCCCGCCCGCGCGCCGCTTCAGGTAGCCTGCTCATGTACCCCAGCGAATCCGGCCTGCCCTTCGACGATATCCGCCAGCTCGTCGCCACCATGCCCGGCCCGTCCGAGGGCGCGCGCGAGGCGGCGGTGGCGCGGCAGGAACAGCTGGTGAAGCCGCTGGGTGCACTGGGCCGGCTGGAGGCCATCGCCGCCCACCTCGCCGCCTGGCAGGGCAATTCCATGCCGACCGTGAACCGGCCCATGGTGGCGGTGTTCGCCGCCACCCACGGCATCGCCGATCGCGGCGTCTCGCCCTATCCCGGCGCGGTGACCAAGCAGATGATGGCCACCTTCACCGCCGGCAAGGCAGCCGTGAACCAAATCTGCGCCACCTTCGACGCCGGTCTGCGGGTGTTCGACCTCGCCCTCGACTATCCCACCCCCGACATCACCCAGGGCGCCGCCCTCGACGAGAAGGCCTGCGCGGCCACCATGGCCTTCGGCATGGAGGCCATCGCCGGCGGGTCGGATCTGTTGTGCCTCGGCGAGATGGGCATCGGCAACACCACCATCGCCGCCGCCTTGTGCCACGGGCTCTATGGCGGCACGGCCGAGGAGTGGGTGGGCACCGGCACCGGCGCGTCCGGCGAGGTGCTGGAGCGCAAGATCGCGGCGGTGCGCGATGCGGTGGCCTTCCACAAGGACCATCTGTCCGATCCGCTGGAAGTGCTGCGCCGGCTCGGTGGGCGTGAGGTGGCGGCCATCGCCGGCGCCATCATCGCCGCGCGGCACGAAAAGGTGCCGGTGGTGCTGGACGGCTTCGTGGTCACCGCCGCCGCCGCCGTGCTGCATGCCCTCGACCCGTCGTCCCTCGATCATTGCCTCGCCGGCCATGTCTCGGCGGAGAAGGCGCACCGCGTGCTGCTCGACCGGCTGGGCCTTCGCCCCATCCTCGACCTCGACATGCGGCTGGGCGAAGGCTCCGGCGCGGCGCTGGCCATCGGTGTGGTGAAGGCGGCGGTGGCTTGCCATCGCGGCATGGCTACCTTTGCCGAGGCCGGGGTTTCCGAGGGCTGAACGCTCAGGACTGAAGGGCGCGCGCCGGCGGAAAGGTCACCTCGGCCCGCGTGCCGCCACCCGGCCGCCGCTCCAGCGTCAGCGCGCCGCCGTGGAGGCCCGCAAGGCCGCGCACGATGGCAAGCCCCAGCCCGGCGCCGCGGCCGGTGCTGAGGTCGAGACGGCTTTCCCGCGGATGGGCCGCCCCCAGCGGCAACTCGCGTTCGGCGATGCCCGGCCCCGTATCCTCCACCGCGACGAAGGGCATGCCCTGCGTCCCGATGCCGGCGAGAAGCCGCACCGAGCCGTCGTGCGGCGTGAACTTTACGGCGTTGGCCAAGAGGTTGAGGGCGATCTGGCGCAGCGCCCGCTCGTCGCCCCACAGGCGCGGCGTTCCCTGCACGTCAGCGGTCAGGGTCACGCGGGCGCCGGAGGCCAGGGGCCGCATCATGGCGACGCAATCCTCCGCCAAAGCATCGAGCCGCACCGGCGTTTCCATGAGGGTGCGGTGGCCGCTTTCGATGCGGGCGAGGTCGAGCAGGTCGTCGGCGAGGGCCAGGAGATGCTGCCCCGACGCGTGGATGTCGCGCGCATAGCTGCCATAGGCCTGCACCCGGTGGGGGCCGAGCACCTCGTCCGCCATCATCTCGGAAAAGCCCATCACCGTGTTGAGGGGGGTGCGCAGCTCATGGCTCATCTCGGCCAGGAACCGGGATTTGGCGAGGTTTTCCGCGATCGCCTGCCGCGCCGCCGCCTCCGCCGCATCGGCACGGGCCTCGGCCGCGCGCACCGCCGCCTCCAGACGCCGCGAACGCAGGACGAGGAGGCTCGCGGCGATCGCAGCCGCCGCGCCTCCGGCTACCGCTCCGGCGCTGCCGGCCAGGGCCCCGCCGGCCAGCGCCAGCCCGAAGCTTCCGAGACCGGCCACGAGCCATGGACCGGCAAGGCTGCGGGCAGGGCGGGGCAAGGGGAGGGCAAGGGGGAGGGCGAGGGGGAGTGGCAGCGGGAGTCCGTCCGCCTGCGCCGCGGGCTCCGGCGGGGAGCAGGCGGCGGCGTCGAGCGGGGGGCAAAAGGGGCCGGACATGCGGCAGGAGCCCTTCGCGGACGGCGCGCCCCCTTCAAGGGACCAGCGCCGGGCCAGACGGATAACGCGTTTCCAACTCCTGGGGCCATCGCAGTTAATGGGGGGTTAACGGACCTTCGCCGAAAGTCCGCCCGCTTAACCATTCAGGGCCGCCCATGCGTATCAAGGACATCCTGCTGGCGGCGCTGATCCTGGGCGCGCTCGCGCTTCTGGCGGACCTGCTCAACCGGGAGGAAATGCTGGAGGGGCATGCATTTGCTGTGGACGGCGACACGCTGGATCTCGCCGGCACCCGTGTGCGGCTCACCGGCATCGACGCGCCGGAGCTGAAGCAGGAGTGCATGCGGGCGGGGCGGCCCTGGGCTTGCGGCGAGGCGGCCCGCCGGGTGCTTCAGGAGGCGCTTCGTGCCGGGCCGGTGACCTGCGCCGCATCCCGGCGCGACAAGTATGGCCGGCCGCTGGCGCAGTGCCGGGCCGGCGGTGTGGATCTGGCGGAACACGTGGCGCGGCAGGGCTTTGCGGTGGCCTATCTCGGCCGCGCCTATGCGGATGCCGCGGCCGAGGCGCGGGCGGCGGGGCGGGGTATCTGGGGCGCCAGCTTTGAGCCGCCGGTCGACTGGCGCGCCGCCCATCCGCGCGGGTCCTGAGGGGGCGAAGGCCGGCGGAGAGGGCTGGCGGAGGTTTGCCGCAGCCGCATGCCTCCGCCTTCCGCCACTCCTCCGGAGGGCCTTGCACGGCTGGAAAAGGCGTGGTCTTTCGCTGGACAAAAGAGGCGGGGCTGGAGGCGCCACGAGCATGAAGCTTTACGATTCGAATCGCGCGCCGAATCCGCGCCGCGTCCGCATCTTCCTGGCGGAAAAGGGCATTTCGGTGCCCACGGTCCAGGTGGATCTCGCCAAGCTGGAGCAGAAGTCGGATGACTTCACCCGCCTCAATCCCCGCCAGCGCGTGCCCGCGCTGGAGTTGGATGACGGCACCGTCATCTGCGAAACCATGGCCATCTGCCGCTATTTCGAAGCGTTGCAGGCCGAGCCCAACCTGTTCGGCCATACCCCGCAGGAGCAAGGGCTGGTGGAAATGTGGCAGCGGCGGGTGGAGCTGGACCTGCTCTATCCCATCATGATGGTTCTCAGGCACCTCAACCCCGGCATGGCCGCCATGGAAGTGCCGCAGGTGCCCGAATGGGGTGAAGCGAACAAGCCCAAGGTATTAGCGGGGCTAGACTTTTTCAACGACGCCCTGGCCGGCCGGGACTATCTGGCGGGCGATCGCTTCACGGTGGCGGACATCACGCTTCTGGTGGCTGTGGATTTCATGCGGGTGATCCGGGTGGCGCTGGAGCCCACCCACGAAAATTTGGCCCGCTGGCATGGGGCGGTCTCGGCCCGGCCGAGTGCAAAGGCTTGAAGTCATGAGGCTAAAGGTGGTTGGCTGCGGCGACGCCTTCGGCTCCGGCGGGCGCGGCAACAGCTGCTTCCTGCTGACCGCCGGGGCGGTGACCGCCACCCTCGACTTCGGGGCCAGCGCCCTCGTGAACGTCCACAGGTTCAACATCCGTTCGGCGGACATCGACACGGTGTTCGTCAGCCACCTTCATGGAGATCACTTCGGCGGTATTCCATTCCTCCTGTTGGATGGGCAGTATGTCCATCTGAGAGAGCGGCCGCTGGCCATCGTCGGCCCGCCCGGAACCCGGGCGCGGCTGACGGCGGCCATGGAGGTGCTGTTCCCCGGCATGGGGGAGATCGACTGGCGATTTGCCTGGAGCGTGACCGAGGTGGAGCCCGGCTCCACCACACGCCACGGCCCCCTGACCCTGACCACCGCCGCCGTGGTGCATCCCTCCGGCGCGCCGTCCACCGCGCTGCGGCTGGAGGACGGGACGCGCACCCTCGCCTTCTCCGGCGACACCCAGTGGACCGATGTGCTGCTGCCCATTGCCCACGGGGCGGACCTGTTCATCTGCGAGAGCTTCGCCTTCGACGGCCTGCCTTACGGCCATCTCGCCTACCGCACCATCGCCGACCGGCGCGCCGAGCTTGGGGCGCGGCGCATCCTGCTCACCCACATGGGCGACGAGATGTGGGCGCACCGGGGGGAGGTGGACCCCACCCATTTCATCGTGGCCGAGGATGGGCTGGAACTCGACATCTGAGGCCGGGAGCGATCCCGCCGCCCTCGCCGCTTTGGTGGCGCGCATCCGCGCCTGCCGGGTGTGCGTCGAGGCGCCCCGCGCCACCCCGCTTCCCCACGAACCGCGCCCGGTGCTGCGGGTGTCGGCCACGGCCGCCATCCTGGTGGCGAGCCAGGCGCCCGGCACCAAGGTGCATGCCAGCGGGCGGCCCTTCACCGATGCCTCGGGCGACCGGCTGCGGCAATGGATGGGCGTCAGCGACGAGGAATTCTATGACGCCGCCCGCATCGCCATCGCCCCCATGGGTTTCTGCTTTCCGGGGCAGGACGCGGCTGGCGGCGACCTGCCGCCCCGGCGCGAATGCGCGGCCACATGGCACGATGCGTTGTTCGCGACACTCCCGGCGTTCCGGCTGATCCTGGCGGTGGGCCGCCCGGCGCAGGCCTATCATCTGGCGCGGCTCGGCCTAGGCGCCCACCTGAAGGCGAGCCTGACCCAGACCGTGCACCATTGGCGCGAGGTGCGCGCCGCCGGCATGGCGCTGGCGCACCCGGTGGCGGTCTATACCCTGCCGCATCCCTCGTGGCGCAACACCGGCTGGCTCAAGCGCAACCCCTTCTTCGAAGCCGACCTGTTGCCGCAGCTTCAAGCCGACATGGCCCGCGCGCTGGGGCGGGGCGGGGTGACCTCAAGCGGCATATGATTGGTGCATCGCCCTTCAGCTCGGTCTATGGGCGAATTTGTTCCGGCGTCAGCCCGGGGGAGCCCTTCGCCTCGGCCTCCGCACGTTTGATCAACGCATGAATGCGGCGGGTGAGCGGAACCTTCAGGCCGCACTCATCGGCCATGGCCATGATCAGCCCCTGCAGGTGGTCGATCTCCGTCGGGCGTCTCAGCTTGAGGTCGTCCCACATGGAGGAGCGGGCCTCGGGATCGGTCTTGATGGCTCCCCCCATCAGCGCAAATACGGCATCGGGCAGCCGCAGGACATGGGGTGTCCAGCTTGCAGGGACCGGCGTCCACGACACCGGCTTGATGCCCTTCGCCTGAAGGACGGCGAGGGCTTCCAGCATCTGATCCGCCAGGAGCATGCGCCAGGCCCGCCGTGCGAACTGCCGGCTCATGGGCAAATCCGCCAATGCGTTGATCGCATTGTTGAGATTGATCAGCAGCTTGAACCACTGCACCCCGGTGATGTCCGGGTGCGGACGCACAACAAGGCCCGGCGCTGAAAGCTGCCCAGCAGTGCGGTTGCCATCCTGCTCCAGGAGTATGTCGCCCCTCATGGCGCGACGATATTGCCCTTCGCCGGCGGCGATCACATAGTAAGGCACCATTCCCGCCAGCACCTGCCGCCCCGGCAATCGCTCGCGCAGCACGGCAACGTTGCCGACGCTGTTCTGCAGACTGACGATGATCGCATCCGCGGGCGCATGCCTTGCAATGACATCCGCCATCTCGGCGGTATCTCGGCTTTTGACCGTAACGAGCACCACCGCGGCATCGTGCAGGATTTCGGGGGCTTCCGAGAGGATCAGCTGATGCGATCCGACCTTTCGATCCAGACCTTCGGGGCTCGTCAACCGCAGCCCATGGGTCTGGATTTCGCTGATGATGCGCTGGCGCCCCAGCAAGGCCGTGCGGCGACCTGAAGCAGCGCACATTCCGCCGACAAAGCAGCCGATGCTGCCGGCGCCGGCCACTCCGATCGACCCGTTCGAGATCATGCAGCACCTGTCGCCGAACCCGTTCCTGAGTAGGCGAGTCGCAGATCGTTATCAACCGGTGGGTGAGTTGAACGCTGCGGTGGATGCGGCAGATGCGCGCCGCCCAAGGCGCGTCCGGCGGCGGTCTATACGCTGCCGCATCCCTCGTGGCGCAACACCGGCTGGCTCAAGCGCAACCCCTTCTTCGAAGCCGACCTGCTGCTGTAGCTTCAGGCCGACATAGCCCGCGCGCTGGGGCCGGGCGGGTAGGTGTTAGGATGGGCCGCCGGTAGTAAAAATTGCTGCACGACCCAGAACGGTATGAACCCTCTCCCGCGTGCGGGGGAGGGCAGGGTGGGGGCAACGGTGCCTCCAATGCGTACAGACGTGGATGGTGGCGCGGGCCTGCCCCCTCCCCAGCCCTCCCCCGCAAGCGGGAGAGGGAGCCGGCTGGCTCAGGGTGGCTAGCAACGGCGCTTCTTTCCCGACACAGATCGTTCCGCGACACCCCTCCCCTTGCCCAAAGAATGATCACCGCCCATATCTCGTGCTTTGCAGTTGAAGCCTGCCATGCGAATCAATTGGAAACTTCTATTCATTCCAAACCGGGCCCGCGCGCCTGCCCCGGAACATTCGACGGCGCGGGAGACCGGCAACAGAGTTGAGACCATGAGCAACACAGCCGAACTCAGCGAAGACCTGGTCCGCTCCACCCTCGCCTCGGTGCGCACTCCGGAGGGCGTCGCCCTCTCGGTGTCGCCTGCCCTCTCCGGCGTGGTGGTCACCGCGGGCAAGGTCTATCTTTCCATCAATGTGGACCCGGCCCAGGCCCGCGCCTGGGAAGGCGTGCGCGCCGCCGCCGAGGATGCGGTGAAGGCCGTTCCCGGCGTCGTCTCGGCGCTGGTGACCCTCACCGCCGAGCGCAAGATGGCCCCGCCGGCCCCCGCGCCCCAAGCCGCCCACGGGCACGGGCACGGACATGGCCACGGCCACGGCGCGCCGGCCCCGCGCGGTATCTCGGTGCCCGGCGTCGCCTCCATCATCGCGGTGGCCTCGGGCAAGGGGGGCGTGGGCAAGTCCACCACCTCCATCAACCTCGCCCTCGCCTTGCGCGACATGGGCCTGAAGGTGGGCCTGCTGGATGCCGACATCTACGGCCCCTCGGTGCCGCGCCTTTCCGGCGTCGCCCAGAAGCCGGAGACCACGGAAGACGGCCGCACCATGATCCCGCTGGAGAATTTCGGCCTCCAGCTCATGTCCATCGGCTTCCTGGTGGAGGAAGACACGCCCATGATCTGGCGCGGACCCATGGTCATGTCAGCCATCTCCCAGATGCTGAAGGAAGTGAAGTGGGGCCCCCTCGACGTGCTGGTGGTGGACATGCCCCCCGGCACCGGCGATGCCCAGCTCACCATGGCCCAGCAGGTGAATCTCGCCGGCGCGGTCATCGTCTCCACCCCGCAGGACCTCGCCCTCATCGATGCGCGGCGCGGCGTCGCCATGTTCGAGAAGGTGAACATTCCCATTCTCGGCGTGGTGGAGAATATGTCCCACTTCATCTGCCCCCATTGCGGCGGCCGCTCCGACATCTTCGGCCATGGCGGCGCCCATGCCGAGGCGGACAAGATGGGCGTGCCCTTCCTGGGCGAGATCCCGCTCCACATGCGCATCCGCGAAATGTCGGACGCCGGCCTGCCCATCGTGGTCTCGGATCCCGAGAGCCCGCAGGCCGCCGCCTATCGCCATGTGGCGCAGGGCGTGAAGGCGGCGCTGGATCGGGTCACCGCGTCCGGCAAGCAGGCCCCGCGCATCGTCATCGAGTGAGGCGATGGGCCGCCGCGGCGGGGCACGGCCCAGCCGCGGCGGCTGCCGCCCGAGGCGCCCATGCGGCCAAGCTTATTTGCCTTTAGGATAAGACGGGCCGCGATCCCGTCGGCGTGCGTTGCCAGCTGGTGACCGGGTGCTCTAGAACAGCGGTATGCCAGCCCTAGCGAGAGGCTGCGCCGCTGAAAGATGCCTAGGGAGCCATCCATGAAACGCCGTGATTTCCTGACCGCCGCCGGTGCGGGCGTTGCCGCGTCTGCCGCTGTCGCCATGCCGGCCATCGCCCAGTCGGCGCCCGAAGTGAAGTGGCGCTGCACGTCGTCCTTCCCCAAGTCGCTGGACACCATCTATGGCGCCGCCGAGCTGATGGCGAAGCAGGTGGCCGAAATTACCGACGGCAAGTTCCAGATCCAGGTGTTCTCGGCGGGCGAGATCGTCCCCGGCCTGCAGGCGCTGGATGCCACCCAGAACAAGACGGTCGAGATGTCCCACTCGGCCTCCTACTACTACGTGGGCAAGGACCCCACCTTCGGCTTCGGCACCGCCGTGCCGTTCGGCCTCAACGCCCGCCAGATCAATGCCTGGTTCCTGTTCGGGAACGGGCTGACGCTGATGAACGACTTCTACAAGAAGTACGGCGTGGTGATGTTCCCCGGCGGCAACACCGGCGGCCAGATGGGCGGCTGGTTCCGCAAGGAAATCAAGACCGTGGCCGATCTGCAGGGCCTCAAGATGCGCATCGCCGGCGTCGGCGGGCAGGTTTTGGCCAAGCTCGGCGTGGTGCCGCAGCAGCTCGCCGGCGGCGACATCTATCCGGCGCTGGAAAAGGGCACCATCGACGCCGCCGAATGGGTCGGTCCCTACGACGACGAGCGCCTTGGCCTCTACAAGGTGGCGCAGTATTACTACTTCCCCGGCTGGTGGGAGGGCTCGGCGGCCCTCAACTTCTTCGTCAACCAGGAGAAGCTGGCCGAGCTGCCGAAGGCCTACCGCGCGGCGCTCACCTCCGCCATGGCGCAGGCCAACGAGAGCATGCTTGCCAGCTATGACGCCAAGAATCCGGTGGCCATCCAGAGCCTCGTGAAGGCCGGCACCCAACTGCGCCGCTACCCCAACGACGTCATGGAGGCGGCCTACAAGGCGTCGCACCAGCTTTATGATGACATCGCCGCCAAGAACGAAGACTTCAAGAAGGTCTACGAAGACATGAAGGCGTTCCGCAACAACGCCTATCTGTGGTGGCAGATTGTCGAGTTCACCTATGACGACTTCATGGTGCGCGCCCGCACCCGCGGCTGATCCGCGCTCGCCCGCCTGACGGAAAAGCCCCGGAGCGCTGCTCCGGGGCTTTTTGTTGAGCGGCGCGGGCGGCCGGAGCGCGGAGGCGGAGCTTCAGCCGCCGATGCGGTCGAAATCGGCGATGCCGCGGGTGGCGGCGCGGATTTCATCCAGCAGCTTCAGGCGGTTCTCGCGCAGCGCGGGGTCTTGATCATTCACCGTGACTGCCTCGAAGAAGGCGTCCACGGGGGCGCGCAAATCGGCCAGCGCGGTCATGGCGGCGGCGAAATCCTCGGCCGCGACGGCGGCGGCGACGCGGGGCTTCACATCGTCGATGGCGGCGGCGAGGCGCTCCTCGGCCGGCTCCTTCAGCAGGGCGGCATTGGTGGGGCCGGTGAAGGCGCGGCCGTCCTTCTTCTCCTCGATGCGCAGGATGTTCACCGCGCGGCGATAGCCGGCCAAAAGCGTCTTGCCGTCCTCGGTATCGAGGAAGCGGGCCAGCGCCGTCATGCGGTCCACCAGCAGGAACAGGTCGTCCTGGCCCTCCAGGGCGAAGACGGCATCCACGAGGTCATGGCGCGCGCCATGCTCGCGCAGGTGGACTTTCAGCCGGTCGGCGAAGAAGGCGAGGAGGTCGATCAAGTGCACAGGCAAGACGAGATCGCCAAATGCACGCGAGTGAATAAGACGTGTTTCGCCCCAGTCACGGGAGTCGCTGACCAGTAAAGGCGCAGACAGCCGCACCCGCAGCCCATTCTCCAGCACAATCCTAATCACCCCCAGTGCCGCCCGGCGCAGCGCGTAGGGGTCCTTGCTTCCGGTGGGCTTTTCGTCGATGGCCCAGAAGCCCACCAGAGTGTCGATCTTGTCGGCCAGCGCCACGGCGATGGAGACCGGCGCGGTGGGCACCCGGTCGCCGGGACCCTGGGGCTTGTAGTGCTCTTCGCAGGCGGCGGCGACTTCCGGGGGCAGGTTCTCGCCCTCAGCATAATAGCGGCCCATGAGGCCCTGAAGCTCGGGGAACTCGCCCACCACTTCCGTGAGCAGGTCGGCCTTGGCGTAGAGCGCGGCTTCCTCGGCCAAAGCCGGCTGCGCGCCCACCTTCGGCGCGATCTCCACGGCGAGGCGGCGGATGCGCTCGATGCGCTCGGCCTGCGAGCCCAATTTCTCGTGGAAGGTGATGGACTGGAACTTGGGCATCCGGCTTTCCAGCCCGTTCACCCGGTCCGTATCCCAGAAGAACTTGGCGTCCGACAGCCGCGCGCGGATGACGCGCTCGTTGCCGGCGACGATGGCCTTGCCGCCGTCGCTCGCCACCAGATTGGAGATGAGCAGGAAGCGGTTGGCGAGGCGCCCGGTCTTCGGGTTCTTCAGCACGAAGCACTTCTGGTTGGCGCGGATGGTGGCGCGGATCACCTCGTCCGGGATGTCCAGGAAGCGCTCCTCGAACGATCCCATGAGCACCACGGGCCATTCCACCAGCCCGCACACCTCGTCCAAAAGGCCCTCGTCCTCCACCAGCTCAAGGCCGGCGGCGAGCGCCAGGTCCTTGGCGTCGTTGAGGATGATGTCCTTGCGGCGGTCGCGGTCGACCACCACCTTGGCGGCCTCGAGCTTGGCCATCCAGTCGTCCAGCCGCTTCACCGTGAGGGGCGCCGGGGCAAGGAAGCGGTGGCCAAAGGTGACGTTGGAGGAGACAATGCCGTCCACCTCGAACACCACCACCTCCGGCTCGTCCCCCTCCGCCCCGAAGGTGCAGAGGATGGAATGCAGCGGCCGCACCCAGCGCAGGGAGCCAGACCCCCAGCGCATGGATTTCGGCCAGGGGAAGCGGCGGATGATGGCGGGGATGATCTCGGCGATCACCTCCGGGGTGGGGCGGCCGGGCTTTTCCACCACGGCCACGTAGAAATCGCCCTTCTTGGGGTCGCTCTGCACCGTGGCCTGATCGATGGAGGCAAGCCCCGCCGATTTCAGGAAGCCGGCGATGGCGCCTTCCGGCGCGCCCACGCGCGGGCCCTTCTTCTCCTCGCGCTGGTCCGCCTGCCGGCCGGGCAGGCCGTGCACCGCCAGCGCCAGCCGGCGCGGGGTCACGAAGGCCTTCGCGCCCTCATAGAGCAGGCCCCGTTCCACCAGATCGTCGGTGACGAGCTTTTTCAGCTGCTCGGCCGCCTGGGCCTGCATGCGGGCGGGGATTTCCTCGGAGAAGAGTTCAATGAGAAGGTCGGGCATGGGCGTGATCAATACCGGAGATGACGTTGAGGATGTCGCGGGCGACGAAATACCGTGGATTGCTGGTGCCGCTCATCTCTTGCAGGACGCCGGCATCGACCAGATGCCGGACGTTTTTCTGGGCCGCGGGATAGGTCACGCCCAGATGCTCGGCGATCTGGGGAATGCTCAGGATTGGGGTCTGGAACAGCAGATCCACGATGCCGAGCAGGTTCGCCGAGCGGCCGGCCTGCTGGAGACGGGAGCGGTAATCCTGCTCGACCGCCAGAAGCCTGTCCGCAGTGGTGCAGGCCGAGCGCGCGGCTTGCACCACCATCTCGAGGAAGAAGCTGATCCATCCGGCCCAATCGCCGGCTTTCGAGACGGCATACATGCGATCAATATACTCGTCCTTCCGACCTTCCAGCACTGGGCTGAGATACAAGATGGGGTGCCGCATCGCCCCGGAGGCGACGAGATGGAGCGTGATGAGCATCCGCCCGACGCGGCCGTTGCCGTCGGAGAAGGGGTGGATGGTCTCGAACTGGTAGTGGATCAGCGCGGCGTCGATGAGCGGATGGAGGCCCTGCCGGTTTTCGCGATGCAGGAAGCGCTCCAGATCGTCGAGGCACGCGAGGGCTTGTGCGCGCGGCGGCGGGATGAAGCGGGCCTTCTCGATCTCGTAGGCGCCGATGAAGTTCTGGTGCTGCTTGAACTCGCCAGCGCGCGCGGCGGCCCCCCTGTGCCGGGCCACCCCGCTGAGCAGCTGGGCATGGGCCTGCCGCAGGGTGCGGAGCGAAAGCGGAATTTTGGCGAGGCTCGCAATGGCCTCGGTCAGCGCCAGGCGGTAGTTCAGTACTTCCTGCGTGTCGGCCGCGCGGACCGGAGCGTCGGCGCCGGCTTCCACCAGAAGAAGGTCGTCCAGCGTGGTGTAGGTGCCCTCCATGCTGGACGAGGTGAGGGCCTCCTGGGCTTGCAGCGGACGGATGAGAAGATAGGGATTCCGCATAAGGCGGCCCAGGCCGTTCAGCTCTCCCACCGCCGCGGCGGCTTCCGCGAGCGGAGTGTTCAGGTCCGCCAGAAGTCTGGGGTCGAGCGCGGGCGGCAGCGGATTGGGCACGAAAGCGTATTGTCCGCGCTCCGTAAGAACGAGGGTTCCGCTCGGTGAATCCTCGAAGTCCGCTTTCTTCATTCGTTTAATCCGGGGGACGTGGTTTATACCAAACCGGCGATTTGGTATAAACCACTCGGCTCAAATTCACAGAGGGTATAAACAGCCCTTCAGCCGATGGGCGCAGCCTCCGCGCCGCCGGCCGCCGTCTTGAGCCAGGCGGCGCCGCAGGCCTTCGCTAGCTCGCGCACCCGCAGGATGTAGCTCTGCCGCTCGGTCACCGAGATCACGCCGCGCGCGTCGAGCAGGTTGAAGACGTGGGAGGCCTTGATGCACTGGTCATAGGCCGGCAGCGCCATGTCGTGCTTCTCGCCCTTGTCGCCGAAGGCGAGGTATTTGTGGCAGGCCTTCTCGGCCATGCGGAACTGCTCCAGCAGCATGTCGGTGTCCGCGGCCTCGAAATTGTGCCGCGAATATTCCTGCTCGGCCTGGTGGAACACGTCGCCGTAGCTGATCTTCTCAGGCCCCTCGCGGCCGTTGAAATTGAGGTCGTAGACGTTCTCGACCCCCTGCACATACATGGCGAGGCGCTCCAGCCCATAGGTCAGTTCGCCGGAGACGGGGGCGCACTCGATGCCGGCCACCTGCTGGAAATAGGTGAACTGCGACACCTCCATGCCGTCGCACCAGCATTCCCAGCCCAGGCCCCAGGCGCCCAGCGTCGGGCTCTCCCAGTCGTCCTCCACGAAGCGCACGTCGTGCAGGCCAAGGTCCACGCCGATGGCCGCAAGCGACTTCAGGTACAGCTCCTGCAGGTTGTCCGGGGACGGCTTCAGGATCACCTGGAACTGGTAATAATGCTGCAGGCGGTTGGGGTTCTCGCCATAGCGGCCGTCCTTGGGGCGGCGGGAGGGCTGCACATAGGCGGCTTTCCAGTGCTTCGGCCCGAGCGCCCGCAGGGTGGTGGCCGGGTGGAAGGTGCCGGCGCCCACTTCCATGTCGTAGGGCTGGAGAACCACGCAGCCCTGGTCCGCCCAGAAGCGCTGAAGGGTCAGCAGCAGGGCCTGGAAGGAACGGTCGGGCCGCATGTGGGCGGGAAGGGCGGGATCAATCATCTTTTGCTCGCAAGGCCTGTTCCGGCGGCGGTGTCCGGCGGCTTTGCGGCCCGGTCGTCCCGTTCGCAGGGCCGGCCGGGCGGCAGCGCCGCAGGCGCGCGGGACACTAGAGAGGCGTTGCCGCGATGGCAACTCGCCGCGCCATGCCTCGGGTTGAAATGGGAGCGCCGTCCCCGTCCGCGCCCCCTTGCGGGGGAGGCAGGGGGCGGGGCGGGCGCCCGTCCGGCTCCCGGCCAGTGACGCGGTTTTCAAGCCGGGACGCCACCGCTCCCCGGCGGGAAACGCTGTAGCGGTCGCGATATGGCGCACCCCAATTCCTTCCCGAAATCTTACCGGATTTGCATTCTGCGAAAACATCCGGGTCTTTACGTTTCGGGAATGTCTTGTTCACATGCTGTTAATACAAGTAAATATCTTGTTTTTCTCGGGCTTTAGCAAAGTTTTCATCGGCAGCTGCAATCTTGTCTTGCGTTTTGATGTGTAGCAGGTGCGTAGCGATGACCGATGCCTATCGGCCGAGGGTGAAATATGTGATCGGCCCGGACGGGGGACCGTTGACCATCGCCGACCTGCCGCCGCCGGATACGCGACGCTGGGTCATCCGCCGCAAGGCGGAGGTGGTGGCCGCCGTGCGCGGCGGGCTCCTGTCCCTTGAGGAGGCGTGCCGGCGCTACACCCTCACCGTGGATGAATTCCTGTCGTGGCAGGCCTCCATCGACCGCCACGGCCTGCCGGGCCTGCGCACCACGCGCATCCAGCATTACCGGCAATAGAGCCGGGGTCCAGCGCACGAAACCGCCGCAGGCGCTTCCTCAAGCGGAACCGGCCGAATGTCTTGACTGCTGCGCAGGAGTCTTGCGCTGGGTCCCGGCTCGGCGCTCCGGCTGCGCCGTCGCAGGTCCGGGACACGCGGCGCCTTTATTCCGCCGCCGCCAGCTCCGCCGCGATGAAGGCGCCGAGCTTTGCTCCGCCGTCCGCGGGCGTGCCCACATTCTCGATGACGAGGTCGGGGGCCACGTCCACCTCCGGCGCGCGCGACAGGCGCTCCTCGATATCGGCGGCGCTCTCGCGGCCACGGGCGGCGAGGCGCCCGGCGCGCACCGCCACCGGCGCGGTCACCTCCACCACCCGCACCCGCGCAAAGCGCGCCCGCGCCTCCGGCAGGGTGGCGCGCGAGCCGTTGGCCACCACCACGCCGCCCTCCGCAATGGCCTGCGCGACCTCGGGACCGAGCGCGTAACAAAGCCCATGCGCCTGCCAGAACAGGGGGAAGCGCCCCTGCGCCCTGAGCGCCTCGAACTCCGCCTCGCTCAATGTGCCGTGGGCCTCCCCGGCGCCCGTGGGGCGGGTGACGAGCCGGCGGGCGAACAGCACGCGGGGCTCCCCGGCGAAGCGGCCGCGGGCGATATCGATCAGCGTATCCTTGCCGGCACCCGAAGGGCCGACCACCAGGAGCAGCATTCCGGGACCCAGACGCGCGTCAGAACCCTGCAGCGGGCCAGAACCCTGCAGCACATTTGGGCGTGCATCCGGGTGCCTGTCGCCGGGCCGCGCGTCGAGGCTTGTCCCTTCGCTGGTCTTGAGCGTGTTCATGCCACCCTCAACCCCGCGCGGTACACCGCCTTCACCACCGGCATGTCGCCGGCCAGGGTGACCCGCACCAGATCGGCCCGCCGTCCCTGGGCGATCTCGCCCCGGTCGGTGAGGCCGGCCACCTCGGCCGGGGTCTTCGTCACCATGCGCACCGCGCGCGGCAGGCCGATGGAGGGCACGCGGCGGTGAAGGTCGAAGGCCGACCACAACAGGCTGGACGGCACGTAGTCGGACGAGAGGATGTCCAGCAGCCCGGCGCGGGCCAGCGCCTCGGCGGAGACATTGCCGGTGTGGGAGCCGCCGCGCACCAGGTTCGGCGCGCCCATGAGCACCCGGATGCCGGCGTCGTGGGAGAGCTTGGCCGCCTCTTCCGTGGTGGGAAATTCGGCTACCGCGACGCCGTCGCCGATGGCTTCGGCCACATGCTCGGGGGTGCCGTCGTCGTGGCTTGCCACCACGCAGCCGTGGGCGTGGGCCAGCGCCACCAGCCCGGCGCGGTTCTCCCGCGCGAAGCGCGCGTGGAAATCGAGCCGCGTGGCCACGATCACATCCATCTCCTCGGCCGTGATTCCGCTCTTCTTCATGTAATAGGAGCGGAACTGCTCCACGCTCGCAAACTGCCGCTGGCCCGGGGTGTGGTCCATCAGCGAGATCAGGTGCACGTCGGTGGTGTCGAGGATGGCGGCGGCGTCCTCCACCACCGTATCCGTGGGCACCTCGCAGCGCAGGTGGATGAAATGGTCGGCCCGCAGCACGCCGGCGGCGCGGGCGTCCTTCAGGGCGCGGATGAGGATCGGCGCGTCGCCGTCCATGCCCACCGCCTTCCGGTCCGGCCACACCCGCAGGCTGTCGAATACGGTGGTGATGCCGGATGCGGCGATCTGCGCGTCGTGGGCGAGCACGGCGGCCAGCGGGTTCCAGCGCACCTTGGGGCGGGGGGCAAGGTGGCCTTCCACATGGTCGGTGTGGAGTTCCACGAGGCCCGGCAGCAGAAAGTCGCCCTCCAGGTCCTGCGCGCAGTGCGGCGCCGCGCCGGTGCCGATGGCGCCAATGCGGCCGTCGCGCACGGTGAGATGGCCGGTGACGATCTCGTCGGCGAGGACGAGGCGGGCATTGGCGAACACCTGTTCGGTCATGTCTTCAATCCTGGCTCAGGCTGAGAAGCGGGTGACGTCCACCACCCGGTCGGCGACGGCGTCGCGGGTCTCGGCATCGTGGAAGATGCCGAGAAGGCCGCAGCCGGCCGCCTTCTTCTCGCAAATGAGGTCGATCACCACCGCCCGGTTGGCGGCGTCCAGCGATGCGGTGGGCTCGTCCAGCAGCAAGAGAGGCTGGCTGCCGATGAAGCCGCGCGCCACGTTCACCCTTTGCTGCTCGCCGCCGGAGAAGGTGGCGGGGGGCAGGCCCCACAGCCGCTCGGGCAGGTTGAGCCGGGCCAAAAGCGCGCCGGCGCGGGCCTTGGCGGTCTCGGCATCCACGCCTTCCGCGCGCAGGGGCGCGGCCACCACGTCGATGGCCGACACGCGGGGGATGACGCGCAGGAACTGGCTGACATAGCCGATGCGGTCGCGCCGCAGCCGCAGCATCAGGCGCGGGGCGGCGCCGGCCACCTCCACCATGGCGTCCTGGTCGGCCACCTGCACCGATCCCTGATCCACCCGGTAATTGCCGAACACCATCTTGAGGATGGAGCTTTTGCCCGCCCCCGACGGCCCGCCCAGGGCTACGCACTCCCCGGCATGGACAGCGAAGGAGACGGCGGAGACCACCGGCAGGCTGAGGCCGCCCTGGAGATGCAGGGTGAAGCTCTTGCCGAGGTTCTCGACGATGAGGAGGGGGGAGGCTGAGAGCGGGGCCGGTCTGCCCCCTCCCCAACCCTCCCCCGCAAGCGGGAGAGGGGGCGCGTCCGTGCGGGCGGCGGCGCTGTGCGTGTCCCGGCCCAGCGACGGCGCAGCCGGAGCGCCGAGCCGGGACCCAGCATCGGAGCCCTGCGCAGCAGGCAAAAGCGCTGCGCGCTTTTGGATTGAAGCGCCTGCGGCGGCCTCTTGCTCTGGGTCCCGGCTCGCGTTGCGCGCCTGCGGCTCTGCACTTGGCCGGGACACGGCGTCAGGGGTCGGATCGGTCATCATCATGCGGCGAGCACCGAGGAGACGAGGAGCTGGGTATAGGGCTCGCGCGGGTCGTCGAGCACCTGGTCGGTGAGGCCCTGTTCGATCACGCGGCCGGATTTCATCACCATGATGCGGTGGGACAACAGCCGCGCCACCGCGAGGTCATGGGTGACGATGACCACCGCGAGGCCGAATTCCTCCACCAGCTGGCGGATGAGGTCCAAAAGCCGCGCCTGCACCGACACGTCGAGGCCGGAGGTGGGCTCGTCCATGAAGACGAGGCGCGGGCGGGTGACGAGATTGCGCGCGATCTGGAGCCGCTGGCGCATGCCGCCGGAAAAGGTGCGCGGATCGTCGTCCATGCGCTCGGTGGCGATTTCCACGCGGGCCAGCCAGTCGGCGGCCTCCTGGCGGATGTTGCCGTAGTGGCGCCAGCCGACCGCCATGAGGCGCTCGCCCACATTGCCGCCGGCCGAGACCGCCATGCGCAGGCCCTGTTCCGCGTGCTGGCGCACGAAGCCCCAGTCGGTGCGCAGCAACAGGCGCCGCTCGGCCTCCGACAGCGCCGCGAGGTCGCGCATCTCCCCGTCGCGCATGCGGTAGGCGACGCGGCCGGCGCTGGGGGCCATCTCGGTGGAGAGCAGGCCCAGCAGGGTGGACTTGCCGGAGCCGCTCTCCCCCACGATGGCCAGCACCTCGCCGGCGTGCAGGGTGAGGTCCACGTCGCGGCAGCCGAGGCGGGAGCCGTAATATTTCGCCAGCCCTTCGGCGACGAGGAGCGGGGCGTCGGGGGGGAGGGCGGCAGGACCGGTCATGCTTCACCCCCGGCGGCGCCGTTGCGCGCGTCGCCTTCCTCGTGCCAGACGTCACCCTCTCCCGCTTGCGGGGGAGGGCAGTGTGGGGGCAGGACCTCTCCACTTCCAGCGTCCAAGGGCGACGGCGGCGTGCCCCCTCCCCAACCCTCCCCCGCCCGAACTCGACTGTTGCCGAGTTCGGTTCCCGCGAGCCGAGGCCGGAAACATCCGGCCTCGGGCGGGAGAGGGGGCGCTGCCGTTCGGGGGGAGGCGGTCGTCTCGGGTGCCCTGCCGGTCCCGGCATCCATGGCTTCCCCAGGCACGGAGGAGTGGGCGTGGAACCCTCTCCCGCTTGCGGGGGAGGGCAGGGAGGGGGATGGGACCTCTCCGCTCGCGGCGGCTTCGGGCATGGGGGCCGCGCTGCCCCCTCCCCAACCCTCCCCCGCAAGCGGGAGAGGGGGCACGGCGGTTATCACGGCGCCCGCCCCATACGGCGCGCTCATGGAGCCGGTGTGGCCTTCATCCTGCCGGGTGGCGCAATGGTCGGTGTCGGAGCACACGAACATGCGCGATCCCTTGTCGTCGAGGATCACCTCGTCGAGATAGACCCCTGTGGCGCCGCACAAAGCGCAGGGCGCGGCGAAGGCCTGCACCGCGAACGGGTGGTCCTCGAAATCCAGCGACACCACGCGGGTGTAGGGCGGGATGGCATAGATGCGCTTCTCGCGCCCCGCGCCGAACAATTGCAGGGCCGGGCTGTCGTTCATCTTCGGGTTGTCGAACTTGGGGATGGGCGAGGGGTCCATCACGTAGCGGCCCGCCACCTTCACCGGATAGGCATAGGTGGTGGCGATGTGGCCGTGCCGGGCGATGTCCTCATACAGCTTCACCTGCATCAGCCCGTAATCGGCGAGGGCGTGCAGGCGCCGGGTCTCGGTCTCGCGCGGCTCGAGATAACGCAGGGGCTCGGGGATCGGCACCTGGTAGACGATGACCTGGCCTTCCCTCAGCGGCGCCTCGGGAATGCGGTGGCGGGTCTGGATGAGGGTGGCGTCCTGCGTGCGCGTGGTGGTGGCGACGCCCGCCGTGGTCTCGAAGAAGCTGCGGATGGCCACCGCGTTGGTGGTGTCGTCCGAGCCCTGGTCGATCACCTTGAGCACGTCGCTGGCGCCGAGGATGGCGGCGGTCACCTGCACGCCGCCGGTGCCCCAGCCGTAGGGCATGGGCATCTCGCGGCTGGCGAACGGCACCTGATAGCCGGGAATGGCGATGGCCTTCAGGATGGCCCGGCGGATCATCCGCTTTGTCTGCTCGTCCAGATAGGCGAAATTGTAGGTGATGGCGGGCATGCCGGAGGCGGCGCGGGGGAGGACGGTCATTCCGCTGCCTCCTTGTGGGGGGGCTGGTCCGCTTCCGGCGCTTGCGCCTCAGACGCATCCGCATGCTCCGCACCGTCCGTTGCGTTCGCGTGCTCCGCACTGTCCGTTGTGTTCGCGTGCTCCGCACGCATGCGGCGGATGAGGTCCAGCTCGGCCTGGAAGTCCACGTAGTGGGGCAACTTCAGGTGCTCCACGAAGCCGGTGGCCTGCACGTTGTCGCAATGGGAGAGCACGAATTCCTCGTCCTGCGCCGGGGCGCTCTTTTCCTCGCCCAGCTCGGCGAAGCGGAGCGACCGGTCCACCAGCGCCATGGACATGGCCTTGCGCTCCAGCTGGCCGAAGACGAGGCCATAGCCGCGGGTGAATTGCGGGGGCTGTGTCGCCGAGCCCTGGAACTGGTTCACGCTCTGGCACTCGGTGACGCTGATTTCGCCCAGCGGCACGGCAAAGCCCAGCTCTTCCGCGTAAAGGCTCACCTCCACCTCGCCGAAGCGGATCTCGCCCACGAAGGGGTGGGTGCGCGCATAGCCGCGCTGGGTGGAATAGCCGAGCGCCAGAAGGAAGCCCTCGTCGCCCCGCGCCAGCGCCTGCAGCCGCAGCGGCCGGCCGGCGGGAAAGGACAACGGCTCGCGGGTGAGGTCGCGCGGCGGCGTGCCGTCGTCCGCCGGGGCGGGCTCGATGAGGCCTTCGTCGCCCAGCAGGTCGGTGACGCGGGGCATGGGGGCCACTTTGGCATCCCTGAATGCGTGCGCTGGCCCGGTGAACCCTCTCCCGCTTGCGGGGGAGGGCAGGGAGGGGGCCGGAGCTTCTCTATCTGGGGCAGCGTCAGGAGTAGAGGCCATGCCCCCTCCCCAACCCTCCCCCGCAAGCGGGAGAGGGGGCACGGCGGTTTGGGTGGAGATGGCAGTTTGGGCGGAGGCGTCATCCCCCGCCCGCGTCGCCAGCCGCTCGTCCAGCAGGCGGTGGGTATAGTCGAAGGTCGGGCCCAGCACCTGGCCGCCGGGCAGGTCCTTGAAGGTGGCGGAGATGCGCCGGCGGACCCGCATGGCGCTTGTGTCCACCGGCACGCTGGCGCCGAAGCGGGGCAGGGTGGTGCGGAAGGCGCGGGCGAGGAAGATGGCCTCGATCAGGTCGCCCCGCGCCTGCTTGATGGCGAGGGCCGCCAGCTCCCGGTCATAGAGCGAGCCCTCGGCCATCACCCGGTCCACCGCAAGGGAAAGCTGTTCGGTGATCTGGTCGAGCCCGATCTCGGGCACGCCGGTGTCGCCGCGCCGGCGCCGGGCGAGCAGCGCGTGGGCATTGCGGATGGCGGCCTCGCCGCCCTTCACGGCCACATACATGGGGGTCAGTCCTGCGTGTGGGGTGCGAGGGTGCGCGGCAGGCCGGCGACGAGCCCCGGCGCGCACAGGATGAGGTCGATGCCCAGCGGGTAGAGCGCCCGGTTGGCGGCAAGACGCCCGGCGAAATCCGCCGGCAGGGGCGCGGCCGCGAAGGCCCGGCGGCCCTTGATGCCGGGACCTTCGAGCGCCAGCGCGCCTTCGTCTGCAAGCGCCTCTTCCGGAATCCCCTCTGCCATGCGGGCCACCTGGACGAGCAACGTCGCCGAGCGGTCGGGATAATCCGGCTCGCCCTGGGCGAAGCGCGCGAAATCCGGCAGCCCGGCGCCGTCGCCGATCAGGGTGAAGCGGGCGGCGGCGGGGTCCTCCACCAGCGGCGCGCCGGTGTGGAAGCGCAGGAAGGCGGCCACGTCCGGCACCGCCGCCAGCGCGGCGTCGAGGAATACGGGCGTCTCGTAATCCAGCAACGCCAACGCCGCCGCCGCCATCTCCGGCGAGAGCGGGGCGGGGGGCGCGAGAGCGCTGGCGAGGGCCACCGGGCGGCCCGGCTCGGCCATGGCCCGCATGAGCGCCGCGAAGGCGCGCTGGGCGTCGTGCACCGGATCGGCGAAGCCCGCGGCCAAGGGGCGGGGGGCGATGGCAGGGGCGGGAATTGGGGCGAGAGCGGGCATCAGTCCTCGCCCCGCGTCATGGTGAAGAAGTTGACCTTGGTTGCCTCCGCCTCGGCGGCGGCGGCGGCCTCCTCGGCGGCAAGGCGGCGGCGGATGGGGGCGAGGGCGTCGTTGACCGCGAGCCTCAGCGCCGGGTCCTGCCACAAGGCGTCGAGGATGGCGGCGGCCTCCGCCTTCTCGGGCGCCCGGCCCAGCATGTAGGAGACGCCGGTGGCGCCGCCCTCCAGCTGCACGGCGGCGCGGGTAACGGTGGCCTCGCCCATGTTGAACGGCGCGCCATCCCCGCCGGTGCGGCCCTGCACCATCACCAGCCCCGCCTCGGGCGGCCGCAGCTTCTTGACGCGCGGCAGCGGTGAAAAGCGCTCCACCGCCTCCTCCAGCTCGGCCCGGGTGGCGCGGGCATAAAGCGCCATCATCGCCTCGCGCTCGGTGCTTTCGGTGGTCGCCTCGGGAAAGGGGGGAGGCGTCTTTGGTCCGGAAACGGGTGCGTCGGGCCCCATGATCGCCTCGAATGCAGGTGCCCGCCGGGGCAGGCACGCGGATGGGATGCAAGAGCCGATGCTCCGCTGGACTCTATTTGTATATTAATCTATACAAATAGACAAGGCGGCGAGGCCGCGAGGGAGGCAAAAATGTCTGGGACGCCAAACACTCTCTCAGCCAAGGGTCACAGCCCGATGACGGAGGCGGCCGATACGCCGTCCGAAGGTCGGGAAGGCGTTGCCCGCGGCTCGGGCGTCACCCTGTGGCGGCAGATCGCCCAGCGGCTGGAGGAGCAGATTCTCTCCGGTGCCCTGAAGCCCGGCGCGCGCCTGCCGGTGGAGGCGGAGCTGTCGGAGACCTTCGGGGTCAACCGCCACACCCTGCGCCGGGCGCTGGCGCATCTCGCCGAGCAGGGGCTCATCGAGGCCACCGCCGGGCGTGGCACCTTCGTGAAGGAGCCGCCCCTGCGCTATCCCATCGGGTCGCGCACCCGCTTCTCGGAGATCGTCGCGGCGGGCGGACGCGAGCCGTTCGGCCGTTTCCTCGGCTCGAAGGTGGAGCCTGCCTGTCCGGACGTGGCGCGCGAGCTCGCCCTGCCCGAGGGCACGCCGGTACTGCGCATCGAAAGCATCCACGAGGCCGACGGGGTGCCCATCTCGTTCGGCACCGCGTGGTTCCCCCATGCCCGCCTGCGCGACCTCGACCTGATCTATGCGGCCACCGGCTCGCTGACGCGGGCGCTCGCGACCCTCGGCATCGAGGATTATCGCCGCCGCGAGACCCGCATCACCGCGCGGCCCGCCACTGCGCGGGAACTGGAGCTGCTGTCGCTGGCCCCCGGCCGGGCGGTGCTGGTGCTGGAGCGGCTCGACGTGGAGCCGAACGGCACGCCCTTGCAATGGGGCCGCTCCTCCTTTGCGGCGGACCGGGTGCAACTGGTGTTCAAGGCGTGAGCGCATCCGCACCGGCTCCGACGGCTGGGCGCGGAAAGCTCTTCAATACGGCGTAAGGACGACCCCATGGCCGAGATTCGAGACGAAGCCGCGCTGCGCCGCCTTTATGGCCAGCCGGCGGGACGCAGTGTCGCCAAGGTGCTCGACCGGCTCGATCCCCACTGCCTGGATTTCATCGCCTTGAGCCCCTTTGTGCTGATCGCCACGGCCGACGCGCAGGGCGCCACCGACGTGTCGCCCCGTGGCGACCTGCCGGGCTTCGTCACCGCGCGCGCCCAAGAGCTGCTCATTCCCGATCGCCCCGGCAACAATCGGCTGGATTCCCTCACCAACATCCTCGCGACGGGGCGGGTGGGCCTGCTCTTCCTCATTCCCGGCGTGGACGAGACGCTGCGGGTGAACGGGCGCGCCGCCCTCCACGATGATGCCGAGCTGACGGCGCCCTTCGCGGTGGGCGGCAAGGCGCCGCGCACGGTGCTGAAGGTGGAGGTCGAGGAAGCCTATCTGCACTGCGCGAAAGCCTTCATGCGCTCGCGCCTGTGGAGTGCGGACGCGCAGGTGGCGCGCTCGATCCTGCCCACCATGGGCGAGATGCTGCGCGACCAGATCGGCGCGAAGACAGGGACTTCGGGTGGCGAGGCGGAAAGCCAGGAAGCGATGGTCGAGCGCTATCAGCAGATCCTCTACTGAGGCTGCGCGGTCTCGATTTTCTCGCGCTCGCAGGCGGCGGCGTCGAAGATGAAGTAGCTTTTCCCGTCCATAAACCAAGGGGTGTTATGGCGCCACCACTCGGCGGCTGCCGGTTGGGTCTCGGCAAGCAGATCAACGGCGGTCTTGGCGTTCACGGGATAGCCTTCGACGCGGACGGACCTGCCGGCGAGTACCCCCCAAATCTGGCCGAGGATGCCTTGCGGCCTGCCGAGGACACCAAAGGTCCAGCATGATCGCGGTTTCCCCGCAGCGCATGGCAATGAGAGGCTGATCCACGCATCCCTCACCCATTCGGGAGCTTCGCCGATGGGACGGCGCGCAATGATGATTTTCAACGTCGACATTCGGTCCCCGTCATCAGCGGACATTCCGGCCGAAGCTATCGACCGCGTCGTTCGCCAGCACTCGGCTCGAAGCGCATAAGTTCTCGCTCAGGGCTCCAGCCGGGTCTTGCCGATGATGGAGAAGCGCAGGCGCGAGGAGATGAAGTCGATCACCGCCACCATCACCAGCATCATCAGGATGAGGAAGGACACCTTCTGCCATTCCAGCACGCGGATCTGCTCGGCAAGGTGCAGGCCCAGGCCGCCGGCGCCCACGATGCCGACGATGGTGGACTGGCGGGCGTTGGATTCGAAATAATAGAGCAGCTGGCTGGCCAGCACCGGCAGCACCTGCGGCAGCATGCCGAAGCGCACGGCTTCCACCTCCGTCCCGCCGGTGGAGACGATGCCTTCCACCGGCTTGCGGTCCAGCGCCTCCACCGCTTCCGAGAACAGTTTGCCCAGCTCCGCGAAGCTCGCCGTGGCGATGGCGAGGATGCCGGCGAACGGGCCGAGCCCCACCACGGTGACGAAGATGAGCGCCCAGATCAGCCGGTCCACCCCGCGCACGGTGTCGAGCAGGCGGCGTACGGCGAAATGGGCGAAGATGTTGGGGATCACGTTCTTCGCCGCGAGGAAGCCGAACGGGAAGGCCACCAGCGCCCCCATGAGGGTGCCGAGGAAGGCGATGGCCAGCGTCTCGCCCAACGCGTGGATATAGAGCGGCAGCTGGGTGCCGGGGTCCGGCGGGATCATCAGGGTGATGAAATGGCCGAGCTGGACGAGGCCCGAGCCGATGCGGTCCAGGTTGAAATCCAGCCGCCAGAAGCTGAACACGGCGACGCCCGCCAGCGCGGCGAAGACCGCGATCACCCGCAGCCGCTGCGCCGGGGAGGGGCTGAGCGCCTCCGGATGGGCGGCGGCAAGGCGCGCCCGCGCCTCGGCGCTGACGGTGATGCGGGCGCGGCTCATCGTCCAGCTCCCACGCCGAGCAGCCGGTGGCGCACCTGCTCGGTGACGAGGTCGATGATCATCACCGCGGCGATGATGAGCAGCAGGATGGCGGAGACGTCCGAATAATAGAATTTGCGGATGGCCTCCACCAGGTCCTGCCCGATGCCGCCCGCTCCCACGAAGCCCATGATGGAGGCCTCGCGCACGTTGATCTCGAAGCGCAGCAGCCCGTAGGAGGCGAAGTTGGAGGTCACCTGCGGCACCACGGCGAAGCGCACCATCTTGGGCCAGGAGGCGCCGGCGGCCACCGCGCCCTCCACCGGATTCATGTCGATATTCTCCACCACCTCGGCGAACAATTTGCCCAGCGCGCCCATGGTGTGGATGGCGAGCGCCAGCACGCCCGGCATGGGGCCGAGGCCGAACGCCACCACGAACAGCAGGGCGAACACCAGCTCCGGCACGGTGCGGCAGAATTCCAGGTAGCGCCGTGCCGCGAGGCGGATGAGCGGGCTGCGTACCAGGTTGGCGCAGGCCAGGAAGCACAGGAAGAAGGCGCCGATACCGCCGATCAGGGTGCCGAGATAGGCGATCAGGATGGTGTCGAGCAGCAGCTTCAGCCAGTGGTCGAGGTTCCAGTACCACTCGGCGAGGTCCGCGCCGAGGCTGTCCCAGCGCAGGGTGGGCACGATGGAGGCGAAATAGGTGGTGAGGCGGCCCGCATTGGCGAACAGCACGCCGGGCTTCACCTCGCCCATCCACGCGGCGAGGGCGATGCAGACCAGCACCACCGCGGCGGCGATGAAGCTGTGCCGCCGCCGGTCCCGCACCGCCGCCTCGTAGGCGGCGAGCATGGGCGCGAGCTGCGCGTCGGGCAGGCGGGTGACGGCGTGGGCCACGTTTTTTCCCCTCTCTTGCCCCGGCCGACTGGAACGGAGCACGAGCACAGTGGACGGAAACCCGGTGCCCAGCGCAAAACATCGCCGAAGGCGGCTCAAGCGAGGCGACCGATTGTTTTTGCCGGCTTCGCCGGACCTTAGTCCTGGGCCCCGGATCAGCGCTCCGGCTGCGCCGTCGCTTGTCCGGGGCGCGGGCTTCCCCCGCCGTCATGCTCCGGCTTGACCGGAGCATCCCTCTTTCCGCCGGGCAGCGTACCCGGCCCTTCCGTGGGTCCTCCGGTCAAGCCGGAGGACGACGGGAGAGGGGCCTGCGGCACGCGGGCAAGGGAGGCGCCGGCGCCTCAGCTCTTCTTCTTGCGCAGTTCGTCCACGAACTTGTTCAGCTCGATGATGGAGACGTAGGATTCGTTGTCCACCGGCTGCCACATCTGCTGCTTGCCTTCATAGATCTTGTCGAAGGCGGCCTTGTCGTTCTTGTCGATGGCGAAGAAGGCGTCGCGGATCTTGGCCTTCAGCTCGGCCGGCAGGTCGGAGAGATAGGCGTAGGGCGAGTTCACGATCTGGTCGGACTTGAAGATGATGCGGTAGTCGCCGTACTTCGCCATCCCCTTGCGCTCCATGCGCTTGAGGTTGGACTCGTTCTCGTCGTTCCACCAGTTGAAGGCGGCGTCGCAGGTGCCCTGCTGCACGGCGATCACCGCATTCTCGTGCGAGCCGGCATAGACCACCTTGCCGAAGAACTGGTCGGGGGTGATGCCCATCTTATTCAGGGAGAAGCGCGGCACATTGTTGCCGGAGGTGGAATTGGGGTCCACCAGGCACAGGTTCTTGCCCTTCAGGTCTTCGATGGACTTGTAGGGGCTGTCGGTCTTCACATAGAGCACCGAGTGATAGCCCTTGGTGCCGTCCGCGTTCACCTCGATGGCGAAGGCCTCGATCTTGGCGCCGGTCATCAGCGCGCGGGCGAAGGAGGAGGGGCCGTAGGAGGCGATGTGGATGTTGCCGGCGCGCTGGCCTTCGATCACCGCCGCATAATCGTTGGCGATGCGCAGGGTCACCTTGGTGCCCAGCTGCTTGCTGAGGTAATCGGTGAGGGGGGTGAAGCGCTCGGTGACGCCGGAGGCGTTCTCGGCCGGGATGATGGCGAACACCAGCTCGGGATACTTGGCCTTCCAGTCCTGCGCGGCGGCGGCGCCGGCAGAGACGGCGAGCGCGGCGCAGGCCGCGATCAGGGTACGACGGTTCAGCATTCAGGGCTCCTGTCGGCAGATCTGGATTTCGAACGAACGGATTTGGAACAGACGGGTGCGGCCGGCCCCGGTGGGGGCGCGGGTTGGCGGGCGGTCAGGCCAGCGCCGCGGCCTGCGGAATGGCGTCGCCGAAGGCGGGCTTGGCTGCAGGCAGGTCCATCACCTCGCCGGCTTCCAGGCCGTAGAGGTCGTGGGCCACCTGCTCGGTAAGGGCGGCCGGCGCGCCGTCGAACACCACGCGGCCCTGCGCCATGCCCACCAGCCGGTCGCAATAGGTGCGGGCGAGGTCGAGGGAGTGCAGGTTGCACAGCACGGTGATGCCGAAGTGCTTGTTGATGCGCAAAAGCGCATCCATCACGATCTTGGTGTTGCGCGGGTCGAGGGAGGCGATAGGCTCGTCGGCGAGGATCAGCGCCGGTTCCTGCGCCAGCGCGCGGGCGATGGCGACGCGCTGCTGCTGCCCGCCGGAGAGGCTGTCGGCGCGCTGGGCGGCCAGCGAGGCGATGTCGAACTGGTCGAGGGCGGAGAGGGCGATGGCACGGTCCTCGGCGCTCCAGCTCTTGGTGAGCGCGCGCCAGGCCGGTGCGGTGGCCAGCCGCCCCATGAGCACGTTGGTGAGCACGTCGAGCCGACCCACCAGGTTGAACTGCTGGAAGATCATGGCCGCCTCGGACCGCCATTGGCGCAGGGCGTGGCCCTTAAGGGCGGTCACGTCGCGGCCGTCATGGAGGATGCGGCCGGACGAGGGGTCCTGCAGACGGTTGATCATGCGCAGCAGCGTGGATTTGCCGGCGCCGGAGCGTCCGATGACGCCAACAAAGGCGCCCGCGCCGATCTGAAGATCGACGTTGGAAACGGCCTCCTTCTCACCGAAGCGGCGGGTGAGGCCCTCGATCACCAACATCGGGTCGCTCCGTTGCGCGTCCCGACCGCTCATAAGGGGCGAGCGCAACACCCGTATGACGTTTCGTCGGCCAACCGCCCGCCCATGGACTTACCATCGCCCATGGGTTTTCGGGATGTGCTCCAGGCCGCCGCGCGGGGGCGTCATGGAAATGTCGCGCTCCAGGCAATTGTGACGGGAGCGGGAGCGGGTCGGATCAGACCGCGTGGAGGCGCCGGGGAGGCATGCCTCCCCGGCGCCGCGGATCGACCGGACCACGCTTTGTTGTGTTCTTCGATCCGGCGGGCGGTGCGGCCAGCGGCTCAAACCATTCCAAGCAGCACCGCGCCTATGAAGGCGAAGGCGGCACAGGTCTCGATCACGGTGAGCAGAAGGCCAAAGGTCACCTTGTTCCTCGCAAAGTCGATCTCGCCAGGAACCTTAACAAATTCTCAGAGTGCGGAAAGAGGTAAGATGTGCTGCGACGCGGCACGTATTGTGTTGCGGCGCGTGACTGTCGTCGGGCAACCCCGCCCCGGTTCTGCCTTTTTCTCGACGCTGCGGCGCAAGCTGTGATGACGAGAAATTCTTCTAAAATATTGTATTTCAGTGGGAGATGGCTGCTTCCACCAGATTCGCCACCGCGAGCGCCTGCCGATCGCGGCCAAAACGGCCCACCAGCTGCACGCCCACGGGCAGGCCCGCGGCGCTCTCAAGCCCGGCGATGGCGATGGCCGGGCAGCCGAGCAGCGTCCACAGCCGGCAGAACATGGCCGAGCCGGTGGTGGCGAAGCCCTCCGGCGCCGGCCCGGGGGCGCAGAAGGTGAGGAGCGCGTCCACCTCGCCGAACACATCGCCCAGCTTCTGCCGCGCGCGCTTGGCGGTGCGGCGGGCCTGGTCGTAGGTGTCGGGCGCGATCTGTGTCGCGGCATCGAGGTGGGCGGCGAACAGGGGCGAGAGGCCGGCGCGGTCGTAGGCCAACTCGTCGGCGAAGGCGAGGGCGGCCTCGAAATCCTGGATGATGGGCTGGGCGGCGTCGGCGGCCTCCAGCTCATCAGGCAGGTCGAGGTCGAAGACGCGGGCGCCCATGGCCTCGGCGGCGCGGGCGGCGGCGTCCAGCGCGGCGTGGGCCTCGGCGGAGGCGCTTGCGGCGCGGGTGGTGCGCACGATGCCGATGCGCGGGCGCTCGGCGGTCGCTTCCCCGATGTCGAGGTCGCGGCCGGTGATGGCGGCGGCGGCGAAGGCGGCGTCGCGCACCCGCGCGGCGAACAGGCCCATGGTGTCGAGATGCCAGGAGAAGGTCTTCATGCCCAGCGTGGGCAACAGGCGGAAGGTGGGCTTGTAGCCGGTGACCCCGCAGAAGGCGGCCGGGCGGATGACCGAGCCGGCGGTCTGGGTGCCGAGCGCCAACGGCAGCATGCCCGCCGCCACCGCCGCCGCCGACCCCGCCGAGGAGCCCCCCGGCGAGTGGGTGAGCCGGCGCGGGTTGCGGGTCTGCGACGGCTTCAGGAAGGCAAATTCCGTGGTCACCGTCTTGCCTACGATGACCCCGCCGGCCCGCCGCGTCATGGCCACCACCGGGGCGTCGTTGCGCGGGCGGTGGCCGGCATAGAGCGGGCTGCCGTAGGCCGTGGGCAGGTCCCGCGTGTCGATGATGTCCTTCACCCCCACCGGCAGGCCGCCGAGGGGCAGGCTGGTGAGGGGGCGCCCGGCGAGGCCCGCCTGATCCGCCGCCGCGCGCGCCCGGTCGAGGTCGAGGGCGGCGAAGGCCTGCACCTCGCCTTCGCGGGCGGCGATGGCCTGCGCCACGTCTTCCAGCACGGCGCGGGGCGTGGTGCGCCCGGCGTGGAGGTCGGCGGCGAGGTCGCGGGCGAGAAGGAGGGGCATGGGGATACTCGGGAGGTGACGCGAGGGGCGCCCACCATGCGCAGGCGGCGGCAGGCGCGCAATGGGGGCTGGGGGCGTCTCAATTTGAAAGTCGGCTGCTTTACCGGGCAGCCCCGGAAAATCCTCTCCCGACCAAGGCCGGAAACATCCGGCCTTGGTCCTTTGGAGCTGAGCTCGGCAACGGCTTGTCATCCTGCATGCTGTGAACCCTCTCCCGCGTGCGGGGGAGGGCAGGGTGGGGGCTGGGACCTCTCGGCCGTTCGCCGCCAGTGTTCCGCCCCGGCGCCTCCGCCCCCACCCCAACCCTCCCCCGCACGAAGCCGGATGTTTCCGGCTTCGCTCTTAGGAAGCGAACTCGGCAACAGCCGAGTTCGGGCGGGAGAGGGAGCCACGCTGCGCCAGCGGAGAGGGTGGTTTCCGGTCCCGTGCTCCGGTGAACCGTCTCCCGCTCCGAATCCGGATGTTTCCGGCTTCGGCTCTTTGGGAGCCGAACTCGGCAGCAGCCGAGTTCGGGCGGGAGAGGGGGCGACCGCGCCTCTTTTCCGACCGAGACACGACCCCGCGGGCATGGCCCCTTTCCGCCCCTATTGCGCCGGCAGGATGCGCTTTCCGGTGCGCGCGGCGTCGTCATAGATGCGGGTGTCGCCGGGCTTCAGGGAATAACAGGTGTCGGCGATCACCGGCCGGCCCGCCGCCAGCAGCTGGCTCACCGTGGCGAAACGGTAGCCCTTGGCCCGCAGCGCCGGGATCAGGATCTTGAGCGCCTCGGCGGTATGCTTGCCGCGCCCGTTGGCGTGCATGAGCACGATGGAGCCGGGACGGATGGCGCGCAGCATGTCGTCGGCCATGCCCTTGGCCCCGATGAAGGCGGGATCGCCCGAATCCACGTCCCACTGGATGGCGAGGTGTCCGGTGTCGTTCACATAATTCAGCGATTCGGCGCTGCACGAGCCGTAGGGGAAGCGGAACAAGGCGGCGCCGCCGGTGGCACGGCCGGTTCCTTGCGCCGGTGCGCCCGGCAGCATGCAGCCCTTGGCCGTCACCTCGGTGCGGCGCAGGGCGAGGGCCACGTCCGCGTCGTCCACCTGTCGGCGCATGGCCTCGCCGGTGCGCACGGTGAGGTTGGCGTGGGACCAGGTGTGGTTGCCCATCTCGAACGTGTGGTCGGCGGTGAGCTGGTCGCCGCGCTCGGCGTGGCTCATCAGCCACTTGCCGCCGGCGAAGAAGGTGGCGGCGACGTTCTCGGCCCGCAGGTAATCCACCAGGGCGCCGTCATAGCCGGAAATCTCAGCTGAGGCCTCGCACAGGTCGAAGGTGAGGGCGACCAGCTTTTCGCCCGCCGGCAGGTCGACCCGGCGGATGGAGCCGCGCAGGGCGGCCGGCACCGGCGGCAGGGTGGGCGTCGCCACATCGGGCAGGGTGACCGGGCCACCGGCGCGCGGGCGCACGATCTCTTCGCCGGGCCGCGCCGCGAGCGCCGCGGGCGCATAGCAGGCCGGCCCCGCCGCCGGCCCGGCGAATGCCGGCAGGGTGAGGGCCGGAAGGGAGAGGGGCAGCAGGAGCGCGAGGCAAATGGCGGATCGGACGGACACGGCAAACTCGACAGGTGCGAAGCATCGGCCATGGGCATAGGCGCCCGCGCCGCCCTTGGCCAGTGCGGGCCGCTCACGAGCTGTTGCGCGCGGAAACATCAGCGCGAGCGTGGCGGCCGATCAACAGATTCCATTTGAGAAGGGCGCTGTGGCAGGCTAACCGGCGGGACCGAGGGCGCCCGCCATCGGACGGCGGCCCTGATCGCGGGACCCAAGCCCATGAATCTCCTGTCCATCCAGTCCCATGTCACCTACGGCCATGTGGGCAATGCCTCCGCCGTGTTCCCGCTGCAGCGGCTGGGGGTGGAGGTGTGGGCCATCAACACCGTGCAATTCTCCAATCACACCGGCTATGGGGCGTGGCGGGGGCAGGTGTTCGACGCGGCCGTCATCGGCGAGCTGGTGGAGGGCATCACCGAGCGCGGGGTGCTGTCGCGCTGCGACGGCGTGCTCTCCGGCTACATGGGCTCGGCGGACATCGGCGCCGCCATCCTCGATACGGTGGCGCGGGTGAAGGCGGCCAACCGCAACGCCGCCTATTGCTGCGATCCGGTGATCGGCGACGTGGGCCGCGGCATCTTCGTGCGCCCCGGCATCGCCGAGCTGATGCGCGATCTGGCGGTGCCGGCGGCGGATGTGATCACCCCCAACCAGTTCGAGCTGGAGCTGCTGTCGGGCCGCACCTGCGCCCATCTCGACGATGCCATCGCCGCCTGCGACGCCCTGCACGCGCGGGGGCCGAGGGTGATTCTCGTCACCAGCCTGAACGTGGCGGAGACGCCGCCCGACTGCATCGACCTGATCGCCTCGGGGCCGGACGGGCGCTTTTTGGTGCGCACGCCCCGCCTCGCGGTGTCGCTCAACGGGGCGGGGGACGCCATCGCCGCCCTGTTCTTCTTCCACGCCCTGCGCACGGGATCGACCGCCGAGGCGGTTTCCGCCGCCGCATCCTCCATTTACGGGGTGCTGGAGCGGACGGAAAAAGCACAGTCTCGAGAATTGCTGCTGGTGGAGGCCCAGGACGAGTTCGTGCGGCCCTCCCGGCTCTTTCCCGCCTCGGTGATCTGAGGCAAAAATGTGGCAGCCAGACCATGGCTGCCACGACCGGAAGACGCCGTGCAGACGCGCGGCGTTGCCCTGTCGCCGAGACCTTGTTACCGAGACCTTGTTGCAGAGACCTGCCCGCATGCCGCGCCGCTTCGTCACCCTGGATGTGTTCACCGCCCGTCCGTTCGGCGGCAATCCGCTCGCCGTGGTGCTCGATGCCCAGGGGCTCGACGACGCGGCGATGCAGCAGATTTCGCGCGAATTCAACGTCTCCGAGACGGTCTTCGTGCTGCCGCCGAAGAATCCCGCCAACCGGGCCCGCATCCGCATCTTCTCGGTGGCCCACGAGATGCCGTTCGCCGGCCATCCCACGGTGGGGGCGGCGGTGCTGCTGGCGCTGGAGGACAAGCTCGTCAAGGGCACCTTGAGGATCGAGGAACTCATCGGCACCGTCACCTGCGAGGTGACCACACTGGGTGCGGGCTCGCGCAAGGGGGCGGCGGTGTTCACCGTGCCGCGCAAGGGCGAACTGGAGGAGATCGACATCTCCCGCGCCGCCTGCGCCGAGGCGCTGAGCCTGGATGAGAGCGACATCGGCTTCGACGCCCACCGCCCGGTGGTGGCCTCGGCCGGCGTGCCGTTCCTGTTCGTGCCGCTGGCGGGCCTCACCGCGCTCGCCCGCGCCCGGCCGGACGAGGCGGCCTTCATCAATTCCCTCGGCGGCTTCGGCGAGGCGCTCTACCTCTACACCCTGGACGAGGAGGGCGACGCCGACTTCCGCGCCCGCATGTTCTCCCCCGGCCTCGGCACCGAGGAAGACCCGGCCACCGGCGCCGCCGCCGCCGCCTTCCCCAGCGTCCTGCTCGACGCCGAGAACCGGGTGGATGGCCACCACAAGGTGCGCATCGACCAGGGCTTCGAGATGGGCCGCCCCAGCCGGGTGGATCTCGGCTTCACGGTGAAGGGCGGGCAGGTGCTGGACGCCACCATCGGCGGCTCCGCCGTGGTGATCACCGAGGGCGTGCTCCACATCTGAGCCTTATCAATATGTGGATTTGACAGAACTCACGGAAGGCGTGGGGAATGCCGTGCAGTCTGACCTTGGCGGCGGCGGGATCGCTCCTATGTGTGCTGCATCGCAACACTCCCACTGGCCCTTCCGGAGGGGTTCATCATGAGCGCGCCCACCTTGTTCGACAGCTTCCGCCTCGGCGACATGACCCTGCCCAACCGCATCGTCATGGCGCCCCTGACCCGCAATCGCGCCGGCGCCGGCTTCGTGCCGAGCCCGCTGGCCGCCGAATATTACGCCCAGCGCGCCGATGCCGGCCTGCTCATCACCGAGGCCTCGCAGATTTCCCAGCAGGGCCAGGGCTATCAGGACACTCCCGGCATCTACACCGAGGCCCAGGTCGAGGGCTGGAAGGCCGTGACCGACGCCGTGCATGCGCGGGGCGGGCACATCGTCATCCAGCTTTGGCATGTGGGCCGCGTCTCCCACACGTCGCTGCAGCCGAACGGCGGCGCGCCGGTGGCGCCCTCCGCCATCCCGGCCGCGACCAAGACCTTCGTGAACAACGGCTTCGCCGACACCTCCGAGCCCCGCGCGCTGGAACGCTCCGAAATCCCCGGCATTCTTGAGGATTATCGTCGCGCCGCCGCCAACGCCATCACCGCCGGCTTCGACGGGGTGGAGATCCACGGCGCCAACGGCTATCTGATCGACCAGTTCCTGAAGGACGGCTCGAACCAGCGCACCGACGATTACGGCGGCTCCATCGAGAACCGCGCCCGCTTCCTGCTGGAGGTGGTGGACACCATCGTCGCCGAGATCGGCGCCAACCGCACCGGCCTGCGCCTGTCGCCGGTATCGCCTGCCAACGGCATCAGCGACAGCAATCCGCAGGCTCTGTTCAACCATGTGGCGGAGCAGCTGGAAAAGCGCCACCTGCTCTTTGTCCATGTGGTGGAGGGCGCCACCGGCGGCCCGCGCGACGTGGCGCCGGACTTCTCCTTCGATGCGCTGCGCCAGCGCTTCACCGGACCGTGGATGGTGAACAACGGCTACGATCGGGAGCTGGCCCAGAGCGTGATCGGCGCCGGCAAGGCCGACCTCGTGGCCTTCGGCAAGCCGTTCATCTCCAATCCGGACCTGGTGGAGCGCCTGCGCCGCGATGCCCCGCTGAACGAGCCCGACCGCGACACCTTCTATGGCGGCGGTGCCAAGGGCTACACCGATTATCCCACCCTCGCGGACGCCGCGGCGTGACCACCGACGCCGGCTGGGGTTTCAAATGGAACGTGGATCGGCGCATGGCGCCGGTCCACCGCCTTGAGCTGCGCGCCGACCCGGGCGGCTGGCCGGAGATGGACGCCCAGCGCGCGGAGGTGGACGCCCATTTCGCCAGGAGGGCGGCGGATAATCCGCATCTGTGGAACGGCCCCATATTGCTGCTGCGCGATTATGCCTTTGCCGACGGGGTGCTCTCCGGCGGCTTCCGGCACACGGATTTTGCCGCCTTCACCTTTTGGCGGGATGAAGGCTGGCGCGACCTCGGCATGGTCAACGCCTTCGCACTTGCGGCCATCGAGGGCGCGGACGGCGGCTTCATCCTGGGGGTGATGGGCGCGCACACGGCCTCGGCCGGGCGCACCTATTTTCCCGGCGGCACCCCCGATCCGTCCGACATCACCGCCGACGGGCGGGTGGACCTCCACGCCTCCATGCTCCGCGAGCTGGAGGAAGAGACCGGCCTGCTGCCCTCCGACATCGCCCGCGATGACGGCTTCACCGGCCTGTTCGATGGCCCGCGCGTGGCGCTGCTGGGCCGGCTCGTGTTCGACGCCCCGGCCGAGGCTTTGGCCGCGCGCATCCGTGGCTTCCTGGCGCGGGAGGAGCAGCCGGAGCTGTCCGACGTGGCGGTGGTGCATTCGGAAGCCGACATCACCCCTGCGATGGCGCCGTTCGCCGTGGATTACATGCGGGCGCGCTGGGCGGCGCGGGGGTAGGGCGGCCTTGGCGCTGTCCGCTCAGACTGCGATGCCATCCGAGCGGTGCGTTCTCTCGCGGCTGGAACTGCACGGGTCGCCGTGAATGATCCGGTTGCTGATCTCCCGCTCGACCTGATCACACCAGCGGGACGGGGCGTAGTCCCTCTCCCCCTCGAAAGCTTCGGCGGGACGACAGCGCGCCAAGGCCCCGACCAGCCGGGCGGCGATGCTTGTCCATCTGTGATGAGACACCTTCTCAAACCTCTTCCACGCAAGCCGCTTCAGAGGGCTTGCGGCGCTGCTGAACGCCAATGATCCCAAAGGGGGGAGTGCCATGTTGCCATGGCATGGCGCCCCCTCACCTCCACCGGCGGGGGGCCGTCGCATTGCCTCAGGCGTATTGCGCGAGGCCGAGGCCGAGGGACCAGTTCTCCTTCGTGCCTTCGATGAGGTTCACGAACACGTCCTCGGGCCGGATGCCGGGGCTTTCGCCGAGCAACTCCGCGATGCGCCGGAACAGCGCCTTCTTCTGCTCCACCGTGCGGGTGTTCATGGCGCTGATCTGGATCAGCACGAGGTCGTCGCTCCGGGCGATGCCCCCATAGGACGCGCCATAGCGGAACGTGCCGGCGTCATGCTCGCGGATGGTCATGAACTGGTCGTCTTCCGGCACGTTGAAGGTTTCGCGCATGGCACGGTAGAGGCCATCGAAGATCGCCTGCCGGTAGGCTTCCGGCTTGCCGGCGCGCAGGGAGATGTGAACGAGGGGCATGGCAGGTCCATTCGCTGTTGGGCTGACGCGAAGCTAGGCCCAGCTTCGTCATTTTGATATGCTATCGATGATGATATCAGTGATAACATACCAATATGATTGATCGCCCCCTCGACCTGGATGCGGTGCAGGCCTTCCTGCGCATCGCCGAGCTTGGCAGCTTCACGCGGGCGGCCGAGGCCATGCGCACCACCCAGGCGGCGGTGAGCCTGAAGCTGAAGCGGCTGGAACAGCGGCTCGGCTGCCGGCTGGTGGAGCGCACGCCGCGCCATGTGCAACTGTCCGAGCGGGGGGAAGCCTTCCTTGACCATGCCCGCGCGCTGCTGGAGGCCCATGACCGGGCCCTTGCCCAGTTCTCCGAGGTCCGGCAGCGCCTCACCATCGGCATCAGCGACCATGTGGCGGGGCCCGAGCTTCCCGCCCTGATCGCGCGTATGAACGCGCAGGACCCGCAATTGCTGATCGAGATCCGCATCGGATCGTCGGGTGATCTGCTGCAAAGCTTCGACCGGCGGGAACTCGACACGGTGATGGTCCGCCTGCATGCCGGGCGCAGCGACGGGGAGGTTCTGACAGAGGAAAAATTTGGCTGGTTCGCCGCGCCCGGCTGGCAGCACCGTGCCGGCGAGCCCCTGCCTTTGGCCACCATGGCCGAGCCCTGCGGGGTGCGCGCCATGGCCGGGCAGTTCCTGGATGTGGCCGGGGTGCGCTGGACCGAGGTGTTCGTCGGCGGCGGCGTCGCGGCGGTGGCCGCGGCGGTCATGGCCGGGCTCGGCGTTGCCGCCCTGGCGCCGCGCATGCTGCCGTTTGGTGCGGTCGACGTGGGGCCAAGGCTCGGCCTTCCGGACCTGCCGCGCCTGCCCGTGCTCCTGCACACGCGGGTGAAGGATGGCCGGCCGCGCGCTGCGCTCGCCGCGCTTGCGGCGGCCTTCAGGAGCGTGGTGCGCGGCTAGGGTGCGTTACCGCTTAAGCGCGCGCATAGCGCCCCCCTTGCGCCCGCGCCCTCCCTCCGGTATGAGCATCCTCCCGATCTATCGAGCGAAGAGTAGAGCGCCCCGTGTCGTCCCGTGCGACCAAGACTGCCGCTTCTGCCCCCCGGACCCTCATGGTTCCGGGCAACGCTCTGATTCTGCGCGCGCTTCTTCTCCTTAGCCGCCCCTGAGGGCCGGCCGGGCTTTGCCTGGGCACTCAGGGGACACGCCGCCGCCGGGTTGAAGACCTGGCGCCCGTTTCGGCTTATGATCCGGCAAAACCGCGCCCGACCGATGAAGGGCTCCGCCGGACCGCCAGAAGGACCGTTCCGATGACCGACACTTCCTCCGCCCCCGTCGCCGGCAAGCCCTTATCCGACCGCGACCGCGTCATCATCTTCGACACCACCCTGCGCGACGGCGAGCAGTGCCCCGGCGCCTCCATGACCTTCGAGGAGAAGCTGGAAGTCGCCGCGCTCCTCGACGAGATGGGCGTGGACGTGATCGAGGCCGGCTTTCCCATCGCCTCCATCGGCGATTTCGAGAGCGTGGCGGAGATCGCCCGCCGGACGAAGAATGCCACCATCGCCGGCCTCTCCCGCGCCGCGCTCAACGACATCGACCGCTGCGCCGAGGCGGTGAAGCACGCCCGCCGCGGGCGCATCCACACCTTCCTGTCCACCTCGCCGGTGCACATGAAGTACAAGCTCCAGAAGCAGCCCCACGAGGTGCTGGAGATGGTGGTGGCCTCCGTCACCCGCGCCCGCAACCATGTGGAGGACGTGGAGTGGTCGGCCGAGGACGGCACCCGCACCGAGATGGACTTCCTGTGCCGCTGCGTGGAAGCCGCCATCAAGGCCGGCGCCACCACCATCAACATCCCGGACACGGTGGGCTACACCACTCCGGCGGAGTATGAGGCCCTGTTCCGCACCGTGATCGCGCGGGTGCCGAACTCGGACAAGGCCATCTTCTCGGTGCACTGCCACGACGACCTCGGCATGGGCGTGGCCAATTCGCTGGCGGGCCTTGCCGGCGGCGCGCGGCAGATCGAATGCACCGTCAACGGCATCGGCGAGCGCGCGGGCAATGCGGCGCTCGAAGAAGTGGTGATGGCCATCGAGACCCGCTCGGACGTGTTGCCCTATCGCTCTGGCATCAACACCAAGATGCTCACCCGCGCCTCCAAGCTGGTGTCGGCGGTGACCTCGTTCCCGGTGCAGTACAACAAGGCCATCGTGGGCCGGAACGCCTTCGCCCATGAGAGCGGCATCCACCAGGACGGCATGCTCAAGCACACCCAGACCTACGAGATCATGACGCCGGAGAGCGTGGGCGTCTCCAAGACCTCGCTGGTCATGGGCAAGCATTCGGGGCGCGCCGCCTTCCGCGACAAGCTCAAGACCATGGGCTATGAGCTGGGCGAGAACGCCCTGAACGACGCCTTCACCCGCTTCAAGGACCTCGCCGACCGCAAGAAGGTGGTCTACGACGAGGATATCGAGGCGCTGGTGGATCAGGGCATCGCCGCCGCCTACGACCGCATCAAGCTCATCTCCCTGTCGGTCATCGCCGGCACCCGCGGGCCGCAGCGCGCCACCATGCGGCTGGAGGTGGACGGCGTCGTGAAGACCGAGGAGGCCGAGGGCAACGGCCCGGTGGACGCCACCTTCAACGCCATCAAGGCGCTGGTGCCCCACCAGGTGAAGCTCGACCTCTACCAGGTCCACGCCGTGACCGAGGGCACCGATGCCCAGGCCGAAGTCTCGGTGCGGCTCGAGGAGAACGGCAAGGCCGTGACCGCCCGCGCGGCGGACCCGGACACGCTGGTCGCCTCCGCGCAGGCCTACATCACCGCGCTCAACAAGCTGCACATGAAGCGCCAGACCATGAACCCGCAGAGCGCCGTCGGCTGATCCGGCCCGCCACCGCAAGAGACGGCACGCGCCTGTCCCAATTGGAAAGGCCGCCCGGTTGGGCGGCCTTTTTCTTTGGCCGGCGAGACGGCGCAAACAGGCTTCACCGCCGGCGCGCCGCGCACGGCGCAGGCCCGGCGCCGCGAAAATTGCGCGACGCCTTCGGTCCGGATTTATCCATTGCGCTGCCGCATGACGGTAGCGAGTATATTAATAGATTACAATGAGTTAGCCAAGATTGTGCGGTGCGCTCCGGCGCCGCGGCGGCAAGTATCGCGCCGGTCTCGATACCGGAGCGGCATTCTCACGAGACGGTTACCTCCATTTCGGGCTTGACGGTTGCCGCTACGCGACCTTCAAAAGAAGAAAGGGCGTTCGTCAGAAACCCCCTGGAGGAGGAAATCCCATGCGTATCCTGTCAGCGGCGCTGGCCTTCGCGGCCGCGCTCGGACTTTCGACCGGAACGGCCACCGTCGCCGGCGCCCAGGCCTATCCCAGCCGCCCCATCACCATGGTCGTGCCCTTCGCCGCTGGCGGGCCCACCGACACCGTGGCGCGGCTGGTGGCCGAATCCATGTCCAAGTCGCTCGGCCAGCAGGTGATCGTGGAGAATGTGGGCGGCGCCGGCGGCACCCGTGGCGCCGGACAGGTGGCCAAGGCCGCGCCGGACGGATACACGCTGCTGCTCCACCATATCGGCCACGCCACCGCCGCCAGCCTCTACCGCAAGCTGCCCTACAACCCGGCCACTGATTTCGAGGCGGTGGGCCTCGTCACCGCCGTGCCCATGACCCTCATCGCCAAGAACGGCTTCGCCCCCAAGACCATGGCCGAGGTGGTTGAGTTCGTGAAGGTGAACAAGGACAAGGTCACCTACGGCAATGCGGGCGTCGGCTCGGCCTCGCATTTGTGCGGCATGCTGCTGATGTCCTCCATCGGCGCGCAGATGACCACGGTGCCCTATCAGGGCACGGGCCCGGCCATGAACGACCTCGTGGGCGGCCAGATCGACCTCATGTGCGACCAGACCACCAACACCACCGGCCAGATCAAGGGCGGCAAGGTGAAGGCCTATGGCGTCACCACCAAGGACCGCGTGAAGTCGTTGCCCGACGTGCCCACCATGCAGGAAAGCGGGCTGAAGGACTTCGAGGTGGCGGTCTGGCACGGCGTCTACGTGCCCAAGGGCACGCCGAAGGACATCGTGGACAAGCTGAACGCCGCCATCAGCACGGCGCTGGATGATCCCAAGGTGATCGCCCGCTTCGCCGACCTCGGCACCGAGCCGGAGCCCAAGGACCGCCGCAGCCCGGCTTTCCAGAAGGATTTCGTGATCGCCGAGATCGCCAAGTGGAAGCCGATCATCCAGTCCGCCGGCGTCTACGCCGACTGATGGTTGAGGCGCCGGTCAGGCGCGTGGCGCGAAAGGCTGGCGCCGACAGGTAAAGGCCACCAAGAACAGACGGCCGCACGTGCCGCCGAACGTTCCGCCCGGGGGAGACATCCTCCGGGCGGTCCCGTCCCGGCACCCGCGTGCCCGGCCGCACCCTCACCTTTCACACCGCCGCCGAGGCGCTCATGCACATCATCCGCAATCCCAAGGACGTCCTTTCGGGCCTTCTCTTCATCGTCCTCGCGCTGCTTTTCGCCTGGCAGACGCAGGACTTGCCCATGGGCACCTCGGTGCGCATGGGGCCGGGCTACTTCCCGCTGCTGCTCGCCATCCTGCTCGGGCTCCTGGGGCTGATCGTGCTCGTCAACGGCCTGCGCTTTCCCGGCGAGATGCCGAGCGGCATCGCCTGGTGGGCGCTCGGCATCATCACCGTCGCGGTCCTGTTCTTCGGCTTCGCGGTGCGCCCGCTGGGCTTCCTGCCGGCGCTCGCCATCTCGGTGTTCGTCTCGGCGCTGGCGAGCCGCAAGTTCCATGTGGTGACCGCCCTCGCCATCACGGCGGTGATGGCGGTGTTCGCCTGGGCGGTGTTCATCAAGGGTCTGGGCTTGCCGCTGCCGCTGCTCGGCCCGTGGCTCGGCGGCTATTGAGGGAGGACGGTTATGGAACTCTTCGACAACCTCGCCCTCGGCTTCTCGGTCGCGCTCTCGCTGCAGAACATTCTGTACTGCTTCCTGGGCGTGCTGCTCGGCACCCTCATCGGCGTGCTGCCGGGCCTTGGACCCATCGCCACCATCGCCATGCTGCTGCCCATCACTTTCGGGCTGCCGCCGGTGTCGGCGCTGATCATGCTGTCGGGCATCTATTACGGCGCCCAATATGGCGGCTCCACCACCGCCATCCTCATCAACCTGCCGGGCGAATCGTCTTCCGTAGTGACCGCCATCGACGGCCACCAGATGGCGCGGAAGGGCCGCGCCGGGGCGGCGCTGGCCACGGCGGCGCTGGGCTCCTTCTTCGCCGGCACGGTGGCGACCTTCCTGCTTGCCCTGTTCGCCCCGCCGCTGGCGGATCTGGCGCTTCAGTTCGGCCCGCCGGAATATTTCTCGCTGATGGTGCTGGGCCTCATCGCCTCGGTGACTTTGGCGTCCGGATCGGTGGTGAAGGCCATCGCCATGATCGTGCTGGGCCTGCTGCTGGGCCTGTCGGGTCAGGATATCTACACCGGCGCGCCGCGCTTCACCTTCGACCTGCCGGAACTCTCCGACGGCTTCGACTTCGTGGCGCTGGCCATGGGCATGTTCGGCGTCAGCGAGATCATCCGGAATCTTGAGGACGAGCACCAGCGCTCCCTGGTGGCGGCCAAGGTGAAGAGCCTGATGCTCACCAAGGACGAGTTCAAGCGCATCATCGGCCCGGTGCTGCGCGGCACGGCGCTGGGCTCCTTCCTGGGCATCCTGCCCGGCGGCGGGGCCATGCTGTCGTCCTTCGCCGCTTATTCCATCGAGAAGAAGATCTCGAAGACCCCGCAGGAGTTCGGGCGCGGCGCCATCGAGGGCGTGGCGGGACCGGAGAGCGCCAACAATGCCGGCGCGCAGACCTCCTTCATCCCCATGCTGACCCTGGGCATTCCCTCCAACCCGGTGATGGCGCTGATGATCGGCGCCCTGATCATCCAGGGCATCACGCCCGGGCCGAACGTGGTCACCGAGAAGCCGGACCTGTTCTGGGGCGTCATCGCCTCCATGTGGATCGGCAATTTCATGCTGGTGCTGCTGAACCTGCCGCTGATCGGGCTGTGGGTGCGGCTTTTGACCGTGCCGTACCATGTGATGTTCCCGGCCATCATCGCGTTCTGCTGTATCGGTGTTTACAGCGTGAACAACAATACCTTCGACGTCTATTCCATGGCCCTGTTCGGGGTGCTCGGCTACGCGCTGGTAAAGCTGGACTGCGAGCCGGCGCCGCTGCTGCTGGGCTTCGTCATCGGCCCCATGCTGGAGGAATACCTGCGCCGCGCCATGCTGATCTCGCGCGGCGACCCCATGGTCTTCGTGACCCGGCCCATCTCCGCCATCCTGCTGGGGCTGGCGGCGGCGGCCCTGGTGGTGGTGCTGCTGCCCTCGGTGCAGAAGACCCGCGAGGAGGCGTTCAAGGAATAGGGATGAGCCGGGAGGGGCGGGCTTCCGCAGCGGGTAACGACATGCCTGTGGAAAAACCGCCCCTCCCGCTCTTGCCAGCCCCGAACGCATTCGCTATACGAACGCCTCCTTCCGGGGGCAACCTTGGAACGGGCGCATAGCTCAGTTGGTAGAGCAGCTGACTCTTAATCAGCGGGTCCTAGGTTCGAGCCCTAGTGCGCCCACCAAATAATCCCAACACGTCCAGCGGATTTCAGGTGGTTCCGGTCCCGAGGCTCGGGACGATAGCGGGACAATCTCTTGCTGCGTCCTTGGGGCCTCCTTGCGGGCTCCTGGCGGCGGCGTCCGCAACACTTTGCGATCAATTGTCGTCCCCTCGCCATTCCCGATTCGGCGCGACGACTTGCTCGAGAGCGCTGGCGCGGCGCCTCGGTGTGAGACACGCCCCCGTCGGTGCGGAGGCCGTTCACATGGAACGTTCAATGGAACATTCACGTGGAACGATTGACGCGGCGCAACGTTTTCTCTCGCAGTCGCGGTCAGGCTTGCACGCCGTGGCAGCATGCGTTGATCGAGGAACGAAAATCATGGCCGACGCAAATCTCGCTCAGGACACCCGCGCGAACATCGAAGCGCAGATCATCGAGTTGAGGAATGAGATGGGCCGCCTGAGCAAGTCGCTTCAGGCGCGCGCTTCAGATGTCGCCGAAGATGCCGAGGATGCCTTTGAGACGGTAAAGTCTCGCGCGGCTGGCGCGGCTAAGACCGTCCGCCGGCAGGCTCACGTGGTTTCCGAGGCCATCGGGGACAATCCCGGCACGGCGGCTGCGGTGCTTTCGTCTGCGGGCGTCATGGGGCTTCTGGTGGGCTTCGCCGCCGGCTACATCCTGGCGAGCGGCTCGCGGCGCTGAGCGAGCCGTCGGTCGGTTCTGACCCGAAGGGAGCCTTTCATCCGCGCCGTACCGTCGCGGGGAAGGCCGCCTCATGGGGGTATGGCATGGTGATCGCCGAGGCCAGGGCGCCGCTGGCAAAAAGAGCCGTTGAAGAGCGGTCCGGCAGTGCAGTGCAGCAGGCAAAACGCCTCCCCTTACCGCAATGCGGCAAGAATATATTACCCCCAGACCAAGGAACGGGGTGAAGTCTGCGCGAATTTCTGCTCTACTCTGCGTCCAACAAAGGCTCCCGGAACGACGGGGCGCGGGAGGGATATTGTGACATTCGAGACGAACGGTCGTTCGCGCCGGCCCATTGGACGTGTTGCGGCGAGGAGCATCGCCGCGGGTGATGACATCGCGGGCGACGACATGGCGCGTCAGAGCGCGGCGGTTGTGGTTGTTGCGCTGTCCTGCGCGGCTTCGGGCCTCCTGATGGGGCTTTGCCTGGCGGCTGCCCACTGGCCGGCCTTGGCGTTTGTGTTCGGCGCCGTGCTGGCGGGTACGGGCGCGTGGTTCGCCAAGGGTCTCGTCGCCCAGATCAAGGGCTGATCTCGCGATTTTTCAGGATGGCGTGCGGCCGGCGGGTCGGACGCCATCTTTCGTTTGGGACCAAGCCGTTGTGGACCCTGCTGTTTGCCGGCGCCGCCATGGGCCACCTGCTTTTTCGTCCGCTCGCGCGGTCATCAGTCAGCGGCGAAGGGATGGCGCGCGCTGGCCATCCGCGCCAGCACGTCCGTGGGCCGGGGCGTGCCGCTCACTGCCCGCGCGATCGCAAGGCGCGTGGCCTCGTGGTTGAATGCCTGGATCTTGGCGTTGTCGCTCGCATCCCAGTGGATGAAGACCCCGACGCAGATGAAGACGTCATCGGCCTCCTCCACCGGAATGATGCCCTCGGCCACGCAGTCGGTGACCGCCTTGGCCACCGCATATTGCGCCGGGCCGAACATCTGCACCGCCTGGCGGGCATCCTTGATGGTCACCTTGTTGAACAGCACGGTGGCGGGCTTGGCGAGGAGATTGGGCTCCACCACGGCCAGCAGGGTGGTGAAGCCGTCCTTGTTGTTGGTCAGGGCATTCACGAACGCGGTCTCGGCGGAGGAGCCGCGCGGGCCCATGATGAGGTCGATATGGGCCACTTCGTTGCCCTCGCCCACCAGGGCCTCGCCCACCATCAGGCGATCGATCTTCGGCATGAAACCTCCAAAACTACGCGACGTGCTGAACGGCGCCCCCGGCCTTGCCGGGGCCATTGCGCTGTTGATGCAATAACCTGACCGTGCCGGGGTCAGCGTTTGTCGCAGTGTGCTGGCCGTGGATCTGGCGTGGATCGGGCCGCGCGCCCGAGGCCGGCCTACAGGACCTCGAACGGCAGGTTCCCGGTGGCGGCGGCGCCACGGCCGTCGCGTACCGTCACGAACACGCGGTAACGGCCCGGCGGCAGGCCGGCGATGCGGACCCCGACCGGGTGGGGATCGTGGATGGCCTGGGAAAAGCTCGGGGGCACCGGCTCGGGATCGCCGCCGACGCTGCGCACGGCGGTCTCGGCCATGACCTGCCATTCCACCTTCAGCGAATCGCCGTCCGGGTCGGTGGCGGCGAGGCGGACATGGGTTTCGCCATCGGCGGCCATGCGCGACGGCCCGGCGAAGGCGAGGGCGAGGATGCGCGGGGCGTGGTTGGCCCCGCCCGGCGGCGTGCCGCCCCAGATGTCGGCCATGGCTTCCACGGTCTCGGTCCATTCGCCGGTGGGCAGCAGCAGGGAATACCAGGTGGGCGTCACCTCCTGCTTGTGGCCCCACAGGAAGGGCATGGCGCCCACGCCCGCCTGCCGGGCCGCGAGCAGGTAGCGCCGCACGCGATCGGCCTTCTGCGAGGAGGTGGGCTCCATCGGCGCGCCCCACGGCGCGGTGGGGGCGTCCCAGTGGCCCTGTGCGCCCATTTCGGTGAGCATGATGGGGCCGGTCCAGCCCTGGGCCCGGGCGCGCTTTGCCGAGGTGAGCAGGCCGTCGCCATAGCCGTTGATGCCGAGGACGTCGATGCTCGGCGCATGGCGCTTGACGAGCGCCGCCTTGTCGTTGCCCACCTCGGCGACGGCCGCCATGGTAGGGTGCTGGCTGTCCAGGGTCTTGACGAGCCTGGCGGCTTCCTCGATGGCCGGCCACACCGACATGGCCTCCTCGGGGGAGAGGTCCACCTCCACCTCGTTGCCGATGCCCCACATGAGCAGCGCCGGATGGGTGCGATAGCGCTCCACCATTTGGCGCAACACCTCCAGCTGCTGGGTCACGGCGGAGCGGTTGGCATAATCGAAGCCGACGCGCGGATGGCCGAGCCAGAAGCCGACGATCACCTTCAGCCCGGCCCGCTGGGCGGCGTCGAGGATTTCCCCCGGCTCCTGGCCGTAGGTGCGCACCACGGTGGCGCCGAGGGCTTTCAGCTCGGTGAAGCGGGCCTCGCCGCTGGCGCCGTTGGGAACAAAGGGCTTGCCGTCCACGACGATCTCGGCGCCGCGCACGCTGACCTGCGCGGCGTGAGGGGAGGACGGCATCAGGAACGCGCTGAGCGCGATGAGGAGCATACGACGCACGGGAACCAGACTCGCGTTGAAAACCTTGGCCACTGCACTGCACCATGGAGCGGGCAGGACCGTGACGGCAACATCAACTTATTGCGGGCGGCCGCGTCGGCGCCCTTCCGCCAAGGCTGAGGCGGGGAGCGGGTGAACCGGGCGACCGATCTGCTATAAGGCCGGCGTTCGCGGCTGAAGCTGAGGTTTTCCGCATGTTCGTGCTGGCCCATCTCTCCGATCCCCATCTCGGCCCCATCCCCGAGGCGCGGATCTCCGAGCTTCTGGGCAAGCGCTTCTTCGGCATGATGAACTGGATCGGCGCGCGGCGGCGCAATTTCGGCGCGGCCACCCTCGCGCCGTTGATCGCCGACATGCTGGCCCAGGCGCCGGACCATATCTGCGTCACCGGCGATCTGGTGAACGTGAGCCTGCCGGCGGAATTCGACACCGGCGCCACCTTCCTCGCCTCCCTCGGCGCGCCCCAGAAGGTGAGCGTGGTGCCCGGCAACCACGATGCCTATGTGCGCTCGGCCATGCACTATCACCTGGAGCACTGGGCGCCGTTCCTCGCCGGCGACGACACCCACCCCCACACGCCGGTGGATGTGGACGCCTTCCCCTATGTGCGCCGGCGCGGGGCGGTGGCGGTGGTGGGCGTGTCCACCGCCGTGCCCACCGCGGTGTTCCTTGCCAGCGGGCACGCGGGTCGCGCGCAGCGGGCGCGGCTCAAGGCCCTGCTGGAGCAGCTCAAGGCCGAGGGCCTGTTCCGGGTGGTGATGATCCACCATCCGCCGGTGGGCGAGCGCCCCTTCCACCGCGACCTGCGCGACGCCGCGCAGGTGCGCGCGGTGCTGGCGGAGGCGGGGGCCGAACTGGTCCTGCATGGCCACGACCATCGCGCCTCCCTCGGCCAGATCCCGGCCGATGCCGGGCCAATCCCGGTGGTGGGCGTGCCCTCCGCCTCGGCCGGGCCCACATCGGAGCGCGGTCCCGGCGGCTATTGCCTCTATCGCATCTCCGGTGCGCCCGGGGCTTGGCGCTGCGACATGGAACGGCGCGGCTACGCAAAGGACGCGACGAGCGTCCAGTCGCTGACGCGGCAGGTGCTCATCGGGGAAGAGTATCCATCCTGACCGCTGTGGCGAAAGAGCGCCGACGAAACGGCCTGGATATGACTGATTGTAGGAAAGTGTAATAACTTGTAATTAAAGGCTGATTACAGAACTTTAAGTTGTCCGCGGGCGGCGCCCGGCCGATGCTTCCTTCGCCCTTTGAAGGAGGACTGCACATGAAACGAGCCGTCATTGCCGCCACCGCCGCTGCACTCATCGCCGGCTCGGCGGCGACCTTTGCCGCCAATTCCAACGCCGGTCCCGACACCGGCGGACGCTGGCATCCCAGCGCCGAGGATCGCGCCATCCTGACCGACGCGCGCATCGTCGCCCTGAAGACCGCGCTCAAGCTGACCCCCGACCAGGAGAAGCTCTGGCCCGGCGTGCAGTCGACGCTGCAGCAGGTGTCGAAGGATCGCATGGCCCGCCGCGATGAAGCCCGCGCCGTCCGTCAGGCTGCCCGCGACGCCAACACGGCACCCGATCCCATCGCCCGCATGCGCGCCATGGCCACCCGCATGGATGCCGGCGCCACCGACCTGCGCAAGATCGCCGACGCCGCCGATCCGCTCTACAAGACCCTGGACGACGGCCAGAAGCAGCGCCTGAACCTGATGCTGCGCCAGCAGTTCCACGGCGGCGGCGGGCATCACGGTCCGCGCGGCGACGGCCCCCGCCGCGGCTGATCGGCTGACCCCTGCGGTATCGGTTCACGACCGATGCCGCAGGGGTCCGCCCCGGCAATTCCAACGCCTTGATCGACGGCCGGTGATCCCGTCATCGGCCATCGCGGTCGGCGCAGCGCTGCATCCAGCCGCGCCTTTCATGAGGGTCCTTCATGGGTCCGTTGATCATTATTGATTTTCATTAGGCCCTGCCAATCCATAGAATGGCGAGTGAAAGGCGCCACCAGGTGCCGCACAGCGAGTCATTCCATGTCTGCCACGTCCTCGGTGCCGGCGCCCTCCGGCGCGCGGCATGCGCTTCCGGCCATGCTCATTCTGGTCGCCGGCTGCGTCATCGCCCTCATCACCTTCGGCCCGCGCTCGGTGTTCGGCCTGTTCCTCTTGCCCATGTCGCAGGAGTTCGGCTGGGGGCGTGACGTGTTCGGCCTCGCCGTGGCGCTGCAGAACCTGCTCTGGGGCCTCGGCTCGCCGTTCGCGGGCGCCATTGCCGATCGCTTCGGCACGGTGCGGGTGATGTGCTGCGGCGCGCTGCTCTATGCCGCCGGCCTCGTCCTCATGGCCTATGCCGATACGCCCGGCATGCTGCATCTCACCGCCGGCGTGATGGTGGGCTTCGGCCTGTCCGCCGCCTCGTTCAACCTGGTGCTGGCCGCCTTCGGCAAGCTTTTGCCCGACCAGTGGAAGTCCATCGGCTTCGGCGCGGCGACCGCGGCGGGCTCGTTCGGCCAGTTCCTGTTCCCGCCGCTCAGCCGCGCGCTGATGGACACCATCGGCTGGCACGAGACGCTGATCGTGTTCGGCGCCGCGCTGCTCATCGTCATGCCGTTCTCGCTGGCGCTGGCGACCCGCGGGGTCGCCGCGGCAAAGCCGGGCGCGGCGGCTGCGGCGCCGCAGCAGGGCATCGGCGCCGCCATCGGCGAGGCGCTGCGCCACCCGAGCTACGTCATGCTGGTGCTCGGCTTCTTCACCTGCGGCTTCCAGCTCGCCTTCGTCACCGTGCACATGCCGGCCTTCCTCGTGGATAACGGCATGAGCCTGTCGGTGGGCGCCTACACGCTGGCGCTGATTGGCCTGTTCAACATTTTCGGCTCGCTCACGGCGGGCTACCTGTCCAGCCGGGTCTCGCGCAAGTGGCTGCTGGCGTGGATCTATGCCGGGCGGGGCGTGGCCATCGCCGTGTTCGTGCTGATGCCCATCACGCCGCTCAGCTGCTACGTGTTCGGGGCGGCCATGGGCTTTTTGTGGCTCTCCACCGTGCCGCCCACCTCGGGCCTGGTGATGCTCATGTTCGGCACCCGCTACATGGCCATGCTGTACGGCTTCGCCTTCTTCTCCCATCAGGTGGGCGGCTTCCTCGGCGTGTGGCTGGGCGGGACGCTCTATGTGGCCACGGGCTCCTACAACTGGGTGTGGTGGCTGTCGGTGGCGCTGTCGTTCGCCTCCGCCGCCATCAACCTGCCCATCAAGGAGCGCCCGGTGGCGCGGGCGCCAGTGGCGGCTTAGGGCCTACCTGCTCTAAACCTCCGCCACAGTTCGGGCACGCCGGGCGTTTAAGCCCCAACCAGAGGTCGGAACCGCGCCCCTTTCGCGACATGGAAGGCACGGTCCCGGCAAAATCCGCCGCGGTGGGAGACTTGGGTGTTCTCCTGCTGTTCCGGACTCTTGACAACAACCCGTGGTCTCTGCGCAACGTGGTGGGGATCCAACAGGTATTCGCGAACGAGCCATGCGCAGCATCCTTTTCGCGGCCTTGGGCTTTGCCGCATTCGCCAGTGGCCCGGCCTTAGCCCAGCAGAACTCCGGCCAGCAGCTCTCCGCCCAGCAGGCGCGCGAGTTTGCGGTGGGCAAGATGTTCTCCTTCAGCTGCTTCGAGGGATCGAAGGGGGCAGGGCGAATCTACCCCGACGGCTCCGTCGCCGGCATGATCACCATGCCCGACAGGGAGCCGCGCTTTGTCCGGCTGCCGGCCAACACCCTGCGCGTGCGGGGGGAAAATGTGTGCGGCTTCGTCAAGGGCATGACCTTCGAGCCCTGCTTTGATCTGGTGAAGACCGGGCCGGGCTCCTTCCGCGGCTCGCTGGCCGGCGTGCAGACCATGTGGTGCGAGTTCGTGAGCGCGGGCGGGGACAAGTCCCAGGTGGCCTCGCGCCGCGCCAAGTCCAAGCCCCGCAGCTCCACCGCCGAAGCCTCCGCGGAATAATCCCGGCCGGTCAGACAGCCCGTCGGCCGTCGGCCTGAGCCTGCGCGAGGTCGTCCCGGCGGCGCTCAAGGCAATGCCGTCGGCGCGGGTCTTCAGCCTTCGACCGACAGGCCTTCCGCCGTCGCCATCGCCTCGCGACCTTCGATGCGCCCGCGCAGCTTGCCGATCTCGCGGCCCGCATGCTCCATGAAGGTGCGCACCCGCGCCGTGGCCTTGATGTCCGGATGGGTGAGCAGCCACAGGCCCGATTCCACATCCGCCTGCGGCGGCATGACCTGGACGAGGCCGGGCGTCACCGCGGCGATGAAGCAGGGCAGCACCGCGAGCCCGATGCCCTCGGCCGCGGCTTCCGCCAGCCCCAGCACCGTGTTGACCCGATAGATGATGCGCTCTTCATCCACCCGCTCGCGCAGCCATTTGGCTGGCTTGATGCCGCCGAGATTGTCGGAAAACCCGATCCAGTCGTAACGCCTGAGGTCGCTGGTGCCGAGCGGGGTGGCGGGGGCCAGATCGGCACGGGCATAGATGGCCCAGGCGATGGAGGCCATGCGCCGGCCCACCAGCGTGTCCCCGGGCCGGTCGCTGGCGCGGATGGCCACGTCGGCGTCGCGCTTCGACAGGCTGAGGGACTGGTTGGAGATGACCACGTCGAGCCGGATCTCGGGGTAAGCCTTGAGGAAGGAGGCGAACACGGGCGTGAGCATGTGCACCAGCAGGGTGTCGTTGGTGGTCACCCGCAATTCGCCGGAGGGGCGCAGGTCCTGGCCGGTGATTCGGCGCTCCACGGAGAGCACCTCGTCGGCCATGCGCTCGGCGAGGCGGACCATCTCCTCGCCGATGGCGGTGGGCACGTAGCCGGAGCGCGCGCGCTCGAACAGCCGTGCGCCGAGCTGGTCCTCCAGGGCGCCGAGCCGGCGGAACACGGTGGAGTGGTTGACCCCCAGCTGCTCGGCCGCGCCCGCGAGCGAGCCGCTCTGCGCGATGGCCTGCACCAGGCGGAAATCGTCCCAGGCGATCATTGCAAAACCCACGCACGCATTTGATTTGCGCAAATGCAAACTTCAACTTGATTTCCTGAGTATGGCGTTGCGGCTTTGCGAAAGCTAGAGGTGGTGCCACATCAAACCGGAGATCACTCCCATGGTTGACACCCGCACCGCCCCCTACGGCCTCTTCCTCCTGCGCGTGGCGCTGGGCCTCATGTGGCTTTCGCACGGCCTGATGAAGGTATTCATCTTCACCGTTCCCGGCTTCGCCGGCTTCCTCACCAACAAGTTGGGCCTGCCCGGCTTCCTCGCCATCCCCTTCATCGCGGCCGAAGTGATCGGCGGCCTGCTGCTCATCGGCGGCGTCTATGCCCGCCAGGTGGCCATCCTGCTCATCCCCGTCATGCTCGGCGCCCTCAACTACCACCTGCCCAACGGCTGGGTGTTTTCCGCGGCCGGCGGCGGCTGGGAATATCCCGCCTTCCTCGTGGTGACGTCCCTGGTGGTGGCCCTCGCCGGTGAAGGCGCCTATGCGCTGAAGCCCGCCGCCCTCATCCCCGGCGGCCGCCGCGCCCTCGCCTGATCCTTTCCCCGCGAGCACGAAAAAGGCCGGCTCCGCGAGGGGCCGGCCTTTTGTGTTTCAGAGCGTTTTCGAGCGAAGTGGATACCGGTTCGCGTAAAGAAAACGCGTAAACTCAATGACCTAGAGCATTTCCCCGATTCAGTGAAACGGGGAAATGCTCTAGAGGCGTGTCGCGCCTCGTGGGCCATGAGCCAAGCCCGCGCGGCGTTTGAGCGTGCCCATTTGGTCTCGGTCAAAGACCGAGGCCGATGGCATCAATGGGCGCGGGAGAGGCAGAAATCCACGGCTTCCATCAGCGCGTCCTTGGCCGGGCCGTTGGGGAACAGGGCCAGCGCATCCTTGGCGATGGCGCCGTAGTGGCGTGCCCGCTCCACCGTATCGGCGATGGCCCGGTGGCGCGTCATCAGGCCGATGGCCTGGGCGAGGTCGGCATCGTTGCCCTCGCCCTTTTCCAGGCAGCGCTGCCAGAAGGCGCGCTCGGTGGCGTCGCCGCGGCGGAAGGCGAGCAGCACCGGCAGGGTGATCTTTCCCTCGCGGAAATCGTCGCCCACGTTCTTGCCGAGCTTGGCCTGGCTGCCGCCATAGTCGAGGGCATCGTCCACCAGCTGGAAGGCGATGCCGAGATTCATGCCGTAGGAGCGGCAGGCGGCCTGCTCGGCCTTGGGCCGCTGGCCCAGCACCGCGCCCACTTCGCAGGCGGCGGCGAACAATTCGGCGGTCTTGCCGCGGATGACGGCGAGATAGTCGTCTTCGGAGGTGGCGGTGTTCTTGGCGGCGGCGAGCTGCATCACCTCGCCCTCGGCGATGACGCAGGCGGCGGTGGCGAGGATGTCAAGGCAGGTCATGGAGCCCACCTCCACCATCATCTTGAAGGCCTGGCCCAGCAGGAAGTCGCCCACCAGCACACTGGCCTCGTTGCCCCACAGCTTGCGGGCGGCCAGCTTGCCCCGGCGCATGTCGCTCTCGTCCACCACGTCGTCGTGGAGGAGGGTGGCGGTATGCATGAACTCCACCGACGCCGCGAGCTTCACATGGCCGTCGCCCCGATAGCCGGAGAGCGCCGCGCAGGCGAGCGTCAGCATCGGCCGCAAGCGCTTGCCGCCGGAGGAGATGAGGTGGTTCGCCACCTCGGGAATCATCGCCACGTCGGAGCCGGTGCGCGCCAGGATGGTGGCGTTCACACGTTCCATGTCCGCTTTCACCAGGGCAACCAGGGCCTCGATGGACGGCTCGTTGGGCTCGAACGGTAGGACGAGGGCCAAGAAACGCTCCCGCTTGTCTTTCTTTGGGGCGCACCATAGGGATGCTGACGGGCAACGTGCAAGCGCCGGGCGGTTTTCTTAATGCCGGGCCGCTGCGCACATTGCCGCTAGGTCGGGTGGAATACGATGCAGGAGCTGGTGCGGACCAACGATCTGGTGCTCATCGGCGCCATCGAGGCGCTGTTTGCCTCTGCCCAGATCGGGCACATGGTCGCGGACCAGTACATGAGCGTCATGGAAGGCACCATCGGTATCCTGCCCCGCCGCCTGCTGGTGGTGGACGAGGATGTGGATCGCGCCCGGCGGCTGCTTCAGGAGGCCGGCTTCGGCGCGGCGCTCCGCGATGCCAGCTGACGAAGCGGCATCCACCGTCGCCGGCGCCATCACCACCGACAGTGTTCTCGGCGGATGCCTGACGCTGCGTCAGCCGCTGGCCGGCCACCGGGTGGGGCACGACGCCCTGCTGCTGGCCGCCTTCGCTCCGTCCGACCGCCGCCGCGTCGTGGATCTCGGCGCGGGGGTGGGCAGCTGCGGCCTCGCCTTCCTCACCCGCGTGCCGCAGGCGCAGGCGGTGCTGGTGGAGATTGCGCCGGAGCTGGCCGATCTGGCGCGGGACAATGCGGCGTTGAATGGCCTGTCCGCGCGGGTCGAGGTGGTGGCGGCCGATGTCACCGGCCTCGGCCGGCCCTCCGGGCCCGCGCTGCCGCCGGCGGGGGCGGCGGACCTCGTGCTCACCAACCCGCCCTTCAATGATACGGCGCAGCACCGCACCTCCCCGGATGATGCCCGCGCCCGCGCCCACATGGCGGGTAGCGCGTTGCTGAAGGACTGGGTGCGCGCCGCCGACCGCTGCCTCGCGGCGCGGGGCGTCATCTGCCTCATCCATCGGCCGCAGGCGCTGGCGGAGCTTCTCGCCGCCCTCGATGGCCGCTTCGGCGCGGTGGAGATTTTGCCGGTGCATCCGCGTCCCGACCGGCCGGCGGTGCGGCTTCTGCTGCGCGCGGTGAAGGGGCGCCGGACCCCGCCGACGCTGCTGCCGGGCCTTATCCTCGCCGCGGCGGACGGCACCCCCACCGCCGCCGCCGATGCGGTGTTGCGACACGGCGCAGGTCTCGCGCAGGCGGGTCTCGCGCAGACCTGAAGGTGGGCGGCGTTTCAGTTCGAAGATCTGCCGCTGCGACCGGGACGCGGCGGAACCCTCTCCCGCTCCGAAGCCGGATGTTTCCGGCTTCGGCTCTTTGGGAGCCGAACTCGGCAACAGCCGAGTTCGGGTGAGCCGGATGTTTCCGGCTTCGGCTCTTTGGGAGCCGAACTCGGCAACAGCCGAGTTCGGGTGAGCCGGATGTTTCCGGCTTCGGCTCATGGGAGCCGAACTCGGCAACAGCCGAGTTCGGGCGGGGGAGGGCAGGGAGGGGGCAAGCCCTCTCCGCCGTCCCGCCGCTGGTTGTCTGCCCCGGCGCCTCTGCCCCCTCCCCAACCCTCTCCCGCAAGCGGGAGAGGGAGTCGGCCGGCGCGGGGTGGAGAGCAGGGTTCACCGGCGGCTCTTTTCAAACTGAGGCGCAGTCCTGAAGGTGCGCGGCTTGGGTACTGTCGCCTTGAGCGCGTCACGCCTTGAGCGCGTCACGCCTTGAGCGCGTCACTTGCGCACCCTACATCTGGACCATGGCCGACAGCTTCCTCTCCTCCCTTTCGCGCCGCGTCAGCGGCATCCTCCCCAAGGCGTGGCGCCGGGACCTGCCGGTGGTGCCGGTGGTGCGGCTCTCCGGCGCCATCGGCATGCAGACGACGCCGTTCGCGCGCAGCCTGTCGCTGGCCGGCACCGCGCAGGCGCTGGACAAGGCCTTCGCCGTGAAATCGGCGCCGGCGGTGGCGCTGCTCATCAATTCTCCGGGCGGCTCGCCGGTGCAGTCGCACCTGATCTTCCGGCGCATCCGCGCGCTGGCGCAGGAGAAGGAGAAGCACGTCTTCGCCTTCGTGGAGGATGCGGCGGCGTCCGGCGGCTACATGATCGCCTGCGCGGCGGACGAGATCTTCGCCGATCCCTGTTCCATCGTCGGCTCCATCGGGGTAGTGACGGCGGGCTTCGGCTTCGACAAGGCCATCGAGAAGCTGGGGGTGGAGCGGCGCGTCTACACCGCCGGCACGCGCAAGGTGACCCTCGACCCGTTCCGCCCCACCCAGCCGGAGGACGTGGAACGGCTGGACGTGCTCTTGAAGGAACTCCACACCGTGTTCGTGGACCTCGTGCGGTCGCGGCGCGGCGACGCGCTGCCGGCCGACGACGAGACCCTGTTCTCCGGCGAGTTCTGGCTCGGCACCCAGGCGGCGGGCCTCGGCCTCGTGGACGGGCTGGGCGACGTGCGCTCCATCCTGAAGGCGCGCTATGGCGAGGAGGTGCGGATGCCGCTGGTGCAGGGCGCCTCCGGCTTCCTGCTGCGCCGGCCAAGTGGCTTTTCAGGTGGCTTTTCAGGTGGCCTTTCCGGAGCGCTGGCCGGCACCCTCGCCGCGCAGGCGGTGGACGGCGCCATGGCGGCGGCGGAGGAGCGCGCCTTGTGGTCGCGGCTCGGTTTGTGATCGACAAAAAGCGCCATCCGGGCCGTCGTTTTGGCGCCGGATGAGGCAGATTTTGCGCCTGCCCTTTTCTTGCCCTTTCCCCCCTTCGCAGCTGGGGTTAAATCCGATTTCATGACCATCATCGAGACCAGCCGCGAGATCGGCCCCGCATCCGACGCTCCCGTCGATACCCTTTTCATCGCTGTCGCGCAGCTCAACCCCACCGTGGGCGACGTCGCGGGCAACATGGACCTTGCCCGCCGCACCTGCGCCGGCGCCGGCGCGGCGGGGGCGGACCTCGTGGTCTTCCCCGAGTTGTTCATCGCCGGCTATCCGCCCGAGGACCTGGTGCTGAAGCCGGCGTTCCAGCAGGCCTGCCGCGCCGCCATCGAGACCCTGGCCGCCGAGACCGCGGACGGCCCGGCCCTCCTCATCGGCGCGCCGTGGGTGGAGGAGGGCAAGCTCTACAATTCGGTGCTGCTGCTGGAAAACGGCGGCATCTCCGCCGTCCGCCACAAGGTGGACCTGCCCAATTACGGCGTGTTCGACGAGAAGCGCGTGTTCACCCCCGGCCCGCTGCCGGGGCCGATCCCGTTCAAGGGGGTGCGCCTCGGCGTGCCGATCTGCGAGGACATCTGGGGCGCCGACGTGGTGGAGTGCCTCGCCGAGACCGGCGCGGAACTGCTCATCGTGCCCAACGGCTCGCCCTATCGCCAGAACGTCTATGCCGAGCGCGAGAACGTGGCGGTGGCCCGCGTGGTGGAAAGCAGCCTGCCGCTGCTCTATGTGAACCAGGTGGGCGGGCAGGACGAACTGGTGTTCGACGGCGCCTCCTTCGCCCTCAATCCCGACCGCTTCCTCGCCCTGCAGTTTCCCGGCTTCATGGAGCGGGTGCGCATCTCCAAGTGGCAGCGCTTCGAGAACGGCTGGAAGTGCCTCGGCGCCAACCTCGCCGACCGCATCGAGGGCGATCAGGCGGACTATGCCGCCTGCGTGGTGGGCCTGCGCGACTATGTGAACAAGAACCGCTTTCCCGGCGTGGTGCTGGGGCTGTCCGGCGGCATCGACAGCGCCATCTGCGCCGCCATGGCGGTGGATGCCCTGGGGCCGGAACGCGTCCACTGCATCATGCTGCCCTATCGCTACACTTCCGGCGACAGCCTCGCCGATGCCGCCGCCGTGGCGCAGGCCCTGGCCGTGCGCTACGACATCGTGCCCATCGCCGCCGGGGTGGAGGGCATGGAATCAGCGCTCGCGCCCCTGTTCGAGGGTACCCAGCGCGACGTGACGGAGGAGAACCTCCAGTCCCGCGTGCGCGGCGCGCTGCTCATGTCGGTGTCCAACAAGTTCGGCGCCATGGTGGTCACCACCGGCAACAAGTCCGAAATGTCCACCGGCTACGCCACCCTCTATGGCGACATGAACGGCGGCTACAATCCCATCAAGGACCTCTACAAGACGCAGGTGACCCGCCTGTCGCGCCTGCGCAACCGCTGGAAGCCGGCGGACGCCCTGGGGCCGGACGGCGTCGTCATCCCCGACAGCCTCATCGACAAGCCGCCAACCGCAGAATTGCGCGAGAACCAGAAGGATCAGGATTCCCTGCCGCCCTATGCGATGCTGGACGCCATCCTGGAACGCCTGGTGGAACGCGAGCATTCGGTGGCCCAGATCATCGCCGACGGCTTCGACGCCGCCACGGTGACGCGGGTGGAGCGGCTTTTGAACATCGCCGAATACAAGCGCCGGCAGGCGGCGCCGGGGGTGAAGGTGACGGGCCGCAATTTCGGCCGCGACCGGCGCTATCCCATCACCAACCGCTTCCGCGAGGGGTGAGGCGACAGGACATCGCCGGCCGGCGTGGCCCGCCGGCGTGTCCATGCTACCGCTGCCTGAGTTGCCAAAATCCTTTTTTAAATTGAGCACTTAACGCGGCTCAGCTAGCGTTGCGCCGGGCGCTGCGCTACACCCCGATGCCTTAAGGTTCGCGCGTGCACGTTTCGCTTCGTGCACGGTTCCCTTGGGGGGAGCCGGCCGAAGGCTGGCGTGGCAGCAGACGGGTGCATGCGATGGACGAGTGGGCGCTTCTCATTCTGGTGGTTCTCGCCTTTCCGGTGATGTCGCTGGTCGCCTTCGTGTTCGTCCTCAAGCACCGGGGCCGCATCCGTGTGCTGGAGGCCAGGGTCGCCGCGCTGGAGGCGCAGGCCTTCGGCCTCGTTCCCGATGCGCCGCCCGCCGCTGTCCCGCTGCCCTCGGGTCCGATCACGCTGGCGCCCTTCGCGCCCCGGCCGCCTGAACCCGCATTGCCGCCGGTCGTGCAGGCGCCGCACGTGCAGGACGTGACGCGCCCGCCGTCGCTGTCGGCCCCTGTGCAGCCTGAGGATGACGCGCCGCCGGTCCCGCCCCGTCCGGGCTTTGATGCCGGCCAGCTCAAGGAGCGCTTCGCCGGGTTCGAGGAGAAGGTGGGCGCGCGCTGGGCGGTGTGGGTGGGCGGCCTCGCTCTGGCGCTGGGCGGGGTGTTCCTGGTGCGCTTCGCCGTGGAGCAGGACCTCATCGGCCCGGCCATGCGGGTGGGGCTCGGCCTGCTGCTGGCCGCCGCCTTGCTCGCCGGTGGCGAAGTGCTGCGCCGTCGCGCCCGCAGCGAAGAGCCGGCCGAGGCGCTGGCCCATCTTTCCGTCGCCCCCTCCGCCGGCCCCTTTGCCGGGTTGGGGCGCGTGCCCGACGTGCCGAGCGTGCTCACCGCCGCCGGCACCATGACCGCCTTCGGCAGCGTCTATGCCGCCTATGAGCTGTATCACCTCATTCCGCCGCAGGTCGCCTTCCTGCTGCTGGCGGCCACCGGCGTCGCCACCCTGCTGGCGGCCCTGCTGCATGGCCCGGCGCTGGCGGCGCTGGGCTTCATCGGCGCGGCGGTGACGCCCTTCCTCATCACCTCGCAGGAGCCCAATGCCTGGGGCGTCGCCCTGCTCATCGCCGCGGTGGCCGCGAGCGCCCTGGGCGTGGCGCGGGTGCGGCGCTGGGCGTGGCTGGCCTTCATCGCCATCATCGGCGTGGTGGCATGGGGCCTCACCCTTTTGGTGTTCGGCGTGCCGCAGGCGGTGAGCGCCTCGGGCGCGCTGGGGCTGGTGCTGCTGGCGCTGACGGCTTTGCTGCTGGCGCCGCGCCTGTTCTGGGGCCCCGATACCGGTCCGCGGCCGGAGCCGATCTCGATCCTCGGGGCGGCGGGCGCCCTGCTCGTCACCGCCGTGGCGGCGGTGGACGGGAAGCTGGGCGGGGAGATGGGCGCGCCGGCCCTCGCCGTCTTCGTGCTTGCCGCCGTGGGCGTTCTGGCGCTGGCGTGGCGGGTGAAGCCCATGACATTCGCCACGCTGGCGGTGGCGGTGCTGGCCCCGGCGATCCTGACCCAATGGGTGTTCCCGCCCGAGCCGGGCACGGCGCTGGCGCCCGCAGGCCCCATGGCCGGCGCGCTGCCGGAGCCGGCGCGGCTCTCGCTTGGCCATTTCATGGCCTACGCATTCGGGATGGGCGCGCTGATGCTGGGGGCGGGCCTTGCCGGCGCGTGGCGCGGCGGGCGGTTCCTGGTGCTCGTCGGCTGGGCGGTGACGGGCACCCTCGGCCCGGTGCTGATGCTGATCGCCGCTTATGCGCGCCTCACCGAGCTGGACCGCAGCGTGCCGTTCGCGGCGCTGGCGCTGGCCCTCGCCTTGCTGTTCACCCTCGCCGCCGAGCGGCTGTCGCGGGCCACCCGCGCCTATGGCGGCACCATCTTTGCCGCCGGCGCGGTGGTGACCCTTGCCCTCGCGCTCACCTTCGCGCTGGAGAAGGGCTGGCTCACGGTGGGCCTCGCGCTGGCGGCGCTGGGCGTGGCGTGGATTTCCACCCTGCGGCCGCTGCCGGGCCTGCGCGCCTTCTCCGCCGGGCTCGCTTTGGTGGTGCTGGGGCGCATCATCTGGCTGCCCACCATCGCCGTGGACCCGGGCGCCACCCCCATCTTCAACTGGCTGCTGTGGGGCTATGGCGTGCCGGCCTTCGCCTTTGCCGGCGCTGCCTTCCTGCTCGCCAAATCGGGCGACGACTGGAGCCGCCGGGTGCATGAGAGCCTCGCGCTGCTGTTCGCGGTGATGCTGGCGGCCACGCAGGTGCGCCACCTCGCCCATGGCGGGGATATCTATGCCAGCGGCACCCGCCTGTTCGAGACCGGGCTGCTCGCCACCATCTATGGCGCCTATGCGGTGGGCCTGGCGCGCCTCGCCGCCATCACCGGGCGCGGCTTCTACCGCCTGTTTTCCGACCTCGTCGCCGCCATCGCGGCGCTTTGCGCCCTCAACGGGCTGGCTGAGAACAACCCGTTCATGACGGGAGAGAGCATCGGCGGGGTGGTGTTCAACGACCTGCTGGTCGCCTTCGCGCTGCCGGCGGTGCTGGCGCTGGTGTTCGCCGGGGTGCAGCCGGTGGCGCGCGGGCGGGTGAAGCTGGCGGCGGGCGGGCTCGCCATCGTGCTGGCGCTGGCCTACATCACCTTCGAGGTGAGCCGCCTGTTCCAGGGTGACGTGCTCGATGCCGACAAGATCAGCTCGGCCGAGTGGTACGCCTATTCGGCGGCGTGGCTGGTGTCCGGCATGGTGCTCCTGGGCATCGGCCTGTGGCGGGGATCGCGCACGTTGCGCCTCGCCTCGGCGGCGGTGATGGTGGCAACCGTGCTGAAGGTGTTCCTCTCCGACATGGCAGACCTGGAGGGCGTGCTGCGCGCGGTCTCCTTCATTGGCCTCGGCCTGGTGCTGGTGGCCATGGGCTGGGTCTACCAGCGCCTCCTGGCGCGGGAGAAGGCGGCGCCGCGCGGGCCGGGGCCGGCCTGAGATTCACCCCCGCGGGCCGAAGACGATGACCGCCGCCCCGGCGAGGCACAAGGCCGCGCCGGTGGCGTCCCAGCGGTCGGGGCGCACGCCCTCCACACTCCACATCCAGACCAGCGACGACAGGATATAGATGCCGCCATAGGCCGCGAACGCCCGGCCGGCGGCTTCCGCCTCCACCAAGGTGAGGGCATAGGCGAAGGCGGCGAGGCTGGCGATGCCGGCGATGAGCCACCACGGTGAGCCGCCGAGGCGCACCACGTGCCAGAAAGCGAAGCAGCCGGCGATTTCCCCGAGGGCGGCGAGCAGGAAGGCGGGCAGCGTCATGGAGGGCAGCGTCATGGTAGCGTTCAGCCCTATCTCAGCACCGTGGGCTTCACCCACCAGCCGGGCTCCTGCGCAAGCACGCGCCGTGCCAGCGCGGCGGCGGTGCGGCAGCTGTCGGTGAGGGCGAACACGGTGGCGCCGGAGCCGGACATGCGCACGAGGCGCGCCTCGGGGCCGGCGGCGAGCAGCGCCATGGCCCGGCCGATCTCGGGCGCCAGCGCCAGGGCGGGCGGCTCCAGATCATTGGGCAGGCCGGCGAGAAATGCGCGCAGGGCGGCCCCACTCCCCATCGTCGCCTCCGGCAAGCCGTCCGGATGGGTGGGGCCGGGCAGCGCCGCGCCGGGCGCAAGGCCCAGCGCCCGGAACACGCCGGCGGTGGGCACCGCGACGCGGCAATTCACCAGCACCGCCGACAAGGGCGGCACGGCGAGGGGGGTGGAGAGCACGTCGCCGACGCCGCGCATCAGCCGCGCCCGCGGATCAAGGCACACCGGCACGTCCGATCCGGTGGCGCGGGCGGCGGCAAACAGGCGCGGATCGTCCAGCGCCACGCCGTTGAGGCCGGCGAGCAGGCGCAGCGCCGCGGCGGCGTCGGACGAGCCGCCGCCCAGCCCCGCCGCCACCGGCAGCCGCTTTTCCAGCACGAAGCGGCCGAGCCGCGCGCCGGGCACCCGTTCCGCAAAGGCGCGGGCGGCGCGCAGCACCAGATTGTCGGCGTCCGGGCCGGCGGCGGCGGCGGTGGGGCCGCAGACCTCCAGCGCCAGCGGGCGGTCGGGATGAAGGAAGACGAGGTCGCCGGCGCCGGCAAAGGCGACGAGGCTCGCGAGATCGTGAAAGCCATCGGTGCGACGGCCTTCGATGCGCAACGTCAGGTTGATTTTCGCCGGGGCGCGCGCGCGCATCAGTTCCATGGGCGGGCTTATAGCAGATCGGACCGGGCCGTCACGCCCGCGCGCGGCTGTACGCGGCGGCTGAACTGGGCTGGATTTTCCGCACCGCACACCACCCTGGGATGCGGGCCAGGATGCCTCCCCCGTGGCATTACGCGCACGTAACTTGCGGCGTCACAGGAAAGCCGCCATCCTCCCGCCATCTCGCCCCGCTTGGATCCTTCACCAGTATCTCTGGCGCGCAACCGGCAGGGACGGCATTTTCAGGACATACGATCGGTGACGACTGCACGCCCCTTCTTCTCCGTGGCCCTCGCGGCCGGCTTTGCTGCGGTGCTCCATCTCGCGGCGAGCCCGGCTCGCGCCGAAGCGGTGCCCGACGTCGACACCTCGCTCGCCGGCAATTATCTCGCCGCGCGGCTCGCCAGTTCCGAGCGTGATTCGGATGCGGCGGTCACCTACCTGCGCAATCTGATGAAGCTCGATGCGCGCAACGACGAGATCGTCGAGCGCACCTTCTTCGCCATGCTCATGGACGGCGCCATCGACGACGCCATGAAGCTCGCCGACCGGATGGTGAAGGCGGACCGCACCCACCGCATCGCCCGGCTCGCCCTGTCCGTGCGCGCCATCAAGAAGGCCCACTACCAGACCGCCCGCACCAACCTCGCGCTGTCCGTGCGCGGCCCCATCGGCGATCTCACCGCCACGCTGCTGGCCGCCTGGACCTTCTACGGCTCGGGCAACACCAAGGGCGCGGTGGAACTGATCGACCGCCTGGAAGGCCCCGACTGGTACGTGCCCCTGAAGGAGCTGCATGCCGGCCTCATGCTCGATGCCGCCGGGCAGAAGAAGGAGGCGGGCAAGCGCCTCGAGCAGGCGATGAAGATCGATCCCGGCTCGCTGCGCGCCATCGATGCCTATGCCCGCTGGGCCTCGCGCAACGAGAGCATCGATGCGGCGCTGGCCGCCTATGCCAGCTTCGACAAGCAACTGCCGAACCACCCGGTGGTGCTGGCCGCCATCAAGGAGCTGAAGGCGGGCAAGACTTTGCCGCCTTTGGTCAAGACCGCGCAGGAGGGGTCCTCCGAGGTGCTCTACGGCCTCGGCTCCACGGTGGGCCGGCAGGGTGGCGAGGACCTCGCCCTCGTCTATCTCCAGCTCGCCATCTGGCTGTATCCCGAGCATCCCTTCGCCGGCCTGACCCTCGCCGACCTCTACGAGCAGCTGAAGCAGCCGGCCAAGGCCATCGAGGTCTATGAGAGCGTGCCCGACACCTCGCCGCTGAAGCGCAACGCCGAGGTCCAGCTCGCGGTCAATCTCGACGCCGCCGACAAGTTCAACGATGCGCGCGCCCATCTGGACAAGCTGATCGCCGCCGATCCCAAGGATATCGAGGCCATCGTCGCGTTGGGCAAGATCCAGCAGGCGCGCAAGATGTTCTCCGATTGCGCCGGGACCTATACCAAGGCCATCGCCCTCATTCCGGAGCCGAAGAAGGGCAATTGGGCGCTGTTCTATTTCCGCGGCATCTGCAACGAGCGCTCGAAAAACTGGCCGGCGGCGGAAGTGGACCTGAAGAAGGCGTTGGAGCTGAACCCGGACCAGCCCCATGTGCTCAACTATCTGGGCTACAGCTGGGTGGACCAGGGCATCAACCTCGACCAGGGCGTCGAGATGATCCGCAAGGCGGCGAAGCTGCGGCCCGACGACGGCCCCATCGTCGACAGCCTGGGCTGGGCCTATTACCGCCTCGGCCGCTACGACGAGGCGGTGGTGGAGCTGGAGCGCGCCATCGAGCTGATGCCGCAGGACCCGGTCATCAACGACCATCTGGGCGACGCCTACTGGAAGGTGGGCCGCAAGCTGGAGGCGGGCTTCCAGTGGGCCCACGCCCGCGACCTCAAGCCTGAGCCGGACGACCTCACCAAGATCGTGCAGAAGATCGACAAGGGCCTCGACGCGGTGGACCAGCCGGCACCGGTCCGCAAGGCCGAGGAGACCCAGAAGGGCGGCTGAGGGCGGCGCGCCGCCTCAAGGCCCTGTCGTTGCTTCTCTGAGGGCAAAGCATTTTTGCCGGCGCCATGCTTCCCCCGGGCGGCGGGACCCGATAGGGTCGCGCCGCCCGGGGACTGATGCATGCACGAAACAACCGCCCGCCCGCTCGATCCCTCGTCCGACGCCGCCATCGCCGCCAGCGTGACGCCCCGGCCCATCGCCGAGGTGGCGGACGACCTGGGGATCCCGGCGGACGCGCTCTACCGCTATGGGCCGCACAAGGCCAAGGTGGCGCTGGATTTCATCGCCGGGATCGAGCAGCGGCCGCGCGGGCATCTGGTGCTTGTCACCGCCATCAACCCGACCCCGGCGGGGGAGGGCAAGACCACCACCACCATCGGCCTCGGCGACGCGCTGGCCCGGCTCGGGACCCGCGCCGCCGTGTGCCTGCGCGAACCCTCCCTCGGCCCGGTGTTCGGCGCCAAGGGCGGCGCCACCGGCGGCGGACGGGCGCAGATCATCCCCATGCAGGACATCAACCTGCATTTCACCGGCGACCTCCACGCCATCACCGCCGCGCATAACCTTTTGTCGGCGCTCATCGACAATCACATCCACTGGGGCAACGGCCTCGATCTCGACGCCCGGCGCATCAGCTGGCGGCGGGTGATGGACCTCAACGACCGCGCCCTGCGCCACGTTACCGTGGGCCTCGGCGGTCCCGGCAACGGCTTCCCCCGCGAGGACGGCTTCGACATCACGGTGGCCAGCGAGGTCATGGCCATCCTGTGCCTTTCCACCAGCCTTGCGGACCTGGAGGAGCGGCTGTCGCGCATGGTCATCGGCCAGACCCGCGGGCGCCGGCTGGTGAGCGCTGAGGAACTGGGCGGCGTCGGCGCCATGGTGGCGCTGCTGCGCGACGCCTTCCAGCCGAACCTGGTGCAGACCATGGAGGGCACCCCCGCCTTCGTCCATGGCGGCCCGTTCGCCAACATCGCCCATGGCTGCAATTCGGTGATGGCCACCAGGACCGCCCTCGGCCTTGCCGACGTGGTGGTGACCGAGGCCGGCTTCGGCGCCGATCTCGGGGCCGAGAAGTTCCTGGACATCAAGTGCCGGCAGGCCGGCCTTGCCCCCTCCGCCGCCGTGGTGGTGGCCACCGTGCGGGCGCTGAAAATGCATGGCGGCGTCTCGCTCAAGGAACTGGCCACGCCGGACGTGCATGCGGTCACGCTCGGCTGCGCCAACCTCAAGCGCCACGTGGAGAATCTGGAGAAGTTCGGCCTGCCGGTGGTGGTGGCGCTGAACCACTTCACTTCCGACACGCATGAGGAGACGCAGGCCGTGCGCGCCGCTCTGGCGCCTTTGGGCGTGGGGGTCCACGTCTGCGGCCATTGGGCGAAAGGCGGCGCCGGAGCTGAAGATCTGGCCCGCGCGGTGCTGGAACTGGTGGCCCGTCCCTCCACCTTCCACACCCTCTATCCCGACCAGCTGCCGCTCACCGCCAAGATCGAGACCATCGCCCGCGAGATCTACCGCGCCGCCCGTGTGGACATCGCCCCCGCCGCCGCCCGCAAGCTGCACGAGTTCGAGATCGCCGGCTACGGTGACTTGCCGGTGTGCATGGCGAAGACGCAATATTCCTTCTCCGCCGATCCGGCGGCGCGCAACGCGCCGGAGGGCCATGTGCTGCCGGTGCGAGAGGTGCGGCTGTCCGCCGGTGCCGGCTTCGTGGTGGCGCTGGCGGGGGACATCATGACCATGCCGGGCCTGCCCTCCGCCCCGGCCGCCGAACAGATTTTCGTGATGCCGGATGGCTTTATCGCCGGCCTGTCATAAGGGCCGCCGCACGCCTATCTGAGCCAGGACCAACTTTGGCCGACACCAATGCGGCGTCACGCCGCCGGGAGAACGACATGCCTGCAGGAGATTTGGAGACCAAGGCCGCCATCGTGGGCTGGGCCCATTCGCCCTTCGGCAAGCTTGAGGATGCCGACACCGAGGCGCTGATGGGCCGGGTCGCCGGCGCCGCCATCGAGCATGCGGGCCTTGCCCCCTCGGATGTGGATTCCATCCATGTGGGCGTGTTCAACGCCGGCTTCCAGAAGCAGGACTTCCAGGGCGCCATGCCGGCCCTGAGCGTGCCGGAGCTCGCCCACACCCCGGCGGTGCGGGTGGAGAATGCCTGCGCCACCGGATCGGCCGCCATCCACTCGGCGCTCAATTATATCGAGAGCGGACAGGGCCGCATCGCCCTCGTGGTGGGGGCGGAAAAGATGACCGCCAAGCCCACCGCCGAGGTGGGCGACATCCTGCTCAACGCCTCCTACCGCAAGGAAGAGGCGGACATCGACGGCGGCTTCGCCGGGGTGTTCGGGCGCATCGCGCAGGCCTATTTCCAGCGCTATGGCGACCGCTCCGAGGAACTGGCGCGCATCGCCGCCAAGAATCACAAGAATGGCGTTTCCAATCCCTACGCCCAGATGCGCAAGGATTTCGGCTTCGAGTTCTGCAACACCATTTCCGAGAAGAACCCCTATGTGGCCGGCCCCCTGCGGCGCACGGACTGTTCGCTGGTGTCGGACGGCGCCGCGGCGCTGGTGATCGCCTCGCCCGACGTGGCGCAGACCCTGCAGCGCGCCGTCGCCTTCCGCGCCCGCGCCCATGCCAACGACATCCTGCCCTTGTCGCGGCGCGATCCCATCGCCTTCGAGGGCGCCCGCCGCGCCTGGGTGAAGGCGCTGGAGCAGGGCGGCATCAGCCTCGACGACCTCGACCTGGTGGAAACCCATGACTGCTTCACCATCGCCGAGCTGATCGAATATGAGGCCATGGGCCTCACGGCCCCCGGCGAGGGCTACAAGGCGGTGCGCGAGGGCTGGACGCAGAAGACCGGCAAGCTGCCGGTGAATGCCTCGGGCGGGCTGAAGTCCAAGGGCCATCCCATCGGCGCCACCGGCGTGTCCATGCACGTGCTCTGCGCCATGCAGCTCATGGGCGAGGCCGGCGACATGCAGATCGCCGACGCCAAGATGGCCGGCATCTTCAACATGGGCGGCGCGGCCGTGGCCAATTACGTCTCGGTGCTCGAACGGGTGAAGTGAGGGAAGGGGGCCGATGGCCCCCTATCCCGCCGGCGCCGCGCCGACGGTTGCCGGTCTTGCCCTGCGTGGGCTTCATTCCGTCACGGCCGACAGGATCGCTCCACCGGACGGAAGCTGGACCAGGATCGCGGTGCGCAGTCCGGGCGGCGTCTCGCTTCGGGCGATGCGGAGCGGCATGCCGTCCCAGCCGCCGAGGCGCTCCAGCCGGTGCACAACGCGCACGTGGGGCAGGGTGCGGCCGGAATTCTCACCGCGCCGCACCGGCACCTCCACGATGTTCGGATCATAGGCCACGAGCCAGATGTCGGCCTCGGCCGCCGGCTCGGCTCCCCGGCCGATGGACACTTCCCGTGACCCCAGCGTGATGTGCGGCCCGCTGAGCGTCGGGGCGCTTGAAATGGCGTGCTCGATCTCCGCCAGGTTGAAGCCGACGCGGCTGATGCGGCCGTTCACCACCATCTGCGGCGTGAACGGCCCGCGCTCGCCCAGTTGCGGCTCATAGGCATACTGGCGCCGGGTGAATTCCGGCTTGCCGAAGGTGTCGCGCCAGCCGAGATGGTCCCAATAGGTGACGCTGAAGCTGAGGGCCAGCACGTCCGGCCGCCGGCTGAGGGTGACGAGGTTGGCGTCGGCCGGCGGACAGGAGGAGCAGCCCTGGCTGGTGAACAGCTCCACCACGGTGAGGCGCTGGTTCTGCGGCGCGGCGACCGCCGGTGTCGCGGCGGCAGTGGCGAGCGCCACCATCAGGCCGACGGTGTGCGTCAGGCGTGCGCGTCGGGAAGGGCGTGTCAGTGCGGGCATCGGCGTTCTCCGGAGCTTGGCGCCGTTCGCCGCGACACGGCCGAACGCGCTCTTTGAGCGCTTCGGCCGGGGCTTGTGCCGGGTTACACCCTCACGTCATCGTGCGTGCCTCACCCCCGTGACAGGCCGTTGTCCTCCAGGGCCTTGAGATAGGCGCCGAATTTCTCCTCCTGCTCGACGCCGTAGGCGTGGAGCAGCGGCCAGGTGTAGAGGCCGGTGGAATGGCCATCGTCGAAGATGAGCCGCACGGCGTAATTGCCCACCGGCTCCACCTGGGCGATGCGCACATTGCGCTTGCCGGGCACGAGGATCTTCTCCTCCGGATTGTGGCCCTGCACCTCGGCGGAGGGGCTTTCCACGCGCAGGTATTCGGCCGGCAAGGTGAAGCTCTGGCCATCATCGAAGGTGACGGCGAGGGCGTGCCGCTCATTCACCACGCGCAGCTCGGTGGGCCATGCCGCGGCGGGGGCAGTCGCTGTGGGCATTTCGTTCTCCAATCGCACGTTCGGGCGCTGCCACACCGGAATGTGTAGCGGCCCCGACCCTATCCATGGGTTGCTTGAATACGATATATAGAGCGTGCGCCGAAGTCCGCGCACTGCCGCAGCCTGCAGTGCCTGACCTTCGAGATCGGCAGGAAAGCCGGCGGGAGAAGCGGCGCAGGGTGGATGTGGGAGTGGTCTCGTGAGCGATGTGTTGAGGGATCTGATCGACAGGCCAAGCGTTGCAGCGGCGGCTCAGGCCGGGCCGCTGGTGGATACGTTCGGCCGCGCCGTCACCTACCTGCGCGTCTCGGTGACCGACCGCTGCGATTTCCGCTGCGTCTATTGCATGGCCGAGCACATGACCTTCCTGCCCAAGCAGGACCTGCTCAGCCTGGAAGAGCTGGACCGCCTGTGCAGCGCCTTCGTGCAGCGCGGGGTGCGGAAGCTGCGCCTCACCGGCGGCGAGCCGCTGGTGCGCCGGGATGTGATGACCCTGTTCCGCAGCCTGTCCCGGCACATGGAGACCGGCCAGCTGGAAGAGCTGACCCTGACCACCAACGGCTCCCAGCTTGCGCGCCACGCGGCCGACCTTGCCGCCTGCGGGGTGAAGCGCATCAACGTTTCCATCGATACGCTGGACGTGGCGAAGTTCCGCGCCATCACCCGCTGGGGCGAACTGTCCAAGGTGCTGGAGGGCGTGAAGGCCGCCAGCGCGGCCGGGCTCAAGGTGAAGATCAACGCGGTGGCGCTCAAGGACGTGAACGAGCACGAGATCGCGTCCATGATGGAATGGGCCCACGGCGAGGGGCACGACCTCTCCCTCATCGAGGTGATGCCGCTGGGCGAGGTGGGCGAGGAGCGGGTGGACCAGTATCTGCCTCTCTCCGACGTGCGCGCGCGGCTGGAAGAGCGCTTCACCCTCACCGATATCGATTATCGCACCGGCGGGCCGGCCCGCTATGTCGAGGTGAAGGAGACCGGCGGGCGCCTCGGCTTCATCACGCCCATGACCCATAATTTCTGCGAGGGCTGCAATCGCGTGCGGGTCACCTGCACCGGCACCCTCTACATGTGCCTCGGCCAGGACGATGCGGCGGACCTGCGCGCGCCGCTGCGGGCCTCGAAGGACGATGCCCTGCTACAGGGGGCCATTGACGAGGCCATCTTCCGCAAGCCCAAGGGCCACGATTTCGTCATCGATCGCCGCACCCGCCAGCCGGCGGTGAGCCGCCACATGAGCACCACCGGCGGCTGATGCCCCCCTCGGTAACGGGCTGATCCTGACCGGCGGGTTGTGTCCGGCGCCCTAAAATGCGGCTCTGAAATGCGGCGCCAAGGTGGCCGGGGCATGCGGCGTGCGAAGGGCTCGGGCGCGAGCCATCGGGATTCCGCAAGGCGCGATTTACCTGAAATCAGCTACATCTGGTTCACCTAATCGATGAGGTGCGGACGAGACGTTCGCGCCGTGGGAGCAAACCCCAAGAGGTCGATCGTGAGCCTGCCCCAGGCCGCCGTGCGCCTGCGCTTCGGCGACAGCTGTCCTGCCGCCCTGTCCGCCTCTCCCGTCGCCGGCTGTCCGGCGGGGGGCGCGGCATGAACCGTCTTCCGCAATCGGCGAAGCCGGACTCCGCCCACCCGGCGGCGGCGAAGCCGGCCATGTCGGGGACGGTGAAGGGGCTGGTCGCCATGGCCCTCTCCATGGCGCTCTTCGTCACCAACGATACCTTCCTCAAGCTCTCCATCCGGGAAATCCCGCTCGGGGAGGCGCTCGGCCTGCGCTCGTTTCTGGCCGGCATCGTGCTGTTCATGCTGATCGTGCGGGCCGGGGATCTGCCGGCCCTGCGCTATGCCTTCCACCCCCGGGTGGTGATGCGCTCCACGCTCGATACGCTGACCACCTTCGTCTATGTGGCGGCGCTGTCGGTGATGGCCATCGCGTCGTCCACGACGATCTATATGGCAACGCCGCTCATCACCACGGCTTTGGCCGTGCCCATGCTGGGCGAGAAGGTGGGCTGGCGCAGCTGGTGCGCCATCGTGGTCGGCTTCTGCGGCGCGGTGATCGTGACCCGGCCGGACCCCTCCACCTTCGAGGCCATCGCCATCCTGCCGCTGCTCGCCGCCCTCTTCGGCGCGATCCGGGACGTGTCGACCCGCGGCATCGGCCGGGAGATTCCGGGCACGGTGGTGGGTTTTTCCGGCACGCTTGTCCTGTGTGCCACCGCTGCGGTGTTCATGGCCTGGGAGAGCTGGACGCTGCCGTCGGTGACGGTCATGGCCTATATCGTCGCCTCGGGCGTGGCGTTTGCCGGTGGCACCCTGTGCCTCGTCTTCGCCTTCCGCAACGCGCCGGTCGCCTCGGTGTCGCCCCTGCGCTACCTGCTGGTGTTTGGCGCGCTGGTATCGGGCTATTTCGTCTTCGGCGACCTGCCGGATGCGTGGACCACCGTGGGCATGGCGCTGGTGGTGGGCGCGGGCCTCTATGCGGTGCACCGCGAGCACGTGAAGAGCCGCGCCGCGCGCCGCGCCGCCGCTCCAGCCGCTGTTCCAGCCGCCGTTCCAGGTCTGGGCGCCGCCGCACCCGGTTGCCGGCCGGCTGCAGCCTGCGCGCCCGCGCGGGACTGATGAGCCGCCGGGAGCGGTCTTCGACCGATGCCCGGTGGCAGGCTCGCTCAAGAGCGTTTTCGAGCGAAGTGGATACTGGTTCGTGTAAAGAAAATGCGTAAACTCAACGACCTAGAGCATTTCCTCGATTCAGTGAAACGGGGAAATGCTCTAGGCGGCCTTGTTCCGCTGGGCTCCGGCCTCCAGCTTTTTTGCGCCTTCAGCCTTGCTTGCACGTTCAGCCCTGAACGTTCAGCCTTGCCTGGGCCGGTAGTCGCCGGTGACGGGATCGCGCTCCAGCGGCACGGCTTTCATGTCACCCGCTTCTGACGCGCGATGGCGATCCAGCGCCCCGTTGATGCGGCGTGTCTCGGCGGCAATCACCTTGGCCAGGGCGGCGGCGCCGAGGGCACCCAGCGCGACGATGAGGAACGGGGGCACGGGTTTTCTCCCTTCAGGCCTCCGGGACGGACGCCTGAAGCAGTCTCACCATACGCCCATGGCGAAAAATCGTCGCGCGGCTCCGGCCTGCCTCACTGCGCCGCCTGCGGGAACACCTTGTAGCGGCGGGGCAGCAGGCCCACCCTGGTGCCCGGCTCCAGCGTCTGGCCGTGGGGAACCGCCGCTTCCACCACCACGGGGCCGCCGGTGCTGGTCAGCTCCACATCCGCGCGGCGGGTGGGGCCGAAGGTGCGCACGGCCAGCACCTTGCCGGCGAAGGGCGTGGTGCCCGGATCGGCCAGGTCCACATCATGCGGGCGGGCGAGGATGCGCGCCGGGCCGTCGGCCACCCCCTGCGGGTCGAGGCCCAGTGCGTGGGTGCCGAAGAAGAGCGCGCCGCCGCGCACCTCGCCGGGCAGGGCGATGGTCTCGCCGATGAAGTCGTGCACGAAGGCGGTGGCGGGATTGTCGTAGACCTCGGCGGGGGAGCCGACCTGCTCGATCTTGCCGTGGCCCATCACCACCACCCGGTCGGCGAGTTCCAGCGCCTCCTCCTGGTCATGGGTGACGAGAACCGAGGTCACCGGCAGTTCCTCATGCAGGTGGCGCAGCCAGCGCCGCAACTCCTTGCGCACCTTGGCGTCGAGCGCGCCGAACGGCTCGTCGAGCAACAGCACCTTGGGCGAGATGGCGAGCGCGCGGGCGAGGGCCACGCGCTGACGCTGGCCGCCGGACAGCTGGGAGGGATAGCGCTCGGCCAGCCAGTCGATCTGGACGAGGGAAAGCAGCTCGTTGACCTTCTCGCGGATGGCGGCTTCCGGCAGCTTGTTGGCGCCGCGGCGCACGCGCAGGCCGAAGGCCACGTTCTCGAACACGTTCATGTGCCGGAACAGGGCATAGTGCTGGAACACGAAGCCCACGTTGCGCTCGCGCACGGAGCGCGACAGGGCATCCTCGCCGTCGAAGCGCACCTCACCCGTGTCCGGCCATTCGAGGCCGGCGATGATGCGCAGCAGCGTGGTCTTGCCCGAGCCGGACGGGCCGAGCAGGGCCACAAGCTCGCCCGAGCGGATGGTGAGGCTCACATTGTCGAGCGCGGTGAAGGTCTTGAAGCGCTTGGTGACGCCAACCACGTCGATGGTCATCGGTCTTCCTCGGCGAGGCGGTGTTCCAGGATGGCTTTGGCGACGAGGGTCACCAGCGCCAGCAATGCCAGCAGCGACGCCACCGCGAAGGAAGCAACGAACTGGTACTCGTTATAAAGGATCTCGATGTGCAGCGGCATGGTGTTGGTGAGCCCGCGCACATGGCCGGACACCACCGAGACCGCACCGAATTCGCCCATGGCGCGGGCGTTGCACAGCAGCACGCCATACAGCAGCGCCCATTTCACATTGGGCAGGGTGACGCGGAAGAAGGTGGATAGGCCCGACGCCCCCAGCGAGATGGCCGCCTCTTCCTCCGAGGTGCCCTGCTCCTGCATCAGCGGGATCAGTTCGCGCGCCACGAAGGGGAAGGTGACGAAGATGGTGGCGAGCACGATGCCCGGCAGGGCGAAGATGATTCTGATGTCCCACGCCTGAAGATAGGCGGCGAACAGGCCCTGGGCACCGAACAGCAGCACGTAGATGAGGCCGGCCACCACCGGGGAGACCGAGAAAGGCAGGTCGATGAGGGTGATGAGCAGGCTCTTGCCCGGAAACTCGAACTTGGCGATGGCCCAGGAGGCCACCAGCCCGAACAGCAGGTTCGCCGTCACCGAGATGGCCGCCACGATGAGGGTGAGGCGGATGGCGGCGAGGGCGTCGGGCTCGATGATGGCCGCCACATAGGCCGCCCAGCCGCGCCGGAACGCCTCGTAGAACACGCTCACCAGCGGCAGGCCGATGAACAGGCCGAGGAAGGCCAGCGCCACCAGGATAAGGGCGATGCGCACGGCGCGCGGCTCGGTGCGCACCGGCCGCCCGCCATGATGGGCATAGGTATGGGATTGCGCCAGCGCCGGGGGCAGGCCCTCGCTGGCGCCGTGGATCGTGGTCTGGACGGGGTGGTCGAGCGCGCTCATGCGTTGCGTCCCCCCCGCAGTTCCGCCCAGCGCTGCAGGCGGTTGATGACGAGCAGGAGCAGGAAGGAGGCCACCAGCATCACGGTGGCGATGGCGGTGGCGTCCGCATAGCGGAACTCCTCCAGCCGGATGACGATGAGCAGCGGCGCGATCTCCGACACCCCCGGCAGGTTGCCGGCGATGAAGATCACGGAGCCGTATTCGCCCACCGCCCGGGCGAAGGCGAGGGCGAAGCCCGTGAGCAGCGCCGGCCAGATGGAGGGCAGCACCACCTTGACGAGGGTCTGGATGCGGCTGGCACCGAGACTGGCGGCGGCCTCCTCCAGCTCCTGGTCGAGGTCTGCCAGCACCGGCTGCACCGTGCGCACCACGAACGGCAGGCCGATGAAGACGAGGGCCACCACGATGCCCAGCGGCGTGAACGACACCTGGATCCCGAGCGGCGCCAGCAGGGAGCCTACCCATCCGTTCTCGGCATAGAGCGCGGTCAGCGCGATGCCCGCCACCGCGGTGGGCAGGGCGAAGGGGATGTCGATGAGGGCGTCCACCACCTTCTTGAAGGGGAAGTCGTAGCGCACCAGCACCCACACCACGATGGCGCCGAACACCACGTTCACCAGCGCCGCCACCAGCGCCAGCCCGAACGACACCTGCAACGCGTGCAGGGTGCGGGCGGCGGTGACGATGGCGATGAAGCGATCGAAGGTGAGTTCGCTGGTCTTGATGAACAGGGCCGACAGGGGCAGCAGCACGATGAGGCCAAGCCAGGTCAGGGTCAGCCCCATGGTGAGGCCGAAGCCGGGGATGACGCTCTGCCGCCTAAAGGCGATGCGGGACGAAGAGGCGCTCATGAGGATTTATAAACTCTGGCAGAGATCGCGTCTCGGTGTCCCGGAAACGGCCGCCGCCGGGAGGGGCGACGGCCGCGGTGATGAAGGCTCAGTTGCCGGTGATCTGATCGAACACGCCGCCGTCGGCGAAGTGGGTCTTCTGGGCCTTCTGCCAGCCGCCGAACACCTGATCGATGGTGAACAGCTCCACCGGGGCGAACTTGTCCTTGAACCTGGCCGCCACCGCCTCGTTGCGCGGGCGGTAATAGTGCTTGGCGGCGATTTCCTGGCCCTGGGGCGTGTAGAGGAACTTCAGATAGGCCTCGGCGGTGGCGCGGGTGCCCTTCTTGTCCACCACCTTGTCCACCACCGCCACCGGCGGCTCGGCCAGGATGGAGACGGAGGGGGTGATGATGTCGAACTTGTCGGGCCCCAGCTCGTTGACCGAGAGATAGGCCTCGTTCTCCCAGGCGATCAGCACGTCGCCGATGCCGCGCTCCACGAAGGTGACGGTGGAGCCGCGGGCGCCGGTGTCGAGCACCGGGGCATTCTTGAACAGCGCCTTCACGAACTCCTTGGCCTTGGCTTCGTCGCCGCCGCTCTTCTTGAGCGCATAGCCCCATGCGGCGAGATAGTTCCAGCGGGCGCCGCCGGAGGTCTTCGGGTTGGGCGTGACGATCTTGATGCCGGGCTTCACCAGGTCGTCCCAGTCCTTGATGCCCTTGGGATTGCCCTTGCGCACCAGGAACACGATGGTGGAGGTGTAGGGCGCCGCATTGTCCGGCAGGCGCTTCTGCCAGTCGGGAGCCAGCTGGCCGCGCTCGGCGATGGCGTCGATGTCGTAGGCGAGCGCCAGCGTCACCACGTCCGCCTCCAGCCCGTCGATGACCGAGCGCGCCTGCTTGCCCGAGCCGCCGTGGGACTGGTTGATCTTCAGCGTGTCGCCGGGATGGGCCTTCAGCCACTCGGCCGAGAACGCCTTGTTCACTTCCACATACAGCTCGCGGGTGGGATCGTAGGACACGTTGAGCAGCGTGGTGTCGGCGGCGACGGCCGCGCCGGCCGAAAGGGCCAGAGCCGTGATGGCACCCAGCGAACTGCGCAGGAAAGAGCGGCGAGACGACATGGGAGCCTCCAGCGAAGTTCATCCGGCAAACGGATCGTTTGTTCGATAAAACAAACGATGGCACTGGCCTCGCGAAGGGTCAACACCTTTTATCACAAAATCGATGGAATTAAATTATTTCCCATCGCCCACATGGATACCGCATTCGGTCTTGGATTTTCCGCGCCAGCGGCCGGCGCGCGGGTCCTCCCCCGGCTTCACCCGTGAGGTGCAGGGCATGCAGCCGATGGAGGGAAAGCCGAACTTCTCCATGGGGTGCCGCGGCAAGGCGTGGGCCTCCATGTAGGCGAGCAGATCCTCGCGACCGAGCGCCGCCAGCGGGTTGAACTTCACCCGCGCCCCGTCCTCTTCCACGAAGGGAATGTCGGCGCGGGTCGACGCCTGGTAGCGCTTGCGCCCGTTGATCCAGGCCGCATAGGGGCCGAGCGCGCGGGCCAGCGGCTCCACCTTGCGCAGGCCGCAGCAGGCATCCGGATCATCCGCCCACAGGGCCTTCTCGGGATCGCGCGCGGCGAGCGCCACAGGATCCGGGGAGAAGGTGAGGACCTGCGTCAGCCCGAGCTGGCCGATGAGGGTGTCGCGATAGGCCAGCGTTTCCTCAAACAGGTGGCCGGTATCGAGGAAGAGCACCGGCGTCGCTTTGTCCACCTGCGCGATCATGTGCAGCAGCACCGCCGATTCCGTCCCGAAGGAGGAGACGGCGGCGATGCGGCCCGGAAAGGCGGCAAGGCCCGCGGCGATGACTTCCAGCGGCGACGCGGACCTGAGCTTGGCATCGAGCGCCGCCACGTCGAACCCGGACGCGTTCAGGGTGTGCTCGGCGTGCGTCACAAGGTCGAACGGGGCAGGGGGGAGGCTGGCGCTGGGGCTGGCTGTCATGGGACTATCCCCCTGTGGCCGCCGATGCCGTGCGGGCATCGCGGACGGTGGGGCGCTGGTCGCCCGTGGGCTGGTAGAAGACGGAATAGGTGGCCACCGCCTTGCCGAACGCCTCCACGTCCGCCGCCTTCTCCAGGGCAAAGGCGTCGAAGCCGGCGCGCACCATCATCAGCACCTGGTCGCGCAGCACGTTGCCCACGGCGCGCAGCTCGCCCTTGTAGCCGTAGCGCTCGCGCAGCAGCCGGGCCTGGCTGTAGGCGCGCCCGTCCCGGAACTTGGGGAAGGCGAGGGTGACCAGCGACAGCCGCGACAGGAAGGGCTGAAGCTCGGCCACATCCTTGTCGTTGGGCCAGGCGACGCCGATCTCGCCGTTGCGGGCGAGGAGGGCCGGGCCATCCGCCAGCAGGCGCGCGGCGGAGACGATCACCGGCCCGTCGGGCAGAGGGTCGCCGTCGGCGACGGTGACGAAGAGGTCGGCGGCGGGCGCCCCGGTCTTAACGAGGGGCATAGGCGCGCTCCTTGAAAGGCTCGATTCCCAGGCGCTCCACCGCCGCCACGAAGGTCTCGGCGGGCGAGGTGCGCAGATCGAGATAGGTATCGACCAGGCTTTCCACCACGTCCACGATCTCGCTTTCGGCGACGGCCGGGCCGATCAGCTCGCCGATGCGGGCCTTGGAATTGCCCTTGCCGCCCAGGGTGATCTGGAAGAACTCCTCGTCCTTCTTCTCCACGCCCAGAATGCCGATGTGGCCCACATGGTGGTGGCCGCAGGCATTGATGCAGCCGGAAATGTTCACATGCAGCCGGCCGATGTCGGCGATGCGCGCCTCATCGGCGAAGCGCTCGGTGAGCTTCTGCGCGATGGGGATGGAGCGGGTATTGGCCAGCGCGCAATAATCGAGGCCGGGGCAGGAGATGATGTCGGTGATGAGGCCCACGTTCGGGGTGGCGACGCCGATCTCCTTCAGCTTCGCCCACAGCGCCGGCAGGTCCTTCTGCCGCACATAGGGGAAGGTGAGGTTCTGCTCGTGGGCGACGCGGATTTCGCCATAGGCATACTGGTCGGCGAGGTCGGCGATGGCGTCCATCTGGTCCGCAGTCGCATCGCCGGGCGGGGCGCCCACGGGCTTCAGCGAGAGCGTGACGATGGCGTGCCCCTTCGCCTTGTGGGGCGCCACGGAATTGGCGTGCCAGCGGGCGAAGGCGGCGTCGGTGGCGAGCGCGCGGGAAAGCTCCGCGGGCGCATCGTCCAGCCCCTCGAGGTCCGGCAGCTGGAAGCGGTCGCGGATGGCGTCGAGGGCGGCTTCGTCCAGCTTCAGGGCGCCGTCGCGGATCTCGGCCCATTCGGCCTCCACCTTCTTGGCGAAGGCCTCGGCGCCCATCTCGTGCACCTGGATCTTGATGCGCGCCTTGTAGATGTTGTCGCGCCGGCCGCCCAGATTATAGGTGCGCAGCACCGCCTCCAGATAGGAGAGCAGGTGCTCCTTCGGCAGGAAGTCCTTGATGGTCTTGCCGATGAAGGGCGAGCGCCCGAGCCCGCCGCCCACCATCACCTCGAAGCCGGTCTCGCCGTCGCGCTTGTGGAGGCGCAGGCCGATGTCGTGCACGCGGATGGCAGCGCGATCATGCCTGGCCGCCGTGATGGCGATCTTGAACTTGCGCGGCAGGTAGGTGAATTCCGGGTGCAGGGTGGACCACTGCCGGATCACCTCCGCATAGAGGCGCGGGTCCTCCACCTCGTCCGCCGCCGCGCCGGCCCAGGGGTCGGTGGTGGTGTTGCGGATGCAGTTGCCGGAGGTCTGCAGGCCGTGGATGCCCACCTTGGCAAGGTCCGCCATGGCGTCCGGCAACTCGTTCAGCTTGATCCAGTTGAACTGGATGTTCTGCCGCGTGGTGAAATGGCCGTAGCCGCGATCATACGTGCGGGCCACGGCGCCGAGCGCGCGCAACTGCTGCGACGACAGGGTGCCGTAGGGAATGCACACCCGCAGCATGTAGGCGTGGAGCTGCAGGTAGACGCCGTTCATGAGGCGGAGCGGCTTGAACTCCTCCTCGTTCAGCTCACCCGACAGGCGGCGCGCCACCTGGTCGCGGAACTCGGCGACGCGCTCCTCGAGGAAGGTGCGATCGAACTCGTCATAGACGTACATGAGGCCTACTCGCTTGGGCGTCGGGGACCCTTAAGGGATCTCAGGCGGCGCCGGGCAGGGAAATGGTGGGGCCTGAAACGCGGATGCGCTCGCGCAAATTGGCCGGTTGAGGCGTGCCGTCGTCCGCCAGGATCACGCCGGCGGAATAGGCGCCGACCGCGGTGTTCTCGTCCGCATGGGCGATGTCGAGCAGCTCCAGCACCGCGTCGCTGGTGGTGCCCACCGCGGCGTCGGCGATGGTCTCGCTCCAGCCCCCGGCAGCGGTGAGCCACACCGAAACGCCGTCCGCGAGGCGGTTGGCGGTCACCACCGTCGGTCCGCTGATCTTGAGCTTGCGCTGCAAGGGGGAGGTCATGAAAGCCACTCCGCGCGCCCGATTTCCCATCTCACAGCGGGAGAGCGCTAAATAATCCAGTTGACGTGTGTCTTAAGCTAAATTACCGATCAAAAATGCGCAATATGAAAATAACCGCTTCTCGTCAATGTAAATTCTACCAGTTTGGTAGACTTTAAATGTCGCCCGCCGTCTGTGGCGCCCGGACCCGGGCGCGGTCAAGGCGGAAAGGGAGGGGCGGTTCTGGTTTGGATTGGCGCCGGGCCGGCGTGTCCCGCTTCAGCGGGCAGACGCAGGCCGGGGCAGACCGGCGCCTTCAGCGGCGCCACGAAGGAATGACGTCATGACGCGTCTCGATGCGCTGGAAGCGCAGAGCATCTTCATCTTCCGCGAGGCCTTCGCCCAGCTGCGCAAGATTGCCATCCTGTGGTCGCTGGGCAAGGATTCCAACGTGATGGTCCACCTGGCGCGGAAGGCCTTCTTCGGCCGCCTCCCGTTCCCGGCCATGCATGTGGATACCCACCGCAAGTTCGCGGAGATGTACGCCTTCCGCGATCATTACGCCAAGGAATGGGAACTCGACCTCATCGTCGAGGACTGCCCGCCCATCGAGAGCACCGACCCCACCCTGCCCCCCGCCGCCCGTTCCGCCGCCCGCAAGACGGAAGGGCTGCGCATGGCGCTGGCCAAGCACGGCTTCGACGGCGTCATCGCCGGCATCCGCCGCGACGAGGAGCCGACCCGGGCCAAGGAGCGCTTCTTCTCGCCACGCGGCACCGACGGCGCCTGGAACGTGCGCGAGCAGCCCCCGGAATTCTGGGACCAGTACAACACCGCCTTGACCCCCGGCGCCCATGTGCGCATCCATCCCATCCTGCATTGGACCGAGATGGACATCTGGGCCTACACCCAGCGCGAGGGCATCCCGGTGATCCCGCTGTATTTCTCCAAGGACGGCAAGCGCTACCGCTCGCTGGGCGACCAGGACATCACCAGCCCGGTGGAGTCGGAAGCCTCCACGCTGGACGAGATCCTGGCAGAGCTCGCCATCACCAAGACCTCCGAGCGCTCGGGCCGCGCCATGGACCACGAATCCGAGGACGCCTTCGAGCGCCTGCGCACCGCCGGCTACCTGTGAGGCCAGCCAGCCACGCGCGCCGCCTCCCGAGATTTTGAAGAGATCATTGCCCATGTCCGCTACTTCGTCCGCTTCCTCGTCTGCCACTTCGCCCGCCGTGCCGCCGGACGCGTCCCCCTCCGTGCCGGCGGCAAAAGAGCGTGAGCTTCTGCGCATCGTCATCGTCGGCCATGTGGACCATGGGAAGTCCACCCTGGTCGGCCGCCTGCTGCACGAGACCGGCTCGTTGCCCGACGGCAAGCTGGAGATGCTGAAGGAGGTCTCCGCCCGCCGCGGCATGCCGTTCGAGTGGTCGTTCCTGCTGGACGCGCTGCAGACCGAGCGCGACCAGGGCATCACGGTGGACACCAGCCAGATCCGCTTCAAGACCGCCCAGCGCGACTATGTGCTCATCGATGCGCCCGGCCATGTGGAATTCCTGCGCAACATGGTCACCGGCGCCGCCCAGGCCGATGCCGCCGTGCTGCTGGTGGATGCGGGGGAGGGCGTGCGCGAGCAGACGCGCCGCCATGCCTTCCTGCTGCACCTGCTCGGCCTGCGGCAGGTGGCGGTGGTGGTGAACAAGATGGACCGCGTGGCCTTCGACCAGGAGGCGTTCGCGGCCATCGAGGAGGATGTGAGCGCCTATCTCGGCGGCTTCGGCCTGCGCCCCACCTTCGTCATCCCGGTTTCGGCCCGCGACGGCGACTTCATCTCCGAGCGCACCGCGCGCCTGCCCTGGTATTCCGGCCCCACGGTGGTGGAGGCTCTGGACGCCTTCACCGCGCCGCCGAGCCTGTCCGACCAGCCGCTGCGCTTCCCCATCCAGGCGGTCTACAAGTTCGACGAGCGGCGCATCCTCGCCGGGCGCATCGAAAGCGGGCGCCTCTCGGTGGGCGACGAGCTGGCCTTCGAGCCGTCGGGCGCCACCGCGCGGGTGAAGTCCATCGAGGCGTGGCCCGGCCCGGGGCCGACCACGGTGGAGGCCGGCCAGTCGGTGGGCATCACCCTCGACAAGGACATCTTCGTCACCCGCGGCGACATCGCCGCCCATGGCGACCAGCGCCCGCGCGCCGCCAAAAGCCTGAAGGTGCGCCTGTTCTGGCTCGACGACGCGCCGCTGAAGGCGGGCGACCCGGTGGTGGTGCGCCTGTCCACCGCCGCGGCGCCGGGCGTGGTCTCGGCGGTGACCAGCGCGGTGGACCCCGCCAACCTTGTCACCGAGGGGCAGGCGAGCCTCGGCCGCAACCATGTGGGCGAGGTGGAAATCACCCTGCGCCAGGCCCTGCCGGCCGATCCCTATCACCTCATCGCCTTCACCGGCCGGGTGGTGGTGGAGCGCGAGCGGCGCATCTGCGGCGGCGGCATCATCCTGCACGCGGCCCGCGAGGCCCGGCTGGAGGCGCCGAAGCGCGGCCCGGTGGTGGCGGTGGATTCGGCCGTCACCCCGGCGGAGCGGGTCACGCGCTTCCATCACCAGGGCGCGGTTCTGTGGCTCACCGGGCTGCCGGCCTCCGGCAAGTCCACCGTGGCGCGGGCCCTGGAGCGGCGCCTGTTCGACCTCGGCGGTTCGCCGGTCTATTTGGATGGCGACACCCTGCGCACCGGGCTGAATGCGGACCTCGGCTTCTCGCCGCAGGAGCGCTCGGAGAACATCCGCCGCGTGGCCCACATGGCCGGCTTCCTCGCCCGCAACGGCCATATCGCCATCGTCGCCTTGGTGTCGCCCACGCGCGCCGACCGGGAGCAGGCGCGGGAGGTGGGCGCGCGCTTCTTCCACGAGGTGTTCATCCGCGCCCCGCTGGAGGTGTGCGAGAGCCGCGATCCCAAGGGCCATTACGCCAAGGCCCGCAAGGGCGAGATTGCCAGCTTCACTGGCATTTCCGCGCCCTATGAGGAGCCGGAGGCGCCCGAGCTGGTGCTCGACACCACCGGCGACATCGCAGCCGCGGTGGCCGCGCTGGAAGCGTATCTGGAAGAGGCCGGCGTGCTGTTCCCGCCGGATACCGATTCGCCGATCTGAGATCGGGGCGTTCGGCACTCCGCGTCGGCGCCGGGCCTGAAAACTCTCGGCCCGGCCGCCTTGTGGCGATGCTCCGGCTTTGGCAGCTTGGCGGTCCCAATCCGCAAGGCCGCCGCCGCATTCCCGCGTGCGGTTCGAGCCGATAAAGCCCGAGGAACGCCCCTGATGAGCGCCCCCACCAGCGCCGCTGACGAAAATCCCATCCGCCTCGACATCGCGGACGGCATCGCCCGCATCCGTTTCAACCGCCCCCATGTGCTGAACGCCATCAACGAGGCGGCGGTGCTGGCCTTCAAGGCGGCGGTGGATCAGGTAGCCAAGGACGAGAGTGTCCGCGTGGTGGTGCTGTCGGGGGAAGGTAGGGCATTCCTGGCCGGCGGGGACGTGGGCCGCTTCCACGAGGCGGGCCGTGACGCGCCGAAGGTGGTCAGCGCCATCATCGATCCGTTCCACCATGCCATCGTCTCGCTCGCCGCCATGCCGGCGCCGGTGATTGCGTGCCTCCATGGCGCGGTGGCGGGCGCGGGCGTCTCGGTGGCGCTGGCCGCCGACCTTGCTATCGCCGCCGACGACATGAAGATGACCCTGGCCTACACCCGCATCGGCACCTCGCCGGACGGCTCGTCCACCTTCTCGCTGCCGCGGGTGGTGGGGCTGCGCAAGGCCATGGAGATCGCCTTGCTCTCCGATACGATCGAGGCGGCGGAGGCGCTGCGGCTGGGGCTTGTGAACAAGGTGGTGCCGGCGGCCGATCTCCAGGCTGAGACGGAGGCGCTGGCGAAGCGCCTCGCGGCCGGGCCGACGCTGGCCTATGGCCGCATCAAGCACCTGCTGCGCGCCTCCTTCAACCACAGCCTGTCGGACCAGCTGAACGCCGAGCGCGATGCCTTCATCGCCAGCGCCGGCACCCACGATTTCGCCGAGGGCGCCACCGCCTTCGTGGAAAAGCGCGCGCCCCGCTTCGAAGGACGGTAGCCCGACCGGACGACCTGCAAGTCCGGCCCGTCGGCTTCCGTCGGCGGGCAGGGGCGATTCAAACCACATAACACATAATAATAATGTTTATTGACGATATTCACTTTCCATATAAAATGACCGGACATGATGGGAAGTGAATTATGACCATAGCACGCGGGCGTGTCCTTCGGGACAGCTTCCTCTTCGTTCTGGCCTACGGCGTTATCGCCGCCGCGGTCGTTTTCGGCTGATCCGCAGCGGCGTTGCTGCGTTGCTGCGCCATGGCCGTCTGTCGGCGGCGGGTGGCCACGCACGCTCCGCGTTCCCCGCCGTTCCTGTCCTTGCCGCGGGTGCGGCATCCCGCGCAAAGCATAAGCCTCTGTCGGGCTTGGCATCTCGCTCCCACTCCGGCACCCTTTCCACCATGGGGCGGATGACAGGGACGATGAAGACGCGATGCGAGACCTGATCCCCGCTGCCGGCAAAGCGGCCGAGACCGGCCGTGAGGCGGCGCGGACCAGCGGCGTCGCGCCCCGCCTGCACGAGCGGGCCTTCGACATTCTGGCGGCACAGATCGTTTCCGGTGCGCTCCGGCCCGGCGAGCGGCTGCTCGAATCCCGGATCGCCGAGCGCTTCGGCATTTCCCGCGCTCCGGCCCGCCAGGCCCTTGCCCGTCTGGAGCAATTGGGCCTCGTGCGCCGCGCCGAGGGCCATGGCTTTGTGGTCGAGCTGCCCATCGGACCCGTGCCGGCCTTTACCGAACAGGCGCCGGCGGGGGATATCCAGCTTGCCCCCGAATCCACCTGGGAGCGCATCTACAAGGAGGTGGAGCACGAGGTGGTCACCCGCAGCGCCTTCGGCGCCTTCCGGGTGGTGGAGAATCACCTCGCCGCCGCTTACGGCGTCAGCCGCACGGTGGCGCGGGAGGCGCTGTCGCGGCTTCACCAGCGCGGGGTCGTGCGCAAGGATGCGCGCCAGCACTGGTATGCGCCGGCATTGACCCCCGCATATGTGGCCGAACTGTTCGAAATGCGCGCCATTCTGGAGCCCGCGGCCCTGCGGCTCGCTGCCCCGCGGCTGCCGCCGGCGACCCTCGCGGCGCTCAAGGGGAACCTCGCCCATGCCATGGCCGCCCCCGAGGCGGTGGACGGCGCGCGCCTGAGCGCGCTGGAGGAGGAATTGCACATCAGCCTGCTGGGCCATTGCGGCAACGCCACCCTCATGGATGCCCTCTCCACCTACCAGACATTGCTGGTGGCCCTGACCTTCCTTTATGACGCCGCCGCCCGCGCCCCCGGCGTGGAGCCGTTCCTGGCCGAGCATCTGGACGTGGCGGAGCGGCTCGCCGCCGGCCATGCGGAAGCGGCGGTGGAGGCGCTCAAGAGCCACCTCGATGGCTCCTTCGCCCGCGCCATGGAGCGCCTGGAGCGGGTACGGCAGGCCCCCGCGCCCGGGCCGCTGCCCTATCTTTCGCCCTTGTAGCGCCGCGCCGCTGTCCCGGGCCACGCCAATGGGCCGTCTGTGACGCGGCAGCCTCGTCTTTTGAGCCAGCTGCTTTTGCGCGGCGGCGGCGTTGGCCCGCTGCAAATAGAGGCCGGTGGGCGGTCACATGGACGTGACGCCCCTCGTTGCTGCGGAGGCGGCACCTATTTGTTGATCCAGACGGGTGGCGCGCGGCACGAACGGGGTTAAGATCAACTTCTTCGTCGGCACAGATCCTGTCTGCTTGCCGACGCTCGTCGCAAGCGTCCTGGAGGAGGATCTCCATGTCCCTCATTGCCGGTTCCGCCCTCGCCCTCGCAGCTCTGGTCGGGGCCATGGTGCTCGCCCAGCTCGCGGCGCGGCAGAAGCAGGCGGTACCCGTGCGCGTGCGGGCGCGCCGCGGCAGCCGTTGAGGCAGCGCCTTTTCCTTTGTCCGAGCGCCCCGCCGGGTCACGCCCTTCGCCGATCTGCCTTCGCCCTTTCGCCGGAATTGCTTTAGACGGAATCGCCTAGAGCGTTTTCGAGCGAAGTGGATACCGGTTCGCGTAAAGAAAACGCGTAAACTCAATGACCTAGAGCATTTCCCCGATTCAGTGAAACGGGGAAATGCTCTAGCGATTCGGTGGCGGGGCGGCCGGCGCGCGCCGGGCTGTCGCGGATAGAGCAAACCCCATGGATACCGACATCGAGATCCGCGTCGAGCGGGTCTCGCAGCTGTTCAATATGCTCGATCCCTTCCCCTTCCGGGAGCGGGATCTCGCCCCCGAGGCCGAGGCGTATATCGTCGCCTGGGCCCGGGAGCTGCCGCGCCGCGCGCCGGTGCGCATCGTCGTGCACCTGCCCGAAACCGAAGCCGCCACCCCCGAGGCGCAGGGCTTGCCCGAGGCGATGCGCCATTATTTCGTGGATCGCGAGGCCGCGGTGTCGGGCGAGCTGGAGGAATTGTTCCGCATCGGGCGGTTGTCGCTCGCCATCGGCTGCGCCGTGCTGGCCTTCTGCCTGGGCGTGGCCGGCCTGATCGGCGAGGGGGCTTTTTCGCGGAACCTGGCGGGATTTGCGGCCGAAGGCCTGCTGATCCTCGGCTGGGTCGCGCTGTGGCGGCCCATGGAGATCTTCCTTTACGACTGGTGGCCCATCGCCCGCCAGCGCAGCCTGTTTCGGCGCCTTGCCGCAGCCGAGGTGGCGGTGCGAAGCGCTGCCCGCCCCGCCTGATCCGAGCGTGGTTGATGGCCGGGCCAAGCGCGGTGCCCAAGTCCAAGCCTTTGCAACGGACACCTTTGCAACGGACACCTTTGCAACGTGCGCCCTTGCAAAACCAAAAAGCGGGAACCGGCCCCGAGGTTCGGGGCCGGGCTGCCTCAGGCGGCGGCGAGGGCCGCGCGGGCGTGGCCGCGGATGCGTTCCACCATGGAGCGCAGGCCGTTGGAGCGCTGCGGCGTCAGGTGACCCTCAAGTCCGATCTGCCGGAACACGCCGAGGATGTCCGTCTCCATGATCTCCTTCGGGCTGTGGCCCGACACGAGATGGAGCAGCACCGCCACCAGACCGCGCACGATGTGCGCGTCCGAATCCCCCTGGAATTCGATGATGGTGCCGGCCGGCGTCTGCTTCAGGTCGGAGATGAGCCACACCTGGCTGGCGCAGCCCTGCACCTTGTTGGTCTCGTTGCGTTCCGCGTCCGGGAAGGCGGGCAGATTCTTGCCCAGTTCGATGACGTGCCGGTAGCGGTCTTCCCAATTGTCCAGGAATTCAAAATCGGCAATGAGGTCGTTTGCATTCATGAGGCCAATTCCTCGTCTCACCTGAGGCGCCCGCCCGGAAAACGGAAGGGGCACCCATAGAACCTTGCGCTGCAGCATAACACAGCCGGCAAGAAATGCGGTCACTTTGATTCGATGCGGCAATTTCAGGCAGGGTGCCAGCCACCCGGCGTCAGGCCGGCCGGCGCGGCGGCAGGGGCGGAGCCGCAGGGGCGGCGGGCTGGGTGCCGCCCTGGGTGCTGCCCTGGGGCATGACCGTGCGGCCGTTCTCGCCGCCGCCCCAGACCGGCAGCAGATCCTGGGGCGAGAGATCGAGTGCACCCGCCTGACCTGCCCCCGCCTGACCTGCACCCGGCAGGGCGGCCGGCGGATGGGGCGCGCCCTCTCCCGAAGGGGCGGAGCCGATGGAATCGTGGAGCCATTTTGCGCCCACCTGCGCCTTTTCCACGAGGTGGGTCGCCATCTGCCCGCCCACCGCGCAGGCCTGCGGCTGGCGCTCGCAGAAGCCCTTGAGGTCGGCCACCAGTGCCTGCGCGGCGCCGAAGGCGTCGAACACGCTCACCTCCTTGCCGTCGGTGCCCTTGAGGCCGAGCGGCAGAAGCAGCAGCACGAGGCCGATCCAGAAGGCGAGGCGCAGCAGAAAGAACATGGCTCCCTCGTCAAGACGTGCGGGCCTGATGCCGGCGCCTGTGCAAAATACCAGAGCCGGCGCCTGCGTGGGCCGGCAGGGATGCCGAAACCGCGCACATTTCAAGACATCGTTAACGCTGAAAGCGGGTGGTGCCGTTCCGGCTTAGCGTTCGCTTAAAGCCTGCCGTGGCAGGGTCTGACTTCAGGCGCCGGGAGTCCGGGGCTCAGATTTTCAGGCATCCGGCCCGCACCTGCGGGCCTGCGACAGGGGGCGGCGTGCGTCACCTCGGCATCGGCGAAGCGGCGACAGATCCTCGTCCCGGCCCCAAGCGGGCTGCGGGTGGCGAGAGCCTGCCGCGTCTTGCCGTGCTCGGGCGGGTCACCGGCGCCACGCTCACGGGCCTCGGCGTGCTGGCGCTGGGCTGCGGCGCCATCGCGCTTCTGGCCGAGGTCACGGGCCTGGTCCAGGGCGCATTCCTGAATGCCACGGCGCTGGTCGCCACCGGCCTCGTCTCCACCGCCCTGGCGGCGGTGGCCGGCGGCCTTGCCCGTGCCGCCACCCGCGCCAGCGAAGAAATTCCCGACGATGCCCTCCTCGTCACCCGCCACGGCCTGCGCGGCGAGGTGGCGGTGGTGGAAGCCATGGAGGGGCCGTTCGCCGACGCATCGGCTTCCGCTTTTGCCGGCCTCGCCCTGTTCGAGCGCGTGCTGGTGGCCGACCGGCCGGCCTTCCTCTCCGCGGTGCAGGCCGCGGCCCACGGCAAGGCGCAGCGCTGCGAACTGCGGCTGCGCTGCGACGGCAAGGCGGAGGCCGCGCCGGCCTTCATGACCGTGGAAGCGCGCTGCACGGCCCTGCGCTCGGGCCAGGTGCGCATCGTCTGGCGCGCGCCGTGGCAGGCCGCCGCCGCCGAACGGCTGAAGGCCGATGACGCCGCCCGCGCCCGTGCCGAAGCGGAAGAAGCCAATGCTGCGAAGAGCCGCTTCCTCGCCGCCATGAGCCACGAGCTGCGCACCCCGCTCAATGCCATCCTCGGCTTTTCCGAGCTGCTGGCCACCGAGACCGGCGCGCCCCTCGATGACGCCCGCAAGGCCGACTACGCCCGCATCATCCACGAGAGCGGCCAGCATCTGCTCGGTCTGGTGAACGACATTCTCGACCTCTCGCGGGTGGAGGCGGGAGCCTACGAACTGGACCGCGAGGCGGTGGACATGGCCGCCCTCGTCGCCGGCTGCGCGGAAATGGTGGCCATCGATGCGGGACGGGCGGGGGTGGCGGTGAAGACGGTGTTCGCGCCCCGCCTGCCCGCCATCGACGCCGACCGGCGGGCATTCAAGCAGATCGTGCTCAATCTGTTGTCCAACGCCGTGAAGTTCACGCCCGAGGGCGGCCGCGTGCAGGTGAGCGTGCGGCGCGAGGGCGAGGCGGTCGCCATCCGCGTGCGGGATACCGGTCCCGGCATGCGGCCGGAGGATGTGGCGCGGCTTGGCGAGCCGTTTTTCCAGGCCGGCGACTGCACCCAGCGGGCCCGGGGCAGCGGCCTCGGCATCGCGGTGGTGAAGGGGCTGGTGAAGCTGCACGGCGGCGCATTTCGGGTGGAGAGCGCGCCGGGGCGGGGCACCAGCGTCACCGTGACATTGCCGCTTGCGGCTGAGCCGGCGGTCCGGGGCGAGGGCGTGGTGGCGCCGTTTCCCGCCCGCCTCGACGACACGCGCGCGAAGAGGATGGCATGAAGCTGGAACCGGTCATGGTGGGGGAAACGGCGGGGCGATTGGGGGACGACGCGCCTACGGCGGTGGACCCGTCGGCGGCGGTTACCCGGGCGAATGAGGAACGGCGCCTGCGCCGGCTCGACATGGCGGCCGGCTCCGTGGCGCTCGGTGCCGCTGGGGCATTCCTCGTCAACATGCTGCTGCTGCAGGCGCCGCCAGCCGGTGCGCCGCTGCCGGAGGCGCGGCCGGCCGGGGCCATCCAGGCCCTCGACCGCGGCAAGACCAGCCGCACCACGGTGCCGCTGCCGCCGCCCAGCCCCGGCGGCTCGCCCGCAGCTTCCGCCGGCGGCGCCACCGATGGCGCGCTCGGCTACCTGTCCATTCGCACCACCGTGACCGGTACGGCGGTGCCCCTGGTGCCCGGCACGGCGGCGGCTGGCCGCGCGACCTCGCAGGCCCATGCCGATCCGGTGCCGCGCCGTCCGCCGGCCAGCGTCGGCGCGGGACCGGAGGTGACCGGGACGGTGCGTCCGCCGAACGACGTGCCCGCCTCGCCGCGCCTTCTCGCCGTGCAGAAGGCGCTGGCGAAGCTCGGCTATGGCCCGCTGAAGGTGGACGGCCGGCCGGGCGGCGAGACCCGCACCGCCATCCAGCGTTTCCAGCGCGACCGCAACATGACGGCCGATGGCGAGATCAGCGACAAGCTCGTGCGCGAGTTGGCCTCGGTCTCCGGCGTCACGGTCAACTGAATGCGGCTCAAGAGCGCCATCTTCGTCTCCGCGCTCCTGCGCCGTGCCCAGGTGGAAGGCGCCTATGGGGTCGTGGTGCGCCGGGGCTCCGAGGAGGCGGGGGCCATCTTCGTCAAAATCTCGCGCCTCGACGGGACCTCCGCCCTTTATGGACCTGCGCCGCAGAGCGCCTTCGACGAAGGCTTCCCGGGCGATCGCCTGTTCTCGGTCCTGGTGGAGCCGGGCCGGCCGGAGGCGGATGCGGACGCGCGCATCGCCAGGGAACTGAAGTTTGACCCGGACATCTTCGTGGTGGAGATCGAGGACCGCGCCGGCCGGCATTTCCTGGATCTGGCCAAGGACTGACGCAAGGGCAAGCGAGGTCGACAGCAGAGAGGTAAGGGGCCCGTCCGCCATCATCGGTTAATTCGCCGTTCAGGTGGACGAAACCATAAGGACGCCAGCGACGTTGTGGTCACGGCTCTCGATGGAGGAGCAGGGCATGAGCACTGTCATTGCGTTCCCCGATACCTGGACCCTGGAGGCGCGTCGTCCCGCCGCCCGTAGCCGGGATAAGGATGATGTTCGGACTGAAAGCGCCGAGATCGTGATCCTGCCGGTGGTGCGTGTGGAGCGGTACGATGCGCATCTGCCCGGCCCGGTGCCCCGCAGCAACAACGGTCGGCGTGCCCGCTGAGCTAGTTGGACGGCGTGCAGGTGGCGGCTTCGAGCTGGCGCCGCACGATGGTCCGCGTGCCCCGCTCGCGCACGAACGCGCGGACTGCAACGATGCCCTCAAGGGCGGGCGATTCGATCACCAGCCGGTCGGCGGCGGTGATTTCCTCATCTTCCGGCAAGGCCGCCTTCTGGCGCGCCGTCATGAGGTCGAGTTCGATCACCTTGCCCGCCGCCTGGTCGCTGAGCGCGTAGAAGGCGAGGCCCTCCGCCGTATAGAAGGACACCGAGGTGTAGTCGGCGGTCGCCGGCACCCGCACCTTCAGCGGCGCTTCCGACAGATCGTAAAGGCACACCGCCGAGACGAAGGCGGGGTCCATCATGGGCAGCACCTGCTCCTGGGGCGAGGGGTCCGGCAGCAGGGTGAGGACATTGGACTCCATCCGCTCGGACAGCCGGGCATAGGCGTTGCGCTCGGCGAACGCCGGCATGGCCAGGATGGAAACGATGTGGGCGAGGGCGCCCAGCACCACGGCAAACGCGACGAACAGCAATACCTGCGCGGGCGAGCCGAAGCGTGGCCGCGACAGGCGCGGGCGGGAGAAATGCGGGCGCGGCAGGCCGGCGATGAAACGTCCGGCGCGTCGGGCGAGGCGCCCGGCAACGGTTGTGGCTTCCTCGCGCAGGTCGTCCAGCGTCGTCACAGGCAGGTCTCCTGCGTGATCCTGGGCAGGACGGCCGCGTCCGCCGCACCGGAGGCGAAGGAGAACGGCGCGTCATACAGCCGGAGCGCTACCTTCAGCCGCGGCCGCGCGCCGGTGGGCAGCCAGTTGCCCGCGCGGGCACGGGGCGACAGGCGCACGTCGATGGCGCCGTCGTCGCGATAGACCACTTCGGCGCTGGTGAAGCCGGAGCGGCCGGCATCGTTGGCGATGAGGTGGCCGTCCGGGTCCATCAGCGTCAGCGTCCACAGCCGGGCCTGGGGCAGCACGCCGACGATGCGCGTCTCGCAGCGCCCGTCGATGGGCTTGCCGGCATCGTCGGTGGCGGCGAGGAAGAGCAGGCCGTCGGCCAGTTCCAGCGGCAGCTCGCCGGAGCGGGCGAAGGCGGCGCGCGCGTAGGGGTCGGCCTTGGCCGTGCCGGCGCGCGGCCAGCCCTGCCAGGCCCCGGCGCGCACCACGTCGAGCCCGCGCGAGTGGGTGACGGAAAACCAGGTGACGCCGAGCCCGAGAATGGTGGCGACGAGGAGCGTGAAGGCAAGAGGCAGAAGGCGCACGGCACATCCGGGGCTGTCGGCCCCCTATCTAGAGCACAATGCCGGCCGGCGCAAAGCGGCGGCCGCAAAAGGCCCTCGCCTACCGCACCAGATAGGATTCGAGGATGGCGCGGCTCGCGTCGGGCAGGGGCAGGGGGCGGCGGTGGGTGGTGTCGAACAGGACCACCACGGTCTCGGCGGTGGCAGTGCAGACGCCGTTCTGGAACAGGGCCTGCTTGACGGCCACCGAGCTTCTGCCCACCGAGAGCACGCCCGTGCCGATCTCCACCTCCCCGGGCCAGTGCATTTCGGCGCGGTAGTCGAGGACGAGGCGGGCGATGACGAAGCCGGCCCCTTCCGGCGCCACCTTCTCGCGCGAATCAAGCAGCAGCCGCGTGCGGCCGGTCTCCAGGAAGGTGGAGAAGACGGCGTTGTTCACATGGCCAAGCTTGTCGGTATCGCCATAGCGGATGGTGTCGCGCGCCTTGACGGGGAAATCGTCCAGGACGGGCAGGGGGGGCTTCTCGCGGGCGGTCATCGGGCACCCTTGTCCATGGTGCCCTTGTCCATGGTGCCCTTGTCCATGGTGCCCTTGTCCGTCGTGCTCTCGCCGAATGTATCCTTGCCCAGCGCCCGCCAGCCGATATCGCTGCGGAAGAAGCCATCGGGCCATTCGATCCGGGCCAGTCCCGCATAGGCCCGGTCGCGGGCCTCGCCGAGGGTGGCGCCGGTGGCGGTGACGTTGAGCACGCGCCCGCCGTTGGAGATCAGCCCGACACCCTTGCGCCGGGTGCCGGCCTGGAACACCAGGACGCCGTCCAGTTCCGCCGCCGCATCGAGCCCGCCGATGGGGCTGCCCACCTGATGCGGGCCGGGATAGCCGCGCGAGGCGTAGACCACCGTCATGGCCGCGTCCTGCGACCATTCGGGCGTTACCTCGGCAAGGTGGCCGGTGGCGGTGGCATGCAGCACCTGGACGAGGTCGCCGGTAAAGCGCGGCATCAGCACCTGGCATTCGGGATCGCCGAAGCGGCAATTGTATTCCACCAGCTTCGGGCCATCGGCCGTCAGCATGAGCCCGGCATAGAGCACGCCGCGATAGGGCGTGCCGGCCGCCACCATGGCGCGAGCGGTGGGGATGAGGATTTCGTCCAGCGCCCGGCGTTCCAGCTCGGGCGTCAGCACCGGGGCGGGGGAATAGGCGCCCATGCCGCCGGTATTGGGTCCGAGATCGCCGTCGAACGCGCGCTTGTGGTCCTGGGCGCTGCCGAAGAGAACCACCGTTTCGCCATCCACCAGGGCGAACAGGCTGGCCTCCTCGCCCTCCATGAACTCCTCGATGAGCACTTCGGTGCCGCCGCCGGCGAACACCTGCTCCACCGCGTCCACCGCCTCTTCCTCGGAGAGGGCGACCACGACGCCCTTGCCGGCCATGAGGCCGTCCGCCTTCACCACGATGGGCGCGCCCTGCTGGCGCACATAAGCGGCGCCCTCGGCCGCCGAGGTGAACCGGCCGAAGGCGGCGGTGGGAATCAAATTGGCCTTGCACAGCTCCTTGGTGAAGAGCTTGGAGCCCTCCAGCCGAGCGGCTGCAGCCGTGGGGCCGAAGGCGGGGATGCCGACCGCTTCGAGCCGGTCCACCAGTCCTGCCACCAAAGGCGCTTCCGGACCCACCACCACGAATTCGATGCCGTGGTCCTGACACCATTTCACGATGGTATCGTGGGCCGACAGGGGGATGCCCTCGATCAGCTCTGCGTGCTCGGCGATGCCAGGATTGCCCGGTATGGCATAGAACTGGCTCATGTTTGGGCTCTGCGCCAGCTTCCAGGCGAGCGCGTGCTCGCGGCCTCCCGATCCGAGCAGCAGGATATTCATGCGGCCTCCCCCGTGCGTTGCCCCATGTCTCACTCGAACGTCTCTGCCAACGTCTCTTGCGAGAGTCTTCTGTCACAATCGCCTATCGGCTCAGGGGCGCGCAAACAAGAGGCACGGCTCTGCGCTCGCCGCATGGGGGGCTTTCCCGCTATGCTTATTTCTTAACCAAGCTTTGACTGTGATTCGATGGTGGATGTCGCCGAACCCCGCGCCAATGCCCCGGAATGGAGCGTTTCCGAGCTCTCCGCCGCGCTCCGGCGCACGGTTGAAGATGCCTACGGCCACGTGCGGGTGCGCGGCGAAATCTCCGGCTATCGCGGGCCGCACGGCTCGGGCCACGCTTATTTCAGCCTGAAGGATGCCGGTGCCCGGCTCGACGCGGTGATCTGGAAGGGCACCTTCCAGCGCCTGCGCCTGAAGCCCGAGGAGGGGCTGGAGGTGGTGGCCATCGGCCGCCTCACCACCTATCCGGGCAAGTCCGGCTACCAGATCGTCATCGAGGCGCTGGAATTCGCCGGCGCCGGCGCCATCATGGCCATGCTGGAGGAGCGCAAGCGCCGGCTCGCGGCCGAGGGCCTGTTCGATCCGGCGCGCAAGGTTGCGCTGCCGTTCCTGCCGCAGGTGATCGGGGTGGTCACCTCGCCCACCGGGGCGGTGATCCGGGACATTCTCCACCGCCTCGCCGACCGTTTCCCGCGCCGGGTGCTGGTGTGGCCGGTGCGGGTGCAGGGCGAGACCTCGGCGGCGGAGGTGGCGGCGGCCATCCGCGGCTTCAACGCCCTGCCGCAGGGTGGCGCCATCCCGCGTCCCGACGTGATCGTGGTGGCGCGCGGCGGCGGCGCGCTGGAGGATCTTCTGGGCTTCTCCGACGAGGAGGTGGTGCGGGCGGCGGCGGAAAGCACCATCCCGCTGGTCGCCGCCGTGGGCCACGAGACCGACGTGACCCTCATCGATTTCGCCGCCGATGTGCGCGCGCCCACCCCAACGGCCGCCGCCGAGATGGTGGTGCCGGTGCGCTCCGAGCTGATCGCCGCCGTGGAGGACCTGGGTGGGCGCCTTGCCGCCGCCCCCGTGCGTCTTCTGGAGCGGCGGCGGGCAGACCTGCGCGGCTTGTCCCGCCTTCTGCCCAGCGCGGAGAACCTGCTGTCCGTGCCCCGGCAGCGGCTCGATGCCGCGAGCGAGCGCCTGCCGCGCGCGCTCAGGGCCAATGCTGCCGCCCACCGCCTGCGCCTCGTCGCCGCCCGCGCCCGCCTGTCGCCGGAGGCGCTGAAGCTGCGCCTGGAGCGCGCGAGCGACCGGCTGGAGACGCTCGACGGCCGGCTGAAACGCGCCTTCATCGTGGCGCGCGAGCAGCGGGCGGCGCGGCTGAAATCGGCGGGCCAGTTGCTCGACGCCTTGTCCTTCAAGGGGGTGCTGAGCCGTGGCTTCGCTCTGGTGCGCGATGCGCAGGGCCAGCCGGTGCGCCTTGCCGCCGGCCTCACGCCGGGCACGGCGCTGGACCTTCAGTTCGCCGACGGGCACGTGGCGGCGGTCACGGGGGATGCGGTGCCGGCTGGATCGGCGCCGGTGCCCGCCGCGCCAGGGCGGCCGCGCGGGGCCAGATCCAAGAAGCAGCCCAAGGTGGAAGGGCCGACCCTGTTCGACCCGTGAGAGGGGTGATATCTCGGGTTGAGACGGTGCGCTGGTGCCACCCCCTCTCCCGCTTGCGGGGGAGGGGCCCCCGGTCCCGGCAGCGTTCGCCCCAGCCGGGTCACGATCCGTGAGCCGGCGCCTCTTTCGCGCAGTGGGGCGAATGGCTATGTTAAAAATTCTTCTTTCAGGACGAAGACCGCGGCGATGAACAGATTCGAACGCTTCCCCGAGCCCCATGGCGAGGCGGAGCTCCGTTACCTTGATGGCGAGTTCCGTATCCTCCGGCCGGGCAGCTTCGTGCGCTGCGCGGTGACGGGGCAGGCCATTCCGCTCGACGAGCTGCGCTACTGGAGCGTGGACCTGCAGGAGGCCTATGCCGGCCCCGAGGCGGTGCTGACCCGCGTCAAGGAGCGTCCGGCGGGCTGACGCCTCCGGACCCTGTCCCCGAAAAGAAAGGGCGCGCCGGTGGCGCGCCCTCTTTTGTTTTTAGCAGCTTGCGCTCAGCCCTGGGGCTGCAGCGTCTCCAGGAAGCGGATGGGCGCGCCGGAGGCGGGGCCGGTGAGGTCGCCTTCCCACATCACCTTGCGGCCGCGCACGAAGGTGCCCACGGGCCAGCCGGTGACCTCCTTGCCGTCATAGGGCGTCCACTTGGAGCGCGAGGCGATCCAGTCCGCGGTGATGGTGGCGCGGCGCTTCAGGTCCACCACCGTGAAGTCGGCGTCATAGCCCACCACGATCCGCCCCTTGCCGGCAATGCCGAACAGCCGGGCCGGCCCGGCGCTGGAAAGGTCCACGAAACGCTCCAGGGTCAGGCGGCCGGCGGCGACGTGGTCCAGCATCAGCGGCACCAGGGTCTGCACCCCGGTCATGCCCGAGGGGCTTTCGGGGTAGGGCTTGGCTTTCTCCTCCAGCGTGTGCGGGGCGTGGTCGGAGCCGAGCACGTCCACTACGCCGCTCTGGAGCGCCGCCCACAGGGCGTCGCGGTGGCGACCATCGCGCACCGGCGGGTTCATCTGCACCAGCGTTCCGAGCCGGTCGTAACAGTCCGGCGCCGCAAGGGTGAGGTGATGGGGCGTCACCTCCACCGAAGCTACGTCGCGGGCATCGGCGAGAAACTCCATCTCCTCCGCCGAGGTCACGTGCAGCACATGCACCCGCGCCCCGGTCTCGCGGGCGAGGGTGACGAGGCGGCGGGTGGCCGTGAGCGCGGCGATCTCGTCGCGCCACACCGGGTGCGATGAGGCATCGCCGGGCACGCGCAGGCCCTTGCGCTCCTGCAGGCGCGGCTCGTCCTCGCAATGGAAGGCGGCGCGGCGGCGGATCACCTTGAGGATGTTGCGCACCCCGTCGTCGTCCGGCACCAGCAGGGAGCCGGTGGACGAGCCGATGAACACCTTGACGCCCGCCGCCCCCGGCAGGCGCTCCAGCTCGGGCAGGTCCTTCACGTTGTCGTGGGTTCCGCCCACATAGAAGGCGAAGTCGCAGTGCATGCGGTTGGTCCCGCGCGCGATCTTGTCTTCCAGGGCGGAGGCGGAGGTGGTCTGGGGAATGGTGTTCGGCATCTCGAACACGCCGGTCACCCCGCCCATGACGGCGGCAAGCGAGCCGGTCTCCAGATCTTCCTTCTGCTCCAGCCCCGGCTCGCGGAAATGCACCTGGGTGTCGATGACGCCGGGCAGGATATGGAGGCCCGTGGCGTCCACCACTTCGCCGGCGCTTGCCCCCCCGAGAGCACCGATGGCGCGGATGCGTCCGCCTGTCACTCCGATGTCCGCAACGGCAATGCCGGCGGGGGTCGCGACCACGCCGCCCTTGAGCAGCAGATCGAAAGTCACGGGCATGGCGGAAGCTCGCTCTTGATGGGGACAGGCAAGCGGCCTTAAATCTGGTTTTTATTTTTCTGACAAGGACGGCCCCCATGCCCGTCGTTTATTTGACCGATCGTGTGCTCATTCGTGCCACCGGCCCCGAAGCCTCCAAGTTTCTCCATGGCGTGATCACCTGCAACGTGCAGACCATGGCCAAGGGCGACTCGCGCTACGGCGCGCTGCTCACCCCCCAGGGCAAGATCATCTCCGACTTCCTGTTCTACGCGGAAGGCGAGGATGTCTTCCTGTTCGACGTTCCCGCCGAGCGGGCCGAGGACCTCTTGAAGCGCCTCACCTTCCATCGCCTCAGGGCGAAGGTGACCTTCGAGAAGGCGGACGATTTCGCCGTCGCCGCCGTGTTCGGCGATGCGGGGGAGGTGCCTGACGGCGCGCTTTATCCCGACCCGCGCCTTGCCGCTTTGGGCCAGCGGCTGGTGCTGCCGCTGGCGGTGGCGCAAGCCCTGTCGTCGGACGCGGCGCCCTATGAGGCGCACCGCATCGCCCTCGGCATCCCCAGGGGCGGGCCGGACTTCGTCTATGGCGACACCTTCCCCCACGAGGCCGACATGGACCAGCTGGGCGGGGTGGACTTCAAGAAGGGCTGCTACGTGGGCCAGGAGGTGGTGAGCCGCATGGAGCACCGCTCCACCCCCCGCAACCGGCTGGTGGAGGTGCTGTTCGACACGCCCCTTGCCGCCGGGCAGGAGATCATGGCCGGCGACAAGAGCGTGGGGCAGGTCCTGTCGGTGACCGACGGGCGGGGCATCGCCACGGTGCGGCTCGATCGCGCCAACGACGCCAAGACCGACGGCGTGCCGCTGCTTGCCGGGGACGTTCAGGTGGAGCTGCGCCGTCCGGACTGGGCGGTCTTTTCCATGGAATGGGAAAAGAAGGTGAGCGAGCTGGACCGCAAGTTCAAGGGCAGCTGAGAGGGGCGATGACAGAGCCGAAGGCGGGAAACGCGAAAAAGAGTGCGCCGGAGGCGGGACACGCGAAAGAGGTCGAGCCGGCGGCGAAGGCCGAACGCGCGCCGCTGCTCCAGCACGGGGACGGGCGCGCGCGCTGCTTCTGGTGCGGCACCGACCCGTTCTACATGGCCTATCACGACGACGAATGGGGCGTGCCCGAGCGCGACAGCCGCGCCCTGTTCGAGAAGCTGCTGCTGGACGGCTTCCAGGCCGGCCTCTCCTGGATCACCATCCTGCGGAAGCGGGAGAATTTCCGCCGCGCCTTCGACGGCTTCGATCCCGAGACCATGGCCCGCTACGACGCCGCCAAGGTCGAGGCCCTGATGGCCGACGCCGGCATCGTGCGCAACCGGGCCAAGGTGGAGGGGGCGGTGGCCTCCGCCCGCGCCTATCTCGACCTTCGGGACAAGGGCGTCGCCTTTTCCGATCTCCTGTGGGAGGCGGTGGACGGCAAGACGCAGGTGAACCGGCCCCGCCGCATCGCCGATATTCCGGCGCAGACGGCGCAGTCCGTCGCCTTGTCCAAGCGCCTGAAGGGGCTGGGCTTCAAATTTGTCGGTCCCACCATCGTCTATGCCGCCATGCAGGCCTGCGGCCTGGTGGACGACCACCTTGCCGGCTGCCACTGCGCCAGGGCCTGAGCGAAACCGCCCGGTGCCGTTGGCAAAAGGTGCCGCGACAATGGGTCGGGGATGGCGGCGGACTTTGTGGCACGCGCCCCTTTCATCGACGGCGGGCGACGCCTATATTCGTTCTGCCGACGCAAGTCGGATACGGCGATAAATGGGTGTCGGAATAAGCCTTTCGGACCCGGGGGCGGTACCCGGCGCCTCCACCAAAGCCCAACTTCCCGTCAGGGAGGCGGGCTCCGGCGGGGGCGAAATAGGATCGACGAGGGTGTAAAGGGCATACTTTCGCTCGGCATGGTTCCGCCGTCATCGGGCCGAACTGATAGTTGCGAATGACAACTATGCTCCGGTTGCTCTGGCCGCGTGAGCGGTTTGACGATCGAAATCAAAGTCCTACCGGGTAGCACTGGCTAGGCGGGGTTCGGAGGCACCTGGCAACAGAAGCCTCCACTTCCCTTCCATCCGGCCGGACGAGGGAAGGTTGGAAGCTCCTTAGCCAGACCCTCCGGATACGGCGCGCCCGTATAGCCCCCCGGAAGGTGCCCGGAGCCTTCTGGATCACCGGGCCGGACGGGGAAGTGCTGCGGGCTCATGTCGGTCGATCATATCCGCTACGATCTTCTCGCCCAGGAGGCTTTGCGCTCCGTGGTGCGTCGCGTGCTCCTGGATGTGGCCAAGACGGGCCTGCCGGGCGAGCACCATTTCTACATCTCCTTCGACACCCGCGCGCCGGGCGTCCGCCTCTCCCCGCGCATGCTGGAGAAGTATCCGGAGGAGATGACCATCGTTCTCCAGCACCAGTTCTGGGATCTCATCGTCACCGACACCACCTTCGAGGTGGGCCTGTCCTTCGGCGGCATTCCCGAGCGGCTGCTGGTGCCCTTCTCCGCGCTGAAGGGCTTCTTCGACCCGTCCGTGAAGTTCGGCCTCCAGTTCGAGCTTGCCGCGAACGAGAGCGAGGCTGAGGAACTGGACGATTCGCCGTTCGAAGCGCCCCGCTCCGCCAACGCGCCTTCGCCGCTCAAGCCGGCACGGGGCGCTGCCTCCGAGCCGGTGCTGGCGAGCGCCGTGCCCACCGCCGCATCCGATGCGGCCGAGACCGGCCAGGAGGCCGGCGCCCGGCCCGCGAGCGGCGCCCAGGTGGTGCAGCTCGACGTCTTCCGCAACAAGAAGTAGCCGGCCCTTCGGGACCGCATTGGTGACCGCCGAAACCGATGTGGTGGTGATCGGCGCCGGAGCCTCCGGCCTCGCCGCCGGAACACGCCTGCGCCAGGCCGGCATCTCCTTCCGCATCCTCGAGGCCGCCTCCACCCCCGGCGGACGGGCGGCCACCGATACCACCACCCTCGGCGTGCCGTTCGATCTCGGCTGCCACTGGCTCCACGACGCGCGCGCCAATCCGTTCACGGCTTTGGCCGCGCGGCTCGGCTTCCGGGTGGCTGCGACCAATCCCAGCCCGCGCCGGCTGCACCTCGGCGCCCGCTTCGCCACCCCCGCGGAAAAGGCGCAGGCGGAAGCAGAGGTGGATCAGGTGTTCGCGGCCGTCATCGCCGCCGGACGCGCGGGGCGCGATGTGGCGGCCGCCGAGGTTGCGGGACCGTCCGGCCGCTTCGGGCCGCTGGCGCGCCATTGGCTGGAGCTCATGTCCGCCGCCGGGCCGGATGCCATTTCCTGCGCGGATTTTGCGTTCTATCACGACACCGACGACAACTGGCCGGTGCTCGACGGCTACGGCGCCCTCGTTCTGGCGGCGGCCGGCACCCTGCCGGTGACGCTCGACTGCCCGGTGACGCGGATCGACCGCTCGGGCGCGCGCCTGAAGATTGAGACCGCCCATGGCAGCCTCACCTGCCACAAGGTGATCGTGACGGTCTCCACGGCGGTGATCGCCTCCGGCCGCCTCGCCTTCGCGCCCGCTTTGCCGCCGGACATGGCCGAGGCGTTCGCGGCGCTGCCGCTGGGCTTTGCCGAGAAGGTGGCGCTGGCGTTCGAGGAGGATGTGTTCGGCGTGCCCGAGCGCACGGCCCTCGACGCCATCGACCTCGACCACCCCGCCCGCGCCGGAGCCTCCGCCCTGCTCAAGCCCGGCGGGGCACCGGCGGCGCTGGTCCATGTGGCGGGGCCGGAGGCGCAGGCCATCGCGGCGGACGGGGAGGGGGCGCTCGTCGCCTTCGCGCTCGATGTGCTGGGCGCGGCCTTTGGCTCTGGCCTCAAGACGAAGGTGAAGCGCAGCCGGGTCACCCGCTGGGCCGATATGCCCTATATCGGTGGGGCCTATTCCTGCGCCCTGCCGGGCCGCGCCGGCCTGCGCGCGCGGCTCCATGAGCCCCTCGACGGGCGCATCTTCTTTGCCGGGGAGGCCCTGGGGCGGGAGGCCTTCTCCACCTGCCACGGCGCCCACCTCAGCGGCCTTGCCGCCGCCGACGCGGCCCTCGCCGCCCTGAAAAGCGCCCGATGATGGAGACCGCCCCATGACGCCCAGCCATCCATCTCGCCATCCTCTGGCCCTCGTGGTCGCGGTGTCGCAGAACGGGGTGATCGGCGCCGACGGCGGCCTGCCGTGGCGCCTGCCCTCGGACCTCAAGCGGTTCCGCGCGCTCACCTGGGGCAAGCCGCTGCTGATGGGCCGGCGCACCTATGAATCCATCGGCCGGCCGCTGCCGGGGCGGACCTCGGTGGTGGTCAGCACCGATCCCGCCTTCACGGTACCGGACGGGATGCTGAAGGGCGCGAGCCTCGATGAGGGGTTGCGCCTTGCCGATGAGGCGGCGGACGCCATGGGCGCAGACGAGATCATGGTCATCGGCGGCGCCCGCCTGTTCCACGACACGCTTCCCCTGGCCCGCACGCTGCACCTTACGCAAGTCCATGCCGCGCCGGAGGGCGATGTCTTCTTCCCCGCCTTCGACCATGCCGAATGGCGCGAGATTGCGCGGGAAGGTCCGATCCAGGGCGAGAAGGACGAGGCCGCCTTCACCTCCATGACCCTGGTGCGAACCGGCGCCTGAGCGTAACCCACTTGGCATCGGTCAAAGACCGAGGCCGATGGTATTATTGCGCGCCCACGAGGCCCGGTGGGCGGGGCAGGTCGCCGAAGCCACGGGTGGGCGGCAGCGAGGTCTCCGGTGGCAGCGGCGTGAACGCGCGGGGCGGCGGCTCCGGCTGTGCCCGCTCGGTCCGCCGCGGGGGCGGCTGGCGCACCACGGGGGCGCGGCGCTCGGTGGCGGCAGCCTCCGGGGTGGCGCGGGAGCCTTCGCGCGCGTCCTGATGCGATGGGGCGGGTTGCGATTCGGCCGGGGTTGCGGTGCCGGCGGCGCCCGACGCCGTGGGCACACCGAAGCCGACCGGCGGCGCCTCCCGCCGCTCGATGGCCTGAGGAAACGGAGCCGGCTGAGGCATCGCAGTGGGCTGGGGCGCCGCTGCTTGCGCCGGTGCGGTGGGCGCCGGTTGTTGCTGCGCGGGGGCAGCAGAAACCGGTTGCTGGGCGGGCGCCGCCTGGGCCGCAGGTGCCGCCGGGATCGGGGCCGGGCCGGCCGGCCGCAGTGCCGGGACGGCCGGCGGCGGAGCGCGGGTCTCGGCCGGCGCTGCGGGCTTCGGCGCGGCCGGAGCCAAAGGTGCAGGTTGAGCCTGCGCAGGCAGGGCAGGCGCCGCCGGCGCGAGGGCGGACGGCGCGGGAGATGCAGGAGCGGCCACCGGCTGGGCCACGGGCTGGGCCACCGGCTGGGCCGACGGTGGCGTCTCTTGAGGGACCCGCCCCTGGCGCTCTTCCAGCCGGCGTGTCTCGCGCTCGATGGCGCGCATGGCGATGACGCTGGTGAGGGCGGGGGCGCTCACCCGCCGTTCGGGTCCTGCCACCGGGCCGCGCCAGACGATGCTGCCGCCCGCTGCGCCACCGGCGCCTTCGGGCGCGTCCAGGTCCACGGTGGTGTCCAGGGCGAGGCGGGCGAGATCGAAGCTGCCGTTGAAGCCCACGCGCACGCCATCGGCGGTGGCGCGGGCCGGGGAGAGGCGGGCAATTCCGTTCACCACGCCCAGGGTGGTCTCGACGAAGCCGATGCGTAGCGGCCCCTTGGCAAAGGCACGGTCGAGCATCTGCGCCGCGCGCCGCTCGTCGGGCGGCGGCGAGAGGCCGGCGGCTTCAGCCAAGGCCTGGTCGAGGCCGGCCGGGCTGGCGCCGTCGATGACGAGGTCACGCACGCCCAGGGTGCCCTGGCCGGACAGGTTCTGCACCACGGCCAGCACGCTGCGGCCGGACCCACCGAGATCCACCAGCAGGTTTACCTTGGCCTTGGGCGTTGCGCGCGCGCCGGTGGGAGCCAGCAGCGCCGCCGCATCCACCTGTTCCAGGACGAGGCGACCGTCCGCCTGCACCCCGTCGCCCTGCCGGCGCAGCCGCAAGGCGGCGGCCGCCCGGCCTCCGCCGAAACTGCCGGCCATGTCGCGCACGTCGAGGTCGGCGCCGTCGCTGCCGAGCACCAGGCGGCCGTTGCCCAGGGAATAGGGACCCACCACCGCAAGGCGGGCGGCGGTCAGCTCCAGATTGAGGGCGTAGCCCGAGACCGCAGCCGGCTGCAGGCGCGCCATGCTCCAGATGCCGGCGCCTGCCGGCTCCGCGCCGGTGCGGGCGGCGAACATGCCGAGAATGCGCGGCAGGGAGAGGCTTTCAAACGCGAGCTTGCCGCCGATGCGGGGCACCGGGCCGGGCTCGAATTCGATGTTGCCGGAAACCGGCGCCGCGGCCAGCGAGCCGGTGATGGTGTCGAACCGCCACACCCCGCCGCTGCGGGCGAGGGTGAAGGCGAGGGCCGTGGGCACCGGACCTTCCACCGCCGCCGCGATCTGCGGCAGCACGCGGCCGAGGTCGCCGCCGTCGAGCCGCACGGCGAGGCTGGGCGCGATGGCGCCGCCGGACAGGCGCGCCGTGCCTTCCGCCTGGGCGGTCATGTCGGCGAGGGTCAGTCGGCCGCGCACCTGCGCTTCGCCCTGGGTGAGGGGGGAGACGGACAATTCCACATGGGCGGGGCCGAGGCGCGGGCCGAGCCCGTCCACGCCGAAGGCCGCAAGCGCACGCGCGCCATCCGTGGCATCGGCCTTGAGCGCGATGCGCAGGGGCACCCCGGCATTGCTGCGGGCAAAGGTGACGTCTCCGGAAATCTGTCCCAGCGTGCCGGCCACCGTGATGTTGCGCCCGCCGGCCTCGCTCCACACCACGGTGCTTGTAAGCTTCACCGGGGCAGCAATGGGCTGGAGGGTGGCGAGCACCTGCGCCGTCTGCTCGCCGGCCACGAGGCGGGCGAGGGGGACGAGCCCATCCGCCTTGGCGCCGGACAAGGCGAAGTTGAACTCGCCGCGCGGCGTGGTGGAGAAATTCTCCATGCGGCCCGCGCCTTCGAGGCGAATGCCGGCAAGATCGTCCATGACGATGCGCGACAGCCGCCAGTTGCCGCCGGTGGCCGCCGCATCGAGGGCGAGACCGCGCAGGGGCAGGCCGGAGATGGTCAGGTTGCGCCCGTCGAGCGTCAGGGCACCGTCGGCGCCGCCGCCCACGGCGGCCGCGGCGGTCTGCAGCGCCGCCACCAGCGGGTCGAGGTCGAAGCCGTCGAGGGACAGCTTGAGATTGAGTTTGGGCGGCGCGCCCGCATCGAACGCCGCCACCGCCGAGCCGCGCACCCGGCTCGCCGCGAAGGTGGCGTCGAGCCCGTCCACGGCGATCCGCGCGGGTGCGGCGGAGACCTTGCCGGTGATGCGCACCGGGCCTTTCGCCGCCGCCACGTAGTCGCGCGGCGCGGTGGGCGCCGCCCAGCGCAGGAAGATGGCGGGGTCGTCCGCCGAGAAGGTCATGGTGCCGTCGAAACCGCCGCCGCCGGGCCCGCGCGTGGGCATGCCGGAGAGGCGCAGCGCCGCCTTGCCGGGCAATTGCGCCTCGGCATTGTCCACCCGCCAGCCGGCGGAGGAGCCGGAAATATCGGCCCGCACGTCACGCACCAGCGTGCCGCCGAGCATCAGCTGCTCCACCGACAGGCCGATGCGGGAGGCGATATCCGGCGCCGGCAGGGCCGCGATGCCCGAGAGGAAGCGCGCCAGTGCGGCGGCGGGGTTCTGGTCCGCCGGAGCCTTGTTTACGGCCGTGTCCTTGGCCGCGTTCGGCACGCCGTCGGTGGCGGCGCGCAGGGCGTCGAGGTCGAGGCTGCGGGCATTGAGCACGGCGTCGAGCCCTACGGCCCGTCCGAGCGCGAGGCGGGCGGAACCGGAGAGCTGGGCCGGCGTCTGCGCCCCGCCCAAGGCAAGGTCGAGGCTGTCGGCGAGCACGGCGTCGGGGCTGGCCTTCAGCGTGCCGGACAATTGCCAGGCCTCCAGTCCCTCGCCGCCGTGGCGCGAGAGAATGGCGCGGCCCTCAAATTTGGGCTTGGCGCCGGCGAAGGCGAGGCCGCCGTCGAGGTCGAGGGCATAGGGCCGGTTGCGGCCGTCGAGCACGAGGCGCAGGCGGCCAGTGCCGTCATCACCGATCTTGCCGAGGGTGGAGCGGATGGCGAAGCGCGCGCCCTTGGCCTCCACCTCGCCGTCGAGGCGGAAGGGGCCGGACAGGGAGCGCGCCTCGCCCTTCAGGTTGAGGCCGTCCAGGGTCTGGGTATGGTCGGAGGCGCGGTCGAGGATGTCGAGGGTGCCGTCCTTCACCTCGAACCGGGCAATGGAGAGGGCGGCGGGACGCTGGGCGCCGGTGGGCAGGGCAAGCCGCCCGGCGCTGTCGATGACGAGGCGGATCTGCGGCCGGTCCAGGCTGACGCCGGTGGCCTCCACATCGCCCCGCAGCAGGGCGCCGAGGGAGAGTTCGGCCCGCAGCGCCTTTACCGTGCCGCCGGTGGAAACCACATCGCCCAGGGTGACATCCCGCAGCAGGATGCGCGGGGCGGGCAGGATTTCCGCCTCGATGGGGCCGCGGATGACCACCGGAACGCCGAGCGCCTGGCTGATCTGCGTCTCGAACGTGCCGCGCCAGGCGTTCCAGTCCACCACGAACGGGGCTGCGAACGCCCCGCCGATGGCCAGGATCACCGCCGTGGCGAGGCTGATCAGTATCCCCTGCACGCGTGTCTCCCCCAAAGGTTCCCCTCATATGGGGAACCCGTTCCCTATGCGCAGGGAATGCGATCAGATCGCGACGATCTTGCCCGGATTCATGATGTTTTTAGGATCCATGGCGCGTTTGATGGCGCGCATGACCTCCAGCGCCCCCTCGCCGTGCTCGGGCAGCATATATTTCATCTTGCCCTGGCCGATGCCGTGCTCGCCGGTGGAGGTACCGCCCATGGCGAGCGCCCGCTCCACCAGCCGCTTCATGTAGAGCTTGGCCTTGGCGAAATCCTCCGGGTCGTCCACGTCCACCATGAGCGTGGTGTGGAAGTTGCCGTCGCCCACATGGCCGACGATGGGGGCGATGAGGCCCATCTCGTCGATGTCGCGCTTGGTCTCCATGACGCATTCGGCCAGCCGCGAAATGGGCACGCACACATCGGTGGCCACCGCCTTGGCGCCGGGCCGCAGCGGCAGCACCGACCAATAGGCGTCGTGCCGGGCCTGCCACAGCTTCGAGCGCTCCTCCGGCTTCACCGCGAACACCGAGGGCCCGCCGCCGAACTCGGCCGCCAGCTCGCCGAAGCGGTCGGCCTGCTCGTGGACGCTGGTCTCGGTACCGTGGAATTCCAGAAACAGGGTGGGGGTCTCGGCGAGGGCGAGCTTGGCATAGGCGTTGGAGGCCTTCACCTGCACTTCGTCCAGCAACTCGATGCGGGCCACCGGAATGCCGCTCTGGATGGTGGCGATGACCGTGTTGCAGGCCGCCTCCACGCTGGGAAAGGGGCAGACCGCGGCGGAGACCGCCTCCGGAATGCCGAACAGGCGCAGGGTGATCTCGGTGATGATGCCCAGCGTGCCTTCGGCGCCCACATAGAGGCGGGTGAGGTCGTAGCCGGCGGAGGACTTGCGGGCGCGCGTGGCGGTGGTGATGACCTCCCCGGTGGGGGTCACCACTTTCAGGGAGAGCACATTGTCCTTCATGGTGCCGTAGCGCACCGCATTGGTGCCGGAGCAGCGGGTGGAGGCCATGCCGCCGATGGAGGCGTCGGCGCCGGGATCGAGTGGGAAGAACAGGCCCTGGTCGCGCAGTTCCTCGTTGAGCCGCTTGCGGGTGACGCCGGGCTCCACCACGCAGTCGAGGTCTTCCGTGTTCACGGCGAGGATGCGGTTCATGCGCGAGAGATCCACGCAGATGCCGCCATAGGGTGCGTTCACATGGCCTTCCAGCGAGGTGCCCGCGCCCCACGCGATCACCGGCACCTCATAATCCGCGCAGGCCCGGACCACGGCCTGCACATCTTCTGTGCATTCTGCAAAGACCACCGCATCTGCCGGCTCGTTGGGCAGGTAGGTGGTAACGTTGGCGTGTTGTTCCCGGACAGCGCGGCCGGTCACGACCTTGTGATCAAGCTCGGCCTTCAGCCGTTCAACGACGGCAAAGCTTCGCTCCAGAAGCGTCAGCTCGGATTTCGCGGCTGCAACAACCATTTACGATTCCTTAACTTTGCCTCGCACCTGCCGGCCGGGGGCCGGGCAGGGGCCTTGGAGTCATCCCCAGAAATAGCTCGTTTTGAGCCATATTGAACTTGACAGTGACTTTTGTGATTCGGTTTTCGCGCCGTTTGGGGCGTGACGAATGCCGTTTATCGCGTCACAGTGTGTCCATCAGCGGCACATTAATGCAGATGAAGCGAGGCGGCCATGCTTGACCGGATCGACTTTGAGCCCGTGTTTTTCGCTCCGTTCGTGTCCTCCGCCATGAAGGTGGAGGGGGAGTGGATCGATTATAATGGTCATCTGAACGTGGCCTATTACACGCTCATCTTCGATCGGGCGGTAGACGAGGCGCTATGCCTTCTGGGTCTTGGCCCCACCTATGCCGCGAAACGCGGCGCCTCATTCTTCACCGCGGAAAGCCATATCCGCTACCTGAAGGAACTGGCGCCCCATTCCCCGGTCCGGGTCACCCTTCGCCTCGTGGATTATGACGAGAAGCGCCTGCACCTGTTCCAGACGCTGCATCATGCCTCGGAAGGGTGGGTCGCCGCCACGACGGAGCAGATGGTGCTGCACGTGGACCTGCGCACCCGCCATGTGGCGCCCTTCCCCGACGACGTGCTGGAGCGTATCGCCACCATGCGTGCCGCCCATGCCGCCCTGCCGCCGCCCGAGGGCCTCGGCCGCAAGGTGAACATGCCGGCGCGCTACTGAAGCCAACGGCCCCGGCCCGGCGCCGGGGCCCACCGGTCGCCGTCCCAGGCAAATCTCTTTCCTTGCGCTTGGCGCAGGGCAGGCATGTCGGTTGACCAGTTCTGCTGCGTTGCGCTGGGGGATATATTGCACTGCAAAAGGGCAACAGAGCCCATTTGCAGGAGGCCTCTATGAGCGCCGTCACCTATACCGACAAGATCGTCCGCCCCTCCAAGACCGCGTCTGCTGCCAAGAAGGGCTTTTTTGCCCGTTTCCTTGAGGCCGTCGTCGCGGCCCGCATGGAGCAGGCCGAGCGTGAATACGCCCGCTACGTGCAGGTCAACGGGCGCGATCCCGTCGCCTGAGGCGTTCCGTCCGGATCGCGCTGCGGTCCGGCGGTCACCGTGGAGACGTTACCGCGGGGACCATGCCTTGGCGAGAACGATGCCTTGCCGCTCCGATTGCAAAGCAATCCGGGCGGCACAGGGCTTTCATCTGAGTTCCAGGGCTTTCATCTGAGTTCTCGGTAAGTATTTTCCGACGCCGGACCGACCGCCCGCACCTGTTCGGCGCGGGGGGCTTCGGCATGGGCCTTCCAATCATCTGCGCAGGGGACGCCCCGCATCCGCGGCGAGGGTGAGCGTCGCCCAGCCCTCGATATGCCGCTGCGACACTAGGCGAAGCCCCTGGGCGCGATAGGCCGCGAGCGCCGCCGACACCTGGGCCGTCAACAATCCCGACAGAACGATGCGGCCGCCCGGCGCCATCAGCCGGCGCAGCGGCCGCGCCAGCCGCTTCAGCGGCGGCAGCAGGATATTGGCCAGGATCAGATCGTAGGGACCGCCGGCGCGGAGCACCCGCGCCCCGGCCCCCGCCGCATGGATCATCTGCACGCCCGGCGCCTTGTTGGCCTTGGCATTGGCCCGGGCGGTACGCACCGCGATGGTGTCGATATCGCTGCCCACCACATGGGTGTGAAACAGCCGGTCCGCCGCGATGGCGAGCACGCCGGTCCCGGTTCCCACGTCCAGCACCCGCCGCGGCGCACCACGTCGCGCCGCATCGGTGATGGCGTGGAGGCAGCCCTGGGTGGTGCCGTGGTGACCGGTGCCGAAGGCCAGCGCCGCCTCGATCTCGATGCCGATGAGGTTCGGTCCGACCTGGCCGCGATCATGGCCACCATGGACGACAAAGGTGCCCACGCGCACCGGCGCAAGGCCTTCGAGGCTCGCGGCCACCCAGTCCTTTTCCTCCACGTCGCCGAAGGTGACGCCTTTGGCGATCTCCGGCCCCGCGGCGATCTCCACCATCTCCAGGAGCCGGTCGGGGTCGAAGGCGGCCCCGGCATAGACCTCCACCACCCAGTCATCCTCCGTGCGCTCGAAATTGGCCACCGCCACCTCGGCGGGGTCGAACGTCTCGGAAATCATGTCGGAGATGCGCTGGGCGGCGACGCGCGGCGCTTCCACCCGCATCACATGGGTGGCGTCGTTGGGGGGGAGGCCTTCGAGCATGGGTGCGCAATCATCCGTTCATCTTGAGGGCGTCGGCCTCGGGCCCGCCCGCCGCGCGGTTCCGCCCGGCCGCCTTGGCCACGTAGAGGCGCTTGTCGGCCGCATCCAGCAGTTCAGTCAAGGTGCCACCGTCTTCGGGCGCGCTGGCGACGCCGATGGAGAGGGTCTGCCGCGCGACCCCCGGGGGCAGCGGCATGGCGCCGACGCGACGGCCCAGCTGCGCGGCGAGCGACAAGGCGCCGGCATTGCCCACGCCCGGTGCAAAAACGGCAAATTCGTCGCCGCCGTAGCGCACCACATGATCCGCCTGCCGCAGGCTTTCCGTGAGACAGCGGGCGAGCCGGCGCAGCACCTCGTCGCCGGTGGGATGCCCGAACTGGTCGTTCACCTCCTTGAAGTCGTCCACGTCGATCAGGAGCAGGCTCACCGGTCGCCCCGTGGTGCGCGCCACCGCGAGCAGGTCGCGACCCAGCGGCTCCAACTGGCCCCGATGCAGCACATGGGTGAGCGCGTCGCGGCGGGATTGTTGCTTCAAGTCCTCGTAGCGCTGGCGATAGGTGAGGGTGTGGAAGACGTCGGTGATGGTCCTGCGCGGCGCCTCGCCGGCCAGCTCGAAACGGGCGAGGTACTGGCCGAGCATGACGGCATAGAACCCCGCTGCGGCGAGCTTGCCCAGCCAGCCGCCGAGCCCGGCGGTGAGCGGCACGCCCATGGCGAGGGACAGGACGCCGAAGAACGCCATCTGATCGAAGGTGAGAACCAGCGCCAGCGTGGCCCAGATGGCGAGGATCGGCATGCGCCGCAACGGCCGCGCGATGCGCTCGTAGATCAGGATCATGGCGATGGCATCGATGAAGAGCAGCAGCGTGCCCCACATCATCAGCATGCCCATGGCGTCCATGAAGGACAGGTCCGCCGGCACGCTGGGGGCGGCCACCGCATCGTGCTGGCGCAGCAGGGCGACGAGGCCGATCAGCAGGATGTTGCCGATGAACAGCCCGTAGATGGGCTGGCGGGCGACGAGGGCATCCTCGCGGATATAGATGAGCAGGATCAGCGCAAGCTTGCCGGAAAACAGCACCACCGATCCCGGCGACAGCGAGATGCCGAAGGGCAGGGGCACATAATAGGCCGCTGCGAGATACGTCTCCATGAAATGGAAGCTGCCCAGGGCGCAGAAGAAGACACCCAGTCCCAGGGGCTCGCGCAGGCGAAACAGAGCCAGCATGGCGGTGAAGTATACCGCCATCTCGACGACAAGCAGGAAGATGTTGAAGCCGGCCATGGTGATTCACTGCGCCCGTCCGGATCGCGGCCGGGCGGCGATCCTAGCAGGCGGCGGGCGGAAGAAAACAGGAGATGTGTCAAGCCGGATTGGCAACTTGAGGCTTTATCCAGTCCCGGCGAGATCCTGCCACGGCCATTGGCGTCCGGCGCTCACACCTTGTCGACGAAGGTCTCCAGCACCCGCTTCTCGCCGGCCTTGTCGAACTGCACCGTCAGCTTGTTGCCGTCGATGCCGGTCACCTCGCCATAGCCGAACTTGATGTGGAACACCCGCTCGCCGGTGCTGAAGGCCGATGCGGGGCCGGCGGAGGTGGCCACCAGCGTCCCCTCGATCACCAGGGGGCCGCGCCGGGCGGAGCCGCCCGCATCGTAGCGTCCGCCCCGCTCGGAGAAGCCGCCGCGGGAAGGACCCGAAGACGTGCCCGAAGAGGTGCCATGGTTGGTGCGATTGGCCTGCGCCCGCTGCCAGCCGGGGGTGGAATAGGAGGAGGCGGAAAACGGCTCGGCCCGGTCGAAGCGGCTTTGCCCGTAGCTGCCGCCGCCATAGCTCGACCCGCCCCAGCCGGCGCCGCCGCGGCTTTCCTCCACCCGCACATGGGCGTCGGGCAGTTCGTCGAGGAAGCGGGAGGGAACCGTGGAGTTCCACATGCCGTGGATGCGCCGGTTGGAGGCGACGAAGATCCGCGCCGAGGCCCGCGCCCGGGTGATGCCCACATAGGCGAGGCGGCGTTCTTCCTCCAGCCCCGCCTTGCCCTGCTCGTCCAGTGCCCGCTGGTGGGGAAACAGGCCCTCTTCCCAGCCGGGCAGGAAGACAGTGTCGAATTCCAGCCCCTTGGCGGAATGCAGGGTCATGATCTGCACCGCGTCCTCGCCGGCGCCATTGTCGGTGTCCATGACGAGGGAAATGTGCTCGAGGAAGCCGGAGAGGTTCTCGAACGGCTCCATGGAGCGCACCAGCTCCTTCAGGTTCTCCAGCCGCCCGGCCGCCTCCGCCGAACGGTCCTTCTGCCACATCTCCGTATAGCCGCTTTCGTCCAGCACGATTTCGGCCAGCTCGGTGTGGGACAGCACCCGCGCCTGCTCGCGCCAGCGCCCGAACGCGTCCACGAGGCCGCGCATGGTGGCGCGCACCTTGGGCTTCAGCTCCTCGCTCTCGGTGAGCACGCGGGCCGCCTCCTGCAGCGGCAGGCCGGCAGCGCGCGCCACATCATGGATCTGCTTGACCGTGGCGTCGCCGAGGCCGCGCTTGGGCACATTCACGATGCGCTCGAAGGCGAGGTCGTCGGCGGACGAGTTGACGCAACGCAGATAGGCCAGCGCATCGCGGATTTCCGCCCGCTCGTAGAAGCGCGGTCCGCCGATGACGCGATAGGGCATGCCTAGCGTGACGAAGCGGTCCTCGAACTCGCGCATCTGGAACGAGGCGCGCACCAGGATGGCGATTTCCGAGAGGCGATGCCCGGCCCGTTGCAGCGCCTCGATCTCCTCGCCGACGGCGCGGGCTTCCTCGCCCGAATCCCAGGCGCCGGTGACGGTGACGGGCTCGCCGTCCTCGCCTTCCGAGAACAGGGTCTTGCCCAGCCGGCCCTCGTTATGGGCGATGAGATGGGCGGCGGAGGCAAGGATATGGCCGGTGGAGCGGTAGTTGCGCTCCAGCCGGATTACCTTGGCGCCGGGAAAGTCGCTCTCGAACCTGAGGATGTTGTCGACCTCGGCGCCGCGCCAGCCATAGATGGACTGGTCGTCGTCGCCCACGCAGCACACGTTCTTCGAGCCCTGGGCAAGCAGGCGCAGCCATAGATACTGGGCCACGTTGGTGTCCTGATACTCGTCCACCAGCAAATACTTGAAGCGCTTGTGGTATTCGGCGAGCACGTCGGGATTTTCGCGGAACAGGCGGATGCCTTCCAGCAGCAGATCGCCGAAATCCGCCGCGTTCAGCGCCTTCAGCCGCGCCTGATAGGCGGCATAGAGGGTGCCGCCGCGGCCGTTGGCGAAGACCGCGCCCTCGCCGGGCGGCACGTCCTTCGGCGACAGGCCGCGATTCTTCCAGCTGTCGATGGTGGAGGCCAAAAGCCGCGCCGGCCAGCGCTTCTCGTCGATGTTCTCGGCGGCCAGCAACTGCTTGAGCAGGCGGATCTGGTCGTCGGTGTCGAGGATGGTGAAGCCGGCCTTCAGCCCCACCAGCTCGTGGTGGCGGCGCAGGATGCGCACGCCGATGGAGTGGAAGGTGCCGAGCCACGGCATGCCCTCCACCTGGTCGCCCACCATGGCGTGGATGCGGTCCTTCATCTCCCGCGCCGCCTTGTTGGTGAAGGTCACCACCAGGATCTGTGAGGGATAGGCGCGGCCCTGGGACAGGATGTGGGCGACGCGGGCGGTGAGCACCCGCGTCTTGCCGGTGCCGGCGCCGGCCAGCACCAGCAAGGGGCCGTCCAGCGTCTCCACGGCCTCGCGCTGCTCGGGATTGAGGCCGTTGAGATAATCCGGCGTGGGCGCGGCGGCAGCAGTAGCGGTGGCCCGCGCGGCGATGCCGCCCGCGCGGGGGGCGGGACGCTCGGGCGCCGGCTCAGCCGGGCGCCGGCGCGGATCGGTCAACTGGGTCACGGGCAAACTCTCGCAAGGCCTGATTCTCTCTTGAGAACAAAATGGCACTCAATGGCGGCGATTGCGAGGGCGGGCCGCCGGAACTGGCCCGGCGGTCACGTTCGTGTCATTTCAGCGCTTCAATCGTGCCCTCGCGCCGCCAGGTGCGGGCCCGCAGGCGGGGCGCCAGCCACCAGGACAGCGGCAGCGAAACGACGGTGGTCGCGCCCACCACCCACGGCATGAGGGCCATGGCCTCTTGCGACAGCGGCGTCAACAACAGCAGAAGCAGGCCTGCGAAGAACAGCACCGCCTGGATCATCATGAACAGCATGGCGGCGATCTGAAGCCGGATGGACATGGCTTTCACCCTTCCTGATTTAAGTCTCGGAAGGGCAACAGCTGCCGGCCCTGCAATGTTCCGGGGCGGCAATGCCGTCAAACGTCCTGCGCCGATCAGGCCGGGGGTGCGGAGGTCTGGTCGGCGGGCGCCTTGGGCAGGTGCACCACATAGAATTTACGCACCGCCGTCACGCTCTTCCAGGTCCCGGTGAAGCCCGAGGGGATGAGGAAGGAAGCGCCGGCCTCAAAGGTCTCGGTGTGGCCGGAGGCGTCGGTGAGTTCCACCGTGCCCTCAATGAGGACGCAGAATTCGTCCTCCTCATAGCTCACGGCGATCTCGGAAGGGTGCGAGGCCCAGAAACCGGCGGAGAAGGCGCCGGTGCGGTCCTGATACCACTCATGGACGGTGGTGGCGGCCGCCGCCTCCACGGCCGGCTTGGGATCGAAGCGGATGGAGCGGATGGTCATGGGGCCTCCCTAATTCTGTGTCGCGTCGGCATCATGTCCCCCCGTCCGTCCCGCCACCAGCACGGCGCCGAGGGCGAAGAAGGCGACGAGGACGGCCACCCCCGTCTTCTGGCTGCCGGTGGCGGCCGTCACCAGCGCCACGCTGGTGGGCGCGGCGAACGAGGTGATCTTGCCCGAGAGGGCGAACAGCCCGAAGCATTCGGCCATGTTTTCGGCCGGCGCAAGCCGCACCAGCAGGGTGCGCGAGGCCGCCTGCAGCGGACCGGCCACGGCGCCGATGAGCAGTCCGAGCCCCACATAGACCTTCTCCGGCACCGAGCCGAACAGGCCGTGGCCCGGCGTGGTGGGCACCAGCCCGAACATGATCGCGCCGCGATCCAGCGAGAGCAGGCCGATGCTGGCAAACAGCAGCACCAGCAGCGCGCCGAAAATCACCACGCGTGGCCCCAGAGCGTCGTCGAGCCAGCCGCCGGCCAGCGCCCCCGCAGTGCCGGCGAGGGTGAGCAGGATGCCGAAGATGCCGATCTCGATGGAGCCCCAGCCGAAGGTCCCCGCCGCATAGATGCCGCCGAAGGCGAACAGCGCCACCAGGGCATCCGTATAGACCATGTTGGCGAGGAGGAAGCGCGCCAGCACCGGCCGCTCCCTCAGCCGTGGCAGCAGCCGGCGGATTTCGCCGAGCCCGGTGCGGATGGCTGCGCCCATGGGCATGGCGCGGGGCGCGTCGGGCACGAACAGGAACATGGGAATGACCAGCACGGCATACCACAGCGCCGTCAGCGGGCCGCTGAAGCGGTCGCCCTCCCGTGCCGCCGCATCGAGCCCGAAGGCCGGTGGATGGCCAAGCAGGGTGAGGCCCGTATCGGGCTGGGTGGCGAAGAAGGCGAGCATCAGCGCCAGCGCCACCAGCCCGCCGAAGTAACCCGCGGCCCAGCCGGCGCCCGACAGCCGGCCCAGCCGCTCCTTGGGCACAAGGGCCGGCATGATGGCGTTGTTGAAGACGGTGGCAAACTCCACCCCGATGGTGCCCATGGCGAAGGCGGCGAGCACGAGGGGGATGCGCGCCGTGTTCCCCGGCTCGGCGAACCACAGCGCCGTCGCGCCCGTCATCATCAGGAGCCCGAAGGCGAAGATCCACGGCTTGCGCCGGCCCGCCGCATCCGCCACCGCCCCCAGCACCGGCGAGCACAGGGCGATGACCAGCCCCGCTGCGCCCGTGGCGAAGCCCCACAGGGCCTGCCCCTCAGCCGGCGTCGTGGCCACGGCCGAGGCGAAATAGGGCGCGAAGATGAAGGTGGTGATGAGGGTGAAATAGGGCTGGCAGGCGGGATCGAACAGGATCCAGCCGAAGATGGCCCGGCGCGGCACCGGCAGGGAAGGAACAGGCGGGGATGGGCGAGGCGGGGGAGAGGGGGTGTCGGGCATACGGGATCAGGATGGGACAGGTCCGGCCAAGGGCGCACAGGACGCGCCGCCGCGCAAGGGTGCGGGGGAGGCCGACCGGTCTGGACCGCTGCTCTGCGGGCGACCGTGCATCAGGCTGCCATGCGGGGAAGCTTACTCCGGCAGGTCCGGCATGGGCTCGGCGTCCTTGGGCACCACGTGCACCACCAGCGTCGCCACCGCCTCCTTGACCAGCACGGCGGCGCCGATGGGCGTGGTGGAGAAGAAATCCTCCATCACTGTGTTGCCATCGGGGTCGTCGAAGGCGGATGAGGCCGCGCGCACGCTCACCGCTTCGGTCACGAGGTAGCCGTCCTTCACCAGGTCCCGGGCCATGGCCTTGGGCCGGCGCTTGTCGCGCACATGCATGTCCTCCTCGGGATTTCCGCCCGAGTGGCCACGCAGCATCACGCGATAAATGAACATGCCCTCGTCTCCTGCAGTTATGGGTTTGAACGCCCTTGGCGGCGGTGGCGTTCCGCGCCATCGCCGGACGGGCGCGGATCAACGTGGCTGCGGATCAACTTGGCCGCTTTCAACGTGGCCGTGGATCGCAATGTGGTGCTGGAGCGTTGTGCCTGTCATCGCGAGGCGATCGCGCAGTGCGCGCGTGAAAGGTGTTCGGTGATGCTGCGTTCGGGTGACCCCTCCATCAAGCTGCCTGTGCTCGGAAACGGGCAGGACCGCCTCGTCACCTTCTTCGCCGCCATCGCCATCGTGACCGTGATTTACCTGGGGCGCGACGTGTTCGTGCCCATCGCGGTGGCGATCCTGCTCGCCTTCGTGCTGGCGCCGGTGATCATGGTGCTGCGCCGCATCCGCATCCCCCGCACGGCGTCGGTGGTGGCGGTGGTGCTGGTCACCTTCCTCGGCCTCATGGCGCTGGGCGGCGTGCTGGCCCTGCAGGTCACCGACCTTGTGGCCGAGCTGCCCCAATACCGCATGAACATGCGGGACAAGATCAAGTCCCTGAAGGAGGCCGCCGGCGGCTCCGGCACCTTCGAGCGCACCATGGACCTGGTGCAGGATCTCAGCCGCGCGATCGACGGTGCCGAGGCAGGGCCGGGGCTTGCGGGCGGCGCCGAGGGGCGGCCGGTGCCCGTTGAAATTCGCCAGCCGCCGGCGGGCACCCTTGAGACCCTTTCGGCGGTGGTGGGGCCGCTGCTGCATCCCCTCGCCACCTTCGGCATCGTCTTCATCTTCGTGCTGTTCATCCTGCTGCAGCGGGAGGACCTGCGAAACCGCTTCGTGCGCCTCGCCGGGGCGCACGACCTCCAGCGCACCACGGCGGCCCTCGACGATGCCGGGAGCCGGCTGTCGCGCTTCTTCCTGGCCCAGGTGGCGCTCAATGCCGCCTTCGGCGTGGTCATCGGCCTTGGCCTGTGGGCCATCGGCGTGCCGAGCCCGTTCCTGTGGGGCCTGGCGGCGGCGGTACTGCGCTTCGTGCCCTATATCGGGGCGGCGATTGCCGCGGCGCTGCCCATCGGCCTCGCGCTGGCGGTGGACCCCGGCTGGACCATGGTGGTCTCCACCGTTGCCCTGTTCCTGGTGGTGGAGCCGGTGGTGGGCCATGTGATCGAGCCTTTGCTCTATGGCCGCTCCACCGGCCTGTCGCCGGTGGCGGTGATCGCGGCGGCCACCTTCTGGACCTGGCTGTGGGGGCCGGTGGGGCTTTTGCTCTCCACCCCGCTTACGCTCTGCCTCGTGGTGTTGGGCCGGCATGTGGAGAGCCTTGAATTCCTCGACGTGGCGCTGGGCGACAAGCCGCCCTTGTCGGCGAGCGAACTGCTCTACCAGCGCCTGCTCGCCGGCGATCCGCTGGAGGCGGCGGCCGCGGCCGAGGAGCATCTGAAGCAGAACTCATTTGCCGATTACAGCGACGGCGTGGCGCTGCCGGCGTTGCGCCTCGCCCAGCGCGATGCCGCCCGAGGCGTGCTGGATGAGGCGCGCCAGACCCGCCTCAAGGAAACCCTCGCGGAGCTGCTGGACGATCTGCCGGACGAGGCCGACGAGGCCGGCGAGGCTCAGCCGCACGGGGCGGTGGCCCCCCATGTGCTGGTGGTGGCGGCGCGATCGCCCCTGGACGAGGCGGCGGCCCTGCTGTTCGCCCATCGCCTGCGCCAGTCCGGCACGCCATGCGAAATGCGCCCGCGCAGCGGGCTCGGCCGGCCGGTGGGCGAGGAGGTGTCCCTGCTGGTCCTGTCCTACCTGTCGCCGGCGACGCCCGCGCACCGGCGCTACACCATCCGCCGCCTCAAGCGCGATGCGCCGGGCCGGCGGGTGATCGTCGCCGATTGGGGTGCCGAGGACGGGCAGCCGGAACGGCTCGAAGGCGAGGACGCGGCCGTCGCCTCCATCGCGGCGGCGGTGGAGGCGGTGGAGGCGCCGTCGGCACCCTCGACCTCTTCCGCTGTGGCTCCATTGCGGGCCGGCGCGGCCTGATCCGGCTCACAGGTCATCGGGCGCACGCAGCACCCGGACAAAAATGCGGCCCCGGTCGTGGACCGGGGCCGCAGGTTTGAGGCCGCAGGTTTCATATCAACGGCCCCGGTCCCTGATCAGGGCCGAGCAAGACCTGGGCCGAGAGGGTGCAGCTCAGTTGCGCACCAGGTCCGAGAGCAGGCTCGCCGCCAGCGTCAGCTTGGAGAGGCTGAGGCCGGAGGCCGCGATTTCGCGCACCGTGCGGCGCATGCGCTCCACCTCCTCGTGGCGGGCGCAGATGAAGGCATTCACCGCCGCTTCGCCCGCCACGTCGTCCACCAGCATCAGCTCGGTGATGCGGCGCATGAAGGTCTCCAGCTGCGCCAGAGAGCGGTCGAGGGCGAGCCGGTCGTAATAGTCCGGCGCCAGGATGCTGCGCGCCTGCATGAACAGGTCGTCGATGGCGAAGGTCCGCCCGGCCGCGAAGAAGGTGCTGGCGGCGCTGGGGATGGACTTGCCGGTGGTCTCGGCAATGAGGGCGATGTCGGACGCCGCCGCCAGTCCCGGCATGAAGGCGATCTTGCGGGCGAGCTCTTCCGGCACGTTGTGGCCGATGAGGTCGGCCATGCGCGCCTCGCGCTCACGGCGCCAGGCCTCCGGCAGGCTCTCTTCCAGCACGGCCGCCACCGCCGCGATGCCGGTGCGATAGCGCTCCACCACCCCGGCGATGCCGTCGGCGAAGGAAACATTGCCGAGGAACCAGATGGTGCGCCCCACCACCAGGTCCTGCACCGCGGCGTAGAGGCCGAGCTGAACGGCGCCCGGCACCTTGGTGTCGAGGTCGTCGATGGCGGCGTTCAGTTCCGGCACATGGTAGCTGTCGCGCACGGCGGCGAAGGCGCGGGCGATGGCGGGGGCGTCGGCGCCGGTCTGGTCGGCGATGCGGGCGAGGCACGACGGCCCGCCCTGGTTGACGATGGCGTTGGACAGACCGGTGGCGATGATCTCCCGGTGCAGCCGGTGGGTCTCGATGGCGTGGGGATAGCGCTCCTTGATCTCGCGCGGGAAGTAATTCACCAGCTCCCCGGAGAGATAGGCGTCGTCCGGCACGTTGGAGGCGACGAGGTCCTGGTCCAGCGCCAGCTTGGCGTAGGCGAGCAGTACCGCCAGCTCGGGCCGGGTGAGGTGCTCCCCGCGCGAGCGCCGGTCGGCGATCTCGGCGTCGGAGGGCAGGAACTCCACCGTCCGGTCCAGCTCGCCGCGCGCTTCCAGCATTTGCATCAGGCGCTGCTGGAAGGCGAGGTCGTCGGCGCCCTTGTGCTCGGCCAGGGAGAGCGCCAGCGTCTGCAAATAGTTGTTGCGCAGAACCAGGGTGCCGACCTCGTCGGTCATCTCCTTCAGCAGGGCGGCCCGGTCGGGGGCGGTCAGGTCGCCCCGCTCCAGCGGCAAGGCGAGGGCGATCTTGATGTTCACCTCCACGTCGGAGGTGTTGACGCCGGCCGAATTGTCGATGGCGTCGGTGTTGAGCTTCACGCCCCGGCGCGCCGCCTCGATGCGGGAGCGCTGGGTCATGCCGAGGTTCGCGCCCTCGCCCACCACCTTGGCGCCGAGGTCGGCGGCGGCGATGCGCACCGCGTCGTTGGCACGGTCGCCCACCTGGGCGTCGGTCTCGCCGGAGGCACGCACATAGGTGCCGATGCCGCCGAAGAACAGCAGGTCCACCTGCGCCTTCAGGATGGCGGTGATGAGTTCCGCCGGCGTGGCATGGGCCTTGGGGAAGCGCAGCAGGGCCCGCACCTCGTCCGACAGCTCGATGCTCTTGGCGCTGCGCGGGAATACGCCGCCGCCCCTGGAGATGAGGGCGGCGTCGTAGTCGGCCCACGAGGAACGGGGCAGGTTGAACAGCCGCTGGCGCTCGGCGAAGGAAGCGGCCGGGTCCGGGGTGGGGTCGATGAAGATGTGGCGGTGGTCGAAGGCCGCCACCAGCTTAAGGGCGCGCGACAGCAGCATGCCGTTGCCGAACACGTCGCCGGACATGTCGCCCACGCCGGCCACGGTGACCGGGGTGACCTGGATGTCGATATCCATCTCGCGGAAGTGGCGCTTCACCGCCTCCCAGGCGCCGCGGGCGGTGATGCCCATGGCCTTGTGGTCGTAGCCCACCGAGCCGCCGGAGGCGAAGGCGTCATCCAGCCAGAAGCCGTGGTGGGCCGAGATGGCGTTGGCGGTGTCGGAGAAGGTGGCCGTGCCCTTGTCGGCCGCCACCACGAGATAGGGGTCGTCGGCGTCGAGGCGCACCGTGTCGGCGGGGTGCACCACCTGCCCGCCCTTCAGATTGTCGGTGAGGTCGAGCAGGCTGGAGACGAAGATGCGGTAGGCGGCGGTCCCCTCGGCCATCACCGCCTCACGGCTGCCGCCGGCGGGCAGGCGCTTGGGCACGAAGCCGCCCTTGGCGCCCACCGGCACGATCACCGCATTCTTCACCTGCTGCGCCTTCACGAGGCCGAGCACCTCGGTGCGGAAATCCTGCGGCCGGTCGGACCACCTGAGGCCGCCGCGCGCCACCTTGCCGAAGCGCAGGTGCACGCCCTCCACCCGCGGCGCATAGACGAATACTTCAAAGAGCGGGCGGGGCAGGGCGAGGCCCTCCACCTTGGCGCTCTCGAACTTGATGGCGATGGCCTCCTTGGGCCGGCCGTCGGCATCGCGCTGGTAGAAGGTGGTGCGGATGGCCGCGTCCACGAGGTTCACGAAGCGCCGCAGGATGCGGTCCTGGTCGAGGCTGGACACCTCGGCGAGTTCACTGTCGATGGTGGCGCGCAGGGGCGCCTCCCGGGCAGCGCGCGCCTCGGTGGAGGGGGCGAGCGCGGGGTCGAAGCGGGCGTGGAACAGCGCCACGATGGCGCGGGAGAGCGCGCCGTGGGCGTTCAGCGTCTGCCAGATATAGTCCTGCGAGAACGGGATGCCGGCTTGCCGGATATAGTGGCCGAGGGCGCGCACCAGCGCCGCCTCGCGCCAGGTGAGCCCGGCGTCGAGCACCAGCGCGTTGTAGCCGTCGTTGGCCGCGGCCCCGCGCAGCACCGCGTTGAGGCAGTCCTCCAGCCTTGCCGCCGAGCCTTCGATGGAGATGGCGCCGCCGTCGTGGCGCTCCAGTGTCATGTCGTGGAGCCAGCTGCGTTCGATCTCGCCGGCCGGGTCGATGCGGTAGGTGCGCTCGTTGATGGCCTTGAGGTCCATGTTGTCCAGCATGGGCACCCGTGTGGCGAGCGGCAGCGGCGCGCCATAGGACAGCAGGCGCAGGGAGATGCGACGGTCGTCGTCGCCGCGCCGGCGGTAGAAATCGAGGGCCACCGGCCGCTCGCTGGACAGGCGCTCCATGCTGTCGATGTCGGCCAGCGCCGTGGACACGTCGTAGGCGGCGACATAGCCCGGATCGAACGCGGCGGCGTAGCGCCGCTTCAGCCCCGCGGCGATGTCGGCGTCGATGCCCGGCAGGGCGGAAATGGCGGCGGACAGCCGGTCGCTCCACGACAGGATGGCGTCGGCGACCTGCTGCTCCAGCGCGGCGCGGTCGACGGTCGGGATGCGGCCTTCGCTGCGGTCGATGATGTATTGCACGCGGGTGAGGGGCAGGCCCGGGACGAAGGCCTGGTCGAAGGAGGAGACCTCGCCGCCATAGGCGCGGGCGAGGATTTCGCCGATCACGTCGCGCACCTGGGCGTCGAAGCGCTCGCGCGGCAGAAAGGCGAGCACCGACACGAAGCGGTCGAAGCGGTCGGCGCGGGGCAAGAGCTTGAGGCGCGGCCGGTCGTAGAGCGAGAGGATCTCGCGGGCGTGGCCGAGCAGGGTCTGGGCGTCGATCTGGAACAGGTCGTCGCGGGGGTAGGTCTCCAGCACGGAGGTCAGCGCGCGCGCCGAATGGCTGTCGGGCTCCAGGCCCGCGCCCTTGATGACGGAGGCCGCCTTGAGGCGCAGGTAGGGAATTTCGCGCACCGAATGGGTATAGGCGGTGGACGCGAACAGGCCGATGAGGCGCACCTCGCCGATGAGCCGGCCTTTCTCGTCGTGGGACTTGATGCCCACATAATCCATCACGTCGCTGCGATGGACCCGCGAGCGCAGGCTCGCTTTGGTGAACAGCAGCGGGGTGGGCGCTTCCAGGAAGGCGCGGATTTCAGGCGTCGTCACCACCGGCTTGTCGCCGAAGCGCAGTTCGTGGACGGACGGATCGCGCAGGATGCCGAGGCCGCTGTTGGCCTCCGCCTGAAGGCCGTCCTCGGTGAGTTCGTAGTGCCGCAGGCCGAGGAAGATGAAATTGTCCTCGGTGAGCCATTCCAGCACGTCCGCCGCCTCTTCCTGGGCGTCTTCGTCATACGGGCGCTTCTCGCGGCGATAGCCCTTGCTGAGGCTCTTCACCTGCTTGCGCATGGCGGAGAAGTCCTCGTTGGCGCCGCGCACGTCGCCGAGCGCGGCTTCGAGAGCCGCCCGCAGCTGCAGGCCCTCCGCAGCATCGATGGCGGACACGTGGATGTGGATGAGGCTTTCGCGATTGTCCTCGGAGCGCTCGCCCGTGGTCGAAGGCGTCTCCAGCCCGGTCACGGCGCCCGATGCGTCGCGCTCCACATGCAGGATGGGATGGGCGGCGAGCTTCAGTTCCAGCCCGCGCTCGGCCAGCGCGCCGGCGATGGAATCAAACAGGAACGCCATGTCGTCGTTCACCGCCTCGACCACGGTGACCGCCTCGCCCCTGATTTCGGGGTTGAACACCCGCACGCTCGGCTCGCCCCGGGGGCGGCCGGCCACATGGGTCCACGCCGCCTTCAGCAGCACCGCGAGGCAATCCGGGGTCAAGGGCGCGAGATCTTCAGGCGCCACCGCCGTCAGGACCGCTGCGACGAACCCCGCGGGCAGGTCCGGGGCGTCGGCGGACAGATGCGCGGCGAGCGCCGTGAGGTCGTGGGTCCCGTCCTGCGTCTTGTCGGTGGCTTGAAATCCCAAGACGTTCATGGCCATTCCCCTGTGGAGTGCCGGGCCGAGGGGTTGTCCCCCAACGGATCGCATGACGGGCAGGTTGCGCACCCGGATGTGGGCCCGCAGTCTTGTCCCAAGTTCTGGACCAAGTTCTGGACCAGGCTGGCAACGCGACAATGACGAGGCGACGCTATGGCAACGAAGGTGAAGGCTGGCGTGGGCGTGGAAAAGGGCAAAAGCAGGACCGCTGAAATTAAGGGCACGCCTGTAAAAAAGGCGGCTGCCGGCAAGGCGCCGGCCAAGGCGGCGGCCAAGGCGGCGCCGGTAACCGCAGCAAAGGCGGCAGCGCCCTCCGCCACCCCGTCGGCGCGGGTGCGGGACGATCTTCCCGCCATCGCCCTTCCGCTCGCGCCTGCGGAGCTTGATGCGGCCAACCGCGCGTATTTCGACAAGTGCCTGGAGAAGATCGGCTTCGTTCCGAACGTGCTCCAGGCCTATGCTTTCGACGTGGCGAAGCTTTCAGCCTTCGCTGCCATGTACAATGACCTGATGCTCGCGCCATCCGGCCTGTCCAAGCTGGAGCGGGAGATGATCGCGGTGGTCGTTTCTGCCGTGAATCGCTGCTATTACTGCCTCACGGCCCATGGCGCGGCGGTGCGGCAGCTCTCCGGAGACCCGATCCTCGGCGAGCAGCTGGTGATGAATTATCGCGCAGCGCGGCTCGATCCGCGCCGCCGCGCCATGCTCGACTTCGCCGCCAAGCTCACCGAGCGCCCCAACGAGGTTGAGGAGGAGGACCGCGAGGCGCTGCGCCGGGTCGGCTTTTCGGAGCGGGACATCTGGGACGTGTCGGCGGTGGTGGGCTTCTTCAACATGTCCAACCGAATCGCCTCGGCCACCGACATGCGCCCCAACGAGGCCTACCACGCCCAGGCCCGCACCCTGCCCGAGTGAGGCCGCGCCCGTCCTGTCGGCGTGACCAGGTGTCGGTGTGATCGCCTTTACCGGGGTGCGTGCCTGTCCTGGCCTGCGCAAGAGCCTGCGATTCAGGATTCCCAGCGGTGACGTCCGGCTTCAGGCGTCGGGCGCGGAGGGTGCGCGGCTCGATTTCCTGATCACGCCCGTGGATTAAGCAATCATCAGGCCGCGCTGCACATCCACAAGCTAAGATCGAGATAGACAAACGTCGCGATAGCAGTCTATTGACGCTTCCATGGCGCAACGTGCTAGTTTGCGACGCAAGATGAAGTGCACCGCAAAAGGTGCCGATCCGGAGGAATTGGCCAGGGGAACGCTCGCTGTCTCCGCAGGCCACAATAGCGAGGGCACCTTACGATCATGGACACCGTCTCAGACGTGCCCTTTATCGTTGAAGCGTCTGGTCTTACCAAGGAATTCAAAGGATTTGCTGCGGTCAAGAACGTTGACCTCAGGATCCGCCGGCACACCATTCACGCCCTCATCGGGCCGAATGGCGCGGGGAAGACCACCTGCTTCAACCTGATCACCAAGTTTCTGGAACCGACCCGCGGCACCATCCGCCTGAACGGGAAAGATATCACGCGCACGCCGCCGGCGGATGTTGCCCGGCTCGGCATGGTGCGCTCGTTCCAGATCTCGGCGACGTTCCCGCACCTCACCGTGCTGGAGAATGTGCGCATCGCGCTGCAGCGTCCCATCGGCAACTCCTTCCATTTCTGGAAGTCGGAGACCTCGCTGGACGCGCTGAACGACCGCGCCATGGCGTTGCTGGCCGATGTGGATCTCATCTCCTACGCCCAGCATTTTGCGGTTGAACTTCCCTACGGTCGCAAGCGGGCGTTGGAGATTGCCACCACGCTGGCGCTGGAGCCGGAGATGCTGCTGCTGGACGAGCCCACCTCCGGCATGGGCCGCGAGGACATCGCGCGGACATCGGACCTCATCAAGCGGGTGTCCGAGGGGCGAACCATCCTGATGGTGGAACACAATCTCTCGGTGGTCTCGGACCTGTCCGACATGATCACCGTGCTCGCCCGCGGCGAGATCCTCACCGAGGGACCCTACGCCGAGGTGTCCAAGAACCCGCAGGTGATCGAGGCCTACATGGGCACCGGTGGAGCGCATTGAGATGGCCGCATTGAACGGGACGGCGCCCCTTCTGTCGGTGAAGGACCTGCACGGCCACTATGGCGAGAGCCATGTGCTGCACGGCATGACCTTCGACGTGCATCCGGGCGAGGTGGTGACGCTGCTCGGGCGCAACGGCGCCGGCAAGACCACCACCATGCGGGCCATCATGGGCCTGTTGCGCAAGCGCGCCGGCTCCATCCGTTACGAGGGCACTGAAACGGTTGGGCTGCAGCCCAACAAGATCGCGCGCCTCGGCATCGCCATCTGCCCCGAGGAGCGCGGCATCTTCGCCTCGCTCTCGGTGCGCGAAAACCTGCTGCTGCCGCCGGTGGTCCTGCCCGGCGGGCTCTCCGTGGACGAGATCCACCAACTGTTCCCGCGCCTCGAAGAGCGGCGCAACAGCCAGGGCACCAAGCTGTCGGGCGGCGAGCAGCAGATGCTGGCCATCGCCCGCATCCTGCGCACGGGGGCGAAGCTCTTGCTGCTCGATGAGCCCTCCGAGGGTCTCGCTCCGGTCATTGTCCAGCACATCGGCCAGATCATCCGGGACCTCAAGAAAAAGGGGTTCACGGTTCTGCTGGTGGAGCAGAACTTCCACTTCGCCTCCACTGTCGCCGATCGCCACTATGTGGTCGAGCATGGACGCGTGGTGGACATGGTTCCCAATGACAAGATCGCGGAAAACGCGGCACGTCTCGAAGCGTTCCTCGGCGTCTGAAGCCGGGTTCCTGACAGAAAATCCGGCTTGCAGCCGGTGGGAGGAAACACATGCGTCTTGCAGCCATTTTCCTGGCGGCCAGCAGCCTCATGGGCGCCGGCGCCGCTTACGCCCAGGTTCCGGTGAAGATCGGCGTCCTCAACGACCAGTCCGGCCTCTATGCCGACCTCGGCGGCCAGGGCTCGGTGTGGGCCGCCAAGAAGGCGGTGGAAGACTTCGGCGCCGCCGCCAAGGGGCTCAAGGTGGAGGTGATCTTCGCCGACCACCAGAACAAGGCGGACGTGGGCACCTCGGTCGCCCGCCAGTGGTATGACGTGGATGGCGTGGACGCCATCTTCGACACGCCCAATTCCGGCGTCGCCCTCGCGGTCAGCGGCGTCACCAAGGAAAAGAACAAGGTCTTCGTCAATTCCGGCGCGGCCACCTCCGACCTCACCGGCAAGGCCTGCACGCCCAACACCGTGCACTGGACCTACGACACCTGGGCGCTGGCCAACGGCACCGGCAAGGCCATCGTGAAGACCGGTGGCGACACCTGGTTCTTCCTCACCGCCGACTATGCCTTCGGCCACGCTCTCGAGCGCGACACCGAGGCGGTGGTGGTGGCCAACGGCGGCAAGGTGCTGGGCAAGGTGCGCGTGCCGCTCAACAATGCCGACTTCTCGTCCTTCCTGCTGCAGGCGCAGTCGTCCAAGGCCAAGATCATCGGCCTCGCCAATGCCGGCGGCGACACCATCAACTCCATCAAGCAGGCGTCCGAATACGGCATCGTGGAGGGCGGCCAGAAGCTCGCCGGCCTGCTGATCTTCCTCACCGACGTGCATTCGCTCGGCCTGAAGGTGGCGCAGGGCCTGAACCTCACCTCGGCCTGGTATTGGGACATGACCGACGCCAACCGCAAGTTTGCCGACGCCTTCGCGGCGGCCAATGGCGGCAAGCGGCCCACCATGGTGCAGGCCGGCGTGTATTCCGGCGTCACCCACTACCTGAAGGCGGTGGAAGCCGTGAAGTCGGCCAAGGACGGCGCTGCCGTGGTGGCCGAGATGAAGAAGATCCCCACCGACGATCCGCTGTTCGGCAAGGGCGAAGTGCGCGCCGACGGGCGCCACATCCACCCCATGTTCCTGTTCGAGGTGAAGAAGCCGTCGGAGTCGAAGGGCCCCTACGATTACTACACCCTGAAGGCGACCATTCCGGCGAACGAGGCCTTCCGTCCCATCGGCGAGGGTGACTGCCCGCTGGTGAAGAAGGGCTGATCCTCCAATGCAGGCGGGCCGGCCTTAAGGGTCGGTCCGCATCCTCCTGACGAGACGGATCTTCGATGTTCGAGCTTCTCGGCATTCCTCCCCAGGCCCTGTTCGGGCAATTGCTGCTCGGCCTGATCAACGGCGCATTCTACGCCATGCTGAGCCTCGGGCTCGCGGTGATCTTCGGCCTTCTGAACGTGATCAACTTCACCCACGGCGCCCAATACATGATGGGCGCGTTCGGGGCGTGGATGTTGCTCAACTATGCCGGCATCCCGTTCTGGGGCGCGCTGGTGCTGTCGCCCATCATCGTGGCGGCCGTCGGCATGCTGATCGAGCGAACATTGCTCAAACGGCTGTATCATCTCGATCATCTCTACGGCCTGCTGCTCACCTTCGGCCTCGCGTTGATCTTTGAAGGCCTGTTCCGGCGGCAGTACGGCTCATCGGGCCTGCCCTACAACAATCCGCTGCCGGGCGGCACCAACCTCGGCTTCATGTTCCTGCCCAATTACCGCGCCTTCGTGGTGGTGGCCTCCATCGTGGTGTGCTTCGCCACCTGGTATGTGATCGAACGCACCAAGCTCGGCTCCTACCTGCGCGCTGCCACCGAGCGGCCGGACCTGGTGCAGGCCTTCGGCATCGACGTGCCGCGCATGATCACGCTCACCTACGGCTTCGGCGTGGGCCTCGCCGCCCTCGCCGGCGTGCTGGCCGCGCCGGCCTACCAGGTGAGCCCCACCATGGGCTCCAACCTCATCATCGTGGTGTTCGCCGTGGTGGTGATCGGCGGCATGGGGTCCATCATGGGCGCCATCGTCACCGGCTTCGGCCTCGGCATCGTCGAGGGCCTCACCAAGGTGTTCTACCCGGAGGCCTCCTCCACGGTGATTTTCGTCATCATGGCCATCGTGCTCATGGTGAAGCCCGCCGGCCTGTTCGGCACAGCCAAGTGAGCGCGGCGCGATGAGCACCTCCACCCCCACCCATCCCGCCGGCGCGCCCGCGGCCTCCAGCTCCGGCGCCAGCATCGGCACCATCTTCGGCATCCTCGCCATCGCGGTGCTGCTGGCGGCGCCGTTCGGCGTCTATCCCGTGTTCCTCATGAAGGTGATGTGCTTCGCGCTGTTCGCGTGCGCCTTCAACCTGCTGCTCGGCTACACGGGCCTGCTCTCCTTCGGCCATGCCATGTTCTTCGGCGGGTCGGCCTATGTGTGCGCCCACACCATCAAGGTGATGGGCTTCTCGCCGGAGCTGGGCCTCCTTGCCGGCGTCGTCTTCGCCGCCGCGCTGGGCTTCCTCTCCGGCCTGCTCGCCATCCGCCGCCAGGGCATCTACTTTGCCATGGTGACGCTGGCGCTGGCGCAGATGTTCTTCTTCTTCTGCCTGCAAGCCCCTTTCACCGGCGGCGAGGATGGCCTTCAGGCGGTGCCGCGCGGGGCGCTGTTCGGCCTCATCGACCTGTCGAAGGACATCAACCTCTATTACCTGGTGCTGGCCATCTTCGTGTTCGGCTTCCTGGTCATCTACCGGACGATCCACTCGCCGTTCGGGCAGGTGCTCAAGGCCATCCGCGAGAACGAGCCGCGCGCCATCTCGCTGGGCTACCGGGTGAACCAGTACAAGCTGCTCGCCTTCGTGCTCTCGGCGGCGCTGGCCGGCCTTGCGGGGGCGACCAAGGTGCTGGTGTTCCAGCTGGCCTCGCTCACCGACGTGGCCTGGCAGATGTCGGGCGAGGTGATCCTGATGACGCTGGTGGGCGGCATGGGCACCATCCTCGGCCCCATCGTGGGCGCGGCGGTGATCGTGACCATGCAGAACTACCTGGCGGGCCTCGGCGAATGGGTGCTGGTGATCCAGGGCGTCATCTTCGTGCTCGCCGTGTCCCTGTTCCGCCGCGGCTTCGTCGGCGAGGTCATCGCCATCATCCAGCAGTTCAAGGCCAAAAAGGCGGACTGATGCAGGCGGACTGATGCGCGCCGGCGGACACCGCCGGCTGAGCACATGCAGATCCCACGGGCGACCGGCGTCGCCCGTGGGATTTCTTGTTTCAAGTCCTGTGCGTCACATTCCGCGCTTCAGACCTGAGGTCCCGGTCGCTGGCCGGCCGTGAAGGTCGCGCTCAGACCCGCCGCAGGTGATCCAGGCCGACAATGAGAAGCCCCGCCGCCAGCCCCCACACCGGTGCGCCGAGGCCCAGGGCGGTGACCCCCGAAGCGGTGGTGGCGAAGGTGGCGACCGCCGCCACCCGGTGCTTCTCTTCATTCAGCGCCGCCGTCAGCGCGCCGGTCAGCGGGGACAGCAGGGCGAGGCCGGCGATGGTGGCGATGAGGGCGGGCGGCAGGGCGGCGAACACCCCCACCAGCGAGGCGCCGGCCGCCGCCAGCAGCAGGTAGAAGCCGGCATAAACCGGTCCCGCCAGCCAGCGTCGCTTCGAATCGGGATGGGTCTCCGGCCCCGTGCACAAGGCGGCGGTGATGGCGGCCAGGTTGGTGGCATGGGCGCCGAAGGGCGCGCTCGCCATGGAGGCGAGGCCGGTGACGGCGAGGATGGGCCGCACCGGCGGCATGTAGCCGCTCGCGCGCAGTACCGCGAAGCCGGGCAGGTTCTGCGAGGCCATGGTGACGAGGAACAGGGGCAGGGCGAGCCCCACCAGCACCGAGGGCTCGAACCGCGGCGTGGTCCACACCAGGGCCGACAGTTCCGGCGTCGGCATGGGGCCGACCCGGCCGAGCAGGACGGCCCCGGCGCCGCCCGCCACCAGCGCGGCGGGCACCGCCCAGTTGGGCGACAGAAGCCGCACGATGAAGAACACCGCGATCACCGGCAGCACCAGGGCCGGGGATGCCGCCGCATGCTCGGCCAGCGCCATGACGAACCGGGCAAGCACGCCGGCCAGCATGGCGGCAGCCACCGCCACCGGAATGCGCGCCACCAGCGTGCCCAGGGGCTTCACCGCCGCGCACAGCACCACCAGCAGGCCGGCGACCAGAAAGGCGCCGGTGGCCGAGGCCATGCCGATCCCCGATCCGAAACCGGCGATGAGCGCTGCCCCCGGCGTGGACCATGCGGCGATGATGGGCATGCGGTAGCGCATGGAGAGCAGGGCGGAGCTTGCCGCGATGGCAAGGCAGATGGCGGCGACCCAGGAGGAGGCCTCGGCGGGGCTCGCCCCCACCTCGGCGGCGGCGGCGAGGATCAGGGCGAGGGTTCCGCCGAATCCCACGAGCGCCGCGACGAAGGCGGAGACGATGACGGAGACGCGCACGGGCCTGTCCTTGGCTGAATGGCGTGTGGGCGGGAGCGGCAAAGGAAAGGAAGGGGAAGCCGCCGGCCGGATCAGGGCGCCTGCGCCGCCAGCACCGGGGCGAGGATGGCGATGGCCTGCCGCCGCGCCAGTGGGCCGAGGGGCTCGGGGGCGGCGATGTCGAGGGCGGTGAAGCGTACGAACACCACGGTGTGCGCCGCCTTGCGGGCAAAGCCCACAAACCAGCCGAACGGCCGCCCGCGGTCCAGGCCGCCGTCGGCGAGCCGGCCATAGCCGGTGCCGGTCTTGCCGAACACCAGCCAGCCGGCGGGCTGCTCCTCGATGGCCATGAGGCGCTCGGTGGCGGCGACCGCTTCGGCGGAGACGGGCAGGGTGCCCTTCAGCATGCGGCGCAGGAAATCGATCTGCTCGCGCGGCGAGAGGCGCAGCGACGAAGAGAGCCAGAACCGGACCAGCGGCTCGTCCTCGCCCTGCAGCCCGCCCATGTTCTCGTTGCCGTAGGCGAAGCCCTTCAGGTATCCGGCAATGCGCTCGCGCCCCAGGTCGCGGGCAAGGATCTGGGAATACCAGACCACGGAGTTGCGCATCCAGGAGAGGGGAGTCTGCGGGCCGCGCGCGGCTTCGCGCTCCGGCGTCTCGCCGGCCGGCGGGGAGAAGACCGGCTGGGTCTCGCTCTTCAGCAGGCCGGCATCATAGCCCATGAGGGCGAGGGCGATCTTGAAGGTGGAAGCGGGCGGATGGCGGGTGGCGCACAGGCCCTGCTTGGCCAGCACCCGCCCGGTATCCAGATCGGTGGCGATGAAGCAGTCTTCCGCGGCCCGCGCCGGCGTGGCGGGCACCACGGCGGCGAGGGCGAGGAGAAGGCCAAAAAAGGCGCGACCAAAAACGGCGCGACCAAGAAGGGTGCGGCCGAGAAAGGCGCGATCGAGGGAGACCCCCGCAGTCCGGCGCGCACCCATCAGGAGGCTTTCGCCGGCTTCTCGACCAGGCGCGGGGCGTAGGTGTGCTCGGCGGACGGGAAGGTGCGGGCGCGCACCTCGTCGGCATAGCTGGCCACCGCCTTCTCGATGTCCGGGCCGAGATTGGCGTATTTCTTGACGAACTTGGGCACCCGGTCGCCGAGGCCCAGCATGTCCTCCAGCACCAGGATCTGGCCGTCGCAGGCGGGCGAGCCGCCGATGCCGATGGTGGGCGGCGCCACCTCCTCGGTGATGCGGCGGGCCAAAGGCTCGGCGATGGCTTCGAGCACGATGGAGAAGGCCCCGGCCTCGGCGATGGCGCGGGCGTCGTCGAGGATGATGGAGGCCTCGGCATCGTCCCGGCCGCGGGCCTTGAACGAGCCGAGCGTGTTGATGGCCTGGGGGGTGAGGCCCACATGGCCCATCACCGGCACGCCACGATCCACCAGGAAGCGCACGGTCTCCGCCATGCGGCGGCCGCCTTCCAGCTTCACCGCGCCGGCGCCGGTCTCCTTCAGCACGCGGGCGGCGGTGTGGAAGGCTTCCGTGTGGCTCGCCTCGTAGCTGCCGAAGGGTAGGTCCACCACGATGAGGGCGCGTTTGGTGCCCCGCACCACGGCGCGGCCGTGGACGATCATCATCTCCACGGTGACGGGCACGGTGGTTTCCATGCCGTGCATCACCATGCCGAGGCTGTCGCCCACCAGGATCACGTCCACATGGCGGTCGAGCAGGCGCGCCGTGTGGGCATGGTAGGAGGTGAGGGAGACGATGGGCTCGCCTCCCTTGCGCGCCTGGATCTGCGGCGCCGTGATGCGGCGGGCATCGGCCTGACTGGACATGGCGTTCCTCTTGTTCCCTTGCGGATGCGACAGGCCCGCGCGGCACCTGAGCGAAACCTTCCGGCATCGGTCGAGGTCCGACGCCTGTGGGATCACATGACGGGCACGCCGATCACATATGGATGGAATAGGTAGGCGAGCGCAGCATAGAGCACCAGCCCCCCGCCCACGACGAGGGCGTCGCCGGCAAAATTGTTCGGCGCCACCGGCAGGGGATCGCCGCGCCGCTTCACCGCGATGCGGTCATAGACCGCCCAGGCCAGCACCGCGCCGAACAGCACGATGGAGGCCGCGTCGCCATTGGCGAGGAGGTGGGCGAGGGCCCAGATCTTCACGCCCACCAGCATGGGATGCTTCAGCCAGGCCTTGATGTGGCTCGGCACATAGGCCGCCACCAGCGCGATGGAGGCGAACAGCATCAGCAGCAGGGTGAGGTGGCGCAGGCCCCGCGGCGGGGTCCACAGCTCCGGTGCGCCATTGGCCCGCCACAGGGCAAATCCATAGGCGGTGAGCAGCAGCCCGCTGACGGCAAGCAGGGAGAAGAAGCCTTTGTAGGTCGCCTCCCCGAATTGGGTGATGAGCTTGGCCCGAAGACCCCTGAGGCTAGCCACCACATGGATGCCGAGGAAAACGAAGAGGCCGAACAGCATCATCACCATGGATTGATCTCCCGCGCCGGCGCCCGTCCGGCGGCCGTGAAGGGCCGGCCGGTCCTGAAGGACGGCGCGGGGACCATAGACCATTTTGGAGGAAAGCGGGCGGCGCACCGCGTGAAGAAAATGCGACGGAACAAGCAACTAGGTCGCCTTCGCGCAAGCGTGAAGCGGGTGCGGCCAGACCGTGCAACCGACGCCGTAGCGGAAAGGGCTACCCCTCACCGGGCGGGATCGTGCCGGCCGTGCAGCCTTGCGTTGCAGCCTCGGCGTGGCAGTATGATTTCCCCAAGGGGAGGAGGTGCGGCCATGGCAAGGGTAAGCGCCGGTTTCCATGCTGCGGGACGCACTATCACGTGGTTTGCAGTCACGCGACTTGCAATCATGAGGCTTGCCACCATAACGCTTGGGGCCGTCAAGCGTGAGGTCGTGACGCATCGGACGGGGGCGCCATGGCGGGCCGTACCGGCGGCGGTGGCCCTGCTCCTCCTGTCGGGTGTCCTGTTCCGGGCCGAGGCGGCGGCGGTGGTGGCGCGGGTGGACCTGTCGTCCCAGCGCATGACGGTCTCGGTGAACGGGGTGCCGCGCTATTCCTGGCTCGTCTCCACCGCGCGGCGGGGCTATGTGACGCCCACCGGCGTCTACCGGCCGCAGCGGCTCTACCGTGAGTATTATTCGCGCAAGTACTACAACTCACCCATGCCCTATTCGATCTTCTACAGCGGCGGCTTCGCCATCCACGGCAGCTATGCGGTGAGCCAGCTGGGGGGACCGGCCTCCCACGGCTGCATCCGCCTGCATCCGGCGAACGCGGCGACGCTCTATTCCCTGGTCCGGAGCTATGGCCAAGGCAACACGACGATCGTGATCACGCGCTGAGGCGACCGGCAGCGCGCTCCGCCGGTCAGATGAAGTACAGCACCGTCAGCAGCGCGAAGCAGGGCAAGAGGAACACGATCGACCAGCCCATGTAGCCGAAGAACGTCGGCATCTTCACGCCGCGGTGGCGGGCGATGGAGACCACCATGAAGTTCGGCGCGTTGCCGATATAGGTCATGGCGCCCATGAACACCGCGCCGGCCGAGATCGCCTCCAGCGTCACCGCGAGCGGCCCCATGAGCTGGTGCGGGTCGCCGCCGGCGAGATTGAAGAACACCAGATAGGTGGGTGCGTTGTCGAGGAAGGCGGAGAGCGCCCCCGTCAGCCAGAAATACCACACGTTCACCGGCTGCCCGTCCGCTCCCGTCACGAGGTTCACCAGCGGGGAGAAGGCGCCGCGCGAGCCGGCCTTGAGAATGGCAATGACCGGTATTATGGTGAGGAAGATGGCGGCAAACAGCTTCGCCACCTCCACGATCGGCTCCCAGTCAAAGCCGTTGCGCTCGCGCACGATGGCGGGGGTGATGACGAGGGAGACCAGGGCCAGGGCCACCAGCAGCACGTCGCGCACGATCCACTGCAACTCCACAGGGGTGCCGTAGATGTTGAAGGCGATGCCGGGCTTCCACAGGGCGCTGAGCAGGATGGCGCCGATGATGCCCACCAGCAGCGGCAGGTTCTGCACGCCGCGCAGCCCGATCCCTTCCGTCGCCGGGGTCGGATCGGGCCGTTTCACGGCGGCGTCCTCCTTGGCGTAGAAGTGGCGGTCGAGCAGGTAGAAGGCGACCAGCAGGATCGCCGCGATCACCGCCGTGTCGTGCAGCAGGTGGGTGGTGGTCCAGAAGAAGTTCACGCCCTTCAGGAAGCCGAGGAACAGGGGCGGGTCGCCCAGCGGCGTTAGCGAGCCGCCGATGTTGGACACCAGGAAGATGAAGAAGATCACCGTGTGCACATTGTGCCGCCGGTCGTCATTGGCGCGCAGCAGCGGGCGGATCAGCACCATGGAGGCGCCGGTGGTGCCGATGAGGCTGGCGATCAGGGTGCCGATGGCGAGGATGAGGGTGTTCACCGCCGGCGTGCCCTTGATATTCCCCGTCACCAGCACGCCGCCGGAGACCGTGAAGAGGGCGAACAGCAGGATGATGAAGGGGATGTATTCCAAGAGCGCGGTATGCACCACCTCGTGACCCGTGGCCGATGGGCCGTAGACCGCGGCGAACGGCACGACGAAGGCGAGGCCCCAGAACAGGGCGATCTTGCCGTAATGGTGATGCCAGAAGTGGTTCGCCAGCAGCGGAAACAGGGCGATCGACAGCAGCATGCCGGCGAAGGGCAGGGCCCAGAGCGGGGACAGCCGCGCCCCGTCGAGCACCGGCAGGCCCTCCGCCGCGACGGCGGGCGAGGCGGCCGCCAGGAGGAGCGTGAAGAGGAGCGTGAAGGGGGGTAGGGCAAAGGCGGCCGCGGACCTGAGACCAAGCTTCATCCCGCGACCCTGCGCTGCCATCGCCACCCCCCTCGGATTACCCCTCAAGGCTTGATGAACGAAGCCTACGCCGGTGGCAAGCTTGGACCTTCGCGCGATGGGACCCCGGCATGCGGCCAAAAGCACACCAACGTGGCCTCCCGACGGATCGGGGCGGGCCCGTCCGGACCGGGAGAATGGTTGACCGGGCGGCCTGTTTCTGTCCTAGTCCCGCCCGATTTTACCCTTGACGGATCCATGACCCAAGATCGTACGACGGAGCGCGACCAGGATCGTGCGCAAGACCGTAGCCTCGACCGCTACAATGCCCGCGAAGCCGAACCCCGGTGGCAGAAGACCTGGGCCGAGCGCGGCATCTTCCGCACGCGCAACGACGACCCGCGCCCGAAATTCTTCGTCATGGAGATGTTTCCCTATCCGTCGGGGCGCATCCATATCGGCCACGGCCGCAACTATGTGATGGGCGACGTGCTCGCGCGCTACAAGCGCATGCAGGGCTTCAACGTGCTGCATCCCATGGGCTGGGACGCCTTCGGCCTGCCGGCGGAGAATGCCGCCATCGAGCGTGGCATCCATCCCAAGAGCTGGACCTACGAGAACATCGCTTCCATGCGCGAGCAGCTGCAGCTGCTCGGCCTCTCGCTGGACTGGAACCGCGAGATCGCCACCTGCGACCCGTCCTATTACGCCGAGCAGCAGCGCATCTTCCTCGATTTCCTCGACCATGGCCTCGCCTATCGCAAGGAGAGCGAGGTCAATTGGGATCCGATGGACAACACCGTGCTCGCCAACGAGCAGGTCATCGACGGGCGCGGCTGGCGCTCGGGCGCCATCATGGAGCGGCGCAAGCTCAGCCAGTGGTTCCTGCGCATCACTGATTTCGCCCAGGAACTGCTGGACGCCCTCGATACGCTGGACCGCTGGCCCGAGAAGGTGCGCCTTATGCAGCGCAACTGGATCGGCCGCTCGGAAGGCATGGAGGTGCTGTTCGAGTTCACCAGGGCCTCGGTGGCGGCCGGCACGCTGCCGGCGGCGTCGAAGGCGGTGAAGGTCTACACCACCCGTCCGGACACCCTGTTCGGCGCCTCCTTCCTGGCGCTGTCGCCGGATCATCCGCTGGCCCAACACCTGGGGCAGAAGGATGCGGCCCTCGCCGCCTTCATCGCCGAATGCAAGCGCGGCGGCACCTCGGCCGAGGAGATCGAGACCCAGGAGAAGAAGGGCTACCCGACCGGCCTCGAGGTGGTCCACCCGCTGGACGACAAGCGCACCGTGCCGGTCTATGTGGCCAACTTCGTGCTCATGGACTACGGCACCGGCGCCATCTTCGGCTGCCCGGCCCACGACCAGCGGGATCTCGACTTCGCCCGCAAGTACGGGCTTTCCGTCACCCCCGTGGTGCTGCCGGCGGAGACCGATCCCGGCGCCTTCGCGGTGGACGACGTGGCCTATGACGGCGACGGCAGCCTGTTCAATTCCGGCTTCCTCGACGGCATGAGCGTGCCGGAAGCCAAGGAAGCCGTGGCCCGCCGGCTGGAGCGCTATCGCATCGGCGATGAGCCCCAGGGCACGCGGCGGGTGAATTTCCGCCTGCGCGACTGGGGCATCTCGCGCCAGCGCTATTGGGGCTGTCCCATCCCGGTGATCCATTGCGACACCTGCGGCCCCGTGGGCGTGCCGCGCGAGCAATTGCCGGTGGTGCTGCCCGACGATGTCACCTTCGACCGTCCCGGCAATCCGCTGGACCGCGCCAAGGCGTGGCGCGATGTGCCGTGCCCCAAGTGCGGCAAGCCGGCGCGGCGCGAGACCGACACCATGGACACCTTCGTGGATTCGTCCTGGTATTACCTGCGCTATGCGTCGGACAATCCGCAGGTGCCGCTGGACAAGGACGCGGTGGCCCACTGGCTGCCGGTGGACCAGTATATCGGCGGCATCGAGCATGCGATCCTGCACCTGCTCTATTCGCGCTTCTTCACCCGGGCGCTGAAGCGCTGCGGGCGCGTGGACCTGGACGAGCCCTTCGCCGGCCTGTTCACCCAGGGCATGATCGTCCACGAGACCTATAAGGATACCGCTGGCAAGTGGCTGTTCCCGGAGGAGGTGAAGCTCCTCGGCAACGGCCGCGCGGTGAAGATCGCGGACGGCTCGGACGTCACCGTTTCCCCGCCGGAGAAGATGTCCAAGTCCAAGCGCAACGTGGTGGCCCCCGAGGTGGTGGCGGATACCTACGGCGTGGATTGCGCCCGCTGGTTCATGCTCTCCGACACCCCGCCCGAGCGTGACAGCGAGTGGACGCAGGGCGGCATCGAGGGCGCATGGCGCTTCGTGCAGCGGGTCTGGCGGCTGGTGAACGAGGCGGTGGAACTGGGTGCCCCCGCCGGCGCACTGCGTCCCGAGGCCTTCTCGGATGTGGCCACCGGCCTGCGCCGGGCCGCCCATGGCCTGGTGGCCACGGTGGCCGAGGACATCGAGCGTCTGCGCTTCAACGTGGCGGTGGCCCACGTCCACGAATTCGCCAACGCCTTCGGCAGCGCCATCGCCGCGGCCCGGGCGGAGACGGACGTACCGCCCGACCTCGCCTTCGCCCTGCGTGAGGCGGCGGAAATGCTCGCCTGCGTGGTCGCGCCCATGGTGCCGCACCTGGCAGAGGAATGCTGGGTGGTCCTCGGCGGCGGTACGTTGGTGGCGCAGGCCCCGTGGCCGAAGGTGGAGGCCGACCTGCTGCGTCAGGACACGGTCACACTTCCGATCCAGATCAATGGCAAGAAGCGGGATGATATCGTCGTGCCGCGCGATGCCACGGCGGCGGAAGTGGAAGCCCTGGTGCTGAATCTGGAAAGCGTGCAGCGGGCACTCGACGGCCGCGCGCCAAAGCGTATCATCGTGGTGCCGCAGAGGATCGTGAATGTCGTTGCCTGATCCCTCGACCCAAGCTTCCCGCCCCGCTTCCCGGCTGGGGCGGCTCGCCGCTGCACCGCTTGCGGCGCGGCTGGTGCTCGTGTGCGCCCTCGCCGGCACGCTGGCCGGGTGCTTCCAGCCGCTCTACGCGGAAAATTCCACGGTGGGCGGACCGGCCCTCATGGACAAGTTCCGGGACGTGGATGTCATCGAGATCCGTGGCCGGCTGGGCAACGACCTGCGCAACGACCTCATTTTCGCCCTCACCGGCGGGTCGGGTAATCCGAAGGGCGCGCCGCTGCAGCTGATCATCGCGGTGGATACCTCCACATCCACGGCCATTGTGAACTCGTCTTCGGGCCTGCCCGAAAACCAGGTGATCCGCGTGACCGCCAACTGGCGCCTGGTGAAGGCGGCCGACGATCCGAAGAAGGCGGTGGTCGTCACCTCCGGTGCGGCATCGGGTACCGCCACCATCGACACGAGCGACCAGCGCTTCGCCAATTACAGCGCCACCATCGACGCCGAGAAGCGCGCCGCGCGCGGTGTCGCGGACCAGATCAAGGCCCAGCTTGGCGCCTTCTTCATCCGGAACCCCAGCGCCCCCGGCTCGGCGAGCTGAGCCGTGGTCGCGGTGCGGCCCGGCGACGCCGAGTCGGCGCTGGCCCGGCGCGATCCGGGGAAAAGCGTCGTCCTCATCTTCGGACCCGATACCGGCCTCGTGCATGAGCGTGCCCAGGGTCTGGTGCGCCGGGCGGTGCCCGATGCGCATGATCCGTTCGCCCTGGTGCGCCTCGAAGGCGACGACATCTCCGCCGACCCGCGCCGCCTGATCGACGAGACCTCCACCATCGGCCTGTTCGGCGGCGAGCGGGTGGTGTGGGTGCGCGCCGGCAGCCGCAACATCGTGCCGGCGCTTCAGCCGGTGCTCGCGGGCCGCTGCGACGCGCTGGTGGTGGTGGAGGCCGGCGACCTCAAGAAGGGCGCCCCCTTGCGCGCCCTGTGCGAGAACGCCCCCAACGCCCTCGCCATCGCCTGCTATGCCGACAGCGATCGCGACCTCTCCCGCCTGGTCGATGCGATGATGGCCGAGGCGGGACTTGCCATTGATCGGGACGCCCGGGACCTGCTCGTCTCCCTCATCGGCGGCGATCGGCTGGCCTCCCGCGGGGAGATCGCCAAGCTGATCCTCTACGCCTTGGGGCAGCAGCGGGTGAGCCTTGTGGATGTGCGTACCATCGTGGGCGATGCCTCGGCGCTGGCCCTCGACGACGTGGTGGATTCGGCGCTGGCCGGAGAAACGCGGGAGGCGCTGGCCGCTCTCGCCAAGGCCCTCGGCGCCGCCACCCGGCCCGATGCGGTGCTCGGCAGCCTGCTGCGGGCGCTCACGGCCCTGCACCCCATGGCGCTGGCGGTGGCCGGCGGAGCCAGCCCCGACCAGGTGGTGGGATCGGCCCGCCCGCCGGTGCATTTCTCGCGCAAGGCCAAGCTGGAGAAGGCGTTGCGCGCCCTCGATCCGGACCGCTGCCTGAAGGCGCTGCTGGCGGTGGACGACGCGGTGCTCGCCGCCCGCCGCAACGCGCCCCTCGCCCCCGCCATCTGCGAGCGGGTGGTGCTTCAGGTGGCCCAGCAGGCGGGACGGGGGCGGCGGTAGACCCGGTGCGGGGTCAGCCGGCTTCGTCCGGCCTCAATCCCCGGAAGTGCCCCTTCGCCTGCAGCCAGCCCAGCGCCGCGAGGCCCGGCAGGCCCGCCACTGCGGTGAGGGTGAAGAACAGCGGCCAGCCCGACGCCTGGGCAATGGCGCCGCTGGAAGAGCCGAGCAGGGTCCGGCCCACGGCGGTGAGGGCCGTGAGCAGCGCATATTGGGTGGCCGTGTGCTCGCGCGCGCCGCACAGGGCCGAGAGATAGGCGACGAAGATCACGGTGCCGATGGCGCTGGTGAAGTTCTCCACCAGGATGACGCCGGTGAGCACGCTTGCGTTCGGCCCGGCATAGGCCTGCAAGGTGAAGCCGAGGTTCGACGTCATCTGCAGCACGCCGGAGATCCACAGGCAGGTGACGAGCGGATAGGCACGGGCGAAATAGGCCCCGACGAAGCCGCCGACGATGGTGCCGCCGAAACCCACCACCTTCACGATTTCCACGTAGGTCGCCTTGCTGAAGCCGATATCGAGCACGAACGGCCCGGTGAGCACGCCGGCGAAGGCATCGCAGAATTTGAACAGCATGACGAACAGCAGGACCATCACCGCCTGGTCGCGGGTGAGGAAGTCGCGGAACGCCCCCACCGTGGTGGCGATGAGCCGCTGTCCGGTGCCCTCGCCCGGGACCCGTTCCGGAGCCTTCGGCTCGCGGGCGAACAGGGTGGCGATGACGCCGATGGCCACGCACGCCCCCGCCAGCATGTAGCCCCAGAACCAGCTGGTGCCACGCGGCAGGCCGTGCGCCTCCTCAAGATACGCCACCAGGGCAATGACACCGGCGCCCGTCGCCAGCATGGCCAGCCGGTAGCCGGTGACGTAGCCCGCCATACCGGCGGCCTGCTCGCTGGAGGTGTCCAGCCGCTCCACGCGGAAGGCGTCCACCGCAATGTCCTGGGTGGCGGAGGCGATGGCGACCACCAGCGCGCAGGCGGCCACCGCGAATGGGGTTGCTACCGGGTCCTGCACCGCGAGCGCGGCGATGGCCGCCATGAGCACGATCTGGCAGGCCAGCAGCCATCCGCGCCGCCGGCCCAGCAGCCGCGACAGCAGCGGCACGTCGACGGCATCGAGCACCGGCGCCCAGAGGAATTTCAGGGTGTAGGGCAGGCCGACCAGGCTGAAGAGGCCGATGGTGGTGAGCGTCACCCCCACGTCCTTCATCCACAGGGCGAGGGTGCCGCCGGTGAGCGCCAGAGGCAGGCCGGATGAGAAGCCGAGCAGGCTGACGCTCAGCACGTCGCGCTGGGTATAGAGCGCGAACGCCTCTTTCAGGGAGCGGCGCTGGGGCTCGGTGCTGCCGGGCGGGCTGAGGGTTTGCTCGGTCATGGGGCTCCTTCGGCCGTGCGGGTGGGCAAGCGCGCTCGTGGAACCCCGCGCTTGCCTGTCCCGACCGTTTAAAGCCTGACCGGTGAAAAGGTCCCTACTGCGGCGGCGCCATTGGCACTGGCCCTCAGGCCTGCGACTGGCTCCAGAGCCCGGCTTCCACCTTGGAGACCGCGATCACGGCTTGGGTGCGGCTTTCCACGCTGAGCTTCTGCAGGATGGCGGAGACGTGGGCCTTCACCGTTGCTTCCGAGACGCTCAGCTCATAGGCGATCTGCTTGTTGAGCCGGCCTTCGGACAGCATCATCAGCACCCGCACCTGCTGCGGTGTCAGGGTGGCAAGGCGGGCGATGATGGCATCCGTCTCGGCGTCGGCGCGCGCGGCGAGGCTGATGTCCGACGGCACGAAGGTCTCGCCCCCGAGCACGCTCGCCACGGCGTCGCGCATGGCGGCAACGCTCATGGTCTTGGGGATGAAGCCCGACGCGCCGAGGTCCATGCAGCGGCGGATGACGGCGGACTCTTCGTTCCCCGACACCACGACCACCGGCAGGCTGGTATATTGGGCGCGCAGATAGATGAGGCCGGAGAAGCCACGGGCCCCCGGCATGGTGAGGTCGAGCAGGATCAGGTCGAAGTCGCGGTCGCGTTCCAGGAACGCGGTCAGGTCGTCGAAGGTGCCGACCTCCTCGATGGTGGCGTCGGCGTGACGTCCCAGCACCGCCTCCCGCAGGGCACCGCGGAACAGGGGGTGATCGTCGGCGATAACGAGGCGCAGGCTGCCCCCAGCGGCTTCTCCCAATGCTCCCTCCCCAACGGCTCCGCTCTTCTTATCACCGCGGGGGGATGGCGCCCGCCGCGAATCGGCCTGTCCGATCATCAATCCATGGCGGAGCGGTGACAAGCCGGTCACGCCATATGACCGATTGTTCCCGTGAATACCAGCACCACCTCGCGGTGTTGGGGACGGTTGCGGTGTTCGATCAGGTAAAGGCCCTGCCAGGTGCCGAGCGCCATGCGGCCCCCGGTCACCGGAATGGAGAGGCTGGTGTCGCTCAGAAGGGTGCGCACATGGGCCGGCATGTCGTCCGGCCCCTCGGTATCGTGGACCCAGCCGAAATCGCGCGGGGCGAGGCTGTCGAGGGCGCTGAGAAGATCCGTGCGCACGTCCGGGTCGGCATTTTCCTGGATGGTGAGCGAGGCCGAGGTGTGGCGGCAGAACACCGTCAGCACCCCCGCGCCGGCCGTGATGTCGTCGAGGAAAGCCGCCGCCTCGGCGGTGATCTCGGTGAAGCCTTCCCCCGGCGTTTTCACCTGAAGGCGAGCCTCGGCGTGGCGCACGGCATCGCTCAGGGTCGGGGCGGAGCGGGTGATGCGGGCCATGGCGGGTCTCCTGCGGGGCGCCGGTGCGCAGGATCCGGCCAGCGTGGTTTCTGGTATCGGCGTCTTGCGTGGAGCGGTTCCGGCTCGTACCAGTTTTCGCATCTCCCCGTCTTCCCTCGCGATCGCGGCTGGCCGCCGCTGCCAAGGACAGTCGCCGATGTCGAAGCTGGTTCTCGATGCCGCCGTGTTCTCGCCGGCGGCCGTCGCGCCCGATACCCGCATGGTCAACGACGCCATCGTCAAGATCATGAAGACCATTCCCGACCGCTGGGCGGTGCCGCTGCCGGAGATCCGCGCCGCGCGGCTGTCCGGCAAGGGGGTCTTCCCGCTGGCGCCTGAGAGCGCGCGGGCGCGGCAGGAGACCATTCCCGGCCCGCGCGGCCCGGTGCCGGTGCGCATCTACATGCCGGACGGCCCGCCCAACGGCGTCTACCTCCACATCCATGGCGGCGGCTGGACCATGGGCTCGGCGCGGGAGAACGAGGCGATGCTGGACCGCATCGCCGGCCAGTGCGGGCTCGCGGTGGTCTCGGTGGACTATGCGCTCGCCCCCGAGGAGCCGTATCCCGCCGGCCCCGACGATTGCGAGGCGGCGGCGCTGTGGCTGGTGAAGGACGGCGGCGCGCGCTTCGGCACTGCCCGTTTCGCCATCGGCGGCGAATCGGGCGGGGCCACGCTGGCGGTGGCGACGCTGGTGCGGCTGCGCGACACGCACCAGCTTTCGCCGTTCTCCGCGGCGGTGCTGACCGCTGGCTGCTTCGATTTGCGCCTCACGCCCTCGGCGCGCAACTGGGGCGACGAGCCGCTGGTGCTGAACACGCGGGATATCGTCTTCTTCGTGAACAATTATCTGAGGCTGGAGGGCAGGGCGGATGCGCCGGACGTGTCCCCGCTGCTCGGCAACCTGAAGGGCCTGCCGAAGGCGTTGTTCATGGTGGGCACGCGCGATGCGCTACTCGACGACACCCTGTTCATGGCCAACGCCTGGCTGGCCGCCGGCAATGCCACGGCACTCGATGTCTATCCCGGCGGCTGCCACGTCTTCATCGGCTTTCCCGGCACCCTCGCCGACCAGGGCCTGAAGCGCATGTGCGACTACCTGACGGAATTCTGAAGGCCGCTCACAGGCGCTCCTCGCCGGTCGGGGCGCGCAATTCGTCGATGAGGCCTTTCAGGCGCCGGTAGAAGCGTTCCGCATAGGCGAACGCCTGGTCGAGGTCGGTGGTGTCCGGAGCGGCGCCCGGCGGCGGGACCGGGGTTCCCGGCTGGGGCTGGGCTTGCGCTTGGGCCTGGCCGGTCGTGCGGCGCAGGGTGTCCACCTCGGCCTTGAGGCGGGCGATCTCGGCCTCATAGGCATCGCGGGCGTCCGGCACCACCTCGCAGGTGAAGCCCGAGGGCCGCTTGGCGCACAGGGACACAAGGCCGGTCTCCCGGTCGAGCTTCAGCGCGCCGCCCTCCACCGGGGCGAACGCGAAGCGCGGCGCCGAGGTCTCGCCGGACGGTGCCGCCTGGGGCGTTGCCGGCGTGCCCTGCGCCACGGCGGGGGCGAGCGGGAGGATGACCAGCAGGGAGAGAACCGGGGCGCACAGGGTGACGCGGCGCAGATCAGCGGCGGAACGGGTCATCATCGCCTCCCGTGAGGGGCGGCTCGCGCGGCCGCCCGTTGGCGAAACATAAGCGCTCCGGCCCGCTCCGGAAGGGGTCGGCCTGACCTCTACAGGGTGTCTCAAGGCATAACGGAACAGCCTCGATCACGTTCTAGAGCGTTTTCCGCTCGCCTTGGCTCACGGTAATCGCTCTAGAATATTGTTTTGACGCATTTTCTTCACGCGAACCGGTATCCACTTCGCTCGAAAATGCTCTAATAGGTCGCCGCTAGATAATCGATAATCGCCTTGGCGTCGTCATTGTCGATCGGGGCATGGTAGGCCGAGATCATCTTGTGGACTTCAGCCTCCCAGAATGGCCGTCCCATCTTTGGCGGCTGGGTGGTGATGTAGTCCGCCGAGTGGCATGCGGCGCAATTGTTCTGCGCCGCCTCGATCCCCGGTCCGGGCTTGAAGACCGCGGTCTCCTCCGGGAGCTCGTAGGTCAGGGGCTTGGCCGCGGCCAAACCGGCGAAAGCTCCGGCGAGCGGCCCGGCGACGGTACCGGCGATCGCGACCGCCATGGCGAGGGATTTGAGACGGTGTTTCATAGCTCTGTCCCTCACCCTGCTACGACGTTTGTGGTCTCGACGGCGCTGCGCAAGTAGCCGGATGGGTTCCAGCTTGCCGCCATGGGCTGGGTCTGGCCGAGGGTGTTGGTCGCCCGCACCATGAGCGCCTGCCTGCCGGCGGGCAGCGTCACATGCGCGGTCCATTCGCGGAACGAGTATTTGCCGAGATCCGCGCCGAGCGATGCGGGGATGAAGGTCTTGCCTCCGTCGGGCGAGACCTCGACCCGTGCGATTCCCGAGCCGCCGTCGAAGGCAATCCCGCGCAATAGCACCGGCTTGCCCGCCGCCACCTTCGCGCCATCAAGAACGTTGGTGAGAAACGAGCGGACGGCGAAGCGGCCGATGGGCACGGTCTTCTCGGGCTTCCCGCCCGCGGGCACGCAGGCGCAGTCATTGTCGGGGATGCGATAGGCCGTGCTCATCCAGAAATTGTCGAGCGGGGTGTCGAGAACGGCGATCTGGTTGAGGTGCTTGACCCAGTAGGTGCCGAAGTAGCCCGGGACGACGAGGCGAAGCGGGAAGCCGTTCAGCCAGGGCAGGTCCTCGCCGTTCATCTGGTAGGCCAGCATGACCTCGCCATCGAGCGCGTGATCAAGTTTCAGCGACTTGGCGAAGCGCGGCGTCTCCGGGATGACGGGACCGTCGAGCCCGGTGAAATACACTTCCACGGCCCCGCTGGCGATGCCGGCCTTTTCCAGCACCGCTTTCAGGGGCACGCCTTTCCACCGGGCATTTCCCATCAGTCCGTTGCCGGCCTGCCCGCCGCCCACGCGCGGCTCGAAAAAGCCCCGGCTGTTGCCCGAGCATTGATGCACGGCGACGTATTCGACCGGATCGAACCTGGTCTTCAACTCGTCGAGCGAGAGCGAAAGCGGCGTCGAGACCTTGCCCTTCACCTCCAGGCGGAAGGCGGCCGGGTCGATCTCGAGCGGGATGTCAGCCAGATGATAGCGCACGAAAAACGCATCGTTCGGCGTCAGGATCCCCTCGTTGAACACGGAAAACGGGGTTTCGAGCTGCGGCGGACGCGAGGTCAGGCCGATCAGCGCCCGCTTGCCGGGATAGGTCACAAGCGGCCGCTCGCCGTTGCCGAAGGGAAGTGTGACGGTGGTTTCCGCGGCGGAGGCCACGGCCCGGGAGCCAGCGATGAGCCCGGCCCCATAGCCCAAGACCATGCCGCCGACCGACTTCAATGCCTGTCGTCTCGTGACCATTGCATGTCCTCCCGTCCGGACCGGCCCGGTTGAATTCGGCCTTGTCTCAATTGACCCGCTCCGAGTTTGCCCGAAGCTTGGCTGGATGGCTCACACTCTTTTCGCGCTCGTCAAAGCCGATCCGGCATCCCCATGGTCCGACCGCCCCCGATCCTGCCAGCATTGCGGCGGAAGGGCTCTCACGCGGTCGGCCGGAACGGTGGGCGGCCGCTGGCGAGGGCGTCGTCCAGCAGTTCGATGCGGTCCTGCCCCCAGAACACCTCGCCGTCAAGCACATAGGACGGGGCGCCGAATACGTCCGCCGCCATGGCCTTGGCCCGATTGTCCAGATAAGCGGCTTTCGCCGCCTCGCCCTCGGCCGCTGCGACGAGGCTGGCGCCGGGCAGGCCCACGGAATCAGCAAGGGCGGCGATGACCTCCGGCAGGGCGAGATTTTCCTGCCGCTGCCAGACGCCGGAACAGATGCGGGCGATCAGGGCATCCACCGGCAGGCCGGCCTGAAGGGCGGCGATGATGGTCTGGTCCGCCAGCGCGCCGTCGAAGGGCCAGAAGGCCGGCGCAAGATGAAGCTCCACCCCGCGCTTCGCCCGCCAGCGCTGGAGTTCCACCAGCCGGTAGCGCTGGCGCTCCGGCGCCCGTTTGGCCAGCGGCAGGCCGCCGGTCTGCGCGAACACCGGCCCCAGCTCCACCGGATGGAAGGCCACGGTGGCCTTGTGCCGCTGCGCCACGGCCATGACGGGCGCGTGGCCGAGGAAGCTCCACGGGCTGACGCAGGAGAAGAAATAATCGATGCGGCGGGCGGCTGTGGTCGCGGGTGGTGTGGTCAGGTCTGGCGCGGTCATGGGCCGGAGGGTCCTGTGGGCGGTGGCTGGACGGGATCAGGCGGCACGGATCAATTGCCGCCTCCGACAGTTGTATACGCAGGTTAGCTTGACAGGGATCAAGCTTGACAGGGAAACGCCGGTGGTTCCCTCTCAGGCGGCCCGCAGGGTGGTCCGGGAGGCATCATTGGGCGAAGAGCAGCATACGGAATTGATGCGGCTCCAGAGCGAGCTTTCGGGCGCGGCCCTGAAGGCGGCCATGGAGACGGACGCGGCGGGCCTTGATGGCGCCGCGGATGCGGGAAGCGGGGGCGCGCGGCGCGCGGTGCGGATCAATCCCCTGGCCTGGATGGCGGTGTCGTTCCTCGCCGGGGTGGTGGTGGGCGCGCTGCTGCGGCCGGTGACGATCGTGCGCACGGGAAGGAACTCGGAATGAACTTCGATCAGCTGGCGCGGAACCTCAAGATCCTGCTGCGCACCAACACCATCATCGCCGAGATCCACCTGCGCCATGTGGCGGCGCGGGCGGGCCTGTTCGCCTTCGCGGCGCTGGTGGCGAGCTTCGGCGTGGTGATGCTGGGGGTGGCGCTGTTCCTCGCGCTCGAGGCCTCGCTGGGCGCCATCTGGGCGGCGGTGGTGGTGGGCGCCGGCGGGCTGGTGCTGGCCCTCATCGTGGCGGTGGTCGGGGCCACGCTGAAGCCGGCGCGGGAGCTCGGCCTTGCCAACCAGGTGAACCAGGCGGCCATGGATGCGGTTCAGGCGGAGATGAAGGCCACCTCGTCCAGCCTGTCCCAGTTCGCCTCCTTCGCGGCGGTGCCGGGGCTGGTGGTGCCGATCCTCACCTTCCTGCTGAAGGCCTTCCGCCGCCCGACGGCGTGAGCGGGCTTCGCTCAGACGCCGCGCGGGCGTGGTTCGTGCGTTGTTTTCGCTCAAGCGCCGCGCGGGCTTCGCTCCTGCGCTGTTTTCGCTCAGACGCCGCGCGGGCTTCGCTCCTGCGTTGTTTTCGCTCAAGCGCCGCGCGGGCTTGGGATCACGCCTTGCGCACCCAGCGGCCGTTTTCGTCCTGCTGCCAATAGGTCAGCTCGTGGCCCTGCGCCGTGGCGGCGGCCTTGGCCTCGCGCCAGCGCTCGCGGGCGGCGGCCACCTGCTCGTCGTCCCGCCCGTCGAACAGATGCACCACCCGCACATAAGGCGCCGAATCCGCCAGCGGCACGGCGTCCACCAGAAAGCGAACCTGCGCGCCGTTTGGATTGGCCTCGCTGGTGGCGAGGAGCACCGGCTGGCGCTCCGGCACCGGCTGGGCCTCGGTGCCGTGGGGCAGGAAGGAGGCATCGCTATAGGTCCACAGATGCGCATCGAGCGCATCGCGCCGCTCCGCCGAGCCGCACTGCACCACGCACCGCCAGCCGCGCTCCAGCGACTTCTCCAGAAGCGTCGGAAGCACCTGCTCCAGCGGGCGGCGTTCAAGGTGGTAGAAGAGGATTTCGGTCATGGCCGGGGCGGGTGAGGGGCGGGTTGAGGTTAGAGCAATCCCAGCAAAAGTGTGAAGCGGTTTTGCGTTGGGAATTGCGATGAAACAAAGGTTTGGAGCACGTTCCGGTGGATTTGCACCGGGAATTCGGCCGCGTCCTCCTGTCTCCGGGCGTCCTCCTGTCTCCGGGCCTCCTCCTGTCTCCGGGCGTCCTCCCGCCATTCGGGGCGGCCGTGGCGCTTGACCGGGGCGGGGACGCCTTCCATATGCGGCTCCATGAGCCTGATCCACAACGAGCGCACCAAGCTGATGGCCAATGCCCTCGACCGGGCCTCCACCGCCTGTCTCACGGTGGGCGCGTTGGGACCGGCGGTGGCCTCGCTCTATGGATTGGGCGCCGCCGGCGCCGCGGCTGCGTCCCATGGCGTGCTCATCGCCCTGGGCAGCCTCTTTTGGCTGGCTGCGGCCGGTGTGCTACACTTCATGGCAAGAAGCGTGCTTGGACGACTGATATGACCGGCCTCTGGCTTTATGCGTATGTGGTGCTGCCGCTCGTGGTGATCGCCATGGGCTATGCTGCCGTGCGCCTGACCGAGCCCCATCCCCCGCACGCCGGCCCGGCCGAGTAGTCTCTCGGGGTATCCCGCAGAGGCTGCGCCCCTCGCGCCCAGCCCTTCGCCCCTACATCCCCGTCATCCTCCGGCTTGACCGGAGGGTCCATGGCGCCGCTTGTCCCATCGCTTCGGCGGCTGTGCTGGCCGGCAGATGGGCCCTCCGGTCGAGCCGGAGGGCGACGGTGGAAAGGGGAAAGAGAGGCGTGCCGCCTCAGCCCTCGTAATGATCCTTCACCAGCTGGTTGAGCAGGCGCACGCCCCAGCCCGAGCCCCAGCTCTTGTTGATGTCGGAGGCTGGCGAGGACATGGCCGTGCCGGCGATGTCCAGGTGCGCCCACGGGGTCTTGTCCACGAAGCGCTGGAGGAACTGGGCGGCGGTGATGGAGCCGGCATGGCGGCCGCCGGTGTTCTTCATGTCGGCGAACTTGGAATCCACCAGCTTGTCGTATTCCGGGCCGAGCGGCATGCGCCACACCCGTTCCCCGGTCTCCTTGCCGGCGGTGGCAAGGCGCTCGCTCAGGTCATCGTCGTTGGAGAACAGGCCCGCATATTCCGACCCCAGCGCCACCAGGATGGCGCCGGTGAGGGTGGCCAGGTCGATCATGAACTTGGGCTTGAACTGCTCCTTGGCGTACCAGAGCACGTCGCACAGCACGAGCCGGCCCTCGGCATCGGTGTTGATGATCTCGATGGTCTGGCCGGACAGGGAGGTGACGATGTCGCCGGGGCGCTGGGCGGCGCCGTCCGGCATGTTTTCCACCAGGCCGATGAGGCCCACCGCGTTCACCTTCGCCTTGCGGGCGGCGAGCGCATACATGAGGCCGGTGACGCAGGCGGCGCCGCCCATGTCGCCCTTCATGTCTTCCATGCCGGCCGCCGGCTTGATGGAGATGCCGCCGGTGTCGAAGGTCACGCCCTTGCCGATGAAGGCCACGGGCGGCTCGCCCGCCGGCCCGCCGTTCCAGCGCATGATGACGACGCGGCTTTCCTTGATGGAGCCCTGGCCGACGCCCAGCAGCGTGTGCATGCCGGCGCGGGCGAGGGCGGCGTCGTCCATCACTTCGATCTCGACGCCCACCGAAGACAGGTGCTCCTCGGCGCGGCGGGCGAACTCGGGCGGGTCGAGCACGTTGGCGGGCTCGTTTACCAGGTCGCGGGCGAACAGCACGCCGTCGCCCACCGCATCGGCGGCGGTGACGGCGCGCTTGGTGCCGGCCTCGTCGGACACCAGCAGGGTCACGGCGAGGGCGCCGCGCTCGGTGTCGTCCTTCTTCTTGGTCTTGTAGCGGTCGAAGCTGTAGGTGCGCAGGCGGATGCCGAGGGCCACTTCGGCCGCGGCCTCGGCGCCGATCTTGGCGCCCGGCAGGTCGAGCACGACCGTCGCCTCGCGGGCGGAGGACGGGATCTTGCCCGCCGCCACGCCGCCCAGCTTGAGGAAATCGGCGGGCTTCAGCTCCGCCGCCTTGCCCACGGAGATCACCACCAGGCGCGGCGCGTCAAGGCCGGCGGGGGCGAGCAGGTCGATGGTGCTCCAGGCCTTGCCCTTGTAGCGCTCGGCGTCGAAGGCGCGGGTGACGGCGGCATCGGCGGCGCCCTTGAGGAGCTTCTGCGTCTGCGCGCCGAAGGCAAGGGTCTCGTCGGTCAGCACGATCAGCACGCCCTTGGGGGCGGCGGTGAGCCGTGCGAACGAGAGGGTGACGGGTTCGGACATGCGAGGCTCCGGGCAGGAAGGCTTTTCAAGGAATCGGTCTGTTGCCTTAGTCTCTAGACCGGCTGGCGCGCGGGTGAAACCGCGCAAGCCGCCGCGCCCGAGCTTTAAGGCTCCCGTCTAGATGGGATGCCGGCTGGGGATGGAAAGAGCGCAGCGGCACCCGGCGCCGCGATTTCGGCGGCGGACCGAAGGGAAGCCGGCATTCGGCGCGAGCTTTTCGGCGCAAGTCCTTCGGCGCATCAGCCTCCCGGGCAAAAGAAAAGGGGGGCGACGGGCGCCCCCCTTTGAACTGTCAGAGACGAGGCCGCGCGGGCGGGCCTCAAGGCCAGCCTCACTCGGCGGCGGCGTCCTCGGTGCCGGCGGCGGCCTTCTCGGCGCGCTCCTTGGCGCGCTCCTTGGCCTTCTCGCCGGGCTCGCCCTTCTTGGGGTTGTTCTTGGCATCGCGCTTCAGCAGGCCGGCGGCATCCAGGAAGCGGGCGACGCGGTCGGTGGGCTGGGCGCCCTTTTCGAGCCAGGCCTTGGCCTTGTCGGCGTCGAGCACCACGCGGTTCTCGGCATCCTTGGCCAGCAGCGGGTTGAAGGTGCCGATCTTCTCGATGAAGCGGCCGTCGCGGGGCGAGCGGGCGTCGGCGATGACGATGCGGTAGTAGGGGCGCTTCTTGGCGCCACCGCGGGCGAGACGGATCTTCAGGGACATGGGTTTCTTCCTTTGGTCGTTCGATTAAGTGATCGTGCGATTAAGTGATCGTGCTGGTCGGGATCGTCAGGCCCGGCCTGTGCCGGGCCTGACGATCCCGGCCGTGACGGAGAGTGGAAATCCGCGTTACTTCTTCTTCGAGCCTCCCAGTCCAGGAAGGCCTTTCGGCAGGCCCGGCAGGCCGCCGGGGAATTTGGGCGGCAGTCCGCCCGGCAGGCCGGGGAAATTGGGGGGCAGCCCGCCCGCACCACCGGGGCCACCGGCGCCCATCTTGTCGGCCATGTCCTTGAGCATTTCCGGTGAAGGTCCGCCGCCGCCGAAGCCCATCATGCCGGCAAGGCCCGCCAGCGGGCCGCGCTTGCCGGCGGGGCCGCCCAGCGACTTCATCACGTCGGCCATCTGGCGGTGCATCTTCAGGAGGCGGTTGATCTCCTCCACCTTGGTGCCGGAGCCGGCGGCGATGCGGCGCTTGCGCGAGGCGTCGAGCAGTTTTGGCGCGCGGCGCTCCTTGGGGGTCATCGAGTTGATGATGGCCACCTGCCGCTTGAACACCTTGTCGTCGAGATTGGCGGAGGCGATCTGGTTCTTCATCTTGGCGACGCCGGGCAGCATGCCCATGAGCCCGCCGAGGCCGCCCATCTTCGCCATCTGCTGAAGCTGGCTGCGCAGGTCGTCGAGGTCGAAGGTGCCCTTGCGCATGCGATCGGCGGTGATCTTCGCCTGCTCGATGTCGATGGCCTCGGCGGCCTTCTCCACCAGCGCCACCACGTCGCCCATGCCGAGGATGCGGCCGGCCACGCGATGGGGGTCGAAATCCTCCAGCGCGTCCATCTTCTCGCCGGTGCCCAGCAGCTTGATGGGCTTGCCGGTGACCGCGCGCATGGACAGGGCCGCGCCGCCGCGGCCGTCGCCGTCGGCACGGGTCAGCACGATGCCGGTGAGGCCGACCCGGCCGTCGAAGGCCTTGGCGGTGATCACCGCGTCCTGGCCGGTGAGGCTGTCGGCCACCAGCAGCACTTCGTGCGGGTTGGTGGCGGCCTTCACCTCCGCCACCTCGGCCATGAGCGCTTCGTCCAGCGTCACGCGGCCGGCGGTGTCGAGCATGACCACGTCGTAGCCGCCGAGCTTCGCCGCCTCGATGGCGCGGCGGGCGATCTGCACCGCGCTCTGCCCGGCGACGATCGGCAGGGTCGCCACCTCCACCTGCTTGCCCAGGGTGGCCAGCTGCTCCATGGCGGCGGGGCGGCGGGTGTCGAGGGACGCCATCAAGACCTTGCGCTTGCCGCGTTCGGTGAGGCGCTTGGCGATCTTGGCGGTGGAGGTGGTCTTGCCCGAGCCCTGCAGGCCCACCATCAGGATGGGGACGGGGGCGGGGGCGTTGAGGTCGATGGGATCGGCGTCGGAGCCCAGGGTGGCGACCAGCTCGTCATGGACGATCTTGACCACCATCTGGCCGGGGGTCACCGACTTGATGACCTCCACGCCCACGGCGCGATTCTTCACCCGGTCGGTGAAGGAGCGCACCACGTCGAGGGCCACGTCCGCCTCGATCAGCGCGCGGCGCACCTCGCGCATGGCCTCGCCCACGTCGGCCTCGGTGAGGGCGCCGCGCCGCTTCAGCTTGTCGAGTATGCCGCCGAGGCGGTCGGAAAGGGTATCGAACATGGCCGTCCGTGGTTTGGGTTTCACATGAGACGGGCCGGTGCCGGCCCCGCGCTCGCATCAAGACGACAACGCATCAAGACAACGCAGATCGCGCCCGAGGGCGCAACGCGCTGTCGGGCGGTGACCTCCGGACTCAAGGTCCGGTCGGCGGGATCGGCATGGCCGTCCTCGTGAAGTGCGGGTGGTTAGCACCTTTGCGGGCGGGAGGCAAATTCCCGATCGTTGTCGTCGCGGCGGGTTGATTGTGCGGCGCGCAGGCAACTGGCGACGCGACACTACTGCGCGCGGTCATTTGAGGCCATAGTTCCCCGCGCGCGCCGGGCTGCGGCGACGGAGGGATTTTATGTCTGACACGGCCACGACCGGCGCCACCCCTGCGGCTGCGCAGGTGGTCCCCTTCCCCGCGGATTTCCGGACCCGGGAGATCGCGACCAACGGCACCACGATCCATGTCCGCTTCGGCGGCAGCGGGCCGGCTGTGGTCCTGCTGCACGGCTATGGCGAGACCGGCGACATGTGGGGCGCGATGGCTGCCGCTCTGGCGCCGGCCCATACCGTGGTGGTGCCGGACCTCAGGGGCATGGGGCTTTCGGCAAAGCCGGACGGCGGCTTCGACAAGAAGACCCAGGCCGGCGACGTGGCCGGCGTGCTGGATGCGCTGAACATCGCGAAGGTCGCCCTCGTCACCCATGATATCGGCAACATGGTCGGCTTCGCCTTCGCCGCCCTCCATCGCGAGCGGGTGACGCGGTTCGCCCTCATCGACGCGCCGCTGCCGGGTGTCGGCCCGTGGGAGGAAATCCTCAAGAATCCGCTGCTCTGGCATTTCCGCTTCGGCGGCCCGGACATGGAGCGGCTGGTGGAGGGGCGCGAACGCATCTACCTCGACCGCTTCTGGAACGAATTCTCCGCCGATCCCAGCCATTTCGGCGAGGCGGCGCGGGCGCACTACGCCGCGCTCTATGCCTTGCCGGGCGCCATGCGGGCCGGGTTCGCCCAGTTCGCCGCCTTTGATCAGGATGCGATCGACAACCAGGCCTTCCTCGCCGCCGGCAAGCTCACGGTGCCGGTGCTGGCGCTGGGGGGCGAAATGTCGTTCGGCCTGACCATGGCGGAGGTGATGAAATTCGCCGCCACCCATGTCGAGGGCGCCGTCGTCCCCGGCAGCGGGCACTGGATCATGGAGGAGAATCCGGCCGCGACCGTCGCGCTGGTCAAGGCCTTCCTCGCCGCCGGATGAACGGGATGCCGGACGGGAGCCGGCGTCGCGGGCTGCCGGCGCGGCAAATCACGGCGTCTCTGATTCGAAACGCTCGCGGTGCGCGCATGGGGACTTGTCATCATCCGAGGGCTGAGTAAGCATACATCGATCAGGTCAATGGACACTCAGATGATGACTTCAGAGCACCGAGTCACAGAACACGAGGTTGGGGTAGCGGTATTGCGGATTCTGATTGCGGAGCCGAGCGGTTCCGCTACCATTTTTCGTCTGAAAAAGGAAATCCCCAACTATCTATCTCTTTCGTCTTTAGATCGAGAGCCCTCATCGACGCGAATCGGTGAAGAGGTTTGGGAGCAACAGGTGCGTAATTTGGTTTCGCACCGAAATGCGGCGGGTAATATCGTAGCGGAGGGCTTCGCATCATATTCGCCGAGGCGACTCACAATCACCGATGCAGGTCGTCGCCACATCAGCTAGGCCTGTTTTGCAAATTTGGCTTTATAGCCGGGCTTGAGCCATTTCAGCTCTGTCGTTTTTGGTGCGTCTCTATCCCAAACAAACCATGCGTAAGCGGTAGTTCCGCTTCCTTGCTGGACAGCGCCTGCGGGATAAAATGTGATGCGCTCACTAAAAACCCAAACCCGACTAGGAGGGGTTTCGGTAAAGATAGTATTGGCTCTGTTTGCCCCTTCTAAGAAGGCTAAGCGGAGAAGGAGGGCAAATTTTCGTTTGGCAAGGCGCGTGCCATTATGAACAAAGCCTTCTGCCGCATTGTATGGCGGGTTTGTAACTATGTTGTCAGACCGTCTATTTGTCGTAAGAAAATCGATTCCAACGTCTCCAAAACCTCGGTTGTATAGATCTGAGCTCGCAACAGATCTTGCTGCCTTTTCGAGAACCTTCGACATTGCGCCGTCGCCACAGGCGCATTCCCAAACCTCGCCATCGAATTGTTCATTGTCGATCAGGGCATAAGTCGCCCAGGCCGGGGTCGGAAAGAAGTCCGGTCCGTTTAGGTCGGCGAAGCGCTTGATTGTCGGCTTGAAACCGCCGTTCAAATTGTAAGTCGCGTCAGACATGGCAATCCTCAGGTTCGAATAAAATATATACGAATCAATTACTTATGATACCATTAATCGTTGAGTCAATTTGCCCCATGCTGTGCGCTCCGTTAAGCCATCGCTCCCCAATGTTGTGGAAGCTGTGCTAGACCAGCCGCCCGACAGGAGGACCCCCCATGCCCGAGAACAACGAGATCACCCGGTTCTTCGGCGGCTCGCCCGCCTGGGTGCTGGTGCGCCTCGTCCTCCTTTCGGTGGTGGTGGGCGTCATCCTCGCGGCGCTGGGGATCGACCCCATGAACATCCTCACCAGCCTGGAACGGCTGGTGCGCAGCCTGTTCAACTTCAGCTTCGAGGCGGTGGAGCGGCTGTGGCGCTATTTCCTTCTGGGCGCCGTGGTGGTCATCCCGCTCTGGCTCATCCTGCGCCTCCTCGGCCGGCGCTGATCGCCCATGACCCTCGCCGCTTCTGACGGGCGGGTCACGCACGCGCGCGTGCTCGCCATCGCGCTGCCCATGACGGTGGCGCACCTCACCACGCCGCTGCTCGGCATCGTGGATGCGGCGGTGGTGGGGCGGCTGGGGGATGCGGCGCTGCTGGGCGGGGTGGCGCTCGCCGCCGTCATCTTCGACATGCTGTTCTGGGTGTTCGGCTTCCTGCGCATGGGCACGGTGGGCCTCGCCGCCCAGGCCGTGGGCCGGCGCGACGGCGTGGAAGAGCGCGCCGTGCTGGCCCGCGCCCTGCTGCTTGCCGGGGCGCTGGGGCTGGCCCTCATCGCCCTTCAGGCGCCCATCGCCTATGCCGCCATCGCCCTTGCCGGGGCGAGCGAGGAGGTGAACGCGGCGGTGCGCGCTTATTTTGACGTGCGCATCTTCGCCGCCCCCTTCACCCTGGCCAATTATGTGGTGCTGGGCTGGCTGGTGGGCCTCGGGCGCACCGGCCGCGCTCTGGCGCTGCAGGTGGGCATGAACCTGCTCAACATGGCGCTCACCGCCGGCCTGGTGCTCGGCGGCGGCTGGGGCGTGGTGGGCGCGGCCGCCGGCACGCTGATGGCGGAGATCGCCGGCGCGGCGGCGGGGCTGCTGTTGTGCCAGAGGATGCTGGGCCGTGCCGTCGCCCTGCCGCGCGGCGTGCTGTTCAACCGGGCGCGGCTCGCCGAATCGTTCCTGCTCAATCGCGACATCATGATTCGCACGGCGGCGCTGATGTTCGCCTTCTCCTTCTTCGCGGCGCAGGGCGCGCGGGCGGGGGATGTGACGCTGGCCGCCAATGCCGTGCTGCAGAACATGGTGATGGTGGCCGCCTATTTCCTCGACGGCTTCGCCACCGCCGCCGAGCAGATCTGCGGCGCCGCGGTGGGCGGGCGCCGGCGGGCGGACTTTTCCGCCGGAGTGCGGCTGTGCCTCATCTGGGGTCTGGTGTTCGCTCTGGCGGCCTGCGCGCTGTATCTCGCCATCGGCCCGGCCATCGTGGATGCCATGACCACGAGCGAAGAGGTGCGCGCGGCGGCGCGCGATTTCCTCATCTATGCCGCGCTGCTGCCGGTGGCGGGCGTTGCCGCCTATGCCTTCGACGGGGTCTATATCGGCGCCCTGTGGTCGCGCGACATGCGCAACCTCATGCTGTGCGCGCTCGCGGTTTATCTTGTGGCCTGGTGGGGGCTGCGGGGGCTGGGCAATCACGGCCTGTGGCTGGCCTTCCTCGCCTTCCTCGTCGCCCGCGGGGCGTTTCAGGCCCTGCGCCTGCCGGCGCTGGAGCGGCGCACCTTCGAGGCGTGATCAGGCCAGATCGGGGAAGATGTGGGCGCCATCCGGCCCCGGCGGCAGGTCCTTCACCCACCGCACGGCGGTGAGCGGCAGGGGGCCGTAGAGGTGGGGGAAGAGGGCGCCGCCGCGGGAGGGTTCCCAGCGCAGGGCATGGCCGAGGGGAGCGATGGCCACGGCGACGAGCTTCAGGTCGCCCGCGCCCTTGAAATGCCGCGCCGCCGTCTCCCGCACCTGCGCGGCGGTGGAGAAATGGATGTAGCCGTCCGCGTGGTCCACCGGCGCACCCGAGAACACGCCATCAGTCTCGGCCTGAGCCCACAGGGAAGCCGGGCAGATCTTGAAGATGACGGTAGGGCAAGGTTCGGCGGGGGACAGGTCGGCGGGGGACAGGTCGGGCACGGGGCAGCTCCACGACGGGGATCTTCAGCCGCCCCCTTATACCAAAGCCTCGGTCTTTGACCGATGCCGAGAGGGCTGCGCTCTACACCTCGAGTGTTCCCGAGGTGTAGATTTTTGACACTGATTCCAGCAACAGCCGGAACCAGGCGCGGCGCGGGCCTGCACCAGCGGCCCATGAGCCAAGCTCACCGGCCGCAGGTAGTACGCGGGATCGAACAAAGCAGCAACCTCCTGCGTCTCAGGGTTGCATCAGGACAGAAGTCCTGTACAAAAAGGGAACAAATTCTTATTATCCAGACTCACGTACGGGGATACGGAAGCTCCATGCTCACTCACGGCCAGGTCTGGCGCGCCATCGACCAGCTCGCGGAACAGCATGGGCTGTCCACGTCGGGGCTGGCGCGGCGGTCCGGGCTCGACCCCACCACCTTCAACCGCTCCAAGCGCATCACCACGGACGGCCGCCTGCGCTGGCCGTCCACCGAGAGCATCGCCAAGGCGCTGTCGGCCACCGGCACCAGCGCCGAGCTGTTCTTCGCCATGCTGGTGCCCGCCGACGAGCGCCACGACGGGCCCCACGGCTTCGCCGAGAGAAACCGGCCGTTTACGGGGCCTATCCACGCCATCCCGCAGATCGGCTTCGCCCAGGCGGGCTCGGGCGGCTTCTTCGACGACGCCGGCTTTCCCGTGGGCACCGGCTGGGACGAGATCGCCTTTCCCGAGGTGGACGACCAGCACGCCTATGCGCTGGAGATCGCTGGGGATTCCATGCAGCCGGTCTATCGCGACGGCGACATCGTGGTGGTTTCCCCCGGCACGCCGGTGCGGCGCGGCGACCGGGTGGTGGTGAAGACCCGGGAGGGCGAGGTCCTGGCCAAGGAACTGGTGCGCAAGACCACCCGTCATGTGGAACTGCGCTCCCTCAACCCCGCCCACGAGGACCGGCAGATTCCGCTGGACCAGCTGGAGTGGATGGCCCGCATCATCTGGGCGAGCCAGTAGGAAAGTAAATCCTACCGCAGCAGCGCTTCCAGCGTCTCCAGCCGGTCGGCCTCTCCCGGCGGCTTGTCCCACCGGAGGCGGGCGATGCGGGGGAAGCGCATGGCGATGCCGGAGCGGTGGCGGGTGGAGCGGGAAAGGCCCTCGAAGGCCACCTCCAGCACCAGCCCTTCCTCCTTCTCGTGCACCACCTCCCGCACCGGGCCGAAGCGGTTGATGGTGGCGCGCCGCACGAAGGCGTCGATCTGCTTCAGCTCCTCGTCGGTGAAGCCGAAATAGGCCTTGCCCACGGGCACCAGCACGTCACCCTCCTCGCCCTGCGTCCACACCCCGAAGGTGTAGTCGGAATAGAAGGACGAGCGCTTGCCGTGGCCGCGCTGGGCATACATGAGCACGGCATCCACCGTGTGCGGATCGCGCTTCCATTTCCACCACGGCCCCTTGGGGCGGCCGGGCAGATAAGGGCTGTCGGCGCGCTTGATCATCACTCCTTCCACCGCGTCGGCATCCGGCCCGGCGCCGGCCGAGGCGGGGTCGGCGCGGGCGCGGGTGAGGTCGTCCCAGCCGGCGAAGGGCACCAGCGGAGAAAGGTCGATGCGCGGCGACGACAGTCGCGCCGCCAGCGCCTCCAGCCGCGCCCGGCGCGCCGCGAAGGGCAGGGCGCGCAGATCTTCCCCGCCCTCCACCAGCAGGTCGTAGGCGCGGATGTGGGCGGGAAATTCCGCCAGCATCTTCACCGTGACGCTTTTGCGGTTGAGCCGCTGCTGGAGCACGTTGAACGGCTCCACCCGGCCCTCGCGGACGATCAGCAATTCGCCATCCATGGCGCCGTCGAAGGCGATGGCGTCCGCAAGATCGGGGAAGGCCTCGGAGATATCCTCCCCGGTGCGGGAATAAAGCCGCACCGCCCGCGCCCCGTCCGGCCCGGTGCCGGCCACCGCCTGCACGCGGATGCCGTCCCATTTCCATTCGGCGCTGAAATCGCCGGGGTTAAGGTCGGCGAAATTGGCTTCCTCGATGGCGTGGGCCAGCATCACCGGGCGGAACGGGGCGGGGTTGGAGGTCTCAGGCCGTGGCCCACGACCCTCCACCCAGGCGAACAGGTCCTCGTAAGGCGGCGCGAGGCCGGGCCAGACCAACTCCACCTCATCCGGCGTAAGGCTTCCAAGGCTCGCCACCGCGGTCTTGGCGAGGCGGGCGGAGGCGCCCACCCGCATGGCGCCGGTGATGAGCTTCAAGAGCGCCCAGCGGCCGGTCTCGTCCAGCCCGTCCAGCCAGTCGGCAAGGCGGCGGGGCAGGGTGGACCGGGAGAGGGTGGAGAGGCCGTGGACGATCTCGGACAAGAGCGGCGCGTGGGCGGGGGTGTCCTCCAGCTTCGGCCACATGAGGGCGACGGTTTCCGAGAGGTCGCCCACATAATCGTAGGACATCTCGAACAGCACCGGGTCGGCCCGCTCCATGATGAGGGCGCGCACCACGCCGGGCTTGGCATTGGCGAAGGAGAGCGCGCCGGTGAGCGCGGCCAGCGCAAAGCCCCGCTCGGGGTCCGGCGTGGTGCGGAAATAGTCCGCCATCAGCCGGATCTTGGCATTGCGCCCAGCCTCGTAGGACATGCGGTCGAGCAGGGCGGCGAAGCGGTTCATGGTGCCGCTCCCGGCGCGGGGTCCTCAGTGGGAGCCGCCTCCTCGTCCTCCTCGCCATAGCCCACCATGTGGAGCGGGCGGGCGCGCAACTGGCGGGTCTGGGCCCAGTGCACCAGGGCATCCTCGGCGCCGTGGGTCACCCACAATTCCTCGCAGCCGGTGGCGTGGATGGAGGCGCAAAGGCCGTCCCAGTCCGCATGGTCGGACACCACCAGCGGCAGCTCCACGCCGCGCTGGCGGGCGCGGGCGCGCACCCGCATCCAGCCGGAGGCAAAGCAGGTGATGGGATCGGCGAAGCGCCGTGCCCAGATGTCGGTCATGGATGAGGGCGGGGCGATCACCACCGCCCCGGCGAAGGCGGCCTTGTCCGTGCCCTTCACCGGGCGGATGTCGCCCAGGGCCAGGCCCTGCGTGCGGTAATAGTCGGTGATGGCGTCGAGGGCGCCGTGGACGTAGATCGGCGCATCGTGGCCGGCGGCGCGCATCAGCGCCATCATGCGCTGCGCCTTGCCGAGTGAATAGGCGCCGACGATATGGGTGCGCTCGGGGAAGATGCGCACCGAGGCGAGCAGCTTGTCGGTCTCCCCCGCCGCCGGCGGATGGCGGAACACCGGCAGGCCGAAGGTCGCCTCGCTGACGAAGACGTGGCAGCGCACCGGCTCGAACGGCGCGCAAGTGGGGTCGGCGGCGTCCTTGTAGTCGCCGGACACCACCATCACGAGCCCGTCCTTCTCCAGCCGGACCTGGGCCGAGCCGAGCACATGGCCGGCGGGATGCAGGCTCACGCGGACGCCGTTGATGGCCACCGCCTCGCCGAGGGCCAGCGCCTGCGTCGCGCCGGCAAAGCCTGCGCCATAGCGGATGGCCATGAGGTCCAGGGTCTGCCGGGTGGCGAGCACATAAGCGTGGCCGGCGCGGGCATGGTCCGAATGGCCGTGGGTGATCACCGCCCGCGGCACGGCGCGCGTGGGGTCCACGTAGAAGTCGCCGGCGGGGGAATAAAGGCCCTTGGGCGAGGGGCAGAGCAGGTCTTCCGGGCGCATGTCTTTATCGCAGGGCTTGCCGCCTATATGGGAAGCGCAAAGCGGTTTCGCGAGGTTTCGGTCCAGTGGCTCACAGCGCCTTCACTCATCTGTCCGGCGATCCCGTGCTCGACCGGCGGCTCGACTGGGCCCGCGCCTTCCTCGCCGAGGGCGATGCAAGCGCCTGCGCCGAGCTGCTGGCCGAGACGGTGGCGGACGCGCCCCATTTCGCCGCTGCCTGGTTCCTGCTGGGCGAGGCCCGCGCCGCGCTGGCGGACCGCGACGGCGCGGCGGAGGCCTTCGCCCGGGTGCGCGCGCTCGATCCCGACGACGCGCTGGGGGCGGGGCTGCATCTGGCCCGGCTCGGCGCTGCGCCGGCCGAGGGCGCCATGTCGGCGGCCTATGTGCGCACCCTGTTCGATCAATATGCCGACCGCTTCGACACCGCCTTGCGCGACAAGCTCGCCTATCGCGGGCCGGAGCTGCTGTTCGAGGCGCTGGCGCGGGCGGCATCCGCGCGGGGCCGCACGCTCGCCTTCGCCGAGGGGCTGGACCTGGGGTGCGGCACGGGGCTCGCGGGAGTGCTGTTCGCGCAGGTGGTGGAGCGGCTTGCCGGCGTGGATCTCTCCCCCGCCATGCTGGAGAAGGCGGCGGCCCTCAACCTCTATGCCCGGCTGGAGGCCGGCGAGATGGGCGCGGCGCTGGAGGCGGTGCCGGACGCGAGCCTCGACCTCGTTCTCGCCGCCGATGCCCTGTGCTACGTGGCGGACCTTGCCCCCATCCTCCGCGCGGCGCGGCGGGCGCTGCGCGCGGACGGGCTGTTCGCCTTCACGCTGGAGACCCATGAGGGCGACGGCGTGATGCTGCGCGACACCCTGCGCTACGCCCATTCCGCCGAGCATGTCCGCGCGCTGGCGGAGGCGGCGGGGCTCGCCATCGTGCTGCTGGAAGAGGCGTCCACCCGCGCGGAAAAGGGCGTGCCGGTGCCCGGCCTCGTCTGCGTGCTGGGGTGACGCCGCCCCTCTCATCCAGCACGCGCGCGCCGGCCCGATCGACCCGCCTCAACTCACCGGCAGGCTGAAGGGTTCGCCCTCGAACGCGTCGGTGCCGCGGCCGATGGCGTGGATGGCGGCCACCATCCGTCCCTCCCGCTTCAGCACCGTATCGGCCAGCGACACGATGCGCGGATTGGGGGTTGCGGTCGCCGAGGCGTGGCGCAGGCGCTGGGCCAGCTCCATCTCGTCGCGCTCCGGCAGCAGCGCGCACAGGGTGGCATAGGCCGCCGCGGTGGAGCGCGAGATGCCGGCATAGCAATGGATCACCAGAGGCGCCTCGCGCGGCCAGGCATGCACGAACTCGAACAGCTCGTGCATGTGGGTCTCGTCCGGCGCCACCATGCCTTCGATTTCCTCGACGATGTCGTTGATGCCGAGGAACAGATGGTTGGTGGGGTCCACATTGCTCGGACGGGTCAGAACCGTGTTCCCGTTGATGAGCGTGATGACATGCCGCGCGCCCGTGGTCTCGACCGTCTCGTGCAGCTTGGCGAGGGAGCAGACATGGATCATGGCTTCAGCTCCTCGAACCGTTTCAGAAACCGCGCTTTTGCGGTTTCCGCCTCCCATGGGGTGAGATAGTCCTTTTCCGCCGCATCGTCGAGGCGGGGCGGACGGCCGAAGAAGGCGCGTGCCTCCTCGGCGGCGAATCCGGCAAGGCGGGTTGCCTCGAAATAGGCTGCGGCGTGGTCCGATGCCTTCACGATCTTGACCAGGGGCGCGGGCCAGAGCGTCGGCAGGCCGAAGCGGATGGAGATGGCATTCAGCAGCCGCGCCTCCACCGCCTTGTAGTCGCCCCCCAGCACCGCCTTGAACGGCGAGATCATGTCGCCGATCACATATTCGGGGGCGTCGTGCAGCAGCACGCACAGCCGCCAGCGCGGATCGAGATCCGGATGGGTGCGGCGCGACAGGCGCTCCACCAGCAGCGAGTGCTGGGCCACCGAAAAAATGTTGGCACCGGAGGTCTGCCCGTTCCAGCGGGCGACGCGGGCGAGGCCGTGGGCGATATCCTCGATTTCCACGTCGAGGGGGGAGGGATCGAGCAGGTCGAGCCGCCGCCCGGACAGCATGCGCTGCCACGCTCGCGGCGGCGCCGGCTGTTTCCGGCGGGCGGGCGACAGGCCCGGCGCGGGTTTCGCCGGTGCCTCGGGCGGGGCTTGCGGCGTCTGCCCGGGCGGGGGCGCGTCCCCGGCGGGGGGGACTTGGTCCTTCATCTTGGCCGTCACGAATCGCGTGCTCCACGTTGACGGGAAGGGTAAGCTCCGGCCCACCCACGACAAGCCGCCCGTTACGGGCGGGCCGAGCCTTTCCGCCTGTCCCCCTCGTTTCGAGCCGTTCAGGCCGAGCCTTCCCACCGCGAGCTTTGCCATGACCGAGACCCTTTCGCCGCAGACGCCCGCCGCCGCGCCGCGCCCGCCGGTGCGCCCGACGCTGGCGGCCAGCGCCGCCGTGTTTCGCGGCCCGCTGGTGCTGCTCGCCCGCCGCGCCGCCAATCCCGGCGCCGGCCTGTGGAGCCTGCCCGGCGGCCGGGTGGAGCCCGGCGAAACCCTGGCCGAGGCCGCGGTGCGCGAAGTGATGGAGGAAGTGGGGGTGACGGCGGACATCGTCGGGTTCGCCGCCGCGCGCGACATCATCATCCGCGACAAGGCCGGGGAGCTTGCCGCCCATTTCGTGGTGATCGCCCACGCCGCCCGCTGGCGCGCGGGCGAGCCGCAGCCGGGCGCGGAGGCGGCGGAGGTGGGCTGGTTCCGCCCCAACGAGGTGGCGGCCCTGCCCACCACGGAGGGGCTTGCCGAGGTGGTCGCGCAGGCGGCCCTTCTGGTGATCGAGCCTTGACCGCAAGCCCGCCGCGCCGCAGGAGTGGATGCGGAAACGGCAAGGTCATGCGCATCCTCGTTCTTCTCACCGTCGGCGTGCTCGCGCTCTCCTCCCCCGGTCTCGCACCGCCAGCCTTGGCCGCGGGCCCGACCGAGGGCGCCCCGCCGCCCTATGATTCCGACCTCATGCGGCTCGCGGAGATCCTCGGCGCGCTGCATTACCTGCGTCCCCTGTGCGGCGTTGCCGCCGAGGGGCAGCGCTGGCGCACCGAGATGCAGGCGCTCATCGACACCGAGCAGCCCTCCGAGGCGCGCCGGATGAAGATCATATCGAGCTTCAACCGCGGCTATTCCAGCTATGCGGAGGTCTACCGCGCCTGCACGCCGGCGGCGCGGGTGGCGGTGGAACGCCAGCTCGACGAGGGCGCGCGCCTCGCCCACGACATCGTGGTGCGCTACGGCGGAAACTAGCGCGCTATCGAGCGAAGTGGATGCCGGTTGGCGCGAAGAAAACGCATCGGAACAAGACGCTGGAGCGATTGCCGCCCGCCATGCGAATGGAAGGCGTCCTTGATGCTCCTGCGTTAACCTTTTGGTCAGAACTCCCCTGAACGCCCGCGCACGGCATGCTAGAGAATGCGGAGCGCCGCAGGATTTTCGCGGTGCGGAGGCCTTGCCGTGTCGACCTTGCCCACCCCAGCCATCGCCCTTCCCGAGATCGCTGACATGGCCGCGGACGACCGCCACGCCGCGCTCACCTATCTGAACGATGCGTGGGTCGAAGCCGTGCGCGAGGGGCTGGACGAAGACTGCCTGGTGCAGGCGGCGCTGTTCACCGCCCTGCGCAGCCTCGTCGCCACCTACGGCGAGACCGCGAGCGCCGAATTCGTCACCCGCCTCGCCGAGCGCGTGGAAACCGGCGAATATACCATCGCTGGCCTGACGCACTGAGGGGGCGGCGCAAGGCGCCTGTTCATTTCGCAAAGCTCGTGAAGGGTGCAAGTGACTCCGGGCGCGTGCGGAATCGCCCGTGGGGCCACATCCCCGTTATGCCGGGACCAGCCCGCCCATAGCCATCCCCAAAACAAAACCGGCGCCCCGAGGGGCGCCGGTCTCGTTTCAGAAGGCGGTGCGGCTCAGGCCGCCGCGTCGCGCTTGTTCTGGCGGTTGTGGATGAGGTCTTCCACCACGCCGGGATCGGCGAGGGTCGAGGTGTCGCCCAGGCTCTCGAACTGGTCCTCGGCGATCTTGCGCAGGATGCGGCGCATGATCTTGCCCGAGCGGGTCTTGGGCAGGCCCGGCGCGAACTGGATCAGGTCCGGCGAGGCGATGGGGCCGATCTCGCGGCGCACCCAGTTCACCAGCTCCTTGCGCAGTTCCTCGGTGGGCTCCTGGCCGTCCATCAGGGTGACATAGGCGTAGATGCCCTGGCCCTTGATGTCGTGGGGGAAGCCCACCACGGCGGCTTCCGACACCTTGGGATGGGCGACGAGGGCGCTTTCCACCTCCGCCGTGCCCATGCGGTGGCCGGAAACGTTGATCACGTCGTCCACGCGGCCGGTGATCCAGTAGAAGCCGTCCGCGTCGCGGCGGCAGCCGTCGCCGGTGAAGTACTTGCCGGGATAGGTGGAGAAATAGGTTTGCTCGAAGCGCTCATGGTCGCCGTAGACCGTGCGCATCTGGCCCGGCCAGCTGTCGGCGATCACGAGGTTGCCCTCGCAGGCGCCGTCCAGCACCTTGCCTTCCGCGTCCACCACCTCGGGCAGCACGCCGAAGAAGGGGCGGGTGGCGGAGCCGGGCTTCAACTTGGTGGCGCCGGGCAAGGGGGTGATGAGGATGCCGCCGGTCTCGGTCTGCCACCAGGTGTCCACGATGGGGCAACGCTGCTCGCCCACCACGCGGTAGTACCACTCCCAGGCTTCCGGATTGATGGGCTCGCCCACCGAGCCGAGCAGGCGCAGGGAGGACCGCGAGGTCCGCTTCACCGGCTCCTCGCCCGCCTGCATCAGCGAGCGGATGGCGGTGGGGGCGGTGTAGAAGATGTTCACCTTGTGCTTGTCGATCACATCCCAGAAGCGCGACACGCTGGGATAATTGGGAATGCCCTCGAACATCAGCGTGGTGGCGCCGTTCGCGAGCGGGCCATAGACGATGTAGGAATGGCCGGTCACCCAGCCCACGTCGGCGGTGCACCAGTAGATGTCGCCGGGGTGGTAGTCGAAGATGTATTGATGCGTCATGGACGCATAGACGAGATAGCCGCCGGTGGTGTGCAGCACGCCCTTCGGCTTGCCGGTGGAGCCGGAGGTGTAGAGGATGAACAGCGGATCTTCCGCGTTCACATGCTCGGCCGGGCACTCGTCGGTGACCATGGCGCAGGCTTCGTCGTAATAAACGTCGCGGCCGGGGAGCATGTCCACCTTGCCGCCGGTGCGGCGCACCACGATCACATGGTCCACGCCCTCGGGAATCTGGGCGACGGCCGCATCCACATTGGCCTTCAGCGGCACCTTGCGGCCGCCGCGCAGGCCTTCGTCCGCGGTGATGATGCATTTGGAGCCGCAGTCGGCCACGCGGCCGGCGAGGCTGTCCGGCGAGAAGCCGCCGAACACGATGGAATGGACGGCGCCGAGCCGCGCGCAGGCGAGCATGGCGTAGGCCGCCTCGGGGATCATCGGCAGGTAGATGGTGACGCGATCGCCCTTCTCCACGCCACGGTTGCGCAGCACGTTGGCGAGCTTGTTCACCTCGGAGGACAGTTCGCGATAGGTGATGTTGCGGCTCTCGTCGGGGCTGTCGCCCTCCCAGATGATGGCCACCTGGTCGCCGCGGGTCTCAAGGTGACGGTCCACGCAATTATAGGCGACGTTGGTGATGCCGTCCTCGAACCACTTGATGGAGACGTGGCCGGGATCGAACGAGGTGTTCTTCACCTTGGTGTAGGGCGTGAACCAGTCGATGCGCTTGCCGTGCTCGCCCCAGAAGGCATCCGGGTCGTTCACCGAGGCGGCGTACATGGACTGATAGTGCGCATCATCCACATAGGCCTTCTCGGCCCATTCGGACGGAACGTCATAGATCTTGTCGGACATGCTCTTGCCTCCCTCGCGCGGGCGCGTTTCCCGCGATCCTTCGTTGCGGCGGATTGTTCCGCCTTGGTTGGGCCGGATTATGGGGAGAGGCAGGAAGCTCCACAAGGCGGTCGCGGGGCCGACTTTGGGTGCATAGCCCTTCGTCGCCTCCGCAAGAGCCCGCGCCGGCCGGCCTGCATCGCAGGCCGATCATGCAAGGTGTTCTCTTGCCTCGTTCTCTTGCCTCGCGTTCGCGGCCGTCCCCGCGGATTGGCCCGATGCAACCGATCGGACCGTCCCGGTGGAAATGCTGCCCCGCACCTCTCCTGTCCCGCACCTCTCCCGAACCGTTCACACATGCCGCGGCATCCCGGCATTTCACCGTTCCGGCCGCCGCCCTATAGAAGAGTTGAACCGCCGCGCGCGAGATGCCGCAAGATTCCCCAATGGGAACCCTGCAACGCGATCCTGCGACGAGACCCTGCCATCCCTTCGCCTTGCGGACCCCGCTTCATGAATCCCTGGACCCGTAGTCTTCTTGTCCTTGCCGGCCTCATGGGGGCCGCGGGCGTTGCCAGCGCTGCCGCCGCAGCCCATGTGGGCGGCGGGGCGAACCTGGAGACGGCCGCCCACTTCCTCCTGTTCCACGCCTCGGCCCTGGTGGGGCTTTGTGCCCTCAGCCTCATGCTCGGGCGTGGACGCGCGGTTCTGCACCTGGGTGCGAGCGCCATTGCGCTCGGTGCCCTGCTGTTTTCCGGTGATCTGGCGTCGCGGGCCTTGATGGAAGTCAAGCTTCTGGGCGGCAGCGCGCCTTTCGGTGGCTCGCTGATGATCCTTGGCTGGCTGACGATCGCGGCCTCCGCCCTCGTCGCGCGCCGGGCCTGAACCTCTGCTTCTTAAGCGCGACGGTCCCGCCAGCGCGCCTCGGCACGATCGATCAGGGCGTCGAGCGCCTGGGGATCATCAAGGGTCAAGGTGACCGGCAGGGTGGCGATGGCGTCGAGGACGCCCGCCAACGCCTCCCCGGCGAAGGTTTGCCCGGCGAAGGTTTGCCCGGTAAAGGCTTGCCCGGAGAGGCGCGCCCGGTCCTTTTCGGTGGTCACCAGCCGCGCGCCCTGCGCCCGCGCGGCCTGCGCCAGGCGGGCGATCTCGGCCGGGTGGAAGGGGTGATGGTCGGCGAAGGCGTGCCGCGCCAGCAGCGTCAGTCCTTCCCCCTCCAGCGTCGCGAAGAATTTCTCCGGCCGGCCGATGCCGGCGAAGGCGATGAGCGGCACCCCGCGCAATGCCGCCACCGCCGCCGGATCGGGCACCAGCCGGCCGCGCAGCACGGCGCATCCGGCTTGAGCGGCCTCAGTCGCCATCGCGTCCCCGGCCGGGCCGTCGCCCACCACCAGCACCGCATCGGCGCGCGCTAATTGGGGCTTGAGCGGCGCGCGCAGGGGGCCGGCGGGGGTGATGCAGGCGTTGCCGACGCCCACCGTTCCGTCCACCACCAGAATCGAGACATCCTTGTGCAGGGATGGATTCTGGAAGCCGTCGTCCATGACGATGTGGCTCGCGCCTGCTGCCACCGCCATGTCTGCACCCGCCCGCCGCGCGCCGCCGGCGACGATGGTGGGGGCGTGGCGGGCAAGGAGAAGCGCCTCGTCGCCCACGGCGTCGGCGCCGTGGAGCGCCGGGTCCACCTGCAGTGGCATCCGCGCCGTGCCGCCATGGCCCCGCAGCAGGGCGAACGGCGTCGCGCCACGGGCTTTGAGGTGCTCAAGGAGGGCGATGGCGGTGGGCGTCTTGCCGGCGCCGCCCACGGTGGGATTGCCGATGCACAGCACCGGCGCGTCCACCTGCCCGCCGGCCTTGCCCATGCGGGCGAGCGCGATGGCGCCCACCACGGCGCCGATGGGGGAGAGCAGGGCAGAGGCAAGACCGGGACGGCGCCACCAGAAGGCGGGCGCGCGCATCCTCAGCGGGCCTCGAGGCGAATCTGGATGAGATAGGGCTCGATGGCCGACAGCGTGCGATCCAGCGCACCGCCCAGCGCCGTGACCGTGGCGAAGGCGGCATCGGCCATCTGGCCCTGAAGCTGGCTGTCCTGCATCAGGGCGTAGGCGGCGCGGGCGATGCCCATGGCGTCGGCCACTTCCGCCGCGCCCTCGGCGGCGTCGAGGGCGTCATAGACGGCGGCGAAGTTCCACACATGGGGGCCGTGGAGCACCACCGTCCCCAGCTTGGCCGGCTCGATGGGGTTCTGCCCGCCGTGCTCCACCAGCGAGCCGCCCATGAAGGCCACCTGCGCGAGGCGGTAGAACAGGCCCAGCTCGCCGATGGTGTCGGCCACATAGATGCCGGTATCCGCGTCGGGCCATTCCTCGAAGGCGCGCTGGCGCGGGGCAAGGCCGGCGGCCTCGGCCAGCTCCGCCACCTCGCTGCCGCGCTCGGGATGGCGCGGGGCGATGATGGTGAGGAGGTCGGGAATCCTTGAGGTGATGATGCGGTGCGCCTCGATGATCGCGCCTTCCTCCCCCTCGTGGGTGGAAGCGGCGAGCAGCACCGGGCGCTTGCCCACGGCGAGGCCGAAGCGCTTCAACGCGGCGGCATCGACGCCGGGCGGCGGCACGTCGAACTTGATATTCCCGCAGATCTCCACGCGGGGCGTGCCCAGGGAGCGGAAGCGTTCCGCGTCCACCTCGCTCTGGGCCAGGCACAGGTCGATGCGCGAGAGCAGGGCGCGGGCGCTCTTGGGCAGGCGGGCCCAGCGCTTGGCCGAGCGCTCGGACAGCCGGCCGTTCACCAGCACCACCGGGGTGCCGCGCCGGCCGAGCTCGGCGATGAGGTTGGGCCACAGCTCCGATTCGGCCAAAAGCACGAGGTCCGGCGCCCAGTGGTCGAGGAAGCGGGCGATGAAGCCGCGCGCGTCGAGGGGCACGAACTGGTGGATCACCCCGGGTGGCGCACGGGTCTCGGCTACCCGGCTGGAGGTGAGGGTGCCGGACGTCAACAGCACCTTGAAGCCGCGCTGGTCGAGCCGCTCGATCAGCGGCAGCACCGAGATCACCTCGCCGACGCTGGCCCCGTGCACCCACACCAGCGGCCCGTCCGGGCGCTCGGCGCTGGGATGCCCGCGCCGCTCCGCGAGGCGGGTCGGGTCTTCCTTGCCCTTGCGGACCCGGTAGGAGAGCCAGGCCGGCGCGAGGAGCGAGGCCGCAGCGCTCGCGCCCCGGTAGAGGCGCAGGGTCATGGGCAGGGTGCGACCCTTCATGCAGTGCCTGCTTCGGCGGCGATGGCCTCGGCGCGGGCGGTGACGGCCTCAAGCCGGGCCTGCACCAGGTCGCGGGCGGCTTTCAAGGTCGCCTCGTCGGCGTCGCGCGGCACGAAGATGGGTTCGCCCACCACCGCGGCGCCGCGGCCGAACGGAAGGTTGAGGCTGGCGCGGTCCCAGCTCTTCAGGGTGATGCGGTTGCGGGTGGCCATGGCGAGCGGGATGATAGGGCGTCCGGAATACCGCGCAATGGTCACGACGCCCATGCCGGCCCGGCGGGCGATCTTCGGCACGTCGGCGGTCATGGCCACGTTGATGCCCTGTTCCAGGGTGTCGAGCATTTCATAGGTCGCGGAGACCGCGCCCTTGCGGTGAAAATCGGTGCGGGAGGTGGCACCCGAGCCGCGGATGGTGCCCACCCCGAGCTTCTCCGCGGCGATGGCGTTGATTTCCGCATCCGCGTGGCGGGAGATGAGCACCTTCGCCTTGTGATGGGGCTTCATGGCGAAGGGCGTGAGGAAATGCTGCCCATGCCAGAAGGTGATGATCACCGGCATGCGCTCGTCGATGGTCTCGAAGATGTCCGGCGGCTCGATCACGAACCGCGTGGTGCGCGCCACGAGCTTGAAATAGGACGCGAACGTCGTGCCCGCCGCCACTTTGAAGGCGTGGTTTGTCCTCAGTCGCCGCCACATCTTTTGGTCTTTTCGCTCCAGGCTGCGTGGCCGGCGGCTCCTTGCCGGGACCGGCCGACGCTCCTTCTTATTCGATCTTGGAGACGAAAGTACAGGCCGGATCTGTGCAACCCGACCGCTTCCCCCTCATGGGTCCCGCCCCCTCGCAGGGGGCGGGCATGATGCCGTGTCAGCTGCCCTGGACCTTGCCGGTCTCGGGATCGAGCAGGCGGTGCAGGTGCACGACGAAATAGCGCATCAGGGCGTTGTCCACCGTCTGCTGCGCCTTCGCCTTCCAGGCGGCGGCCGCGCTGGCATAGTCGGGGAAGATGCCGACGATGTCGAGCTTGGAGAGATCCTTGAACTCGGCACCGTCCAGGGTGGTGAGTTCACCACCGAAAACGAGGTGCGGCAACTGTTTGTGCGTGTCAGTCATGGCTTGTCCCAACTAGCGCTGATCTAAAGTGGCGTTGAAAAACGGAGGCTGCGGCGCGCGCTCCACCAGCGCGGCATGAAGCGCGGGGCCGGCGCAGATGAGCTCCGGGTGGCGCGGCTCCGGCGCGTTGTAGGTGAGCGGCGTGCCGTCGCGCGTGGTCAGGAGGCCGTGGGCCTCGTGCACGATGAGGTCGGCGGCGGCCAGGTCCCAGTCGTTGCTGTTGCCGGCGGCGAAGGCGACATCGATCTCGCCGGTGGCGACGCGGGCGAGGCGCAGCGCCAGAGAGCGCACGCGCGGCAGGCGCTCCACCGGCGCGCGCCGGGCGAGGGCGTCGAGGTCGGCGGGCGGGCCGGCGACCCGTGCGCCGTCGAGGGTGTGGCGCGGCGCCACCTTCAGGGGGACGCCGTTGCGCACGGCGCCGCGGCCGGCAGCGGCGGTGAACAGCTCTCCGGTGGCCGGTGCGAACAGGGCGGCGAGGATGGGCCGGCCTTGCTCCACCAGCGCCACCGAGACCGCCCAGTCGTGGCCGCCGGCCATGAAGCCGCGGGTGCCGTCGATGGGGTCCACCACCCACAGCCGGCGGGCGCCGAGGCGCGCCGGGCCATCGGCGGATTCCTCGGAGAGCCATCCGATGCCGGCATCCAGCGCGGTGAGGTGCCGGTGGAGAAAGGCATCCACCGCCATATCCGCCTCGGTGACGGGGGAATTGTTGCCCTTGGTCCACGACTTCACGCCGGCCTGGAACATGGCGAGCGCAATCTCCCCCGCCGCCGTCACCGTTTCGGTGAGCTGGCGCGCCAGGGTGTCCGTGGCCGGGATGTCCGTGGCCAGGGTCGCGGGGTCAGGCCCGTCGGGGCCGCTCGTGGGCTCGACGCTCATGGTCCTGCCACATAGGGGCGTCGGCGTCCCGAGGCAAGATGACTCGTGCTGCACTGCGTCAATGCCGCGCCCCTGTGGAGCGCTCGAACACGCCTCAGGGCAGAAGCGGGGCGAGCGTGTTGGGCGCGAGGGTGTCGAGGGCCAGGCCCGCGAACAGGATCAGGCCGGCGTCGCGGTTGGACTTGAAGACGGCAAGGCAGCGCGCGCCGTCATCGATGTCGAGCCGGCGCACCTGCCCGGCCAGGTGCAGGGCGAAGCCGATCAGTCCCATCACCGCGAACGGGCCGGCCGGAACCGAGAGCAGGGCGAGGCCGAACAGCACCACCACCAGGGTGTAGCACAGGGCCACCACCAAAGCGGTGCTGCGGCCGAACAGCAGCGCGGTGGAGCGCACGCCCACGATGGCGTCGTCCTCCTTGTCCTGGTGGGCATAGATGGTGTCGTAGGCGAACACCCACAGCACGCAGCCGGCGAACAGCAGCAGGGCCGGATCGGCGATGGTGCGCATCACGCTGGCCCAGCCCATGAGCGCGCCCCACGAGAAGGCGATGCCCAGGATGAGCTGCGGCACCGAGGTGACGCGTTTCATCAGCGGATAGATCGCCACCACGCCCAGGGACGCAAGGCCGGTGATGATGGCGAAATGGGGCAGGGACAACAGCACCGCGAGGCCGACGAGGGCCTGCGCCGCCAGGAAGGCGAAGGCCGCCGGCACGCTCACGGCACCGGAGGCGACAGGGCGGTTGCGGGTGCGCGCCACCTGACGGTCGATCTTGCGGTCGAGGATGTCGTTCCAGGTGCAGCCGGCGCCGCGCATGGCCACGGCGCCGATGGCGAACAGCACCAGCAGCCAGGGATCGGGAAACGGCGCGTCGTCGGCGATGGCCGCGAGCGCGGTGGACCACCAGCACGGCAGCAGCAGCAGCCAGGAGCCGATGGGCCGGTCCAGCCGGGCGAGCCGCAGATAGGGACGCACGCGCAGGGGCGCGAAACGATCGACCCAATTGCCGCGTGCAGCGTCGGCGACGGGTGGGGTCATCGCCCCATCGCTGGAACCTGAGGACAATCCGACCGCCTCACTTCAGCGCGTTGCCGTTCAGCGTGTCGAACACGCCACCGCTCTTCTGCGAGCCGAGGCTGTAGCCGGTGGTGATGCCGAGCGCGCTCGACAGGGAGCCCTGCGGCGGCGGCTTGGCGGCACCGCCGCCGGGCGCGGCACCGCCGTTGGCGGCGGCTTCGCAGATCTTGTTGCGGACGCCCACCGCCTTCTTGGCGCCTTCGGCGGCATTTTCGATGGCCTGGGGCGGAATTTGGCACCAGTCCTTGTTGTCGCCCAGGAACTTCACCCACTTGGCCTCGGCGGTGGTGTAGGCGCGGAACAGCGGGCACAGGGTCTGCGGGTCGGCCTTCTTCTTGATGGCGGCCTGCAGGGTCTTGCCCTTCTCTTCCAGCTCCCCGCGCACGGAGGCGACATCGCTCTGGCAATCCGCCAGGGCGGCGCCTGCCGACAGCACGGTCCCGACCAATACGGCCGAGGTGGCGAATGCGAGCGTCAGTTTCTTCATGAGGCCGAGCCCCTCCTCATTCCACCCCTGCGGAACCTTGTGGTGATATACACAGCCCAAAGATGGGGCAATATCGGGGCGGATGGCGAACAGAGCCTATCATTCGTTCCCTAACGGAATTTTGCCGCCTGGCATCGGAAGGCCAGTGGCAGCGCTTGACGGGCGGCCCGCGCATGGGTAGCTTCGCGCAACTTTTGAAAGGGACAGCGCCCACATGCGCAAGATCGTTATTCTTCTCGTAGGGTGGCGCGCCACTTTTTGTCCAGCCTGAGGGCTGCGGCAGACGAGGTGGCGCGTGACGAGGGGCCTTCGGGCCCCTTCGTCGTTTCTGAAGGGTTTCGGCGTCCGGCCTCGGCCGCCGTTCGTGACCGAGATGCCGGCGAGGCCGGCGTTGATGCAGGATTTGCCGGCACATGCCGGTGGGGCCGAAGGTGCCCCCGATGGAGTTGCAGACCATGAGCATCCAGATGACCGGCGCCGAAATGGTGATGCGCGCCTTCGCCGACCAGGGGGTCGAGCACTTCTTCGGCTATCCGGGCGGGGCGGTGCTGCCCATCTATGACGCCCTGTTCCAGCAGAACGCCATCGAGCACATCCTGGTGCGCCACGAGCAGGCGGCGGTCCACGCGGCGGAGGGCTATGCCCGCTCCTCCGGCAAGGTCGGCGTGGTGCTGGTCACCTCCGGCCCCGGCGCCACCAATGCGGTCACCGGCCTCACCGACGCGCTGATGGATTCGATTCCCCTCGTCTGCATCACCGGGCAGGTGGCGACCCACCTCATCGGCAACGATGCGTTCCAGGAATGCGACACGGTGGGCATCACCCGCCCCTGCACCAAGCACAATTACCTTGTGCGCGACGTGAACGACCTCGCGCGCGTGCTGCACGAGGCCTTCTATGTGGCGCAGAACGGCCGGCCCGGCCCGGTGGTGGTGGATATCCCGAAGGATGTCCAGTTCGCCACCGGCACCTACATCGGCCGCGAGAACATCCAGCACAAGACCTACCGCCCCAAGCTGAAGGCCGAGGACGCGCAGATCGCCGCCGCGGTGGAGATGATCGCGGGCGCGAAGAAGCCCATCTTCTACACCGGCGGCGGCGTCATCAATTCGGGGCCGGAGGCCAGCCGCCTGCTGCGCGAGCTGGCGCGCCTCACCGGCGTGCCGGTCACCTCGACGCTGATGGGCCTCGGCGCCTTCCCGGCGGCGAACCGGCAGTGGCTGGGCATGCTGGGCATGCACGGCACCTATGAGGCCAACATGGCCATGCACGATTGCGACGTGATGGTCTGCATCGGCGCGCGCTTCGACGACCGCATCACCGGCCGCCTCGACGCCTTCGCGCCGGGCTCCAAGAAGATCCACATCGACATCGACCCGTCCTCCATCAACAAGAATGTGAAGGTGGACCTGCCCATCATCGGCGACTGCACCCGCGTGCTCGCCGACATGGTGGAGGCCTGGAACGCAAGGTCGCTGAAGATCGACCAGCCGGCGCTCGCCGCCTGGTGGACGCAGATCGAGCGCTGGCGCTCGCGCAACTGCCTCGCCTATCGCGCCTCGGACGAGATCATCAAGCCGCAGTTCGCCATCGAGCGCCTGTATGCGGCCACCAAGGACAAGAATGTCTACATCTCCACGGAAGTGGGCCAGCACCAGATGTGGGCGGCGCAGTTCTTCCGCTTCGAGGAGCCGAACCGCTGGATGACCTCCGGCGGCCTCGGCACCATGGGCTACGGCCTGCCCGCCGCCATCGGCGCGCAGAAGGCCCACCCGGACGCGCTGTGCATTGATATCGCGGGCGAGGCCTCCATCCTCATGAACATGCAGGAAATGTCCACGGCGGTGCAGTTCGACCTGCCGGTGAAGGTCTTCATCCTCAACAACCGCTACATGGGCATGGTGCGCCAGTGGCAGGAGCTGCTGCACGGCGGGCGCTATTCCCACTCCTACTCGGAAGCGCTGCCCGACTTCGTGAAGCTGGCGGACGCCTATGGCGGCGTCGGCATCCGCTGCGAGAAGCCCGGCGACCTCGACGCGGCGATCCAGGAGATGATCAACGTGAAGCGCCCGGTGATCTTCGACTGCATCGTGGACCAGCAGGAGAACTGCTTCCCCATGATCCCGTCGGGCCGCGCCCACAACGAGATGATCCTCGGCGACATGGCCATCGACCTCGACGCGGCCATCACCGACGAGGGCAAGATGCTGGTGTGAGGGCGGGTCGCATGCGCCCCCCGCGCTCCCCCCCTCTCCCCTGGCGGGAGAGGGGCCGGGGGTGAGGGGGAGACGCCGGGACCACCCCCCGGCCACCGACAAGCCGCGACATACCCCTCACCCCGTCCCTCTCCCGCAAGGGGAGAGGGAGATTCTTCCCTGGCGCCCCGCCTCCTTTTCCTTCAGAGCCCCGCCATGTCCCAATCCCCCGAGACCATTGAACGCCACACCCTCTCCGTCCTCGTCGACAACGAGCCGGGCGTGCTCGCGCGCGTCATCGGCCTGTTCTCCGGCCGCGGCTACAATATCGACAGCCTCACCGTGTCCGAGGTGAGCCACGAGGGGCGGCTGTCGCGCATTACCATCGTCACCACCGGCACGCCCATGGTGATCGAGCAGATCAAGAACCAGCTTGACCGCCTCGTGCCGGTGCACAAGGTGCGCGACCTCACCGTGGAAGGCACCGCGCTGGAGCGGGAACTGGCCATGGTGAAGGTGCGCGGGCTGGGCGAGGCCCGCGGCGAGGCGCTGCGCCTCGCCGAGGCGTTCCGCGCCCGGGTCATCGACGCCACCCGCGAGAGCTTCGTTTTCGAGATCACCGGCAAGTCCGACAAGATCGACCAGTTCGCCTGGCTCATGGAGCCGCTGGGCCTGGTGGAAGTGGCGCGCACCGGCGTGGTCGCTATCTCCCGCGGGCCGGAGGCCATGTAGCCTGGAGGCCGGCCGGGCAGGTGAGCCTCTTCGTCATGTGAGGCAGCGCCTCGCGCCGGGCAGGGCGGAAAGCGGCCCTCCGGTGCGAACGGCTGTTCCCATTTGCCGCGATCCGGTGCAAAGGGACGCCCGGCGCGGATCACCCCGACATTCAAGACAACGCCCATAAGGAGAAAACCATGCGCGTTTACTATGATCGCGACGCCGACCTGAACCTGATCAAGGGCAAGAAGGTCGCCGTCGTCGGCTATGGCAGCCAGGGCCATGCCCATGCGCTCAACATGCGCGATTCGGGCGTGAAGGACGTCGTGGTCGCCCTGCGTCCCGGTTCCGCCACCGCCAAGAAGGCCGAGGCCGAGGGCTTCAAGGTGATGAGCCCCGCCGACGCCGCCAAGTGGGCCGACGTGGTGATGATGCTCACCCCCGACGAGCTGCAGGGCGACATCTATCGCGAGAGCCTCGCCGACAACATGAAGCACGGCGCGGCGCTGCTGTTCGCCCACGGCCTCAACGTGCACTTCAACCTCATCGAGCCGCGCCCGGACCTCGACGTGCTGATGGTGGCCCCCAAGGGCCCCGGCCACACCGTGCGCTCCGAATACCAGCGCGGCGGCGGCGTGCCGACCCTCATCGCCATCGCCCAGGACGCCTCGGGCAATGCCCATGACCTCGGCCTCTCTTACGCCTCGGCCATCGGCGGCGGCCGCGCCGGCGTCATCGAGACCACCTTCAAGGAAGAGTGCGAGACCGACCTGTTCGGCGAGCAGGTGGTGCTGTGCGGCGGCCTCGTGGAGCTGATCCGCGCCGGCTTCGAGACCCTGGTGGAAGCCGGCTACGCCCCGGAAATGGCCTATTTCGAGTGCCTGCACGAGGTGAAGCTCATCGTCGACCTCATCTATGAGGGCGGCATCGCCAACATGAACTATTCCATCTCCAACACCGCCGAGTATGGCGAATACGTCACCGGCCCGCGCATCATCACCCCCGAGACCAAGGCGGAGATGAAGCGCGTGCTCACCGACATCCAGACCGGCAAGTTCACCCGCGACTGGATGCTGGAGAACAAGGTGAACCAGGCCTCCTTCAAGGCCACCCGCGCCCGCGTCAACGCCCACCCCATCGAGGAAGTGGGCGAGAAGCTGCGCGCCATGATGCCCTGGATCAAGGCCAAGGCCCTCGTGGACAAGACCAAGAACTGAGGGTTCGGATTACAGCCACGGTAAATTTTCTTTTAACGTGGCTGTAATCCGTCCGATGTAGGTATTTCATTCTGCATCGGAGGTGCTTCGTGGGCGAAACCGACGATCTCGAATGGGATGACAGGAAGGACGAGGCGAACCGTGATGCGCGCGGTTTGCCTCTCCCCCTTGCGGCGCTTCTTTTCGATGGCCGCCCGCGCGTAGACGACGTCTCGGTGAAATCGCCTGACGGAGAGACCCGTTTTGAAACGTTGGCGCAATACGACGGGCGCGTGCTATTCTGCGTTTGGAAATGGAACGGCGAGCGGCGCCGCGTCATTTCCCTGAGGATCGCCCATCGGAGTGAACGCCGTGCCTACCAAGAAGCAATTGGAAGAGGCCGATCGTCTCGCAAAGACGATTGATTGGGCGAAGTTCGATGCCATGTCGGACGAGGAAATCCGCGCGCACTGGGCCTGGGACAAGGATATGACCTGGCCCACCGACGAGGAACTCGCCGAGTTCGATCTCGTCATTCCCGCGAAAAGCCGGCGCAAGCCGCCGAAGGAAGCCGCCGAATAGGTTCGCGCGCTCCTGCGCGACCGACTGGCGCATGCGGATGGCCGCCGTGGCCGGGCGGAAGGCCTTGCGCCGAGGATTTCCCGCCCCAAATCCCCCGCCCGGCTTTCCAGCCTCACCGCGTCCCATAGGCCATGTAGCGGACGATGCGCCAGACGCCATCCGGATCGCGCCGGAAGACGTCGAGGCCCTGCTCGGCCCAGCTTTCGCCCTTGTCCGGCCCGCTGTTGTCCGGGGCGCTGAGCGTGGAGGTCCAGGTGAGGCGCACCGCGGCCATGTCGCCCGAAACCAGAATGTCGTGGATCGCCACGGCGTAGGTGAGCCTGCGGTCCGGCTTCGCCAGCGCCGCGTTCAGGCGGGCGCAGACCGAGGCCTTGTCGCCCGCCGCGGCGGTTTCCACGTCCGATTGCAGGTCGGCGGCGAAGAGGTCGCAGGCGCGGGTTGCATCCCCCGCGTTGAAGGCTTCGGCCCAGCCCGTGAGTCGGGCGCGGATCGCGGCGGCATCGGATGCCCGGGCCGCCTCGCCGGCCGCTGCGGCCCCAAGCGAAAGCGGCAGCGCCAGAGCCACCGATGCGAGAAGCAGGGCGGCGCAACGTGGCATGGGCGGCTCCATGAAGGACGGGGACCCGAGGAGACGGGGACCTGCGAGATGGGTTCCTGCGGGGGATGTCACACCCGTCCGGCTCCCGGCCTCGGGCGAGGATAGCGCGCTTGTGCCCGGCTTCAATCCACGATCTGCGTCTGGATGGTGAGGATGTCGTAGGCCGGCGCCTCGGGCGGGTTGGCGTAGAGGCTGGTGAAGGAAGAGGCGCCGCCATCCGCCGTGATGGCACGGCGTGCGAGGCCGCCGATCTCCCCGCCATAGACCTGGATCGCGATGGCCACTTCCACCTCTGAGGCATTGGCGATCTTCAGGCCATCGCCGCCCTTGGGCGAGAAGGTCTCCACCACCCCGGCAACCAGCGCTTTCACCGCAGCGCGGGGCGCGGGCGCGGCGCCATCGGGCAAGGCGAAGCGCTGGCGGTGGAGGGTGCCGCGCAGCACGCCGAAAATCTCCCAGAACGGCTCCTGGCACAGGGGCAGGTCGGCGCCGCCCGACAGCACCGTGGCCACCACGCTGAAGCGCTCCATGCCGTCCGCATAGAGCTGGTACTGGCGGAACGGCGCCTCACCGGCGATGGCGAATGCCGCCGGCAGCCAGTCGTCGGCGGCGACGAGACGGCCCATGAGGTCGGCGCCGATCATCAGGATCTCGCGCGGATCATCCGCCAGCTCCACCATGGACTGGATGTCCCAGATGAAGCGCTTGAGGGCGGGCGGAACGGGTTCTGTCACGGGCGTGTCCTCGCGGCGGCTTCAGTGGTCATGATCATCGTGATCATGGTCGTCGTGATCATGATCGTCGTGATCGTCGTGGTCATGATCGGCCTTCGCGGCGCGGGGCTTCACCAGCGTGGCGGCGAGGACGGTGCCGGCGGCGAGGATGCCGTCGTCGTCGATGGCGTGGCCGAGGCCCGGCCGGCGCATGCTTTTCGCCGGCACGCCCAGCGTCTTCAAAAGCTCGCGGGTGGCCACCATCTGCGCGAAGGGGACCACCGCGTCCTCCTCGCCGTGGATCAGCAGCACCGGCGGCCGCGCGCGGATCTCGCCGACCAGATCGTCCCCCTCCGGCAGCGCGCCGCAGAAGCCGATGACGAGGGCGGGGGATGCGGCGCGGCGCAGCCCCACATGGAGGGCCAGCATGGCTCCTTGCGAGAAGCCGACAAGGGCGAGGTGGCTGTCGGGCAGCCGGCGCTCGGCCAGCATGCGGTCGAGGAAGGCGTCGAGCCACGGCCCGGCGGTGGCAAGGCCTTCGGAAATGGCGGCGGGCGTCATGTCGCCGGAGGGGAACCAGCGCCGGCCGCCGCCGGGGGCCGGGAAGGGAGCCTCGGCGGCGAGGAAGTCGGCCTTGGGCATCTCCGGCGCCCAATTGAGGGCGAGGTCGATCACGGTCTGCCCGTCGGCGCCCTCCTCGTGCAGCAGCACCACGAGCCAGGCCGGCTTGCCGCAGGACAAGGCGGCGATCTTCGGCCCCGCGGCGATGGGGAAATCCGCCGGCAGGTCCGGCCCGGCTGTGGCTGTTCCGGCGAGGTCCGTACTCATGGACGCGCCCCCGCGGATGACAGGTGCGGGGCCAACCGTCCGGTGTCACACGCGTGTCGGGTTCCGCACGCGGAGGGGCGGGTCGCGCGTGCGATCAAAACGTCATGTGTCGTCAAGGCCATGGCCGGCCCCACTTGCCATCGCGCCCCTGTCGCAGGGGCTCCACGGGGGTGATCTGGCAAGAAATGGGCCGCAGCCCGGTCCCGGCTCTTGCCGGGCGCGGTCACAAGACCACCGGTCCCGGTCTTGGACCGGGGCCAATGGTGGGTCTCAGCCTGCCGGCGCCGTGGCGCTCACCACCCCGCTCACCAGGTTGAGGCCCAGCAGGAAGTCGGACGGCAGCTCGGTGCGGATGAGCGGCACGCGCTCCACCGGCCGCGCCAGCGCCTCGGCCTGGGTGCGGCGCGCCGCCACCGCAGTCGCGATGTCCACCGCGGCGAAGCGGAAGCGGGCGCCGGGGCGCAACTGGGCGAAGCTGCCGAGATCGGCGCCGATGACGGTGGCGATCTTGGGATAGCCGCCGGTGGGCGCGCGGTCCGCCATCTGCACGATGGGCAGACCCTCGCCCGGCACCTGTATGGCGCCATGGGCGATGCCGTCGGAGACGATGTTGAAGCCGCCGGCGTGGGTGAGGGGCTCGCCTTCCAGCAGGTAGCCCATGCGGTCGCTGCGGCCCGAGAGGGTCCACGGCTGGGTGAGGAAGCGCTCCACCACCTCACGCGCGAAGAAATCATCCTGCGGGCCGAGCACCACGCGGACCACGTCGCGCGAGCGCTCCAGCCACGGGGCGATGAGCCGCGCCGGGGCGGTGGGACTGAGCTCCGCGTTCGCGCCTACGGGCAGGCGGTCGCCGGCCTTCAGCGGTCCGCCGTCGAGCCCGCCGAGGCCGGAGCGGGTATGGGTGGCGGTGGAGCCGAGCACCGGCGCGAGGGCAAAGCTCCCCGCCGCCGCCACGTAGCACCACGCCCCCGTGGGGCCGGCGCGCAGGGAAAGGGCGGCGCCGGGCTGAAGCGTCAGCACCAGCGGGGCTTCCAGCTTCTGGCCGTCCAGCATCACGGCGAAGGGCGCGCCGGCGATGGCAAGCGTCACCGGCCGCTCTTCCGCCGCGAGCGAGAGGCCGCCGAGCCCCACCTCGATGGCGCTGGCGCCGGCCGTATTGCCCACGGCGAGGTTGGCGGTGGCGTGGGCGAGGGCATCCATGGGTCCGGCCCCGGTGACGCCGAAGCGCAGGTAGCCGTGCCGGCCGCTGTCCTGGATGGTGGTGCCGGGACCGGCGGAGACGATGCGCAGGGCGGCTGCGCAGGTTGGAGCGCTCATCGGCCCGCCTCCCGCCGTGCCACCACCTCGCCCGCCGCGGCGCGGGCTTCCAGCGCGTCGAAGGTGGCGCGGTCGATGGGCTCGAACATCAGGTCGTCGCCCACTTCGAGCAGCACGGTCGGGGTGCGGGTGAGGGAGAACATGCGCTCCGGCGTGCGGCCGATGAGGAACCAGCCGGTGGGCATGGAGACGGTGGCGATGCTGGCGAGCCCGCCGGCCATCATCACCACGTTCGGCGGATGGGGCGGGCGCGGCTTGAGCCGGCGCGAGACCTTGGCGAACGCTTCCGGCAGGCCGCCGAGATAGCAGAAGCCGGGGGCGAAGCCATACATGTAGAGCCGGTAGCGCGCACCGGAATGCAATGCCACCACCTGCTCCGGGGTGAGGCCGGTGGTTTCGGCGATGGTGGCGATGTCCTCGCCGAATGCGGGATCATAGCAGCAGGGAATGGTCCAGAGCGCGCCGCGCCGCCCTTGCGCGGGAGCGGCCTGCGCCAGAGCGGTCACCTCGGCGGCGAGCGTGGCGCGGTCGATCACCAGCGGGTCGTAATGGATCATGAGCGAGCGATAGGTGGGCACGCTCTCGCGCACGCCGGGCAGGGCGCGGGCGGTGACGGCGGCATCAAGGGCAAGCACCCGGTCGCTGAGGACCGGGTCAACCTCATCGCCGAACTCGGCGACGAGGGCGGTTTCCCCGGCATCCAGCAGGCGCGGCGCCGGCAAGTCCGGCGAAGGACCACCAGGCGAGGGACCGTCAGGCGAAGGGGACAATGGAAATGCCCTCGTCTTCGAGCCGCGCCCGCACACGCCGGGCGGTCTCCACCGCATGGGCACTGTCGCCATGCACGCAGATGGAGCCGATCTCGGTCGGCAGCGGCGTGCCGGATGCGGTGACGATGGCCCCGGCCTTCACCATGGCCACGACCCGTGCGGCCGCTTCGTCCGGATCGGTGATGACCGCGCCGGGCTGGCCGCGCGGCATCAGCAGGCCGGCTTGCGTGTAGGCGCGATCGGCGAAGATCTCGGCGATGGGGGTGAGCCCGGCCGCGCGGGTGGCCTCAGCCTGCGCGCCCAGCGGCCCGGCGAGGATGGGCAGGCGTTTATCCACCGCCTGCACCGCGCGGGCGATGGCGGCGGCGACCTCCGTGCTCTCCTCCGCCATGTTGGAGAGGGCGCCGTGGGCCTTCACGTAGGACACGCGGTGGCCGGCATAGGCGGCGAGCCCCTGGGCGGCACCGACCTGATAGGCCACCAGCCGCTCGATCTCCCCGGTGGAAAAGGGGATGCGGCGCCGGCCGAAGCCCCACAGGTCGGGAAAGCCGGGATGGGCGCCGACGCTGACGCCCTTTTCCTTCGCCAGAGCGAACACGCGGGCCATGATCTCCGGGTCCCCCGCATGCAGGCCGCAGGCAAGGTTGGCCGAGGAGACGATGTCGAGCAGCGCCGCGTCGTCGGTGATGGCGTAGGCGCCGAAGCCTTCGCCGAGGTCGGAATTGAGGTCCACTTGCATCGCGCGCGTCCTCAGATGCCCAGATAGGCGCGGCGCACATCCGGATTGTCGCGCACCTCGGCGGCGGAGCCTTCGAGGATGACACGGCCGGTCTGCAGCACATAGGCGCGGTCGGCGATCTCCAGGCTCTCCACCAGCCGCTGCTCCACCAGCAGGATGGTGACGCCGGTGTCGCGGATGGTCTTCACCGCGTCGAAGATCTCGTCCACGAGCTTCGGCATGATGCCCTGGGACGGCTCGTCGAGCATCAGCAGGCGCGGGCGGGTCATCAGCGCGCGACCGATGGCGAGCATCTGCTGCTCGCCGCCCGACAGCGTCGCCGCCTTCTGGGGCAGGCGCTCCTTCAGCCGCGGGAACAGGGTGAAGACCTGCTCCAGCGGCGCCTCGCGGTCGGCCTTGTCGGCGTGCAGGTAGCTGCCGAGGCGCAGATTGTCCGCCACCGTCAGGCGCGGGAACAGGCGCTTGGCCTCCGGCACGTAGGCGATGCCCCGCGCCGTGATGAGGTGGCCGGCCATGCCGTCGATGCGATCGCCGGCGAAGGTCACGGTGCCGCCCCTGGGGCGTTCCATGCCGGCGATGGATTTGAGCAAGGTGGACTTGCCCGCGCCGTTGGCGCCGGCCACCACCACGATCTCGCCCGCCTTCACCTGAACCGAGATGTCGGAGATGGCGATGAGGCCGTCATAGGCCGTGGTCAGGGATTTCACATCAAGCAGCACGGTGGCGATCCCCGAGATAGGCGGTGATGACATCCTCGTTGCGGACGATCTCGGCGGGGCTGCCCTCGGCCAAAAGCTTGCCGAGATTGAGCACGATGGCCCGGTCCACCAGCTGCATGACGATTTCCATCACATGCTCCACCATCACCACGGTGATGCCGCGGGCGCGCACCTTGCGCACCAGATCCATGCCGAGGCGCGCCTCCGACGGGGTGAGGCCGGTCAGCACCTCGTCCAGCAGCAGCAGCTTGGGCTCGGTGGCGATGGCGCGGGCCACCTCCAGCCGGCGCTTCTCCGGCGGGGTGAGCTGGCCGGCGGTGGCGTCGGCGCGGCCGTCGAGGCCCACATAGTCCAGCACCTCCAGCGCGGCGGCGCGGGCGCGGGTGGCGTTGGCGTGGCGCACGAAGGCGCCGATCATCACATTCTCGGCCACGCTCATGGAATCGAAGGAGCGCGGCACCTGGAAGGTGCGGGCGATGCCCAGCCGGCAGCGCTCGGCCGCCGGCATCTGGGTGATGTCCACGCCCTCGAACAGGATGGTGCCAGAGGTGGGCACCCGCGCCCCAGAGATGGCCGCGAACAGGGTGGACTTGCCCGCCCCGTTGGGACCGATGAGCCCCAGGATCTCGCCGCGCCGGATGGAGATGGAGACATCCGAATTGGCCACCAGGCCGCCGAAGCGCTGGGTGACGCCGCGCGTCTCGAGCAGGATATCAGACGTCATGCCTTGCCTCCACTCTTGCGGGTGAAGAGGCTGAGCAGGCCCTCGGGCTTGGCCAGCGCCACCACCATGATCAGCGCGCCGTAGATGATGAGGTCGAGGCCAGAGCCCGACCCGCCGAGATAGGAGCGGGTGATCTCGGTGAGGGGGATGAGGATGGCCGCGCCGAGCGGCGCGCCCCACAGGGTGCCGATGCCGCCGAGCACCGCCGGCAGGGCGAACAGCAGGGAGAAGCGGAAGCTCATCACGCTTTCGGGGTCGATGTAGGAGACGAAGGCCGCATAGAAGCCGCCGCCCACCGCGGTGAAGAAGGCCGACACCGCCGCCGCCGCCAGCTTGGAGCGGAACACTTCCACGCCGAGGCTTTCGGCCGCCTCCGGATCGTCCTTCACCGCGCGCCACCAGAAGCCCCAGCGGGAATTCTCGATGAAATAGGTGACGAGCCACACCACCACCAGCAGCCCGAGGGCGAAGTAGAAGTAGGGTACCTTGTCCCGGGCGAACTGGAGGGTCCAGATGCTGTCGGTGCCGAACGGCCACTGGATGCCCAGGGCGCCGCCGACAAAGTCCCAGTTGTGGACCAGGACGAGGCCGATTTCCGCGATCACCAGGGTGGCGATGGCGAAGTAGTGCCCCTTCAGCCGGAAGGTCATGAAGCCGAGGCCCACCGCCAGAATGGCCGAGAGCACGCCGCCCACCACCATGCCGAACCAGGGCACGATGTCGTAGTTCACGTAGAGCACGGACGCCGCATAGGCGCCGATGCCGAAGTAGAGGGCATGGCCCAGCGAGATCTGGCCGCAATAGCCGCCGAGGATGTTCCAGCTCTGCGACACCGCCGCATAGAGCAGGGTGAGGATGAGGACGTTCTGGAGATAGACGTCCCGGATGCCGAGCGGCAGGCAGGCCACGGCGGCGAATACGGCGGCCGCGACCACGAGCTGGCGCCGGCGCTTGGCGATGAACGCATCGCCGCGCAGCTTGAGGGAGGTGAGGGTGCTGTCGGTCATCTTCACAGCTTTCCGAACAGGCCGCTCGGGCGGAAGAACACCACAGCGAGATAGAGGGCGAAGATGCCGACGGCCTTCATGGTCGGTGGCAGGATGAGGGCGGTGATGGCCTCCACCAGCCCCACGATGACGCCGGCCACCAGCGCGCCGAACACGCTGCCGAAGCCGCCCAGCGCCACCGTCACATAGGCGATGGTGCCGAAGGTCGCGCCCACCTGGGGGTGGATGTAGTAGAAGATGGCGAGCACCGTGCCGGCGAGCCCGACGAGGGCGGCGCCGAGGCCCCAGCCGATGGCGAACACCTTGTTGCGGTCGATGCCCACGAGGGCCACCGCACCGGCGTCCTCACGCGTCGCTTCCAGCGCCTTGCCGAAGTCGGTCCGCGAGATCAGGGACAGGGCGGCGAAGGCCGCGATGGAGATGAGGCCGCCGTAGATCTGCGGCCACGGCAAGAAGATGCCGCCCAGTTCCAGCGTATGCCCGCCCAGCCACGAGGTCTTGATGGAGCGGTAGTCGGGCGTGAAGAAATACTGTGCGCCGCCCTGGATGAGGATGGCGAGGCCGAAGGTGGAGAAGATCTGCACCATGCCGGCATTCGCCTTGGTGCGCATGGCATAGCGCACCACCGCCACGTAGACGAACGCGCCCACGCAGAACATGAGCCCCACCACCAGCGGCGCGACGACGATGGGATCGAGCGTCGTCCACAGGACGAGGCCGAAGGTGGCGTACATGGCGATCATGAGGAATTCGCCATGGGCGAAATTCACCACATCCATGAGCCCGAAGATGAGCGAGAGGCCGACTGCGATCAGGGCATAGATGAGCCCCATGAGCAGGCCGCTCGCAAGCACCTGGATCAGCGCTTGCGCGGTCATTGTGTGTCCTTCCAGCCGGAACGGCAGCCGTTGCTTTGGCTTTGGCTTTGGCGTCAGCCGTTCATGGGCCAGATGGCCGCGGCGATGGCCACGTCCTCGGGGAAGATGGTGACGAACTTGCCGCCGGTATATTGCAGCAGGACCGGGCTCGCGTCCGGGTTCTGGCCTTCCTCGTTAAAGTGCACGCGCGCCCAGGGCATGATGGTGCGGGTGCCGGGAATGTCGGTGGCCACCAGCGCATCGCGGATCTTGGCGCCGTCCGTGGCCTTGGCCCGGTCGATGGCGTCGGCGAGGATGATGAGGCCCATCAGCTCGCGGGAGGAATTGTCGTTGAGGTCGCGCGAGGAGCGGGCCTTGTACATCGCGTTCACCTTGCCGATGAACGGGCGCTTGGCGGCCAGATCCAGCGAGAAGGAGGCGCGGGAAATGGCGCCGACGAGCTTGTCGCCCACCGCGTCGAAGGTCACCTGCTCGGAGAAGCCGGAGGCCTGGGCGACCAGGTTCTTGGGCTTGTAGCCCAGCTCCGCCATGGTCTTCACCAGCAGGATGGCGTCGGTGGTGTAGGTGGACGGCATCAGCACGTCCGGATCGGCGCTTTTCAGCTGCTGCACCTCGGCGGAGAGCGAGGGCGAGTTGGACTTGTACTTGATGTCGGCGGCGATCTTGTAGCCGCGCTCGGTGGCCAGCTTGCGCTGCACGTTGGACGAATCCACGCCGAAGATGGTGTCCTCGTAGAACAGGCCGACGCTGTCGATCTTCTTGCCCTTCTTCTTCTGGGCGTCGAAGAAGTCGAACATGGCGGCGGAGAACATCTCGTCCTGCGCGGCGGGGCGGAAGAAGTATTTCAGCTTCTTGCGCTGGAGGCTGGGGGAGGAACTGTCCGCGCACAGGAACGGCACGCCGTAGCGCTCGGCCACCGCGCTGACGGTGGAGGAGACGGCGGACTGGTAGCAGCCGATCAGGGCGGCCACCTTGTCCTGGGTGATGAGGCGCTCGGCCTCGGCGCGGCCCTTCTGCGGGTCGGACTGGTGGTCCGCGTAAACGAGGCGCACCTTGGCGCCGCCGAGGCCCTGGAGGCCCGCCGCCTTGGCGGTGGGCATGTCGAAGTCGAACGAGCCATTGATGATTTCGGCGGCGGTCTCGAAGGCGTGGCGGGCATCAATGCCCACCTGGGCGCTCGGACCGGACATGGCGTAGAGCACGCCGATGACCACTTCCGGCGCGCCCTGCGCGAAGGCGCGGGAGGCGGAGCCGGCGAGGCCGACGAGCGGCAGGGCGGAGGCGGCGAGAAGAAGCTCTCTGCGGTTCATGGTAGATCCCCTCTGGAAGTCAGGATGGCTGGACAGGTCTTGGTTGCAGTCTGCGCCGCTTTCGGCGTCAGTCCGAGCGTTGCCGCCCGGGGATGATCACAGGATCGAAAATTCGGTGTTGCGCCGGTCGGTGACCAGCATGCAGCCGGGCGCGTGGGTGATGGCGAAGGCGGGCTTCGCCTCGGCGATCACCGATTGGGGGGTGACGCCGCAGGCCCAGAACACGGGCAGCTCGGTGTCGAGCACCTCCACCGCGTCGCCGTAGTCGGGCTGCATCAGGTCGGTGATGCCGATCAGCTCCGGCAGGCCCACATGCAGCGGCGCGCCGTGCACGGCGGGAAAGCGCGTGGTGATCTGGATCGCGCGGATGGCGTGGGCCGGCACCAGCGGCCGCATGGACATGACCATCCGCCCCGAGAAGCGGCCCGCCGGCACGCACTGCACATTGGTGCGGAACATGGGCACGCGCACGTTGCGCTCCACATGGCGCAGGGGCAGGCCCTCGGCCATCAGCGCTTCCTCGAAGGACAGGGAGCAGCCGATGACGAAGGCGACCAGATCGTCGCGCCAGTAGTCCGTCACGTCGGCGGTATCGGCGATGACCTCGCCGTCCTGCCACACCCGGTAGCCGGGGAAATCGGTGCGGATGTCCATGTCCTCGCCCAGCACGGGCACCTTGAAGCTGCCGGGCTCGGACATGCCGATGACCGGGCAGGGGCGCGGATTGAAATGGCAGAAGCGCAGGAATTCCTCTGCCAGATCCTTGGGCAGCACGGCGAGGTTGCCCTGCACATAGCCCGGCGCCATGCCGGCGGTGGGGCCGGCGAGGGCGCCGCCGCGGCAGGCCAGCCGCACCGCAAGCGGGGTCCGGTAGGCGGAATAGGCGTCCAGCTCAGGTGCGACGCGGAGGCTTGCGATGCTGGTGTTGGCCATGGTGAGGCTCGTCATGTTCATCGCCGCGGCGATTTCGGTCCGGTCTGGCGTCGAGTGCGGTTGGCAACTTGCCCACGGATTAAGCGCGCTCGATCCATGGGCATTATCCAGACGAAAGACGCACAAGGTCCAATGATGATTCAGGATTGTTTTGGATAAGGTGTGCTTATAGTCGGTGCCGCCTCAGGGTTTGACGGCGAAGCAGGCTTCCACCTCCACGCTCATTCCGCTCGGCAGGGAAGAGGCGCCGCTGGCGATGCGGGCATGCCGCCCGCGGTCGCCGAACACGGCGCAGAGCAGGTCGGACGCCCCGTTGATGACGCCGGGATGGCCTTCGAACGTCTCCACGCAATGCACCAGCCCGGCCACGCGCACCACCTGCGTCACCCGGTCGAGGTCGCCGTCGCAGGCCACCTTGAGCTGGGCGAGCAGGTTGAGCGCGCACAGCTTTGCTGCCTCATAGCCCTCTTCGGGGGTGCGCTCGGCGCCCACCTTGCCGACATAGAGGAGCTGGCCGTCGCGGCGCGGACCCTGCCCGGAAATGAAGACGAGGTTATCCACCCGCACGAAGGGCACATAGGTGCCGCGCGGGGTGCCGGCCTGCGGCAATGTCAGGCCAAGGGCGGCGAGCTTGTCTTCCACTTCACTCATGTCCAATTCCCCATTTCACCGTCTTCACTTCACGGCATTTTACTTCACCTGGCGCCAGTCGCCCCGGTCGCCCTTCCAGTTCACACTGTCGCCCAGGGTGCGCGCAACGGTGAGCTTGAGGGTGCGCACGAGGCCCTCCCATTCCTGTGCGGAAAGCCCGTCCACGGCGGGCTCGGGCGCCATGAACATGCCGTCCACGCCGCCGAAGGCCACGCACTGCGCGATGGCGCGCACCTCCAGTTCCGGCTCGTGGAACACCACCGGGTTTTCTAAAAGCGCCGAGAGCGCCGCCACAAGGCCGGTGGCGCCCAGGTTGGAGATGTTGGCCACCACCAGGTGGCCCGCCGCGGTAGCCGCCGCGACCCCACCGCGGCCGGGAATGCCGCAGTCCGCCGCCTTGGGCGAGAAGGCGGGCAGGTCCTGCGCGATCACGCCCATGCCCAGCTCGTTGCCGCCGTCGCCGATGCCGATGAAGGGCAGGCCCATGGCCTTGCCGGTGCGGAACAGATAGTCGAGGTCGCCCACCATGCCGTCCAGCGGGCGGCCGCCGAGGCCGTGGTAGAGCCCGTTCGCATTGGCGCCCGGCCGCTCGATGGCGATGAGCAGCTGCGGGTGGGTGTGCTCCAGCAGGTCGTCGGCCACCGCGCGGCAGCCCTCCGCATCCTTCGGCACGGTGCGGATATAGACCGGGCGCAGGAACGGGACGGGGGTGATGACGCCATCGGCCGGGAAGGGCAGGGGGGCGAGCCCCGCGCCCCGGCAGGTGGCGGCCATCATCTCCGCCCAGTCCTCGTCGATGACGATGACGCTCTCCACCCCGAAGCCGAGGAACAGGGCGCGGGCGATGAGCGCGGCACCCACCGGCCCGTCGGTCTCCGGCACGCCGCCGCCCTCGGGAAAGCCGGTGGCGATGAGGGCGGGGCCGCCCTTGGTGGTGAGGGTCTCGGCGATGATCTCCGCCGCCCCCATGGCGATGAAGCCTGGCTGCCGGCGCGCCAGCGCCGCCCGGATCGGCCCGATGAGGCCGACCCCGGTGAAGTCGAGGCACATGAAGTCGTCGATGGTGCGCGCGACCCGCGCGTAAAGGGCCGTGTCCTTGGCAAGCATGGCGAAGCCTTTGGATTGGAAGGGGGCCTAAAGCCCGCGCGGCGCTTGAGCGAAGCTTTCGAAGAGCCACCCGCGCGGCGCTTGCGCGAAGCCGTCTTGGCGTGGGGCTCAGGCGCCGATGCAGGCGGCGAAGGTGCCGGGATCCACATTGCCGCCGGAGAGCACCACGCCCACGGTCTTGCCCTTGGCGTCCACCTTGCCGGCGAGCACGGCGGCGAGCGGGGTGACGCCGCCGGGCTCCACCACCAGCTTCAGCGCGTCATAGACAAGGCGCATGGCGGCCTTGACCTCGTCGTCCGTCACCGCCACGCCGCCGGCGAGCAGCGCGCGGTTGATGGGAAGGGTGAGCAGGCCGGGGGTGGGCACCATGAGGGCGTCGCACAGCGTCGTGGCGCCGGGCGCGTTGCGCTCCGGCTGGCCCGAGGCCAGCGAGCGGGCGGTGTCGTCGAAGCCCGAGGGCTCCACGCTGTAGACAAGCGTCGCCGGCGAGCGGGCCTTGAGGGCGGTGGCGGCGCCCGCCACCAGGCCGCCGCCGGAACAGGCGAACAGCGCCATATCGAGCTGCGCGCCGAGGGCGGCCGCCTGCTCCGAAAGTTCCAGGCCCACGGTGCCCTGGCCGGCGATGACGTGGGGATCGTCATAAGGCGGGATGATGACGGCGCCGGTGCGCCGGGCGATGTCGGCGCCGATCTCCTCGCGCACCTCGGTGGCGCGGTCATAGAGGCGCACGGTGCCGCCGAGCCGTTCGGCGCCTTCGATCTTGGCGCGCGGGGCGTCGGAGGGCATCAGGATGGTGGCCTTGATGCCGTGGCGCGCCGCCACCGCCGAGATGGCGAGGGCGTGGTTGCCCGAGGACCAGGCGACAATGCCGCCGGCGCGCTCGGCGGCGCTCATCAGCGCCACGCGATTGGACGCACCGCGAAACTTGAACGAGCCGGTATGCTGCAGCATCTCCGGCTTGATGAGAAGTCTTGCGCCGCAGGCCGCGTTGACGGCTGCATTCTCGAACAGCGGCGTGCGGATGATCTGGCGAGCAATACGATCCGCTGCTGCCTCTACGTCCGTGATGGTGGCAGCGAAGACTTGGGTATCGCCATGGGGGGCAGAATAAAGAGCGGAGCTGGAAGACATGATCGGGCCTCGGCGGAAGAGGCCGTCATGTCACCACGCACCATGCATGCATTCAAATTATGATCTGGCATGAACTTTAATCATGCCTGCTTATTGGTGGTTTCCCCCGCCCGATCCTCCCGTGCGATCTCGGCGGCGAGGGCGGCCAGCGGCCCGGCGATGCCGCCGCCCATGGCCATGGGATAGCTGGCGGTGAAGGCGAGGTCCGGCAGGTTGACCTCGGTCGCCACCACGCGGAGCTTGCCGGAGGCCAGCTCGGCGCGGATCACGTCGGGCGGGATGACGCTGAGGCCGATATGGTCCTCGGTCATGCGGATGATGGTGGAGAGGGAGGAATTGCTGAACAGGCGCGGCGATCCGATCTCCGGAATGCTCAGGATCTCGCGCAGGAAGGTGTAGGGATAGGTGGATTTGGGATAGGTGATGAGCGGATACTTCAGAAGGTCCCGCCGCGACAGGGGCTCGGCGGCGATGGGCAGGTCGCTGGCGGCCACGAAGGCCAGCGCATAGGTGCCGAGGTCGAGGTTGTGCATGTTGGGCTCGCTCACCGGGCCGAGCAGGAAGGCGAGGTCAAGTTCGCGCTTCACCAGCGCGTCGCGCATCACCGGCGTCACGTCCACGGTGATGTCGATGAGCACGTTGGGGTAGACCGCGTGGGCGCGCTCGATGAAGCGGGAAAGCCAGGTCTGCACGATGGTTTCGGAGACGCCGAGGCGCACCACCCCGCGCATGGCCTCGGGGGTCGCCACCGCCTCCAGCATGGCCGCGCGCAGCCGGAGGAAGCGCTCGGCATAATCCACCAGCACCCGGCCCTTCTCGGTGAGGCTGATGGAGCGCGAGGAGCGCTCGAACAGGCGTGTCCGCAGCTCGGTTTCCAGCGCGGCGATGCGCTGGGACACGGCGGGCTGGGTGGTGTTCAGCCGCTCGGCCGCCTTGCTGAAGCTTTCCAGCTGCGACACCCAGTAGAAGATTTCGAGGCTGCGGAAATCGACCATCGAACGCGGTACGCCTCAAGAGGGGCTGCGATTGTAGGCCGATGCCCCGCGCTGGCAATCGCGCCGTCCGAACCGATGAGGGTGACTCAAGGGCCGGTTGGCAATTGGCCCGGGCGGCGCCTGAGCCTTCAGCCGGAAGGATTGCGACCAGCAGCCTCAGCGCGGCGCCGGGAAGGCCAGCACGCCGGAGGTGTAGCGCTCGATCAATGCGCTGAAGGGCGTGCCGTCCGGCAGGGTCAGCACCGCGCGATGGGCCAGCACGAAGCGGGGCACCGCCAGCGCGCCGGAAGCCGGGGCTTCCTCCGCCGGCCGCCACAGTGCGCGCGCCTCCAGCGTGCGGCGGCGGAAGTCGAGCGGGCGCACCACCTTGCCGAAGGGCGTATCGGTGGTATCGAGGGTGGCGTTCATCTCGCCCGTCAGGCGATCCGGCCGGTAATAATTGTCCGCCTCCGACAGCACGATGGCGCCGCAGGTGAGCCGCACCCGGCGGTGTCGCACCAGGGTCTGCGCATCGGCGCCGAGCAGGTCGCGCACCTCCTGCGGGGCGGCGTCTTCCCCGGCGCGCTCGCGCTCCGCCCGCACCAGGGCGGGATCGCCGATGCCATGGGCGCCGCACCAGCGCTCCAGCGTCAGGGTGGCGCTGGGCTGGGCCAGCAGCGCGCGGTTCAGGGCCTCGATGAAATCCTGCGCGGCTTGGCGCGTGGCGGGGGTGTCGGGCCAAAGCATCGCAGGGGAAGGCATCTCGGGCTGAAGCGTGCCGGGCTGCGGCGTGCCGGACTCCAGCGCGCGGGCCGGCGCAAGGAGGCAGGCGAGGAAGACGAACGGCAGCGTCACCGGCAGGGGAAACATGGTGGCATCAGACCCATGGCAGCACCGGCGCGCCGGCTCGTCTTCCATAGCGCAGGCGGGCGACACTTGCCATCGCGCCGGGGCGCGCGGCCCTGGCGGACAATGTCGCAATGATGCCGTGTGTCACCCGCAAGGGATCGCAGAAGCTGGGCGGCCCGCCCGAATGCCTCGGCTGTCACGCCTTCGCCTGTCCTTGGGGCTGCATCAGGGGGGATAAGGTTTTTATTCCGTTATTCGGAATTTAGTCCTTGACAGCGTGACGCTGCCCCGCTAGGTTTTGTCCATGTTCCAGACGTGTGCCTGACGGGGTTTCGCCCGTCCCGACGGCTCGGTTTCGTCCGCCGCTTCCTCCGGTGGTCGTGCCTGCCCTTGTGGCTCTCGCCTTCAGGCTTTTCAGCATCCTGGCTTCAGGACCCAACCATTTTTTCGGACATGTCCATGCGCGAAGCGTTGCCGCCCCGCCGGGTGCCAGCCATGGCACAGCTTGCGCGCCAGCTCTATCTGGACGGCGCCCCCCTCAAGGAGATTGCCCGCCGCACCGCCCTGCCGCGCCCCCAGGTCTATTACTGGATCGACCGGGAGGTGGCCGCCGACGGCACGGTCACCCTGAAGCCGGTGGCCCGGCGGATGCCACCGGCGCCGGGCGTCCGCAGCACGGCTCTGGGGCGGAAGCATCTGCTGGCCCGGCTGTGGCGGGCTGCCGAGCGTCAGCTCGACGAGATCGAGCGGCGCCTCGCCAGTGCCGTGTCGCCGGAGGCGGCCGCCGCGGCGAGCCCGCCCCGCCCCGCCGCCGATGCGGAGAAGGACGCCCGCGCCCTCGCCGTGCTCGCCCGCACCCTGCGCGAACTCTCCGCCCTGGAGGCGGAGGCGCAGAAAAGCCGCAAGGTGAAAGCCGAAGATGACGCCGTCCGCGACCTCGACACCTTCCGCCGCGAGCTTGCGCGCCGCCTTGATCGCCTGCGCGCGGACGGGACGGGCGCAGAGCCTGCTGAATGACCTGCCCGAGGCCGAGGCCGAGCTTCTGCTCGCCGACTGGGCCTTGTGGGCGCGCGACGATCAGCTGCCGCCCGACATCTCGCCCTCCGGCGACCCCTGGACCACCTGGCTGGTGCTGGGCGGGCGCGGCGCCGGCAAGACGCGGGCCGGCGCCGAATGGGTGCGGGGCCTGGCGCTGGGCCGTCCGCCGTTCGCCGACCTGCCGGTGGGGCGCATCGCGCTGGTGGCCGAGACCATGGCCGACGTGCGCGAGGTGATGGTGGAGGGGGTCTCCGGCCTCCTCGCCGTCCACCCCCGCGCCGAGCGGCCGCGCTGGGAGCCCACCCGGCGCCGCCTCGAATGGGCCAATGGCGCGGTGGCGCAGGGCTTTTCGGCGGAGGACCCCGAAAGCCTGCGCGGCCCGCAATTCGCCGCCGCCTGGCTCGACGAACTGGCCAAGTGGAAGCGGGCCGAGGCCACCTTCGACATGCTGCAATTCGGGCTGCGGCTCGGCACCCAGCCGCGCCAGATGGTGACCACCACGCCGCGCCCCACCGCGCTGCTGCGGCGACTTTTGGCCGACCCCTCCACCGCGGTGACGCGGGCGCGCACCGCCGATAATGCCTTCCACCTCGCCCCGAGCTTCCTCGGCCAGGTGCTGACCCGCTATGGCGGCACCCGTCTCGGCCGGCAGGAGCTGGACGGTGAACTGATCGAGGACCGCGCCGACGCCCTGTTCTCCCGCCCGGCGCTGGAAGCCTTGCGGGAGGCCGAGGCGCCGCCCCTCGTCCGCATCGTGGTGGCGGTGGACCCGCCGGCCTCTTCGCGGGCCGGGGCGGATGCCTGCGGCATCGTCTGCGCCGGCATCGACGCGGCGGGCCTGGTGCATGTGCTGGCGGACGACAGCGCCGCCGGCCTTCGCCCCGCCCAGTGGGCGGCGAAGGCGGTGGCGCTGTTCCGCCGCTTCGAGGCGGACCTCATCGTCGCCGAGGTGAACCAGGGTGGCGAGATGGTGCGCGCCGTCATCGCCGAGGTGGATGACGGCGTGCCGGTGGAGCAGGTGCGGGCCACGCGCGGCAAGTTCCTGCGCGCCGAGCCCGTAGCCGCGCTCTACGAGCAGGGGCGGGTGCGCCATGCCGGCGCCTTCCCCGCCCTGGAGGACGAGATGTGCGATTTTGGCACGGATGGCCTGTCGTCCGGCCGCTCGCCGGACCGGCTCGACGCGCTGGTGTGGGCGGTCACGGCTTTGGCGCTCGGCCCCAAGGCCGGCGCGCCGCGGGTGCGGGGGCTGTGAGGCTGGGCTATGCTGACGATGCCGGTCTGAACCCGGCGCCGGCAGGGCTTTGCTCATGCGCCGTCCCGCGCCCCGTCGCCTTCCCGCGCTCCGTCGCCCTCCGGCGCTCCGTCGCCGTCCCGCGCCCCGTCGCCCTCCGGCTTGACCGGAGGGCCCATCTCTCCGCTTGTCCCGACCGCGTCCGTATGGTGGCGTTGCTCTCTGCCAGCTCCTGTGGCGGCATGGGCCGTCCGGTCAAGCCGGACGGCGACGGTGGTTTTCAGCCCCGTGCGTCTGGCCGGCTTTACCGTCTCGACTGCACCGCCCTCGTTCAGCTGCCGCCGACCATATCCGCGCCCACCGGGATTTCCACCTGCACGCACAGGCCGGTGACGCTCTGGCCCGGCGCGAAGTCCGGCCAGTTCTGGTTGCGCTTGATGCTGGCGCCGAGGCAGCCGCGCTCGGTGCGATAGTAGCCGATGAGCTTTTGCGAGGTGGTGGCGACCACCCCCGGCCCCGCGCCGTAGGGGTCGGGCGCATAGCCGTAAGCTCCGGAACCGGCGGGCTGGAACGTGGTGGTGGTGACAATGAGGACCAGGGCATAGAGCATGGCGCCCTCCCTTTGCGTCCCCCAGGCCCCGGGTTCGGGACCATCACGCAGGATCTTTATACGCCTGCTTAGCCGGTAGAGCACGTGCCGATCGGCATCTGCCCCCGGCTTTCATCCCTGCCATCGAGGCCGCCCCCACCGGGCGGCCTTTTTCGTTTCCGGAGCCTTTCATGCTGGCCGAGCTTCTCGCCCCCTTCCGCCGCCGCCCGCCCGAGGAGAAGGCGAGCCGCGCTGCCCCGCTCATCGCCCTGTTCTCCGCCGGGCGGCCGCGCTGGACCCCGCGCGATTATGCTTCGCTTGCCCGCGAGGGCTTCGCCAAGAATGCCATCGCCTATCGCGCCGTGCGGCTCATCGGCGAATCCGCCTCGGCCCTGCCGCTGGTGCTCATGGCCGGGCGGGAGGAGATGGAGACCCATCCGCTGCTCGATCTGATGCGCCGGCCCAACCCGCGCCTCACCGGATCGTCCCTCATGGAGGCCATCTGCAGCTACCTCATGGTGGCCGGCAACGCCTATGTGGAGGCGGTGGTGGTGGAGGGCGAGATCCGCGAGCTGCACCTCCTGCGCCCCGACCGGGTGAAGCTGGTGCCCGGCCCGGACGGCTGGCCCGAAGCCTACGACTACACCCTCGGCGCGCGCACCGTGCGCATCCCGCAAGACACGCTGGTGGAAGGCCAGGACGTGCCGGCCATCCTGCACCTCACCGCCTTCAACCCGCTGGACGACCATTACGGCTTCGCCCCGCTGGAGGCGGCGGCGCAGGCCCTCGACCTGCACAATGCGGCGAGCGCCTGGAACAAGGCGCTCATCGACAATGCCGCCCGCCCCTCCGGCGCGCTGGTCTACAGCGGCTCGGGCGCGCTTTCCGACGAGCAGTTCGAGCGGCTGAAGGGCGAACTGGAAGCCTCCTTCCAGGGCGCGGTGAATGCCGGCCGCCCGCTGCTGCTGGAAGGCGGGCTCGACTGGCGGCCCCTGTCGCTCTCGCCCAAGGACATGGATTTCGAGGCCGCGCGCAATTCCGCCGCCCGCGAGATCGCCCTCGCCATCGGCGTGCCGCCGCTGCTGCTGGGCATTCCCGGCGACAACACCTATGCCAATTACGCCGAGGCCAACCGCGCCCTGTGGCGCCAGAGCGTGGTGCCGCTGGTGCGTCGGGTGTGCGACGCGCTCTCCTCCTGGCTCGGCCCGGCCTATGGCGGCGGGCTGCAGCTTGTCCCCGACCTCGACCAGGCCGAGGCCCTGGCCGCCGAGCGCACCGAATTGTGGGCGCGCATCGGCGCGGCCGACTTCCTCACCGACGAGGAGAAGCGCGCCGCGACCGGCTATGGCGAGGGGGGACGGCGGCTGCGGTGAGGGGGGCTCGCCTCTCCGCCCCGCATCCACCACCCAATCCGGACACCCCCCATGGACGCCCTCATCCGCGCCTTCGCCGAGCGGGGCGATCTGGCGCATCTCGCGCTTTTGTTGTGGGCGCTTGCCGCCTCCGCCGGCCTGTGGCGGGCGCTGGGCGAGCTGTCTCGCGCCACCCACCGCATCGACGATTTCGTCCGCGAGCTGGCGCGCTTCAACGCCCGCGCCGACGACCTGTCCTGATCTGGAGCTATTTGCGTTCGCCCCGGCTCACGCAAATGGCTCCAGAGCTATGCATTAACGCGTTTTCTTCACGCGAACCGGGATCGGCTTCGCTCGAAACCGCTCCCCCCTCCCATCCCGGAGACCCCCATGCGCTCACCCTTCCGCAAGGCGCCGGAGACGGCGTCGTCGCCGCGCATCCGCGCCCTCACCGGCGCGCCCGCCAAGACAACGGCGCAGGCCAAATCGCCCCCGCCGCCCGCCGCCGGCGCCGTGTTCCGCGAATTCGTCGCCACCCTGGAGCGGCTGGAGAAGAGCCGGCGCCGCAAGAAGGCCCCCGCCGCTCCCACCGAGCGGAGCTGAGCCATGGCGGACGGCTTTCCCATCGAGGGCTATGCCTGCCTGTTCGACGTGGCGGATCTCGGCCGCGACCTGGTGCTGCCCGGCGCGTTTGCCGCCAGCCTTGCCCGGCAGGGGGCGGGGGGCGTGCGCCTGCTCTACCAGCACGATCCGGCCGAGCCCATCGGGGTGTGGACCGAGGCGTTCGAGGACACCCGCGGCCTTTATGTGCGCGGTCGTCTCTCGGCGGACGTGGTCCGTGCCCGCGAATGCGCGGCGCTGATCCGTGAGGGCGCACTGGATGGCCTCTCCATCGGCTTCAAGGCGGTGGAGGCGCGCACCGATCCGCGCGCCCGCCTGCGCCGGCTGTCCCGGATCGATCTGTGGGAGGTGTCCATCGTCACCTTCCCCATGCAGCCGGGGGCGCGCATCGCCCGCCCGCCCGCCACCCCCGCCGCCCTGCTCACGGCCGCCGCGGCCCGCCTGCGCGCCGCCCATCCCTGATTTTCGTTCATCGCAGAAGAGGTTTTCATGTCCCGTCCCGACACCGCCTTTGCCGACACCGCCCGCCCCATCACCGGCGCGCCCGAGACCAAGGTGGCCGGCGCCGAGCCCACCTCCGCCGAGGCCACCACCGCCGTGGCCGATTTCCTCGCCGCCTTCGAGAGCTACAAGCAGGTGAACGACACCCGCCTGGCGCAGATGGAGCGGCGCAGCGCCGACGTGCTCACCACCGAGCAGCTGGCCCGCATCGATGCCGCCCTGGACGCCCACAAGGCGCGGCTCGATGCCCTCGCCACCAAGGCGCGCCGGCCCTCGCTGGGCGCCGCGCCGGAGCGCATCGAGGCCCCCGCCGCCACCCGCGAGCACACCGATGCCTTCGCCACCTACGTGCGCCACGGCGAGGCCGGCGGCCTCAAGGCGCTGGAGGCGAAGGCGCTCTCCTCCGCCTCGGGCGAGGCCGGCGGCTACCTCGTGCCCTCGGAGACCGAGACCGAGATCGGCCGGCGCCTTGCCGTGCTGTCGCCCATCCGCGCTCTGGCCTCGGTGCGGACCATAGGCGGCGGCACCTATCGCAAGCCGTTCATGACCTCCGGCCCGGTCTCCGGCTGGGCGGCGGAGACGGCGGCCCGGCCCCAGACCGACAGCCCGGTGCTGGCGGAGCTGGCCTTCCCGGCCATGGAGCTTTACGCCATGCCCGCCGCCACCCAGTCCCTGCTGGACGATGCGCAGGTGAATGTGGAGGAGTGGCTCGCCGCCGAGGTGGACACCGCCTTCGCCGGCCAGGAGGGGGTGGCCTTCGTCACCGGCGACGGCGTGGCCAAGCCCAAGGGCTTCCTCGCCTACACCAAGGTGGCCGAGAGCGCCTGGGCCTGGGACAAGGTGGGCTATGTGGCCACCGGCGCGGCAGGCGCCTTCCCGGCGGCGGCCCCGGCCGATCCGCTGCTGGATCTGGTCTATGCGCTCAAGGCCGGCTACCGGCAGAACGCCACCTTCGTCATGAACCGCCAGACCCAGGGGCAGGTGCGCAAGCTGAAGGACGAAAACGGCAATTACCTCTGGGCCCCGCCCGCCGGGGTGGGCCAGGGCGCCAGCCTCATGGGCTTCCCGGTGGCGGAGAGCGAGGCCATGCCGGAGGTGGCGGCCGATGCCTACGCCATCGCCTTCGGCGACTTCCGCCGCTTCTACCTGGTGGTGGACCGCGCCGGGGTGCGGGTGCTGCGCGATCCCTATTCGGCCAAGCCCTACGTGCTGTTCTACACCACCAAGCGCGTGGGCGGCGGGGTGCAGGATTTCGACGCCGCCAAGCTGCTGAAGTTCGCCGCGAGCTGAGGGGAGGGGGCGTTCGCCCAGGATCGCTGGAGATCCCTCTCCCGCCCGAGGCCGGATGTTTCCGGCCTCGGCTCGTTGGAACCGAACTCGGCA
>NZ_JBAFVS010000001.1:0-385547 GCF_043194565.1 Xanthobacter autotrophicus ATCC 700552 | reverse complement strand
TGGGCTGAGCGATCGGGCGCCCTCTTCCGTAGAGGGAAGAGGGCAGCCTGCCGCGAAGCCGATTACGCCGCGCGATCGCCATGAAATTCGGCGACTGGCGAGCGCGGTTTTAGGGGGTGTGCCGCGACGGTCTTTCGGCCGGTCGCGGCGCATCCCATCTAAAGGTTGTCGAGCACCGCTGCTGAAGGCCGCCACGAGCCTCGCAGGGGTGAAAGGGCGCCCGGCGTGAGCCGGACGCCGGATTTGTGGCAGACGAACGGTCTTTGGGGCTTCATTTTCAGCGTAAAATGCGCTGAAGGAATGTGAGGCGCCATCGACCATCCGGGAACAAGCCCATGTCGCGCGCGGAACAGAACGACGTTTTCCTCTCCACCTCCTTCCTGGATGGCGCCAACGCCGCCTGGATCGAGGATCTCTACGCCCGCTACGAAGCCGACCCGAATTCGGTCAGCCCCGACTGGCAGAGCTTCTTTGCGGCGCTGAAGGATGATCCGAACGCGGTGATCCAGAACGCCCGCGGTGCATCCTGGAAGAAGCCGCACTGGCCGGTGCATGCCAATGGCGAACTGGTCTCGGCCATGGACGGCCAGTGGATCGAGGTGGAAAAGGCCCTCTCCGACAAGGTGAAGGCCAAGGCGCAGAAGGCGGGCGTCGAATTCTCCGCCACCGAGGTGCAGCAGGCCACCCGCGACAGCGTCAAGGCGCTGATGATGATCCGCGCCTATCGCATGCGCGGCCACCTGCATGCCAATCTCGACCCGCTCGGCCTGACCCCCCCGCGCGAGGCGCCGGAGCTGGATCCCGCCTCCTACGGCTTTTACGAGGCCGATCTCGACCGCAAGATCTTCATCGACCACGTGCTGGGCCTCGAGTTCGCCTCGGTCCGGCAGATGGTGGCGATCCTGCGCCGCACCTATTGCTCCAGCATCGGCGTGGAGTTCATGCACATCTCCTCGCCCGAGGAGAAGGCCTGGATCCAGGAGCGCATCGAAGGTCCCGACAAGGAGGTGACCTTCACCCGCGAGGGCAAGCGCGCCATCCTGAACAAGCTGGTGGAAGCCGAGGGCTTCGAGAAGTTCCTCGACGTGAAGTTCACCGGCACCAAGCGCTTCGGCCTCGACGGCGGCGAGAGCCTGATCCCGGCGCTGGAGCAGATCATCAAGCGCGGCGGTAACCTGGGGGTGAAGGACATCGTGTTCGGCATGGCCCATCGCGGCCGCCTGAACGTGCTCACCCAGGTCATGGGCAAGCCCCACCGCGCCCTGTTCCACGAGTTCAAGGGCGGCTCCTGGGCGCCCGACGACGTGGAAGGCTCGGGCGACGTGAAGTACCACCTCGGTGCCTCGTCCGACCGCGAGTTCGACAACAACAAGGTCCATCTGTCGCTGACCGCCAACCCGTCGCATCTCGAGATCGTGGATCCGGTGGTGCTCGGCAAGGCCCGCGCCAAGCAGGACCAGATGCAGGATGTCGAGCGGGTGCAGGTGCTGCCGCTGCTGCTGCACGGCGATGCCGCCTTCGCCGGCCAGGGCGTGGTGGCCGAATGCCTCGGCCTCTCCGGCCTGAAGGGCCACCGCACCGGCGGGTCGATCCACGTCATCATCAACAATCAGATCGGCTTCACCACCAATCCGCGCTATTCGCGCTCCTCGCCCTATCCCTCCGACGTGGCGAAGATGATCGAGGCGCCGATCTTCCACTGCAATGGCGACGATCCGGAATCGGTGGTGTTCTGCGCCAAGGTGGCCACCGAGTTCCGCCAGCGCTTCCACAAGCCTGTCGTCATCGACATGTTCTGCTACCGCCGCTTCGGCCACAACGAGGGCGACGAGCCGGCGTTCACCCAGCCGAAGATGTACAAGGTGATCCGCCAGCACCCGAGCGTGCTGGAGCTGTACACCAAGAAGCTCGAGGCCGAGGGCGTGGTGACTGCCGGCGAGGTGGACACCATGCGCGCGGCGTGGCGCGAGCGCCTGGAGGCCGAGCACGAGGCGGGCCAGGCCTATAAGCCCAACAAGGCCGACTGGCTCGACGGCCGCTGGGCCGGCTTCAAGGCCACCCATGAGGATGACGATCCGCGGCGCGGCAACACCGGTGTCGCCGAGGACACGCTGAAGGCCATCGGCGAGAAGATCACCAAGGTGCCGGAGGGCTTCCAGCTCCACCGCACCATCCAGCGCTTCCTCGACAACCGCCGCAAGTCCATCGAGGACGGCAAGGGCATCGACTGGGCCACCGGCGAGGCGCTGGCCCTCTCGTCCCTGCTGCTGGAAGGCAATCCCGTGCGCTTCTCCGGCCAGGACGTGGAGCGCGGCACCTTCTCCCAGCGCCATTCGGTGCTGACCGACCAGGAGACCGAGGCCCGCTTCAAGCCCTTCAACCATCTCTCCGAGACCCAGGCCAAGTACGAGGTCATCAACTCGATGCTCTCGGAAGAGGCGGTGCTCGGCTTCGAGTACGGCTACACCCTCTCCGAGCCCAACACCCTGGTGCTCTGGGAAGCGCAGTTCGGCGATTTCGCCAACGGCGCGCAGGTGGTGTTCGACCAGTTCATCTCCTCGGGCGAGCGCAAGTGGCTGCGCATGTCCGGCCTCGTCTGCCTGCTGCCGCACGGCTATGAAGGCCAGGGTCCGGAGCATTCCTCCGCCCGCCTCGAGCGCTATCTGCAGATGTGCGCCGAGGACAACATGCAGGTGGCGAACTGCTCCACCCCGGCCAACTACTTCCACATCCTGCGCCGCCAGATGAAGCGCGAGTTCCGCAAGCCGCTGATCCTGATGACGCCGAAGTCGCTGCTGCGCCACAAGCGGGCGGTGTCTTCGCTGAGCGACATGGTGGCCGGCACCTCCTTCCACCGGGTGCTCTGGGATGACGCCCAGTCCCATCCGGAGGAGAACGCCATCAAGCTGGTGGCGGACGACAAGATCCGTCGCGTCGTGCTGTGCACCGGCAAGGTCTATTACGACCTGCTGGAGGAGCGCGAGAAGCGCGGCGTGTCGGACGTCTACCTGATGCGGGTGGAGCAGCTCTACCCGTTCCCGCTCAAGACCCTGGTGCAGGAACTCTCGCGCTTCAAGAATGCCGAGGTGTCCTGGTGCCAGGAAGAGCCCAAGAACCAGGGTGCGTGGGCCTTCGTGCAGCCCTACCTGGAATGGGTGCTGGAACAGGTGGGCGGTGCGGACAAGCGTCCGCGCTATGCCGGTCGTCCCGCCTCGGCGGCGACGGCCACGGGCCTCATGTCCAAGCATCTGGCCCAGCTCAAGGCCTTCCTCGACGAAGCCCTCGGCTGAGCCGGCGACATGGCCCACTTCCTCCTGCGCCTCTCCCCGCCGCGTCCCACCTTCCCGGCGGACGCGACCGTGGCCGAGATGGATGCCATGGCCGCCCACGGCGCCTTCTGGCAGCGCGAGGCCGATCGTGGCCTCGCCCTTGCCGTGGGGCCGGTGGCGGACCCCTCGGGCATCTGGGGCATGGCGCTGGTGGAAGCTCAAGATCAGGACGCGGCGAACCTGCTCGCCGCGCAGGACCCCGTCATCGTGGCAGGGCTGGGCTTCGCCTATGAGGTGATGCCCATCCTGTCGCTCATACAGCGCCGGGTGGCTGGCCCGGTGCCTGTCCCATCTTCACCTGCCGATAGTTGAGGGAGGCCCCGCACTGGGGCGAACGCAATGACCACCGAGATCCGCGTACCGACCCTGGGCGAGTCCGTTACCGAGGCGACCATCGGCAAGTGGTTCAAGAAGCCCGGCGATACCGTCGCCGCCGACGAGCCGCTGGTGGAACTGGAGACCGACAAGGTCACGGTCGAAGTGCCTGCGCCCGCCGCCGGCGTGCTGGCCGAGATCGTCGCCAAGGACGGTGACACGGTGGGCGTCGGAGCCCTGCTCGGCTCCATCGGCGCCGGTTCCGGCGCTGCTGCCGTGGCCCCCGCTGCCGCCGCCGCTCCTGCGCCCGTCGCCGCTGCGCCGGCTCCCGCTGCGGCGCCTGCCGCCGCTGCCGCGTCCGGCGCCAACGGCCCGGCCGTGGGCCGCATCGCCGCCGAGAGCGGTGTGGATCCGTCCGGCGTCGCCGGCTCCGGCAAGGATGGCCGCGTCACCAAGGGCGACATGCTGGCCGCCATCGCCGCCGGTGCCGCTGCGGCTCCCGCCCCGGTGGCGGTCCGCGCTCCCTCCGTGCCCACCGATGCGGTGCGCGAGGAGCGGGTCAAGATGACCAAGCTGCGCCAGACCATCGCGCGGCGCCTGAAGGATGCGCAGAACACCGCCGCCATGCTCACCACGTTCAACGACGTGGACATGAGCGCGGTGATGAGCCTGCGCGCCCAGTTCAAGGATGCGTTCGAGAAGAAGCACGGCACCAAGCTCGGCTTCATGGGCTTCTTCACCAAGGCGGTCATCGCCGCCCTGAAGGACCTGCCGGCGGTGAATGCCGAGATCGACGGCCAGGACCTCGTCTACAAGAACTACTACAATATCGGTATCGCGGTGGGCACCGAGAAGGGCCTCGTGGTTCCGGTGGTGCGCGACGCCGACCTGCTCTCCGTGGCGGAGATCGAGAAGGCCATCGCCGGCTATGGCCGCAAGGCGCGTGACGGCAAGCTCGGCATCGAGGACATGCAGGGCGGCACCTTCACCATCACCAACGGCGGCATCTACGGCTCGCTGATGTCCACCCCGATCCTCAATGCGCCGCAGTCGGGCATCCTCGGCATGCACCGCATCGAGGAGCGCCCGGTGGCCATCAAGGGCCAGGTGGTGATCCGCCCCATGATGTATCTCGCCCTCTCCTACGACCACCGCATCGTCGATGGCCGCGAGGCCGTGACCTTCCTGGTGCGCGTCAAGGAGACCCTGGAAGATCCCGCGCGGCTCGTGCTGGATCTGTGAGGGTAGGATGAGAGGATGGCCAGGCACTGGAAGCGCCTGGCCATCCTTCTGATCGCCTGTGCGGGCCGATCGCCTGTGCGGGCGTGGTCTGCGCGGCGCTCAGCGGGTGGTACGGCGGGCCTTTCGATCAGCAGGCGATCCATCGGGGCGGATGGGGAGGTGACGAATTTCTCCAGTGGACCAACGCCACCTCCGGCCTTCCCACGATGAGGATCCCATGACGCCTGCGCTGCGCATCACTCTCGCGGAACCGGTCATTCCCGGCGTGGTGAAGCTCGTCTTCACCGACGGCTATGAGGGCGTGGTCGATTTGCGGCCGATCATAGCGCGCGGCCAGATCTTCACTTACCTGCAGACGCCCGAGCATTTCGCCCGCCTGCAGCTGGAAGAATACGGCCATCACATTTTCTGGGTCGACGAGAACGGCAACGAGATCGATTTCGGTGCCGACCAGCTGCGCAAGGACTGCGAGAAGCAGGCGCAGCTTCACCTGCTCGCGGCCAGCTGATCAACGGAGCACAACATCCGCATGTCCTACGATATCACCATCATCGGTACCGGCCCTGGCGGCTATGTGTGTGCCATTCGCGCGGCCCAGCTCGGCCTCAAGGTGGCCGTGGTGGAGAAGCGCGGCACCCATGGCGGCACCTGCCTCAATGTGGGCTGCATCCCCTCCAAGGCGCTGCTCTACGCCTCCGAGCTGTTCGAGGAAGCCGGCCACAAGTTCGGCGAGATGGGCATCGGCGTCCCGGCCCCCACGCTCGACCTTCCGACCATGCTCGCCTTCAAGGACAAGGGCGTGGACGGCAACGTCAAGGGCGTTGAGTTCCTGCTGAAGAAGAACAAGGTCGACGTCTACATGGGCTCGGCCAAGATCCTCGGCACCGGCAAGGTTGAGGTGACGCTGAACGCCGACGGCAAGGTCGAGGTCCTGGAGACCAGGAACATCGTCATCGCCACCGGCTCGGACGTGGCGCCTTTGCCGGGCGTGACCATCGACGAGCAGCGCATCGTCTCCTCCACCGGCGCGCTGGCGCTGCCGAAGGTGCCGGGCAAGCTGCTGGTGGTGGGCGCCGGCGTCATCGGCCTGGAACTCGGCTCGGTGTGGCGTCGCCTCGGCGCGCAGGTGACCGTGGTGGAGTTCCTCGACCGCATCCTGCCCGGCATGGACAGCGACGTGGCCAGGAGCTTCCAGCGCATCCTCGACAAGCAGGGCTTCGCCTTCAAGCTCGGCACCAAGGTCACCGGCGTGGATACCTCGGGCGAGACCCTGAAGGTGTCGGTGGAGCCGGCGGCCGGCGGCGCGGCCGAAGTGATCGAGGCGGACGTGGTGCTGGTGGCCATCGGCCGCATTCCCTACACCGCGGGCCTCGGCCTCGACGAGGCGGGCGTCGCCAAGGATGCCCGCGGCCGCGTGGTCACGGACCACCACTTCGCCACCAACGTGCCGGGCATCTATGCCATCGGCGACGTGATCGTCGGCCCCATGCTCGCCCACAAGGCCGAGGATGAAGGCGTGGCGCTGGCGGAGCTGCTGGCGGGCAAGGCCGGGCACGTGAACTACGACGTGATCCCCGGCGTGGTCTACACCTTCCCGGAAGTGGCGTCGGTCGGCAAGTCCGAGGACGACCTGAAGGCGGCGGGCGTGGCCTACAAGGTGGGCAAGTTCCCCTTCACCGCCAACGGCCGCACCAAGGTGAACAACACCACGGACGGCTTCGTGAAGATCATTGCGGACGCCGCCACCGACAAGGTGCTGGGCGCCCACATCATCGGCCCCGAGGCCGGCGAGATGATCCACGAATGCGCGGTGCTGATGGAGTTCGGCGGCTCGTCGGAAGACCTCGCCCGCACCTGCCACGCCCACCCCACCCGCTCGGAAGCGGTGAAGGAAGCGGCCATGGCGGTGGAGAAGCGCGCCATCCACATGTGACGGGTGACTTCCAGAAAAAAGCCCTCCGGCCTTGGGCCGGAGGGTCATGGAGGTCCCTTGAAGATCCGTCGAGTGCGTCAGCCGCCCTTCTGGGTGGTCGACGTGCTTGCCGTCGTGGTCGGGGCGTCGGTTTGCGACGACGCGTTGGTCATGCCGGCACATCCCGCGCCGCCGGCGAAAGCGGGCGCGGTGCCGGCAAGAACGGTCAGGGCACATAAGGTGAAAGCAATCTGCTTCATCTTCTTCTCCTGGCCTCGGTCGGGGGGTACGTGCCGATTAAGCCACGCAGCGGCCTTGGCGCGAACCCTTGGTCGATCAGGATGCGATCACGATTTCGCGCACCCTTGAGCGTCGCTGTTGTGCGTCCCGCTGCTCGCGCCGTCGGACATGCACCGTCGGACATGCGCTCCATGGAGTCCTTCGACCCCACCGCGCCGCTCCCGCGCGGAGCCCCGCATCCGTCAGACGAACGTCACCGCCTCGATGCGCCAGCCGTCCGGGTCCTTCAGGAAGGCAGCGTAATAGCCCGGCCCATACTGGGGCCGCAGGCCCGGCGCGCCGTAATCGGTTCCGCCGGTCGCAACGCCCGCCGCATGGAAGGCGGCGACGGCGGCCCGATCCAGCGCGCAGAAGGCGATGTGGGTGCCCGGCGGCGGGGAAACCGGCCCGTCGCGCAGTTGCACCCAGAAGGGCGCCGCGCCGATGGCGCCTTCCGGGGCGGGGATGGTGCCGGCCGGTCCCCAGCAGGCGGACGCGCCCTCCGGCTCGTCATAATCGGCCACCCGCATCAGGCCCAGCGGCGCCAGCACCGCATCGTAGAAGCGCACCGCGCGCGGCAGGTCCACGGTGGTGATGGACAGATGCTCGATGACCGGGCGGACGGGTGGGAAGGTCATGGGGTCTCCTGTCGGGCCGTTGCAAGCGTCGTCACGTGTCCGACGCGCCGGAGCGCGGATGGGCGGAGCGCCAGGCGGCCATGAGCGCGGTGGCGTCCACCTCGGTATAGATCTGCGTGGTGGAGAGCGAGGCGTGGCCCAATAGCTCCTGGATGGCGCGGATTTCCCCGCCCCGGGACAAAAGGTGCGTGGCGAAGGCGTGGCGCAGGGCGTGGGGCGTGGCGCTCTGCGGCAGGCCGAGGGCGCCGCGCATGCGCTCCACCGCCAATTGCACGATGCGTGGCGAGAGCGGCCCGCCCCGCGTGCCGCGAAACAGCGGCGCGTCCGGCCCAAGGGCATGGGGGCAGAGGACCCGGTATTCGGCGATGGACCGGCGCACCGGCGCGATCAGCGGCACCATGCGCGTCTTGCGTCCCTTGCCGGTGACGGTGATGGATTCGGCGTCCGGCGGCACGTCGCGGGGGGTGAGGCTCAGGGCTTCCGAAATGCGCAGCCCCGCCCCGTAGAGTAGGGCGAGGACGGCCGCGTCGCGCGCCAGCACCCAGGCCTCGCGATCCTCCCCGGCGCGGGTGGCGGGATCGGACAGGGCGCGGGCGGCGGCGATGGAAACCGGCTTCGGCAGGCTGCGCGGCACCTTGGGGGCGCGCACGGCGGTGAGCGCCCCCACCTTGCCCAGCCCCTCCCGCTCCAGATGCCGGCCGAAGGAGCGCGCGGCGGCAAGCAGGCGCACCAGGGTGCGCGGCGCCACCCCGTCGGCCCGGCGGTCGGCGAGCACCGCGCGCACGTCGGCGGGGGTGAGGGCCGAAAGATCGCTCAGGCCCGGGCGGGCGCCGAGATGGTCGGTGAGGCGCAGCAGGACCACCGAGAGGTCGCGGGCATAGGCTTCCAGCGTCTTGGGCGACAGGCGCCGCTCGTGGGCGAGGCGCGCGAGCCAGGCCTCGATGGCCGCGCCCAAATCCGCCGTCACGGCGCTGAGCAGGCCGTGGGCGGCGCGGGCGGCTTTCTGCTCATCGCTCATGGCCATGGGAGCACTCCGGAGAGGGTGCCTCCAGCTATGGACGCGCCCCCTTCAAAAAACCCTGAACGGGAACCGCCAAGGACCCCTTGCGTTTTAGATATATCGAACGATATAAATTGTGTCGTTGTATCTTACGACATATCTTAGGAGACTTATCATGTTTGGATGCAGACGTGACGGACACCATGGCGGCGATCGCAGCCACCGGGGGGACCTGGACGAGATGCGCCATGCCGGGGGTCCCGGCCGCGGCGGCGAGTTTGGCGGCCATCGCGGGGGCGGGCGCGGCGGACGGGGTGGCGGCGACATGTTCCGCATCGGCCGGATGCTGGCGCAGGGCGACCTGAAGCTGCTGGCCCTGTCGCTCATCGCCGAGCAGCCGCGGCACGGCTACGAGATCATCAAGGTGATCGAGGAGAAGACCGCTGGCTGGTATTCGCCGAGCCCCGGCGTGGTCTACCCCACCCTCACCTTCCTGGAAGAGGCGGGCTATGTGACCTCCGAGCCCGACGGCGCGAAGAAGCGCTACGCCATCACCGAGGACGGCCGCGCCTATCTCGCCGAAAACCGCGCCTTCGCCGACGCCATCATCGGGCGCCTGTCGGAGATCGGCCTCAAGATGGGCCGGGTGCGTAAATGGATGGGTTGGAGCGAGAACGGCCCGAGCCAGGGCGCCGAACTCCCCCGTCTGGTGGAAGCCGCGCTTGAAAACCTGCGGGACGTGGCCCAGCAGAAGCTGGAGGCCAATCGCGGCGCCGAGACGCGCATCGTCGAGATTCTCGCCCGCGTGGCCAACGACATCCGCGAGGCGTGATCCCCGCGACCGCATGTTCGCGGTGCGTCGAGCCGCGAACATGCCCGCGCAAACCGGACCGCAGCGCTCCCTGTGCGGGCTGCGGCATCCCCTTCGCCGGGGCTGAGGCTGCGACTTTATGATGTTCTGAACATCATAAATGATGCTTGAACGATGAATGGGGGCGGCGTAAGCAGGACAAATCCTGTCACACGCGTCCCCCTCGGCCGTCATGATCACAGCCGCCCAGCTTCGCGCCGCCCGTGCCCTTCTCGGCCTCGACCAGCGCGCCCTCGCGGCCCTGAGTGGCCTCTCCCTGCCCACCATTCAGCGCATGGAAGCCAGCGACGGGGTCATCCGCGGCAACGTGGATTCCCTCATGAAGCTCGTGGGCGGGCTGGAGGCGGCGGGCATCGAACTCATCGGCGAAGCGGCCGTCAGCGAGGCCGGAGGGCGGGGCGTCCGGCTGCGGGTCCAAGTGCCCTCTTCTCCGGTGCCCTCTTCTCCGGTGCCCTCTTCTCCGGCGCCCACTCCGGCGCCCGTTGCCAGCCGGCCCCCGGCGGAGGAGGAGTAGGGCCATGCCCGAGGCGGCTTTCGTCGCGCAACTTCCCGTGAGCGGACACCTCCTCGTCGCCCTCGGCGCGGTGGTGGCGTTGCTCGCTCTCGGCGTGCTCGGCGTGGCGACGGCGCGTCGTCCGCTGGGCCGGCCCCTGGTCTATGGTGGTGCGCTGGTGGTGACGCTGGTGGCCGGCCTCTCCGCGCTCACGGCCATTGCGGCGCCGGCGGCCGGGATCGTGCTGCCCCTGGGCATTCCCTGGATCGGCGCGCACCTGCGGCTTGATGCGCTGTCGGCGGTCTTCCTCGCCGTCATCAATCTCGGCGGCGCCGCCGCGAGCCTCTACGGCCTGGGCTATGGCCGGCACGACCATGCGCCCGAGCGCGTGCTGCCCTTCTTCCCGGCCTTCCTTGCCGGCATGAACATGGTGCTGCTGGCGGATGATGCCTACAGCTTCCTGCTGGCGTGGGAATTCATGTCGCTGGCGTCCTGGGCGCTGGTGGTGGCCCACGACAAGGAGGCGGGCAATGTGCGCGCCGGCCTCGTCTATATCCTCATGGCCTCGTTCGGCACGCTGGCGCTGATGCTGGCCTTCGGCCTGCTCGCCGCCGGCTCCGGGGGCGGCTACGCCTTCGACGCCATGCGCGAGGCACCGCCCGTGGGCGCCTTCGCCGCGCTGGTGCTGGCCCTCGCCATGCTGGGCGCCGGCTCCAAGGCCGGCCTCGTGCCGCTGCACGTCTGGCTGCCTTTGGCCCATCCTGCTGCGCCCAGCCACGTCTCCGCCCTCATGAGCGGGGTGATGACCAAGGTGGCGGTCTACGGCTTCATCCGCATCGTGTTCGACCTTTCGGGGCCGCCCGACTGGTGGTGGGGCATTCCCGTCCTGGCGGCGGGCGGGATTGCCGCGGTCATCGGCGTGCTGCAGGCGCTGTTGCAGGGCGATATCAAGCGGGTGCTGGCCTACTCGACCATCGAGAATATCGGCCTCATCTTCGTCGGCCTCGGGCTGGCGCTCGCCTTCTCGGCCAACGGCTTTTCCGCCGCCGCCGCGCTGGCGTTCACCGCGGCCCTGTTCCATGTGCTCAACCACGCGGCCATGAAGAGCCTGTTGTTCTTCGGCGCGGGCGCGGTGCTCACCGCCACCGGCACCCGGCAGATGGAGGACCTGGGCGGCCTCATCCATCGCATGCCCACCACCAGCGTGGTGATGCTGATCGGCTGCGCCGCCATCTCGGCCCTGCCGCCGCTCAACGGCTTTGCCTCCGAGTGGCTGGTGTTCCAGGCCGTGCTGCTGAGTCCGGACCTGCCGGCCTGGGGGCTGAAGCTGATGGTGCCGGCCGTGGGCGCCCTGATGGCGCTCGCCGCAGCGCTCGCGGCCGCCTGCTTCGTGCGGCTCTACGGCATCGCCTTCCTCGGCCGGCCGCGCGGCCCCAAGGCTGCCGAGGCCCACGAGGTGGATGCCTTCTCCCGCGCCGCCATGATCGCGCTTGCAGCCACCTGCGTGCTCGCCGGCCTGCTGCCCGGCTTCGTCATCGACGCGCTCCAGCCGGCGGTGGCCGAACTGATCGGCGAGACCATGCCGGCGCAGGGTTCCGTGGCGTGGCTCTCCATCATCCCGGTGGCGGAGAGCCGTAGTTCCTATAACGGGCTGCTGGTGTTTGCCTTCACCGCGCTGTCGGCGCTTTTGGCGGCCTTCGCCATCCACCGCTTCGCCTCGCGGGCGGTGCGGCGGGCGCCGCCGTGGGATTGCGGCTTCCCCAATGCCAGCCCGCTGAGCCAGTATTCCGCCGCCTCCTTCGCCCAGCCCATCCGCCGGGTGTTCGCGCGTGGCCTGTTCGCGGCCCGCGAGACCGTGGAGATGCCGCCCCCCGGTGCCCTCACCCCCGCCCGCTTCTCGTCCAGCACGCGGGACCCGGCGTGGACCTTCCTGTTCCTGCCGCTGACGGCGGCGGTGGGATACGTGGCCGAGCGGGCGAACACGCTGCAATACCTCACCATCCGCCAGTATCTGGGCCTCGTCTTCTCGGCCCTGGTGCTGCTGCTTCTGGTGCTCGCCCTATGGACCTGATGGCGCACATCCTGGTGCAGGGCACGCAGATGCTGCTCGTGCTCGCCCTCGCCCCGCTCCTCACCGGGCTGGTGCGCAAGGCAAAGGCGCGTCTCACGCGCCGCCGGGGTGCCAGCGTGTTCCAGCCCTATCGCGATCTCGCGCGGCTGCTGCGCAAGGAAGTGGTGCTGGCGCAGAACGCCTCCTGGCTGTTCCGCGTGGTGCCCTACCTGGTGTTCGCGGCCACCTGGGTGGCGGCGGCGCTGGTGCCCACCTTCGCCACCGGGCTGATCTTCTCCTGGACGGCGGACCTCATCGCCATCACCGCCCTCATCGGCTCGGCGCGCTTCTTCCTGGCGCTGGCCGGCATGGATGTGGGCACCAGCTTCGGCGGCCTCGGGTCGAGCCGAGAGGTGATGATCTCCTCGCTGGCCGAGCCGGCCATGATCATGATCGTGTTCTCCCTGGCCCTGGTCGCCCAGTCCACCCAGCTCTCCACCATCGCCTCGGTGATGCTGGCGGGGGTGGGGCTGCGGGTGTCGCTGGCGCTGGCACTGGTGGCGCTGCTGATGGTGGCGGTGGCGGAGAACGGGCGCATCCCGGTGGACAATCCCTCCACCCACCTGGAGCTGACCATGGTGCACGAGGCCATGGTGCTGGAATATTCCGGCCGCCACCTCGCGCTGATCGAGCTGGCCGCGCAGCTGAAGCTGCTGCTGTTCCTTTCCCTGGTTGCCTGCGTGTTCGTGCCGTGGGGCCTCGCCCCGGTGGGGGCGGGTATCCCCGGGATGGCGCTGGGCCTCGTGAGCTATGGCGGCAAGCTCGCCGTGGGCGCGCTGCTCGTCGCCGTGTTCGAGACCTCCATCGCCAAGATGCGGGTGTTCCGCGTGCCGGACTTCCTCGGCGCCGCCCTTATGCTGGGGCTGCTGGGCACGCTGCTGCTGTTCGTGTCGGGGATCCTGTGATGATCGAGCACGCCATCACCCCCAATTTCGTCTTCGACGTGGCCCACATGTTCGCGGGCGCGCTGGTGCTCATCTCGTTCCTGATGCTCTACCAGGACCGGCTCTATGCGCTGCTGAACGTCTTCGCGCTGCAGGCCGTGGCGCTGGCGCTCGCGGTGGCGTGGCAGGCCTATGCCCAGGATGCGCCGCACCTGTACGTGACGGCGGGCATCGCCCTGGTGTTCAAGGCGCTGGTGATCCCGGTGGCGCTGCATCGCATGGTGGCGCGGCTCGGCATCCACCGGCAGGTGGAGACGGCGGTGTCCATCGGCCCCACCATGCTGGCCGGCATCGCCCTCGTTGCCCTCTCCCTGGTGGTGATGCTCAAGGCCACCCCCGCCGCCGATGCGCTGGCGCGGGAGGACCTCGCCTTCGCCCTCTCGGTGGTGCTGCTGGGCCTGCTGATGATGGTGACGCGCCGCAATGCGGTGAGCCAGGTGGTGGGCTTCATGTCGCTGGAGAATGGCTTGATCCTTGCCGCCACGGGGGCCAAGGGCATGCCGCTGGTGGTGGAAATCTCGGTGGCCTTCTCCGTGCTCATCGCCTTCATCGTCATCGGCATCTTCCTGTTCCGCATCCGCGAGCGGTTCGACACCGTGGACGTGGACGCCCTCGACCGCTTCCGGGGAGGGCGCGCATGACCGTCCTCGCGACGCTGCCGTTCAATCCCGCGCCGGTCATCCTCGCCATTCCGGCGGTGGCGGCGGTGCTGCTGGCGCTGATCCCGTCCTACCGCGTCTCGGCCGCGGTCAATGTGGGCGCCTGCGCCCTCACGTTCCTCACCGCCCTGTCGCTGCTGGTGGCGCCGCGCGTCGCCGGGCCGTTCATCATCGTGGACGACCTCAACATCGTGTTCGTGGTGCTGAACACCTTCGTGGCCCTCACCACCAGCGTCTTCTCGGCGAGCTACATCGCCCACGAGCTGGAGACCGGGCGCCTCACGCCGCTGCACCTGCGCTTCTACCACGCCATGTACCAGGTGCTGCTGGCGGCCATGACCCTGGCGCTCGTCTCCAACAATCTCGGCGTCATGTGGGTGGCCATCGAGGTGGCGACGCTCACCACCGTGCTGATGGTGGGCCTTTATCGCACCGAGGCGGCCATCGAGGCGGCGTGGAAATATTTCATGCTGGGCTCGGTGGGCATCGCGCTCGCCCTGTTCGGCACCATCCTGGTCTACATGGTGGCCCAGCCGGTGGTGGGCGAGGGGCCGGACGGCATGGTCTGGAGCGTGCTGATGCAGCACGCGCGCAATTTCGATCCGGCGCTGCTCAATGTCGCCTTCGTGTTCCTGCTGCTGGGCTACGGCACCAAGGTGGGCCTGGCCCCGCTCCACGCCTGGCTGCCCGACGCCCATTCGGAAGGCCCCACCCCCATCTCCGCCGTGCTGTCCGGGCTGATGCTGAACGTGGCGCTGTATGCGGTGCTGCGGTTCAAGCTGCTGCTCGCGGCCCATCCCGGCACGCTGGCGCCGGGGCCGCTGATGATGGCCATGGGCCTCGCCTCGCTGCTGCTGGCCGCTTTCATGCTGTACCGGCGGCGGGACATCAAGCGGCTGTTCGCCTATTCCTCCATCGAGCACATGGGCCTCATCGCCTTCGCCTTTGGGCTCGGCGGGCCGGTCGCCAATTTCGCCGGGCTGCTGCACATGACCATGCACAGCCTCACCAAATCGGCCATCTTCTTCGCGGTGGGCCACGTGTGCCAGGTGAAGGGCACGCAGAAGCTTTCGGATATTCGCGGCCTCACCACCTCCCACCCGGCGCTGGGCTGGGGGCTCGTGGTGGCGGTGGCGGCCATTGCCGGCCTGCCGCCGGCCGGTGTGTTCATGAGCGAATTCCTGCTGGTGACCTCCGCCTTCGCGCACCGGCCGTGGCTGGCCCTGCCGCTGGTGGCCGGGCTGCTCCTCGCCTTCGGCGCGCTGATGGTGAAGCTTTCCGGCATCGCCTTCGGCGCGCCCAGCCCCGGCAACGACAAGGTGAAGGCGAGCCATCTGCCCATGACGGTGCATCTCGCCTTGGTGCTGGCGGCCGGGCTCTATCTGCCGCCGCCGCTGGTGGCGTGGTTCCGGCACGTGGCCGGGCTGTTGGGCTAGGGGCGCGCCATGCAAGCCTTCGCACAGCTTCTCGAAAGCGGGCGCGCCGGCCCGTGCCGCCCGTTCCCGCGCGCGGAAGTGAGCGCGGAGCAGTGGACTGCCCTTGCCGGGCATCTGGCGACGGGCGAACTGGTGCTCATGGGCCTATGGGGCGATGCGGGCGCGGTTCATCCAGGCGCGGTGCACATGGCGCTGCTGGACGAAGCGTCCGGCCGGCTTGCCGTGGCAACCTATGCCTGCGTCGGCGGCGCCTTCCCTTCGGTGGCGCGTCATCACCCGCCGGCGGCGCGGCTGGAGCGCACCGTGCGCGACCTCTTCGGCCTCGTGCCCGAGGGTGCTCCCGACCATCGCCCCTGGCTCGATCATGGCCGCTGGGGGGTGCGCCATCCGCTGGGGGCGAACCTGCCGGCGGAACCTGAGGGGGATGCCTATTCCTTCCTCGCGGCGGAAGGGGAGGGGCTGCACCAGATCCCGGTCGGCCCGGTCCATGCCGGCATCATCGAACCCGGCCATTTCCGCTTCTCCTGCTACGGCGAGACGGTGGTGCGGCTGGAGACCCGGCTCGGCTACGTCCACAAGGGCATCGAGCAGCTCATGGCCGGCGCGGACGTGGCGCAGGCCGCGCGGCTTGCCGGGCGCCAGTCCGGCGACAGCACCGTGGCCTATGGGCTGGCCTTCTGCCGTGCGGTGGAGGCGGCGCGGGGGGTGAGCGTGCCGGCGCGCGCCCACGCATTGCGCGGGGTGATGGCGGAACTGGAGCGACTGGCCAACCATCTCGGCGACATCGGCGCCATCTGCAACGATGCCGCCTTCGCGCTGATGCTGGCCCATTGCGGCGTGCTGCGCGAGAAGGTGCTGCGGGTGTGTGCCCGCGCCTTCGGCCATCGCCTGATGATGGATTGCGTCATCCCCGGCGGGGTGGCGGGGGATCTGGCGCGCGACGGCATCTCCGCCATCCGCGTGCTGGTGTCCGAGGTGCGCGCCGCTTTCCCGGCTTTGGTCGAGCTTTACGACAACACCGCCTCGCTGCAGGACCGCACCGTGGGCACCGGCTTCACCCGGCCCGACTATGTCCGCCAGTTCGGCGCGGGCGGCTTTGTGGGCCGCGCTTCCGGCCGGCCCTTCGATGCGCGGCGGGCGCTCGCCTATCCGCCCTATGACCGCCTGCCGTTCGAGGTGGTGGTGCGGACCGAGGGCGACGTGAACGCGCGGATATGGGTGCGCATCCGCGAGGTGGAGGAAAGCCTGGGCCTGGTGGTGCGCCTCATCGACACCCTGCCCGACGGTCCGGTCGCGACCGAAGTCCCGCCGGGTCCCGGAGAGGGTCTGGCGGTGGTGGAGGGCTTCCGCGGCGACGTGCTCGCCTTCGTGGCGCTGGAGGCAGACGGACGTGTGCGGCGCGCGCACTTGCGCGACCCGTCCTGGTTCCAGTGGCCGCTGCTGGAAACCGCCATCGAGGGCAACATCGTCGCCGACTTTCCCCTCTGCAACAAATCCTTCAACTGCTCCTATTCGGGCGTGGATCTTTAAGGTTCGGCCATGCGCAAGCTTCTCCTCCAAGGGCTGTTGAAAGCCCCCCTCACGGAGGCCGCCCCGGAAGATGCGGCGGTGGAAAAGCTCGCCGCCGAGCTGAATGCGGCGGCGCGCGCGCGGCTGGGGCGCAGCCTGTCCATCCGCGAGGTGGATGCCGGCTCGTGCAACGGCTGCGAGCTGGAAATCCATGCGCTGGGCAATGCCTTCTATGATCTGGAGCGCTTCGGCCTGCATGTGGTCGCCTCGCCCCGCCATGCGGACGTGCTGCTGGTGACCGGGCCGGTGGCGAAGAACATGGCCGAGGCGCTGAAGCGCACCTATGACGCGACGCCGTCGCCCAAATGGGTGGTGGCGGCGGGTGACTGCGCCATCAACGGCGGCGTCTTCGCCGGCAGCTATGCCTGCGCCGGGGGCGTTCAGGCCATCGTGCCGGTGGACCTTAAGATACCCGGCTGCCCGCCGACGCCGCTGGCGCTCCTGACCGGCCTGCTCGCGCTGCTGCGGGCCGGCAAGGGGTGAGCCTCGCGCCGGGCCCGTTCTGCCGGCGCGCAGGGCCTCGCTGGCGTCCGCGAATGCTGCGGTTTCGCCGTTGAAGATCGATGCGCTGTCGGGGCGCCACTCGATCTGGCCGGAATGAGTGAAGGGGCAAGTCGTCGTGGATCACGCCCTGAAGTCATGGATCGAGACCGCGTTTTCCGTTCGACGCGGCGCACGGAAAACGCGGTGATGGCGCTTCCCTTGTGCCCCCGGCCGTGGTGTTCTCTCGCCAGCCGGCGACCGAAGACCGGCGCTGGGAGACACCATGAGATACGTCCTTGCCCTTGGCTTGGCCCTTGGCCTCGCGCTGTTGGCGCAGGTCCCTCTGGCACAGGTCCCTTCGGCCCAGGCCGCGATGGAGCCGCGCAAGATCACGCCCACCTGCTCGCAGGAGCGGCTCTGCCATCTCAAGACCTTCTACGACATCGGCAACTTCAGGATCGGCGGAAGCTACGACCTTGCCGCCCCCGGAAAATGGGCCAATGGCGGGGAGGGCGGCACCACCCTCGAATCCCTGGGCGCGGGTCCGCTCAAGACCGCCTACATCGCGCTGGGCACCCCCATCCGCAACGGGGCGGGGGAAATCACCAACGCGGTGGTCATCAATTCCTTCTATTCGGGCGACGCCACCGACATGTACGCCCAGTGGGTGGAGGGCACCGCCTTGTCGGGCGGCTCGGTGATCGGGCCGGGCCGGGCCATCGACACCAACCAGTATTACGTGGTCATCCTCGACGCGCTGGGCCTTTGGGGCACCTCCAAGCCGTCCGAGGGGCTGGGGCAGAAGTTTCCCCAATACAGCTACCAGGACATGGTGCAGGCCAATTACCGGATGCTGCGCGACCACCTGAAGGTCGCCCGCGCGGCGCTGGTCACCGGCGCTTCCATGGGGGCGACGCAGACCTATGTCTGGGGCGTCATGCATCCCGATTTCATGAACGGCCTGATGCCCGTCGGCGGCACCAGCCAGTCGGATGGCGGCGACCCGGTGGGCAACTGGACCTTCCAGCTCATGTCCGCCGCCATCGAGAGCGATCCGCAATGGCGGGCCACCGGCGGCAATTACTACGACCTGCCCAAGGACAAGCACCCCAACCAGGGCGTCGCCTTCGGCTGGTCGGTGCTGCTGCTCACCGGCTTCGACTTCCAGTTCCGCTCCCAGCAGGACTGGGCCAAGGTGCAGCCGGATGTGTTCTACTGGAACCCGCCCACGCCCCAGGCCGGCGCCAGCGTGAACAAGCGCGCTTTGCTGTTCGATGCGGTGGACCTGCTGTGGCGCAATCGCGCCGGCGAGACCTACAACATCAATGACCAGCTCAAGCGCATCACAGCCCGCACGCTGGTGATGCACATCGACAACGACCAGTGGCTCACCTTCGACCGGGCCAAGCGGACGGTGGACCTCGTGCCGGGGGCGGACCTCGTCCATGAGACGAGCCCGGTCGCCCATTACGGCGTGTTCTCCATCCTGAAGAACCGGGAGTTCGACCCCACCGTCGCCGGCTTCCTCTCCGACGTGTCGCGCCTCACCCGCGACCGCGACCTGGTGGCGAAGACCTACCGCACCCCCTCGGTGGCCGCGAACATCACGCCGGACAAGTCGTTCTGGAACACCTTCGTCACCTATCCTTTCCCGGTGAAGAAGACCACGGCCAAGGACAGTCGCGGGATCGCCTGGGACATCGGCTACATGGACGAATACGCCGGCACCGCGCCCAATCCGGACGTGCTTGTGATCATCCATGGCAAGGGCGCGTTCGGCGGCCACTACGGCAACATCATGCGCATCGCCCTGGAGCGCGGGCTCAGGGTGATCGCGGTGGACCTGCCGCACTACGGCATGTCCGGCCCTGGCAATCTGGACAAGAGCCCCGCCCGCACCATGCAGGAGATGCGGGAGGTGGTGCACGAGGTGGTGGTGAACCAGCTCAAGGTGCCAAAGGCGGCCTATCTCGGCCATTCCATGGGCGGGCAGATCGTGCTCGGCTATGCCCTCACCTGGCCCGACGCGGTGACGAAGCTGATCCTGGAAGCTCCCGCCGGCCTTGAGGAATATCCCCGCGAGGTGACGGTGGCGCCGGGCCTGAAGCTGGACCTGTTCGATCCCGCCTACGCCCACGACTTCGACAAGTGGAAGGCCACCTGGGACAAGACCGGCCTGCGCGACCGCGAGAAGAATCTCACCGCCCAGCAGATCGACGATTTCTTCCACTTCCGCAGCCGCAATCCGGTGACCGGCGCGGTGACGCCGCAGCGCTCGGGCTATTTCCTGCGCGACAGCGAATATGCCCGCCTGCACACCGCCCAGCGCATCGGCATGATCAAGGGCGATCCGCGCGAATTGCAGCAATGGGTGGATGTCTTCATCTTCGACATCTACGCCATGGTGGCGGAACTGCAGGAAAAGGACCCGGCCAGCCTGTATAAACGGCTCACCGACATCAAGATCCCCATCTTCCTCGCCTTCGGCGACAAGGAACCGTTCATTCCCGGCTACGCTTTCAACGGCCTCAACGACCTCTCGCGCCAGCTTATCCTGCCGTTCATGCGGCGCATGGATGCGGCGGGCCGGGACGTGCGGGTGAAGGTCTATCCCGGCACCGCCCATTTCATCCACACTGACGAGCCGGTGGCCTTTGCCGAGGATGTGGTGGATTTCGTCGAGACCGGGCGGGTGCCCACGGCCTCGCCGGCCAGCGTCGACCGGCTGATCCACGGCGCGCCCTCGGATACGCCGCAGCAGGCCGCCACCGCCGCCGCGCCCACCGGCCTCAACAAATAGGACCCGCCATGCCCATGCTGAAAGCCGGCGAGGTCTCTCTCAAGGTTCAAGCGGGCGAGGTATCCCTCGCCTGGCGCGAATGGGGGGAGGGCGACACAATCGTCCTCTTCATCCACGGCAACCTCGCCAGCAAGGACTGGATCGAGCTGGCCGCGCCCCACTTCCCGCGCGGGGTGCGCACCATCGCCATCGACTGGCGCGGCTGCGGGGACAGCGACAAGCCGGCCCCGCTGGCCGACTTCTCCAACTATTCCATCGCCCAGCATGCCGACGACATGCTGGCGGCGCTGGACGCGCTCGGTGTCGCCTTCTGCCATCTGGCCACCCACTCCACGGGGGGCATCATCTCCACCCGGATGATCCTGAAGCAGCCGGAGCGCTTCGGCCGGGTGTTCTCCCTCTCCCCGGTGGGGCCGCAGGGCCTTGCCTTCCGCCCCGAGCAGGCGGCCTTCTTCGGCCAGATGAAGGCGAGCAAGGAACTGACCCGGCAGGTCATGGCGGCCACCGCCATGAGCCTGTTCGAGCCGGCAAGCCTCGCCCAGGGACCCGCCCGCTTCAAGCCGGACGTGGGCGCGCGCGCCGGCCTGTTCGAGCGCATCGTGGACCAGACGTTCGCGGTGTCCGACGGCATCTGGTTCGGCACGCCGGACACGCTGACCAAGGAGGCGGAGAGCGGCGCGCTGAAGGCGCGCATGGGCTCCATCCCCCATCCCCATCTGGTGGTCTGGGGCATGTATGACGGCGTGATCCCCGAGCGGGACCTGAAGGAGATGGCCGCGGTGATGCCCGACTGCCGCCTCGTCGCGGTGCCGGGCATCGGCCATTCGCTGAACCTGGAGGCGCCGGAGCTTTACGCCGGCTATTTCGGCGCGTGGTTCGGCGGGCTTTAGGGGGTGGGCCTACTGCGCCGGCAGGCGCGGCACCGGCGCCCATTCGATGGCGAGGCGCTGGGCCACCGCAAGCTGGGCCGGGCTCATCTTGGTGGCCACCGCATTGCGCAGCCGGGTATAGACATCCCGCTCGCGCCTGGATGCCCCGGCGGTGGCGAGGATGAGCCACTTCTGCGACAGCACCACGTCGCGCGGTACGCCGTGGCCCTTGTCGTAGAGCAGGCCCAGCAGATATTGCGCCGTGGCCTCGCCCTGTTCTGCCGCGCAGGCGTACCAGCTGGCCGCCGCCACATAATTCTGCGGCACGCCCTTGCCGTATTCATAGAGGAATCCGAGCAGGCCCTGGGCGCGGGGGTCGCCGGCCCACGCCAGCGGCGTCAGTTCGGCGGCGGCGGCCTCATAGTCGCCCCGCCCATAGAGCGCGAAGGCGTGGGTGGTAGATGGCGGGCCCGCGGCGGCGGGCGCCGCCGGCAGGCCGAGGGCGACCGCGACGAGGAGCGCGGCCAGCGTCCGGCGCGGGATAAGGGGACCCGTCAGCTTCATTGGCGCCTCCCGATCCCCCCTCACATCAGCCCGGCCGCCCAGCGGTCGAAGAGCCAGCCGATCCAGATGGCCGGCGCGAAGAACAGTCCGAACGGCAGCCGGTCCCGCACGCGCGGGGCGCCGCCGGACGCGAGGCGATGGACGCCATAGGCCGTGAGCCCCGCAAGCGCGGCGACCTCCACCGCCACCGGCATGGCCGTGACGCTGAGCCAGGCCCCGGCCACCGCCGCGAGCTTCACGTCGCCGAGCCCCAGCCCGTCGCGGCCGCGCAGCGCGCGATAGCCGACGCGGATCGCCAGGAACACGAAAGCCAGCCCCGCGCCGCCGAGGAGCGCGCAGATGAGGCCCTCCACCGGCTCCGGCATCGTGGCGGCAGCGGCGAGGCCGAGGAGGGCGCCCAGCGCGTTCAAGGAATCGGGGATGATGAAGTGCCGCCCGTCGATGACGGCGATGGCGGCGAGCACCGGCACCAGCGCCGCTGCCAGCACGCCGCCGATGGACGGCTCCACCGCAACGCTCACCGCCATGGCCGCCGTCACCGCCGCCGCCATGGCCGCCTTGCCGGCAAGGCCGCCGGTGGCGCGCAGGCGGGCGGGGGAAGACCGGCGGGTGGGGGAAGACAGGGGCATGGGCCGCCTCACCTTGCGCCGAACGGCGACTGCGGGCCGCCGGGCAGGGTGGTGACGGTGCCGCGCAGCTTGGCGCGCAATTCCTCCGCCACCGTGTGCGCATCCACATTGTCGCGGATGATCTGGGGGCGGATGAAGATGATCAGCTCGGTGCGCTTCACGGTGCCGGTGGTGTGGGCGAAGGCGTCGCCCACGCCGGGGATCTGGTCGAGGATGGGCACGCCCTGCCGCACGCCGTTGTGGCGCTCGCTGATGAGGCCGGCGAGCAGCACGGTCTGCCCGCTGGTCACCGCGATGACGCTCTTCACCTTGCGCTGGGAGACGGTGGGCGTGAGCCCGCTGGAGTTGCTGCTGGTCCCGCCGGTGGTGGGATCGGACTGGGTGACGTTGCTGATCTCCTGCTCGATCTCGAGGCGGACCTGCCCGTTCACGTTCACCCGCGGCACCACATGCAGGATGATGCCGGTGTTCTTGTACTCGATGGTGTTGACCACCGTGTTGGAGGACGAGAGCACGGTGGCGCTGCCGGTGGAGACCGGGACCTCGTCGCCCACCTGCAGCGTTGCCTTCTGGTTGTCCACCACCACGACGGAGGGATTGGAGAGCACCTTCACGTCGGTGACCGTGTGCAGGGCATCGAGGATGGCGCGGGGCTGGTTCTCCTTGCCGATGAGCAGGTTGAAGCCCGGCAGCACGCGGTTGATGGCCTGGTCGGTGATGTCGCCGGACAGGGTGTTGAGCACCGAGCCCTTATTGGTGCCGAGGCCGAGGTCCTTGCTGGTGAGATAGAATTGCACGCCGTAGGCGAGCGTGTCGTTCAGCGTCACCTCGGCCACGGTGGCTTCGATGGCCACCTGCAATTGCGGCTGGTCGAGCTGCATCAGCGTGCGCTCGATGATGCGGTAGTTCTCCTGGCTGGCGAAGATCAGCAGCGAGTTGTTCACCGCGTCGGCGGTGATGCGGATGCCGGGCAGCAGCGCGCCGCCTCCACCTCCGCCCCCGCCGCCGCCCATCCCGCCCAGCGGCGCGCCTTCGCTGTCGACGGCGGTGGTCTTGCCGCCCGTGTCCTGCTTGGGCGGGGACTGGCCCAGCCGCTGCTGCACCGTGAGGCCCGAGCCGGACCCCGATCCGTTGCCGTCGGACCCGCCGCCGGAGGAGACGGAGGCGCCGGAGCCGGGCGCGATCTGGCTCGCGGCCTGGTCGAGGCCGCTGGACGATCCGCCCACGAACAATTCGTTGAGCACCTTGGCCATCTGCTTGGCGTCGCCATAGCGCAGGCGATAGACGCGCACCCCCGCCGTGGTGTCGGAGCGGTCGAGGCGGCTGATCCAGGTGGCGGCGGTCTGCAGCAGCTCCGGCTTCTTCGCCACCACCATGATGGCGTTGAGGCGGTTGACGGCCTGGAACTTCACCATCTTGTGGCTGAGCCCGCTCTCGCCCGCGTCCATGATGCTCTCCAGCTCGGAGATCAGCGGCTCGGGCGTGCTGTTGCGGACCGGATAGACGCCCACGGACTGGCCGCGCATCCAGTCGGCGTCAAAGGAGAGGACGGTGTTGATGGCCGACTGCCGCTCCGCCCCGGTGCCCTGGATGATGAGCAGGTTGCGGCCGGGATCGGCGCGCACCGCCCCCGCCCTGGTGGCGAAGCTGTCGAGCAGCGGCATCAGCGCCTCGGCCGAGACATAGCGCAGCGGCACCACGGAGAGGCCGTAGCCCGGCTCCGGCCGCGACGTGCCCACATCGGCATTGCCGCCGCCCGCCGCTTCGGTGAGCGGCACGAGCCGATAGCCGGAGGCCTCGCGGACCAGGGCGACGTTGTTGGTCTTCAGCGCGGTCTCGAGCACGTAGAGCAGTTCGGTTTTCGGCACCGGCCGGGCCGAGGCGAGGGTGACCGTGCCCTGCACCCGCGGGTCGATGACGTAGCCCACGCCGAGGATATCGCCGAGCACCACCTTGGCGACGCTGGTCACCGGAGTGTTGTCGAAGTTGAGGTCATAGCCGTCGGCGCCGCCGCTCACGCCGCCGCGGCCGGCCACCCCCACCTCGGAGCGGTCGGAGACCGGCGCCGCGGTGCTTGAGCCGAAATACTCGATGGCCCTGCGGTCGTCGGGAATGTCCTGCGGGCCGGGTACGGGCTTGGTCTCGCGCGGCAGCAGATCGATGGCCCGGACCTGGTCCATCACGCTCGGTGGCTTGACGTCGTCCGGCACCAGCGAACACGCGGCCAGCGCCGTAGCGATGAGCATCGCGCACGCCAAAAGCAGGGTGCCCGGTCGGGAGCCGAACCGGTTTGGCCGATCATTCCGCACTTCCACCCGATGCCTCGATAGAACCCATCTGCCGTTCGAGGAGGATGGCCCCGATCTCCGGACGGACCACACCTAGTATCGATGCCGTATGACAGAAATATTAGGGTCACCCAAAGTTGTGGAATGACTGGCCCTGCACGGGGTGCGGGACGGGACTGTTGCGGGACTGTCATGAAGTCGCCGCGAAACCTTCATGGGGTGACACGATGATGCGGCCGCCGACGAGCGCGCGTTCGGGCCGGATGGCTTTGTCATGCTTGATCAGGGAGCTGATCAGGGAGCCCTTCATGGCACCGCGCGCGGGCTTTGGTCAGGCCCTGCCCGGCGGCATGGATCCTGCCCGGCGGGAATCTTGGCCGGCGGCATGGATCAAGGTGAGGCGCGACGGGCGAGCCAAGACGGGTGAGCCGGGACGGGGCGGCGCGCCGTTCGGGCGACGGGGACGGGGATGACGGCCGACGGCGCGGGCGAATTCGTCGGCGATTTCATGGGCTATCTGGCGCGATGCGGGCTGCTGCGGCCGGGCGACGCCGGGTCCGCGCGTGACGCCGTGTCCGCGCGTCTGGATGAGGGGGCTCCCGCCGGCGCGCACTCTCCCGCGCAGGCCGGGTCGGAGGGCACAAAATCCCTGCGCAAGCTGTGGGAATCCACCGAGCTTGCCGCCGGCGATTTCGCCGACGCGGTGGCCAGCTTCTATCACCTGCCGCGCGCGAGCCTGCCCGAGCTGATGGCGGCATCTGCGCTGGTGTCACACTTCTCGCCGCGCTTCCTGCGCGAGATGACGGCGCTGCCCTATCGCGGAGCCGATGGGGCGGTTCGCCTTGCGGTGGGCGATCCCACCGACATGGCGGTGCGGCGCGCGGCCGAGATCGCGCTGGGCGAAAAGGTGGCGCTGGTGGTCGCCTCCTTCGAGGACATCGCCACCGTGCTCACCGAGCGGCTCGGCGGGGATGAGGCGCCGGCAGCCGGGATCACGGAGGCCGGCAGCGCACGGGCCGACGACGATATCGACAGCCTGCGCGATCTGGCCTCCGGCGCGCCGGTGGTGCGCGCCGTCAACGACCTCTTGGAAAAGGCCATGGAGTTGCGCGCCAGCGACATCCATATCGGCCCGTTCCGGGGGACCATCGAGGTGCGCATGCGCATCGACGGCCTGCTGCGGGTGGTGCCCGCGCCCGCCGACGTGCTGCCCCAGGCGGTGATTTCCCGCATCAAGATCCTTGCCGGCCTCGACATCGCCGAGCGCCGCCTGCCCCAGGACGGCGCGGCGCGCCTCAAGCTCGGCCGCTCGGAGATCGACGTGCGCGTGGCGCTCATGCCCACCCAGCACGGCGAGGCGGCGGTGATCCGCCTTCTCCCCCGCGACCGCGGCCTCCTGAACATGGACAAGCTCGGCCTGTCGCCGGGCGATGCCGAAATCCTCAAGCGGCTGCTGGCGCTGCCCCACGGCATGGTGGTTGTCACCGGCCCCACCGGATCGGGCAAGACCACGACGCTTGCCACCATCCTCTCCATACTCAATGAGCCCACGCGCAAGATCCTCACCATCGAGGACCCGGTGGAATATGAGATCAAGGGCGTCTACCAATCGCAGGTGAAGCCTTCCATCGGGCTCACCTTCGCCGCTGCCCTGCGCTCGTTCCTGCGCCACGACCCGGACGTGATCATGGTGGGCGAGGTGCGCGATCCGGAGACCGCCCACATCGCGGTCCACGCGGCGCTGACCGGCCACTTGGTGCTCACCACCCTCCACACCGACACGGCGGCGGCCTCGGTGCCGCGCCTGCTGGATCTCGGGGTGGAGGGCTTCCTCTTGAAGTCCACATTGCGGGCGGTGATCGCCCAAAGGCTGGTGCGCCAGCTCTGCGACCGCTGCAAGCGCCCGCGCATGCTATCCGCGACGGATGTGGCCGATGATCCGCGCTTCTCGGCGCTGGGCTTCAAGGCGGGCGAGACCATCTACGAGCCCAAGGGTTGCGAGCGCTGCGGCGGGGCGGGCTATCGCGGGCGGGTGGGGGTGTTCGAGATCCTGACCCTCTCGGATGAGATCCGCGAGATGATCGACCGCCACGCCGGCGCCAGCGCCGTGGACAAGGCGGCCATCGCCGGCGGCATGACCACCATGCTCGACGACGGCATCCTCAAGTGCCGGGCCGGCATCACCTCGCCGGCCGAGGTGCTGCGCGTGACCACCGTGCGCTGATGGCAACCTTCACCTATCGGGCCCTCACCCAGGCCGGCCAGATCGTCAGCGGCGAGATCACCGCGCCCACCGAGGCGGAGGTGCGCCGGCGCATCGAATTCCTCGGCCTCATGCCGGTGGAGACCGCCCCGGCCCGGGCCAAAAGCGAGGGCGGGCGGTTCGGCCTGTCGCTGGGCGCGCCGAAGGCGGAGGATGTCACCCTCTTCACCCGCGACCTCGCCCTGCTGCTGAAGGCCGGCGCGCGGCTCGACGAGGCGCTGGAGCTTCTGTCCGGCGACGCCGACCTTGGCCGCATGCGCTCTGTGGTGCGCAAGCTGCGCGCCGATGTGCTCGCCGGCCAGAGCTTCGCCGAGGCGGCGGCGGGAGAGCCCAAGCTGTTCCCGCCGGTCTATGTGGCGCTGGTGCGGGTTGGGGAGGCTTCCGGCACCATGGACCGCATCCTCGACCTGCTCGCCCAGGAGCGCGCGCGGGCCGAGCAGCTGCGGCGCAAGCTGATGGAGGCGCTGCAATATCCCGCCTTCGTGCTGGTGGCGGCGGGAGGCGTGCTGGTGTTCTTCCTGTTGTTCGTGCTGCCGCAATTTTCCACCGTGCTGCGCGACATGGGCGCCAAGCTCGATCCCGCCGTGGAGATGCTGCTGAACCTGTCGGACCTCGCCCAGGCCCACGGCGCCGCGCTGGGGGCCGGGGCGTGCGTCCTGGTGGCCCTCGCATGGCTGGTGCTGCGCCGGCCGGCGACGCGCACCGCCGTGATGGGCACGCTGGCGCGGCTGCCGCTGGTCAGCACCATCCTCACCTTCCGCCGCTCGGCGGTGTTCTGCCGCAACCTCTCCATCCTGCTGGGCAATGGCGTCACCCTCACCCAGGCGCTGCGCATCATCGTGGAGGTGATGGCGGCAGGGGATGACGCTTCCGTCTGGGCCGCCACCTCCGACAAGGTGCGCCAGGGCGCGCGGCTCTCGGATGCGGTGGCCGCCGGCGCGGCGCTGCCGCCCATGGCGGTGCGCATGCTGCGCCTCGGCGAGGAGACCGGACAGCTCGCCATGCTGTCGGGCCGCATCGCCGATTTCTACGAGGAAAAGCTCCAGCGCTCGCTCGCGAAGGTGGTCGCCATCATCGGGCCCGCCGCCATCGTCACCATCAGCGTCGTCGTCGGCGGCCTGATCGTTTCCGTCATGACCGCGCTTTTGTCGGTCAGCCAAAGCATCGGATGAACCGCGTGACTATTCTTCTTCCGGCCCGTGCCCCCCACCTCCGCCGCCGCCGCGAAGCCGAGGGCGGCTACACCCTCGTGGAGCTGCTGGTGGTCATCACCATCATCGGCCTCATCGTCGCCCTGGTGGGGCCGCGCGTGCTCGGCTATCTCGGCGACAGCAAAGTGAAGACCGCGAAGATCCAGATCCAGGGCTTCTCCAGCGCCCTCGACCTGTTCTATCTCGACACCGGCCGCTATCCCTCCACCTCGGAAGGGCTCGCCGCTTTGGTCCAGCGCGCCCCCGGCGCGGCGACCTGGAACGGGCCGTACCTGAAGGGCGGCACCCTGCCGTCGGACCCCTGGGGCAAGCCCTATGCCTATCGCGCGCCGGGCGAGCACGGCGCCTACGACATCGTCTCCCTCGGCTCGGACGGGCAGCAGGGCGGCACCGGCACCGCCGCCGATATCACGAGCTGGTCCAAGTGAGGCCCGCGCGCACCCTCTCCGCCCGCGCGGGGCAGGCGGGCTTCAGCCTGCTGGAGGTGGTGTGCGCACTGGCCATCGTCGCGGCGCTGGCGGCGCTTGCCTTGCCGCGCTTGCCGCTGGGCACCTCGCGCCAGCGGCTCCAGGCCTATGCGGTGGAGACCGCCGCGCTCTTGAAGGCGGACCGCGCCGCCGCCCTGCGCAGCGGCATGCCGGTGACGACGGTGGTGGACGCCCCGGCAGGGCGCATCCGCTCCGGTGCCGGAGCGCGGCAGGGGGCGCGAGAGGTGCGCATTCCCGGCGACGTGCGCATGACGGCGGTGCTGCCGAATGTCTGCAACGGCCGCGCGGCGGGCGGGCGCATCGGCTTTTTGCCCTCGGGCCTGTCGTGCGGCGGGGTGGTCGCCCTCACCCGCAACGGCGCCGGATATGAGGTGCGGGTGAACTGGCTGACGGGAGGAGTGGAGATTGTCCCGCGCCTCAAGTCCTGATGCCCTCGCCGGCGGGTCTGGGCGCGCCGGCTTCACCCTGCTGGAGGTGCTGGTGGCGCTGGCCGTCGCGGCGGCGGTGCTGGCTGCCATCGGGCAGCTCATGGGTGCCAACGCGCGCGGCGTCCGGGCGCTGGAGGCCCGTGCCGGCCTGCTCTCCACCGCGGGGGCGGTGGAAGCCGGCATTCCCGCCCGCAGCGCCCTGGCCCTCGGCCGCACCGATGGCGACATTGCCGGCCATCGCTGGCGCATGGATGTGCGCCCCCTCGACGTGGCCGGCGTGCCGGAGGGCGCGAAATGGGCGCCGCGCGACGTGGTGATCCGGGTGCGCGCCCCCTCCGGCGCCATGGTGGTGCTGGAGACCGTGCGCCTCGTGCCGGTGGCCGCCGAATGAGCCGGACTTTCCCCCCGCGCGCCGCCACGGCCGGCTTCTCCCTCATCGAGGTGCTGGTGGCGCTGACGCTGACCGGGCTCATGCTCTCGGCGCTGGCCATGGTGACGAGCAAATGGCTGCCCAACTGGCAACGGGGCCTGTCCCGCGTGGAGGCGAGCGAACTCATCGCCCTCGCCGTGGATCGCATGGCCGCCGACCTTGCCGCCGCCGAATTCGTGCCCGCCAGCCTCACAGCCAAGCGCCCGCTGTTCGGGGGCTCGTCCTCGTCGGTGGTGTTCGTGCGCACGGCGCTCGGCCCCAATGCGCGGCCGGGGCTCGAAATCGTGCAATGGGCGGAGGTCGGGACCGGCGGTCTCGGGCGCAGCACGGCACCCTTCGCCCCGCGCCCGGCCGATGCCGGCCTGCCGCCGTTCGGGGCGCCGGTTCCGCTGCTGGGCCCGGCCTACCGGGTCTCCTTCTCCTATGCCGGGCGTGACGGCGTATGGCGCGACGGCTGGATCGACGCGGATACGCTGCCGCGCGCCGTGCGCATGGTGCTCCGCGACGCCCGCACCGGCCGTGCCCTCGATGCCTCCAGCGCGGTGGTGATCCGCGCCGAGCTGCCGGCGGTGTGCGTCACCGACGAGACCCGGCCGGTCTGCGCCAAGCCGCGCCCGGCCGGGGCCGGTCAGGGCGATGGCTCCCAGGGAGACGCGCAGTGACGGCCTTTCGCGCGCCCCCCCTCGCGCCTGCGGGCATCAGCCCCGCGCCTGCCGCCGCCGCGCGCCGCGACGGCTTCATCCTGGTGGCGGTGCTGTGGATCCTCGCCGCGCTCGCCACCCTCGCCACGGTCTATGCGGTCTACATCTCCAGCACCGCCACCGCCGCCTCGGTGCGGGACGACAGCGTCCTTGCCCATGGCCTCGCCACGGCGGCGGTGGAGATCGCGGCCCTGCGCCTCATAGCGGTGCCGAAGGACAAGCGGCCGTCCAGCGGCGAGGTGGCCTTCCGCATGGGCAAGGCCAGCGTGAGCGCCACCTTCGTGGGCGAGGCCGCGCGCATCGATCTCAACGCCGCGCCGAAGGAGCTTCTCGCCGGGCTGTTCTCGGCGCTGGGCGCGCAGCCCGAGGCCGCGGCGGACCATGCCGATCGCATCCTCGGCTTCCGTGCGCCGGCTTCCGGCGACGGCGGCCGCGAGGCGGAGCTGTATCGCGACGCCGGCCTCGATTACGGCCCGCGCGGCGCGCCCTTCGTGCATGTGGAGGAGATCTGGCGCGTGGTGGGCCTGCCGCCCGCGCTGGTGGAACGGGCGCTGCCGCACCTCACCGTGTTCAGCGGGCGCGGCGAGATCAACGCGGCCGATGCGGACCCGATCGTGCGCGCTTCGGTGCCCGGCGCGGCGCCGCCGGATGCGGGCGACGGCGAGGGCGCGCAAGCCGCGCCGCCCGCGGTTCTGCCGAGCACCGTCGGCGAGCCGAGCGACGCGGTGCGGGTGCGCGTGCGCATGGATTTCGACACCGGGCGCCACCGGGCGGCGGAGGCGGTGATCCTGCTGCGTGACTTCGGCGATGATCCCTACCGGGTCCTCGCCTGGCGCGAGGATGCGGATTTTACCCCTGACGAGCGACCACCGTCGCGTCCCAAGGGGGAGCGCAGGCCATGACCCAGATGACGACGCTATCTCCCACTTCCCTTTCGCTGGCGCGGCTTCTCGACGCCTTCTCGGCCTTCATCGACCTTGCCGCCGGCTTCGGTGCGGACCTGCGCGGCCGGCTCACGCGTGGGGCGGCGGTGCGCGTCGTCGAGGGGGAGGCGGGGGTGTTCACGCTGGCCCTGCCCGACGGGACGGCCGCGTTCCGGCTGGACCATGCGGCCGCCCCGCTTCTGCCGGAGGTCGCAGCCGCGCTCAAGGGGCGCGAGGTGGAACTGGCGCTGGATTCCGGCCGCTTCCTGTTCCGGCCGCTGGAGCTGCCGCGCGGCGCCGCCGCATTCCTCGACGGCATCGTGCGCTCGCAGATCGACCGCCTGACCCCCTGGAGCGCCGCCGAGGCGGCCTATGGCTTCACCCCGCCTGAGGACGCGCCGGACGACCGCCTCGCCCTCACCGTGGCCGCGACCGCGCGGGCACGCATTTCGCCCCTCATCGACCGGCTGAAGGCGCAGGGCGCGGGCGCCATCCGCGTCACCACGCAGCCCGACGGCATGGGCGCGCCCATCCGCGTGCTCGACCATGCGGCATCCGGCGCGGCCTCGGGGGTGGCGGGGGTACGGCGGGTCCTGCTCGCGGTGCTCGGGGGCGCGGCGGGGGCCGCCCTGCTGGCGCTCGTCGTCTCTGGCCTTGTCGGCGGCAGCCTCGATGCCGAACTGGACGACATCACCCAGCGCATCGCCGCCCAGCGCCGCGCCATGGTGGCGGCCCGTGACGGGCAGGGCGGGGCGGGGGGCCAGCTCGCTGCGCTCGAACGGCGCAAGCGCGAGGCGCCGGCCACCGTGCTGGTGCTGGAAGCGCTGTCGCAGGTGCTGCCCGACGACACCTATGTCACCGAACTGCAGATGGAGGGGGACAAGGTGGAAGTGGCGGGGGTGTCGCGGGAGGCGGCGGCGCTGGTCCGCCTGCTGGAGCAGTCGCGCCAGTTCGCCGAGGCCACCTTCGTCGCCCCCACCACCCGCGCGGCGGGGGAGGCTGGCGAGCGCTTCCACATCTCCGCGCGCATCCTGCTGCCCATGGAGGCCATGCGATGAGCCTTCTGCCGTCCGTCGTCCCCTCCCGCCGGCTACCGCTGTTCGCGGCGCAGGGCTATCTGGCGCTCGTCCTGGTGCTGCTTGCGGTGGCGGGGAGCGCCATCGGCGACCTCATGGACAAGCGCGCCGCCGTGGCCGAGGCCGCCGATGCACTGGACCGCCTGCAGGGCCGCAAGCCGCCGCGCCCCGGCGACGGGGCCGAGCCGTGGACCGGTGCGCCGGTGCTGGAGGGGGCCACGGTGACGGTGGCCGGGGCCGTGCTCATGCAGCGCATCGCCGCCGCCGTGGAGCGGGCGGGCGGGCGCCTCACCTCATCCCGGCCGGAGCTTCAGGGCACGCCCTACGGGCCGGGCTTCATCGCCGTAGCCGCGAGCCTCGATATCGGCGAGGATGCGCTCCAGAAGCTGCTCTACGACATCGAGGCGGGCCAGCCTTTCCTGTTCGTGGACCAGCTGGCGATCCAGAGCGTGGCGCCGGCCTCGGGCGCGCGGACGGCGGACGGGGGCGGCCAGCAGCCCATGGCACTGAAAGTGACCTTCACCGTCTACGGCCAATGGCGGGGCGCGCCATGAGCGGGTTCGCGCGGGTCCCCTTTCCCCTTGCGCCGGAGGTCTTCCGCCGGAAGGCCCGGTCGCTGCTCGGGCCTAGCCTGCCCCGCCGCCGGGGTGCGCCCGGCGTGGGAGCTGTCCGATGGATTTTGTCCTGGGCCGATGACGGGTGGGCTTCGCCCCGCCGCCGTGTGGGCCTGGGCCAGTGGGCTCTGCGCCTCGCCATCGGGGCGGCGGTGCTGATGGCGCCCGCCGGGCTGGCGCGCGCGTCCGACCTTGATGCGCCCATCCCGCCGCCCGGCCCGGTCCAGGTCCGCGCGGCCGAAAGCGGCGATGGGTCCGCAGGCGCCCGATCGCAGGCCGCGGCGCCGCGGGGCAATCCCCTGTGGTCGCTTCCGCTCGACCGGCTCGACGCCACCCGCGCGCGACCGATCTTCTCGCCCACCCGGCGCCCGCCCCCTGCGGTTGAGGCGCCGCCGCCGCCCGCGCCCACCGCACCGGTGCCGGTCGCGTCGGCGCGGCCGCGCGTGACCCTCATCGGCACCGTGGTGGGCCAGTCCGATGCCTATGGCATCTTCCTCGATCCGGCGAGCAGCGCCGTGCTGCGGCTGCGCACCGGAGAGACCCACGAGGGCTGGGTGCTGCGTTCCGTCAGCGTGCGCGACGCGCTGCTGCAGAACGGCCGCAACAGCGTGGTGCTGGCGCTGCCGGCCGCGGGGAGCGGCGGCGCGACGCTGGCCACGCGCGGGCCTGCCGGCGGGTCCGTGGTGGCGCGCCCGGGGCGTCCGGGCGGCGAGCGGCCCACGGCGCATATCATCGCCCCGAACCGGCCCGCGCCATCGCTGTCGGATATCGATTCCAGCCATTGAGGCCACGGGCAGCCAACCGAGGCTCCGGGCTGATCCGCCGTCATCGGCAGGTCATGGCCCACGGGGAAAGTGCGCCCCGTCTCCCCTTTTCTGTCGGACCGGACGGGCGCCATCGTGAGCCAGCTTATCGGATTGTTTCCCACCCCCGTGATGCGGGTGCCGGGATTGCTCGAACCGGAGACGGTGGCGGCGCTGGCCGCCGAGGCGGTGGACGCCACCAGCCTCACCAACGCCTATTCCGACCTGCTCTCCCACACCCCCGTGGGGGGCACCGAGGCCAATGCGCTCCATGCGCGGCTGGGCGCGCTGGTGCTGCCCAAGGTGGCGGAATTCGGCGAGGTGCTGTTCGGCGAGGTGCTGACCTGGCAGATCAAGGAGATCTGGGTGAACGTGCTGGAGCCCGGCGGCCATCAGGCCATCCACACCCATGCCAACAGCTTCATCTCCGGCGTGGTCTATCTGACGCAGGCGCACCCCTCCGCCAACATCGTGTTCCACAAGAGCATCGGCGGCACCGGCTTCCTGTTCGGCAACAGCAATCCCAACGCCCGCGTCAATGCCTTCAACGGCGGCAAGTGGGCCATGCCGGAGACCTGCGCCGGCGATCTCGTGATGTTCCCAAGCTACCTGCTGCACGAGGTGCCCGCCAACCGGGGGGAGCGGCGCATCTCCATCGCCTTCAACGCCATTCCCGATCGGCTCGACAATTTCGGCTACGCCATCCGCTTCGCGTGAGCGGGCGGGCACCCCTTCCAGGAGCTTTGGCCAGATGTACCCCGCCTCCGCCTTTGCCGCGCTTGTCGCCGGCCTTCTCGCCGGCAGCTGCGCGCCGGCGCTCGCCCAGTGCGCGTTCGACCAGTCGGTGCCCAATGCCAACGACGTGCTGGGCGATGTCGAGCCGGCGGTGACCATCGATTTCACCGACGAGTTCGAGCTCCATGAGGTGCGGGTGCTGGGGCCGGACAATGCCGAATGGCCCACCGACTGGGCGCGGCCCGCAGGACAGGTGCGCCAGACCGCGTTCCGCGTCACCCAGCCCCTGCCGCCCGGCCGATACATGGTGATCTGGAACGGCTACCTGCGCCGCCATCATCACGCGGACGGCGGCTCCATCCCCTTCACCGTGGCTGCGGCGGGCGCGGCGCCGACCTCCCCCCCGGCGGCAGCGCCGCAAGAAGGCGGCGTGCATCGGGTCGGGCCGGGTTCGCCCTATCGAGCGCTTCTAGGAGGCGCCGCGCCGCAGCCGGGTCGCTGACCGCGACCTGCCGCGCCATGGCGAGCACCGGCCCATAGGCCGGCTCGAAATCCGGGCTCATGCCCACGATCTCGATGAGCCGCGGGGCCAGCGTGCCGATGAGGTCGCGCGGGCCGCGTGCGGCGAGGGTCTGCGCGCCCGTTTCCAGATAGGCGTCGCGCGCCCGCCAATAAGCGGCAAGGCGGGTGCGGGCGTCGGGATCCGATGCGTCCAGCACCGCCTCGGGCGCGGGGTTTAGCGCGGCGAGGAGGGCGACGAGCCGGTCGGCGGGGGTGTCCGTTCCGGCATAGGCGACGCGCGGCGCGTCCGTGGTGACGAGGGGGTGGTCGTCGGTGTTCACCGGCCCCGGCCCGGCGAAGGCCGCAAGCTCGGGACGGCCCGCCAGATAAAGGCCGAACAGGGAAAGGTCGCCGCTCATGTCCAGGGCGGCGAGGCTTGCGGCCAGTGCCGGCTCGGTGATGCGCCGCGCCGCCCAATCGGCGGGATAGGCCTTGGGCTCGCGCCGCCCTATGAGCGCGATGAGGGGCGTCTCCACGCTGAACTGGGCCAGATAGGCGCTCGCATCCGGGAAGGTGTCGAGGAAGGTGCGCACGATGATGCGCAGGGTGGGCAGGTCCAGCTGGTGCAGGGGCAGCCACTGGGCGAACAACCCGCCGTCGGCGAGCCGGTCGCGGATCGCGGCGAAATGCTCCCGCGCATAGAGCGCGCCCGAGCCGTCCACCGAGGGGTGGTAGAGGTCGGCCACGATCACGTCGTAGCGTCCGCCCGGCGCGCGCACGAAGCGCCGGGCATCGGCCACATGCACCCGCACCAAGGGGTTGTGGCCGATCTCGCCGGCCGAGGCGCCGAACAGGGGGAAGGTTTCCACCACCTCCGGCACCAGCTCCACCCCGTCCGCCGTGAGGCCGGGATGCTCGCCCGCCGCCGACAGGGTCGCCCCGGTGCCGAGGCCGAGGAACAGGGCGCTTTCGGGCGCCGGGTGCAGCAGCAGGGGGATATGGGCCTGGCGGTGGTCCGAGCGCATGGAGGCGCTGCCGCCCATGCGGAAATGGTTGTTCACCTGAAGGTGCCGGTCGCCGGCGCTGTTGGCGATGACGCTGACCGCGGCCATCACCCCATCGCGATGCCACACCAGTTCGCCGCCGGGCGGAATGCGCACAAAACGCAGGGAGAGCGGCGCCACCACCAACGCCGCCGTGGCCGCGCCGATGAGGCCCGCCGCCATGAGGGACAAACGCCGCAGATCGGGCAGCACGAGGAGATAGCCGAGGGCGATCAGCACGAAGGCGAGCTTGGCGCCGAGCAGCGGCAGCAGCAGCGGGCCGAACAGGATCGGCGCCAGCGCCGCGCCCAGCGTGTTGATGGCAAGCGCCGGTCCGACCCCGCCGGCCTGGTCGCTGGCGCGCTGGGCCAACTCGGTGAACAGGGCGCCCATGGCGATGGTCGGTGGCAGGAAGGCCAGCGCGGCGATGCCCAGCTCCGCGAAAAGGCGGCCTTCGAAGGTTGCGGGAAGCGCCGCCCGCAGCATCGCCAGTATCGTGTCCGACACGCCGAGAAGCGCCGCGCCGAGCAGGCAGGCGAGGGCGGTGGCCGCCACGAGTGGGCGGGTGAGGGCCGCGCCGGGGTGGCGCGCGGCGATGGCGTTGCGCGCCACGGCACCGAGCGCCGTCCCGGTGAGGTAGGCGGCCAAAAGGATGGCGAAGGTATAGATGGTGTTTTCGAGGATCTGGCTCAGCACCCGCACCGTGAGCACTTCGTAGCCGATGCCGAGCAGGCCGGTGACGAACAGGGCGATCAGCGGGCCACGGGCGCGGCTTGTTTTGGTGCTTAGAAAAGTAGAGTCGCGCAGAACAGCCGTCGCTTGCGGCACTGCTGCCGTGACGGGCGCAGCGTGTCTCCCCCCCGCTCCGGCGAGCAGGGCGGCGCAGGCGAAATTGAGCCCGGCGCAGGCCATCAGCGTCGCCGACAGGCCCAGCGCCGGAATGAGCAGGAAGGCGGTGGCGAGGGTGCCGGCCACGGCGCCCGCCGTATTGGCCGCATAGACGCGCCCTACCGCCCCGCGTGCCGCCAGCAGGGGCACGAGCACGGCTTCCAGCGCCGGCAAGGTGGCGCCCATGGCCAGCGTCGCCGGCAGCAGCAGCACGAAGGGCAGGCCGAAGGCGACGGCCCATTGGCGCAGCGGGTCCGCGTCTACCGGCACCAGGGCCGGCACCTGCTCCGCCGCCAGTGGCGCGAGCACGATGAGGGCGAGGGCCCAAAGGCCGATGACGCATTCGAGGCCGGCATACCATGCGGCGGGCCGGGGGCTGCGCGCGATGCGGCGGCCGAGCAGCAGGCTGCCGAGGGCAAGGCCCGCGAACAGGGCGGAGACCACGCCGAGCACCGCCACGATTTCATGGCCGAGCGCTACCGCGAGCATCCGTGCCCAGACGATCTCGTATCCCAGCCCGGCGAAGCCCGACAGCGTGGCGACGGCGGTGATGACGCCGATGCGACGCGCTCCGGACCTTGCGACCTCCGGCGAAGCGACCTCCGGCGAAGCGGAGCCGGGAGGCTCGACAGTCGATGCCGCAGCAGGCGATGAGGCGCTGGACGACGAGCCGGAAATCCCGGCGCTCAAGGCCGCGCGGGCTCGGGAGCCGGGCAAGGAGACTGGGGAGTGGGACACCTGGGTGTGGGACATGGGGAACTGGGACATGGGGAACCTGAAGGGCCGAAAAAGCGAACCGGGGGCCCTGAAGGCCCCCGGCGTTACGCGGTACGAATGGCAGGTATGAACCGGCGGGCCGAAGCGCGCCGGTTCAGCCTCACTTCTTGAGGGAGACGGCGAGGGCGCCGTTGGTCTCCACCAGCAGCTTGGGCTGGTCGGCGACGCGGATGAAGATGGGGTTCGTGTAGAACCACAGGTCCGACCAGCCGGCCACGTCGTAGCTCGAGATCTTCTGGTTGTCGCGCACCACGAGGTGCGAGGGGCAGGCGGCGTCCGTGCAGGGCACGAACGGACCCTGGGCGGCGTTCTCGGGATCCCAGTCGTTCAGGGGGTTGCCCTGGGCGTCGGTCTCGGCCGGCACGGAGGCCGGCAGGTTGCTGCCGCGGGCGCGGACGTACATGTTGTTCTGCACGTTCGAGATGGTCACCACCATGGTCCGCTTCTGGCCGCTCACGGTCCAGTTGCTCGGGCCGAAGGTGGCGAGACGCGCGGCCGTGGTGTTGGTCCCGTTGGTGTAGTTGGCGTTGTCCGCGGCCACGACGCCGGAGACGTTGCCCTTGATGAACTGCACCTGGCGCAGGGTCGGCCGGTTCAGGGGCTCCTGAACGCCGATCTGGGCCAGCGACGGGTTGTTGAAGCTGTAGGGCGAGTGGTTGGTGCCGGTCGGCTGGTTCACCTCGAGGGTGAGCTTGACCGAGCGGCCACGCGGAACCACCAGCGTCTGGCCCATCTTGGCGGTGCCGGCCGGCGAATAACCGATGACCTGGGCAGTGTAGCTCAGCTCGCCGGTGATCAGGTCGCCCTGCACCGAGTAGGAGTTGCCGGAGCGCACGCCGTCCACGATCACGTTCGGGCGCAGGGTGGTGCCGGAGGCCGGGCGCGGCAGGAACAGCTTCTGGTATTCGCCGGGATAGAAGTCGTTGGTCGAGCCGGCTTCATAGATGCTGAAGGCGCCGCGATTGTGCCAGTCGGAGCTGGCGTAGAAGAACCAGTTGCGGCCTTCGCCCAGCAGCGCGTCCCACACGCCGCCGACCTTGGCGGCGTAGATGCCGGTGCCGCCGAAGGTGGTCACGCCCACCGAATCGCAGCCCGAGCCGCAGAAGCCGGCGCGATATTCGCCGCGATTGTTGGAGGCCTGGTGGCCCGGCTGGCTCTCGAAGCCGACGGCGACCGTCGGACCCGCATTGTTGAAGTCGCGGAGGTGCTCGATGTTGAACCCGTTGTTGCCGTTCGGGTTGAACACGCCGGCGCGCTCCAGGTGGGCGGGCACATAATAGCTATCCAGCGGATAGTATTTCTGCAGCCACTGCACGCTGGGAACGGCCTTGTTCTTGTGGTTGGTCGTGCCCGAGCCGCTGCCGGAGGCGTTCGCCACCTTGCCGGTCCAGTTGTGGTTCGGCGCGCCGAGGCTGAAATCCGTGTCCGAGCGGTCGAAGCGGTATTCGAATTCGGCCACGCCGGCGGCATCGCCGGTGTTGCCGCCGAAGTTCTGCGGCTTCTGGTTGCCGATCACGGTCATCGAGGTGTGCTCGTGGCCGGGCACGTTGGTCTCGATGCCGGCATAGAGCATGGGCTTGTTGAGCTCCTTCGCGAGGCGCGCGAGCTCGGGGTAGATGATCTCCTCGGCGCTCTGCCAGCGCCACATGGAGCGGTGGCCCTGCGACATGGCCACATCGCCCTTGACCGCGGTCACGGGCGCCACGTCCCAGAACTTGCCGGTGCCGGTGGTGGAGCCGTCGCCCTCGGGATCGTCCACCCGGCAGTCGCGCGGGCTCGATCCGCCGTGGTCGGCAGCGCCGAGCCATTCGAGGCCGTAGCTCTGAACCGCCTTCTTCACCATGGTCTCGACCGACGAGCGGCCGTCCGAGCACGGGGTGTGGTTATGGAAATCGCCGGCCATGTAGCTGTCGGCGAAAGCCGGCGTGGAGGACAAAGCCATCCCACCGGCTACGGCAAGGACCGAGGCCCCCGCAATCAGTTGATGCGCCAGCACCGCGCTCTTCATTCTCCAACCCCTTTGAATGAGACGGACGTCCAGAATCCGCTGGCGCTCTACTATCGTCGTTCTGTGACTACCTGCTGAAGCTTTGATGACGGGTGCAAAGGAGAGCCGAATAACTGAATTGTCGCACCCACCGGAAAACGCACCGCGCTGTCATCAACGCGACACCACCGGTTCGCTAGAGCACGTTCCGGTCCGATGGCATCGCAGTCTGGTCGGAACCATCTTTTCTGTGTTGAGCCAGAACCGGCTTCGCCGCGCTGCGGATCCGGTTCTCGACGCGTTCGGAGCGCTTGCCGGCATCCGTGCGCGGTCGGTGCGGGAGACGGGATTTGACGTCATCGGGTTTGGAGCCGACCGCGGGCGCGGTCGATGCAAAGGGCGCCGCGGCAAACGGTGCGACAGCGGACGGCGTGAAAACGGGCGGCGCGAAAGCCGGCGGCGGGGGCGTGCTGGGCTTCGTTCGGCGCCTGGTGCGCGAGCCGCTGCTCCAGTTCATGGTGCTGGGCGCGCTGATCTTTGCCGTGCACGCCGCCACCACGCCCTCGGTGAGCAAGGAACGGCTCATCGAAGTCACGCCTGCGGTGCGCCAGTCCATCGTCGACGCCTTCAAGTCGTCCCATGAAGGCCGCGAACCGGGCGCCGACGAACTCGCCAAGCTCATCGACCTCTGGCTGCTGAACGAGATCACCTTCCGCGAGGCACTGGCGCAGGGGCTCGACAAGGGCGACGAGATGATCCGGGATCGCATCACCCACAAGATGCGCCTGCTCATCTTCAACGGCGTGGACGTGGCCGAGCCCACCCCCGATGAACTCAGCGCCTGGTACGAGAAGCGCCGCGCCAATTACGACATTCCCGATCTCGTCAGCTTCATCGACGTGCCCTTCACCGGGGCCGACGCGGAGGCCCAGAGCCGTGCGGTGCTGGAGCAGATCCGGGCCGGCACCGAGCCGGAGGAGGTGCAATTGCGCGCCCTCATCTTCTCGCAGCGGCCGCGGCAGACGCTGGAGCCGTCCTTCGGCAAGGAGTTCGTGAACGCGATCGTCGCCGGCCCCAAGGGGGAGTGGCAGGTGCTGCCTTCCGCGACGGGGTGGCACGTGGTGCGGCTCGACACTTTCGTGCCCGGTCGCCGGGTGGACCTCGACGAGGTGGGCGGCCAGGTGGGGCAGGCGTGGAAGGACGAGCGGCGGCGCATTCTCGCCATCGCCGCCACCCGCGACCTGGGCAAGGCCTATGTGATCCGGCGCGACGAGCCATGAGCGCGTCAGCCATGAGCGCGTCAACCATGAGCGCGACGGCCGCGTGCGCATCGGCCGTGAGCGCATCGGCAAACATCCGCCCAGCGCCGGCGGCCGCCGTGCGGCGGACCTTCGCTGCTCCGTGCGGCCTTGCCGCGGCCCTGCTGTGTCTCGTGCTGGCGCTGCTGATGCCGGCGTCGGCGGCGCGGGCGCATGAGGCTTCCATGGCGGTGATCACCCTGCGGGAGATCGCGCCGGGGCGCTTCATCGGCCAGTGGACCATGCCGCCGGCGGACGTGACGCTGCAGCCCATCTTCCCGCCCCACTGCAGGTGGGAGCCGCCGGAACTGGTGTGCGGCGCGCGCGGTCTCACCGGCCAGCTGAGCTTCATGGGCCTTGGCAGCAAGCAGTCGGTGGCCACCATCCGGGTGATCCCCCACGAGGGACCCATGGAGGTCTATACGGTGAGCGCCGCCAAGCCCACCGTGATGGCGGCACGCGATCCGGGAACCGACCTCGCCGTGTGGCAGGACCTGGCCGAGACCTACGTCAACCTCGGCATCGATCACATCCTGCGCGGCATCGACCACCTGCTGTTCGTGCTCGGCCTGATCTGGCTGGTGAAGGGCGGCTGGAAGCTGGTGAAGACCATCACCGCCTTCACGGTGGGCCACTCCATCTCGCTGGCCGCCGCCACCTTCGGCCTGGTGGGGGTGCCGGAACGCCCGCTCAACGCGGCCATCGCGCTCTCCATCGTGTTCGTGGGCGTCGAGATCGTGAAGCTGCAGCGCGGGGAGGTGGGCCTCACGGCACGCTATCCCTGGACCGTCGCCTTCGCCTTCGGCCTGCTGCACGGGCTGGGATTTGCCACCGCGCTCACCGCGCTGGGCATCCCGCAGGCGACGCTGCCCATCGCGCTGCTGTTCTTCAACGTGGGCGTGGAAATCGGCCAATTGTCCTTCGTGGCGGTGGTGCTGGCGCTGCTCTGGGCTCACCGGCAGGCGCAGGCCCTGCTGCCGCGCTGGGGTGCCGCCATCCCGGCCTATGTGATCGGCTCGGTCGCGTCCTACTGGTTCCTGCTGCGGATCTGATTGCGGTGCCGCCTGGCATCCCTGCTGTGAGAGGAAAACGCTGATGAAACGCCTGACCCCGAACACCACGGCGCTGTTCGCCATGCTGTTCGCCGCCATCCCGCTGGCGCCCGCCTTCGCCCACACCGGGACGGGCGTCTCGCTCGGGCTCCTGAGCGGCTTCATGCATCCCCTGTCCGGCGCCGACCATCTGGTGGCCATGGTGGCGGTGGGCCTGTGGGGCGCGCAGCTGGGCAATCCCGCCATCTGGGTGCTGCCCGTGACCTTCCCGCTGGTGATGGCCGTGGGCGGCCTGCTCGGCGTGCTCGGCGTCCCGCTGCCGGCGGTGGAGCCGGTGATCGCGGTGTCGGGCATCGCGCTGGGCCTGATGGTGGCGCTCAGCGTGCGGCCGCCCTTGTGGGTCGCCGCGGTCATGGTGGGCGTGTTCGCCATCTTCCACGGCTATGCCCATGGCCAGGAGCTTCCCGAGGCGGCGGATGCGGTGGCCTATGCGGCGGGCTTCGTGGCCGCCACCGGCCTGCTCCACCTGTCGGGCATCCTCATCGGCGTGCTGGTGGGCTGGGAAGCCGGCGCCCGGGTGGTGCGGGCCTGCGGCGCCGCCATCGGCTGCGTCGGCGTCTACTTCCTGCTCGCGTCCGTGGGCGTCATCGAATGAAACGCTGGCTTCGTCTGCTTGCGGCGGCGGCTGCGCTGGCGCTCGCGCCCACCGCGGCCCACGCCCATCTGGTGGATACGCGGCTCGGCGATTTCTACAGCGGCGCGCTTCATCCCCTGACGGATCTGCAGCAGGTGCTGCCCTGGATCGCTTTGGCCGTGCTCGCCGCCTTCCAGGGGGCGCAGCGGGCGCGCTGGATCATCCTGGTGTTCCCGCTGGCTCTCGCCGCCGGCGGGATTGCGTCGCTTTATGTCCCGCTGCCGCCCTTTGGTGGGCTCCTCGGCCTTGTGCTGGTGGCGGTCACGGGGCTCGCGGTGGCGATGGCGGCGCGCCTTCCGCTCGGCGCTTTGCTCGCCATCGCGGTGGTGATGGGGCTGCTGCACGGCGCGCAGAACGGCGCGGCCATGGTGGCCACCACCGACCGGGTGCTGTTCCTCTCCGGCATGACGGCCATCGGCTATGGGGTGATCACGCTGGCCACCGGAAGCGCCATCGCCTTCCTGCACGGCGCGGCGTGGCGGCCCATCGCCCTCAGGGCCGGCGGCAGCTGGGTGGCGGCCGTGGGCATCATGGTGCTCGGCCTCAATCTGGTGCGTCCTATCGCGGGGTGATGAGCTTCACTCATCGGCTGTCGGCACAAGCGCCACACCTCGGGACCACCCCGAGGCGTGGAGCTTGTCCCTCGCGCCACCGGTCAAAGACCGGGCCTTTGGAATGAGAGGGCTCGCGGCCCGTTGAGGCCGGGTCTGCTTGAGGCCGGGTCTGCGCCGGATCGCCTTGACCTTCAGCGAGAGCGGCGAAGGCGCCCGGCGCCCCGGCTGTGCGGGCCGGGGCCCCGCCCTCTGCCGGCAAAGGCTGTCAAAGTTGGAATGATCGGAAGCTCGGCCAAGCTGTTTCCCCCGGTGCCGAATCGCGGCTGCTGAGGGGAAAAGCGCCGTGCCGCATTTCAAGTCTACGGCCATATGGCAGGCCAAACACAACCTGAAAATCCGGGCTGTCCCGTGGTTTGCCGATGCAGGCCGCCCTCTAGACTTAAGGAAAGAGAACGCGTTACCCGATCAGATTGCGATGCAATCTGATCAGCGCGTTCTCCTGCGATTCCTGTCGCGTCCCGCTTTTGTGTATGAGGACCTGTGCCGGAGCGGGTCCACGCACGACTATTTCAAGACCGACATCCACCTCCAGCGCGCCACCTGCTGATCGGCCGGCGCGTGCGCCAGGGTGCGCGCAAAAAGAAAGAGCCCCGGCAGAGGCCAGGGCTCTCCAAGTGAACACCCTGGCGGGTCGGCGCGTGTCGCGCAAACCCGCCGAAGGTGCCGGCGTTCTCAGAAGCGATAGTTGATGCCGGCCTTCACCAGGCTGATGTTCTGGTCGACAGTCGACACGAACGGGTTGATGTAGGTGTTCGGCGTGAAATTGAAGCTCACGTCGGTGCTGCCGAGGTCGATGTAATTGTATTCGACCTTCGCCGACCAGTTGTTGAAGAAGGCCCATTCGAGGCCGGCGCCGACGGTCCAGCCCCAGCGGGTGGAGCTCGGAGAGGCGCTGTAGTTGGCCTCGATCACGTCGAGGTCGGTGTTGCCGGCGGTGTGCTCCACGTTGGCCCAGGCCGCGCCACCCTTGGCGTAAACCAGGATGCGGTCGAAGGCGACGCCGAGGCGGGCGGTGATGGTGCCCAGGGCGTCGATCTTCGACGAGCAGGCGTTGTTCTGCTGGATGCAGGTCGTCGCGAAATTCGGGTTGCCGTTGTAATAGCTGCCCGAGCCGTTGATGTCGGCCCAGTTGGCGTCGGCCTCGATACCGAGGACGATGTTGTTGATCTGGTAGTTGTAGCCGATCACGCCGCCGACGAGGCCGCCGTCGAGGTTATAGTTGGCGTCATTGACGCCATAATAGGCGATGTCGGCCGGATAAAGCGGATCGTAGGACTTGCTGAAATCGTTCTGCGCCCAGGCGTAGCCGCCCTGGGCGCCGATGTAGAAGCCGGTCCAGCTGAAGGCCGGCGCGACGGGCGCGGCCTTGACCGGCATCTTGGTGGCAAGGTCCGCCGCCTGGACGGAGCCGGCGGCGATCATCGCCGCGAGAATGGTTGTAGCGAGCAGCGCCTTACGCATGTCTATCCCCCGAGCCCGATGAAACTTGATGCGAGGGTCTTAGCGCAGTTCAGCGCCCATGACTGTCTCCCAAGGGCAACAGGTGACCTTGCCCGGACTGTCATACCACAGACAAAATAGTCTGATACGGAACCTAAAGTATTGGAAAATCTGTTCTCCTGGCGCGACCGTCTAAGGTGCCGGCGTCATGTATGAGCGGAGTCCGCCCAATCGGCCGTTCTATTCATTGAGGTCCGGCCACGGCGGGCATCCTTTTGTTCCCCATGTCTGTCGTGCGCACGGTGTCCAAGATCCCGGACGAGAGCATATCCGGTGAATGCGCATTCGCCGGATATGCTCTATCGCTTTGTATTTGCGCAACGTATTTGCGCAACTCCAGACGCAAATCCGCTGCACACTTCTGCTGGTAGGGCTCCAGGCGCATCGGAAGGCGCATCGGAGCAATTTGAACGCGTTTTCGGGACGAATTTCGCTCGATCAGAGATGGAGAACCCTATCCGGCGAATGGGCGGAAGCTCTTCACAACTTCCTCATAGACCCTGCGCTTGAACGGGACGACCAGTTCCGCCACCTTGTCGAGGCTCTCCCAGCGCCAATCCATGAATTCGGGCTTGTGGCCGCCGCCGCCGGGGCGGGCGATCTCGATCTCGGCATCAAGGCCGGTGAAGCGCAGGGCGAACCACTTCTGCGTCTGGCCGCGATACTTGCCCTTCCAGGCCTCGCCGGCGATGCGGCCGGGCAGGTCGTAGGACAGCCACTCCTCCACCTCGGCGAGCTTCGTCACCGAGCGCATGGAGGTCTCCTCGTACAGCTCGCGCAAGGCGGCATCGAACGGGGCCTCGCCCTTGTCGATGCCGCCCTGGGGCAATTGCCAGGAATGGGTGGCGTCCACATGCTCCGGCCCGCCGATGCGCCGGCCGAGAAAGACCTTGCCGGCCGCGTTGAACACGCACAGGCCGACGCAAGGGCGGTAAGGCAGGTCGTCCTGTTTCTTGTCGTGGCGATTCGACATCAGAGTGATCCGCAAGGAGGGGTTGCTTTGCATCCTCATTGGCCCGCGCGGCGTCGCCGCGCAAGCCCGGGAAGCGCCCGATGCCGTCGGTGCGCTCCACCATGGAGCGATCCCTTCGCCAGCGGGCCGCGCGCGGTATTCCTTCATTGGGCCGCGCGGTGGCGCGATTTTCCCTCAGTGGGCCGCGCGATGGCGCGGTGGTCCTTCAGTGGGCCGCGCGATGGCGCGGCAGGGCGGTGGAGCCCCAGGCGCGCAGCGAGGCCCAGATGCGCCGGTCGAGCTGGAAGCGGTCCACGGGCACGGAGGCACCCAGCGCCTTCACCCGGGTGAGGCCGACGCCCGACCATTGGAAGCCGCACTTCTCCAGCACCCGGCGCGAGGCCGGATTGACCACGCGGGCCGAGCCGATGAGGAGCTGCAGCCCGGTCTCGGAAAACGCATAGTCGATGACGGCGCGCACCGCCTCGGTGGCGATCCCGCGGCCCCAGAAGGGCTCGCCGATCCAGTAGCCAAGCTCCGGGGCGGGCTCCGGCGGGCGGCGGCCGAAGCTCACCATGCCGGCGAAGGTGAGGGCGCCCTCGCCCTTGAGGAACAGCGCGAAGGTGGCCGCGTCCGGGACGGCGGCCAGCGTCTCGACGAAGGCGTGGGCGTCGGAGCGCTTGTAGGGGAAGGGCAGGTTCGCGGTCATTTCCGCGATCTTGCGATTGTTGGCAAGCTCCGCGACGGCGGCAACGTCCTCGAGGCGCGGCGCGCGGAGCACGAGCCGGTCGGTTTCGAGGACGGGGATACAGCTCTCCGCGAGCGGGGCTCCGGGCGGCGTCTCACACAGGGTCATGGCAAGCTCCTCAAGGCCAGACAAACGAAAACCGGGGAGAGGGTGTCCCGTCTCCCCGGTTCGTGTCTGAGCTTTGAGGTTCGGCCTGCTCAGGCGCCCACCGGATCGACGTGACCGGCGGGAACCTGCATTTTCAGGTCTCGCCGTTTATTCAGCCGCCTCGGCGGCGACGGGAAGCACCGATACGAAGGTGCGGTCGTTGGCTTTGGTCTGGAAGGTGACTTTGCCTTCCACCAGGGCGAAGAGGGTATGGTCCTTGCCCATGCCCACGTTCGTGCCGGGATGCCACTTGGTGCCGCGCTGGCGCACGATGATGTTGCCGGCGATGACGTCCTGGCCGCCGAAGCGCTTCACGCCAAGACGGCGACCATCGGAATCACGACCGTTGCGAGACGAGCCGCCTGCCTTTTTATGAGCCATTGTTGCTCTCCTCGTTCGCTATCAGGCGTCGGCAGCGGCTTGGGGAGCCGGCGCGCGCTGGAATTTGGGTTCGGCCTTGACGGTCTCGCCGAGGCCCGAAATCTCGGTGATGCGCACGACGGTGAGGTCGGCGCGGAAGCCCCGCTTGCGGCGCGAATTCTGCCGGCGGCGCTTCTTGAAGGCGATCACCTTGTCGCCGCGGGTCTGCTCGACCACTTCGCCGGTGACGGTGGCGCCATCCACGTGGGGCGCGCCGATGGCGATGGTGGCGCCGCCCAGCATCAGCACCGGGAAGGTGAAGACCGCGCCGACGTCGGCGTCGAGGCGGTCGATGGTAATTTCGTCGGCGGCGGCAACGCGATACTGCTTGCCGTTTGCCTTGATGACCGCGAACATCTTGTCTCGCTTTCGTGTTCCGCCGAGCCTCGAAGGGCTGGCTTCTTCCGGTCGGGAATTGGGAATGCGGGCACAAGGGCCCACGCGAAGTGGGTCCGATACACTATCGGTGCCTGAAAAGTCAATGCGCCGGCCTGCCCGCCGCAGCTGTCCCCTCGCGCGCGCTCATCCGGATGCTTTGCCGGGGAAGGGAGGCGGGCGCCGGCATGCCATGGATCCTGCCATGGATCAGGTGGGGCGGGGCGCTGGGCGCAGGCCCGTTGCGGCCCTGCGAAAAACGTCAAATTACCGCTTGCATGGGCAGAGCTTATCCCCTAAATCCCCCCTTGCCCAAATTCGCACGTGCCTGTGGTCGCGTGTCGGTCGGTAGGATCTCCGGACAAGAGGCCGGAAAGCTGCCAGGACGACCGATAGCCGGAGGGAACCGGCCCACCCCGCTCCTCATGCGGGGGACGTGACTTGAAGCAACGACGTAAGGGCTTTTTTGGTCTCGGTCACCCCTCCAAAGGGCGGCGTTACTGAAGAGGCACTACATCTTGCCGGCCGTGCGGAGCGGGATTCCCTCTCCAATCGTGCGCAGTTGTCTCGCCCGCGCGTGGCTTTCGCCGCTGCGGGCGCTTCGGCTGCCGTTCGGTCCGATGATGCGGCCGGGATAAAGCCCCGGCGAAGCGGGTACGGCCCGCAGACGACCCGGCGTGTCCACAGCGCCGGGCGGCTGCTTGCGCGTGCCCCGGCCGAACCCAGTGCGGGTTCGTCCGTCCTGTCGTCGTGCGGTTTACCGCGCTTCACGAGGCTTCAGGTCACTGGGAGGACACCATGACCGATCGCATCCGCGAATTCCTGCGTACCCGACGAGAGGATGGCCCCTGCGTGGTGGTGGACCTCGACGTGGTCCGCACCAATTACCAGGCTTTCGCCCGCGCGCTGCCGGACACCCGCGTGTTCTATGCCGTGAAGGCCAATCCCGACGCTGCCATTCTTCAGGCGCTGGAAGAAATGGGCTCGTGCTTCGACTGCGCCTCCGTGGGCGAAATCGAGATGGTGCTTGCCACCGGGGCGGGTGCCGAGCGTATTTCCTTCGGCAACACCATCAAGAAGGAGCGCGACATCGAGCGCGCCTTCCGCCTGGGTGTGCGCCTGTTCGCGGTGGACAGCTACGAGGAGGCGGAGAAGATCGCCCGCGTGGCGCCCCACGCCAAGGTGTTCTGCCGCATCCTGTGCGATGGCGCCGGCGCCGAATGGCCCCTGTCGCGCAAGTTCGGCTGCGAGCCGGAGATGGCCGCGGACGTGCTGGAGCACGCCCATCGCCTGGGCCTTGCCGCCTATGGCGTGTCCTTCCACGTGGGCTCGCAGCAGAAGAACGTGCACGCCTGGGACGGCGCGCTCGCCTCGGCGGCGCAGATCTTCCGCGCCTGCGCGGAGCGGGGCATCTCGCTCTCCATGGTCAATCTCGGCGGCGGCTTCCCCACGCGCTACCTGCAGGACGTGCCGGGCGCGCAGTCGTATGGCGAGGCGATCTTCTCCTCCCTGCGCAAGCACTTCGGCAACCAGATCCCGGAAACCATCATGGAGCCGGGCCGCGGCATGGTGGGCAATGCCGGCCTCATCGAGGCCGAGGTGGTGCTGATCTCGAAGAAGTCCGAGGCCGACGCCATGCGCTGGGTCTACCTGGACATCGGCAAGTTCGGCGGGCTCGCCGAGACCATGGACGAGGCGATCCGCTATCCGCTGCGCACCCCGCGCGACGGTGACGACACCGCGCCGTGCGTGCTCGCCGGCCCGACCTGCGATTCGGCCGACGTGATGTACGAGAAGACCCCGGTGGACCTGCCGCTGTCGCTCTCCATCGGCGACAAGGTGATCATCGAGGCCTGCGGCGCCTACACCACCACCTATTCGGCGGTGGCGTTCAATGGCTTCCCGCCGCTGAAGTCCTACGTGATCTGAGCCGCTGATCCGGGCTCGATCCCAGGGCCTGCGATCGAAGGGGACAGCGCGTTGAAGTGGCGGACCCGAGCGGTCCGGCCTTCGGCGCGCCTCGACCCTGCGCGATCCCCACCGCGCGCCGGACCTGAGGGTCCGCGCCGGTGGCACTGAGGAGGGGGCTTCCCCCTCGTCTTCCGCACCGTTCCGAAAGGCCCAAGCCGCAAGCTGATGGCCGACCGCGCCTCCCGCGCGGCGGGACGGATCTCTTCGCCTCTCACGTTGGCACCGGAGCTGCTGATGACTGAGATCGTGCTGGAAACCGTGGAAGATGTGGCCCCGCGCGAGGCCCTGCTGGACCTGTGCCTGGGCGCCGAGCGTTTCACCAAGTCCTCCGAGCGCTTGCGCGAAGGCCGCGTGCCGGCACGGGACCTCGCCTTTGTGGCCCGCGGCCCCGACGGCCGTCTCGCCGGCACGGTGCGGCTGTGGAACATCACCGCCGGTCCCGGCAGGCCGGCGCTGCTGCTTGGCCCGCTGGCGGTGCATCCGTGGTTTCAGGCCCATGGTCTTGGCGCCACCCTCATGCGCACGGCGCTGGATGCGGCGCGTGCGGCGGGTCATGGCGCGGTGATCCTGGTGGGCGATGCCGCCTATTACGAGCGCTTCGGCTTTGGCGCGCGCAAGACCGGCGCGCTCTGGATGCCCGGCCCCTACGCCCGCGACCGCCTGCTGGCGGTGGAACTTGCGGCTGGCGCCCTCGATGGCGCGCACGGCCTCATCAGCCCCATGGGCGCGCGTGTCGCCCGGCCCTCGCTGGCCGAGCTTCTCGCCGGGGAGATGCGCCGGTCGGCGTAGGGCCAAGCCCGCGCGGCGCTTGAGCGCAGGTGCCTCAAGATTCCGCGTGGCGCACGGGTGTGCATAAAGCAAAAAAGGGATGGGCCGAAAGCCCATCCCTTTTCCGGGCGCCGGGCGGCGAACCGCCCGGCCTTCCCCCGCTCTTGATATCAAACCCCGGGTCTTCGGCCGGCGCGCGGGCCATTTCGTTCAGGTGCCCGCGTCGGCAGGTGCCATCCGCCTCACTCGGCGGCGACGGGGCCTCCGGGCATCTTCTGCTGCTGCGCCGTCTCCGCCGCCTTCTGGCGGGTTTCATGCTCCAGCGCGGCGCGCACGCCCGCCCCGTATTCCGGGTGCACCTGCGTAAACAGCGCGATCTGCCGGTCCGCGATCTCCTGCGGAATGCCGTACATGCCCGCCGCGAGGTTGGCGTAAAGGCGCGCGCGCTGGCCGGCGTCGAACAGCTCGAACAGCGCCCGCGGCTGGGAGAAGTCGTCATTGCCGATGCGGTGGTTGTAGCGCTCCGCATCGCTGGCGGACATGGTGAAGGCCTGCCGGCCGGGAGCGTGAGTTGACGACGTGAAACACGGCGCCAAAACGCGGCGTCAATCAGGGCGTGACCGGGCAGCGCATGGCCCCGTTGCGCGCCCTGCCTTGCTTTGCCCCGCATTCAAAGCTAAGCCCCGCGCCAGATACGAGGACCTCATGGCTCAGGACGGACTTTCCTACCGCGACGCGGGCGTGGACATCGACGCGGGCAACCGTCTGGTCGATCTCATCAAGCCGCTGGTGAAGGCCACGGCGCGCCCCGGCGCCGACGCGGACATCGGTGGATTCGGCGGGGTGTTCGACCTGAAGGCGGCCGGCTTTGCCGACCCGCTGCTCATCGCCACCACGGACGGGGTGGGCACCAAGCTCAAGATCGCCATCGATACCGGTGTGCACGACACCATCGGCATCGACCTTGTGGCCATGTGCGTGAACGATCTGGTGGTGCAGGGCGCCGAGCCGCTGCTGTTCCTCGACTATTTCGCCACCGGCCGGCTCGCGCCGGAGGTGGGCGCCCATATCGTCGCCGGCATCGCGCGCGCCTGCAAGGCCGCCGGCTGCGCCCTCATCGGCGGCGAGACCGCCGAGATGCCGGGCATGTACAAGGATGGCGACTACGACCTTGCCGGCTTCTCCCTCGGCGCGGTGGAGCGGGGCGACCTCTTGCCCCGCAAGGACGTGGGGCCGGGCGACGTGATCCTGGGCCTCGCCTCCGCCGGGGTGCATTCCAACGGCTATTCGCTGGTGCGTCGCGTGGTCGAGCGCTCCGGCCTCGCCTGGTCCGATCCGGCGCCGTTCGAGGCTGGCCAGACGCTGGGTGCGGCGCTGCTCACCCCCACCCGGCTCTATGTGAAGAGCGTGTTGTCGGTCATCCGTTCCACCGGCGCGGTGAAGGCGCTGGCCCACATCACCGGCGGCGGCATCACCGAGAATTTGCCGCGGGTGCTGCCCAAGGGCACGCTCGCCCGCATCGACCTTACCAACCTCATGGTGCCGCCGGTGTTCCGCTGGCTGGCCACCGTGGGCGCCGTGGCGCCGGAGGAGATGCTGCGCGCCTTCAACTGCGGCATCGGCATGGCCGTGGTGGTGCCGGCGGAGGACGATGAGCGGGTTGCCGATGCGTTCGCCGATGCCGGCGAATGCGTCATCCGCCTCGGCGTCATCGAGCCCGGCGAGGGCGCGCCTCATGTGGCCTACGAGGGCGCGACCGACTTCGGGTTTACGTCGTGAGCGCAGGGTCAAGCGACGCGCCGCGTCGCACCGCCGTCCTCATTTCCGGCCGGGGCTCCAACATGGCCGCGCTGGTGCGCGCGGCCGAGCAGGAGGATTTCCCCGCCGAGATCGCTTTGGTGCTCTCCAACCGTGCCGATGCGGCCGGGCTGGATTTTGCCAAGGACCATGGCGTCCCCACCCTGGTGCTCTCCCACAAGGGCTATTCCGACCGCCTCGCCTTCGACGCGGCGCTGGATGCGCACCTGAAGGCCGAGGGCATCGAGATCGTCTGCCTCGCCGGCTTCATGCGCCTGCTCACCCCGTGGCTGGTGGAGCGCTGGCGCAACCGCATGATCAACGTGCACCCCTCGCTGCTGCCGAGCTTCAAGGGCCTGCACACCCACGAACGGGCGCTTGAGGCGGGGGTGCGGGTGCATGGCTGCACCGTGCATTTCGTGCGCGCGGAGATGGACGAGGGGCCGATCATCCTGCAGGCGGTAGTGCCCATCGAGCCCGACGACACGCCGGACGTGCTCGCCGACCGGGTGCTGGAGCAGGAACACATCATCTACCCCAAGGGCCTGGAACTGCTCGCCGCCGGCCGGCTGAGCGTGGCCGACGAGCGGGTGGCGATCGCGGGCGCCAAGGGCGGGCTGAAGCCGCTGGTGGTGCCGGCGGTGTAACGGGGCGGGGCCCCCTCGCCCCCCTTGCTCGCACACCCGCCTTCGTCGCCCTCCGGTTTGACCGGAGGGTCCATGCCGCCATGGGCTGCGTCGCGTCCGGTCGCAGATGGGTGCTCCGGTCAGGCCGGAGCACGACGGGGTTGGGGCGGGGGTGAACGGGGGTCAGGCCAGGGCGTCCCGGTCCGCCCGCCGTCCTCAGATTTTCTCCACCCGCACCCGGTTGTCGTGGAACGCCGCCCCGCCCACCGGGGCCACCGGATCCGCGCCCGTCAGGGTGTTGATGCCGCGGCCCTCGCGATGGGCGCGCGCCGGCTGGATCTGCTCCGACACCACCACGCCCCGCAGCACGCCGTCGAACAGGCGCGCCTTCAGCACCACCCGCCCGCGCGGGTTCTCCACCGCCACGTGGTCGCCCTCCGTCACCTTCAGCGCCGCCGCGTCCTCCGGATGGATCAGGAGCGAGGGCTCGCCCTCCCGCGCCACGGAGGTGGGCGTCTCGGAGAAGGAGGAGTTGAGGAAGTTGCGCGCCGGCGCGGTCACGAGGCGGAACGGGTGCTCGGCGGTCGCCTCCTCGATCACCGCCCAATGGTCGGGCAGGGCTGGCATGTCCGCCACCGGGCCGAACTTGGCCGGGGCCGGAAAGCCGAGGTTGGCCCAGTCCACGGCGAAGTGGAAGCGCTTGTCGCGGTGGCCGAAGCCGGTGAGGAAATGCGCGTCCTCGAAGCTCTGCGCCACCTCGATGAAGCGTGCCGTCTCCAGCTCGGCGATGGGCGCGCGGCCGCTCTCGCGCAGGGTCCAGTCGATGAGCTCGCGCGGGCTCAAGGCGAAGCCGGGGTGCTCCGCCCCCACGTGCCGGGCCAAAGCGGCGATCACCTCATGGTTGGAGCGGCATTCGCCCGGCGGCTCCACCAGCTTCGGCCCGAGCTGGATGTGGGGGTGCCCGCCGGCCTGGTAGAGGTCGTCATGCTCGGTGAACATGGTGGCGGGCAGCACGATGTCCGCCATCTGCGCCGTATCGGTCATGAACTGCTCGTGCACGGCCACGAACAGGTCCTCGCGCAGGAAGCCCGCCCGCACCTTGTCCTGTTCCGGGGCGATGGCCACCGGGTTGGTGTTCTGGATGAACAAGGCCTTCACCGGGCCGCCGCCGGCCAGCGCGTCCTCTTCCCCCATCAGGATGGGGCCGATGCGGGACTGGTCGAGCTGGCGGGCGCGGGGATCGAGCTGGTCCAGCCCCTCGATCATCTTCTTGCGCCAGCCATAGGTGCCCGACAGGGAATGCAACGCCCCGCCGCCCTCGTGCTGCCATGAGCCCGCCACCACCGGGATGGAGGCCACCGCATGCATGTTCACCGCCCCGTTGCGGGAGCGGGAGAAGCCGTAGCCGATGCGGAAGAAGGCGCGGGGCGTGGTGCCGACGAGGCGCGCATAGGCCTCGATCTCGTCCACCGCCAGTCCGCAGATGGCGGCGGCCCACTCCGGCGTGCGGGTCTTCAGGTGCTCTTCCAGCGCGGGGGTGTCGCGCGCGTAGCGGTCGAGATAGGCGCGGTCGGCATGGCCGTCGCGGAACAGGACGTGCATGACCGCGCAGGCCAGCGCCCCGTCGGTGCCGGGGCGGATGAGGAGGGGAATGTCCGCCTGCTCCAGGGTGGGCGTGCGATAGACATCCACCACCGCCACCTTGGCCCCGCGCTCCTTGCGGGCGCGCATGGCGTGGGTCATCACGTTCACCTGGGTTGCGACCGCATTGGTGCCCCACAGGGTGATGAGGTCGGAGGCCGCCATCTCGCGCGGGTCGGCGCCGGAGATGCGCCCGGCCCCCGCCATGTAGCCGCTCCAGGCCGGGTTCACGCAGATGGTGGCGAAGAAGCGCGAATAGCCCTTGGCGTGGGTCAGCCGGTTGATGCCGTCGCGCATCACCAGGCCCATGGTGCCGGCATAATAATAGGGCCAGACCGATTGGGCGCCGTGCGCGCGCTCCGCCTCCAGCAGGCCTTCGGCGATGCGGTCGAGGGCCTCGTCCCACGAGATGCGGGTGAACTGGCCCGAGCCTTTCGGGCCGGTGCGCATCAGGGGATGGGTGAGGCGGTCCGCGTGGTTGGCCCGCTCCGCATAACGGGCCACCTTCGCGCAGATGATCCCGGCGGTGTAGGTCTGGGCCTTGGCTCCGCGCACGCGGCCGATGCGGCCGTCCGGCATCACCTCCACCTCCAGGGAGCAGGTGGAGGGGCAGTCATGGGGGCAGACGGAGGCGCGGGTCGCGACGGGACGGTCGGTGGCGCGCGACGTGTTCGGGGCATGCACGTTCATGGCCGCAGAATAAAGGGGGCGACGTTTGCCGTCGCCCCCCATTTCAAGCCGGCCTGGCCTGGCCTGGCTTGGCGTCGGCGTCAGGCGCCGTGCCCGGCTTCCGCCGTGGCCCGTGCCCGCGCCCGGTTGCGCAGGATGTAACCGGTCGCCACCACCACGATGGCGCCGATGACGCTTGCCACATAATGGGGCAGCGCTGCCGGATGCATGCCGTGGTCATCCACCTTCACCAGCGAGGGGTCGACCTGCTGGAGGGCGTTGAGGGCCGTCACGTCACCCACCAGCATCTCGCCGGCGATCCAGCCGAGCAGCGCCGCGCCAGCCCAGATGAGGATGGGGAAGCGGGTGAGCAGCCGCAGCAGCAGCTGCGAGCCGAAGACGATGAGCGGAATGGTCAGCAACAGGCCGAACACGAACAATTCCCAGTGCCCGCGCGCGGCGGCGGCGATGGCCACCACATTGTCGAGGCTCATGACCGCGTCGGCGATGGCGATGGTGCGCACCGCCTTCCACAGGCTGTCGGACGCCGCCACCTCGTGGCTGTCGCCGTCATTATCGGTGACCAGCTTGATGGCGATCCAGAACAGCAGCAGGCCGCCCACCACCTTCAGGAACGGAATGCCAAGCAGCACGGTGACGGCGAGGGCGAACAGGATGCGCAGCGCCACGGCCGCGCCTGCACCCAGAAGGATGCCCCACTTGCGCTGCGCGGGCGGCAGCGACCGGCAGGCCAGCGCAATGACGACCGCGTTGTCGCCGGAGAGCAGCAGATCGATCCAGATGATCTGCAGAAGCGAGACCCAGAAGGTGGGTGCTGTGAAATCCATCGTTCACTCCATGCTGCGCAGTAGACCACCACGCACCACGCAACTGGCGTGCGTGTCTTATTCCCAGGCGGAAGTCGAGGCGAATTGTTCAGTGACGTTACGTCATTGGGGGGTCAAGAAAAAGGGGCCGCGCAGGACCCCGGTTTCTCGGTCCCCGGTCTCGCCCCGGTCTCGCCTCCGGTCCGGGCCGCCGCTTCGGATTGCGTTGATCCGTAGGATCTGCGGCGGTGCGCGCCACAGCACTGGTGAAGCCAGCTTCATGTTCCCACCCCGGGCGTTTGGTTCCCCCGCGTTCTGCGGGTGGTATTCTGCGTCTTGTGCGCCGTATTATGGATTTTGACGCTACGCTAACCTGCCCTTGGGTCTGGTCTCAAGGAAAACCGGATGCCGCGGCGCATCATTCGTTGGCGCGCTGCGGCATCCGAACCTGTTCCCGCTTCAGGCGGGGTCCCGAAGATGCTGACGCATCGCCGGGCTGTCCGCTCAACCGACGATTTCGTTGCCGGCGAAGAACTGGGCGATTTCCACCGCGGCGTTCTCGACGCTGTCGGAGCCGTGGGCCGAATTGGCCTCGATGGACTCGGCGAACAGCTTGCGGATGGTGCCCTCGGCCGCATTGGCCGGGTTGGTGGCGCCCATCACTTCGCGATAGGCGGCGACGGCGTTCTCGGCTTCGAGCACCTGCACCACCACCGGACCGGAGGTCATGAAGGACACGAGGTCGCCGAAGAAGGGCCGCGCGCTGTGCACGGCATAGAAGGTCTCGGCCTGTGCCTTGGTCATCAGGATGCGCTTCTGGGCGACGATCCGCAGGCCGGCCGTTTCGATGACGGCATTCACGGCGCCGGTGAGGTTCCGACGCGTGGCGTCGGGCTTGATGATCGAGAAGGTGCGCTCGATCGCCATGGGGGACCGTCCTGTCTGTTGCTGGTGGGATGCCGCGGGGTCCGCGGATGGCGCGGCTCTTAGCAGCCGGAGGGTGAAGGGGCAAGGGAAGGGCTGGGATGACGGTATATCGGTGCCTAAATCGCTTCCAGCACCCCGTCGATGGCCCGTTCCACCGCTTCCGCCGCATCGAACGCCACCGGCACGCCGAGCACGCGGGGCCAGAACAGGGGCTCCTTGATGGCGCCGAGAAACTGCGCCGCCATAAGCTGCGGATCGCGCCCCGCCCGCAGCCGGCCCTCGGCGATGAGGGCGGCGAGATAGGCGGCGAGCCCCTTCACCGCAGGCTCCTTGCCCGCGGCGAAATAGGCCTGCGACAGCTCGGGAAAGCGCGGTGCCTCGGCGATGACAAGGCGCAGGAGGGGGATCACGTCGGGCCGCGCCCAGTGTTCCGTCAGCCGGCCCACATAGGCGCGCAGCACGGCGCGCGGATCGCCATTGGCTTCGGTGGGAATGATCGGCGCCCGGGTGAAGTGGGACCACGCCTCGTCGATCACCGCGCCGAACAGATCGGCCTTGCCGGGAAAGTGCTGGTAGAGCGTGCGCTTGGACACCGGTGCGGCAGCGGCGACCGCGTCCATGGAGGTGCCCTCATAGCCCTTTTCCAGGAACAGGCTTCGGGCCGCCGCACGGATGCGGGCTGTGGTGCCGCTGGTGTCCCGGCGCGTGTCGCGGCGCGGCTTGGTCGCGGCAGCCTGCGGCGGGGGAACAGCGGGGGCAGGGGGCGTCGGCGGTCGTGAAGTCATGGGCGGGACAGGCTGGCGGGTCATTGACAAAAGTAAACGGTACGGTATAGTTTACTCATATGGCCGACCCATGTCGCGCCGTTTGCAATCCCTCTCATGATCATGAGGTCCCCCATGGACCACCGCCCCCTCGGTCGCTCGGGTCTTTCCGTGTCCGCCATCGGCCTCGGCTGCATGGGCATGTCCGAATTCTACGGACCCAGCGACGACGAACAATCGCTGGCAACCCTAGCAGCCGCCCTCGATCTGGGCATAAATTTCTTCGATACCGCCGACATGTACGGCGTCGGTCACAATGAGCGGCTGCTCGGGCGCTTCCTCAAGGGCCGGCGCGACAGGGTGATCCTCGCCACCAAGTTCGGCAACGTGCGCGGGCCGAACGGCGAGCGCCTCGGCATCAGCGGTACGCCCGACTATGTGCGCACCGCCTGCGACGCCAGCCTCGGGCGGCTCGGCATCGACACCATCGATCTTTATTACCAGCACCGCGTGGACCCCAACACGCCCATCGAGGAGACGGTGGGGGCCATGAAGGGCCTCGTGGAGGCGGGCAAGGTGCGCTTCCTCGGGCTCTCGGAATGCTCGGTGGAGACGCTGCGGCGCGCCCATACGGTGCATCCCATCAGCGCAGTGCAGATCGAATATTCGCTCTGGAGCCGCGATCCGGAGACGGAAATGCTGGATGCCTGCCGCGACATGGGCATCGCCTTCGTCGCCTACAGCCCGCTGGGGCGCTCCTTCCTGACCGGCGCGATGACCAGCCTCGACAGCCTTGCGCCGGACGATTTCCGCCGCGCCAATCCCCGCTTCGCCGGCGCGGCGCTGGCGCAGAATCTCAAGCTCACCGGAGCGCTGAAGGATGTCGCGGCAGGCAAGGGCGCCACCAGCGCCCAGATCGCTTTGGCCTGGATCCTCGGCAAGCAGGAGCATGTGGTTCCCATCCCCGGCACCCGGCGCCTCACATATCTGCAGGAGAACGCGGCGGCGACCGCCATCCGCCTGACCGCGGACGAGATCGCCAGCCTCGACGCCCTGTTCGCCCCCGAGGCGGTGGCCGGCACGCGCTATCCCGAGGCAGGCATGGCGCAGCTCGGGCTGTGATGGGCAAGGGCGGCGCCGGCCTTGGTGGCGCCGCCCCTCTGCCTCTCGATCCACAGCGGAACCGACCTGCCGCGGGGGCGGTTCACATCCTTAATTTCACATGCTAACAATGATGCATGTGAATTACACATTTCATCAAATGTGAAATGTGGATGGGAGAAGCTTCATGATCACCCGCCGCGCCGTTCTTGCTCTCGCGCTCGCCAGCGCCGCCGTGGCGCCCCTCGGCACCCTGCCGGCCTTTGCCCAGCAGGGTCCGGCACAGCAGGGTCCGGCCCAGCAGGGGCCGAACACGCTGCTGAACGTCTCCTATGACATCTCCCGCGAGCTGTTCACCGCGGTGAACGCCGAGTTCGTCCCGTACTGGAAGGGCAAGACCGGCCAGGAGCTGACTGTGAACCAGAGCCATGCCGGCTCTTCGCGCCAGGCTCGGGCCATCCTTGAGGGGCTGGAGGCGGACGTGGTCACCTTCAATCAGGTGATCGACGTGGACACGCTGGCCAAGGCCGGCTTCGTGGCCAAGGACTGGCAGGCGAAATTCCCCAACGCCGCCTCGCCCTATTATTCCTTCCCCGCCTTCCTGGTGCGCGCCGGCAACCCCAAGGGCATCAAGGACTGGTCGGACCTGGTGCGCGACGACGTGAAGGTCATCTTCCCCAACCCGAAGACCTCGGGCAATGCCCGCTATACCTATCTGGCCGCCTATGCCTTCGCGCTGGAGCAGTTCAAGGGCGACACCGCCAAGGCCGACGCCTTCGTGAAGAAGCTGCTGGCCAACGTGCCGGTGTTCGACACCGGCGGCCGCGCCGCCACCACCACCTTCGTGGAGCGCGACACCGGCGACGTGCTGGTGACCTTCGAGGCCGAGACGCGGACCATCGAGGGCCTCTATCCCGACCGCAAGCTGGAGACGGTGGTGCCCTCCGTGAGCCTGCTCGCCGAGTTCCCGGTGGCGGTGGTGGACAAGGTGGTGGACAAGCGCGGCTCGCGGGCCACGGCCACGGCCTATCTTGAATTCCTGTATTCCCCCGCCGGGCAGACCATTGCCGCCAAGGCCTTCCACCGGGTGGTGGATCCCAAGGTGGTGGAGGCGTTCAAGGGCCAGTTCCCGCCGGTGCGCCTGGTGAAGGTGGAGGATGTGTTCGGCAGCTGGCAGAAGCTCCAGGCCGAGCACTTCGCCTCCGGCGCCAAGCTGGATTCGCTCTTCACCGCCAAATGAGCGGAGCAGAGTGAGCGGAGCAGAGTGAGCGGAGCTGGGCGGTGTCCCTGTCGCGGGGTGCGGCGGGCCACCCGGTGATCTTTCCGCATGAGGGGCGCGCGCCTTAAGACGATAGAGCACCGTCGCCGTCCGGCTTGACCGGACGGCCCATGGCCCGACCGGGACAACACGACGGGGGGGAGTGCACAGTGGCGCGACAGACCCTCCGGTCAAGCCGGACGGTGACGATTGGGGGGGCGCCGGCCGCACCCCTCTCCCGCTTGCCAGGGAGGAGTGGGTGAGAACCCTTCTGTGTCGCTTTCCCGCCCTTGTCTGCTTTGGCCGGCGCGCACACCCACCCGACGGTAGGGTTGGTTCATGCCAATATATTGGCAGTACACGGATTTTTAAGGCGTCCACGACTCCGGCACGTATTTTGAATGGCTCCAGACCAGCCCCACTGAGTCGTGAGCCGTCATGTCTGAAGCTGCCGAAAGCGAAGTCCTCGATATCCCGCAGGTCTACACGTACCACGTGTTCTGCTGCTTCACGCAGCGGCCGCCGCAGCATCCGCGGGGCTCGTGCGGGGCCAATGGCGCGGCGCCCCTGTGGGAGCGGCTGGGCAAGAAGCTTGAGGCCTCCGGCCGGCGCGATATCGCCATGACCTCCTCGGGCTGCCTCAGCTTCTGCCAGGCGGGTCCCATCATGGTCGTCTATCCGCAGGGCATCTGGTACACGCCGAAATCCCCGGAGGACATCGACGAGATCGTCACCTCCCACCTCCTCGGCGACAAGCCGGTGGAACGGCTCATCATCGTCCCGCGCATCTGAGCCGCGCGCATCTGGGCAAGGGGTGAGAGCACCGCCTAGAGCGTTTTCGAGCGAAGTGGATACCGGTTCGCGTAAAGAAAACGCGTAAACTCAATGACCTAGAGCATTTCCCCGATTCAGTGAAATGGGGAAATGCTCTAGCGGTGCCCTCACCCGTGCTCGGCGAGGCGGAAGGTGAGCCGCACGCAGGTGCCGGTCGCCCGTGCATCCAGGGTGGGCTCGCAGCCGAGCTTGGTGGACATGGCCCGCACGATGCGGGTGCCGAGCCCGGTGGACGGGCCGGCGCCGCTCTCCGCGGCCTTCGGCGCCGCCTTGCCCGCCCCCATTTGGGCCCCCATTCCGGCCCCGTCATCCTCCACCGCGAAGTCGATGCGCTCGCCCTGCCGCTTCAGCGCCACCCGCACCGCGCCTTGGCCACCGGGATAGGCGTATTTCATGGCGTTGATCACCAGTTCCGTGGCGATGATGCCCACCGCCACGGCGCGATCCGGATCGATATGGATGGGGTCCGCATCGAGGGTGATGGTGATGCCGCCATGGTCCCGGTGGGCGGAGACCTGCAGGTCGTCCAGCAGCGAGCCGATATATTGGTCGAGGGCGACGGTGGCGATCTGGTCGGAGGTATAGAGCCGGCGATGCACCTGGGCCACGGCCGAGACGCGGTTGCGGGCGGCGTTCAGCGCCTCCTTCACCCGCCCGTCCTCGGTGGCGCTGGCCTGCACGTTCAGCAGCGACACGATGATCTGAAGTGAGTTGCCCACCCGGTGGTTCATCTCGCGCAGCAGCAGGGCGCGTTCGGCGGCCAGCGCCTCGAAGCGGTCGCGGGCGGCGCGGATCTCGGCCTCCGCCGCCTCATGGGCGCGGCGCATGCGCACCTGCTCCACCGCCGCCACGAAGGCGGCGCGCAAGAGTTCGATGAAATCGGCCTGCACCTCCTTCACCACATAGTCGGCGGCCCCGGCCTTCAGCGCCGCCACCGCGAGGCGGCCGTCCTGGGCGCCGGTGACATAGACCACCGGCGGGGGACGATCGAGGGCGCGGATGGCGCGTAGGGTGGTGATGCCGTCCTGGCCCGGCATGTAGTGGTCAAGCGCCACCACGTCGAAGCGCTCCGCCGCCACCAGCGCCAGCCCCTCCTCTCCGGAGCCGGCCAGCACCACCTCGAACCCGAGCCGCGCGAGCTGGCGCTGCACGAGGCGCCCCAGCGCCGGGTCGTCGTCCACATAGAGGACGCGCAGCGGGGCCGGCGGCGCGGATGTCCCGTCCTGGAGTGGGGCGGAGGGGTCGGGGACGGAGCCGTCCATCAGTCGGTCTCCGGAACCTGGATGACGGAGAAGAACAGCCCGAGCTGGCGGATGGCGTTGGCGAAATTCTCGTAATTGACCGGCTTGGTCACATAGACGTTGGCACCGAGATCATAGCAGCGCTGGATTTCCACCTTGTCGTCGGTGGTGGTGAGCACCACCACGGGCGAGCGCTTGAGGTGCTCGTTCTGCTTGATGCGGGCGAGGATCTCCACGCCGGTCATGTCCGGCAGGTTGAGGTCGAGGAGCACCAGCAGGGCCCGGCCCATATGATCGCGCCCGCTGCCGTCCGCGCCGAACAGGAAGTTGACCGCACTGGTGCCGTCGGTGAAGGGCAGGATGTCGTTGCGCACCCCGGCGCGGCGGATGTTCTTTTCGATGAGGCGCGCGTGGCCCTCGTCGTCCTCGATCATCACGATGGTGACGTGTTCGGTCATGTGTCCTTGGGTCCGTTGTCGGTGGGCAGGCGGCGCGGCAGCGTGACCTTGAAGGTCGAGCCTTCGCCGAGGGTGGAATCCAGTGAAATCAGTCCGCCCATGCGTCGCACCAGCGCCCGCACATGGGCAAGGCCGATGCCTTCGCCCGGCCGGTCCTGCCGGCCGGAGCGGCGGAACAGCTCGAACACCCGGCCGCGATCCCTGGAATCGATGCCGCGGCCGTTGTCCTTGACGATGAAGGTGACGAAGCCGGGCGTGTCCACCGCGCTCACCTCGATCAGGCCGGGCACCCCCTCGCGCTGGTATTTCAGGGCGTTGTCGAGGAGGTTGGTGAAGACCTGCTCCAGCGCCAGGCGGTCGGAATGGATCACGGGCAGCCGCGCCGCCCGTATTTGCGCCCCCGCCTCGTGGGTCTGGTGGGCCATGGAGCCGGCGATGCCGGCGATCAGTTCCCCCACGTCCACGTCCACGGGCATGAACTCCTTTCGCCCCTCCCGCGACAGGGCGAGGATGGCATTGATCAGGCGGTCCATGCGGGTGATGGAGGTCTTGATGAAGCCCAGCGCCTCCTCGAAATCGGCGGCCATCTCGGCGTCCGCGTCCGGTGCGTCGCCCGCGGTCTCGCGCAGTCGGGCAAGCCGCTGGAACAGCTCGGTGCGCATGGTCTCGATCTCGCTGGTGAAGCCCATGATGTTCACCAAAGGCGAGCGCAAGTCGTGGCTGACGATGTAGGCGAAGCTCTGAATCTCGTCGTTGGCTTCCTTGAGATCGGCGGTGCGCGCGGCCACCCGCTGCTCCAGGCCGGCATTGACGGTCTCCAGCTCCTTCTGCGCGGCCTCAAGGGCGGCGATGTTGCGCCGGTTGAGAGCGAGCGCGAGGCCGCCGAGGGCCAGCACCACGGCAAAGCCGCCGGCGCTCACCGCGGTGAGCCAGGCGGCGCTGTGCCGCGACGCCGCGGCCCGGCTGTCGAGCAATTGCGTCTCCGCCGCCTTCATGTCGACGAGCATGGTGCCGAGGCGGGTCATGGCGCCCTCGGTGCGGTCGGACTTCAGGTCCGCTTGGGCGCCGTCCACATCGCCGCTGCGGCGCAGGGCGATGGCGCGCTCGAAGGCCTCGAACCGGATTTGCAGGAGTGGCCGTGCCTCCGCGACGCGGGCCTGCTGGACCGGGTTGTCCTGCGTCAGCTTGCCGATCTCGTCGAGGGTCGGCAGGGCGCGGGCCCTGGACTCCTCGTAAAACCGCAGGAAGCCGTCGCCGCCGGTGATGAGAAACCCCCGTTCGGCGCTTTCTGCCCGCCGAATCATGATCTGCAACTGTGAAATCGCGTTCATCACGCGCAACGTGTGGGTCACGTTGTCGGCGTCGTCCTGCGCGCGGTACACCAGCGTGATGGAGAGGGCGCTGATGGAAGCGAGCACCGCAAAGCCGAGGACCAGCAGCAGCGTCGGGCCGGGAAGGCTCAGCCGGCCGGCCGATGCAGGGGGTGCGGGTGCAGGGGCTGCGGGAGCAGGGGCTGCGGGTGCGGCTGGCATCACCAGCGCCATGGTGAATCCCCTCCTGAACGTTCGGGGCCGCCCTGTGCTTCCTCGCGGTGCGGCGATGAGAATGACCCTCGCGGGGGGCTCGCCGTCGTCCTCATCTGCTGGTCACGTTCCGTTCCGTTACAGGCACCGCATGGCTGCGCCCCATGGCTTCTTCCCCGGCTCGCGCAGTGCCGCTGCAGGTGCATAATCATCGTCGCGCTTGAAGGTTCCCGCGCTTCGCGCTTGGATGCACAGGGAAACGACGTTTTTTCGAATGGAGTGTCATGCAGGTCCAGGTTCCAGACCGTCGACCCGACGATGCCGCGGCCCCCGGGGTCACGGACGAGGTGGCGGATTATCTGACGGCCTTCGGCGCGCCGGACGTGGTGGAGGTTCTCCTGCCCGACACCTCGGCGGTGCTGCGGGGCAAGTGGATTCCGGGCCATTCCCTCGGCAAGATCTGGAAGGACGGGGTGGCGATCCCGCTCTCCATCTTCGGCCTCGACATCTGGGGCTGCGAGGTGGAGGCCACCGAAATCCATATGGAGACCGGGGACAAGGATGGCCTGTGCTGGCCGGTGCCCGGCACGCTGAAGCCGGTGCCCTGGGCGCTGCGCCCCACCGCGCAGGTGCTCATCACCATGCACGAGCCGGACGGCTCGGCCCGCGGCAGGCCGTGGAAGCTCGATCCGCGCCAGCAGCTCGCCGCCGTGGTGGACCGCTTCGCCGCGCGCGGGCTCATCCCCTGCGTCGCCTTCGAGCTGGAATTCTACCTGCTGAAGCCGTCCGACGTGCCGGGCGCGCCGCCCGAGCCGGTGTTCCGGGCCACCGGGCAGGCGCGGCAGAACATGTATGCCATGTCCGACCTCGACGCCTTCGCCGAGGTGCTGCACGACATGCGCGCCGCCTGCGTGGTGCAGGGGCTGCCCGCCGATACCGTGATCTCGGAGGCGGCGCCGGGGCAATTCGAGGTCAATCTCTACCACCGGGTGGATGCGCTCGGCGCCGCCGACGACGCGGTGCTGCTGCGCCGGCTGATCGACGGCGTGGCGCGCCGGCACGGGCTGAAGGCCAGCTTCATGGCCAAGCCGCTGGCGGATTTTGCCGGCAACGGCATGCACGTCCATGTGAGCCTGATGGAGCAGGCCGGCGGCAACCTGTTTGCCCGCGAGGGCGGCGTGGGAGACGAAGCCCTGCGCCACGCGGCGGGGGGCCTGCTCGCCAGCATGGCCGACGCGACGCTGATCTTCGTGCCGAGCTTCAACGGCTATCGCCGCCTGGTGCCGGGCAGCTACGCGCCGACATCGGCGAGCTGGGGCTTCGACAACCGCCTGGTGGCGGTGCGCGTGCCCAACGGGCCGCGCCACGCCCGCCGGCTGGAGCACCGCATCGCCGGGGCGGAGGCCCACCCTCACCTCGTGCTCGCCGCCATCCTCGCCGGCATGCTGGAAGGCCTGGAGCAGGGCATCGAGCCGCCGCCGCCGCTGGAAGGCAACGCCTACGAGCATGAAGGCGAGCGCCTGTCCCCCGACATGGAGGTAGCGGTGGCACGCTTTGCCGCCTCGGACTTTATCGCCCGAAATTTTGGTGTGGATTACCGGCGCATCTATGCGGCGATGAAGCGGGAGGAGCTTGGCGCCTTCCGCAGGGTCATTCTGCCATTGGAGTACGAAACCTATCTGTGAAGCCCCGCGTTTCCTGTTGAGGACCCCGTCGCGACACCATAGCCTTGGCCTCATGGGGCGAAGGAAAACAACCCCCCTTTCCAGAGGAGAACGGCGGATGCGTCGTCATTTCGTAGCGGCAGTTCTACTGGCCACGCTGAGCCTGACCGGCGCGGCTTCGGCCCAGGACAAGGTCATCAACATCTTCAACTGGTCGGACTATATCGATCCGACGGTGCTGGAGGACTTCACCAAGGAAACCGGCATCAAGGTCCGCTATGACGTCTTCGACAGCAACGAGGTGCTGGAGACGAAGCTGCTCGCGGGCAAGACCGGCTACGACGTGGTCGTGCCCACCGGCTCCTTCCTCCAGCGCCAGATCAAGGCGGGCATCTTCCTGACCCTCGACAAGTCGAAGATCCCGAACCTGCAATATGCCTGGCCGGAGGTGACCAAGCGCCTCGCCGTCTACGATCCGGACAATGCCCACGCCGTCAACTACATGTGGGGCACCACCGGCATCGGCTTCAACGTGGACAAGGTGAAGGAACGGCTCGGCGACATTCCCATGAATACATGGGACATCGTGTTCAAGCCGGAAATTCTTTCCAAGCTGAAGGATTGCGGCGTCTATTTCCTGGACGGCCCGGAGGAGGTGATCCCCTCCGCCATGAAGTATCTGGGGATCGATCCCAATTCCAAGAACCCGGACGACATCGCCAAGGCTGGCGAGCTTCTGATGAAGGTTCGCCCCTATATCAAGAAGTTTGATTCTTCGGGCTATATCAATGCCCTGGCGCGCGGCGACATCTGTCTGGCCCTGGGCTGGTCGGGTGACATTTTCCAGGCCAAGACCCGCGCCGAAGAGGCCGCGAAGAAGACCAAGAGGCAGTTGGTGAACGTGAGCTACGTGATCCCGAAGGAGGGCGCGCTCATGTGGTTCGACAACTTCGCCATCCCCAAGGATGCGAAGAACGTAGACAACGCCCTTGTCTTCATCAACTACATGATGCGGCCGGAAGTGGCGGCGAAGAATACGAACTTCATCTCCTATGCCAACGGCAACCTGGAATCGCAGAAGTTCATCGACAAGGACATCCTGAACAATCCGTCCATCTACCCGGACAAGGACACGTTCGAGCGGCTGTTCATCGTCACCACCAACGAGCCGGCGGTGCAGCGGGTCATCACCAAGACCTGGAACAGCTTCAAGCGCGGCAAGTGAAGGCTAGGGCTGATTGCTGGCCACCGGTATGACAGGACGAAACGGCGGGGCGACCAAACGTCCCGCCGTTTGCGTTCCCGCCAGGGTTGCGTTTGTTGTATGCCTTCGCAGGTTGAGATCGGGCGGCGCAGTCGCCTCGCGGGCGGAGGCAGAAGGCGATGGCGTTGTTTGAAGCGGAGATGCGCCTTACCGGTCAGCTTCTCCCCGGTGAGCGGATCTTATGGGCTGGCCAGCCGAAGCAAGGCATCGTCTTCACGCGCGGGGATATCTATACAACTTTCTTTTTCTTGCTCTGGGGCGGCATACCCGCATTCGGGCTGTTCAGCCTGCCGTCCGATGGTCCGGCATTATTCAATCTTGTCGCAGCCCCCTTCATCATCATCGCCGTCTACATGCTGGTGGGACGATATTTCTATGATGCCTGGTCGAGGAAGCTGACCTTCTACGCAGTAACGGACCGTCGCGTGCTCATGTGGAACGAGCGAGGCAAAGGCCGTTTTGTCGCGCTGGACCGCGCGCACATCGGCGCGGTCACTCTCGATGGGAATCGGGAGCAGGGCACGATCCTGTTCGGACCAGAGAAAGAGGGGCTCAAATTTCTCGGCATTGCCAACGCCGGCGAGGTCTTCGACCTCGTCCAGCGTCCGCTGCCGGCGGGGCGTTGAGCCTCCGCCGCGGCCTACTCACCCCTCGGCGAGGGCCTGCTTCACCGCCGCGACGATGCGGTCCTGCGTGGTCTCGTCGAGATAAGCGTGCATGGGCAGGGAGATGACCTCCTCCGCCAGGGTCTCGCACACGGGCAGGATGGCGCCGGCGGAGGGATAGTGCTTGTAGGCCGGCTGCAGGTGCATGGGCAGGCGGTAGTAGACCGCCGTGGGCACGCCCTGCGCCCTCAGCCTGTCGGCAAGGCCGTCGCGCACGCCGGGGGCGAGGCGGATGGTGTATTGCGCCCACACCGAGGTGGCGCGCTGGTCCACCGCCGGCACGGTGGCGACATCCTTGAGCAGTTCGTTGTAGCGGCGCGCCACCCGGTCGCGCGCCGCGATCTCCTCCTCGAAGATGGCGAGCTTCTCGATCAGCACCGCCGCCTGGATGGTGTCGAGGCGGCCCGTCATGCCGATGCGCACGTTCTGGTATTTGTCCACGCCCTGGCCGTGCTCGCGCAGGCTCTTGAGCACGGCGACCAGCTCCGCGTCGTCGGTGAGGATGGCGCCGCCGTCGCCGTAGCAGCCGAGCGGCTTGGCCGGGAAGAAGGAGGTGGCGGTGGCATCGCCGATGGAGCCGGTGCGCTTGTTGTTCCAGGTGCCGCCGAAGCCCTGGGCCGTGTCGCACAGCACCTTCAGGCCGTGCTTCTGCGCGATGGGCAGGATGGCGTCATAGTCCGCCGGCTGGCCGAACAGGTCCACCGGGATCACCACGCGCGGGGTCAGCCCCTGCTCGATGGCCACCGCGATGGCCAGTTCCAGGCTGTCCGGGTCCATGTTGAAGGTGTCTGCCTTCACGTCCACGAACACCGGGGTCGCGCCCACATAGGGCACCACCTCGGCGGTGGCGCAGAAGGTGAAGGCCGGGCAGAACACCGCGTCGCCCGCCTTTACGCCCCAGGCCATCAGCAGCAGCGCCAGCGCATCGGTGCCGCTGGAGCACGAGACGGCATGCTTGGCGCCGGCGAAGGCGGCGAGCTGCGCTTCGAAGGCGCCCACTTCCGGCCCGTTCACGAACCGGCAGGAGGCGAGCACGTCCAGCACCTTCTCGTCGATGCGGGCGCCGATGCGCGCACGCTGGGCGGCAAGGTCGATGAAGGGGATGGGGGCATTCTGAGTCGTGCTGGGAGCCGTGGTGGTCTGGGCCGTCGCGGGAGACGTCATGGATGATCCCTGTCAGGTACCCGTCGGGCGGGCGGAATGGCGCAGGTGCGGCGGGGCGCTCTGCAACGGCCCGAGCTTCGACCGGGCGTCGCGCGGGCTGGGACAAGGGCCGATGAGACAGGCTCACGGCCCCTGGTCTGACGCGTGGGTCTGACGCGTGCCGGTGCGAAGCGCGCGGCTCCGGAGGCCGCCGTGGCCGCCCCGGCCCGCACGCTGGGGTTCAGCCCAGGGCGCGGCGCTTCTCGGCCGTGGTCTCGGATAGCGCGGTCTCGGGCGCAGCCTTGGCGGCGGCCGAGCCGGGCAGGCAGGAGATGGCGATTTCCAGGCTCGATACGCCTTCCTCGCCGGTCACTTCCGGCGCGCGGCCGGTGCGCACGGCGGAGATGAAGTTCTCCAGCTCCGCGCGCAGCGGCTCGGCATAGGCCACCGGCAGGTGGCGGGTGGAATAGGAGCCGTCCGGCCGGTAGTCGAAATGCTCGGTCACCTGGCGGGTCAGGAGATCGCCGATCACGTACTTCTTGCGGGTCGCCACATGCACCGTGCGCGCCTTGAAGGGCGTCAGCCAGTTGGTGTTGATGTGGGCGAGCACCCCCGAGGTGGTGCGGAACTGCAGGAGGGCGATGTCCTCCCGCTCGGCGATGGCGGCCGAGGTCTGCGGCTGCACCTCAAGGATATCCGAGCCGGTGAACCAGCGGATGAGGTCGATGTCGTGCACGGCAAGGTCGATCACCACGCCCACGTTGGACATGCGCGGCGGGAACGGCCCCACGCGGGTGATGGCGATGGAGAGCAGGTTCTCGTCGCGGATGGCGTCCTTCACCGCCCGGACGGCGGGATTGAAGCGCTCCACATGGCCGACCATCAGCGTCACGCCCTTGTCGCGGGCGGCGGCGACGATCTCGCGGCCTTCCTCCACCGTGGAGGCGACGGGCTTTTCCACCAGCACCGAGCAGCCGGCGGCGATCACGTCGAGGGCGATGGGGTGGTGCAGATGGGTCGGCGCGGCCACCACCACGGCGTCGAGGCCGAGGTCAAGCAGGGCGCGATGGTCGCCCACCGCCCGGCAGCCGAGGAAGTTGGCGACGCGCTGCGCCTGCTCCTGGTCCGGATCGGCCACGGCGACGAGTTCCACGCCGGGAAGCTGGGACAGCACGCGGGCGTGGTTGGAGCCCATGATGCCGATACCCGTGACGCCGATGCGCACCCGCTCGGTGTCGGCCGGGCGCTTCTGGGCGCGCTCCGTGCCGGGCGCTGCCGTATGAGCCATTTCAGCCCTCATCCATCATTCAACGAATGCGGGCTCTAGCACGATCATCGTTTAAAAGGCGAGGAGCGGCGTCAAATCCACGCTCCCGCCACGTTCAAGAATTGCATCGCCGTGTTACCGGCATGTCGCGCCGGCGCATGGCGCGCCTCTTCCCTCGGCGGGCCGCAGGGCTTATCACAGCGCGCTTTTCGCACGGGTCTTCAAGCGCGATGGAACCTGGGTCGCGTCAAGACAACGCAGCACCACCCGCGGCCGGATCATTGGCGCAAGGTGGGTTGGACCGATCTGGAGGGGAGGACGGCAGAACATGCGCAAGATCGTCGCCGGCAAGCTGCACGGGCTCACCGTGACGGGGGCCGACCTCAATTATCACGGCTCCATCACGCTTGATCCCGAGCATTGCGAGCAGGCGGGGATCCTGCCGCTCGAATTCGTCGAGATCTGGAACCGCAATTCCGGTGCGCGCATCTCCACCTATGTCATCCTCGGCGAGCGTGGCTCGCGCTGCTGCGTGCTCAACGGCGCCGCCGCCCGCACCTGCCAGCCGGGCGACGAGGTCATCATCTGCAATTCGGTCTATGTGACGGAAGGGGAGATCGTGACGCTGCGCCCGCGCGTCCTGACCTTTGACAAGGACAATCGCGTGGTCGGCCGCCTCACCTACGAGGTGACGCGCGACAGCCACGGCGCCTACCACTTCGCCGTGCGCGACGAGCGGGGCGAGGAGAAGCCGATCCCGCTCAGGGTCGATGCCTCGTGATCTGAACAACGTGATCTGAACAACCCGACCAGCCCGCGCCTGATCAGAACTTGTAGTTGATGCCGATTTTGGCGGTCTGCGAGGTCACGCCGGCGCTGGCGCCGATTGTGTCGTAGAACTTGGAGCCGAGATCCGTGTAGAGATATTCGGTCTTCGCAGTCCAGTGGTCGGTGAGCGCATATTCGATGCCGGCGCCCGCGGTCCAGCCGGTGTGGGTCTGCGACTGGCTGGCGCCCAGATAGTCGATGGAATTGTTGCCCCAGGCAAAGCCGCCGGTGACATACGGCAGGATCGGGCCGAAGGCATAGCCGAGCCGGCCGCGCACCGTGCCGAATGTATCGAGGGTGCTGGACAGGCCGAGTACGCCAAGCTGGCCTCCGAGGGGGCCGGCCGCATGGCCGCTGATGTCGCCGCCCTGAATGTCCGCCTCGATGCCGGCCACGACATTGTTGCCGAACTGGTAATTGTAGCCGACCTGGCCGCCGCCGAACCACCCCTTGGGGTCGACGCCGGCAACGCCGAGGGCATCCTGGCCCGAGCCCCAGCCATAGCCGGCATTGGCGCCGATATAAAAGCCGGTCCACGAAAACACCGGGGCAGGAACCGCCGCAGGAATCGATGGGGGCATCGGGCGTCCCAGATCGGCCGCCGCGGCGGGTCCGGCCGACAACGCCGCCGCAAGCGCGAGCAGGACGAGTGCGGGCAGGGCAAATCCGGGCATGGCAATACGCGCACCCCAAGGGGCGTTGCCCGATTCGCCGAAGACTTTCCGTCCCATGGCCGCGCTCCCGCGTCTCCGCTCCCGCGTGTTTCCACTTTCAACTTGGCCCGTTGCGCGGGCGAGGCAAGGGCGGCTTGGCGGCAAAGCGGTGGCGGGGGCCGATTCGCATTCACGAATGCGTGCGTCCGCCGGTGCGGGTTGGCCAAAATGAAAAGGGCTCCCGGCATGGCCGGGAGCCCCTTCACGTCACGAAACGTCTCGCGCTGGCGCGGGATCAGAACTTGTAGTTCACGCCCAGCTTGGCGGTGCTGAGGTTCGAGCCGACGGAATAGGTGTCGCCGAAGAAGTCGTTGGTGCTGCTCTTCTCGAAGCCGAGATAGAGATACTCGGCCTTGACCGTCCAGTTGTTGGTGATGGCGTACTCGACGCCGGCACCAGCGCTCCAACCCCACTTGGTGTTGTTGTAGCTGTAGCCGTAGAAGTCGGAGAAGTTGCTCTTCGCCCAGGCCGCGCCGCCGGTGATGTAGGGCAGGAAGCGGTCGATGCCGTAGCCGAGGCGGGCGCGGATCGTGCCGAAATAGTCAATGTTCTGCGAGATTTCGCCGCCGGTGAACGGGCCGCCGGTCACGATGGTGGAGCTGCCGATGTCGGACCAGTCCAGGTCGGCCTCGACGCCGATCACGACGTTGTTGGCGAACTGGTAATTGTAGCCGACCTGGAAGCCGCCGATGAAGCCGTTGCTGGTGCCGGGGCTGTAGGAATAGCCGACGAGCGAGCCGAACGGGGTGACGTCGTAGGTGTTGTCAGCCCAGCCCCAGCCGACGTTGCCGCCGATGTAGAAGCCGGTCCAGGAGAAAGTCTGCACCGGGATGGGCGCCGCCTTCACGGGATAGCGGGTGGCGAGATCCGCCGCGGACGCAGAGCCGGCGAGGAGGGCGAGGGCGGTGGCGCCCAGGAGTGCACGCTTCAACATGATCGATACCTTTGTTGGTCAATCGGTCCAGCCCGGGGGCCTCGCCGACGAGTGGTTACGTCATACAGCCAGGTGATGCGGTCGTCTGTAGCGAACGGGCCACACCCCCCAAATCAAACCGGGCGGAGATGTGGCAAAGTCCTAGCACTTGTTCAGCTTTGTGGCGTGACCTTTGGTAAAAGCGGCAAACATGAGACGGTGGCAAGGTTTCGCCTCAATCTTTGCCCTTGGGTCATGCCTTGCTTTCAGAAGCGATAATTCACGCCTGCCCGTAGAATATTGGCGTTGATGCCGCTTTCCACGGGGCCGATGACTGTCGGATAGGTTGCACTGCCAAGGTCTACGTAAAGATACTCAGCGCGCGCGCTCCAGTTGCGGTCGAAGGCGACTTCAGCGCCGGCGCCGATGGTCCATCCGGTCTGGGTGGAACTGGAGGAGAGGCCGAGCACATCAAGGCTGCTCTGGCCGTAGGCGAAGCCGCCGGTGCCGTAGACCAGCACGCGGTCGAACGACCAGCCGAGGCGCGCCCGCACGGTGCCGAGATAGTCCAGGCTGTACCCTCCGGCGGACAGGCCGGAGAAGTTGAAGTCGGTTTCGAGGCCCAGCACGAACGGGCTGGCGAACTGGAAATTGTAGCCGGCCTGGAAGCCGCCGATGAAGCCGCCCGGATCGCTGTTCACGGTGGAGCCCCAGCCGTAGCCGGCATTGGCGCCGATGTAGAAGCCGGTCCAGGTGAAGGCCGCGACGGGCTGCACGTAGGGCGCGGGATAGCGACCGGAAAGGTCGGCTGCGACCGCCGGAGCGGCGAGCACGACGCCCGCCAGAAGCGTGGCGGAAGCAAGCAGACGGGAACGCATGAACTGTCCTCCAGGGGTCCTGCCGGCCTTTTCGCCCCGGCAGTCGACGCACCCTTGCAGACGAACCTTGCCCAATCCTGTCTCCAAGAGGCCCGCCGCGCGCATGCCTAACGGGCTGTTAATTTCGTAAGGCCATGATTTAAAACGAAAAAATATGGATCGCGGCGCGTTGTCCACCACCAGGGTAGGTCAGGCGTTGGCGGCGTGGTTGAGCGTGTCTTAACGCCCATGGCTCGGGGGGAGATTCCCTCCGGCGGCCGGGCGCACTACATAGGCTCCATGACCGGCAGACGCCCCATCGACCCGCCCGAGGTCGCCTTCGCCCGCGACGATCAGGCCGCCCTTGCGCCCGAATCGGACGAGATGGAGGCGGCGGACGAGGCGGGCCTTCTCATCCTCGACGCCACCGAGGCGCCGCCGCCCGGCGCGGAAAGCCTTGCCAGCGGGCGCGACGCCATCATCCGCGCGGTCAAGCATGCGCCTGCGGGGCCGGGCGTCTATCGCATGATCGCGGCGGACAATTCCGTGCTCTATGTGGGCAAGGCCAAGAGCATCAGGAAGCGGGTGCTGAGCTATACGCGACCGGTGGGCCACACCAACCGCATCGCGCGGATGATCGCCGCCACCGCCTCCATGGAGTTCGTCTCCACCCGCACGGAGCCGGAAGCGCTGCTGCTGGAGGCCAATCTCGTCAAGCAGCTGAAGCCGCGCTTCAACGTGCTGCTGCGGGATGACAAGTCGTTCCCCTACATCCTCATCACCGCCGATCACGAAGCGCCGCAGATCACCAAGCATCGCGGCGCGCGCAACCGGCCGGGGGATTATTACGGGCCGTTCGCCAGCGTGTGGGCGGTGGACCGCACCATCAATGCGCTGGAGCGGGCCTTCCTGCTGCGTTCGTGCTCCGACAGCTATTACGAGAACCGCACCCGGCCGTGCCTCCTCCACCAGATCAAGCGCTGCGCCGGCCCCTGCACCGGCGAGGTGAGCCCCGCCGATTACGCCCAGCTGGTGCGCGAGGCCCGCGCCTTCCTGTCCGGCCGCTCCCGCGCCATCAAGGAAGAGCTGGCGCTGGAGATGGAGGCGGCGTCCCAGGAGCTGGAGTTCGAGCGCGCCGCGCGCCTGCGCGATCGCCTCGCCGCGCTCTCGGCCGTGCAGGGCTCGCAGGGCATCAACCCGCGCGGGGTGGAGGAGGCGGACGTGTTCGCCTGCCACCAGCAGGGCGGTGCCACCTGCGTGGAGGTGTTTTTCTTCCGCACCGGCCAGAACTGGGGCAATCGCGCCTATTACCCCCGCGCCGACCGTTCGCTGTCGGAAGCCGAGGTGTTGGGCGCCTTCCTCGGGCAGTTCTACGAGGACAAGCCCTGCCCGCGCCTCATCCTGTTGTCCCACAAGGTGGAGGAGCAGGGGCTTCTGGCCGAGGCCCTTTCGGAAAAGACCGGGCATCGGATCGAGATCGCGGCGCCCCAGCGCGGCGAGAAGCGCGACCTCGTGGACCACGCGCTCCAGAACGCCCGCGAGGCCCTGGCCCGCACGCTGGCGGAGAGCGCCACCCAGACCAAGCTGCTGGAGGGGGTGGCCGCCACCTTTGGCCTCAAGGCTCCGCCGCGGCGCATCGAGGTCTATGACAATTCCCACATCATGGGCACCAATGCGGTGGGCGGCATGATCGTGGCGGGGCCGGAAGGCTTCCGCAAATCCCAATATCGCAAGTTCAACATCAAGTCGGCGGACATCGTGCCTGGCGACGATTTCGGCATGATGCGCGAGGTGCTGCGCCGCCGCTTCTCGCGGCTGCTGAAGGAGGCGCCGCGCGAGGGGGCGGAAGAGGGGGCAGGGGAGGGGGAGGCCGAAGCTGCGTTGCCCGCCACCACCGCGCCCTTGCCTCAGCCCGCTCCCGCGCGGGGCGGGGACGTCGTGGCGAACCCGTTGGTCGAGGAGCTTCCTCCCGAGGTGTCCGGCGACGCTCCGGAAGAGGCGGACGCGCTCCCCGACGCCACCGAAGCCTCGCCGTGGCCGGACCTCGTGCTCATCGACGGCGGCCTGGGCCAGCTCAATGCGGCGCGCACGGTGCTGGACGAACTGGGCATCACCGACGTGCCGCTGGTGGGCATCGCCAAGGGCCTCGACCGCGAGGCCGGGCGCGAGCAATTCTTCCTGCCCGGCCGCACGCCGTTCCGCATGGAGCCGCGCGATCCGGTGCTCTATTTCATCCAGCGCCTGCGCGACGAGGCCCACCGCTTCGCCATCGGCTCCCACCGCGCGCGGAGGAAGAAGGACATTACGGAAGCCGGGCTCCAGGCCATCGCCGGCGTCGGGCCCACCCGCAAGCGCGCGCTGCTGCGCCATTTCGGCACCCTGAAGGCCATCGAGCGGGCATCGCTGGCCGATCTGGAGCAGGTGGCCGGCATCAATGCCGCGACCGCCAAGGCGGTGTATGATTATTTTCACGAACGGCCGCCCGGGTGAGCCCAATCAATCCGCTCGTTTTGCGCGGAGGCTTCCGCCGGCCGCCCGCGCAGCCTAAATAGAAGCCGTCCGCCTCCCTTGGGGCGCGGACACAGAGGCGGCATCCGACCGACGAAGAGACCCGATGGTAGAGGCAGCGACCCGTTCCCCCACCTCGTCCGCGCCCGAACAGGGCGGGCGGAGCCACGCCCTGTCGCTGCCCAATATCCTCACCTATTCGCGCTGCGTGGCGGTGCCGCTGGTGGCGGCCTGCCTGTTCTGGTCGGACATCCTGGCCGGCGGGCTGTGGCTGCGCTGGGTGGCGCTCGCGCTCTACATCGCCGCGGCGGTCACGGATTTCTTCGACGGCTATCTCGCCCGCGCCTGGTCGCAGCAATCGGCCATCGGGCGGATGCTGGACCCCATCGCCGACAAGCTGCTGGTGTCCACCTGCCTTCTGATGTTCGCCTCCGACGGTACCATCCGCGGCTGGTCCCTGTGGGCGGCCATCGTCATCCTGTGCCGGGAGATCCTGGTCTCCGGCCTGCGCGAGTTCCTGGCCGAGCTTAGGGTCTCGGTGCCGGTGTCCCGCCTCGCCAAGTGGAAGACCACGCTCCAGCTTGTGGCCGTGGGCGTGCTGATCACCGGGCCGGCGGGGGAAAGCGTGCTGCCGGGGGTGAACCTGGTGGGGCTGACCCTGCTGTGGGTCGCTGCCGTGCTCACGCTCTACACCGGCTATGATTATTTCCGGGCCGGCGCCCGCCATCTGGTGGAGGACGAGCGGTGAAAATCCTGTATTTCGCCTGGCTGCGCGAGCGCGTCGGGCTGGCGGAGGAAGAGGTGGCGCCGCCCGCCGAGGTGGCCACCGTGGCCGATCTCGCCCGCTGGCTCGCCGGCCGCGACGAGGCCCATGCCTACGCCTTCGAGAATGCGGCGGTGGTACGCGCCGCCCTCGACCGGCGCCACGTCAAGCCGGATGCCTCGCTCGCCGGGGTGCGGGAAGTGGCCTTCTTCCCGCCCATGACCGGAGGCTGAGCGGTGTTTTCCGTCCGCATCCAGGACGCGCCGTTCGATGCGGCGGCCGAGGTGGCGCGCCTCGCGCAGGGGCGCACCGACGTGGGCGGCATCGTCACCTTCACCGGCCTGTGCCGGGCCGATGCCGGGGCGGGCGGGACAGGGCTCGCAGCGCTCACGCTGGAGCATTATCCCGGCATGGCGGAAGAGGAGATCGAGCGCCACCTGGCCGAGGCCCGCGCGCGCTGGCCGCTTTTGGGCGCCATCGTGGTGCACCGGCACGGGCGGCTGGTGCCGGGCGACCCCATCGTCTTCGTCGCCACCGCCTCGGCGCATCGGGCGGCGGCCTTCGCTGCGGCCGAGTTCCTCATGGACTGGCTGAAGACCAGCGCCCCCTTCTGGAAGAAGGAGGAGCGGGCGGACGGCGCTGAAGCTGGCGGATGGGTCGAGGCCAAGGCCAGCGACGACGCGGCGGCGGACCGCTGGGCGCAGGACTGACCGCGCCCAGCCGTCACTCGGGTTCCGCCTTCAGGCGAGGAACGCGCCGTGGACCCAGCCGGATTTCTGCGCCACGCCTTCCTCGTCGAGCACGTTCACGAACAGCCAATTGCCACGTTGCTCGATGGGTGCCACCTGCGTGCCGTCGGCGAGCTGTTCGATCATCGCGAACTCCGTGCCCGCACCCTGCCGAAGGTTGAGGCCGGTGGGCGAGCGCACCGTCAAGGTGTTCGGCCCGTCAATGGCGCGGTCGCCCAGCACCTGGTTGCGGAACCGCGCCATGTCGAAGGCCGGGCCGGGGTCCCACTTGCGGCCGCGGGCGATGTCGTCATGCCCGAGGATGGTGTCCACGCCGTATTTGGCCGCGAGCGCCCGGGCGATGGCCACCGCCGTCGCCATCTGCTCGGGGGAATAGGGCTCCCAGCCGATGGGCGCGTCTGATGGACGATAGGGATTGCCGTTCTTGTGGGCGGCGAGGAAGGGGCTGGCGATGGGCACGTTGGTATAGGAGGTCCAGCTCCCGCCGGGACCGGGCTTCAGATAGCCCCAGTTGGCAAGCTCGATGCCGAACGACTTGTTGTTGAACGAGGTCAGCCCGCCCCAGCTCGATTGGCCGGCATGGTTGGCGGCGGTGTCGAAGTCCACGCACTGGATCACCGCGCCGTCGCGGTCGACGACCACATGGGCGGAGGATTTGGACCTGTTGTCCGGATCCTGGAACCAGGAGGCGCTGGAGCGGGCCGAGGCGCCGTAGGTGAAATGCATGATGAGGATGTGCGGCGTCTGACCGAACGTACCGCCGGTGTGCGCCGCCGGCGAAGCGATGCGTTCGACCGCGCGGCCGTCCTGTTCCAGTCGATGGCGTGTGTTGATGGTGAAGCCCATGACCCCCTCCCAGCGTCAAGTGGAGCGGCATCCTATGATTGCTTAAATAATAAATTCAATCTTTAGTTGTGTATTCCGCATCCCGGTATCCGGGGATGTGCGCTGAGCCCCACACGGATGCGTCGCGACGGGCGGTGGCCCTTGCGTCCCGCCGCGGGCCACGTCTATGAAACAGGGGCGCCCTCCTGAAGAGCCGGCCAACGGTCCCTGCGCTGGTGAGAGAAACGATCCAGAGACGCATTCCATGGATTTTCGTGTTTCGCTCGACGGTCGCTCCGCCTTGGTGACGGGTGCGTCCGGAGGTCTCGGGGCCTTTTTCGCCGAGCGGCTGGCCGCCGCCGGAGCACGCGTGGCCGTGGCGGCGCGCCGACGTGACGCCTGTGCCGCATTGTGCGCCCGTATCGAGGCCGCCGGCGGCACCGCACTGCCCATCGCCCTCGACGTGAGCGACGAGGCTTCGGCCACAGCGGCGGTGGCCGAGGTGGTGGCGGCGTTCGGCGGCCTCGACATCCTTGTCAACAATGCAGGCGTCACCGGCACCACGCCGCTCCTGGACGAGACCGCCGAGGGGTGGGACCGCATCCTCGACACCAATCTGAAGGGTGGCTTCCTGGTGGGCCGGGAAGCCGCGCGCGCCATGGCGAAAGCGGGGCGCGGCGGCCGTATCGTCAATGTGGCGTCCATTCTTGGCCTACGCATCGCCGGGCAGGTGGCGGCCTATGCGGCTTCCAAGGCGGCTTTGGTGCAGCTGACCAAGTCCATGGCGCTGGAATGGGCGCGTTATTCCATCCAGGCCAACGCCCTGTGCCCCGGCTATGTGGAAACCGACCTCAACCGGGAGTTCTTCGCGAGCCCGGCGGGCCAGGCGCTGGTGAAGCGCATTCCCTCACGCCGCCTCGGCACCCTCGACGATCTGGAGGGTCCGCTCCTGTTCCTGTGTTCCGACGCCGCCCGCTACGTGACCGGGACGACGCTGGTGGTCGATGGCGGCCACCTCGTCTCATCCCTGTGACGGCGCGGCGGCGCGCCATTCCGCCTGGTCCCGCTTCCGCTTGAGGGACCGGCCTCTTAAGGTCATCGAGGCGCCAGCGCCGAGGAGGAAACGATGCGACACAAGGTGTACCCGGACGCGAAAAGTGCCCTGGAGGGCGTCCTCGCCGACGGCATGATGATCATGGCCGGCGGTTTCGGTCTCTGCGGCATCCCCGAGAACCTCATCGCCGCCATCCGCGACCTCGGCGCGAAAAACCTCACCTGCGTGTCCAACAATTGCGGCGTGGACGATTTCGGCCTCGGCATCCTCCTCGCCAACGGCCAGATCAAGAAGATGCTGTCGTCCTACGTGGGCGAGAACAAGCTGTTCGAGAAGCTGTATCTGGCCGGCGAGCTGGAGCTGGAATTCAACCCGCAGGGCACGCTGGCCGAGCGCATCCGCGCCGGCGGCGCGGGCATTCCCGGCTTCTACACCAAGACCGGCTACGGCACGATCATCGCCGAGGGCAAGCCCACCCGCGAGTTCAACGGCGAGCATTATGTGCTGGAGACGGGCCTTGTGGCCGACCTCTCCATCATCAAGGCGTGGAAGGCCGACAAGGAAGGCAATCTCGTCTATCGCAAGACCGCCCGGAACTTCAATCCGATGATGGCCACCGCCGGCAAGGTGACCATCGCCGAGGTGGAGGAACTGGTGGAGATCGGCGCGCTCGACGCGGACACCATCCACACCCCCGGCATCTATGTGGACCGCATCGTCGTCAGCACGGGCGCCGAGAAGCGCATCGAGAAGGTGACCACCCGCAAGCGCGAAGAGGTGAAGTGAGATGGCCTGGACCCGTGACGAGATGGCGGCCCGCGCCGCCCAGCAGATCCGCGATGGCTTCTACGTCAACCTCGGCATCGGCATCCCCACCCTGGTCGCCAACGCGCTGCCCCCCGGCATGACGGTGAGCTTCCAGAGCGAGAACGGCATGCTGGGCATCGGCCCCTTCCCCTATGAGGGCGAGGAGGACCCCGACCTCATCAATGCCGGCAAGCAGACCGTGACCGAGGTGCCCGACACCTCCTATTTCTCCAGCTCCGATTCGTTCGCCATGATCCGCGGCGGCCACATGGACCTGTCCATCCTCGGCTCCATGCAGGTGTCCGAAACCGGCGACATCGCCAACTGGATGGTGCCCGGCAAGATGGTGAAGGGCATGGGCGGCGCCATGGACCTCGTCGCCGGCGCCAAGGAAGTGATCGTGCTCATGGAGCATGTGGAGAAGTCCGGCGCGCCCAAGCTGGTGGAGAAGTGCACCCTGCCGCTCACCGGCACCAACGTCACCGACTTCGTGATCACGGACCTGGCGGTGTTCGCGTTCACCAAGCGCGGCGGCACGCTGGTGCTGAAGGAACTGGCCCCGGGCGTCACCCTCGACGAGGTGAAGGCCAAGACGGCGGCCAAGTTCGAGGTGGGCCTCGCCTGAGGCCTGCCCCTCTCGGTTCTGACGATGAAGGCTTCTCCGCGCTGCGGGGAGCCTTTTTCGTTCAGGCCCCGGTGCTCACGCCGCAGCTCTGTTCCGCAGCGCCTCCGGCAGGGCGAGGCTCACATCGGCGGCGTCAAGGATGCCGCGCATGGCTTCCCCGTGGAGCACGGCAAATTCCACCTCGCGCTGCTGGGTCAGGGGATCGCGCGCGGTGAGCGGATCATCCACCCGGCCGGGATGCACCATCACCAGCCCACCATCGGGCACGCCCTTCAGGACGTGGGTGAGCAGGGTCGCGAAATCGTGGTCGGCGGAAAAATCATAGGCGCCGCCGAAGCCGCGATTGGTGGCAAGGCCGAAGGGCGCTGCATCCCGCGCGAACCCGCGGGCAAAGGCGCCGATGAGCCGGCCCTTCGCATCGAAGCCGTGGAGCGCCGCCTTGGCCGGGGTCACGTCGCGCAGCCAGGCGCGGGGGGCAAAGCGGGCGGTGGCGGCCAGGACCGCCTTGCGCACCACCGGCAGCACATGGACATGCTGGTGGCCGTCCACATGGTCCGGCGGCCGGCCGAAGGCATCCAGGAAAGACTGGAACTGCGCTTCCACCTCGGCCTCCACCGCCTTTGAATCGAGCCGCCGCGACAGGGCCGCGAGCACCACCTGGGACAGGGCAGGGAAGTGCCCGTTCGCCCCGGCCATGCCCCAGGTGAGCGGGGGGAAGGTGCCGGTGAGGGTCACATGCAGGCCGATGCTCACATCCCGCGCCTCGGCCGCGGCCGTGAGCGTCTGGGCCTCTTCGGTGAGGCCGTCGAACACGGTCATCACCGAGGTGGCGTTGATCCGGCGCGCCGTGATCAGCCGGCGGATGGCCTCCGATACGCCGGGCGCGATGGCGTAGTCGTCGGCGCACAGGACCAGGCGCTTCACGGCTCGGCCCTCGATGCCAGCGCCGACGGGTGGCCCGGCCCGGCGAAGGGCTGCCCCGCGATGGGCTGTCCGCTCAGGGGATGGCCTGTGGCCTCGGCGGGGGCGCGGTTGAGCACATGGTCGGCCACGTAATAGACCGGGCGCGCCTTGATCTCGGAGAGGATGCGGGCGATGTACTCGCCCATCAGCCCCATCACCAGCAGCTGCGTGCCGCCGATCACCATCAGGCCCACGACGAGGGAGGGATAGCCCGGTAGCGGGATGCCCCAGACGAGGCGCTCCACCACGATCCAGCTACCGTAGAACAGGGCGAGGCCGGCCAGCACGGCGCCGAACGCAGCGGCGAGGCGCAGCGGTGCCGGCGAGAACGAGGTCAAGGCCTCCATGGACAGGCCCAGCAGGCGCAGGAAGCTCCAGGAGGTGGAGCCATGGGCGCGCGGCGCCGGCCGGTACGGCACCGCGATCTGGCGGAAGCCGATCCAGCTCGACAGGCCCTTGAAGAAGCGGTTGCGCTCCGGCATGCGCCGCAAGGCGGCGGCGGCGCGCGGAGACAGGATGCGGAAGTCGGCCGCATCCTCGGGGATGGGGGTGGCGGCGCCGAAGTTCAAAAGCTTGTAGAAGGCGCGCACGAACAGGCGCCGGCTCGCCGCCTCGTCCGAGCGGTCGGCCTTCACCGCATAGGCCACGTCGTAGCCTTCATCCTTCCACAGGCGCAGGAACGTGGGGATCATCTCCGGCGGATGCTGGCCGTCGCCGTCCATGAACATCACCGCGTCGCCGCGGGCATGGTCGAGGCCGGCCATGAGGGCGGCCTCCTTGCCGAAATTGCGCGACAGCGCCACCACCTGCACGTCGATGCCGAGCATGGGAAGGCCGGCGGCCAGCGTTGCGCTGCCGTCGCGGCTGCCGTCGTCCACATAGACGATTTCCATTTTGAGGCCACGCGCGCGCGCTTCCGCGGTGGCGGCGGCGCTCAGGTCGGCATGGAAGAAGGGGAGCCCTTCGACCTCGTTGTAGAGCGGGACGACGATGCTGAGGTCAGGTGTCATGCTACTTCCGCCCGGCACGCGCAAAGACTGCAAACTCATCTAGCCGCCTCCGCCCCGAAAGGGAGCAGAAATTTTCTCGGAGGCTGCGGAACCCGCGCATGTCCCCCGCGTTGACAGGACAGCGCGATCATTCCCCCCATTGATCGTGCCATTGGCGCGGCCGTCTTCCCCCAAGGCGGCCGCGTCGTCATTTTGGCTGCGGCCGATCGCGAGAAGCGGTCGCGCTTGCGGCATATCAAGGCCCGAGACTTTGGGCGAGTTTAGGGTAAGGTCGCGTCGTTCAAACGGCCGAACGGGGGCCTTGTGTGATGATTCGCGACATTCTGGTCAATCTCGCCCAAGGGGTCGAGACGGATCGCGCCTGCGATTTTGCGGCGAGCCTCGCTTCAAGCTTCGGTGCCCATCTCACCGGCCTGTCGGTTGCCTATGAGATCGACGTGCCGCCCTTCTACATGGGCGCCCTTCCCACCGACTTCATCGAGGCGCAGGTGCTGGAAAACCAGTCCGCCGCCGAGAAGGCATCGGCGCGCTTCATCGCCGCCGCCAGTGCCGCCGGGGTCGCCCACGAGGTGCGCAGCCTGTCCGCCTCCCTGGGCGTCGCCGCCAACGGCTTCGCCGAGATGGCGCGGCTGTTCGACCTCACGGTGGTGGCCCAGCCCGATCCGGACCGGCCCGGCCCGGAAGAGGTGATCGCCGAGACGGTGCTGATGGAATCGGGCCGCGCAGTGCTCATCGTGCCTTATGTGCAGACCAAGCCGTTCAGCGCCGAGCGCGCCGTGGTGGCGTGGGACGGCAGCCGGCCCGCCGCCCGGGCGCTGGCCGAGGCGCTGCCGCTGCTCCACCGCACCAAGGAGGTGGAGGTCTTCCGTGTGGTGTCGCACCGGGACGAAGAAGACACCGTGGGCGCCGACGTGGTGCGCCATCTTGCCCGCCATGGCCTCAACGCCAGGGTGCGCAAGCTGCCGGTGACCTCCGGCGAGCCCATCGCGGCGGCCATCCTCAACGAGGTGGCGGACCAGGGCGCCGATTTCGTGGTGATGGGCGGCTACGGCCATTCCCGCATCCGCGAGCTGGTGCTGGGCGGCGTGACCCGCGAGATCCTCGCCACCATGACCGTGCCGGTGCTGATGGCCCATTGAGGGCTGGACCGTAGGGACGCCGGATGGTGTCCATCGTCCAGCCTGCGAAAACAAAAAGCCCTCTTCCACCGGAAGAGGGCTTTTCGTTTTTGGAGGACCGATCCGGGATCAATCCTCGTCGTCGTCGTCGTCCTCGTTCTTCTTGGAGCCGCCGAGCTTGGCGAACACGGTCTCCAGGTCGAGGGATTCGCGGCCCTTGGGGGCTTCCTCGTGGTCGTCGTGCCCGGTGGTGATATCCGCCGGCAGCAGGGTCGCGCCACGGTCCTCGTGGGCGGTGGCGGGGCGGTCCTTGGCGGCGCGCTGGACTTCGAGGTCAAGGTCGATCTGGCTGCACAGGCCGAGCGTCACCGGGTCCATGGGCGAGAGCTGGGCCGAATTCCAGTGGGTCCGCTCCTTGATGGACTGGATGGTGGATTTGGTGGTACCCACCAGGCGTATGATCTGGGCGTCCTTCAGCTCGGCATGGTTGCGCAGCAGCCAGAGGATGGCGTTGGGCCGGTCGTGGCGGCGCGAGACCGGGGTGTAGCGGGGGCCGCGGCGCTTCTTCTGCTCCGGCAGGCGCACCTTGGATTCCAGCAGCTTGAGCCGGCGGTCGGGGTTGTTCTCGGCGACGGTGATCTCGTCGCGGGAGAGCTGGCCGGTGGAGATGGGGTCGAGGCCCTTGATGCCCTGCGCCACCTCGCCGTCAGCGATGCCCTTCACCTCAAGGGGATGCAGCTTGCAGAAGTCGCCGATCTGCTCGAACGTCAGGGCGGTATTGTCCACGAGCCAGACGGCGGTGGCCTTGGGCATCAAAGGTATGTTCGACATGGCGGCCTCTTGCGGCTTGTTGGTCGTCGGACGCTGCGGTCCACGGGCTTGTTCGGTCGGTGACGCCAGGGTCTTTGCAGGCGTCGGTATTTGAGGGCATCGGCATATGCGGGTTCGCAAGGCCACCCCTCCCCTGGGGCGGACCGCGGAACTCATCGCTTTATCCGGGATCGAGACAACATAAGCGTGCCCGGAGCAAGTTGCAATTGCCGTGCGCGGGAGGGCCGGAAATCGGGCGGTGCCGCAACGGCCGCCTGAAATCGGCCGCGCGCCGTTGCGTCGGCTTGACAGGCGCCCCGCAAGACCGCCAATTCGCCCGATGCCCTCGATCGAGCCTGCCATGGACCCCGCCGCAGCGCCGGATGCCGCTGCAAAGCCGCCGCTCAAGATCCTCCTTGCCGCGCCGCGCGGCTTCTGCGCCGGCGTGGTGCGGGCCATCGACGCGGTGGAACAGGCGCTGAAGCTCTATGGCGCGCCGGTCTATGTGCGCCACGAGATCGTGCACAACAAATACGTGGTGGAAGACCTGAAGCGGAAGGGCGCCGTCTTCGTGGAGGAACTGGACGAGGTGCCGGACACCGCCGCGCCGGTGATCTTCTCCGCCCACGGCGTGCCGAAATCGGTGCCGGACGAAGCGAGTTCCCGCAAGCTGTTCGCCATCGATGCCACCTGCCCGCTGGTCACCAAGGTGCACCGCGAGGCGCAGGTGCATTTCCGCAAGGGCCGGCACATCCTGCTGATCGGCCATGAGGGCCATCCCGAGGTGGTGGGCACCATCGGCCAACTGCCGGACGGCGCCTTCACCCTGATCGAGACCGCCGAGGACGCGCGCACGGTGATGCCGCGCGATCCGGAAAACCTCGCCTATGTGACCCAGACCACCCTGTCGCTGGACGACACGGCGCAGATGATCGCCATCCTGCGCGCGCGCTTCCCGACGCTGAGCGAGCCGCACAAGGAAGACATCTGCTACGCCACCACCAACCGGCAGGAAGCGGTAAAGGCCATTGCGCCCAGGGTCGATGCGCTGGTGGTGGTGGGCGCGCCCAATTCCTCCAATTCCCAGCGCCTGCGGGAGGCCGCCGAGCGCGCCGGCTGCGCCCGCGCCGTGCTGGTGCAGCGGGCGGCCGAGATCGACTGGACGGTGTTTTCCAGCATCGCCAGCCTCGGCGTCACCGCCGGCGCCTCGGCTCCCGAGGTGCTGGTGGAGGAAATCATCGATGCCTTCGCCGAACGCTTCGCCGTGAGCGTCGAGATCGTGACTTCAACGGAGGAGGACGTGTTCTTCCCCCTGCCGCGCGCCCTGCGGCCGGATGCGGCGGAGTAGATCGTGGCGGTCTATACGGACGTTTCTCCGGCAGAGCTTGAAACCTTCCTGTCCGGCTACGACATGGGCACGCTCACCTCTTTCCACGGCATCGCGGAAGGGGTCGAAAACTCCAATTTCCTGGTCCAGACCACGCGCGGCAGCTACATCCTCACCCTCTATGAAAAGCGGGTGAACCGGGACGACCTGCCCTTCTTCATCGGCCTCATGGAGCATCTGGCGGCGCGCGGCCTGTCCTGCCCGCAGCCGGTGGCGCAGCGCTCGGGGGCGGTGCTTGCGGAGGTGGCAGGACGGCCGGCGGCCATGGTCACCTTCCTGCCCGGCGTGTCGGTGCGCCGGCCCACTGCGGAGCATTGCGCCGAGCTGGGGCGGGGCCTGGCCCAGCTGCATCTGGCCGGCGCGGACTTCGCCATGGTGCGGGCCAACAACCTTTCCGTCGCCGGCTGGCGGCCTTTGTTCGAGGCGGCGCATGGGCAGGCGGACGGCGTCGCGCCGGGCCTTGCCGCCGCCATCCAGGGCGAGCTGGCAACGCTGGAGGCAAGCTGGCCGCAGGGCCTGCCGTCGGGCGTCATCCATGCGGACCTGTTCCCCGACAATGCCTTCTTCCTCGACGAAAAGCTCTCGGGCATCATCGACTTCTACTTCGCCTGCACCGATTTCCTCGCCTATGACGTGGCGGTGTGCCTCAACGCCTGGTGCTTCGAGCCGGACGGGTCCTACAACGTCACCAAGGGGCGGGCGCTGCTGTCCGGCTACGCGGCGGTGCGGCCCCTGTCGGATGCGGAGAAGGCGGCCCTGCCGCGCCTTGCCCGTGGCGCCGCGCTGCGCTTCCTGCTCACCCGCCTCGTGGACTGGCTGAACGTGCCCGAGGGCGCGCTGGTGCGTCCCAAGGACCCGCTGGAATATCTCAAGAAGCTGCGCTTCCACCAGGCGGTGGACAGCGCGCAGGATTACGGTCTGGCGGCATGAAAGAGGTGGCGGTGTTCACGGACGGGGCCTGCTCGGGCAATCCCGGCCCCGGCGGCTGGGGCGCGATCCTGCGCTTTGGTGCCCACGAGAAGGAACTGAGCGGCGGCGAGCTTCTCACCACCAACAACCGCATGGAACTGATGGGCGCCATCTCCGCGCTGGAGGCGCTGAAGGAGCCGTGCACGGTGGATCTGCACACCGACAGCGCCTATCTGAAGGACGGCGTCACCAAGTGGATGCACGGCTGGAAGCGCAACGGCTGGCGCACCGCCGACAAGAAGCCGGTGAAGAACCAGGACCTGTGGGAACGCCTCGACGAGGCGTTGAAGCGGCACACCCTGCGCTGGCACTGGGTGAAGGGCCATGCCGGCCACGCGGAAAACGAGCGCGCGGACGAGCTGGCCCGCGCGGGCATGGCACCGTTCAAGCTGAAGGGCCGGATCGGCGGCTGAGGCGCGCGGAGTCGCCCCCGGAGCCGCCCGTCAGCCGCTATTTCTTCTGGGCCGCCGCTTCCTGCTTCTTGCGCTCGATGCAGCGCGAGATGAGGGTCGAGCGGTCCGCCTGCCTCCCGGGCGGGTTCTCCGCCTGGCAGGCGGCGCGGATCTGGTCGATGGACTGGGTGCCCTGTGCGAGCGCCCCCGGTGTGGCCAGCAGCAGCAGTGCCGGCGTGAATATCCATGCGGACAGTTTCATTCGCAATCCCCTCCCATGTTCCGGCGTGTGGCCGGCATCATCCCCAAGGGAAGATTACACCCTCTGGTTGTTGACGGGGAAGGGGGGCGATTCCAAAAGGCATCTCGCGGCCCGGGACGGATCGCCGCCCCGCGTCGGCATCGTGCCGATATCTTGCCCCGGCATCGTGCCTCGCTATCCTGCCCCGGCGCCCCGCCCTCGGGGTCGCCCGGCCTGTCGATATGCCGGGATTGATGGTATCAAAATGACGCCAATCCGGCCGGCTCGCGGGGAAGTGATTTGCCATCGGCTGATCCCCGGCCGAAGTCTTCGGCTGGCCTTGAGCATGCCATCCTATTGCCCTGACAGCATTTTTTCCGCTGTTGCAACCGGGCGGCGCGCCGCCTCCGCGGCCGGGACTTGACGGCCGACAATCGTGGCCTGTGCCGCTATGAACCGTTTTGCATTGCGGCAGCGTGTGCTATCGGATGCGCCGTCTTCCGGTTTCGGCTCGTCGGTTGCGGGAGGTGCCGAACCTTCTCCCCTTCTTCGTCCGCGGACATGTGTCCGTCGAGGAGCCGGATTGCCATGACGCTTGCCCCGCGCCTTTGGGTCCTTCTTGTTGCGTTTGCCCTCCCGCTCGCCGCATGCGGGCAGCCGTCCGCCCAGCAGCAGGGCGCGCCGCCGCCGCCCCAGGTGACGGTGGCTACGCCGCAGACCAAGACCGTCACCGACCAGGACGAATATGTGGGCCGCTTCGTCGCCATCGACGAGGTGAACGTGCGCGCCCGCGTCGCCGGCTATCTGGACAAGATCCATTTCACCGACGGCCAGATGGTGAAGGAAGGCGACCTGCTCTTCACCATCGACCAGCGCCCCTATCTGATTGCCCTCGATCAGGCCAAGGCCAATCTCGACCAGGCCAACGCCAATCTCGACTTCACCAAGGCCGACCTCGACCGCGCCAGGACGCTGCTGGAGGACCGCACCTCCAACGCCATCTCCAAGCAGGCCTTCGACCAGCGCACCCAGGCCGCGCGCGCCGCCGCCGCCACGGTGCTGTCGCAGCAGGCCGCTGTCCATTCGGCCCAGCTCGACCTCACCTTCACCGAGGTGCGCGCCCCGGTGTCCGGCCGCATCGGCGACCGGCGGGTGTCGGTGGGCAATTATGTGGCGGCGGGCTCCGGCGCGACGCCGACCCTTCTGGCGGTGATCGTCTCCATCGATCCCATCCGCTTTGAGTTCACCATCGACGAGGCTTCGCTGCTGCGCATCCTGCGCCGCAAGGGCGGGGCGGACGTCGCTGGCGACCCGGTCGCCCTCAAGCTGATCGACGACAAGGACTTTACCCACCCGGGCAAGCTCGACTTCCTGAACAACGTCATCGACCGGGAAACCGGCACCATCCGTGGCCGTGCCGTGTTCGAGAACAAGAACGGCCTGTTCCGCCCCGGCATGTTCGCCCGCATCCGGCTGGATTCCTCCGCGCCCTACCAGTCGCTCGCCGTGCCGGATTCGGCCATCGGCACCGAGCAGGTGAACAAGTTCGTCTATGTGATCGGGCCGGAGAACAAGGTGCTGCAGAAGGTGGTCACCCTGGGGCCGCTGGCGGGCGACATGCGGGTGATCCGCTCGGGCCTCTCGGCGGACGACAAGGTGGTGGTCAACGGCCTGATGCGCGTGCGGCCCGGCATCACCGTCAACCCGCAGATGGCGGAGGCCAGCCCGCCGCCCGCAGCCGCCCCCGCCGCCACGACCGCGAAGTGAGGTGAGAAGATGCGCTTCTCACACTTCTTCATCGACCGGCCCATCTTCGCCTCGGTGGTGTCCGCCGTCGTCATGATCCTCGGCGCGGTGACCTACCTGCGCCTGCCCGTGGCCCAGTATCCGGACATCGCCCCGCCGGTGATCACGGTGACCGGCCAATATCCCGGCGCCTCGGCGGAGATCGTCGCCGAGACGGTGGTCGCGCCCATCGAGCAGCAGATCAACGGCGTGGAGCGCATGCTCTACATGTCGTCCAACTCGACGGCGGACGGCCGCTTCTCCATTTCCGTCACCTTCGACATCGGCACCAACCTCGATATCGCCCAGGTCCAGGTGCAGAACCGCGTCGCCATCGCCCAGCCGCGCCTGCCGAGCGAAGTGCAGCAGGTGGGCGTGGTCACCGCCAAGTCCTCGCCCGACCTGATGCTGGTGGTGAGCCTGTATTCGCCTGACGGCTCGCGCGATCCGCTCTTCATCTCGAACTTCGCCAATATCGAGATCAAGGACGTGCTCTCGCGCATCGACGGCGTGGGCTCCATCACCGTGTTCGGCTCGCGCGAATACGCGATGCAGATCTGGCTTGATCCGGACCGGCTGTCCCAGCTCAACCTCACCACCACGGACGTGGTGGCCGCGCTCAAGGCGCAGAACGTGCAGGTGGCCTCCGGCGTGCTCAATGCGCCGCCGGTGCCGCAGCAGCGCGCCTTCCAGATCGCGGTGCGCACCCTCGGGCGCCTTACGGACGCGCGGGCCTTCTCCGACATCGTCATCAAGCAGACCGACCAGGCACTGGTGCGGCTGAAGGACGTGGGCCGGGTGGAGATCGCGGCCCAGGACTATGCCTCGACCTCGTTCCTCGACAAGGACATCTCGATCCAGCTCGGCGTGTTCCAGCGCCCCGGCTCCAATGCGCTCGCCACCGGCAATGCGGTGGTCGCGGAGATGGCGCGCATCGGCAAGTCTTTCCCCGAGGGGCTAAAGTACGGCATCTACTACAACCCCACCCAGTTCATCCAGCAGTCGGTGGACGCGGTGGTGCACACCATCGGCGAGGCCATCGTGCTGGTGGTGCTGGTGGTGATCCTGTTCCTGCAGACCTGGCGGGCGGCGATCATCCCCATCCTCGCCATCCCGATCTCGCTCATCGGCACCTTCTTCGTCATGGGCCTGTTCGGCTTCTCGCTGAACAACCTGTCCCTGTTCGGCCTGGTGCTGGCCATCGGCATCGTGGTGGATGACGCCATCGTGGTGGTGGAGAATGTGGAGCGCAACATCGAGGCCGGGCTCTCCCCGCGCGATGCCGCCTACAAGACCATGGACGAGGTGGGCGGGGCGCTGGTGGCCATTTCGCTGGTGCTGACCGCGGTGTTCGTGCCCACCGCCTTCATCACCGGCCTGTCCGGCGAATTCTATCGCCAGTTCGCCCTCACCATCGCCGGCTCCACGCTGATTTCGCTGCTGGTGTCTTTGACCCTGTCGCCCGCCATGTGCGCGCTGCTGCTGAAGCCGCATCGCCCGGCCCATGAGAAGCCGGCCTGGTACGCCCGGCCGGTGGTGGGCTTCTTCGGCCTCTTCAACCGGGCCTTCGAGGGGCTCGGCAACGGCTATGCCTATCTGACGGCGCGGCTCGTGCGCGTGGTGGCGCTGGTGCTCATCGTCTATGCGGGCATCGTCGCCTTCGGCGGCTATCTGTTCACCACCACGCCCCAGGGCTTCATCCCGCAGCAGGACCGCGGCTATCTCATCATCGCCGCCCAGCTGCCGCCCGGCGCCTCCATGCAGCGCACCGAGACGGTGATGAAGCAGGCCGGCGACCTCGTGCTCGGCACGCCGGGCGTCAGCCGCGTCATCAACATCGCCGGCTTCTCGGGCGCCACCTTCACCAATGCACCCAACGCCGGCGCCATGTTCGTGATCCTGAAGCCCTTCCCCGAGCGGGAGGGCCATCCCGAGCAGACGGCGTCGGCGGTGCAGAAGGTGCTGTTCGGCAAGATGGCGAGCATCCAGGAAGCCCAGATGATCGTGGTGCAGCCGCCGCCGGTGCAGGGCATCGGCAATGCCGGCGGCTTCCGCATGATGATCGAGGACCGCTCCGGCTCGGGCCTCCTCGCCCTGCGCAACGCCACCTACGCCATGATGGGCGCCGCTGCGCAGACGCCGGGGCTGATGCAGGTCTATTCGTTGTTCGAGACCTCCACACCCCAGCTCTTCCTCGACATCGACCGGCAGAAGGCGCAGCTGCTGCGGGTGAACATCGCCGACCTGTTCGCGGCACTGCAGACCTATATCGGCTCGTCCTACGTCAACGACTTCAACCTGTTCGGCCGCACCTTCCGGGTACAGGCCCAGGCCGACGCGCCGTTCCGGCTCGATCCCAAGGACGTGCTCTCCATAAGGGTGCGCGCCGCGGGCGGGGAGACGGTGCCGCTCGGCTCCTTCACCACCGTGCGCGACATTTCCGGTCCCTACCGGGTGCCGCGCTACAATCTCTATCCCGCGGCGGAGCTGGACGGCTCGCCGGCCCCCGGCTATTCCCAGGGCCAGGCCATCCAGATCATGCAGGACCTGGCAGCGAAGGTGCTGCCGCAGGGCTTCTCCTATGAATGGACGGCGCTGGCCTACCAGCAGCAGAAGGCCGGCAACACCGCCATCTTCGCCTTCGCGCTGGGCGTGGTGTTCGTGTTCCTGGTGCTGGCGGCCCAGTATGAGAGCCTGACCCTGCCTCTGGCGGTCATCCTCATCGTGCCCATGTGCCTGGTGGCGGCGCTCATCGGCGTGATCCTGCGGGGGCAGGACAACAATATCCTGACCCAGGTGGGCTTCATCGTGCTCATCGGCCTTGCCGCCAAGAACGCCATCCTCATCGTCGAGTTCGCCAAGCAGCTGGAGGACCAGGGCCATGGCCGGCGCGAGGCGGCGGTGGAGGCGTCGCGGCTCAGGCTTCGGCCCATCATCATGACGTCGCTGGCCTTTATCCTCGGCGTGGTGCCGCTGGTGTGGGCCGCGGGTGCCGGCGCCGAGCTGCGGCAGGCGCTGGGTACGGCGGTGTTCGCCGGCATGATCGGGGTGACGCTGTTCGGCCTGATCTTCACGCCCACCTTCTACGTCTTCGCCCGGTGGCTCGCCGGCCTCGGCGCGCGCCGCGAGGCCAAGGCCGAGCCGCCCCAGCACCCCGCTCCGGCCGAGTAGCATGGCCCCTGGAGCACCCGCCGATCGGCGGGTGCTCTTTCCTTGAGTTAGAGGCCGCGCGCCTTCCGGAGCCCGGCCGCCCTAGAGCATTTCCCCGTTTCACTGAATCGTGGAAATGCTCTAGGTTATTGAGTTCACGCATTTTCTTTACGCGAACCGGTATCCACTTCGCTCGAAAACGCCCTAGCCCCGTGTGCCAGGTCGGGACTGGCCGCGCCATTGGTCACGACGGGGGCGGGGCTCCGCCGGCTTTTTTGACACGCCGCATTTTACTTGCCGCGGCGGGGCCGGGTCCCTATGTGCAAGGCGTGACCCGAGGTCCTTCCTTCCCCGGCGTGCCGGATCGGCAGCCCGTCTTCAATGTGCCTGGCGCGGTCGCCGTGCTGGCGCTGGCGCTGGTGCTCATCCACGCGCTGCGCGTGATCGTGCTGTCGGACGAGGCGGACCTTGAGGTCCTGCTCTATTTCGCCTTCGTCCCCGCCCGCTACGGCCTGCCCGACACCCTGTTCTACCTGCCGGGTGGCTTTGGTCCGAAGCTGTGGACGCCGGCGAGCTACGCCTTCCTGCACGCCAACTGGATGCACGTGATCGTCAATCTGGTCTGGCTCCTGGCCTTCGGAACGCCGGTGGCGCGGCGCTTCGGCTCGGCGCGGTTCGTCGCCTTTTTCGCGGTGACGGCGGCGGGGGGAGCGCTGGCGCATTACCTGAGCTATCCCGATGCCCTGGTGCCGCTCATCGGCGCGTCGGCCTCGGTGTCCGGCGCCATGGCGGCGGCGGTGCGCTTCGCCTTTGCCCCTGGCGGAGCCTTGTCGGGGCGGCGCACGCTCTTTGCTGATCATCAGCCCGCCGGCTCGCTCCTGGAGAGTTTCCGCGATCGCCGGGTGCTGGTGTTCGTGGCGGCCTTCTTTGTCCTCAACCTGCTGTTCGCCGTCGGGGTTTCGCTGCCGGGGGCGGATGGGGCGCAGATCGCCTGGCAGGCCCATGTGGGCGGCTTCGTCGCCGGGCTGCTGCTGTTCCCATTGTTCGATCCGGTCCCGCGGCGCCAGCCGGCCTGAACGCCGGCGCCCCCCGCCGCCTTGCCCCCTCCCCAGCCCTCCCCGTACACGGGAGAGGGGGCGACTTCGCTTTCTTCAATCCGAGCGTATCCGACTTTAGTGTGCGCTTGCGTCGCAGCGCATTGCGAGGGATCATCGCTCTTCCAAACCATACGCCAGAGAAGGCCGGCCAAAGCGGAGCCGGTCCCTGGAAGGACGAGAAGGGAGCCAACGCCTATGACCGTGAGCGTCATCCTCAGCCGCAAGGGCAACGACATCTGCACCATCGGTCCGGACGCGACCGTGGGGGATGCCGTGGCGCGCCTTGCCGGGCGCCGCATCGGTGCTATCGTCGTGGTTGACGACGCCATGAGCGTGGAAGGCATCATTTCCGAGCGCGACGTGGTGCGCCTGATCGGCGAGCAGGGGGTCGGCGTGCTCGCCGAGCCGCTGTCGGGCGTGATGACCCGCGCGGTGGTGACCTGCACGCCCGACGAGACCATTCCCGTGATCATGGAGCGCATGACACGGGGCCGCTTCCGCCATGTGCCCGTGGTGTCGGGCGACAAGCTGGTGGGCATCATCTCCATCGGCGACGTGGTGAAATTCCGCGTGGAGGAGATGGAGCGCGAGAGCGCCCAGCTGCGCGACTACATCATGTCGGCCTGAACGGGTCGCCTGAAACGAAACCGGCCGGCGGGGAGCCGGCCGGAAGACTGGCCGCGGGAAATCCCCCAGGGAAATCACCCAGGGAAATCCCCGCGGCAAACAGCGGTGGGGCCGAAGCCTCACGCGCCCGGCTGGCGCACCACGCGCAGATAGGGCTTCACGGTCTTCCAGCCGTCCGGGAACTTCTCCTTCGCCGCCTCGTCGGAGAGGGAGGGGACGATGATCACGTCCTCGCCGTGCTTCCAGTCCACCGGGGTCGCCACCGAGTGCTTGGCGGTGAGCTGGAGGCTGTCCACCACCCGCAGGATCTCGGCGAAGTTGCGGCCGGTGGAGGCCGGATAGGTCAGGGACAGCTTCAGCTTCTTGTCGGGCCCGATGACGAACACCGAGCGCACGGTGAGGGTGTCGTTGGCGTTGGGGTGGATGAGGTCGTAGAGGTCGGAGACCTTCTTGTCCGCATCCGCGATCAGCGGGAAGTTCAAGGTGGCGCCGGTGGCGTCCTTGATGTCGCCGACCCAGGCCGGGTGGTTGTCGATGGCATCCACCGACAGGCCGAGCAGCTTCACGCCGCGCTTGTCGAACTCGGGCTTCAGGTGGGACGCCTGGCCGAGCTCGGTGGTGCAGACGGGGGTGAAGTTCTTGGGGTGGGAAAACAGGATGCCCCAGCTGTCGCCGAGCCACTCATGAAACTTGATGGGGCCTTCGGTGGTCACGGCCTCGAAATCCGGCACCACATCGCCGAGTCGCAGCGTCGCCATGGTCGTCTCCAATAAACATTGAAAAACTGTATATAAATTCATTATACTACAGGTTCGATGCATTTAAAGCTGAATCACGTCAGCTGAATCACGTGGGCGGAGCGCCCTCGCCCGCGGCGCCCGCGGACGTACAGGCGGCTTGAGGGCGCCCCGCCGGATCAAGGCGCGTTCATCGGAAATCAGGCATTCCAGCGCCAAGTCTAAGCGCAGGCGGCGAGACTGATACGATCCGCACACAAGATGGAGGACGCTTCCTTGAAACGCATCCTGGCAGTTGCACTTGCAGCATTCCTTCCCATCCAGAACGCCGGTCTCGCCTTGGCCTGCACGGCGGTGAACGTGGTGGCGGCCGACAAGACCGTAATCGCCGGCCGCACCATGGAATGGGCGTTCGACATGAAATGGACGCTCAAGAGCATCCCCAAGGGCACGCCCCTGACGCTGACCGCCCCGGCCGACCTCGGCTTGCCTGAGAAGAAGGTGGCGACCCTCTATTCCGCCGTGGGCATCAGCGCCGAGGTCATTCCCGGCGGCGCCATCATCGAGGGACAGAACGCGGCCGGCCTCGGCATGAGCGGCAATTTCCTGCCCGGCTTCACCACCTACCAGACGGTCACCAAGGCAGACACGTCCTACGTCTCCATCCTCGGCTTCGGCGCCTGGGCGCTCGGGATGCACGGCACCGTGGCCGAGGTGCGTGCCGCTTTGGCGAAGACCAAGGTCTGGGCCGATGCCTCGCTGCCGAGCGGGCCGACGCCGCCCACCATCCACATGGTCTTCACCGACCGCTCGGGCGCCAGCATCATCGTGGAATATGTCGGCGGAGAACTGCAGATCCACGACAATGTGGCGAGCGTCCTCACCAACTCGCCGCCCTACGGCTGGCACCTCCTGAACCTGCGCAACTATCTCAACCTCTCCACCATGGGCGTCAACGACCGCCGGTTCGGCACGGCCAACGTCACGGCCATCGGCCAGGGCGGTGGCGCCACGGGGCTGCCGGGCGACTTCACCCCGCCCTCGCGCTTCGTGCGGGCGGCCTTCATGCGCCATGCCATGGCCCAGCCGAAGGACGCCGCCGCCGCCACCGCCGCCATCGGCCACATCCTGAACACCGTGGACATTCCGCTGGGCGTCGCCCAGAGCAAGGACGGCGAGGCGGTCGTCTCGGACTACACCCAGTGGGTGGCCATCAAGGATCTCACCCACAACCGGATGATGATCGCAGATTACGCCCACCGGGCGACCTTCCTGACCCTCGATCTCGATACGATCTTCGCCCAGGACAAGCCGAGCGCGCGGCTGGTCACGGACCTGCCGTTTCCGGCCGCGGTGGACGGGACGGCCGCGCTCCGGAACTGAACCGGCGGGCCGGCGCGCAGCCCCTTAGACCAGGGCGCGGCGGGCCACCTGCTCGCCCACCTCGAACACCCGCTTGTAGCGTTCGATCTCGTCGGCCGGCCCCATGGCCTTGGTGGGATTGTCGGAGAGCTTCACCGCCGGGCGGCCGTTGGCCGAGACCACCTTGCAGACGATGGAGATGGGATCGAGCGCGCCGTTCGGGGCAAGGCCCCGGAAGTCGTTGGTGAGCAGCGTGCCCCAGCCGAAGCCGAGCCGCACCCGTCCCGAGAAAGCCTTGTGGATCCGCGCCACCTCCTCGGCATCGAGGGCGTCGGAGAAGATGGCGAGCTTGTCCTGCGGGTCCTGTCCCCGTGCCTTCCACCAGGCGATGGCCTCCTCGCCGCCCTCCACCGGGTCCTTGCTGTCGATGCGGATGCCGGTCCAGTGCGCCACCCAGTCGGGGGCGTGGGCGAGGAAGCCGCTGGTGCCGTAGGTGTCGGGCAGGATGACGCGCAGGTTGCCGTCATAATCCTCCTGCCAGTCGGCGAGCACCTGGTAGGGCGCCCAGCGCAGCTCCTCTTCGTTGCGGGCCAGCGCCGCATAGACCATGGGCAGCTCGTGGGCGTTGGTGCCGGTGGCCTCCACCTCCCGCCGCATGGCGATGACGCAATTGGAGGTGCCGAGGAAGCCCTCGCCCAGCCCTTCGATGAGGGCCTGCACGCACCAGTCCTGCCACAGGAAGCCGTGGCGGCGGCGGGTGCCGAAATCGGCGATGTTGATGGGGGCCAGCGTCTTGAGGAACTGCACCTTCTCCCACACCCGCGCCATCGCCCGGGCATAGAGGATCTGCAGCTCGAACTTGCCCATGTCCTTCAGCACCGCGCGCGAGCGCAGCTCGTTGATGATGGCGAGGGCCGGGATCTCCCACATGGTGGTTTCGACCCACGGCCCCTCGAAGGTCAGCTCATACTGCCCGTCCCGCTTTTCCAGGTGATAGGCGGGGAAGCGGAAGCCCTCCAGCCACGCCACATAGTCGGGCGAGAACATCTGCCTCTTGCCGTAGAACATGTTGCCCCGCAGCCATGTGCTCTCGCCCCGCGTGAGCCTGAGGGAGCGCACATGGTCGAGCTGCTCGCGCAGGGCGCCCACATCGATGATCTCGGCCAGCCGGACATGGGTGGAGCGGTTATGGATGCCGAAGGTGACGCGCGTCGCCCGGTGGCGGTTGAAGATCGTCTGGCCCATCAGCAGCTTGTAGAAGTCCGTGTCGAGCACGGAGCGCACGATGGGGTCGATCTTCCAGGTGTGGTTGTAGACGCGCGTGGCGATGTCGGTCATTGGCGTCTTGCGGGAGTTGGAAGGGGCGGCGTCCGGTCAGGGGCGCGTCCGCAGGGCAGGCGCACCACCTATAGCATGTCGGCGGTGAATGCGATCCGTTCGCAGCAAATTCCGCTCGGCGGCCGCCCCTCAGCGGCAGCCCTTGCGGGCTTCCCACATCTTCACCTCGTCCACGAAGCGCTGCTGCGAGGGGGTGAGCTGGCCGTAGGGCGGAAAGCAGCGCTCGCCGAAGGTGGCGACGGCGTCCGCGGTCTTGAAGCAATAGCCGCGCTCCGCATAGACGGCATTGCGCTGATACCACAGCGCCCGGCACGACAATTCGCCCAGGGCCTGCGCCTGCGCCGCCGGGGCGAACACCGGTACGGCGCCCGCCATGCCCAGCGCGAGCATGCCCCGCCAAACCATGCCCCGAATGCGTGCCGGCCTGTTCATTTCCGCCTCCCGCCTTCCGTCCCGCAGGGCAGGCTAGCACTGCAACCGGACCGCGAGAATGACGGCGGTGCGCATGATTGTTTCTCTTAGGGCATCAATGTCATGCCGTTTCTTCCCATAGAAGCGAAGACGGCCGGGGCGTATTCAGAATGCAAGTCAAGAAGACCAATGGGAGGAAGTGCCATGGCCCGCATGCGTGCTGTCGATGCCGCCGTCCGAGTGCTTGAGAAGGAAGGCATTAGCTGCGCCTTCGGCGTGCCGGGCGCCGCCATCAACCCGCTCTATTCCGCCATGAAGGCGCGGGGCTCCATCCGCCACGTGCTGGCGCGCCATGTGGAAGGCGCCTCCCACATGGCCGAGGGCTACACCCGCGCGGTGGCCGGCAACATCGGCGTGTGCATCGGCACCTCCGGCCCTGCCGGCACCGATATGATCACCGGCCTCTATTCCGCCTCGGCGGATTCCATCCCGATCCTGTGCATCACCGGCCAGGCGCCCCGCGCCCGCCTGTACAAGGAAGACTTCCAGGCGGTGGACATCGAATCCATCGCCAAGCCCGTCACCAAGTGGGCGGTGACCGTGCGCGAGCCCGCCCTCGTCCCCATGGTGTTCCAGCAGGCGTTCCACGTCATGCGCTCCGGCCGCCCCGGCCCGGTGCTCATCGACCTGCCCATCGACGTGCAGATGGCCGAGATCGAGTTCGACGAGGAGACCTACGCCAGCCTCCCGGTCTACAAGCCGGCGGCCACGCAGGCGCAGATCGACAAGGCCATGGAGATGATCGTCGGCGCCAAGCGCCCGCTCATCGTCTCCGGCGGCGGCGTCATCAATGCGGATGCCTCCGATCTCCTGGTGGAGTTCGCCGAGCTGACCGGCATCCCGGTCATCCCCACCCTCATGGGCTGGGGCACCATCCCCGACGACCATCCGCTGATGGCCGGCATGTGCGGCCTGCAGACCTCGCACCGCTACGGCAATGCCAACATGCTGGCGTCCGACTTCGTGGTCGGCATCGGCAATCGCTGGGCCAACCGCCACACCGGCTCGGTGGAGGTCTATACGGAAGGACGCAAGTTCATCCATGTGGACATCGAGCCGACCCAGATCGGCCGCGTGTTCGGGCCGGACTTCGGCATCGTCTCCGATGCGAAGGCGGCGCTGGAACTGTTCGTCGCCGCCGCCAAGGCCCTGAAGGCCGCCGGCAAGCTGCCGGACTGGTCGGCGTGGGCCGGCGAATGCCTGGAGCGCAAGCAGACCATGCTGCGCAAGTCGCACTTCGACTCCGTGCCGCTGAAGCCCCAGCGGGTCTATGAGGAGATGAACGAGGCGCTGGGCCGCGACGTCACCTATGTGTCCACCATCGGCCTGTCGCAGATCGCCGGCGCGCAGTTCCTGCACGTCTACAATCCGCGCCACTGGATCAATTGCGGCCAGGCCGGCCCGCTGGGCTGGACCTTGCCGGCGGCCCTCGGCGTGCGCGCCGCGCGGCCCGACGCCAAGATCGTGGCGCTCTCGGGCGACTACGACTTCCAGTTCATGGTGGAAGAGCTGGCGGTGGGCGCCCAGCACAAGCTGCCCTACCTGCACGTGGTGGTGAACAACTCCTATCTGGGCCTCATCCGGCAGGCCCAGCGCGGCTTCAACATGGACTTCGAGGTGAGCCTCGCCTTCGACAACATCAATTCGGAGGAGGCCGGCGCCTACGGCGTGGACCATGTGGCGGTGGCCGAGGGCCTCGGCTGCAAGGCCATCCGCGTGCGCACCCCGAACGAGTTCAAGGACGCCTTCGCCAACGCCCAGAAGCTCATGGACGAGCATCAGGTGCCGGTGGTGGTGGAGTTCATCCTGGAGCGCGTCACCAACATCGCCATGGGGCTGGAGATCAACGCGGTCAACGAGTTCGAGGAAATCCTCGACGTGCCGCTGGATCAGGTCCGCGCCCTGGAGCCGGCGGAGTAAGCCCCGCACGTCACCTCCCGCACATGCGGCACCCCCCGGCTTCTCCGGGGGGTGCCCTTTGCCGCCCCTCGCTCCCTTCCATAAGCCGCGGATGCCCCGGAAGACCGGGGCGCAGCGGTGTGACAAACCCAAGGCTCAGCCCGCGGAGAGACCATGCCCAAGTTCTGCGCCAACCTCACCATGCTGTGGAACGAGATCGACTTCCTCGACCGCTTCGAAAAGGCGGCTGCGGCCGGCTTCACCGGGGTCGAGTATCTCTTCCCCTACGCTTACGAGAAGGATGCGCTGGCGGACAAGCTGGCCACCTACAAGCTCACCCAGGTGCTGCACAATCTGCCGGCCGGCGACTGGGCGGCGGGCGAGCGCGGCATCGCCTGCCTGCCGGGCCGTGAAGGCGAGTTCCAGGACGGCGTGGGCAAGGGCATCGACTATGCCAAGACCCTCGGCACCAAGGCCCTGAACTGCCTCGTGGGCCTGACCCCGAAGGATGTTCCCGCCGAGACCGTCCACGAGACCCTGGTGAAGAACCTGAAGTTCGCCGCCGCCGAGCTGAACAAGGCGGGCATTCCCTTCGTCGTCGAGGCCATCAACACCCGCGACATCCCCGGCTTCCACCTGCACAATACAAAGCAGACGCTGGCCGTGCTGGACGAAGTCGGTGCGGACGACGTCTTCTTTCAGTACGACATCTATCACATGCAGATCATGGAGGGGGACCTCACCCCCACCATCCGCACCAACATCGCCCGCATCAAGCACATCCAGCTGGCCGACAATCCGGGCCGCGGCGAGCCGGGCACGGGCGAGATCAACTATCCGTTCCTGTTCAAGGCCATCGACGATACCGGCTATGACGGCTGGATCGGCTGCGAATACAAGCCCAAGACCACCACCGACGAGGGCATCGGCTGGTTCGCGCCCTACAAGGGGTGATCTGCCATCCGGCAGTGTGGCGTCATGCCCGGCCTTGTGCCGGGCATCCACGCCCCGCGGCCAAGAGCGACATTCATCGCAGTGCGCAGGCGGCACGGCGTGGGTGGCCGGGACAAGCCCGGCCATGACGGTTCGTTCGAGACGATAGTCTTTCGACCAAAACACTCTTCAGGAGAAACGCACATGAACGTCGGATTCATCGGCCTCGGCATCATGGGTTCCCCCATGGCGGGACACCTCATCGACGCCGGCCACACCCTGTTCGTCTATGACGTCTTCCGCATCCCCGCGGAACTGACGGCCAAGGGCGCCACCACCTGCGCCTCCTCTGCCGACGTGGCCAAGGCCGCCGACATCATCATCACCATGGTGCCCGATACCCCGCATGTGGAAGAGGCCCTGTTCGGCACGGGCGGCGTTGCCGAAGGCCTGTCCGCGGGCAAGATCGTGGTGGACATGAGCTCCATCTCGCCGGTGGCCACCAAGGGCTTCGCGCAGAAGATCAACGCGCTCGGCTGCGACTATCTCGACGCCCCGGTCTCCGGCGGCGAGGTGGGCGCCAAGGCCGCCTCCCTCACCATCATGGTGGGCGGGCCGGAAGGCGCATTCGCCAAGGTGCAGCCCCTGTTCGAGAAGATGGGCAAGAACATCACCCTCGTGGGCGGCAACGGCGACGGCCAGACCACCAAGGTCGCGAACCAGATCATCGTGGCGCTGACCATCGAGGCGGTGGGCGAGGCGCTGCTGTTCGCCTCCAAGGCCGGCGCCGACCCGGCCAAGGTGCGGCAGGCGCTGATGGGCGGTTTCGCCTCCTCCAAGATCCTCGAAGTGCACGGCGACCGCATGGTGAAGCGCACCTTCGATCCGGGCTTCCGCATCGAGCTGCACCAGAAGGACCTCAACCTCGCCCTCCAGAGCGCCAAGGCCCTGGGCGTGAGCCTGCCCAACACCGCCACCTGCCAGGAGCTGTTCAACGCCTGCGCCGCCCACGGCGGCTCCAAGTGGGATCACTCCGCCATGGTCAAGGCGCTGGAGCTGATGGCGAACCACGAGATCGCCTGAGAGCGGGGCGGGGTTCGCCCCGCCTTCGTTGAACGTGTTCCCTCCCCCGTGCGGGGGAGGGCAGGGTCGGGCCGCGCCGGCCTCCCGCCGCGCTGTCCCCATCCGTCAGCCCTGCTGCCGCTTATGCGACTTTATGCGTACATGAAGGGCAGGCATGATGCCCCTAGAGACGTTCGACTCGACACGACGCACAACCAAAGCGTGATCAAACGCGGGAGCCGGAGGAAAACGCCATGCCCACGAAGCGCCAGCAGCCCCTGAAGCGTCAGCGGTCCACCAAGATCGTCGCCACCGTCGGCCCGGCCTCCAACAGCGAGGAGAAGCTGAAGGAGCTGTTTCTCGCCGGTGTGGATGTGTTCCGGCTCAATTTCAGCCACGGCACCCAGGCCGACCACGGGGTGGTGCTGGACCGCATCCGCCGGCTGGAAAAGGAGATGAACCGGCCCATCGGCGTCATCGCCGACATGCAGGGGCCCAAGCTGCGCATCGGCCGCTTCAAGGACGGCGCCATCGCCCTCAAGGCCGGCGACATCCTGCACTTCGATGCCGACGTGGACCGGCTCGGCGACGAGACCCGCGTGCCGATCCCCCATCCCGATATCCTGGCCGCGCTGAACGTGGGCTCCACCGTGCTGTGCGACGACGGCAAGGTGCGGCTCAAGGTGATCAAGAAGGGCGATGGCTTCCTGGAGGCCCAGGTGGTGGCGGGCACCAAGCTCTCCAACAACAAGGGCTTCAATATCCCGGACGTGGTGCTGCCCCTGTCGCCGCTCACCGACAAGGACCGCCTCGACCTGGAATTTGCCTGCGAGGCGGGGGTGGAGTGGATCGCCCTCTCCTTCGTCCAGCGGCCGGAGGACATCCACGAGGCCCGCGCCCTCATCAAGGACCGCGCGGCGGTGATGCTGAAGATGGAGAAGCCGTCGGCGGTGGAATATCTCACCGAGCTGGTGGAACTCTCCGACTCCATCATGGTGGCCCGCGGCGACCTCGGCGTGGAAATGTCGCTGGCCGAGGTGCCGGCGCTGCAGAAGCGCATGATCGCCGAGGCGCGCAAATATGGCCGCCCCGTCATCGTCGCCACCCAGATGCTGGAATCCATGATCACCGCCCCGGTGCCCACCCGCGCCGAGGTGTCGGACGTGGCCACCGCCGTCTATGAGGGCGCCGACTGTGTGATGCTCTCGGCGGAGACGGCGGCCGGCCAGTTCCCGGTGGAGGCCGTCACCTTCATGAACGACATCATCCGCCATGTGGAGTGCGATCCCGGCTACCGCCACGTGCTGGACGCCACCCAGGCGGAATGGGGCAAGACCATCGGCGACGCGGTCACCAAGGCCACCTACCAGGCGGCCATCGCGGTGGATGCCTCGGCGCTGGTGGCCTTCACCCTGTCCGGGACCACGGGATTGCGGGCCGCGCGCGAGCGCCCGGCCATCCCGATCCTCGGCCTCACCCCGTCCATGGAGACCGCGCGGCGCCTCGCGCTGTCCTATGGGGTCCACGCCGTGCACATGAAGGAGGATATCCACTCCTTCGGCGACATGGTGGACACCGCCGTGCGCACCGCGGTGGAACATGGCCTGGGCAAGCCGGGGGACCGGCTGGCCATCACCGCCGGCGTTCCGTTCGCGAAGCCCGGCACCACCAACATCATGCGCATCACCACCATCGGTGCCGACAGCCCGCCCTCCCGCCACGACGCCGACACGGATACCCCTGCGGTCCGGGTGTCCAAGGGTCACGAGGGGAAGCGCCAGGATGCGAAGGCGCACGAGAAGAAGGCGCACGGCGGCAAGGTGCACGCCTGAGCTGATCCTGGCGCGGTCGGGTAACCTCCGGTCGCGCCAGCCATTCCGGTGCCCATACCTCTGCTGCAACTTTCTGACGCAGGGGAGGGGCCGAAATCGTTTTCTTGAACCCGTTGGTGTCATGGGACCATCCCTGCTCTGGACGTCCCGGCGCGAAATGGAGTTAAGCTGCTAACGATTGGGTCAAGCAGCAGATGCCTGTCGAAATCGAACGCAAATTTCTCGTCAAATCCCGTAGCTGGCGCGCGGGTGCGCGGGCCAGCGCCATCCGGCAGGGCTATCTGTGCTCCGGCTCCGGCGCCACCGTGCGCATCCGCATTGCGGATGCGGAGGCCTTCGTCACGGTGAAGGGCAAGACCCAGGGTATCAGCCGCGCCGAGTTCGAATATCCCATTCCGCTGCGCGACGCCGAGGTCATGCTGGAGACCTTGTGCGTGCGGCCGCTCATCGAGAAGACGCGCTATTTTCTGGAGCATGCCGGCAAGCTTTGGACCGTCGACGTGTTCGACGGCGAGAACGATGGCCTCGTCGTGGCCGAGGTGGAACTCACCGGTCCGGACGAGCCGGTCGCGCTGCCCGACTGGGTGGGCGAAGAAGTCACCGACGACCCGCGCTACCGCAACTCCGCCTTGGTGAGCGCGCCCCTGGGCGGCCCTGATTTGGTCGGCTCTGGCGTGGGCGGCCCGGCCCTCGTCGACGCGGAGCTGGGCAACGGCGCCTGAAGCCGTTCAGGCGCCCTTCAGCGCCGCTTCCACCGCCAGCATGTCGCGCCAGGCGAGGCGCTTGCCCAGCGGCGTGCGCAGCAGATAGGCCGGATGGAAGGTAGCGATGGCGCGGATGGTCCGCGTGCCGCTCTCCGTGCCGTTCTCATAGTCCATGAACCGCCCGCGCAGCCGGGTGATGCCCTCGGTGGTGGCAAGCAGCGCCTGTGCCGACGGGCCGCCGAGGCACACCAGGATATCCGGGTCCGCCAATTCGATCTGGCGCTTGATGAAGGGCAGGCACACCGCCGTTTCCTGCGGCGTCGGGGTACGGTTGCCCGGCGGGCGCCAGGGGATGACGTTGGCGATATAGGCGCTGGTGCGGTCGAGGCCGATGGCCGCCATCATCAGGTCCAGCAGCCGCCCCGAGCGGCCCACGAAGGGCAGGCCCTGCTGGTCCTCGTCGCGGCCTGGCGCCTCGCCCACGAACATCACTTTCGCCTTGGGGTTGCCGTCGGCGAACACCAGCCGGCTCGCCGTGCGCTTCAGGGCGCAGCCCTCGAAACCGTCGAGGATGGCGCGCAGGGCGTCGAGGCTCTCGGCATTGCGGGCGGCTTCCCGCGCCGACATCACCGCCTCGTCCGGCGGCTGGGTGACCAGCGCGGAGGCGCCGGCGGGCGGAGCCGACAGGGCGTTGGCGCGAGAGGGAACCGACTGTCTGAAGGCGGTCGGGGCGGCCGGGCGGTTCGGGACGAGGGGGGATGGGTCCGGCCCGGGCGCGCCGATGCGGGACGCTGGTGTCGCGGTCTCCGGCGTTGACCGCGCCCCTGCTCGTCCTTTGGCCTGCTCCGCCGCGCTTTCGGCGAAACGGTCCACCGGGGCTTCGCCCACGGTCACATCCACGCCCGCCTCCACGTAGAAGGCGAGGATGTCGGCAAGGTCGGCGAGAGGCGTGGGGCTCATGGGACTATTCTAGAGCACGCGCCGATCAGATTGCATCGCTATCTGATCGGCGCGGCGGTCTCCAGCCCTCAGGCCCGAGCCGCCGCGATCATCGGTGCGCCCGGGCTCAGAAGCCCCAAGCCGGATGCCTGCGGCGGTCTCCAGTGGGCGGGGCGCTCCCGCTGCAGTCGGCGGGGGTGGAGCGGGCCGTCTATTGCGGAAACCCAGCCTTCATAACCAGGTCAACTTATGCTCCTTTAGGGCAATAGATTTCCGCTTACGGCATCGACGCAATTGTCATTGCGCTGCAACCGTGGAAGAAGTCCAAGCAAGGAACGAAAGACAGGGGAGCTTGAGGCATGAGCGCGGCGGAACTGCCTGAACGCGAAGGCATGGATTATGACGTGGTGGTGGTTGGCGCCGGGCCTGCCGGCCTTGCCACCGCCATACGCCTGAAGCAGCAGGCGGCCGAGCGCGGGTCCGACATCTCGGTGGTGGTGGTGGAAAAGGGCTCCGAGGTGGGCGCCCATATCCTCTCCGGCGCGGTCATCGATCCCGTCGGCCTCGACGCGCTCCTGCCCGGCTGGCGCGCGGAGGCGGATGCGCCGCTCTCCGTGCAGGTCAACGACGATCATTTCTACCTGCTCGGCCCGGCCGGCGGCATCCGCCTGCCCAATTTCGCCATGCCGCCGCTGATGAACAACCACGGCAATTATGTCGGCTCGCTGGGCAATGTCTGCCGCTACCTCGCGCAGAAGGCCGAGGCGCTGGGGGTGGAGATCTATCCCGGCTTTGCCGCCGACGAGATCCTGTTTGACGAGAAGGGCGCCGTGGCCGGCATCGCCACCGGCGACATGGGCGTGGACAAGAACGGCGTGCCCAAGGGCGAGTTCACCCGCGGCATGGAATTGCGCGGCCGCTACACCGTGTTCGCCGAGGGCGCGCGCGGCCACCTCACCAAGCAACTCATCGCCAAATATGGCCTCGACGCCGGCCGCGACGTGCCGAAATTCGGCATCGGCCTGAAGGAGCTGTGGAAGGTGAAGCCGGAGAAGCACAGGCCCGGCCTGGTGCAGCACGGCTTCGGCTGGCCGCTGGACGGCAAGACCGGCGGCGGCGCCTTCCTCTATCACATGGAGGACGAGCAGGTGATGGTGGGCTTCGTGGTCCACCTCAACTACCAGAACCCGTATCTGTCGCCCTTCGACGAGTTCCAGCGCTTCAAGACCCACCCCTTCTTCCGCGATACCTTCCAGGGCGGCAAGCGCATCGCCTATGGCGCGCGGGCGCTGTCGGAAGGTGGCTACCAGAGCGTGCCGAAGCTGTCGTTCCCCGGCGGCGTGCTGGTGGGCTGCGCGGCGGGCTTCGTGAACGTGCCGCGCATCAAGGGCAGCCACAATGCGGTGCTCTCCGGGATGCTGGCCGCCGACCACCTCGCCGACGCCCTCGCGCAGGATCGCGGCCATGACGAGCTGTCGAGCTATGAGGCGGCGTGGCGCTCGTCCGCCATCGGCGCGGACCTGAAGAAGGTGCGCAATGTGAAGCCGCTGTGGTCGAAGCTCGGCACCTTCATCGGCATTCCGCTCGGCGCGCTGGACATGTGGACCAACACGCTGGGCTTCTCATTGTTCGGCACCCTGAAGCACGGCAAGACCGACGCCGCCTCCCTGAAGCCGGCCAAGGACTGCAAGAAGATCACCTATCCCCGGCCCGACGGCGTTTTGACCTTCGACAAGCTGTCCTCGGTGTTCCTGTCGAACACTAACCACGAGGAGAACCAGCAGGTGCACCTGGTGGTGAAGGATATGGCTTTGCAGAAGGCGTCGGAGCACGACATCTATGCCGGCCCGTCCAACCGCTACTGCCCGGCCGGCGTCTATGAGTGGATCGAGGAGGGGGCAGATGCGCCGCGCTTCCAGATCAACGCCCAGAACTGCGTGCACTGCAAGACGTGCGACATCAAGGACCCCAACCAGAACATCACCTGGACCGCCCCCGAGGGCGGCGGCGGGCCGAACTATCCGAATATGTGAGGGGGCTTCGGTCCGCCGCTCGCGGAGCGTATCCGCCTCCTCATCACGCCCTGCCGCCCAATCACCGTCATCCCCCGGCTTGACCGGGGGATCCATGGGGCCGCTTGCCCGGCCCCGGCGGCGTGGATGCCCCGGTCAAGCCGGGGGATGACGGGCGTGTGTGGGACGTGTTCCTGAAGGGGTCGTGCGGGTTGGCGTCGGGGTTCGCCCGTCAGCCGCCGTTGGCGATAGCCTGGGCGATCCGGGGCAGGGCTTCCACCGCCACTTCGGCCAGCGCGTGGCCGTAGAGGATGAGGCAGGGGCCTTCGGCACCGGCCTCGGCGGCGCGGGCCACCTCTTCCGTGAGCGTCGCGACGGTGGCGAGGATCACCTTCTCCTCCGGCCGCGTCACCGAGAACATGGCCACCGCCGGCGTCGCCGGATCGATGCCCGCGGCCATCAGGTTGCGCACCAGGTCCGGCAGGGTGCGCCGGGGCATGTAGACCACCGTCGTCGCCGCCTTGTCGGCCAGCGCGTTGAAGTCGAGGTCCTTGGGCAGCTTGCCGTCGCGGGCATGGGCGGTGACGAATTGCAGCCGCCGGGCATGGTCGCGGTGGGTCAGGGAGGTAACCAGCCGGCTCGCCGCCCCCTGCGGCGCCGAGATGCCGGGGATCACCTCCACCGGCACCCCCGCCGCGCGGCAATGGGCGATCTCTTCCCCCGCGCGGCCGAAGATCATGGGCTCGCCGCCCTTCAGGCGCACCACGCGGCGGCCTTCCCGGGCGAGGTCCACCATCAGGGCATTGATGTCGTCCTGCTTGCAGGAGGGGCCGTAGCCGGTCTTGCCCACCAGCATCTTCTTGGCCTCGCGCCGGGCGAAATCGAGGATCGCGCCGGAGACGAGGTCGTCATAGAGCACCACGTCCGCCGATTGCAGCGCCCGCACCGCCTTGAGCGTCAGGAGTTCCGGATCGCCCGGCCCCGCGCCCACCAGCACCACCGAGCCGCCATGGGGGACGGAGGCCTCCGCCTCGATGGCGGCGAACAGGGCGGCGCGGTCGGTGTCCTCCGGCGCCCGGTTGGGCTCGGCGAGCGCCGTTGCGGCGAAGCGCTCCCAGAAGGCGCGGCGGGCATGGTGGGAGAGACCGCGCGCGGTGACCGCCTGCCGCCACGTCTTCGCGGCCAGCGCCCAGGCCTTGAAGCCCGAGGGCAAAAGCGCCTCGATCTTGGCCCGCACCGCCTGCCCGAAGACCGGGGCGGCGCCATCGGTGGAGATGCCCACCACCAGCGGCGAGCGGTTCACGATGGCGCCGAAGGTGAAGTCGGAGAGGGCCGGCTTGTCGATGGCGTTCACCGGCACGCCGGCTTCGCGGGCGGCGGTCACGAAGCGCCGGGCGTCCGCCTCGTCGTCAAAGCCGGCCACCGCGAGGGCGGCGCCGGGGATGTCGTCGGCATGCCAGTCGCGCACATGGATCAGGATGGGCCCGCGGGGCGGCGCGCCGGCCAGCCGCCACAGGTCCTCGCAGACATGGGGGGCGATCACCTCCACCCGCGCCCCGGCGGCGGAGAGCAGTTCCGCCTTCCAGGCCGCCGGCTCGCCGCCGCCCGCCACCAGCACGCGCCGGCCCTCCAGGCCGAAGAACACCGGCAGGCGCGCGATGGCCTCCATGCGCGCATGTCCGGCCTGGCGCGGGGCGCGGGGCGTGGGTTTGTCGGGGCCGGTGGCGGCCATGGGGAAAAGTGCTCCCGAACCTGTTGGATCTTCAACGTAAGGCGTGCCGGGCCGGCGATCAACGCGGCAGCGGCGCTCCGGCGGCGAGGGGCGCCGCCGGAGCGTGTGGAAGGCGGAAGCTCAGCCGCGGGCGGCGACGACGATAATTTCCACGAGGAACTTGGGGGCGGCGAGCTTGCCCTCGCTGGTGGCGCGGGCCGGCGGGTTGTCCTGGTCGACCCAGGCGTCCCACACACTGTTCATGCCGGCGAAATTGGCGATGTCCGACAGCCAGATGGTGGCGGTAAGGAGGCGCGACTTGTCGGTGCCGGCGCGGGCCAGAAGGGCGTCGATGGAGGCGAGGACGGCCTTGGTCTGGCTTTCCACGTCCGGCCCCTCGGCCACCTGGCCGGCGAGATAGACGGTGTTGCCGTGGATCACGGCTTCGCTCATGCGGCGGCCCTTGTCGAGCCTGTCGATGCTCATGGGATGGTCCTTTTTGAGGGGGAAGCAGGGAGAAGGTCTTTAGCAGCTTCAGGGGCGGCCAAGTCAACCGGGGGAAGTCAACCGGGGGAACGTCGCCGGCCCATCGGTCGTGGATGGCCCAAGGGCCGTCATGCTCCGGCTTGACCGGGGCATCCATTCCGCCGCCGGGCGCGATGCCCGGCCGGAGCATGGGCCCTCCGGTCAAGCCGGAGGGCGACGACGGTTGGGGAGCTAAGCGCAAGAGACCGCCGCAAGCGACCGCCAAAGGCGCTTCCATAATCCGGCGCTCCAATCCGGCGATCCCCGGAATTTGCCCGCTGCGCGGACGTCTTGCGCTGGGTCCCGGCTCTCCTTCCGCTTCGCTGCAGTCGGCCGGGACGCGAGAGCCCCATCAGTGCGCCTCTTCCCAGTTCTTCGCCGCCCGCGCGTCCACCTTCAGCGGCACGGCGAGGGTGACGGCGGGGGCACAGGCGGTTTCCATGGCCTCGCGCACCACGGAGATGGTGGCCTGCGCCTCGCCCTCGGGCACCTCGAACACCAGTTCGTCATGCACCTGCAGCAGCATGCGGGCGGAGAGTTTCGCCCCAGCCAGCGCCGGCTCCATGCGGATCATGGCGCGGCGGATGATGTCCGCCGCCGTGCCCTGGAGGCGCGCATTGATGGCCGCGCGCTCGTTGAAGGCGCGGATGGAGGGGTTCTTCGCCGCGATCTCGGGATAGTGGCAGCGCCGGCCGAACAGGGTCTCCACATAGCCGTGCTCACGACAGAAGGTCTTGGTCGCCTCCATATAGTCGCGGATGCTGGGGAAACGCTCGAAATAGCGCTTGATGTATTGCCCCGCCTCCTCCCGCGGAATGCCCAGCTGGTTGGCGAGGCCGAAGGCGGAGATGCCGTAGATGATGCCGAAATTGATGGCCTTGGCCCGCCGGCGCACCTCGGCCGGCATGTCCTTCACCGGCACGTTGAACATCTCGGACGCGGTCATGGCGTGGATGTCCAGCCCTTCGGTGAAGGCGGTGCGCAGGGCCGGGATCTCGGCGATCTCCGCGAGCAGCCGCAGCTCGATCTGCGAATAGTCCGCCGACACCAGCAAATTGCCCTCTTCCGCCACGAAGGCGCGGCGGATGCGCCGGCCCTCCTCGGTGCGGATGGGGATGTTCTGCAAATTGGGGTCGGAGGAGGACAGCCGCCCGGTGGTGGTGGCGGCCAGCGCGTAGGAGGTGTGGACGCGCCTGGTCTGCGGATTCACGAAATGGGGCAGGGCGTCCGTATAGGTGGAGCGCAGCTTGGAGAGCTGGCGCCACTCCAGGATCTTCTGCGGCAGCTTGTGACCGGCCTCGGCCAGTTCCTCCAGGGCGGTGGCCTTGGTGGACCACATGCCGGTGGCGGTCTTGGTGCCGCCGGGCAGGCCCATCTTGCCGAACAGGATGTCGCCCATCTGCTTGGGACTGCCCACGTTCAGCCGCTCGCCAGCCAGCTCCGCGATCTCGTCCTCGATGCGCGCGGCGCCCTGCGCGAACTCGGACGACAGGCGCGCCAGCATGGCCTTGTCGATGGAGATGCCGTGGCTCTCCATGCGCGCCAGCACGGCGATGAGCGGGCGCTCCAGGGTCTCGTAGACGGTGGTCCGGCCCTCGGCCGCAAGGCGGGGTTTGAGCACCTGCCACAGGCGCAGCGTCACGTCCGCATCCTCGGCGGCGTAGTGGGTGGCGGGCTCCAGCGCCACCTTGTCGAAGGTCACCCGCGCCTTGCCCTTGCCGGTCACCTCGGAAAAGGCGATGGGCTGGTGGCCCAGATGCAGCACGGACAATTCATCCATGCCATGGCCGTTCTTGCCCGCATCCAGCGCGTAGGACATGCACATGGTGCAGTCGAAGGGGGAAACATCGATGCCGTGGCGGGCCAGCACCAGCTGGTCGTACTTCACATTGTGCCCGACCTTCAGGGTGCCGGCATCCTCCAGCACGCCCTTGAGGGCGGCGATGGCGTCGCGGACCGGGATCTGGCCGGGCAACTGCCCTTCGCTGAACAGGCCGTCGCCCGCCCCGGTGTGGGCAAGCGGGATGTAGCAGGCCTCGTTGGGCGAGAGCGCCAGCGAGACGCCCACGAGGTCGGCCTGCATGGGGGCGAGGGAATTGGTCTCGGTGTCGAAGGCGACGAGGCCCTGGTCCTGCGCCTTGGCGCACCATGCCTTCAGCTCGTCGAGGTCGAGGATGGTGCGGTAGGCCGTGCGGTCCACCGGGGTGGCGCGGGCGGCGGTGGCGCGGGCATGGGCGAGGTCGGCCGGCGTGAGGGTGCCATCCATGGCCTGGGCCACGGCCGAGGGGGCGGGGGCTTCACCGCCGGCGGCCGGCGCTTCGCCGTCCGTCTCCTCGGCCGAGGAGGGGGCGGCGGGGGAGAACAGGCCGGCGGGGGCAAGCCGGGCGTCCGCCTCCACCTCGGCGGCCTCCACGCCATAGGCCTCGGCCACGCGGCGGGTGATGGTGGTGAATTCCATGGCCTTCAGGAAGGCGATGAGGCGCTTGGCGTCGGGCGCCTCCAGCACCAGGTCTTCCAGGGGGACTTCGACGGCCACGTCGCGCACCAGCGTCACCAGCGTCTTGGAGATGCGCGCCGCCCCGGCATTGGTGAGCAGGGATTCCCGCCGCTTGGGCTGCTTGATCTCGCCGGCGCGGGCCAGCAGGGTTTCAAGGTCGCCATATTCGCCGATGAGCTGGGCGGCGGTCTTGATGCCGATGCCCGGCACGCCCGGCACGTTGTCGGTCGAGTCGCCCGCCAGCGCCTGCACGTCCGTCACCTTCTCCGGTGGCACGCCGAAATATTCCAGCACCTCGCCCACCCCGATGCGCCGCTCCGGCCGCGCCCCGCGCCCGCCGCTCTCGCCGGAGGCGGGGTCGTACATAGCGACCTTGGGGCCGACCATCTGCATCAAATCCTTGTCGGCGGAGACGATGAGCACGTCCGCCCCCGCCTTCACCGCCTGGTCGGCATAGGTGGCGATGAGGTCGTCCGCCTCGTAACGCGCCTGCTCCACCGGGATCAGGCCGAAGGCGCGCACCGCCTCGCGCATGAGCGGGAACTGGGGGATGAGTTCTTCCGGCGGCTCGGAGCGGTTGGCCTTGTAGTCGGGATACAGCTCCTTGCGGAAACTATCCTCCGACTTGTCGAAGATGATGGCGAGGTGGGTCGGCTTGATGCCCACCGCCCCGTCGCGCACGAACTGCAACAGCTTGGTGCAGAACAGCCGCACCGCCCCGGTGGGCAGCCGGTCGGAGCGGAAATTGTACTTCCGGTCCTGGTTGATGGACTGGAAATAGGCGCGGAACACGAAGGACGAGCCGTCCACCAGGAACACATGGTCGCCGGACTGGAGGGGGCGGGGGGAGGGCGACATCTCAAGGTCCTCAGGAACAATCTGCGCAGGCCAAGCCCGGCAAAGGCGCGCACGATGCCCGAGGGGGCCGCCCGGAACAAGAGCGCGGGGAGAGCGGTCCCCCGGCGCGCGGTGCCGGCACGGGAAGCGGCGCGGCGCCCTGTCACGCAGCGGTGAGCCGCTGCCATTGGATTTGGCGTGCCGCCCACGCTATCCTGCGCGACGCTCCCGGCCTGAGGCCGGCGCGGGACCGCCACCGGGATTTTGACCAGCCATGGCCCTCAGCCTCCACCGCCAGACGGGCGACCGCGCCGCCGGCTCCGCGGGCCGGTCGGACCTTGGCGGGTCGCACTCCGGCCGGTCGGGGCTGGCTGTCCGGCTCGCCGTGGCCGGCAGCGTGGTCACGGCCGGTGCGCTGTTCGCGGCGGCCTGCCTGCTGTGGGCGCGCCATGGCGCCACCGTCTTCTTCGATATCATGAGCGCGGGCATCGCCGCCTGCCTGTGACCCCCCATCATCGCCTGGGACGCCCGCGCGACGTGCGCGCCGCCCTGTCCCGGACCAGACGCAAAGCCCGAGATCGCCAGCCCATGTCGCAGATCAAGCTGTCGCAACGCACCAAGATCATCGCGCTGTTCTCCGCCTTCGCGGCCGGCGCCCTCGTCATGGTCACCGCCGTCACCCTGCTGGTGGGCGGACCGGCCCCCCGGGTGACGAGCACCGGCACCGCCGCGGTGGGCGGGCCGTTCCGCCTGGTGGACCAGACCGGCGCGGAGGTCACCCAAGCCGCGCTCAAGGGCAAGCCCAGCCTGATCTTCTTCGGCTTCACCCATTGCCCGGACGTGTGCCCCACCGCCCTGTTCGAGATGTCGGAGATCCTCACCGCCCTCGGCCCGGACGCCGGCAAGGCACAGGTCTTCTTCGTGACGGTCGACCCCGAGCGGGACACGCCGGAGGCGCTGAAATCCTACCTGTCGAGCTTCGCGCCGCAGATCCGCGGCCTCACCGGCTCGCCCGAGGCGGTGGATGCCATCAAGAAGGAATATCGCGTCTATTCCCGCAAGGTGCCGCTGACGGACGGGGACTACACCATGGACCACACGGCGGTGGTCTATCTCATGGACAAGTCCGGCACCTTCGTCGCCCCGTTCAATTCCAAGCGGCCGCCGGCCGAGGCGGCGGCGGAGCTGAAGCGCTACCTGTGACGTCGGAGTGGCGCAGCGCGGCGGCCTGGGCCACGCGGTGGCGGGCGACGCCGTGCTCGGTCTTCTGCCAGTGGTGGGGCCGGCGCAGCAGTTCGAACAGCGCCCGCCACGCCGCCGCCGACAGCAGCAGCCAGTACAATGGGATGCCGAGCACCACCTTGAGCCCCGGCATGCGGGAGCGCCGCCGCAGCCCCACATAGGTGATGGCGGCGGTGCCGGCATAGCCGGCGAACAGTGTGGTGAAGGTGAGGGCGGAGGTCAGCGCCTCGGCCAGCGAGTCGCGCGGCAGGCCGATGACCCCGCGCAGCAGGTCCGCCAGCAGCAGGGCGACGCAGAACGGGTGGACCAGCGCCGCCGCGAACGGGCCGGCGGCGAGCAACAGCAGCGCCAGCGCGGGGCCGACGCCGAGATCCGCCATCAGCGCCTGCGGCTGGCGCAGATGCACCAGCAGGGTCTGTGCCCAGCCCTTGAGCCAGCGGGTGCGCTGGCCGAGCCAGGCGCGAGCCGTTACCGGCGCTTCCTCGAAGGTGGTGGAGGCGATCACCCGCGTCTGCCAGCCGGCGCGGGCGAGGCGGATGCCGAGGTCCGCGTCCTCGGTGACGTTGAAGGGGTCCCAGCCGCCCACCTCATCCAGCACCCGGCGGCGGAAATGGTTGGAGGTGCCCCCCAGCAGGATGGGCAGGCCCAGCGCGCTCAGCATGGGCAGCAGCACGTCGAACTGGGCAGCATATTCGGCGGCGAAGGAGGCGGCGATCCAGCTGTCGTCGCCATTATCGACGGCAAGCCGGGCCTGCACGCAGGCGACGTTCCGCCCGCCCTGCCGGAAGGCCTCCAGCGCCCGGCGCAACTGGTCCGGCTCCGGCAGGTCCTCGGCGTCATAGATGGCGACAAAGCTGCCCCGTGCCGCGGCGAGGGCCACCGCCAGCGCCTTGGGCTTTGTGCGCGGGCCGATGGCCGGCACCGGCACTTCTTCCATCTGCGGCGGCAGGCCGAGGGCGGCGATGGCGGCGCGGGTTGCGTCGTCGTCGGCTTCCACCACCAGCTTGATGTCCAGCTTTTCGGGCGGATAGTCGAGCGCCCCGAGGGCGGCGACCAGATGCGGTACGCTCAAAGCCTCCCGATAGAGCGGCACCAGGAGGGAATAGACCGGCAATTGCCGGTCATCCAGCGTCGGCGGCGGGTCGGCGGGCGGATCATAGGCGCAGCTGGCAAGGCGCAGGGAGACCCAGCCGAGGAACACCAGCGACAGCAGCGCCTGCACCGCAAGCACGCCCTGTTCCGGCGCCAGCGCCAGCAGCAGCGCGAGGGGCAGGCCCACCACCAGGGCGATGCGCCCGAGCACCCGCTTGGGGTCGAGGGTCGCGGCGGATTTCAGCGGGTCGCGGGCCGGGAGCCGGGCCACGGCAGCCTCGGCCAAGGTGGGGCCGGCGGCGGCCATGACCGCGCGCCGGAACGCCCCCGGCACGGCAAGGCGCATCCGCCCCGCCAGGCCCGGATCGCGCCGCAGCGCCCGGACCAGGCGCCGCACGTCTCGCCCCCGCGCGGCGAGGGTGAAGCGCGGGCGCGCACCGTCCGGCGCCTCGATGCGCACGCCGGTGCGCAATACGGCCTCGGCGGTTGGAGCATCGTGCGGGGTGGCCGCATCATCGGTCGCGGCGACGGCGAGACCAAGATGGGCGGCGAGCAGGCCCGTCGCCTCCGCGTCGTCCACCATGCCCTGGGCGACGAGCACCTCGTCGGCGCCGACGCCGAGCCGGCGGGCGCGGCGGGCAGCGGCCTGAAGATCCGCGTGGGGCAGATGACCGATGAACGGCCTCAGCTCGGCGGGAAGTGTCTCGGCGGGTCGACGCGGGGTGGCCACAGGCAAGGCGGACGTCGCACACGGGCCGTGCACGGCGCTGGTTTCCGGTCCATCTCGCTCCTCGGCCCGCCGTCCGGCCCACCCCTTGCCGACGGACCGCGCATCCCCCACCATGCGGCGCCCCTTCGAGTGCAACCCTAAGGTAAACGCGCCCACATGGCTCTACCAGTCCTCATCGCCCGCCTGCGGGCCGTGGTCGCGGGCGGCGGCCCGGGACGGCGCCTTTTCGCCGTGCGCCTTTTCGCGGTGCTCGTGGTGGCCGTGCTCGCGCTGGCGTCCTTGCCTTGGGGTGCGCAGGCCCAGCAGCCGCCGGGGCCGTCCCCCATGTGGGGCCAGACCCGCAGCGGACAGGTGAGCGGCGCCACAGGCGGTGGCGTTTCGGTGCCCAACTTCTGGAACGTGGAGCGCCGGCTGGAGCGGCCCGACGCGGCGCGCCTGCCCAAGGAATTGCGCTTCCTCACCACCGACGACTATCCGCCGTTCAATTTCCTGAATGCCGACGGCGCCCTTTACGGCTTCAACGTGGATCTCGCCCGCGCCATCTGCGCCGAACTGGGGGTGACCTGCGTGCTCCAGGCCGCGGCCTTCGACACGCTGGCGGACAGCGTCGAGCAGGGGCGGGCGGACGCGGCCATCGCCGGGCTCACCGCCACGCCCCAGTCCCGCACCGCGCTGGATTTCTCCGAGCGCTATCTGGGCACGCCGGCGCGCTTCGTGGGCAAGAGCCAGGAGACCCTGAGTGCCGCCACGCCGGAGACCGTGGCCGCCAAGAAGGTGGCGGTGGTGAGCCGCACCGCCCACGAGGCCTATCTGCGTTCCTTCTTCAACGAAGCCGCCATTCGCCCCTTTCCGGACCTGAAGGCGGCGCAGGCGGCGCTGAAAGGGGGCCAGGTGGACCTCCTGTTCGGCGACGGGATCACGCTCGCCTTGTGGCTCAACGGCGTCGACAGCGCCAATTGCTGCCGCTTCATCGGCGGCCCCTTCACCGAGAGCCGCTTCTTCGGCGACGGCTTCTCCGTGGCGGTGAAGGAGGGCAACGACACCCTGCGCCATGCCATGGACTTCGCCCTGCAGCGCATCTGGGAAAAGGGTGTCTATACGGACCTGTATCTGCGCTGGTTCCCCGTCGGCTTCTATTGAGGGGCACGGGGCGCGTTGACGCCACCCGCCGACATTCCTAAGTTCGCGCTCCTTTTTTGGAGCCTGCCATGTCCGCCGCCTCGTCCGCCGTCCCGCCCGACGCCTCTGCCTCGTCCGCCTCTGCCGCTTCGGCCGACCTTGCCGGTGAGCTGAAGCGCGTGGCCGAGACCGCCACGGCCTGGCCGTTCGAGGAAGCGCGCAAGCTGGTGGAACGGCTGAAGCGCCACCCCAAGGAACGCGGATCGGACGAGGTGCTGTTCGAGACCGGCTACGGCCCCTCGGGCCTGCCGCACATCGGCACCTTCGGCGAGGTGGCGCGCACCACCATGGTGCGCCACGCCTTCCGCGTGCTCACCGAAGACAAGGTGAAGACCCGCCTCGTCGCCTTCTCCGACGACATGGACGGCCTGCGCAAGGTGCCGGACAACGTCCCCAACAAGGAGATGCTGCAGAAGGCGCTGGGCCTGCCGCTGACCAAGGTGCCCGATCCCTTCGGCACCCATGACAGCTTCGGCGAGCACAACAACGCCCGCCTGCGCGCCTTCCTCGACGCCTTCGGCTTCCAGTATGAATTCATGTCGGCCACCGACTGCTACCTGTCCGGCCGGTTCGACGCCACGCTGCTGAAGGTGCTGCATCACTACGAGAAGGTGATGAATGTGATGCTGCCCTCCCTGCGCGAGGAGCGGGCGGCGTCCTATTCGCCGTTCCTGCCGCTTTGCCCGCGCACCGGGCGGGTGCTCCAGGTGCCGATCCTCGAGCACCACGTGAAGCACGGCACCGTCACCTATGAGGACCCGGACACCAAGGAAAAGGTCACCGTCCCGGTCACCGGCGGCGGCTGCAAGCTGCAATGGAAGCCCGATTGGGCCATGCGCTGGGTGGCGCTGGGCGTCGATTATGAGATGGCGGGCAAGGACCTCATCGATTCCGTCAAGCTCTCCAGCCAGATCGCCAAGGCGCTCGGCGGCGAGCCGCCGGAGGGCTTCAATTACGAGCTGTTCCTCGACGAGAAGGGGCAGAAGATCTCCAAGTCCAAGGGCAATGGCCTGTCCATCGAGGACTGGCTGAAATACGCCTCGCCGGAGAGCCTCAGCCTGTTCATGTTCCAGTCGCCGCGCTCGGGCAAGCGATTGTTCTTCGATGTCATCCCGCGCAACGTGGACGACTACTTCGGCTTCCTCGGCAAGTATGAGGAGCAGGACCTGAAGCTGCGCCTGGGCAACCCGGTGTGGCACATCCACGGGGGCGAGCCGCCCAAGGTGGAGATGCCGGTGTCCTTCACCATGCTGCTGAATCTCGCCTCCGCCTCCAATACCGAGGATGAGAGCGTGCTGTGGGGCTTCCTCAACCGCCATGTGCCGGGGGTGTCGGGCGAGACCCATCCCAAGCTTGCCGAGCTGGTCGGCTACGCGGTCAAGTACTTCCACGATTTCGTCAAGCCCAACAAGGTGTTCCGGGCGCCCGACGAAGTCGAGCAGGCGGCGCTGGCCACCCTCGACGCGGCGCTGGCGGCCCTGCCCGCCGGGGCCACGGCGGACGACATCCAGAACGCGCTCTATGACGTGGCCCGCCCCATCCCGCGCTATCAGGACCTGAAGGCGAAGGGGGCGACGCCGGAGCGGCCGGGCGTGTCCATCGAGTGGTTCAACACCCTCTACCAGGTGCTGCTGGGCCTTGGTCGCGGCCCGCGCTTCGGCTCGTTCGTGGAGATCTACGGCGTGGCCGAGACGCGGGAGCTGATCCGCAAGGCCCTGGCCGGGGAACTGGCGACGGCCTGAGGGCCGTTGGTCATCAATAATGATACCGGCATTGGGCGATGAGGATCTGGTCGCCCTCCGCGCGATAGACCAGCCGGTGTTCCTGGGTGAGGCGCCGCGACCACCAGCCCGCCAACGGGCCGCGCAGCGGCTCGGGCTTGCCGGTGCCGGAGAAGGGGGTGCGGCTTGCTTCCCGGATCAGCGCGTTCAGGCGTTCCAGCAGCTTGGGATCACTCGCCTGCCAATGCAGGTAGTCCTCCCATGCGCGTTCATGGAAGACGAGCTTCACCCGCTAGCGCGCCTTCCGCTCGCGTTTGCTCGCGGCAATCGCTCTAGAATCTTGTTTTGACGCGTTTTCTTCACGCGAGCCGGTGTCCGCTTCGCTCGAAAACGCTCCCAGCTCGCGCTCGGTCCCCTTGCCCGCGTCGAGATCGGTGACCGCTTCCATGAGACGGTCCGCATTGCGCGGGTTGCGCAGCAGATAGCGCGTCTCCTCATAAGACGCGAAATCCTCCAGCGACATGAGTACGGCCGCGGGCTTGCCCCGCTCCCGCGTGATGAGCACGGGGGCATGATCCTCCGTCACGCTGTCCAGCGTGGCGGCAAGGTTGCGGCGAAGCTCGCTGTAGGAGGTGGTGCGCATGATTGAATTGTACCTAAAAAGGTACAATTCGCAACTGTCGTCTGCTCCGGTCCGCATGGCTCGGCTTGGCGCGCCGGGCCGGGAGCGAGCGCTACTTCACACCGGCATCTGGAAGCTCAAGAGCTTGCCCTGCGGGAAGTCGTAGAGCTTGCCGGTTTCCATGAAGCTGGGCAGGCACAGGGGCAGGATGGCGGCGGCGGCTTCCTCGGGGGCGGGGAGGGTCATGGGGTCCTCGCCCGGAAACGCCTTGGCCCGCATCAGGGTGCGGATGGGGCCGGGGTTGAACAGATTGACCTTGAGATTGCCGGAGACGCTTTCCGCCGCCCAGGTGCGGGCAAGCACTTCCAGCCCCGCCTTGGTGAGGGCGTAAGGCCCCCAATAGGCTCGCGCCTTGTGGGCGGCGCCGGAGGAGATCATCACCACGCGCCCGGCCGGCGACAGCTTCAGCAGCGGGTCGAAGGAGCGCACGCAGCGCCAGTTGGCGGTGAGGTTCACCGCGACGATGTTGTCCCAGTCCTTGGGATAGACATGGCCGAGCGGCGACAGCGGGCCGAGCACGCCGGCATTGGCCACGAACACGTCCAGCCGCCCGTAGCGCTCGTAGAGCGCGCCGCCGAGCCGGTCGATGGCCTCAAAATCCTTCAGGTCCAGGGGCACCAGGGTGGCGGTGCCGCCCACGGCGCGGATGTTGTCGTCCATGTCCTGAAGCCCGCTGTCCGAGCGGCCGACGCAGATCACATGGGCACCGGCCCGTGCCAGTTCGATGGCGGTGGCGGCGCCGATGCCGCGCGTGGCGCCGGTGACGAGGGCGATCTTGTCGGCAAGGGGCCGGTCGGCGGTCATGCGGCTTCCGTGGACTGAAGGGGAGGGGTCACCCTCCCCGCACGCGGGAGAAGGCTCTCAGGCGGCGTGTTTCAGCTCGCCTCGGCGAGAAGCGAGAGCTGCTGCTGGCCCACGGCCCCCGCCCGGTCGGTGAGCGGGGTGGGATAGTCGCCGGTGAAGCAATGGTCGGTGAATTGCGGCTTCACCGGGTCGCGGCCCTCATGGCCCATGGCGCGGTAGACGCCGTCCACCGAGAGGAAGGCCAGCGAATCCGCGCCGATATAGCGCCGCATGCCTTCCAGGTCGTGGGTGGCGGCGAGCAGCTTGTCGCGGTCCGGGGTGTCGATGCCGTAATAGTCGGGATGGGTGATGGGCGGGGAGGCGATGCGGAAATGCACCTCCTTGGCGCCGGCATCGCGCATCATCTGCACGATCTTCACCGAGGTGGTGCCGCGCACCAGGCTGTCGTCCACCAGCACGATGGACCGGCCTTCCACCACCGAGCGGTTGGCGGAATGCTTCATGCGCACGCCCTGGTCGCGGATGGACTGGGTGGGCTGGATGAAGGTGCGTCCCACATAGTGGTTGCGGATGATGCCCAGCTCGTAGGGAATGCCCGAGGCCTGGGAGAAGCCGATGGCCGCCGGCACGCCGGAATCCGGCACCGGCACGATGACGTCGGCATGGGCGGGGCTTTCCTCCGCCAGCACGCGGCCCATCTTCTTGCGCACCTGGTAGACCGAAAGCCCGCCCACCACGGAATCGGGCCGGGCGAAATAGATGTACTCGAAGATGCAGGGGCGCGGCGCCATCTCCGGGAACGGCTTGAAGGACTGCAGGCCGTCCTCGTCGATCACGATGACCTCGCCGTTCTCCACGTCGCGCACATGGCGCGCGCCGATGATGTCGAGGGCGCAGGTCTCGGAGGCGAGGATGGGTGAGCCGTCCAGCATGCCCAGCACCAGCGGTCGGATGCCGAGGGGATCGCGGGCGCCGATCAGCTTCTTGTTGGTGAGGGCCACCAGCGAATAGGCCCCCTCCAGCGCGCGCAGGGCGTCGGTGAAGCGGTCGATGAAGCGCGGCTTCTTGGAGCGCGCCACCAGATGGAGGATGGCTTCGGTGTCGGTGGTGGACTGGGTGATGGCCCCGTCCCGCACCAGTTGCTTGCGCAGGGTGAGGCCGTTGGTGAGGTTGCCGTTGTGGCCCACGGCGAAGCCGCCGGCATCAAGCTCGGCGAACAGGGGCTGCACGTTGCGCAGCAGGGTCTCGCCGGTGGTGGAGTAGCGCACATGGCCCACCGCCATGTCGCCGGGCAGGCGCTCGATGACGCTGGCGTCGGAGAAGGCGTCGCCCACAAGGCCGAGGCGCCGCTCCGAATGGAAGCGCTTGCCGTCATAGGAGACGATGCCGGCCGCCTCCTGCCCGCGATGCTGGAGCGCGTGCAGGCCGATGGCGGTGATGGCCGCCGCCTCCGGGTGATTGTAGATGCCGAAGACGCCGCATTCCTCGCGGAGGCGATCGCCGTTCAGGTCGAGATCCGCCTGTTCGGCCGGGCTCAGCCCGGCCAGCCGGGGATGGCCATCGTCGGAAAGGGGTCGATCGCCCGCATTCATCGGGGCGTCACTGTCGCAATCCATCATGCACCTCCGCTCGGGCGGCTCACAAGCCGGCGCCGCGCGTGCTGGCGACGAGCTGGTCGAGGCCCTGACGCTCCGTTGAACGGTAGGATTTAATCCCCGCCGCCGATGCGTCAGCCGAGCCGGCTGGTCGTGTGGTGCCCCCCAAATCGGTACGCGGCCCCCCCGTCGGGGCGGCCGGGGCGGCGGGCGTGTCGCCCTCCTCTCCGGCGGGCGGCTTCTTCAACTTGTTCAAGATGGTGTTTTCAGGGTCATCCGGCAACTGCGCCTTAAGCCACTCCCCCGCGCTCTTGATGGCGGGAAGCGATTTTGCGTTGGCGACCCACGGCGGCAGCTTCTCCGGCGGCACCAGCCAGTTGAAGAAGAGCATGGCGATCACCATGAGGAGCAGGCCGCGCGCCAGCCCGAACATGAAGCCGAGGGTGCGGTCCAGCGCGCCGATTCGGCTGTCGAGCACCAAATCCGAAATGCGCGCCGTGATGATCGTCGCGAGAAGAAGCGTGCCGAGGAACAGCACCGCCACGGTGACGGCAAGAGCCGCCGTATCCTGGGCAATGTATTGCTTCACGATCGGCAGCAGTTGCTTGTGGAAATACAGGGTGACGCCGGCCGCAACCACCCATGAGAGGATGGAGAAGACCTCGCGCAGGAAGCCGCGGACCATGGCCAGCAGCCCCGAAATCAGCATGACCGTCAGAACGATGATGTCGAGCAAAGTCACAGGCATCGGCGCAGTGTTCCGTCATCCGCGCACCGCGACGCGCGCATGCGCGCGGCATGCCGTCCAGGTGGTTGCCTGGTGGGAGCCCGCCGCGCGGCTCATATAGCTTGCGCGCCGGCCCGCGTCACCTTCCTGCGTCGTGGCTTGCGTGATCAGCTCTCATCCTCGGCCCATTCGGCGTGTTCCACGGCCCGGGGCCGGGCCTCCCGCGGGGCTGCGCCCTGCGAATCCCGCATAACAGGCCGGCGGGGGGCGCAGGCCGCGATGGCCGCCACCAGCTCCGCCAGCGAGCCGACAGGCTGCAGCGACACCTGCGCGTCCACCCCGTCGAGCCCGCCGGAGGGCAGCACGGCGCGGGCGAAGCCCAGCTTCGCCGCTTCCTTCAGCCGCGCCGCGGCCTGCGCCACCTGCCGCACCGCCCCGGTGAGGCTCGCCTCGCCGAAATAGACCGCGTCCGCCGGCAGGGGTGCGCCGGTGAGGGAGGAGACCAGGGCCGCCGCCACCGCAAGGTCCGCCGCCGGCTCGCCGATCCTCAGGCCTCCGGCCACGTTGAGATAGACATCATGCCCGCCGAGCCGCACCCCGCAGCGGGCATCCAGCACGGCGAGCACCATGGAGAGGCGGTTAGGGTCCCAGCCCACCACCGCGCGGCGCGGGGTGCCCAGCGAGGAGGGCGCCACCAGCGCCTGGATCTCCACCAGCACCGGCCGGGTGCCCTCCATGCCGGCGAACACGGCGGTGCCCGGCGCGCCGGCGTCGCGATTGGAGAGGAACAGTTCGGAGGGGTTCGCCACCTCGGAGAGGCCGCGCCCGGTCATCTCGAACACGCCGATCTCGTCGGTGGGGCCGAAGCGGTTCTTCTGGGCGCGCAGGATGCGGAACTGGTGCCCGCCGTCGCCCTCGAAGGAGAACACTGCGTCCACCATGTGCTCCACCACCCGGGGGCCGGCGATCTGGCCGTCCTTGGTGACGTGGCCCACCAGGATCACGCAGGCCCCGGTCTGCTTGGCGTAGCGCACCAGCAATTGGGCCGAGGTGCGCACCTGTGTCACCGTGCCGGGGGCGCTCTCCACGCTGTCGGACCACATGGTCTGGATGGAATCGATCACGACCATGTGAACAGGCGGGCCGCCGGCGAGGGTGGCGATGATGTTCTCGGCGTTGGTTTCGGCGGCAAGGCTCACCGGCGCCTGCTCCAGCCCGAGGCGCTGGGCGCGCATGCGCACCTGGTCCACCGCCTCCTCGCCGGAGACGTAGACGACGCGCTGCCCGCTCGCCGCCAGTGCCGCCGAGGCCTGCACCAGCAGGGTGGACTTGCCGATGCCGGGGTCGCCGCCGATGAGCAGCACCGAGCCGGGCACGAAGCCGCCGCCGGCCACCCGGTCCAGCTCGCCGATGCCGCAGACCATGCGGGGCGCGGGCTTCGCGGTGCCCTGAAGGGATTCCAGTACCACCGCGCGCCCCTTGCGGCCGGAGCGCTGGGCGGCGGGCACGCTGGCGACGACGGCCACTTCCTCGGCGAGGGTGTTCCAGGCGCCGCAGGCCTCGCACTTGCCCTGCCAGCGGGTATAGGCCGCGCCGCAGGATTGGCAGATGAAGGACGTGTCGCGCTTGGCCATGATCCCGTTCCGCTGGAGCACGCACCGATCAGATTGCGGAGCGAATCTCCCTGCGCTCATCCATTAGAGCACAAAATAGGAACATATGGTCCAGATGGCCCTTCACCCGCCCACGTAGTGCCGGGCGTAGCGGGCGCCCAGCGAGGTGAGCACCTCGTAGCCGATGGTGCCGGAGCGGACGGCGAGGTCGTCCACGCTGATGCCGTCGCCGAGGAAGACCGCGGTGTCGCCCCGCTGCACCACGCCTTCCGGCAGGTCGGTGATGTCGAGGGTGGCCAGATCCATGGAGACGCGGCCCACCAGGTGGCAGCGCTGGCCGTGGAGGATGGCCTCCACCCCCTTGGTGGCGTCGGTGGAGCCGCCGGCGCGGAACAGGCCGTCCGCATAGCCGATGGAGACGGTGGCGAGCCGGCTCGGCCGCTTCAGGCGCTGGGCGGCGCCATAGCCCACCGTCTCGCCGGCCGGGGCGGACGAGACCTGCACCACCTTCACCTCCAGCCGCACCACGGACCGCAGGGGCGGGACCCCGTTTATGGCGACGCCGCCGTAGAGGAAGATGCCCGGCCGCACCAGCTCGAACCGGAAGTCGCGGCCGAGCAGGGTGCCCGCCGAATTGGCCAGCGACGCGGGAATGCCGGGGAAGCGCCGCACCACATCGGCGAACACCATGCGCTGGCGGGCGGTGAGCACATGCCCCGGCGTGTCGGCGCAGGCGAGGTGGCTCATGATCAGGCTGGGCGTGAAGCCGAGCAGCCGGAAGGTGCCGGACAGCTGCACCGCCTCTTCCAGCGACAGGCCGAGCCGGTGCATGCCCGTATCCACATGGATAGCGGCGGGCAGCTTGGCGCCGTTGTCGCGGCAATAATCGCTCCAGTCGGAGATTTCCGGGGCCGATCCCAGCACCGGGCGCAGGTTGGCTGCGGCATAATCGCCGGCGCAGTCCGGCAAAAGGCCGTTCAACACATAGATGATGGCCTCGGGCAGCAGCGCGCGCAGGGCCACCGCTTCCTTGAAATGGGCGACGAAGAAATTGCGTGCGCCGGCCCGCCACAGGGCGGGGGCGACCTTGTCGATGCCGAGACCATAGGCGTTGGCCTTGACCACGGCGGCGCATTCGGCCGGGGCGGACAGCGCCGCCAGCGTGCGCCAGTTGTCGGCGATGGCGTCGAGATCCACGGTGAGGATGGCGCCGGCTTCCCGCGCCTCCCGCTCGGCGGTCTCATCCGCCGCGGCCTGGGCGGCCGCCTCCTCGGGGGAAGGCGCGCTCAGTGGCGCTCCGGCAGGTGATCCTCCCGCGCCAGGTTGGAGAAGCGGGTGAACTGGGGCTCGAAATGCACCTTCACCGTCCCCGTGGGGCCGTGGCGCTGCTTTCCGATGATGACCTCGGCCGTGTTCTCGGCCGCCTTCATCTCGATCTCCCACTTGAACCACTCCTCTGTGCCGGCCTTCGGCTCCTTGTTCTTAAGGTAATATTCCTCCCGGAACACAAACATGACCACGTCGGCGTCCTGCTCGATGGAGCCGGATTCGCGCAGGTCCGACAATTGCGGCCTCTTGTCGTCTCGCGATTCCACCTGACGGGACAGCTGCGACAGGGCCATGATGGGCACTTGCAGCTCTTTCGCCAAGGCCTTCAGGCCGGTGGTGATCTCGGTCACCTCCTGGACGCGGTTCTGGGATGCGTTTTTGGCGGAGCCCGACAACAGCTGGAGATAGTCCACCACCATGAAATCGAGCCCGCGCTGGCGCTTCAGCCGCCGCGCCCGGGCCACCAATTGGGCGATGGAGAGGCCGCCGGTATCGTCGATATAGAGCGGGATGGTCTGCATGGTCTGGGCGGCGGCGGCGAGCTTGGAGAATTCGCTCTCGGAGATGTCGCCGCGGCGGATCTTGTAGGAGGCGATCTCGGCCTGCTCGGCGAGGATACGGGTGGCGAGCTGCTCGGCCGACATTTCCAGCGAGAAGAAGCCGACGATGCCCCCCGACACGGTCTCGATGGAGCCGTCGGGCCGGGTCTCGCCGCGATAGGCGGCGGCGATGTTGAAGGCGATGTTGGTGGCGAGCGCGGTCTTGCCCATGGCCGGGCGGCCGGCAAGGATGACGAGGTCGGAGGGCTGCAGCCCGCCCATCTGGTGGTCGAGGTCGTCCAGCGCGGTGGCGATGCCGGAGAGGTGGCCGTCGCGCTGGAAGGCCTTGGAGGCCATGTCCACCGCCTCGCGCAGCGCCTCGCCGAAGCGCTGGAAGCCGCCGTCGTAGCGGCCGGTCTCGGCGATCTCGTAGAGCCGCTTTTCCGCCTGCTCGATCTGGTCCTGCGGGGTGGCGTCCACCGGGGCGTCGAACGCCTCGTTGACGATCTCCTCGCCGATTCGGATCAGGTCGCGCCGCACCGACAGGTCGTAGATGGTGCGCCCGTAATCCTCGGAATTGATGATGGTGGTCGCCTCCGCCGCGAGGCGGGCGAGATATTGCGGCCCGGTCAGCCCCGCCACGTCGAGGTCCGAGGGCAGGAAGGTCTTCAGCGTCACCGGCGTGGCGAGCTTGCCGGCACGCACCAGCGCGCTCGCCAGCTCGAATACGCGGGCGTGGATGGGCTCGTAGAAATGATGCGGTTCGAGGAAGTCGGAGACCCGGTAGAACGCCTCGTTGTTGACGAGGATCGCCCCCAGCAGCGCCTGCTCCGCCTCCAGATTGTGCGGGGCCTGACGATAGGACGGTTCGAGATCGCCCTTGTTGGGAAGGTCGAGCATGGCGCCGGGATTCCGCTGGATGGGTCACTTTCTTACCAAGTCCGGGGTCCGGCGCACAGTAAGTTCTTTGTTTGTTCCGAAATCAGCTCCGCTGTATTTTTCCACAGCGGGCTGGATCTGGGGATAGCGGGTACAAGCCGTTTCCGTTTCCGTTTCCGGTTCCGCGCCGGAGCGCTGCGCCGGCTTCCCTTCCAGTCCCGTTCCCGGTCCGGCGACTTCTCGCTTTGCTCGCTCCCGCAAGGTGGGATAGAGCCGGTTCCAGCGGCACCAATGCGAAGGGAATCGTCATGCGCGGAAATCACGCCGGGATGTTTGGCCGCGCCATGCTGGCGATTGCGATCGTCGGCCTGTCCTTTTCCGCCCTCGCCCAGCGCGGCGATCCCCTGGCGCCGCCGCCGGATCTCGGCGCGCAGGGCCTGCCCGTGCCGCTGGATGGCACCGCCATCTACGGCCAGAACACCCCGCCGCCCGAAGGCATGATGGCCATTCCCGTTCCGCCCTCCACCTGCGGCGGCGTCGCCCAGGTGGTGCGCACCCAGGGCCTCATCCTGATTCCCACCGGCAACGGCAATGCCCAGCGCTATGTGCGCGACGAGCGCTTCTGCGCCGGGGACCAGGTGACCACGCCCGCGTGGATCGCCACGTCGGACAATCCACGCTGCTTCGTCGGCTACACCTGCGACGAGAGCAACGACGACGGATCGAACTGAGCAGGCCAGCAGCCCGCATGTCAGGTCACGGCCTGGGCATCGTGCTCGCGCCACTGGATGGCGGCGGGCGGCACCAGCAGCTTGAGCGCGCCAGGGGCGATTGCGTAGCGCAGGGGCAGGTTTTCCCGCGTGACTTCCCCGTCCGTCGCCACCCAGGCGCGGTTGCGCCGGGCATGGATGGTGACGCGCCGCGCCTGGAAGGCATGGATGCCCGGCTTGTCGCGCCAGGCATTCACCAGCACCTCCGCGCCGGTCTTCAGCCGCGCCAGGGTGCCGCGGTCTTCCGCCACCAGCACCTCCAGCAGCCCGCCGTCGAGCCGCGAGCGGTGCCAGCCGGGGGCGTCGAAGGCGTTCACGGTCACCAGCGCCGCATAGGCCTCGATGGGCTCGCGGACCCCCGCCACCTCCACCTCGATGGACATGCGGCCGGACCGCACCAGCGCCTTGCCGAGGGCCATGAACCATCCCAGCACCCGGCCGCGCTGGGCGCGCAGCTGCTCGCGGGCCAGCGCCATCTGGCTGAAGAAGCCCACCCCCGAGACCCCGTGGAAGGCCCGCCCGTTCAGCAGGCCCACGTCCACCCGCATGGGCCGCGCCGCCTGCAGGGCGTCGAGGGCGCCCGCCAGGTCGCGCGGCAGGCCGATGTCGTAGGCGAGCATGTTCATGGTGCCCAGCGGCAGCACGCCGAGGGTGACCTCGGTATTGGCGAACACCGATGCGGCACGGGAGACCGTGCCGTCGCCGGCGCCCACCACCACGGTGTCGTAGCCGTCGCGCTCGGCGGTGGCGATGGCGCGGGCGATGGCCTCGCCGTCGGCCACCACCACGTCCACATCCGTCCCGGGCCGCGTCAGGGCCTCTTCCACGATGGCGCGCACCCGCTCGGGCCCCATGTCGTGGATGGTCCCGGCTTTGGCATTGAGTACGACCCGCATCCGCCGCATCGTGGCATCCTCCAGACCGGCACAAGCGCCGGCGCGGCCTGAATGTTCCCCGTGCGGGGCGCGCGGCCGGGCCGGCTTCATATCATCAAGGGTTTCCGCCATGGCCAATGTGCCCCCGCCGTCCAGCGTCCCCTCGCCCGATCCGACACCGTCCAGAAGGGCGTCCTCCCCCTCCATCCTGCGCCTGCGGGCCGGGCTGCTGCTTCTGGTCGCCTCGGTGGTGCTGTGCGGCGCGGGCGGGCATTTCGTGGCGCGCCAGTTCGGCCTGGGGATCGGCTGGGCGATCCTGCTCGCCGTGGTGATCTGGGTTGGCGTCGGCATCCTGATTGCTCGGCTCGATACCCGGCTGTTTTTCGGCGCGGCGGCGGTGGTCACGGCGCTTGTCGCTTATTTCGTCTATGATTTTTCGGCGTCGGCGCTCGGCTGGTCCAGCGGTGTCTCGCTGGTGCTCGCCTTGGTCGCCACCCTCTTCCTGACCTTCACCTTTTACGATTTCCGGCGTCTCAAGCACGAGCTGCGCCTGTGGGCCTACAAAAGATAGGCCGGATGCGCGCAGCCCCCAAGCTGGACCGCGACGCTTGCGAAAGGTCTTGAGACCGGAACGGGGTGTGCGATCGGCGTGCCTCGCAGGCTGATCGGGGCGCGCCCTGGGACTTGACTTTTGGCGCCCTGCCTCATTCAAGTTGCGTTGTGGCAGGTTGCAATGCAGAGGCGTGAGGCGCCGATGCGGTGCGGTGGTCCAGGCGCTAAAGGAGGCGTTCCGCGTGCGGGCGTCTGAAGGCAAACAATGTCCGAGGGACGCCTTTATCTCCTGGCCGGCCCGGCCATCTCGCTCATTGTCGCCTGCGTCTTTCTCCTGGTCTGGCGGCACCACCGCGAGCGGCGCCATGTCCTGCTCTTTGCGGTGGCGTTCTGCGCCTATTCCTTCGCCGCGCTTTCCCAATTGCTCCACGTCCCGGCGGACATCGGGCTCAACGCCATGGTCTCTGGCCTGATCTACACGTTCGGCATCTTCTGCCTCGTGGCCGGGGTCATGGCGCGGTTCGGGAAGAAAGGCGCCGCCCCGGTTCTTGCCGCCGTGGCGGCGTTGATCCTCGGGCTGCTTTATTACTTCATGTATGTCGACCGGAATCTCGTCGCCCGGATCTATGTGCAGAATTTCGGCTACGGCTTCATGTTCCTGTTTGCCGCCGTGCAGATCTTCGGGGTCAGCGGCCGGCGGACGGTGGACCGGATCCTGTTCTGGGTCTTCCTCCTGTTCGGTCTCCATTTTTTCGGACGCACCGTGTTGACCATGGCCATCTCGCCCGAGCTCTTCGTGCTGGACCGGATGCGTGCGGAGGGCGCCGACGGGAACGCCCTCGTCCTGCTGTTTGCGCGCTCAGCGTTCTGGCAGCTGCTCAATTTCTCGTTGCTGGTCAGTGGCCTGCTGGTCGCGTTGGCGTTGCTGGGCGCGATCGCCGCCGACGCCATGGACGAGCTGAAGCGGCAGGGCAGCATCGATCCCCTCACCGGGCTCGCCAACCGCCGCGGCTTCGACGAGCGCGCGCGGGAACTCATGGCCGGTCGGGAGAGCCATCCCCTGAGCCTGGTCTATTTCGACATCGACCGCTTCAAGGTCATCAACGATACGTTCGGCCATGCGACGGGCGACATGGTGCTCGCCTCTGTCGGCGGGCTGGTTGCCCGGGCCGTGACGCCGCGGGATGTGGCGGCCCGGCGCGGCGGGGAGGAATTCGTGGTGCTGCTGGCCCGCACCGGCGCCCGCAGTGCCTTCCGCTTCGCCGAGCGGGTGCGCGCAGAGCTGCGGCGGACCCCCTTCGCCATGCTGCCGCCCGGAGCCATCGTCACCGCCAGCTTCGGCATCGCCGAGCGCCGGCCGGGCGAGGACCTGGCCGACCTGCTCCACCGGGCCGACCAGCTCGTCTATGCGGCCAAGCACGCCGGCCGCGACCGCATCCTCGCCGACGATGCCGCGCCGGTGGGCTCGTCCGTGGGACATGGCGCCGGTTGATCCAGATCAACGTCGCGCGCGGGGCGGATGCCTAGCCTTCCGAAAAACCATCGGGAGGTCCAAGAGATGGCTGCGCAGACTGCTCTCGTCGTGACCGGTATCGTCGTCGCCTTCGTCGGCTTCGCCCTGGTCCTCGCTTTTGCGGACTATTATACCCACGCTGGCCCCAAGTCCTGACGTCGGAACCGGAAGTCCAGCCGGGTTTCCCTTCCGTTGGTTCGCGGTTTAGAGCGCGATCCGAGCAAATTGAACCAATTTTCTCGGTGAATCGCCCTCTAAACTTAAGGAAAGAGAACGCGTTATCTGATCAGATTGCGATGCAATCTGATCGGCGCGTGCTCTAGATTGGCCGCGCGGGTGACGTGACGGGAGTGTCGGCCATGGGGTTCGCAGCCCGAACGCTCCGGGCACGGATGCGCAGGGGCGTGCTGCGGCTCAGCCTGCCGCTCGCGTTCTCGTTGGCCAGCCTGTCCCCGGCCGGGGCGACCGGCAGCCTCAATTGCAGCATCGATGACAAGGCCATCGCCTTCGAGGCGCAGGCCGTGTTTTCCCACGGGCTCGCCGCCTCCTTCAGCAATTTTCGCGCGGAGCTGAACGCCACGGCTAAGGATGCCCCGCCCGCCTTCGCCAAGGTGGAGATGGACGGCTCCGCCCTCGCCCACCACTGGTTCCATGGCAACGAGCTGAGGTTGCACCTCTATCAGGAGCGGACGCAGGCGCCGTTCGCGTCGCTGGAATTGGTCCTGCGCACCCGCAGCCGGGACGCGGATGAAACCGCCTTCGCCGGGCGCTACGAGCTGAGGCTCTTTGTGGCCGGCGTGGACGGCGGCAAGGATTTCGAGCGCACTTATAGGGGGCGGGCCACATGCTCCGCGGGATGAGTGCCGCGGGCGTGCGGCCAAGCCCGTGATCCATGCCCGTGATCTATGAATGATGCTCGTGTTCGAGTGAGCGGACGCGGAAGGTGCGGTATGGTAGAGGGGCGCCCATGACCAGCCCCGAAAACACCCCCCGGGACAACACCCCCCGGGACAACGCCGTCCCGGACATCACAGCTCCGGACGCCCCGGCGCCCGATGGGTCCGGCCAGCCGTTCTGGCGGACGAAGCCCCTGGCCGCCATGAGCGCATCCGAGTGGGAGAGCCTTTGCGACGGCTGCGGCCGCTGCTGCCTCGTTAAGCTGGAGGACGAGGACACCGGCCAGGTGGCCTATACGGATGTCGCCTGCCGCCTGCTGGATGCCGACACCTGCCGCTGCTCCGACTACGAGCGGCGCTCGGAGATCGTGTCCGACTGCGTGCGCCTGACCCCCGAGAGCGTGGCGGAGCTGAATTGGCTGCCGCCCACCTGCGCCTACCGGCTGGTGGGCGAAGGCAAGGACCTGCCGTTCTGGCATCCGCTGGTGTCGGGAGACGCGGGAAGCGTGGCGGCGGCCGGCATAACGGTGGCCGGCAAGGTGGCCGGCAGCGAAAACGCGTTCGGCCTGTTTGAACTGGTGGACCACATCGTCGCCTGGCCGGTGCGCTGGCCGAGGGGGGCCAAAGGCGGTGCCAAGACGGGCGTCAAGACGGGCGTCAAGACTGGGGCGAAGGGGACGACCGGCGGGAGCCGTCGGCGTCGTCCGAAGGTGGATGAACAGAAGGCCTGACAGAAATCGAGGTCCGGGGCGGTGCTCCTGAGTCCGGACTGACCCCACGCCGGGCCGTGTCTCAGTTTGAAAACAACCGCCGGTGAACCCTGCGCCAGCGAACGCCCTCTCCCGCTTGCGGGGGAGGGGTGGGGAGGGGGCGCCGCGCCGGGGCAGACCATCGGCGGGCGGATTGGCGGAGGCTTTTCCCCCACCCTGCCCTCCCTCGCTCCGAAACCGGATGGTTCCGGCTTCGGCTCTTGGGAACCGAACTCGGCAACAGCCGAGTTCGGGCGGGAGAGGGTTCCACGGTGTTCCTGGTCGACACGGTAGCGTCCCCGAGCGCGCGCCTATTCCGCGGCGGTCGAGCGCTTCTTGCGCGTCTCCACCGGCGCCGGCTCGATGAGGGTGCGGCATTCCTCGGCGGTGAGCGGCTCGCCGAAGACGACGCCCTGGCCGTATTCGCAGCCGAAGCGCGCCATCTCGCCGGCTTCGGTCTCCTTCTCCAGGCCCTCCGCCATCACGTCCATGCCGAGGTCGTGGGCGAGGTCGATCATGGCGCCGACGATCACCGGCCGGGCGGCGCGAGCCGCGCCCTTGGCGGTGTCGCGCACGAAGCGCGGGTCGATCTTCACGCTGTCGAACGGGAAGCGCTGGAGATAGGAGAGGGCGGAATAGCCGGTGCCGAAATCGTCGAGGCACAGGCCCGCGCCCAGTTCCCGCATGCGGCCGAGCACCACGGCGGCATATTCGGGATTTTCCATCACCAGGCTCTCGGTCACCTCCAGCTTGAGCGATCCGGGCGCCACCGCGTTGCGGGCGAGTACGGATTTCAGGTCCTGGATCAAATCGTGCCGCAGCAATTGGCGGGACGAGACGTTCACATGCATGAACAAGGGCGGGTCCACCCGCAGCGCGCGCTGCCACTGGCCGAGCTGGCGCGCCGCGGCGTCGAGCACGAACAGGCCGAGGTCGAGGATGAGCCCGGTCTCTTCCGCCAGCAGCAGGAATTCGGAGGCGGCGAGTTCCCCGAGGCGCGGGTGGTTCCAGCGCATATAGGCCTCGAACCCGCCGATGGCCCGGTCGCCCAGGCGCACGATGGGCTGGTAGCGCACCGAGATCTGGTTCTTGGCGAGGGCCTCGCGCAATTCGCCCTCGATCACCACCCGGTCGATCTTCTGCTGGCGCATGGCCGGGCGGAACACCTCGATGCGGTCGCCGCCGATGCGCTTGGCGTAATACATGGCCAGCTCGGCGTTCTTCAGCACCTCGTCGCGCTTGGTCTGGTCGGGGCTTGCCAGCACCAGCCCGATGGAGGCGGTGACGAACACTTCCCGGTCGGCGAAGGCGATGGGCGCGCGCAGGGAGCGGCGCAGGGTGTCGGCGAAGGTGGTGATGCGCTCGGCGTCGCGCTCGGACATGAGGATCATGCCGAACTGGTCGCCGGAGATGCGCGCCAGCGTGTCCTGCGGCTTCAACAGGCGCATCAGGCGGCGGGCCACCGTGAGCAGGATGGAATCGGCCACCGCCATGCCCACCTGCACGTTGACCTGCTTGAAGCGGTCGAGGTCGATGACCATCACCGTCGGCTTCACCTTGTCGTCGAGGCGGGCCATGGTGAGGGATTGGCTGAGCCGGTCGAGGAACAATTCCCGGTTGGGCAGGCCGGTGAGATTGTCGCGTACCGCGTCGTGGAGCAGGCGCTCGGCGGCGATGCGCTCGCCGGTCACGTCCATGAGGGTGCCGACGCAACGCACCACCTCGCCGTCGGCGCCCACCACCGGGCGGGCCTTCAGGTTGAAGGTGAGGTAGTGGCCGTCGATGGCGCGCAGGCGGAAATCCTGGTCGATGCGGCCGCGGCGCTGGTCGATGATGCCGTCCAGCGTGGCGCGGAAGCGGTCGCGGTCGGCGGGGTGCAGCACCTCCAGCCAGCCGGCGGCCTCGGTCTCCAGCGAATGGCGCTTGAGGCCGAGGGCTTCCTCGGCCTCGGGGGAGGTGTAGATGCGGTCGGTGTCCACATCCCAGTCCCACACGATGAGGCCGGAGCCGGCCAGGGCCAGCGCCCGGCGTTCCAGCTCGGAGGTGGAGCCCTGGATGCCGCCGATGCCGGCGAAGGCGTGCTGCATCACCGTGAAGCCGATGAGCATGACGATCAGCACCAGGCCGCCGGAGAGGGCGGGGGCGGCGAGATCGTTGGTGACGAAGCCCGCCACCGTGAGCCCGGCCATGAGCACCCACACCACCAGCAGCGACCAGGTGGGGATGATGAGCACCGCCCGGTCATAACCGTGCTGGCTGAGCCAGATGATGACGCCGAGCCCGGCCACCGCCACCGCCAGCAGCGACAGGCGGGCGATGCCCGCCGCCACCGGCGCGTCGAGCAGGGCCACCACCACCAGCGCGGCGAGGAAGGCGAGCCAGCCGGCGGCCACATGCACGTAGCGCACGTGCCAGCGGTTGAGGTTGAGATAGGCGAACAGGAACACCAGCAGCGTGCCGGTGAGGATCGCCTCGCCCGATGCGCGCCAGAACTGCTCGGCGATGGGCGAGAGGCCGAACACCTTCGACCAGAAGGCGAAATCGAGGCCGATATAGCCCAGCACCGCCCAGGCCAGCGCCGCGGCCGCCGGGAACATCACCGAGCCCTTCACCACGAACAGGATGGTGAGGAAGAGCGCCAAAAGGCCGGCGATGCCGATGACGATGCCGTGGTAGAGGGTGAAGGCGTTCACCCGGTCCTTGTAGGCGTCCGGCTCCCACAGATAGAGCTGCGGCAGGGTGGGGCTGCCCAGCTCGGCCACGAAGGTGACGGTGGAGCCCGGGTCCAGCGTGATCAGGAACACGTCCGCGTCGGGAGCGGTCTGCCGCTCCGGCTTGAAGCCCTGGCTCGGCGTGAGCGAGACGATCCGCCGGTTGCCGAGATCGGGCCAGAACAGGCCGGAGCCGGACATGCGATAGTGCGGCGCGACGATGAGGCGGTCCACCTGCTCGTCGGTGTTGTTGGTGAGGGCGAAGGCGATCCAGTCGCCATGGCTGCGCCCGTCGGTGGTCGGCACTTCGATGCGCCGGACCACGCCTTCCGTATCGGGCGCGGTGGAAATCTGGAACCGGCCGTCCTCGGTGGTCTCGCGCTGCACGGCGGGCAACAGGTCCACCACCTTGGCGTCGAGGCGCAGGGCGATGGCCTCCATCGCCTGCGCGCGGCCGGCGGGCAGCGTCAGGACAAGTGCCAATAAAAACGCCCCGAGAAACGCCAAAGAAGCCCCAACGGGCAGAGCGATGACGCGAGCGAGCAACGACCGCAATGTCAGGTCTCCGCACCCGGACTGCTACCGGGCCGAGTTTCGGTTGAGGAGGGCAGCCTGCCGAAGGTGCGACGCAAAGCGCGGGACGGCAAGAGCTCAAGCTCATCCATGAGGAATGCATATGCGCCGGGATGGTCCGGCGCATCCGATTCCCTAGCCAAGGCGTGCGGCTGGAGCAAGGCGTAGGGCGTCCCCATGATACCGCCGCACCATATCGCCGCACCGTCCGACGCCCGAAAAAACGAATGCGCGCCCGGGGGCGCGCATCAAAACCGTGGTCCGGCCGATCAGAAGAAGCGGCGGGCGTTGTCCCGGTCGTCGGCGGAGAGCGGGGTGGGCTCGCGGGTGAGGCGAGCGGCCTCTTCCCGGCGCACATATTCGGAGAAGGGGTCGAGGGCTTCCTCCACCGCTTCCTCGGCCCGCGCGGAGATCACCTCCAGCGGGGGCTGCGGCGCGGGGCGGGCGGCAGGCGGCACGGGAACAACCTCCTCGGCCGGCACGGCGCGCTCGGAATCCGTGGTGCGCGACGCCTTGGCGTCGAGCCACGGCAGGGGATAGGGCGAGGCGATGTAGGCCACGCCGTCTTCCTGCTCCCAGGCGATCATGTGGATGGCCTCTTCCGCCGGCATGCCGGGCAGGGAGAACATTTGCGGCAGCTCGCGGGCGCCGCCGGTCCAGCCGATGGTGTGGGCGAGCTGGAAGGCTTCGTCGAGGAAGGCGGTCACGGCAGCAAGCCGGTCCGCACGGAGCGCCTGGGCGAAATCCACATCGAGAAGCCGGCGGAGATAGGTCTCCACGCTGTCCCCGGCGGCCCACTGGGCGCCGGAGGCGAACTGGTAAACATAAACGCGCGGACTTGCCATTACGCAGCTCCGAAAAACCATAACTGGGGGTCTCTCATACCAAAGGGGACCCGAAAACACAAAATCGTGCTTCGACTTAACCGGGCAAGGCTTAAATTTTCGTGATCCTGCGGTGCAGCAGGGGGCCGGTTTCGGCCCGGCCCCGGACGTATGCGTTGCAAGAGCGCATTGCGAGCTCACGATCTGGCCATCGGATCAGCCAAACCTTCCCTATCCTACGATTTGCGAGGGAATCACCGGTCCGGCCCGCGCGTGGATCGAACCACCGGGGTCCGCTGCAAGCCTCCGCGAAAGGTGCCCGATGTCGATCGCTCCCCGCTCCCACGGCCTGTGGGAGTTCACCGCCCCGCCGGCCCCGGTTCTCGCGGGCTTCTCAGGGACCCACCGGACCGACGTGGCCGTGGTGGGAGCCGGATATGCCGGGCTGTCGGCGGCGCTGCGCCTTGCCGAGGCGGGGGCGCGGGTGACCGTGCTGGAGGCGGCGGAGGTGGGCTTCGGCGGGGCGGGGCGCAATGTGGGCCTCGTCAATGCCGGCCTGTGGGTGATGCCCGATGCCATCCGCGCCGCTCTCGGTGAGGCGCGGGGCGCGGCGCTGATCGGCTTTCTGGGCGCGGCGCCGCAGGTGGTGTTCGATCTGGTGGCGCGGCACGCCATCCCCTGCGAGGCCGCGCCCGTGGGCACGCTGCATTGCGCCGTGGGCACTGCCGGACGCGCCGAGATCGAAGCCCGCGCCGCCCAGTGGCAGGCGCGGGGCGCGCCGGTGCGCCTGCTGGAGGCCGATGAGGCCCGGACCATGGTGGGCGGCGGCGCATTTTCCGGCGCGTTGCTGGATCTGCGCGCCGGCACCCTCCAGCCGCTCGCCTATGCGCGGGGGCTGGCGCGAGCGGCCCTCGACGCGGGGGCGCAGATCTTTCCGTCGAGCCCGGTGGTGGCGGCGGCGGAGACCGCCTCCGGCTGGCGGCTCACCACGCCGGGCGGATGCCTTGAGGCCGATCATCTCATCGCCGCCACCGACGCCTATGGCACCGGGCCGTTCGCCGTGCTGCGGCGCGAGCAGGTGCATCTCCCCTATTTCAACCTCGCCACCGCCCCGTTGCCGGCGGCGGTGCGCGACACCATCCTGCCCGGTCGGCAGGGGGCGTGGGATACGCAGGCCATTCTCACCTCGTTCCGGATGGATGCGGCGGGCCGGCTGGTGTTCGGCAGCGTCGGCGCCCTCGACCGCGCCGGCGGGGCCATTCACCGTGCCTATGCCCGGCGGGTGCTGGCGCGGCTTTATCCGCAGCTCGGCCAGATGGCCTCCGAGGTGGCCTTCGAGGCCGGCTGGCACGGCATGATCGGCATGACCGCCGACGCCCTGCCGCGCTTCCACCGGCTGGGGCGCACCGGCGTCGCCGTGGCCGGCTACAACGGGCGGGGCATCGCGCCGGGAACCGTGTTCGGCGCCCTGCTGGCGGACCTGGTGCTGGGCCGCCTGCGCGAGGATGAGGTGCCGCTGCCGCCAAGCGCGGTGAAGCCGGCCCGCTGGCGTCTGGCGCGGGAAGCCGTCTACGCCGCCGGCTCCGGCCTCGCCCATCTCGTCGCCGCGCGGTTCTGAGGCGCCGGCCGCGCGCTCCCTCGGCTTCACAACCCCGTTTCACCCCGGTTCCTCCCCCTGCCGATACGTCGGGAGGCGGCGCCGTTGCTCGACCTTCTATTAATAACTCAGATGGATTTATCTATTGACTCGTCATGCGCCCTGCGCTCAGATGCCATGCGGATTACGCATCCGTCCGGCAAGCGGAAACCGCGCCGGCGCATCTGGGAGGACGTATCGATGCACAGCTGGCCACGGCTGCTGATGGCAGTTTCTATCGCTGGCGCGGGCTGGGCCGCGACGTCGCCCACGCGGGCGGCGGAAAAGCCCGCCGACAAGCCTATCGTGGGCATCGTCATCAAGACCTCCACCAATCCCTTCTTCGTCAAGATGAAGGAGGGCGCGGAAGCCGCCGCGACGCGGCTGGGCATGGAATTGCGCTCCTTCGCCGGCAAGATGGACGGCGACACCGACGCCCAGGTCACCGCCGTGGAGAGCCTGATCGCCGCCGGCGCCAAGGGCATCCTGATTACCCCTTCGGATTCCCGCGCCATCGTGCCGGTGCTGGAGCAGGCACGGGCAAGGGGCATCCTGGTGATCGCCCTCGACACGCCGCTCGATCCCGCGAGCGCGGCCGACGCCACCTTCGCCACCGACAATTTCATCGCCGGCAAGATGATCGGCGAATGGGCGGCCAAGACCTTGGGCACCAATGCCAAATCGGCGAAGGTCGCGTTGCTCGACCTCAACGTGAACCAGATCTCCGTGGATGTGGACCGCGACCAGGGCTTCCTGTCCGGCTTCGGCGTGAACGTGGCCGACCCGGCCGTCATCGGCGACGAGAAGGACAGCCGCATCGTCGGCCACGACGTCACCCTCGGCAACGAGGAGGGCGGGCGCCGGGCCATGGAGAACCTGCTCCAGCGCGATCCCTCCGTATCCGTGGTCTACGCCATCAACGAGCCCGCCGCCGCCGGCGCCTATGAGGCGCTGCGCTCCATCGGCCGCGACAAGGACGTGCTGGTGGTGGCCGTGGACGGCGGCTGCCCCGGCGTGCGCAACGTGCAGGACGGCGTCATCGCCGCCACCGCCATGCAATTCCCCCTCGTCATGGCCCAGATGGGCGTCGAGGCGGTGCTGAAATACGCGACCGACGGCACCAGGCCCACGCCGACCGACGGGAAGGACTTCGTCAATACCGGCGTCGAGCTGGTCACCGACCGGCCGGTGCCGGGACTGTCCTCCATCGGCACCGATGCCGCCCTGAAGAAGTGCTGGGGCTGAGCGGCGCCAACGATAGCACGCGTGCGCCGGCCGGAACGGCCGCGGAGGGATCTGCAATGACAGACACGAGTGGGGAGAAACGCGGGATGCAGGCGTTCGAGACCGTCCTGAGCCAACAGGACACGCGGGTGGCGGAATTCGAGGTCCACGCCAGGTCCCCGCTCCAGATGCTGCAGCATTTCCTGCATGCCAACCCGACCGCGGTGCCCGCCATCGTGCTGGCGCTCGGGGTGGCGGTGTTCTCGGCGATCGTGGGGCCGCGCTTCTACTCGGCCTTCAACCTGTCGCTGATCCTCCAGCAGGTGACCATCATCTGCATCATCGGGGTGGCGCAGACGCTCATCGTGCTCACCGCCGGCATCGACCTGTCGGTGGGCGCGGTGATGGTGCTGTGCTCGGTCATCATGGGCAAGCTGGCCATCGCCATGGGCCTGCCGGTGCCGGTGGCCTTCGGCGCCGGGCTCGCCGCGGGCGCGGCCTGCGGGGCGTTCAACGGCTTGCTGGTGGTGCGGCTGAAGCTGCCGCCCTTCATCGTGACGCTGGGCACCTGGTCCATCTTCTTCTCGCTGAACCTCTGGTATTCCGGCGCCCAGACCATCCGCGCGCAGGACGTGGCGAAGGTCGCGCCCTTCCTGCAGTGGCTCGGCACGCCGGTGGACCTTTTGGGCGCCCGGCTCACCTACGGCACCTTCTTCATGCTGGGGCTGGTGGCCATCGTCTGGTACGTGCTCAACCGCACCGCGCTGGGCCGCCACATCTATGCGGTGGGCGATGATCCGGACGCGGCGCGCCTCGCCGGCATCCGCACCGACAAGGTGCTGTTCTGCGTCTATGTGGCGGCGGGCGTCATCTGCGCGCTCGGGGCCTGGGCGCTCATCGGCCGCATCGGCTCCATCAGCCCGCAGGCGGGGCAGACCACCAACCTCGACAGCATCACCGCGGTGGTGATCGGCGGGGCCAGCCTGTTCGGCGGGCGCGGCTCCATCATCGGCACCCTCATCGGCGCGCTCATCGTCGGCGTCTCGCGCTCCGGCCTCGCCTTGTCGGGGGTGGACGTGCTGTGGCAGGAATTCGCCGTGGGCAGCCTCATCATCGTCGCGGTCACCCTCGACCAGTGGATCCGGAAGGTGTCGGCATGAACACCGCCTCTCTCTCGACGGACACCGGCGTGCGCCGGCCCCTCATCGAGGCGCGCGGCCTCGTCAAGCGCTACGGTCGGGTGACGGCCCTCGACCAGGCCGATTTCGACCTTTATCCCGGGGAGATCCTGGCGGTGATCGGCGACAACGGCGCCGGCAAGTCCTCCCTGATCCGCGCGCTCTCCGGCGCGCTGGTGCCGGACGAGGGCGAGATCCGCTTCGACGGCAAGCCGGTGCATTTCCGCTCGCCCCTCGACGCGCAGGCGGCGGGTATCGAGACCGTCTACCAGTCGCTGGCGCTGGCGCCGGGCCTGTCCATCGCCGACAACCTTTTCCTCGGCCGCGAGTTGCGCAAGCCGGGGGTGCTTGGCTCGGTGTTCCGCATGCTCGACCGCAAGCGGATGCAGCGCATGGCCCGCGAGAAGCTCACCGAGCTGGGGCTGATGACGGTGCAATCCATCAACCAGCCGGTGGAGACGCTCTCGGGCGGCCAGCGGCAGGGCATCGCCGTGGCCCGCGCCACCGCCTTCGGCTCGCGGGTCGTGATCCTCGACGAGCCCACCGCCGCGCTGGGCGTGAAGGAATCCCGCCGGGTGCTGGAGCTGATCCTCGACGTGCGCCGGCGCGGCATCGCCGTGGTGCTCATCAGCCACAACATGCCCCATGTGTTCGAGATCGCGGACCGCATCCACATCCACCGGCTGGGGCGGCGGCTCACCGTGGTCCAGCCCGCGGCCTGCACTATGTCGGACGCCGTGGCGCTGATGACCGGCGCCCGCGCGCCGCAGGACATGGCGGCCTGAGGCTGCAACGGCGTGCTGCATTCCGCCCCGCCGGGGCCGTCCCGCGCGGGGCGGGCAGGTCAGGGCGCGAGCGCGGAAACAAACGCCCGGATCACGGCCTGCGTGCCATGGTCCGGGCGTCTTGCTGTCGGGGTGATGCGGAGCTGCGGGCGTTGCCCGGCGCGTGTCCCATCCCCGGCCCAGGGCCGGGGATGGCGACCCCGCGTTTTGCATGCCCGGCCTTGAGCCGGGCATCCGCGCCTCGTCTCCTGGACCACCGCTTGAAAGCCGTCCCGGCCCCCTCAGCTCGCCATGGCGAGGGGGAGACTGGCATCCACTTCGGCGGCGGTGGGCAGGTCCGCGCCGGCGCGCGAGCAGGTGATGGCGGCGGCGGCCGTGCCATAGGCCACCAATTCGCCCATGGCCTCGGTGTCGAGGGCGGCGATGGCGGCGCCTTCGAGCCGGCCGGTGCGATGGAGGCCGGCGAGCAGGGCGGCGTGGAAGGTGTCGCCGGCGCCCACCGTGTCGCGCACGATGACCGAGCGGCCCGGTACGCTGACCTCGCCGGCGCGGGAGAAGGCGGTGGCGCCCTTTTCCCCGCGGGTGATCACCACCAGCTTGGCGCCGAGGGTGAGGAACAGGCGGGCCGCATCGGCAAGGCCCATGCGCCCGCCGAAGGCGATGTGGATGTCCTCGTCGCTGGCCTTGACGATGTCCGCGGTGCGGAAGAAGCGCTCCGTCGTCTGCGCCCAGCGGGTGAGGTCGCCCACCACCCCCGGCCGCAGGTTGGGATCGATGCTGATGACGCGCCGCCCCGCTTCCCGCTCGGCCAGGGCCGCATAGGTGGAGGCCACCGGCTCCACCACCAGGGTGTAGGAGCCGAAGGTCAGGGCGCGCACCTCGTCCGGCAGGGCGGGGGGCAGGCGGTCGGGCGTGAGCATGCGGTCGGCCGCGCCGGCGCCGTGGAAGGAATAGACCGGCTGGCCGTCGGCCTGGGTGGCCACCACGGAGATGGTGGAGAGGCAGTCGGAACGCACGACGAAGCGCGGGTCCACGCCCTCGCGGGCCAGCACGTCCACGAGGTGGGTGCCGAAGCGGTCGCGGGAGATGCCGCCGAAGAAGGCGGTGGGCGCGCCGAGCCGGGCCAGCCCCACCGCCACGTTGAAGGGGGAGCCGCCGGCCACCGCGCGCGCGGGCATCTCGTTGCCCTCGGGGGCGCCCACCAGCAGGTCGACGAGGGCTTCGCCGCAGACCAGGATCATGCCGCGTCCCCTTCCGGCCGGATCACGCCCTTGCGCAGGATGATGTTGCCGTAGAGCCGGCGCTCGCCGCTGGCGACGATGGCATAGGCCGCGCGCACCCGCTCGTAGAATCCCGCGCCGGCGATGGGCACGAGGCTGAAGCCGGGCTCGCGGGCGGCGATGGCGCTCTCGAACTCCGAGAAGACGCTTTCCGTGCGCGCGCAGTCGCCGAAGGCGCAGGGGCGGAAGGCGGCCTCGGGCACGTCGGCATCCAGCGGCATCACGGAGAGCACGGCATCCACCAGGCGCGGGGCGTCGTGCCCGTCCATGCGCACCAGGCGCCGGGCATGGGCCTGCGCCGGATAATTGGCGTCCACGATGGCGATCTCGTCGCCGTGGCCCATGGCGCGCAGGGTGGCCAGCAGATCGGGACCCAGCAACGGGTCGATGCCTTTGAGCATGGTCAGTCCTTGAACAGAACGTCGAGGTCGCGGCCGAAGGTGTCGAGCAGGGGCAGGGCCGCCCCGCCGATGGCGCGCGCGGCGCGGCCCATGGTGCCGCCGACGATGCGGGTCTCGGTCAGGCCCTGCCGGTCAAGCCGGGCGAAGGCGGCGGCGGTGCGCTTCACCAGCCGGTCCCGCACCGCCGCCGGGAAGGCGCCGTCGATGACGATGGCTTCGAAATCCACCACGGCGAGGCAGGACGCGATGGCCTGGGCGAGGCCCTCGGCGGCCTCCTCGATCCAGGCCTCCACGGGCGCGGCGAAGCGGGTCCAGTCGTCCGGCTGTTCCCACAGCTGGGAGCCCTCGATGCCGATGGCGCCGAGCTGGCGCTCCAGCCGGTAGAGCGAGGCCGAGCGGATGAGCTGCTGGACGCCCGCGCCGCCCCCTGCGCCGCCCTCTGCGTCCCCTGTGCGGCTGCGGGCCACCACCGGCATGGAGCCGAAGGCGCCGGCATTGCCGCTGCGGCCGGGAAACAGGCTGCCGTTGAGCACGATGCCGCCGCCGATGAAGGTGGCGATGTAGAAATAGGCAAAGTCGCGATAGGCCGAGCCGCCGCCGAAGGTTAGCTCCGCGGCGCAGGCGGCGGTGGCGTCGTTCAGCACCCGCACCGGGCCGGGGGCGATGCGGGAAATCTCGGCCGCCATGTCGAAGTCGCGCCACCCGGCGAGGGCGTCCTTCGGGGCCTCCAGAACTTCCTCCCAGTTCCACAGCTCGAACGGCATGGCGATGCCGGTGCCGCAGATGCGCGCCTGGGCGGGGGTTGGAAGCGTCGCGATCAGGCCGGGAAAGGTGCGGCCGGCGAAGCCGATGAGCTGGTCGGGCAGGGGATAGGGATAGGTCAGGCGCTCGCGCCGGCGCACGCCCGCGACGAAGTCCATCAGCACCAGCTCGCAGGCGCGCCGGCCCACCACCATGCCGAGGCCATAGGCGCCATCGGGATTGAGCGAATAGGGCACCGCCGGCTGGCCGATGCGCCCGCGCTGGCGCTCACCGGCGCGCAGCAGGCCGTCGGCCTCCAGGCGGTTCATGACCACCGTGGTGGTCTGCAGCGACAGGCCGGTGAGGCGGGCGATATCCACCTTGGTCAGGCGGCCGTGGCGGCGGATGAGGGAGAGGATCAACCGCTCGTTGTAGAGGCGCACGCCGGTCTGGTTCGTGCCGCGCCCGTGCGAGGCGTGGACCGGGCCGGGATCGTCGTGGAGGGGGCTGCGCTGCATGAAATCCGTCGACCCCGTTCGGCGCCTTGGCGGGCGGTCCGGCGGCGCCCGCCATTGCGCGCCGGATCGTCTTATTCTCGCAGAATGATGAACTAGGACGCGCGCTTCGTCAATTAATAAATCTTATTGATTTATTAATACAGTCCGCCGGAGCCCACCGCCTCGCGCGACCCCTGCCCGCAGAAGGCGGCGTGCCGCTCAGAAGTGGTAGGCGATGCTCATGAAGGGGCCGTGAAGCGTCGTCGCGTAGCGGAAGTTCGAGCGGGGGCCGGTCGCCGATTCGTAGTCCGTATACAGCGCGCGATACCCGATGGCGGTGGACCATGTCTCGGTCCAGTTGTAGCCCACCGAGACCAGCCCTTGCGACGTCAGTTTGGAACTGGACGCGAGGCCGAAGCCGCCCACGTCGGCGAGGGCGTTGAGGAACCACTTCTCGGTGATGCGATATTGCAGGGCGAGGCCGAACACCGGATCCAGCCAGTCCTTCACGTCGGTTTCGGCCAGGGAGATGATGCCGCCGAAGGAGGACAGGGTGGTGTCGGCGGTCAACCGCTGGTAGCGGAAGCCCGCCGTGGCGCTGAGGTCGAAGCCCGGCCCGCCGATGGGCAGGCGATAGCCGGCGGCGCCGGAGACGATCAAGAGGCGCTGCGAAAGCCCGAACTGCGTGCCCCGGCCATCGTCGAGCGACTTGCTGGCGGTGAGCTGGGACCAGACCAGGTCGGCGAACAGCGTCCAGTCGTCCTTCTTGGCGAGGAAGCTGCCCATCGCCGCGCCGTCGAAATGGGACAGGATGTCGGCGAACGAGGCGTCCACCGGAAAGGCGGGCAGGTCGCGGATGCCGAGGTTGCCGTTGATGCCCGTGGCCCAGCCGTAGAGCACCGCCTCGAACTGCCATTTCGAGGCGGGCGGAGGCGCGAACGGCGATGGGGCGATGGCCGGGCTGGTGGCGAGGTCGGCGGCGCGGACGGGCGGGCTCAAAGCGCCGAGCCCGAACGACAGGGTTGCGGCCGGCAGGGCAAGGCAACAGGCCATCGCCGTGGCGCGCGCGCGCCGGCGCGGCCGCATGGCATGGACGGGCTGTCGATGCGTCCCCGCTGGAGCGGCGGTTTCGGTGCGACGCTGCGTCATATGTCCCCCTCGTGTCGTCAGTCCTCGGCCGCCCCAGGCACGCCTGTTGTCCCCATGTCGTGCGGCATTGCCTGAAGAACGGCGCCCGCCCTTTGGCAGCGGACGCCGCCCGTGGTCAGCAGGGGGGGTAGGGGTAATAGCCGCAATAGTAGGCAGGAGGCGGCGGCGCCGCCGCTGCAGCACCGATCGCGGCGCCGGCGGCAAGGCCCACGGCGGCGCCCGCCACGGCCGCGCCCGCCGGATAGTAGGGATGGCCGTACCAGGCGCCATGATAGACCGGCGCATGGTAATAGCCGCCGCCGTGATAGCCGTAGCCGCCCACATGCACCGCGCCGCCGCCATAGGGGCCGCGCACCGCCCAGGCGTCGATGAAGAGCGCCACCGGACCGCCGGGGGTCAGGGTGCCTTCCAGAACCGCCACGTCGAAGGTGAGGGTGGTGCCCTCCAGCTTCGGCGTCTTCAGCGTGACCACCACGTCGGACACCTCGCCGGGCTTGGCGCCCAGGACCGAGACGGTGGCATTGGGCGGATCGACGGCGAAGCTGTCCTTGCCCACATCCCACTGCATCAGGAACTGCTGGATCGTCTCGTGGCCGGCGGCGCGCACCGGGCGGTCGGCGAAGACGATGGTGTTGGTGGAGACGCCGGTGAGGGTCAGCTTGCTGCCCTCAAGCTTGGCGCCGGCGGCGTTGATCACGGCGAGCGAGGGGATCGGGCGATCGGCGTGGGGCACGCCGATGGCCTTCTGCAGCGGTACGTGCTGGGGCCTGGCCGCATCCTGCGCCAGTGCGGCGCTGCTGGTGAGGAGCAACGCCGCAGCGGCGAGGGATCTGGTCCAGCGGCGCGTGGGCCTCGGGGGGAATGGCAGGGTCGGGGTCATGATCTTGGCTTCCTTTCAAGCATGGCAGGGTCGGCAACTCACCACAGGTGTCATACCAACCGCCCCGGTCCATTCGGGTGCCGAGAGGGTTTCGCTCCGCCAGCCTGGGGTTCTCCAGTGGCGGATCTCAAGCCCGGTTCGGCACAACCGGAACCGGGCTGACCCCGGCGAGCGGGCCTCACCGGGGCTTTGATCATTTGCACGTATCGTCCGGAACGCACCCCCCTGCGCGCCGAAGGATGCCGGGTCCGGAGCGGGGGATAGGCGCTCGCGCCCCCCTATTTGGAGGGGCCGTCGCTGGCCTTCGCCGCCGCGTCGCGCAGCTTGGCGATATCCTCCGGTGTGAGCTTCGGCTGGTCGATGGCTAGCGTGATCTTGCCGACCTTGCCGGTGAAGGCGAACGGCACCTGATAATCCGCATCGTCCACCGGGGTGCCGGTGTCGGAGCCCACGTCCAGGTTCTCGTCCCAGGCGAGGATGAGCGGGATGGTGTGGGGCATGGACGCTGTCGCCACCACCTTGCCGTCCACGCTCAGCGTCCCGGTGCCACCCTGGCCGAGGCCGCTGCCGGAGCCGAAGGCCAGCGTCCCCATGCCGAGGCCGTCATACTTGAAGTTGAACACCAGGGTGTGCTTGCCCGGCGCCAGCGGCTCCGTGCCCTGCCATTTCACCCGCTTCAAGCCCACGAGATTCCAGGTGAAGGTCGGCTTGCCCTTGAGCAGGTAAAAGCCGTAGCCGGCGAACCGGCCGCCCTGGGTGATGAGCATGCCGTCGCCGCCGCCCTCGGGCACCACCACATCCGCCGTGAAGCTGTAGGAGGTGTTGAGCACCGACGGCGCGTCGCCATTGGGCGTGCCGATAAGTGGAGCGGTCCAGGTGAAGACGTTGCGCCCCGCCGTGATGCTCGGGCGCGGCGTCACGAGCCGCGTCGCGACGGTGGAGTCGAGGGGGAGCACCTGATACTTCCGGGCCTCGGACCAGAACAGGTCCGCCATCGCCTTCACCCTGTCGGGATGCTTGGCCGAGACATCCTCATACTGCGTCCAGTCGTCCGCGAGATTGTAGAGTTCCCACGGATACTTGGACGGATCGAGCCCGGCCCCGGCCTGGACCTCCCACGGCGGACGCATCACCTTGCTGCTCAGCATCCAGCCGTCGTGATAGATGGCATGGTCGCCCATCATCTCGAAATATTGGGTCTTGTGGGTGGAGGGGGCGGCCGCGTTGGCCTTGTCGAAGGTATAGGCCATGCTGACCCCTTCGATGGGGGCCTGCCTGACGCCGTCCACCGTGTCGGGGGCCTTGATGCCGCTGGCCTCCAGGATGGTGGGCACGATGTCGATCACATGGTGGAACTGGGTGCGGATGCTGCCCTTGTCCTTGATCGCCTTGGGCCAGGAGATGGCCACGCCCTGCTTGGTGCCGCCGAAATGGGAGGCCACCTGCTTGGTCCAGGAGAAGGGGGTGGAAAACGCCCAGGTCCAGCCCACCGCCATGTGGTTGTAGGTCTTGTCCGTGCCCCAGACGTCGTAGAAATACTTCAGCTGGTCCGCGACCGGCACGTCGATGCCGTTGAACATGGCGACTTCGTTGGGGGTGCCGATGAGCGTGCCTTCGGCGCTGGAGCCGTTGTCGCCGCTGATATAGATGATCAGCGTGTTGTCGAGCTTGCCCATGTCCTCGACCGCCTGGATGACGCGGCCGATCTCGTGGTCGGTATACATCAGGAAGGCGGCGTAGACATCCACCTGACGCTTGAACATCTTCTGTTCGTCGTCGGTGAGCTTGTCCCAGCGCTTCAGAAGGTCATCCGGCCACGGCGTCATCCTGGCGTTCTGGGGAATGACGCCGAGCTTCTTCTGGTTTGCGAAGATCTGGTCGCGCAGCGCGTTCCAGCCCTTGTCGAACAGGTGCAGCTGCGTCGCCTTCTCGACCCATTCGGGGGTCGGATGGTGCGGGGCGTGGGTGCCGCCGGGCACGTAATAGACAAAGAACGGCTGCTCCGGCGTCAGGGTGTTGATCTTGTTCATGTAGGCGATGGCCTCGTCCGCCATGGCCGTGGTCAGGTTGAACGAGGGATTGCCCAGGAAAGGATAGATATAGGTGGTGTTGCGGGCCAGGTTGTCCGGCTGCCACTGGCTGGTGTCGCCGCCCATGAAGCCGTAGAAATACTCAAACCCCATGCCCGTGGGCCACTGGTCGAACGGGCCGGTGGAGATGGCCTGGAAGGCCGGCGTGTTGTGGTTCTTGCCGAACCACGAGGTGCGATAGCCGTTGTCCTTCAGGATCTTGCCGATGGTGGCCTTGTCGTCGGTGATCATGCTGTTGTAGCCCGGATAGCCCGTGGCCATCTCAGACACCACGCCGAAGCCGACGGAATGGTGGTTGCGCCCGGTGATCAGCGCGGCGCGGGTGGGCGAGCACAGCGCTGTGGAGTGGAAATTGGTATAGCGCAGCCCATCGTTGGCGATGCGGTCGAGGTTGGGCGTGGGGATGACGCCGCCGAAGGTGGAGGGCGCGCCGAAACCCACGTCGTCCGTCATGATGAGCAGCACGTTGGGGGCGTCCGCGGGGGGCACGATCCGCGCCGGCCAGAACGGCTTGGAGTCCTGCGCCAGCTCCTTGATCACGCCATCGAACGTCTGCGGCGGGGTCGGGATCTGGCTGCCGTCGATCACGATGGTGGAATCCGCCGCGCCGGGCGTGCCGTTGATTTTCTGGGCGCTGGCAGGCAGGGCGGCGGCGAGCACGGCGAGGCCGGCCGTCAAAGCCAGGGCGAAGATGCGCGCCATGTTTTGTTTCCTCTGGAAATAGAGGTAGCCCATGCTTCTCACCGGTCTTCCTGCCGAGTTGTAGTAGAAGCCGCCATCGGCAGGTTTTGGACCAGTATCGGGCGCGAAGGAACGCATATCCCCTGCCCCGGGTCAATGCGCGTCGCCGGTCATGGGAAGCCGAACTAGGCCGTACGCGCCATCACGTCACCGAGCCTCGCCTGGGTCGGTCGTGGTCCGCGGCCGTGGTCCGCGGCCGTTCACGCCACCAGCGCCACCACGGCGGCATTGAGCAGTGTGGCCGCTGCGCGCGGGTTGAGGCGCACCTGAAGCCCGCGCTGGCCGCCATTGATGAAGACCGCGTCGTGGTGCACCGCCTGCTCTTCCATGGCGGTGGGCACCGTCTTCATCTGTCCGAAGGGGCTGATGCCGCCCACCTTGTAGCCGCTCATGCGCTCGGCGTCGGCCGGCTTCATCATCTGGGCCGACTTGCCGCCGAATGCGGCGGCCAGCTTCTTCATGGAGACCTCGTGGTCTGACGGCACGATCACGCAGACCGCCTTGCCGTCCACCAGCGCCATCAGCGTCTTCAGCACGCGCGCCGGCGTCTCCCCCAGGGCCTCGGCGGCCTGGATGCCGATGCGGTCCGCGTCGGGGTCATAATCGTAGCTGTGGACGGTGAAGGCGATCTTCGCCTGCTCCAGCATCTTGGTCGCCCGCGTCTTCGACATCCCCACACATCCCGTCCTGATCCGGTGGGCACCCATGTTGGTCCGCGCGGCCGGACTTGGGAAGCGGGACGGGGAAGGTTGCCTTGGGAGGATGCGTCACGCGGGCCAGATGCAGGTCGCCCCCGTGGCGATGAACCTGCAGGGCGGCGGCGCCGGATTTCACGTCCGCGAAAGTGCGGATCGTGGTCCGCACCGTCATGTAAAACGGGCACACCCCGCAGATGGCTTGCCTCGATGCGGCACGTGGCCGGAAGCAGTCCATCCGCGGGGCGTACCCGTCTGATTCTCTCGTCTTAAGCTTGGAGCCGGATCCGGCTCTGAGGGCGGCCTCGGATGCGACCGCCCCCACCGGGCCGGGCCTCAGCCGTTGCCGAGGCCGCGGTCACCCTGCTCCAGGAACAGGCGGTCCTGCTCGGTGATGGTCTGCTGGTCCTTCTGTCCGGAGAAGACGTTGAAGGGCTGGGTGGCCTTGCTGTCCTGGTGGGTGGCGGGGGCATAGGCGCGGGGCGTCTCCCGCGCGGTGTTCTGGCCGTTCTCCTGCGCCACGGCGGCGGTGGAGACGAGGGCGGTAGACACGAGGGCGGTGGAGGTGAGAGCGAGCGCCGAAACGGCGGCGATGAGCAGATGACGCATGGATTGTTTCCTTATGTGATCGCAATCTGTCGAGGCAGGCGTGCTGCCGAAGCACGGGCGTGCTGCCCGATGCCCAGACCCTAGGGGGCGCCTGTCGCAGAACTGTCTCCGCAAACCGCCCCGATCGTCGTCAAATGTCGCGTCCGGCGTCCACGACACAGGCCGGTACACTTGCGCCCCGCGGGGCCGGTCGATGGGCGGCTTCCGCCACCCCGGCCAGGGTTTCGGCACAGGCGGCGGTGGAGCGCGAAACGGGCGCGGGCAAAGGCGAAAGCGCCCCTCCCGCGCGCCAGATGGCCGCCTGTGATCCCAAATCCGTGAACGGTTACAGTCTGGTACACTTTTGCAGTGGGCAATGCGCGCGCCCGGCCTATGGTCCTTGAAGGAGCAGCAGGAATGGACAGCGCACCCCATATCGCGATCGTGGACGACCACCGCGACATCCGCGATCTCGTCGGCAAGTACCTGACCCAGCACGGCTATCGCACCAGCCTCGCGGACAGCGCGGCGGCGCTCAGGCGGCAGCTGGAGCGCGGGGCCGCGCCCGATCTCGTGGTGCTGGACGTGATGATGCCGGGCGAGGACGGGCTGTCCCTGTGCCGCTTCCTGCGCAGCACCACCGAGTTGCCGGTGATCCTCCTCACCGCCATGGCGGAGGAGACCGACCGCATCGTCGGCCTCGAGATCGGCGCCGACGACTACCTCACCAAGCCCTTCAGCCCACGCGAGCTGCTGGCGCGCATCAAGGCGGTGCTGCGCCGTGTCCACAGCCTGCCGCCGCAGAAGGGGCATATCACGGCGAAGACCTTGCGCTTCGACCGCTGGAAGCTGGACGTGGGTCGCCGCGAACTGATGGCCGAGGACGACGTGGCCGTGCCGCTCAGCACTGCCGAGTTTCGGCTCCTGTGCGCCTTCCTCGACCATCCCGGCATCGTGCTGAGCCGCGACCAGTTGCTCGACCTCACGGCGGGGCGCAGCGCCGATCCGTTCGATCGCAGCATCGACAACCAGGTCAGTCGGCTGCGCAAGAAGATCGAGGCCGATCCCAAGGTGCCCGCCCTCATCAAGACCCACTGGGGCGGCGGCTACAGCCTTGCAGCGGAGGTGGAACGCTCATGATCCGCCTGTTCCGGCGCAGCCTCGCCGCGCGCTTCATCTGCTTCACCCTGGTCATTCTCGCCCTGTCGCAGGTGGTGGCGTTCTCGATCTCGTGGGACCAGCACGGCCAGTCCATGCGCAAGGTGGCCAAGGGCGAGATGCTGAGCCGCTGCGCCGCGCTGGTGCGGGTGCTGGAAGCCACGCCACCGTCCCTGCAGGGCGACATTTTGCGCGCCAGCGCCACCACACTCACGCGCTACTGGATCTCGCCGGCAGCGCCGAAGCCGCCGGCTGAATGGCGCAGCGCCGCCTGGAGCGAACTGCGCCGGCCGTTGCCGCGCGTCTACTTTCCCGGTCATGGCGGGGCGGGCGAGGATGCCTCGCAGGCGTCCCAGCCGCCGAAGGAGCCGCACGCCGGCGGCTCGCCGGAGTGGATGGGGCTGTCGCAGGAGGTCTGGCCGCTGCCCAACCTGGCCCGGTTCATCTATCTGGATGGCGCCAGCGGCATGGGCATCGCCACGCAATTGTCCGACGGTTCGTGGCTCAATGCGGTATTCGTGAAGCCCGGCCCCGAGGGGTTCTGGACCACCCGCTCGGTCACCTTCCTCGCCCTTGCGGGCGTCTTCTTCTGCATACTCGCGGTGGTGGCCGCGCAGGGTATCACGCGGCCGCTGCGGCGGCTGGCGCACGCGGCGGAGGCGCTTGGCCGGGGTGAGAAGATCGATCCCCTGCCCGAGAGCGGCCCGGACGACGTGACGGCCATTGCCTTCAACCGCATGCAGGAACGCCTGACGCGGTTCGTGGATGATCGCACCCGCATGCTCGCGGCCCTCGGCCACGATCTGCGCACGCCGCTCACCTCCCTGCGCCTGCGGGCCGAGTTCGTTGCCGACGACGACCTGCGCGAGAAGATGCTCGGCACCATCGCCGAGCTGCAGGGCATGACGGAAGCCAGCCTTGCCTTCGTGCGCGCCGACGCCACCGCCGAGGCGACCCGCACGGTGGAGCTGTCCGCCCTGGTGGAAAGCCTGTGCGACGACCTCGCCGAGATCGGCTGGGACGTCACGTTCGAGGACTCCCCCAAGGTCGGCTGCCGCTGCCGGCCGGATGCGGTGCGCCGCGCCTGCCGCAACCTGGTGGAAAATGCGGTGCGCTATGGCGAGCGGGCGCGGGTGCGGGTGGAGCGCAGCGGCGATGCCGCCCTGATCGTGGTGGAGGATGACGGGCCGGGCATTGCAGAGGAGCTGAAGGAGCAGGTGTTCGCCCCCTTCTTCCGGCTGGAGAGTTCCCGCTGCCGGGAGACCGGCGGCCATGGCCTGGGCCTTGCCATCGTCCGCACGGTGGCACGCCGCCACGGCGGCGACGTGACCCTCGCCAACAGGGGGGGCGGGCTCACCGCCATCTTCAGCCTGCCCCTGGCCGGCAGCGGGGCCGTGCCCGATTTGGGGACCCCGGAGCGATCCGGGTCCCTGCCGCACGGCCTTGCCGCGACCTCGTGACCTGAGGCGAATGCCGGCCTTCCCCAGGGTCGCCTCATTCACAGTTTCTTGTGCATTCTCAATATGTTGCTCTTAGGCGCTGTCTGCGTTGGCGGGCGGCGCGCCGGCACGGCAAGGGCGTTTCGGCCGGCGGGCGTGGCCGGCGCGCCCTTTCCCGCGGGCGCCCGATGGCCTATTTGCGCGCTCAAGCTTCTTATCTCCCCGAGATCCCCGCGCATGATACGCCTCGACAATATCGGCAAGCAGAACGGCAAGCAGATCGTCTTCATCGAAGCCTCGGCGGCGCTGCTGAAGGGCGAGAAGATCGGCCTCGTCGGCCCCAACGGCGCCGGCAAGACCACGCTGTTCCGCATGATCACCGGCGAGGAACCCCCGGACGAGGGGCAGGTGAGCGTCGATCGCGGCATCACCATCGGCTATTTCAGCCAGGACGTGGGCGAGATGGAAGGCCGCAGCGCTCTGGCCGAGGTGATGGACGGCGCCGGCCCGGTGAGCGTCGTCGCCGCCGAGCTGAAGGAGCTGGAGACGGCCATGGCCGATCCCGAGCGCGCCGACGAGATGGACGCCATCATCGAGCGCTACGGCGAGGTGCAGGGCCGGTTCGAGGAACTGGGCGGCTACGCGCTGGAGGGCCGCGCCGCCGAGGTGCTGGCCGGGCTCGGCTTCAGCCAGGAGATGATGGACGGCGACGTGGGCAAGCTCTCCGGCGGCTGGAAGATGCGGGTGGCGCTGGCCCGCATCCTGCTCATGCGCCCGGACGTGATGCTGCTGGACGAGCCGTCCAACCATCTGGACATCGAGAGCCTGATCTGGCTCGAGGCCTTCCTGAAGGGCTTCGACGGCGCGCTGATGATGACCTCTCACGACCGTGCCTTCATGAACCGCATCGTCACCAAGATCGTGGAGATCGACGCCGGCGCGCTCACCACCTATTCGGGCGACTATGAATTCTACGCCCAGCAGCGGGCGCTGAACGAGAAGCAGCAGCAGGCCCAGTTCGAGCGCCAGCAGGCCATGCTGGCCAAGGAAATCCAGTTCATCGAGCGGTTCAAGGCCCGCGCCTCCCACGCCGCGCAGGTGCAGAGCCGGGTCAAGAAGCTGGACAAGATCGACCGGGTGGAGCCGCCCCGCCGCCGCGAGAGCGTGTCGTTCGAGTTCCAGCCCGCGCCGCGCTCCGGCGAGGACGTGGCGAGCCTGAAGGGCGTGCACAAGAGCTACGGCAGCCGCACCATCTACGAGGGGCTGGATTTCCATGTGCGCCGCCGCGAGCGCTGGTGCGTCATGGGCGTGAACGGCGCCGGCAAGTCCACCCTGCTGAAGCTGGTGACCGGCACCACGGCGCCGGACGCCGGCACGGTGGCGGTGGGTGGCAGCGTGAAGATGGCCTATTTCGCCCAGCACGCCATGGAGGTGCTGGAGGGCGAGCGCACCGTATTCGAGACTTTGGAAGATTCATTTCCCCAGGCCGGGCAGGGCGCCTTGCGGGCGCTCGCCGGCTGCTTCGGCTTCTCCGGCGACGATGCCGAGAAGCGCTGCCGGGTGCTGTCGGGCGGCGAGAAGGCCCGCCTCGCCATGGCGCGGATGCTCTACGACCCGCCCAACTTCCTGGTGCTGGACGAGCCCACCAACCATCTCGACATCGCCACCAAGGAAATGCTGATCGCCGCTCTGGCGGATTATGAGGGCACCATGCTGTTCGTCTCGCACGACCGGCATTTCCTCGCCGCCTTGTCCAACCGGGTGCTGGAACTGACCCCCGACGGCATCCACCAATATGGTGGCGGCTATACGGAATATGTGGCCCGCACCGGCCAGGAGGCCCCCGGCCTGCGCACCTGATCCGGCGAGAAAGCGATCAGTAGCGCAGGCGGGCGTAATAGGAGGTCTGCGCCGCCGCGCGGGCCTGCCCCAGGGTAAGGATGCCGCGTGCGCGCAGCAGCGGCAGCAGCTTCAGGAAGATCTCGGCGGTGGCCAGCGCGTCGCCCAGCGCCGTATGGCGGCCCGAGACGGCGACGCCGAGGCGCGCCGCCATGGCTTCCAGGCCGTGGCTCTCTTCCCCCGGATGGACGATGGCGGCGAGCAGCAGGGTGTCGAGCACCGGCTGGTCGAAGCGCACGCCGCTGGCGTTCTCCTTGAGGGTCAAAAAGCGCATGTCGAAGGCCACATTGTGGCCCACCAGCACGGTGTCGGCGGCGAAGGCGTGGAAGGCGGGCAGCACCCGCAGCAGGGTCGGCTTGCCGCGCACCATCTCCGGGCGGATGCCGTGCACCGCGATACCGGCCTCCGGGATGGAGCGTCCGGGGTCCACCAGCTGGTCGAAGCATTCGCTGCCGAGCAGCCGGCCGTTGACGATGCGGGTGGCGCCGATCTGGAGGATCTCGTCGCCGCCGGCGGGGTCAAGGCCGGTGGTCTCGGTGTCGAACACCGTATAGGCGATCTCGCCCAGCGGCCGCTCGTCGCTCTCGCGGCTCTGCGCGCTCGCGGCGAACAGGTCGAAGTCGTAATAGGCCGGGCGGCTTTCGCCGGGAGCGGGCACCTGCGGCGTCGTGCCGGCGGCCACCGGCAGCAGGAAGCGGAACAGCGCGCCCGAGCCGTCGCGGGCATGCTCCAGCCACAGCTCGCCGCCGTGCCGCTCCACCACGTCCCGCACCGTGAGGGGGGAGGGGGCATCCCCGCTCTGCATGGGGCGGGTCTGCCAGCCGGCGAGGTCGAGGCCGGGAGCTGGGCCCCGGAACACCAGGTCGAGATGGGCGCGGCCGCCGGCCGGCGCCAGGCGCAGGGCGAGCCTGGGAACCTCCAGCGCCTCCGTCAGCCGGGCGGCGAGGAAGGCGAGGGCCTGGATCAGGGCGAAGCTGTCCACGCTCAGCCAGATGTCGGCGTCCACCGCGCTGGTGTCCACCTCCTGCCCGGTCTCGGCCGCGATGCGCTGCGCGGCGGCGGCGGCAAGGTCGGCGCCCAGCATGTCCTGCAGCGGCCAGCGGGTCTTCATGTCGTGGGAGGCGTCGGCGGCCAGCGTGGTGAGGCGGTGGCTCATGGCGCCCACCTCGTCGCGCACCACGGCCTGGAAGCGCTCCCGGTCGGCGGGCTCCAGATCCGGATAGTCCAGCATGTCGAGGGCGGCCTGCATGCTGGCGAAGGATGCCCGGCTCGCTTCCGAGAGGTCGAGCCAGCGGCTGTCCTGCCGCGAGCGGGCCTCGTATTCGTCGGTGATGTCGTCGAGCAGCAGCACGAAGCCGGTAACGTCGCCCTTGTCGTCCGCCGCCGCGCGCACCGGGGCGAGCGACACCTGGATGAGGTGGCCGAGGGGGGTCGTGGTCACGAAGCGCGCCGAGGCGCGCGCGTCGCCGCGGGCGATGCGCCGGGCGATGCCCTCCCGCGCATGATCGATGAGGGCGCGGTCGATGACCGCATGGATGGACCGGCCGAGGCCGATCAGCTCGGCGCCCGCCACGCCCCCCGGCGCCTGCGACAGATGGCGGAAGAGGGCGCGCGCCCGGGCATTGTAGAGCAGGATCCGCCCTTCGAGATTGAGCACCACCACCGATTGCTCCAGCTCCGCCATCAAAGCGGCGAGCTGGTCGCGCTGGAGCGCCACGTCGCGGCTGGCGTCGGCCACGAGGCGGGCCATGTCGTCCTCAAGGGCGCGGCGCTGGCCGGCGAGGGCGTTGATGGCCTCGGCCAGCGCGCCCATGCCGGCGCCGGCCTGCGGGGGCAGCGGCGGGGCGGCGGCGTCGCCGGCCAGCACCCGGGTGGCGTCGGCGAGGCGGGCCGGGGCCTCCCCATAGGTGGCATAAAGGCGCTGGGCGAGCACCCCGGCACCGAGGGCGGCCACGAACCACCACAGCACCAGCAGCATGCCGTGGCTGTCGACGAGGGGGGCGATGGCATCGGCGATGGCCGTCCGGTCGGCGGGGTCCAGCGTCGAGAAAAGCAGGCCGGCGCCGCCGAGCAGCCAGAGGCCAAGAAGTGCGCCCGGCGCCAGGACAATCAGCGCCAGGCGCCGGTCGAAGCTCATGCCGGCAGGTCCTTCGGCATTTCGCCCGCCGCTGCGCTGGCCGTGGCCAATTCCCGCGCGGCCGTATCCTTGGCCAGCATGTCCTTCACCTGCTGCACCAGATCGCGGGTGGAGAAGGGCTTGGTGACATAGGCGTCCGCCCCCGCCCCCACGCCGCGCGCCATGTCGGTCTCGCGGCCCTTGGCGGTGAGCATGACGATGCAGGTGGAGCGCACGTCGGCATCGGCCCGCACCGCCTCGCACACGTCGAAGCCGGACATGCCGGGCATGGTGGCGTCCAGCAAAACGAGGCGCGGATGCTCGCGGCGGATGGCGTCCAGCGCCTGACGGCCGTCACGGGCCACCAGCACGTCGAAGCCTTCGCGCTTCATCATGAATTCCAGCGAGACGACGATATTGGGCTCGTCGTCGGCGATGAGCACCTTGGTGCAGGCGACGGCGCCGATGCTCGGGGCAGGGCTGGATTCTGGAATCATGGCGTTTCCTCCCTCTTGTTGCCGCCGGCCGCGGTTTCCACCGTGCCTGCGGGTTCGGATGCGGCAGGGCCAGGCCCCTCCGCACCGGCATCTGGCTGGAAGGGCAGTCGGAACGCGAAGCACGCCCCGCTGCCGTCTTGGTTCTCCAGCCACATCCTGCCGCCGAAATGATCCACGATCCGGCGGCTGATCGGAAGCCCCAGCCCGGTGCCGGGGGGGCGGGTCAGGGCGTCGCCACCCTGACGGAACTTCTCGAATATGGTGTCGCGCTCGCCCTCGGGTACCCCCGGTCCATTGTCTTTCACCCGAACGGTGAGGCCGTCACCGTCCACCTCAAGGCTGACGATGATGCGCCCGTTTTCGGCCGGGACGAACTTAACCGCATTGGAGATGAGGTTCAGCATCACCTGCGTCAGCCGGTCCGGGTCGGCGCGCAGGGTCGGCACCGCCTCCGGGGCCTCGAACAGGATTTCGGCGCCCCGGCCGCGCGCCAGCTCGGTGGTGGCGGTGACGGCGTCGCGGACGAGGCGGCGCATGTCCACGTCGGCGCTGTGCCATTCGCCATGGCCGGATTCCAGCTTGGCCATGTCCAGCACCTGATTGACCAGCCGGCCCAGCCGCTCGCTCTCGCCCACGATGATGGCGAGGAACTCCTGGCGCTGGGGCTCCTCCATGTCGGGGGCGTCCAGCATCAGCTCGGACAGGGCGCGGATGGCGGTGAGCGGGGTGCGCAATTCGTGGGTGACGGAGGAGACGAAGTCGTCCTTCAGCTCGTCCAGGGTGCGTAGCTGGGCGTTGGCGGCGGACAATTCGGCCGAGGCGATCTCCAGCGAGCGGGATTTCTCCTCCAGCGCCAGCGCATATACGCGCAATTGCGAGGCCTCGTTCAGGATTTCCATGACGTCGGCGGGGCTGAGCGGCTCTTCCTCCGCCACCGCCGCCACCAGCACCCGCGCCGAGGCGCTGCCCACCACGCCGGCCAGGCGCCGCTCCACCTTGTCCACGAGGCGGGCGTCGGCGGTGAGGTCGGTGCCCACGGCGACGCCGCTCTCGTGGGCGTGCTCGGCGAAGATCTGGCGCGCGGCGTCGGGGCCGAGCAGGCGGCTCGCCAGCGCCATCAGGTCGGCCGGCCGGGCGCGCCCGCGCCAGAACACCGGGTCGGCCGCGCCGGCGGTTCCCGTGGCCTGGCCGCGGGCGAACACGTCCACGAACAGCAGCGCCTGGCTCGCCTCCCGCCCCGAGGGTGCGCGCCACAGGGACAGGCCCACATAGAGGGCGACGTTGACGGTGAGGCTCCAGAACAGGGCGTGGGAGAGGTTGTCGAGGCCGGCGAGGCCGAACAGGCGTTCCGGGGCGAGGGCGGTGATCCCGAACGGGCCGTGGGTGAGGAAAGCGTCGTCGATCCATCCCGATTTCGCCACCGAGGGCAGCATTAGGGTGTAGGCCCACACCAGGAAGCCGCCGGCGAGGCCCCCCAGCGCCCCGGCGCGGGTGGCCTCGCGCCAGTACATGCCGCCGAACAGGGCGGGGGCGAACTGGGCCACGGCGGCAAAGCTGATGAGGCCGATGGAGACCAGCGCATAGGCCTCCCCCGCCACCTGGAAATAGAGGTAGCCCAGAAGCAGGATAACGAGGATGGCGGCGCGGCGGATGTTGAGGATGAGCGCCGTGAGGTCGCCGCCGGCGCGCGCGCCGAAAGTCTTGAGCCGCAGCAGGGCCGGCATGACGAGATCGTTGCAGACCATGGTGGAGACGGCGATGGTCTCCACGATCAGCATGCCGGTGGCGGCGGAGAGCCCGCCCACATAGGCGAACAGCGCCAGCCCCGTGGCCCCGTTCGCCAGCGGCAGGGAGAGCACGAAGGTTTCCGGGTCCGCGCCATGCTGGCCGAACAGCAGCATGCCGCCCAGCGCCAGCGGCAGCACGAAGATGTTGATGACGAGGAGATAGGCCGGAAACACCCAGGCGGCGCGCTTCAGGTGCCGTTCGTTCACGCATTCCACCACCATCATCTGGAACTGGCGCGGCAACAGCAGCACCGACAGCATGGAGAGCAGCGTCAGCGTGAACCACTGGGCATAGCCGAAGGCGCCGGCACCGCCTTCGCCGCCGAGGCGCAGCAGGGATGAAAGCTCGGGCACCGCCTTGGCCCGCGCCCAGATGTCGGCCATGCCGTCGAACAGGCCGTAGGTGACGAATAGGCCCACGGCGAGGAAGGCCACCAGCTTGACGAGGGATTCGAACGCCACCGCCGCCACCATGCCCTCGTGCCGCTCGGCGCTGTCGAGGTGGCGGGTGCCGAACAGGATGGTGAAGAGGGCCAGCGCCAGCGTCACCAAAAGCGTGCCGTCTTGCCACCAGGCCACGCTCGCCCCGCCGCCCGCGGTCCCGGTGAGCAGCACGTAGCCGGAGGACACCGCTTTGAGCTGCAGCGCGATATAGGGAACGATGCCCACCACGGTGATGAGCGTGACCAGCGCCGCCACCAGCGGGCTCTTGCCGTAGCGGCTGGCGATGAAATCGGCGATGGAGGTGATGCGGTAGGTGTGGGCGATGCGGATCATCTTGCGCACCACGACCCACGCCAGCAGCATGGCGAGCATGGGCCCAAGATAGATGGGCAGGAACCACACGCCCGTCGCGGCGGCACGCCCGACGCTGCCGAAATAGGTCCAGGCGGTGCAGTAGACCGCCAGCGACAGGGCATAGATCCACGCGTTGCCGATGATCGAGCGGCCTTCTCGCGCGCGCCGGTCGGCGAAGGCGGCGACGGCGAACAGGAGCGCGAGGTAGAACACCGCCGCGCCCACCACCACGGGCGCGGAGATCATGGCGCCTCCATCGGGGGGTGCTGCGCCGGAAAGTGCTGCGCGGGGGGCCGCTGCGGCCCTTCTCGCAGGGGCAGTGTCGGGGGCCAGATCGGGGACGCGGCCTTGGGCCGGCGCTCGCTCGCCACCGCGAGGGCGGCGATCAGCCCCGCCCAGATGGCGAACAGGGCCACCGGCAGGAGCGGCAGGCCCAGCACGCTCACATCCGCGTCCCACACCATGAGCAGCGGGAAGTTGAAGGCGAGGACGCCGACGCCGAACAGCGCCAGCAGGATCTGCGGGCGCGGGCCGCGCTCCGGGGGGGCGTGCGCTTCCGCGGCCGCAGGAGGCGCCGGCGGGGGTGGGGACGGGTCGCCCGTATTCGGGTCGCCCGGGGTCTGGTCGCCCGGGGTCACAGGGCGTCGAACCGGTAGTGCCGGGACAGCCATTGCTTGAAGCCTCGCACGATGGCGAGGGCCTCCTTCAGCGCCTGGCGTTCCAGCGTGCCAAGATCGGTGAGGCGGATGGCATTGCCGGGGGGGCGGCCGTCCGCCATCTGGCGCAGGTTGTTGGCGAGCTTGAGCGAGATGAGCAGGCGCAGCGCGTCGGTGAGGTCGCGGGCGAAGCTCGCCTCCATGTGGCCGGTGGCCACCAGCGCCTGAAGCCGGTCGGCGGTGCCCAGCGCGGGAATGCGATGTTCCAGCGCCAGGGCGCGGGTGCCGTGGACCAGCGGGAAGATGCCCAGCTTCTTGATGTCGATCTCGGCGGCCGCACGCCCGGTGAGGCCGGGCAGGCGCGTCCACCAGCCGCCGCCCTCGCCGAACCGCTCCACCGCCTGGGCGAAGCGGGCGAAATAGCCGGCGTCGTTCATCATCAGGAAGTCCACGTGGTCGCGCGCCGCCTTCAGCAGCGCGGCGTCCCCCGCCACCGGGGCGGCATCGAGGAAGATGGCGAGATTCATGGGCCCCTCGCGATCGCCGCCGTGGATCCACTGCCGCAGCGTGTCCTTGAAGGCGGACACGTTCTGGCACCACAGGGGCCGGCTCAGCATGATGCCGCCGGGGCAGGGCGGATAGCCGAAATCGATCAGCGCCGCGGTGAAACGCGCGGTGATGTCGTCGAGGTCGTCGCAGGCGAAGCCGTCGGCCAAAAGCAGGGCGTTGTCCTGGTCGGTCTTGATGATCTGCTCGCCGCGCCCCTCCGAGCCCATGACGATGAGGCAGGAGTTGGCGCGAAGCGCGTCCGGAGCCAGCATCTCCCACAGCCGGCGGAACACCTGCCGGTTCAGTTCGCCCACCAGCGCCGCGATCACCTCCACCCGCACGCCGTCGGCATCGAGCACGCCGACGAGGCTGTCGATCTGGCGCGCGGCGGCCTTCAACTCGTCGAGGCTGGTGGCCTGCTCGGCCTCCAGGGCGATGAGATGGGAGTGGTTGGCGACGAAGGCCATGAGGTCGAGCTGGCCGAGCACGCCGACGATGCCGGCTTCATCCGTCCCCTCGCGCACCAGCACCCGATGGATGCGGTGGCGCAGCATGAGGATGAGGGCTTCGAACAGCTCGGCGTCGGGGCTGACGGACCAGGGGTCGAAGGTTGCCACCTCCCGCACCGGCAGGCGGGCGGGCGGGGTCTCGCCCAGCAGCGCGTCGCGCAGGTCGGTGGTGGTGAAGATGCCGATGCGGCCGCCGTCGCGCACCAAAGCTTCGCTGAGCCCGCGCTCGGACAGGGCGCGGCAGAGGCTGACGAGGTCCATGGCCCCGTCCACGTAGAACGGCTTGCGCAGGAACACGTCGCGCACCCGCGAGGTCATCAGCGAGATGAACTCGCGGCGCTCCCGGCTTGTATCAACGGCTGGTCGGCCTGAATCCTGGGACATTGATCTTAGCCCGCGCGGCGCCTGAGCGAGACTCTCCCGGCTCGGGTCGGAGGCCGGGGCCGGTGGTTTCAACGTCGAAACCCGCCCGGTTCCGGGCGGGCTGGGGGGCGGAGTGTGTCCGAAGCGACCGGCAAGCGGGGCTCTTCGCGTCGCCTGCGTCGCTTGGCTTGAGAGGCGGATGAACCGGTCCTGCCGGGTCCACCGGACCTGCTCCGCATCCGAACCGGGGGGTGTTGATCCGGCTGTCCTGGTTTGCGGTGCCGGGAGGAACTCGCGCGGGCGCCGGCTTGTGCCTGCGGCCCGGGCTTGTATCTGCGGCCCATGAGCCAGGCTCATGGGCCGCAGATATCAGGTCAGTGACCCGAGGCTTCCGATGCCCCGATGCCGGTTTCGGACCGCACCTGCTGGGCCGGGAAGCCGGCCCGGTCGAGCTTCGCCCGCGGGCTGTTGTCGAGGATCGAGAACAGCCAGATGCCGACGAAGCCGAACGTCATGGAGAACAGCGCCGGCGAGGTATAGGGGAACGGCGCCGAGCCAACCGGGTTGCCCAGGGTGGCTTCCCACACCGACGGCGACAGGATGGTGAGGATCACCGAGGAGGCGAGCCCGAGGAAGCCGCCGATCACCGCGCCGCGGGTGGTGCAATCCTTCCACAGCACCGACATGAACAGCACCGGGAAGTTGGCCGAGGCCGCCACCGCGAAGGCCAGGGACACCATGAAGGCGATGTTCTGCTTCTCGAAGGCGATGCCCAGCAGCACCGCCAGGATGCCGAGGCAGATGGTGGTGATGCGCGAGACCTTGAGTTCCGCCGCGCTGTCGGCCTTACCCTTCTTCAGCACCGTGGAATAGAGGTCGTGCGACACCGCCGAGGCCCCCGACAGGGTGAGGCCCGCCACCACCGCGAGGATGGTCGCGAACGCCACCGCCGAGATGAAGCCGAGGAAGATGTTGCCGCCGACCGCCTGGGCCAGATGCACCGCCGCCATGTTGTTGCCGCCCACCAGAGCGCCCTTGGCGTCGAGGAAGCCGGGATTGGTGAGGACGAAGGTGATGGCGCCGAAGCCGATGATGAAGGTGAGCAGATAGAAGTAGCCGATCCACCCGGTGGCCCACATCACCGACTTGCGCGCTTCCTTGGCGCTGGGCACGGTGAAGAAGCGCATCAGGATATGGGGCAGGCCGGCGGTGCCGAACATGAGCGCCATGCCGAAGGAGATGGCCGAGATCGGGTCCTTGATGAAGGTGCCCGGCCCCATGATGGACTGTCCCGCCACCTCCGCCGCCGCCGGGGCCGCGCCCTTGGCGGTGGCGATCTGCGTCTTCACGGCGACCGCCGCCGCGAACATGTTCTCGGGGCTGAAGCCGTAGCGCCACAGCACCATGAGCGCCATGAAGGTGGCGCCGCCGAGCAGCAGGCAGGCCTTGATGATCTGCACCCAGGTGGTGGCGGTCATGCCGCCGAACAGCACGTAGACCATCATCAGCGCGCCGACGATCACCACCGCGATCCAGTAGTCGAGGCCGAACAGCAGCTTGATGAGCTGGCCGGCGCCCACCATCTGGGCGATGAGATAGAAGGCCACCACCACCAGCGTGCCGGACGCCGCGAACACGCGCACCGGGGTCTGGGCGAAGCGGAAGGCGGCCACGTCGGCGAAGGTGAACTTGCCGAGGTTGCGCAGGCGCTCCGCCATCAGGAAGGTGAGGATGGGCCAGCCCACGAGGAAGCCGATGGAGTAGATCAGGCCGTCGAAGCCGGAGATCATCACCGCCGCGGAAATGCCGAGGAACGAGGCCGCGGACATGTAGTCGCCGGCGATGGCGAGGCCGTTCTGGAAGCCGGTGATGCCGCCGCCGGCGGTGTAGAAGTCGGCCGCCGACTTGGTCTTCGATGCCGCCCACTTGGTGATGAAGAGGGTGCCGACCACGAAGATCGCGAACATGGCGATCGCGGTCCAGTTGGTGGCCTGCTTCTCCGAGGCGCCGATGGCCTCGGCCGCGAAGGCCGCCGTGGGTGCCAGTGCGGCAAGCGCGAGGGCGGCGAGGCCCGCAAGGCGCGACGCCTTGCCGATGAAAGCGTGCGTCGACATCACTTGAGCACCTGCTGCTTGATCTTCTCGGAGAGATCGTCGAACTCGCTGTTCGCGCGCCGGACGTAGACGGCAGTGATGAGGATCGTGAAGACGATCACGCCGAAGCCGATGGGAATACCCCATGTCATCACGCCCGAGCCGATGCGCGTGGCGAGAAAGCCTTTATTGAAGGCAATAAGCAGGATGAAGCCGTAATAAACGACCAGCATCGCAAAAGTGAGTGTCCAGCCGAAGCGCGAGCGCGTCGCCTTCAGCTTCTGGTAATTGGGGTCGGCCGCAATGCGCGCGGCCAGAGATGCGTCCATCGGAGCCCCTCCCTTAGCGGTCCACGGCTGTTCCGCGGACCTGATTGTTATCGTGGATGACGTCGGGCTTGGACGAGCCACACGCCGCGCCTGCAATCTGGACCAGCGGCGCGCCCGGCGCTAGTTGGGGAGATACCGTACTTTCGGCGATACTCCTGCGGCAGGCTCCCGCACCGCACAAGGCCGCTTCCGGGGTGAAGAATCGCTTCAAATCAGCGGTTTAAGCTGCGTTTTCTGCGTATTGCAGGTGCGTTCGAGCAGCTCAGGACTGGTTTTTCCAAAGCCACGGCAATCTTATACTTTCGGGTGAAACAACTCAACGATCCGCCATTGGTATTAAAACCAACCGGGCATGCCCCGCGCTGCGCGGTAGCGGGCGGGGGCTCGGGTGAAGCCGGCTCTATTCGTTGCCGTCGTTCGCATCATTTCGGCGGTGTTCGATTTCCGGGCGCCGGACCGCTTCTTCGGCCTCCCCGACATGGTGCTCACGCCCCACAGGCCTTTCCCAAGGTGGTGCTCACGCCCCACAGGGCCGGCGCCACCGGCGGGATCCGCCAGGCCATGGCGAACCTCGCTCGTGTTGGGCCAATCTGGTGGCGCACCTTTCCGGCGAGCCGCTGCCCATCGCTCTGCTGCGAGGCCGGGGGCAACCCAAACCGGCGGGACGGCCTCAGCCCTCCCGCGCCGACCTCTCGCCGAGGGCGGCGGCGACCTCCTCGGCCAGCGCCTCCAGCTCGGGGTCGGGGATGCCGAGGGACCGCAGCCCGGCGCAGGTCTGGAACAGATAGTCCGCTGCCGAGCCGATGGCACCGCAGGCATGGGCCAGCCGGTGGATGATTTCGGTGCGGGCCAGCCCGCCCGCATATTGGCAGCTGCTGCGATCGATGGTGAAGGAGATGGCGCAGCCGAAGCGCGCGCCATCTGCATCGAAAACGTCCAGCCAGCGCGGAACATAGGCGCCCGACAGCATCTCCCGCCGCCACAGGATGGACAGCTCGCGCTCCAGGATCGCCTCGTCGATGCGTAAGGCGACACCGTGGCAGGCGCCGCCCTCGTCGAGGCCCAGCGTCAGGCCCGGGTTGTCGGTGGTGCCGCGCCCGATCAGGGTGGTGAGGCAGAAGGCCCGGTGCCAGCCCTCGATGCGGGCGGTGCGGTTTTCCTGCGCGTGCACGGTGGGGTTCCAGATCAGCGAGCCATAGGCGAACAGCCAGGCGTCGCCATCCGGGCGCGCATCCAGGGTAGCGCGCAGCGAGGCGGCGCGCTCTTCGTCGGTGAGCACGCGCAGGGCCGGGGCATCCCGTGCCGCGATGGCGTCGATGCCCCCGGATTCGATCAGTTCGCGGGTCAGCTCTTGGATCTTCATGGTGATGCGGGGATATAAGCACGAACTGCGCCAATGCGAAGGCGGCGCTTCGCCGGCCAGATGCAAGGCTGCAAACGGCGATTGCGCCAAACGGCCGGCGCGGCGGCGGTCGAAGACCGGAACCGGTGAAAGCCCACGCGGCGCCTGCACGAGCCCGCGCCTGCACGAGCCTCGTCGGCGTCAGACCGCGTGGCCGATGAGGGCGCCGATGGCGGCGGTGACGGCCATGGCGAAGGCCCCCCAGAAGGTGACGCGCACCGTGGGCGTCAGCAGTCCGGCCCCGCCGATGCGGGCGCCCACGGCGCCGAGCACGGCAAGGCAGATGAGCGAGCCGCCCGCCACCACCAGCGGGATCGCGCCTTGCGGCGCCATGGCGGTGAGCACCAGCGGCAGGGCGGCGCCGGCGGCGAAGGTGCCGGCGGAGGTGAGCGCCGCCTGGATCGGCCGCGCCACCATGTGTTCGCTCAGGCCCAGCTCGTCGCGGGCGTGGGCGGCGAAGGCATCCTTTGCCATCATCTGCTGGGCCACCTTGAGGGCGAGCGCCTTCTCGACGCCGCGCTCCACATAGATTTTGGCCAGTTCCGCGAGTTCCGCGCGCGGCTGCTCGGCCAGCTCCTTGCGCTCGCGGGCCATGTCCGCCGCCTCGGTATCGGCCTGCGAGCTGACCGAGACATATTCCCCCGCCGCCATGGACATGGCGCCCGCCACGAGGCCGGCGGCGCCGGCCACCAAAGGTTCGCTGGCCGAGGCAGAGGCGGCGGCGACGCCGATCACGAGGCTCGCCGTGGAGATGATGCCGTCATTGGCGCCGAGGACCGCCGCCCGCAGCCAGCCGATGCGGGCGATGAGGTGGTTTTCCCGGTGCATGCCGTCTCTCCCTGCGTCCGGCGCCGATTCTGCCGGGGTCACGACCTGCATACGCCTTTGAATGCAACAGGATATGACGCAGTTCCTATTGCCTCTAGGGAAGGCGCGCGCCCCTCCTCACGCCGCGAACGCCCGTGGACGGCCCGGCTCCAGCGTCACGAGCCGATCGGCGATGCCGAGGGTGGCGAAGGCGGCGGCCAGTTCCACGGCGCTTTCCTTGAAATGCACCCAGCCGTCGGTGTGGGCGGCGACCAGGGTGGCCTTGGGGAAGGCGTGGGCGGTTTCCAGGGCGTCGTTGGCGTCCATGGTCATGTGGAAGCGGCCGCGCGGCTCGGCCGAGCCGGCGAAGACGATGACCACCCGGGGCGAGAATCGCCGCGCCACCTCGGCCACGCCCTCGTAGAACACCGTGTCGCCGGTGACATAGAGAAGGTCCCCCGGCGCGTCGCGTCCGAGGAGGAAGCCCACCACATCGCCGGAAAGGGGCTCGATCCCCGGCGGGCCGTGGCGGGCCGGGGCGGCGGTGATGAACAGCCGGCCCGGTCCGTTGCCCGCTCCCTTGCCCGGCAGGTCGAGCGTGGTCGTCTCGAACGGGGCGAGGGCGAGGATGTTATCCCCGCCCAGCCGCGTGGCGCCGGCCGGCGTGGTGAAGACCGCGCCCGCCCTGGGCAGCAGCGCGCGGCCGGAATGGTCGAGATTGTCGAGGTGCTGGTCGTGGCTCAGCAGCACCGCGTCCAGCGGCAGCACCCCTTCGGCCTCGATGGCGGGGCCGACGGTCTTCTCGAAGTGGACAGGGGCGGTCTGGTAGAGGCGGGGCGGGTCGAAGGTGGGATCGGTGATGAGGCGCAGGCCACAGGTCTCGATCAGCACGGTGGGGCCGCCGATCAGGGTGAGGGTGAGGTCGCCGGACGGGCTGGTCATGGGGGGCTCCTGTTTCGCGCGGAGACTGCCGCCCTACGAGCTCCGCGAAAATCCGCTATTATCGCCCAATGGCTGATCGAAATCGCACAGCACTGGACTGGGAGGACGCCCGCTTCTTCGCGGCGCTCGCGCGGCACGGCAGCCTGTCGGCCACGGCGCGGGCGCTGGGTGTCAATCATGCCACCGTGGCCCGGCGCGTCGCCGCCATGGAGCAGGCGCTGGGGGAGAAGCTGTTCGAGCGCCGGCCGGACGGCTATGGCCTGACCCCGGCCGGCACCCGCGCGCTGGAGGCGGCCGACGCCATGGAGAAGGCCGCCCGCCGCCTGCTGCGCGCGCAGGAGCCGCGGCCGCTGGGCGGGCTGGTGCGCATCGCCACCACGCCGAGCCTCGCCGACCTCTATCTGGTGCCGCGCCTTGCGGCCCTCACCCAGCGTCATCCCGCCATCGACCTGGAGATCGTGTCCGAGCGGCGGCTGGCGAGCCTTGCCCGTCGCGAGGCCGACATCGCCCTGCGCCTCGGCGTCCCCAAGGATGCGGACGTGATCGCCCTGCGCCTCGCCACCCTGGCCTTCGGCTATTACGGCACGCCGGACTGGCGCGGCCGGATCGCGGCCGGCGCGGCGCCGGTCTTCGTCGGCTTCGACGAGGCCAATGCCCATCTGCCGGAGGCGGCGTTCCGCGCCCGGCATTTCCCCCGGGCGCGGCTGGCGGTGCGCGCCAATACCCAGTCCACCCAGGCCATCGCCGTCCGGGCCGGCCATGGCATCGCCCTGCTGCCCCACTTCATCGGGGCGGGGGAGGACACTTTGGTGAGCGTGCCTCTGGCGCCGCTGCCGCCGACGCGCGAGCTGTTCCTCCTCACCAATCGCCTGAGCGCCGACGACGGCGCGGTGCGCGCGGTGCGGGATTTCCTCGTCGCGCTGTTCCACGCGGATGCCGCGTTGTTTTCGGGTTCGGACGATTGAGGCGCGGGCAGCCTTTTACCGCGCGGCCGGCGTTCCTATCTGAAGGGCGGGGCGATCCGCTGGAGCACGCGCCGGCGCGCGTGCGGGGCGGGCCGGGCAACGCGTTCTCCGTCCTGAAGTCTGGCGCCGGATGCGGCGGCAGCGCGGTGGAGGCAGGGTCTCATGGTGCAGCTTTCCATTCTCGATCTGGTGCGGGTGCGGCAGGGGTCCGGCCCCCGCGACGCCCTCGACAATGCCCGCGATCTGGCGGCCCACGCGGAAGGGTGGGGCTATCGCCGCTTCTGGGTGGCCGAGCACCACAACATGCAGGGCATCGCCAGCGCCGCCACCTCGGTGGTCATCGCCCATGTGGCCGCCGGCTCCCGCCACATAAGGGTAGGGGCGGGGGGCATCATGCTGCCCAACCACGCGCCCATGATCATCGCCGAGCAGTTCGGCACCCTGGCGCAGCTGTTCCCCGGCCGCATCGATCTCGGCCTTGGCCGGGCGCCGGGCACCGATCAGAACACCATGCGGGCGCTGCGGCGCTCGCTGACCAATTCCGACCATTTCCCCAATGACGTGATCGAGCTTCAGGCCTATCTGGCCGAGGCCGGGCCGGGCCAGTCCCTGTTCGCGGTGCCCGCCACCGGCACCAACGTGCCCCTGTGGATCCTGGGATCGAGCACCTATGGCGCGCAGCTGGCGGCAGCATTGGGCCTGCCCTATGCCTTCGCCTCCCATTTCGCGCCGGCGGACCTGATCCCGGCGCTGGAGCTGTATCGCGCCCGCTTCCAGCCCTCGGCGCAGCTCGCCCGGCCCTATGCCATGGCCGGCCTCAACGTGATCGCCGCCGAGACGGATGAGGAGGCGCGCCACCTCGCCACCACGCAGCAGATGTCGGTGGCGGACATTTTCCGCGGTGCCCGCGGCCTCAGCCAGCCGCCCATCGACGATATCGAGACCTATTGGTCCCCCATGGAGAAGGCGCAGGCCGCCCGCTTCCTCTCCCGCTCCGTGGTGGGCAGCCCGCAGACCGTGCGCGCCGGCATCGACGCATTCGTGGCCGAGACGGGGGTGGACGAGGTGATGATCGTCTCCGACGTGTTCGATCACCAAAAGCGCCTCGCCTCCTACCGCATGATCGCCGACGCGGTGCCCCACGCCGCCGACTGGGAGAAATCGGCGGCGTGAGGCCGAAGCGGCGCTGACCCTCAGCCCTTCAGTGTGGCGTCGAGGCTGATGGCGGCGCGGATCACCTTGGACAGGGGGCAGTTGGCCTTGGCCTTGCCGGCCAGCTCCGCGAACTGCTCCGGCGTGGCGCCGGGAACGGTGCCCACCAGCGTGAGGTCCACGGCGGTGATCTCGTAGCCCGCCTCCATCTTCTCCAGCGACACCTTGGCGGAGGTTTGAAGGTCGGTGGCGGTGAGGCCCGCCTCGCCGAGGATGAGCGAGAGCGCCATGGTGAAGCAGGCGGCGTGGGCCGCGCCCAGAAGCTCCTCGGGATTGGAGCCCTTCTGCCCCTCGAAGCGGCTGGCGAAGCCGTAGGGATAGGCGGAAAGCGCGCCGCTCTCGGTGGAGATCGCGCCCTTGCCGTCCTTGATGCCGCCGCTCCACTGGGCCGAGCCGGTGCGGATGATCGCCATGTTGGTCTCCTCAGGTTATCGGGGCGCGGCGCCGGGCCGCTCGGCTCCGACTTTGGCCCCGGGTGGCCGAGGCGCGTCCCTGGCAACGGTCCCGGCTGTTGACCGGGACCGGCAGGGTTCCACGCTCGACCTTGGCCTCAACACCTGGGCGGGCGAAACGTTCACGGCCCGGTCGGGCTTTTTCGTCGCGCGGGTCCCGCCGCTGCGGAAACATTCGGATACGGGCTGGCAAACAAACGATGCGCCGGGGTCCTATTGCGGTCATCTCGACCGTGACACTGGCGGCATGAACCGGTCCGCCCCCTCCTCCCCTCCCGCCCCTCGCTCTGCGCGTCGGATTGCTCCGGCGTGCCGTCCATGAGGCATCGGGTGTTGGCGCGGTTGGCGACCGTGGTCCTGGTGGCGCTGGCCCTGTCCGGCTGCGCGGTGGGACCCGACTACGAGACGCTGCTGCTTTCCATGCCCGACCACTGGGGCAGCGGGCGCGGCGCGACGGCCGAGGCTGCGCCCCTGCTGCAGCGCTGGTGGCGGCGGCTCGGCGACAGCGTGCTCGATGGGCTGATGGAGGAGGCGGTGGCCGGCAATCTCGACGTGGCGACCGCCAAGGCCAAGGTGCGCGCCGCCCGCGCCACCTATCGCCAGCAGGTGGGCGCCCTGTTCCCGCAGGTCACCGGCAACGCCTCCTACACCCGTGGCGACAACGGCGGCAACGTGGGCTCTGACGGCGACGTGACGGTGGCCAGCACCTACACCCAGTATCAGGCCGGGCTCGACGCCAGCTGGGAGCTCGACCTGTTCGGCGCCAACCGGCGCGGCGTGGAGGCTGCCGCCTATGGCTCGGATGCCGCCGTGGACGACCTCGACGCCGCCCTCGTCACCCTCGTGGGCGACGTGGCCACCAATTATGTCGACGCCCGGGGCTATCAGGCGCGCATCGCGCTCGCCCGCCGCACCGCGAGCGCCCAGCGTGAGACCGCCGCGCTGACGAAGCGCAAGCTCGACGCCGGCGGCGCCTCCGCTTTGGACGCGGCCAATGCCGCCGGGCAGGCGGCGAGCACCGAGGCCGACATTCCCGAGCTTGAAGCCGCCTTTGCCCAGAGCGTCCATCGCCTGTCCGTGCTCATCGGGCGGGAGCCGGCGGCGCTTGCAGGGCGGCTGGCGCGCGTGCGCGCCGTTCCTGCGCCGCGCCTGCCGGTGCCCAAGGGCATTCCCGCGCAGGTGCTCACCCGCCGCCCGGACGTGCGCGCCGCCGAGCGCCGGCTCGGCCAGTCCACGGCGCTGGTGGGGCAGGCGGAGGCCAACCGCTATCCCGCCATCAGCCTTGCCGGCACGCTCAACACCACCGGCACGCAGGTGGGGGACCTGGCGCGCGGCTCCTCCATCAGCTGGTCGTTCGGACCGACGCTGACGGTGCCGATCTTCACCGGCGGGCAGCTGAAGGCGGCGGTGGAACTCGCCGAGGCGGAGCGCGACCAGTCGTTCCTCGCCTATCGCGCCGCAGTGCTCACCGCGCTGGAGGATGTGGAGAATGCCGCGGTCTCCCTCGGCAAGCAGCGCCTCAAGGCCGGCCGGCTCGCTGCCTCCGCCGCGTCCTATCGCGAGGCGGCGCGGCTGTCCCATGCGCTCTATACGGCCGGGTCGTCGAGCTTCCTCGACGTGCTCACCGCCGAGCGCTCGCTCTATGCGGCCGAGACCGCGCTGATCGAGAGCCGGGTCGCCACGGCGACCTATTATGTGGCCCTCAATAAGGCGCTGGGCGGCGGCTGGGACGGGGCGGTGGATACCGCGACCCCGGTCGTCGTCGACCAGAACACCGGCCCCCATTTCGCGCGCCTGCCGGCGCCGGCGATCCAGTGAGACGGCCGGCATGAACGCGCTTTCCCCTTTCGACCCGGCGCAGGCCGACACCCATCCTGCCCCTGCGCCCAAGCTGCCCGCGCGCCCGCCGCGCCGGCTGTGGCGCTGGGGCGCGCTCGCGGTGCTGCTCGCCGCCGCGGCCTATGGCTATTCCCGCTTCACCGCGCCCGATCCCGGCAGCGCGCTGATGACCGCCGCCGTCACTCGCGGCGACGTGGCCGAGACCGTGCTCGCCAGCGGCACCCTGAAGCCGGAAAAGCTGGTGGCGGTGGGCGCGCAGGCCTCCGGCCGCATCACCTCGGTGAAGGTGCGGCTGGGGCAGAAGGTGAAGGCGGGCGACCTCGTGGCCGAGATCGATTCCGTCACCCAGAACAACGCGCTGGGGACCGCCGAGGCGGGGCTCGCCAATGTCCGCGCCCAGAAGGCGGAGAAGGAGGCAACCCTCGCCCTCAACGAGCTGACCCTCGCCCGCCAGCGCACCATGGTGGCGCAGAAGGCGGTGTCGCAGGCCGATTTCGAGACCGCCGAGGCGGACGTGAAGGTGACCCGCGCCCAGCTCGCGGCGCTGGAAGCGCAGATCGTGGAGGCCGCCATCGCGGTGGAGACGGCCCGCGCCAACCTCGGCTACACCCGCATCACCGCCCCCATCGACGGCACCGTGCTCGCCCTGGTGGCCCAGGAGGGGCAGACGGTGAACGCCACCCAGTCGGCGCCCACCATCGTCATCCTCGGCGCCCTCGACGTGATGACGGTGCGGGCGGAAATCTCCGAAGCCGACATCGTGAAGGTGGCCCCGGGCATGCCCCTGTGGTTCACCATCCTCGGCGCGCCGGACCGCCGCTACGAGGGCAAGCTCGAGTTCATCGAGCCGGCGCCGGAATCCATCAAGACCGACAGCAGCTTCACCACCACGAGCACGTCGTCGTCCTCGTCGTCCTCGTCGTCCTCGTCGTCCAGCACGTCGTCCTCGGCCATCTACTACATGGGCCTGTTCAACGTGCCGAACCCGGAGGGGCGGCTGCGCACCTATATGACGGCGGAGGTGCACATCGTCCTCGGCGAGGCGAAGGGCGTGCTCACCGTGCCGGCCACCGCGCTGGAGCGCGACGGCTCCGGCGACAGCGTGCGCGTCATGGGGACGGACGGCACGCTGGAGCGGCGCCGGGTGGTGGTGGGGCTCAACGACAAGATCACCGCCGAGATCCGGTCCGGGCTCAAGGACGGCGAGCGCGTGGTGACCGGCGAGAAGCTGCAGGGCGCGGCCACCGCCTCGCGCATGCCCGGCCCGCCCATGGGGGGGTTCTAGCCATGGGAAACGAGATGGCGCCCCTCATCGAGCTGTCCGGCCTCAGCCGCGCCTATCCGGCCGGGGAGGGCACCATCACGGTGCTGCGGGACATCACCCTTTCCATCGCCGCTGGCGAGATGGTGGCCATCGTGGGGGCCTCGGGCTCCGGCAAGTCCACCCTCATGAACATCCTCGGCTGCCTCGACCGGCCGACCTCGGGGCATTATCGCATCGCCGGGCAGGAGACCTCCGACCTCGATGCGGATGCGCTGGCGGCGCTGCGCCGGGAGCATTTCGGCTTCATCTTCCAGCGTTATCACCTGCTCTCGGAATTGACCGCGCTGGGCAATGTGGAGATCCCGGCCGTCTATGCCGGAGCCGAGGCCGAGGCGCGGCGGACACGGGCGCACGCCCTTCTGGCGCGGCTCGGCATGGCGGATCGCACCACCCACCGGCCCGGCCAGCTCTCCGGCGGCCAGCAGCAGCGGGTCTCCATCGCCCGCGCCCTGATGAACGGCGCCCAGGTGATCCTCGCCGACGAGCCCACCGGCGCGCTGGACAGCAAGAGCGGGGCGGAGGTGCTGCGCATCCTCGACGAGCTTCATGCTGAGGGCCGCACCATCATCATCGTCACCCACGACATGAGCGTGGCCGAACGGGCGCAGCGCATCATCGAGATTTGCGACGGCGAGATCGTCGCCGACCGTCCCAGCCAGGACGGTCGGCGGCGGGAGGTCGCCCGCGCCGGTGCCGCGAGGGCTTCCCGTTCCGATCGCTTCGGGCGTCCATCGCCCGAGCGGGCGCCTGAATCGACGCGGGGGTCGGTCCAGGCGCCATCTTCCCGCGCCGCGCGCGCCACCGCCTATGCCGGGCGCCTGAAGGAGGCATTGCGCATGGCGCTCCTCGCCATGGCCGCCCACCGGCTGCGCACCTTCCTCACCATGCTGGGCATCATCATCGGCATCGCCTCGGTGGTGTGCGTGGTGGCGCTGGGGGAGGGCTCGCGCCAGCGGGTGCTCGCCGATATCTCGGGCCTCGGCACCAATACGCTGGAAATCTTCGCCGGCCGCAGCTTCGGCGATACCCGCTCCGGCCGCATCACCACCCTGGTGGTGGCCGACGCCGATGCGCTGGCCCGCCAGCCCTACGTGGCGGCGGTGACGCCCACCGTCTCCACCCAGAGCACGGTCCGGTTCGGCGCCATCGAGGCCAACGCGCTGGTGAACGGGGTGGGGCAGGGCTATTTCGCCGCCCGCGGCACCAAGCTCGCGCAGGGCCGGTTCTTCGACCGCGACCGCGAGCGTGCCCTCGCCCTCGATGCGGTGATCGACGCGAACACCCGCAACGCCCTGTTCAAGGATATGGACCCGATCGGGCAGGTGATGCTGGTGGGCAGCGTGTTCTGCCGCGTGGTGGGCGTCACCGCCCCGCAGCAGGGCGGGTTCGGCGGCAGCCAGAACCTTTCCATCTATCTGCCCTACACCACGGTGCAGGCGCGCTTTCTCGGCAGTTCGTCGCTGCGCTCCATCACCGTGCGGGTGGCCGACGACACCGACGTGGCCCTCGCCGAGCAGCAGGTGACACGCTTCCTCACCCAACGCCATGGCTCGAAGGACTTCTTCATCCTCAACACCGACGACATCCGCAAGACCATCACCGCCACCACCCAGACCATGACGGCGCTGATCGCGGCCATCGCCGTCATCTCGCTGCTGGTGGGCGGCATCGGGGTCATGAATATCATGCTGGTGTCGGTGTCCGAGCGGGTCGGCGAGATCGGCGTGCGCATGGCGGTGGGGGCGCGACAGGCCGACATTCTCCAGCAATTCCTCATCGAGGCGGTGCTGGTCTGCCTCGTGGGCGGCATCGCCGGCATCGCTCTGGCGCTCGGCTTCGGCGCGCTGTTCGCGCTGACGGGCTCCAATTTCCAGCTGGTCTATTCCGCCGCATCCATCGTCGCCGCCGTGGTGTGCGCGAGCCTGATCGGGGTTGCCTTCGGCTATCTGCCGGCGCGCAACGCCGCTCGGCTCGACCCGGTGGCGGCGCTGGCGCGCGACTAAAGCTGTTTCGAGTGAAGTGAAACCCGGTTCCCGTGAAGAAGTTGGGTGAGCGTAATAATATAGAGCATTTCAAATGAAGTGAATTTCGATCCGGGAAATCACAGTGCGGGCAACACCGAATATTGGGCGGCACAGCATTTGCTTTGTGATCTTGAAAGGCGAGCCGTTATGAACCGACCCACCGCCCCTTCCGCCGCTGCCCCCGCCGCTGCCCCCACCAAGCGCAGGGTGGATCGCGCGCGGCTGCGCCGCCTGCTCATGCGGGCTCTGGCGGTGGGCGGCATCGTCGGCCTTGGCCTGGTGCTGTGGCACTGGATTCCCCTGCATACGCGCATTGTCTGGAAGACCTACCGCGCGGCCCTGGTCACCGGCGCGCCGGTGCTGGCCATCGGCGACAGCATCACCTTCCAGTCCGCACCCTCCCATTTGTGCGGGGCCCGGGTGGTGAATGCCGGCATCCCGGGCGACCAGATCGACGACCTGCTGGCCCGCGCGCCCATGTTCGCCCGGCTGGCGACGCCCGGGCAATTGGTGGTGGCCATCGGCGTCAACGACGCCCGCACCGGGCACATGGACATCGCGACCTGGAGCGCCAAGTATCGCACCCTGCTGGGCTATTTCCCCAAGAGCGTGCTGGTGCTGGTGGAGATCAATCCGGTGGACCTCAGCCATCCGGGCTACCTGCCGGTGCACGACCGGGACTTCATCGCCGGCCAGAACGCCGCCATCCGCGCGCTGGCGCGGGAGACCGGCGCGCGCGTGGTGACCGCGCCGCCCACGTCCCCCACCATGGATGGGCTCCACCCCGACAAGGCCGGCGTGGTGCTGTGGCGGGAGCGGCTGGCGGCGGTCGCCTGCGCGGGGTGAGACCTGCCGGCCTGCCAGGCAGGGCCGGCGGCTCCGTGGCGGGCGGCACGGCGGGGTTTCGCGCAGCCCGGTCGCCGCGGCATGGCGCGGCGGGCCAAGCTTCGCAGGAGATGGGGTTCCGCTTTCGGGCCTGAGCCCCCTATAAGGGCGGCCAACCCGCGCGTGGGTGCGGCAGGTGACACGTCAGGAAGCCGATCCCCATGAGTTCCATTTTCGCGAGCTTCCTCGCCCTCGTCGCCATCTGCGGCGGCGCACTGGTCGGCCTGTGGCTTGCGCCCAAGCTGCCGGAGCATCACCTGAGCGGGGAGACGGGATCGGCCGTCTCCGTAGCCATGGCGGTGGTGGGCACGCTGGCGGCCCTGGTGCTGGGGCTGATGGTGAACAGTGCCTCGGCCTCCTTCAGCGCCCGCACCGCGGCCATCGAGACCCTCGCCAGCGACATCATCAAGCTGAACCGCGCGCTGCTGCGCTACGGGCCGGAGACGGCGGACATCCGCGACGCCCTCGGCACCTATGCCCGCAACAAGGCGGACGAGATTTCCAGGGTCAGCTCGGAGGCTGACGACGTGGGCATCACCACCCTCCACGAGCTGGAATCCATCGCCGATGCCGTGCTGCGGCTGGAGCCGAAGACTGATCGCGAGCGCAGCATCCAGGCTCGCGCCACCAGCCTCATCGAGAACATGACCGATGCCCGCTGGACGCTGGTGGAGAAGTCCCGGATGGTGATGCCCGCGCCGTTCCTGGAGATGCTGGTGGCGTGGCTGTCGCTTCTGTTCGCAAGCTTCGGCCTGTTCGCGCCCCGCAATGCCACCGTCATCGCCTTCCTGCTGCTGGGGGCCACTGCCATCGCCGGCTGCGTGTTCATCATCCTGGAACTGGGCTCGCCGTCCCAGGGGCTGATCCGGCCCTCGGCCGATCCCATCTACCGGGTGATCAAGGAACTCCAGATCACCACCACGCGCTCGGTCCACGCGCCGGCCTGAGCCGCGATCAGTGGTAGGGCGGCACCTAGGTAACGCTCGCTGCCCTTTTGGCGCCAAATCCTTCCGCAATGCAGCAAAAGGCCTTGAGCGGGCTCGCCTTTCACGCTTATCTCTGTGTGAGGGGCACGCTATGGACACGATCAGACACATCACTGTGATGCACCGCACCCCCGGCACGGGGAGGGCTTGAGCCATGCGATTGGTCTGCCTGCCCCATGCCGGCGCCTCGGCGGCACTGTTCCGGCCCTGGAAGGTCACGCTCTCCGGTATCGCCACCGTGGATAGTCCGGAGCTTCCGGGGCGCGGCACCCGCTACGGCGCGCCCTTCGCCACCGATATCGCGGTGCTGGCGGACGACATCGCCGACACGCTGGCGCACCGCACCGTGCCGCTGGTGCTCTACGGCCATTCCATGGGCGCGCTGCTCGCCTTCGAGGTGGCGCGATCCCTCGCCCGGCAGGGGTTGAGCGTCGCCGGGCTGGTGCTGTCGGGTCGTGCCGCGCCGCACCTTGATGGCCCGCCGCGCGCGCGCCACACCATGACCGACGCGGAACTGGTGGCTGAGCTGACCGCCATCGGCGGCACCTCCAAGGAGGTGCTGGCCCAGCCGGACCTGCTGGCCATGACCCTGCCCGCCGTGCGCGCCGACTTCCGCATGGTGGACACCTACGCCTTCAAGCCCGGGCCGGCGCTGCCGGTGCCGGCCGTCATCCTCGGCGGCTCGGAAGATGCGGCGACGCCGCCCGAGACCCTCCATGCCTGGAGCGAGCTGATCTCCGGCCCGCTGGCGGTGGAATTGTGGCCCGGCGGCCATTTCTTCGTGCGCGACCAGGAAGCGCGGCTGCTCGCCCTGCTCGGCAAGGTCATCCCCGCCTGGCGTACCGCCCGCGCGGCGGTGGTCTGAGCAGGATCGGCCCCGCCCTTGGATGCGCACCTCCTTGCCCCGTTGCGCACAGGATTGAAAACGTTTTCGGAGGTTGCCGGCCTGCCGGTGCCGACCCTCGACACCGGTGACAGTCTTGTGGTGCTGGCGCGGGCGGCGGACCTTGCCGCGCGGCCCGGCTTCGATTTCGCTCTGCCCGAGGCAGAGGAGGCGCGCATCGCCCGCGTCCTGAAGGCGGAGGACCGCGCCGTCCGCCGCGCCGCCTGGCAGCTTGCCCGCCTGATGCTTGGCGCCGTGCTGGGATGTGCGCCCTCCGCCGTGCCGGTGACGCGCGGGGTGAACGGTCGGCCCCATCTCGCGGGGGCGGGCGGGGGTCCTCGCGATCTGGATTTCAATGTCGCCCATTCCGGCGGGGCGGTGGCGGTGGGCGTTGCGCGCGGCGGGCGCATCGGCGTCGACGTGGAGGACCCGCGCCCGCTCGATGTGTGGACGGATATTGCCCGCGACATGTTCGATCCCGCCGATCAGGCGGCCTGGCGCGCGCTGCCGAAGGAGGCTCGCGCCGCCGCGGCCCTCGCCGTGTGGTGCGGCAAGGAAGCGGTGCTCAAGGCCACCGGCGAGGGCCTCGCCGGCGACCCGCGCACGGTGAAGCTGGTTGCGGCCGGCCGCCCGGCGCCCTTCCTGCGCGGGGAGCGGCGCCTGCTGGTGGGCGCCGGGACGATGTTCGCGCCCGCCGGCTTCGCCTATGCGGTGGAAAGCGATCGGCCGCCCGCGGTCTTCGTGTGCACGGCCGACGGCTGGCGCGCCGCCGGGACCTGAGGCCGACCGGCTGCGGCGGGGCGCCATGGCCGGCGCCTGAGCCTTGCGAGGCTGGATGCCTCCCTCCCGGGACGGGTCAAAGACCGGGGCCGTTGGGAGAGGCCTTGGTGAGGCGTTCCCGCTCGTCCCAGCCGCCCAACGCGTCGCTGGCCGGCGGAGCTTCGGCCCGCGGGGTTCCCGCGAGGCGCAGGGTGCGGTCGAGCAGCACTTCGTAGATGGGCTTGCCGCCCAGCGCCTCGGCCACGAGGTTGGAGGTGACGCAGGTCAGGATCACGGGAATGAGCAGGCCATAGGTGCCGGTCAGTTCAGCCACCAGCACCATGCCCACCAGCGGCGCCCGCACGGTTGCCGAGAACAGCCCGCCCATGGCGGCGATCCCGAACGCCGCCACCGCATCGGTCGGCAGTGGCACCACCAGCGCCAGCAGGGTCGCGAACAGCACCCCCACGGCGGTCGCCATCGCCAGGATCGGGGCGAAGATTCCGCCTGGAATTCCTGTTGAATAGCTTGCCATGGTCATGACGAAGCGGACGACGACGATGCCCGCCAGCGTCAGCGCCGGCAGGCCGAGGCCGGGCAGGGACACGGCCAGGGTCTCGCCGCCGAAGGTTGCTTCCGGCCGCAGCAGGATGAGCGGTCCCACTGCCGCTCCCACCAGCACCGGCAACAGATAGGGTGAGACGGAAAGCGCCAGCGCCCGCGCGCCATCCAGCGAGGCGACCAGCGCCCGGTTGAAGACGACGCCCACCGCCCCCAGCACCGCGCCCAGGACCAGGAAGGCGGGCAAAAGCAGGAGCGGCATATCCGGCACGGCGAGCTTCATGTCGGGGGCCGTGCCGCCGATGGCTTCAGCCATCACCGCGCTCGCCACCGAGCACAGGATGACGGCGCTATAGGTGCGCAGGCCATAGGGAAACTGGCGCCGCGTCTCCTCGATCACGAACAGGATGGCGGCCAGCGGCGCGTTGAAGGCCGCCGCGAGCCCTGCCGCGGCGCCGGCGGCCAGCAGGCCGCGCGTGTCCCGTGTGCCGAGGCCGACCGCGTCCGACAGGGCCTTGGTGATGGCCGCGCCCATGTGGATGGTCGGCCCTTCCCGCCCGGCCACGAGGCCCGAGCCCAGGGCCAGCGCGCCGCCCACGAACTTCACCGGCAGCACCCTTTTCCAGCGCACGGGCCGCAGGCCCTCCAGGGCGCCCTCGATTTCCTGCACGCCCGACCCCGCCGCCTCGGGCGCGAAAGCGCGCACCAGGGCCACCGCCGCCGCCGCCATCACCGCCGCCACCGCGGACATGGCGAGATAGAGCAAGGGGCCGTCGAGGTGGGAGCGCACGAGGTCCGGCCAACGGGACAGCCCGTCCACGACCATGTGGAAATACGCACCTACGGCGCCGACCACGAGGCCGGCCCCGGTGGCGAGGACATAATAGACGGCGTCGCGCGGCGTCCGGCGGGGGGCGGCAGGCACGGGTGGCGTCACGCAAGGACCTCGGCGGCCAGAGAGGGGGCGCAAGTGCCCCCCTACGCTTACCGGACGCGGGCCCGGCGGAGCAAGCCGCCCCCTGTCTCATATCAGCGGCCGATGAGCGTCACTCATCGGCCGCTGGCATCAGGTCGGCTGGAAACTCGGGGCGGTGGCCGGCCTCAGCGTGCGCGGCGCTTCCTCGCCAGAAAGGTGCAGCACCCGGTCGTGCAGGTCGGCGAGGGTGGAACGGTGGCCGATGGAAATGAAGGTGGCGTGCGGCAGCCTTTCATTCAGCAGGGCATAGAGCGCCGCCTCGGACGGCTCGTCGAGCGCCGAGGTGGCCTCGTCCAGCAGCAGCACGTCGGGGGCGTCGAGCAGCGCGCGGGCGATGGCGAGGCGCTGCTGTTCGCCCAGCGACAGTTCGTGCGGCCACAGGGCCTCCTCCTCCAGCCGACCGATGAGGGCGGGCAGGCCCACCGCGGTGAGGATCTCGGCGAGGTGTTCCTTCGGCACCATGTCCACCGGCCGCGGATAGGTGAGAGCGACGTCCAGCCGGCCCACGGGCACATAGGGCTTCTGCGGCAGCACCAGCAGGCGATGCTCCTCGGCCCGGTGCACCGTGCCCGATCCGAACGGCCAGATGCCGGCGATGGCACGCAGCAGCGTGGTCTTGCCGGCGCCGGACGGGCCGGTGATCAGCACCCGCTCGCCGCGGCCGATGGTGATCTCCCCGGTGCGGATGAGGGGGCCGCCGCCGGGCAGGCGCACGTCGAGGTCGCGCAGGGTGAGGCCGTGGGCGCCGGCCGCGCGCGTCGTGCCGAAGGCCGGCACGGTTGCGCCGGTGCGGGCCTTGGCGATGGCCGCCTCGAAGCCGGTGAGCCGGTGGACCACCGAGGTCCACTCGGCCAAAGTGACATAGCTGGAGATGAAGAAGGAAAAGGAGCCCTGCACCGAGGAAAAGGCGCTGGCCGTCTGCATCAATTGCCCGAGCTGGATCTGGCCGGCGAAGTAGGCGGGGGCCACCACCACGTATGGGAAGATGGTGGAGATCTGGTTGTAGCCGGCGGTGAACCAGGTGAGGCGCTTCTGCGCCTTCATGAGATCGACGAAATTGCCGAAGATGCGGGAGAAGCGGCCGTCGAGCTTGCGGTCTTCCGCCGGTGCGCCATCAAGCAGGGCGATCTGCTCGCCGTTCTCGCGCACCCGCACCAGATCGACGCGGAAATCGGCCTCGTAACGCTGCTGGTCGAAATTGAGCTTCACCAGCGGGCGGCCGATGACATGGGCGACGAGCGTGCCCACCGCCGCATAGATCAGCGCCGCGAAGAACAAATAGCCGGGAATATTGATCTCGTGTCCGAACAGCTTCAGCCCCAGCGGACCGGAGAGGTTCCACAGGATGATGCTGAAGGAGAACAGCGAGACGATGGTGCCCAGCAGCCCCACGCCCACCGCAATGGTGCGGTTGACGAACATCTGCACGTCCTCGGCGATGCGCTGGTCCGGATTGTCGGCGGCATCGCCCGACAGGCGCAGGCGGTAGTGCACGTCGTCGGAGAGCCAGGCGTCGAGATAGCGCTTGGTGAGCCAGCGCCGCCAGCGGATCTCCAGTCCCTGCTTGAGGTAGACCTGATACACCGCCACCACGATGGCGCCGGCGGCGAGGCCGCAGAAGACCAGGATCTGCGTCTTGAACGCCGGGAAGTCCTTGTCCTGGATGGCGTTGTAGAAGGCCACGTTCCACTCGTTGAGCAGCACGGTGGCGAACACCCAGGCCAGTTCGAGGGCGATGACGGCGGCGAGCAGGCCGATGGCGGTCCACCGCTCCTCGCTCCTGAAATAGGGCAAGGCGAGGCGGCGGATGTCGCCGATGAGGGTGAATAACGCGCGCACGACGGACCTCACATGACACGAAGCGCGCGCAGCTTTGCCGGCTGCCGCATGACCGCACCATGGCCGCCGCATGAACGATTGGAAAGGTGCCGAAGGGGAAGAGTGCACGAGGCAGTGGCGAGCAGGCGCGGCGTTACAGACAGGATTGATCAATCTGTCTGTAACCTGTAGCGTTACAGACAGGATCTGGAAAAATGTCTGTAACGCTGAAGCCCATTCCCCTGCCGCTCCGGACGCTCTATGCGGATCTGGTGCAGCAGGTCCATGCCGTGGTCGAGCGGTCAGCCTCGCTGTATATGCGCGAGATCAAGGGTGTCCGCTATATCTATGCCAAGCGCCCCGTTGGTGCGACCCGGCGGGATCTGTTCATCGGCCGGGACGGCGATCTGGCAGCCATTGATCGCGCTCTGTTGATCGAGCAGGAAAATGACGCCGCGCGTGCGCGCAGCACCCTGGTTTCAACGCTGCGCCGGGCCGGCATTCCATCGCCCATCACCGCCCTCGCGCAGGTCCTCGACGCCCTTGAGGACGCAGGATTGCTTCGGCAGGCGGTGGTGGTCGGGACAGCGGCCTATCAATGCTATTCCGCCCCGGTGGGTCATATGCTGCCCGCCTCTGCTATGACGACACAAGACGCAGACCTTGCCACCGCAAGCCTCGCCATCAGCGCCGTCGAGGCGGGCGAGACGCTGGAGACCATCCTGAAGCGGGCCGACCCCACCTTCCGGCCGCTGCCGGGGCTCGACCGCACGGCGCCGCCCTCCCATTTTCGCTCCGCGTCCGGCTTCGTGGTCGACCTGTTGACGCCGCAGCGCCGCCGCAGCGACCCCAACCCGATGCCGCTTCCGGCGCTGGCGGCAGGCGCGGCGCCGCTCCAGCACCTCGACTGGCTGATCGAGGATCCCATGGAGGCCGCGGTGCTTTACCGTTCCGGCATCGGCGTGCGTATTCCACAACCCGCGCGCTTTGCCGTTCACAAGCTCATCATCGCCCAGAAGCGCGGCGGCGACACCGCCAAGCGCGCCAAGGATCTGCTGCAGGCGCAGGCCCTGATCGCGGCGCTGAAGGCCTCCGACCCGTTCGCCCTGTCCGACGCTTTCGAAGACGCCTGCGCACAAGGCGCCACCGGCTGGAAGCGCCCGGCGGAGCGCTCCCTGGCCGAGATCGGCCTCACGCCGGATGCGATCCTGGGCTGAGGCGGGCTCAGGCCTTCTTCACGAACTCCGTGCGCAGCACCAGGCCCTTCACCTTGTCGACCTTGCAGTCGATCTCCTCCGGGTCTTCGGTGAGGCGGATGCCCTTCACCAGCGTGCCCCGCTTCAAGGTGACGGACGTGCCCTTCACCTTGAGGTCCTTGATGAGGGTGACGTTGTCGCCATCCTTCAGGATGGCGCCGTTCGCGTCCTTCACGTCCACTCAGACCTCCTTGGCCATCTCGCGCAGCCGGAACTTCTGGATCTTGCCGGTCGACGTCTTCGGGATCTCCTCGAAGACGATGTGGCGCGGGCACTTATAAGCCGCCAGATGGGTCCGGCAATGGGCGATCAGCTCCTCCGCCGTCGCGCTCGCGCCCTCGCGCAGTTCCACGAAGGCGACCGGCGTCTCGCCCCACTTCTCGTCGGGCTTGGCCACCACCGCCGCCGCGCTCACCGCCGGGTGCTTGTAGAGGGCGTCCTCCACCTCGATGGACGAGATATTCTCGCCGCCCGAGATGATGATGTCCTTGGAGCGGTCCTTGAGCTGGATGTAGCCATCGGGATGCTTCACCCCGAGGTCGCCGGAATGGAACCAGCCGCCGGCGAAGGCGGCGTCGGTGGCCGTGGGATTCTTGAGGTAGCCCTTCATCACCACGTTGCCGCGGAACATGACCTCGCCCAGGGTCTCGCCGTCGGCGGGCACCGGGACCATGGTGTCGGGATCCAGCACGTCGAGGGCTTCGAGCGCGCCGTAGCGCACGCCCTGGCGCGACTTCTTCATGGCGCGCTCGCCGGCGGGCAGGGCGTCCCATTCGGCATGCCACTCGTTGACCACGGAGGGGCCGTAGACCTCGGTGAGGCCGTAGACATGGACCACGTTGAAGCCCGCCTCCTGCATGGCGGCAAGCACCGCCTCCGGCGGCGGGGCGGCGGCGGTGATGAACTCCACCTTGTGGGGCAGGGCCCGCTTGTCCGCTTCCGGCGTGTTGAGCAGGGTGGACATGACGATGGGGGCGCCGCACATGTGCGTCACCTTGTGGTCGGCGATGGCATCGAAGATGGGCTTGGCGCGCACCTGCCGCAGGCACACATGGGTGCCGGCCGCCAGCGTGATGGACCAGGGGAAGCACCAGCCGTTGCAGTGGAACATGGGCAGCGTCCACAGATAGACCGGATGCTTGCCGAGGCTGCAGGTGACCACGTTGCCCACCGCGAGCAGGTGCGCGCCGCGATGGTGGTAGACCACGCCCTTGGGATCGCCGGTGGTGCCCGAGGTATAGTTGAGGGCGATGGAGTCCCACTCGTCGTCCGGCATCTTCCAGGCGAAGTCGGCGTCGCCGGTGGCGAGGAAGTCCTCGTATTCGATGGTCCCGACGCGCTCGCCCTGGCCGGTGAATTCCGGGTCGTCATAGTCGATGACCACGGGCTTCTTGCTCGCCATGGCCAGCGCCGCCTTCATCACCGGGGAGAATTCCCGGTCGGTGATGAGCACCTTGGCCTCCCCGTGGTCGAGGGTGAAGGCGAGGATGGCGGCGTCGAGGCGGGTGTTGAGGGAGTTCAGGATCGCGCCCGTCATGGGCACGCCGTAGTGCGCCTCCAGCATGGCCGGGGCGTTGGGCAGCATCACCGCGACGGTGTCGCCCTTGCCCACGCCGAGCTTGGCGAGGGCCGAGGCGAGCCGCCGGCTGCGGGCGTAGAAATCGCGATAATTGCGGCGTAGTGCGCCGTGGATGATGGCCGTGTGGTCCGGGAACACGCTGGCGGCCCGCTCCAGGAAGCCGAGCGGCGTCAGCGGCTGGAAGTTCGCGGGATTGCGGTCGAGATGCAGGTCATAGATGCCGCCGGCCATCGGTCCCCCCTTGGTGCACGCTTCTGGGGCGCGGCCTTGTGGGCGCGCCGGAATTCGGGTCGTATTCGGGTCGCGACCGTAGCCGAGGCGGGCAATCAGGCGCAATCTCGCCAAAGCGCGACGAAAGTCTCACCGCCGGGTGCGGCTCAGTCCTGAGCGTCCCGCGCCGCCGATCTGGTCAATTTATTGAACCGCCTTCGTGGGGCGGTTCAAGATCTTTCCCGACCAAGGTCTTACGCATTTGTGCGAACTTGCGTCGTGGATAGGCGACCGGCAGTAACCTCCACCAACAAGAGGGTCGAATGGGAGGCGTCCATGTCCGAGGTCGGAACGAGCGGATACGCTGAAACCTATGCCAGCTGGCGTGCGGATCCTTCCGCCTTCTGGGGTGCGGCGGCGAAATCCCTGGAGTGGTCCAGGGCGCCGGAGAAGATCTTCGACCCCGAGGCCGGCGTCTATGGCCGCTGGTTCCCGGATGCCGTGGGCAATATCTGCCACAACGCCCTCGACCGCCACGTGGCGGCCGGCCGTGGCGACCAGGCGGCGCTGATCTACGACAGCCCCGTCACCGGCGCCAAGCGCACCCTGACCTATGGCGAGATGCTGAAAGAGGTGAGCACGCTGGGTGCGGTGCTGCAGGACCTCGGCGTCGGCAAGGGCGACCGGGTGCTGGTCTACATGCCCATGGTGCCCGAGGCCATCGCCGCCATGCTCGCCTGCGCCCGCATCGGCGCCATTCATTCGGTGGTGTTCGGCGGGTTCGCGGCAAAGGAGCTGGCCACCCGCATCGAGGACGCCGAGCCGAAGGTGATCCTCGCCGCCTCCTGCGGCATCGAGCCCAACCGCGTGGTGGCCTACAAGCCGCTGCTCGACCTTGCCATCTCCATGTCGGCGGTGAAGCCGGAGCGCTGCCTCGTGCTCCAGCGTCCCGAGGGGCCGGGCGCCCTGACCGAGGGCCGCGACCTCGACTGGGCCGCGACCTGCGCGGCGGCGGCCGATGCCGGCAAGCACGCGCCCTGCGCGGACATGGCGGCCACCGATCCGCTCTACATCCTCTACACCTCCGGGACGACCGGTAAGCCGAAGGGCGTCGTGCGCGACATCGGCGGCTACATGGTGGCCCTCGACTGGAGCATGAAGAACCTCTACGGCATCGCGCCGGGCGAGGTGTTCTGGACCGCCTCCGACATCGGCTGGGTGGTGGGCCATTCCTACATCGTCTACGGGCCGCTGATCCACGGCGCGACCACCCTCGTCTATGAGGGCAAGCCGGTGGGCACGCCGGACCCCGGCGCCTTCTGGCGGGTGATCGAGGAGCACAAGGTGGTGGCCCTGTTCACCGCGCCCACCGCCCTGCGCGCCATCAAGAAGGAGGACCCCGACGGCCTCCTGAAGCAGGGCCGCGACCTCTCCCATTTCCGCACCCTGTTCCTGGCCGGCGAGCGCGCCGATCCCGATACGGTGATCTGGGCGCAGCAGCAGCTGAAGGTGCCGGTGGTGGACCATTGGTGGCAGACCGAGACCGGCTGGGCCATCGCCGCCAATCCGGTGGGCCTCGGCCTGTTGCCCACCAAGCTCGGCTCGCCCACTGTGCCCATGCCGGGCTATGACATCGCCATCGTGGACGAGGCCGCCAAGCCGGTGCCGGCGGGCACCATGGGGTCCATCGTGGTGAAGCTTCCGCTGCCGCCCGGCTGCCTGCCGACCCTGTGGCAGCAGGACGACCGCTTCGCCGAGGGTTACCTCGCCGACTTCCCGGGCTTCTACAAGACCTCCGACGCCGGCTTCCTCGACGACGACGGCTATGTCTTCGTCATGGGCCGTACCGACGACATCATCAATGTTGCCGGCCATCGCCTGTCCACCGGCGGCATGGAGGAGGTGCTGGCCTCCCATCCGGACGTGGCCGAATGCGCGGTCATCGGCGTCAAGGACGAGCTGAAGGGCGAGGTGCCCTGCGGCTTCGTGGTGCTCAAGGCCGGCGAGCGCCGCGCCCCCGACGTGATCGAGAAGGAACTGGTGGGCCTCGTGCGCGACCGCATCGGCCCGGTGGCTGCGTTCAAGCTCGCGGTGACGGTGAACCGCCTGCCCAAGACGCGCTCGGGCAAGATCCTGCGCGGCACCATGAAGAAGATCGCCGATCACGACGAATGGTCGGTTCCCGCCACCATCGACGACGCCGGCGTGCTCGAGGAGATCGAGGACGTGCTGAAGGCGCGCGGCATCGCCTGATTTGGCATCGCCTGATCCGGCATCGCCGGACCCGGCATTCCTGAAGCTGCCGGGGCCGATGCCCCGGTGGCGCTCAGCGTGAGAGGCTGCCGCCGCGGAACGGCTCGAAGCAGCTATAGCCGATGAAGCACTGGGGATTGTCCTTCGTCGGCACCCATTCCGGCCTTGTGTCCTGGTCGTAGAGGCAGAAGCTCCGGTCGCGCACATAGCGATCGTAGAGCGTGCGGGAGGTGGCCAGCACGGCCGACCCACGCGTGGTGATGAGCGCGGCCGCCTCGGCGCACGTCATGGTGATGCTCGGGGTCTGCGCGAGCGCCCGCCCGGTGCCGGCCAAAAGCGCGACGCCTGTGAGCAGCCCGGGACCGGCCAGCAATGCGAAGGTGCCGAGGGCGAGGGACACTCTTTTCATCATCGACCCTTCCGTTGGACCGTCCGTCGGGCTGCCCCTCTACGTGGTGCGGGCCGGGCCGATCCTCAAGGGCGCCCGAGCCATGGCGCGACACCCTGCGGAGCGATTCCCGCAGCGGGGCCTCACCGGCCCAGGTTGTTGTCGCGGCTCGGCACGTAGCACGTATAGCCGATGAAGCACTGCGGGTTGTCCCGCGTCTTCACCCACTCCGCCTTGAGCTGCTCGGCGCCCGAACAGAAGCGAATCTCCCGGACATAGCGGTCGTAGATGTTGGGGCCGGTGCCGAGCACGATGGCTCCGCTCGCATTCACCAGGGCGGCGGCCTCTTGGCAGGACAGGGTGAGGGAATCGGGCCGCGCCTGGGCCTGGATCGGGCTTGCGGCCAGGGCCGTGATGAGTGGCAGGGCCAACCTGCGCGAGACTCGGATAAGTTGCATGGCAAGACTCCTCCTTGGGGATCGTCCCAGCTCGAATCGCAGTTTCGCGGCGCGTACCTGAATGGGGGCTGAAGGCACTGTGTTTACGTTCTTTTTACCGTTTGAGCATGGGACCGGCGGCTTGGCGGCGCGGAAGTTCTGCAATGGCAGCTAAAAGGCGGTAACCCAATATGATTCCGGCGATTGGTTGTGCTGATTTGGGTCCAGTGTGGCAGGAATGTAACGGCATTCCGTGCGGGCCTCTGCTAGATAGGTGCCACTGGACGAAGCGTCTCGTGTCTTACGTCTGTGACGACAACGAATTTGCGTAACACCCAACAAGGGGGTTGGTCATGAAGAAGTTCCTTCTCGCCACTGTCGCGCTGGCGGCGCTTTCGGCTCCGGCCATGGCTGCTGACCTGGCGACGAAGTATCCCGTCAAGGCGGTCGCCGTCGTGCCGGTGTTCTCCTGGACCGGTTTCTACATCGGCGCCAACGCCGGCTACGGCGGTGACAAGTTCACCTTCGACGAGGCCGAGTTCGACCCGTACTACGAATCCGTCCACTACGCCTATTCCAACTCGATCAACTCTTCCGGCTTCTTTGCCGGTGGTCAGATCGGCTACAACTACCAGTTCGCCAACAACGTCGTGATCGGCGTCGAGACCGATCTGCAGTGGTCGGGCATCGAGGGCAAGTACAGCTACAACGAGACCGACGTCCTGCACCCGTACACCTACGGCTCCAACTACGGCGCCTCGGTTGACTACTTCGGCACCATCCGTGCTCGCCTCGGCTACGCCTTCGACCGGTTCCTGCCCTACATCACCGGTGGTGCGGCCTACGGCAAGACCAAGCTGTCTTACAGCGCGTTTGAATCTGACGGCTACGCCTGGGGTGCTTCCGCTTCCTCGACGAACTGGGGTTGGACCGTCGGCGGTGGTGTCGAGTATGCCATCACCAACAACTGGACGTTCAAGACCGAATATCTGTACGTCGATCTCGGTAGCACCGACTACAGCTACGCCACTGGCTACTACAGCGACTATCTGGTCACCGGCTCCGTGGACACCAAGTTCCACACCCTCAAGGCCGGCGTGAACTACAAGTTCTGATCGAAGCTTCGCTTCGTCGGGAAAGCCCGCTGCTTCGGCAGCGGGCTTTTTTATTGTTTGCCGCTGGTGGCGCGCCTCGGCGACCCTCTGCTTTCGCTGCCACGGGCGGTGCAGCCCGCCCCCGAAGGGCGTTCGGGGCATGCGCGTATCCATACCTCTTGAGTTTCCGGGCGGATTCTCCGATCAGGTGGATTGAACCCCGATCGCATCCGCTCCAGAAGGCCTGAGACCTTCCGCTCGACGTCGTGAGGCTTGGATCATGAGTGAGGACATCGCTTTCAACCGCGCGTTCGACGCGCCACCCGGCCGGGTGGATGAGGTGTCCCCCCTGGTGCGCCGGATCGTGGCGCCCAATCCCTCCCCCTTCACCTTCACCGGCACCTGCAGCTACATCATCGGCCGCGGGCAGGTGGCGATCCTTGATCCCGGTCCGGATGATCCCGCCCATATCGCGGCTCTGCTGGACGCCGTGCGCCACGAGACGGTGACGCATGTCTTCGTGACCCACACCCATCGCGACCACTCTCCCGCCGCGCGCGCGGTGGTGGCGGCAACCGGAGCGGTGACGCTGGGGGAGGGGCCCCATCGTGCCGCCCGCCCCCTTGCCATCGGCGAGGTCAATCCGCTCGATGCCAGTGCCGACACCGACTTCTCCCCTGATATCAGGCTGGGGGAGGGCGACACGGTCGCGGGTCCGGGCTGGACCCTGACGGCCCTGTTGACCCCTGGACATTGCGCCAACCACCTCGCCTTCGCCCTGAGGGAAGACGACCTGCTGTTTTCCGGCGACCATGTGATGGGCTGGGCCACCTCCATTGTCGCGCCGCCGGACGGCTCCATGGGCGACTATATCCGCTCCCTCGAAATGCTCGGGCGGCGGGAGGAGCGCATCTATCTCCCCGGCCACGGCGGCCCGGTCACCGATGCGCCCGACTTCGTGCGCACCTATCTGGCCCATCGCCTGGCCCGTGAGGCGGCGATCCTGCGCGCCCTCGACCGGGAGGTGGAGACCATCCCCGATCTGGTGCGCGGCATCTATATCGGGCTTGATCCGCGCCTGGTGGGCGCGGCATCCCTCACCGTACTGGCGCACCTGGAGCATCTGGTGTCGAGCGGCCGCGTGGCGACCGATGGCCCGGTTGCGGCCATCACCGGGCGATTCCGGCGTGCGGCCTGACGCCGGCCGAACCGGGACCAGCGCCTGATGTGCGGCCGGTTTGTCCAGCAGATGCCGCCAGCGCGCATCGGCGAGGTGTTCGATGTGGACCCGGCGCTGGCGGCGTTGCCCAATGCGCCGCCGCGCTGGAATGCGGCACCGACGCAGGATCTCATGGTGGTCCGCCGTCATCCGCAGACGGGCGTGCGCCACCTCTCCCTGCTCCGGTGGGGGCTGGTGCCGTCCTTCGCCAAGGACCCGTCGGGTGGCGCCCGGCTCATCAACGCCCGCTCCGAGACCGCGCCCGAAAAGCTTTCTTTCCGCTCTGCGTGGCGCGCCCGGCGCCGCTGCATCGTGCCGGCGGACGGCTTTTACGAGTGGGCGCCGGCGCCCGGGCAGCGACAACCCTTCTTCATCCGCCGCGCCGACGGCCGGCCCATGGCGCTCGCGGGATTGTGGGAGGGCTGGAAGGATCCGGCCACGGGCCAGTGGCTGCGCACCTTCACCATCCTGACCACCTCGGCCGATCCGATGCTCCGCCCCCTCCATGAGCGTATGCCGGTGATTCTGCCCGAATCGGACATCGCCGCCTTCCTGGAGGCGGAGGACCCGCGCGACCTCATGCGCGCCCTTCCGGGCGCGGACCTCGACCTGTGGCCGGTCTCCACCCGCGTCAATGCGGTCCGCAACGACGATCCGGACCTCATGGCACCGCTGCCGGACGAGGCGGCGACCGCCGCCATGGCGCTGCTCGCCGCCAAGCCCGATGGGACCGGTGGGGACTACGGCGCCCCTGAGACCTCCTGAGCCAGACCTCCTGAGCCGGACCTCCTGAGCCGGCTGCCCTCAGCGGTGGCGGCGCTCGGCGGCGAGGTCGGCCATCAAGGCCTCCACGCGCTCGGAATTGGTTCCCAGGTCATGGGTGCCGTAGCGGGAGGCGGAGCGCACGTCCACCCGTGCGCCCTTCGCCGTGGGGCGGATGCGGATGGAGACGTTGGAGCGGAAGCCCATGATGGGTGAAACCGCCACCGCCTCGATCTGCCCGTCGCGCCGCGTGCCGCGGGGCGGAACGGCGTCCAGGATGGTCCAGTGGCGCTTCTGCACCAGGGCGAGCACGGTGTTGAAGGCCTCTTCCGGCGTCGCGGTGAGATCCACGGGCTTGATGCCGGGATAGGCCATGCGCTGCGCCGCCGCATTGTCGATGCCGCCATAGGCCAGGGTGTTGGCGTCACGCGGAAAGGCGAGGGCGAGGGAGCGGAAGCGCGGCGGATCGGCCGCGTCGGTGGTTATGTCGGTAAGGGGCGGCAGCATCATGCCCCGCGCCAGCACGGCGGCGGGGCCGGACAGCACCAGCACCGCGATGCCCACCGCCGCCATGGCCCGGCCGATGCCCAGCCAGCCGGTTTCCCAGGTGATGAAGAACGCGATGGTGCCGAGCACGCCGGCGATCGCGGCAAGGCCGAGCCCGGTGGCGAGGGTCACCAGCGCCGGCTGGAAATCGAGGAAGCCGGTGCGGTACAAAAGCGCCGCCAGCGCCACCACCGGCAGGGAGAACAAGGCGAGCCGGAAGCTCCACTGCGCCAGCGGGGAGAAGCGCTCTTCCGTATAAAGCCTGCGTCTGATCATTCCATCCGTCCGCTCGCGGGCGATGGTCTGGTTAAACAGCGTTTTCCTGCGCTGGGGAAGAGGGCTCCAGGATCAGAATCCGGGGCAGGTCGTCGATGGTGTCCACCACCAGGTCGGCCTCGGGCAAGAGGTCGTCGATGGGGGCAGGACCCGAGCGCACGGCGATGAAACGGGCACCGGCCCCGCGGGCAGCGGCAAGGTCGTGGGCGCTGTCGCCGATCACGGCCATGGTGTGCGGCGCCAGGCCGAAACGGGTGCCGAAGGCCACGACCATGCCCGGCCCGGGCTTGGAGCCGAAGCCGGAATCATAGCCGTGTACCGCCGCCAGCAGCGGCAGGATGCCGAGGGCCTCGGCCTGCCGGCGGGCGCTGTCCTCGGCATCATTGGTAACGATGCCGAGGCTGAAGCCAGCGCTCCTGAGGTGGCTCAGCGTCGCCTGCGGCCGGCCGATGGGGGTGAGGAAGGCAAGGCCCTCGCGGGCGAACAGGTGGTCGATCTCGGCGAGAAAGTCCGCCGTCGCCGGCCGGCCGAGGGCTTGCGCCCACAGCGGCCCATAATGGGCCGATGACCCCGAGACGAGGGGAGAGGTGTGCAGGAAGCGCTCTTCTGCCGGCAGATAGTGGCTTACCGTCTGAAGGCGCGCCAGCGCGGCGGCATCGTCCCCCGCCAGCGCGCGCATGGCCGCGCCGCAGGCCGGGCCCCAGGTGCGGTCGAAATGGACGAGGGTGCCGTCCTTGTCGAAGAGCAGGGCGGAAACATCGCGCATGGGCCTATCCGGACGAGGCGGCCAACGGCGCGCCGGGGAGGAAAAGGGACCGGCCGGGCCGTATCGACCGGGCGGTCCAGCTTCTCTACTATCACGCATCATGCAGTTGCGACGATCTGCGCCGCCCGGCGTCCGCCTTTCCGCCCCGCCGGCCGCCACCGCGTCGGATCCTGCCCGAACCGGCTGGTTGCGGATCGCCCGGTTGAGATCACGATCGGGGCAGATGGGCTCAATTTGCTCGGTCGATCGCCCTCGGGTTTCGACAAGGAGAACGCGTTACCCGATCAGGTGGTGGCGCAGGCTGATCGGCGCCTGCTCCGGGGTATCCTGCCTTCTGGTCGCGTCGATCGGAGTTGCGAGTGGACCGGCCCTCGGGGCGACCGCTCCGCTGCCGCCGAAGAAGCCGCCGGGGCTCGTCGTGGCGGTGCCGGCGCCCACCGCCGTGCGGCGTCCGCCCCTGCGCGCGGCGCCGCTGCCGCCGGCGCGGCCGGCCGAGCTGGATGCCGAGGAGGACGCGCAGCAGCCGGCCCCTGCGCCCCGGCTCGCCGCCCGAACGGTCGGCCCACAGGAGGGCACGGATCTGAGCGCGGATCCAGGCGTGGATCTGGGCATGGACCCGGGACCGCCGGTTGCGCCCGGCACGATCCCGTTGCCGCCCACCCGCCCGGATGCGTCCGCTCCGGCCGGCGAGGGCGCATCCGGTACGGAAGCAGCGCCTGCGGGCGCGGCCCGGGAGATGCCGGCGGCGTGCGCAGCCCTGATCGAGGACGGAACCATGGTCGCGACTTTGGATGCCCCCCTGGGTGCGCATCTGGCGCCCGGAGGCAGCTGTGGTCTCGCGCAGGCGGTGCGCCTGTCCGCCGTGCGCCTCCCGGATGGCCGCCTCGTCGCCTTCAAGCCGGCCGCCGTGATCCGCTGCGAGGTGGCCGCCGCGGTCGCCGGCTGGCTGCGGGAGGATCTGGCCCCGGCCATTGCCGCGCTGGGATCGCAGGTGACGGCCGTCACGGTGGCGGCGTCCTATGACTGCCGCCCGCGCAATCGCGTGTCCGGCGCGCGCATGAGCGAGCACGGCCTTGGCAATGCCCTGGACGTGGGCGGCTTCGAACTCGCCGACGCCCGTGTCGTGAAGGTGGAGAAAGGTGGTCTGCCGCCGCGCCTGCGCGCGGCCATGAAGGACAGCGCCTGCCGTCGCTTCACCACCGTGCTCGGCCCCGGATCGGACGGCTATCACGAGGACCATATCCATGTGGACCTCGCCCAGCGCCGGATGGGCTTCCGGCTGTGCCGCTGGAACCTCGATGCGGGCACGGTGGTGGCCAGGAAGGACAAGCCGAAGCCGAAGGACACCGCGCCCGCCCCGGCTCCTGCCAGCGGTTCCGCACCGGGCGATCCGGCGACGGATGCCGAACCCGACGGAGCCGGCGGGAAAGCGGACGGGAAATGAGCCCAACGGCGCAGGAGGTTGGCCCATGGGCCGTTGGGACAGCTCGCGCGGCGCGTGCGCGGACCCCGCTTCGCATAGGGCCAAGACGAGAGGCGGGGCCAAGACGAGAGGCGGGGCCAAGACGAGAGGCGGGGCCAAGAAAAAGTCGGGGCCAAGAAAAAGTCGGGGCCAGTACGAGAGGCGGCAACAAGAGGCGTCTGGTTTGGGAGTGCAGAAATGCAAAGGGGCGCGGATGAACCGCGCCCCTTGTCAAACCATGACTTTAACCGGTCAGGCGGCGATCAGAGCACCACCACTTCCGAGCCCGTGGGCACGCGGTTGTAGAGGTCGATCACGTCCTCGTTCAGCATGCGGATGCAGCCGGAGGAGATGGCCTGCCCGATATATTCGGGCTGGTTGGTGCCGTGGATGCGGAACAGCGTGTCCTGGTTGCCCTGGTACAGGTACAGGGCGCGCGCACCCATGGGATTGTGCGGGCCGGGACCAACATAGGACGGAAGCCCGGCGATGCGCTGGTGAATTTCCGGCGTGGGGGTCCAGCTCGGCCATTCCGCCTTGCGGCCCACTTTCGCCTGGCCGCGGAACGCGAGGCTTTCCTCACCCACGGTCACACCGTATCGGATCGCCTTACCACCGCCTTCAACATAGTAAAGGAACTTGTTCGGCGTATCGATGACTATGGTGCCCGGCTTCTTGGTCGTCGGATACTCGACCACATGCCGGGCGAAATCGCCGCTCGGCTTCACATTGGGATAAGGCTTGTTCGCGAGAAGCTGCCTGTCCCGCGCCGTCATCGCCGCTTCAGGTGCCGGTGCGTAAGTTCCCGACACGCAGCCGCTGAGCATCAAACCCGCCAGCAGTGCTCCGACCAGCCGCCAATTCATGTTCGCCTCGTTCTACTCTGCCTTGCCGCGCAAGGAGGAATCGATCCCGCTCTGATTGAATTAACCCAATGTCCGCCATGCTTGAAGAGTTCTGCGCGCACCCGCGCCCGCTTATGCGAAAGCGTTGCAGAAATGCCGCACAGCCTGCCGTTTCGTCACCGCCCTTTGGAGTTTCTCAAGGAATTGGGCGCGTACTCCTCGTATGACCTCGGAGAAGTCGCATCGGTTGCACAGTTTTGACGCAGTCGAACGCCATTTCTCAAAGGGTCACGCGAAGGTGCCGCAACGTCAAAAGTCGCACCGTACAGGAGTAGGACATGTCTACCGGACAGCCGTCGCAGGGGCTCAGCACCCGGGTGGAATCGGATCTGAAGCGTATGGCGCAGAACCAGCAGTGGCGGGAAATCGGGATTTCGGCCGTTGCCGCGGCCGCCCATCAGGCGAGCGAGAAGCGCATCGCCGAGGTCAAGGCCGCTGGTGAGCCGAACCGCGTGGTCACCCTCAAGGACATCGACTTTCTCGCAGCTTGAGGGCGCGTGATCGCCGCGGGGGCCGGCGCGGGGGCCGGGCCACGGCGGCATTTCCTTCGGTGTCCCGCCGGGGCTACAACAGCCGGGCAATCCGGGGACTTGCCGCATGCTCAACGCCTATGTGTTCAGCGATGGGGGCCTGAAGGGCTTCCCCGTCGCCGAAGGGCCGATACCGGCCGAGACGGTCTGGCTCGACCTGATCTCGCCGACTGAAGCCGACGATATTCTGGCCGAAGCCTTCGCCGGCATTTCCGTGCCCACGCGCGAAGAGATGGGCGAGATCGAGCAGTCGAGCCGCCTCTATATAGAAGGTGATGCGCGATACATGACGGCCTCGCTCCTGTGCGGGGCCGACACGCCGACGCCGGTCATGCTGGAGGTCAGCTTCATCGTGACCAAGGGCCGCCTGATTACGGTGCGCTACGGCGAGCCCCGCGCCTTTCCCTCGGTGGCCGGGCGCCTGGCCAAGTCCTGCCCCTCTGCCGTTACCGGCGAGATCATCCTCATCGACCTGCTCGAAGCAATCGTGGACCGCGCCGCCGACGTGCTGGAGCAGATCGGCGCCGACGTGGAACGCATCTCCAAGCGCATCTTCGAGCGCGACCAGAGCCGGGAAAACGCCAACCAGCGCTATCGCGCCATCCTGTCCCATGTGGGCCGCAAGGAGGGCCTGGTCTCCTACGCCCGGGAGAGTCTGGCCTCGCTGCAGCGGCTTTTGTCCTTCCTCGGCACGGAGACCGAAGGGGTCGTGGTGAGCAAGGATGCCAGGGCGTCGGTCAAGTCCATGAGCCGGGATGTGGCGGGCCTCTCGGACTATGCGGCCTTCATGGGCGACAAGCTGCAGTTCCTGCTCGATGCCACCATCGGCCTCGTCAGTCTTGAGCAGAACAACATCATCAAGATTTTCGCCGTGCTCTCGGTGGTGCTGATGCCGCCGACGCTGATCGCGTCCATCTACGGCATGAATTTCGAGCACATGCCGGAACTGGCATCGCGCTACGGCTATCCCGTGGCGCTCGTCGCCATGGTGATCTCGGGCATCCTGCCCTACGTCTTCTTCAAGTGGCGCCGCTGGCTGTGAGACCAGGCCCGCGCAGCGCTTTAGGGTCAAGCCGGCGCGCCGGCCTCACACATGCTGGCCGCCGTTGATGTGGATCTCCGCCCCGTTGAGGTAGGACGAGGTATCGGTGCACAGCACGTAGATGATCTTGGCCACCTCGTCCGGCGTGCCGAGCCGCTGCATGGGGATCTGCTCGACGATTTTGTCGGTACCCGGCGAGAGAATGGCGGTGTCGATCTCCCCCGGCGCGATGGAGTTGACGCGGATGCCGCGCCGCCCGAAGTCGGAGGCCATCTCCCGCGTCAGCGAGGCCAGCGCCGCTTTGGAGGTGGCATAGGCCGCTCCCGCGAAGGGATGCACCCGCGAGCCGGCGATGGAGGTGACGTTCACCACCGAGCCCTGCGCCTTCTCCAGCTGTGCCGATAGCCCCCGCGCCAGCATGATGGGGGCGAAGAAATTCACCTGGAACACGTCCACCCAGGTTTCAAGGTCGGTGTCCAGGGTGCCGAGCCTTGAGCCGCCCTCGCCCTTGGGGGAGATGGCGGCATTGTTGACGAGGGCGTCGAGCCGGCCGTCCGGCAGGCGGCGCTGCACCTCGGCGATGGCGTCCTTGGTGCTGGCGGGGCTGGAAAGGTCCACCTGGATGTGGTCCTCCGGCCCGGCGCCCCACGGGCATTTTTCCGGAAACGCGTGGCGCGAGCAGGAGATGACGCGCCAGCCGGCGGCGGAAAAGCGCTTCACCGTGGCATGGCCGATGCCGCGCGAGGCCCCGGTGAGGAGCATGATGCGGGGCGTGGCTTCGGGTTCGGCGGTCATGACAAGGGTCCCGGGCCGGCGTTCAGGGCTGAAGCATGTCGGCCCGACATGCAGCACCCTCGCGCCGCAACGTCAAGGAAAGGGTGCCGGGGACAGGGTGCCAAGGACAGGGATGCCTCAGGGGAACAGCCGCGTCCTGGACCAGTCCGCGCCTTCCCCCTCGCGGCGGAACACCACCCGGTCGTGCAGCCGGAACGGGCGATCGTGCCAGAATTCGAGGGCCACCGGCAGCACGCGGAAGCCGGTCCAGTGCGGCGGGCGCGGCACGGTGCCGAGGGCGTATCTCGCGGTTGCAGATGCCACCGCCGCCTCCAGTGCGAAGCGGCCCTCCAGCGGACGCGACTGGCTCGAGGCCCAGGCGCCGATCTGCGACAGGCGGGGGCGGGTGGCGAAATAGGCGTCGGCCTCCTCCGCGCTCACCTGTTCCACCGGCCCGCGCACCCGCACCTGCCGGCGCAGGGATTTCCAGTGGAAAACCAGGGCGGCCTTGGGGGTTTGCGCCAGCTCGCGGCCCTTGGCGCTCTCGGTGTTGGTGAAGAAGACGAAGCCGCGGGCGTCGAGCCCCTTCAGCAGCACCATGCGGGCGTCCGGCAGGCCGTCGGGATCCACCGTGGCGAGCGTCATGGCGTTGGGATCGTTGGGCTCGCTCTTCTCGGCCTCGGCGAGCCATGCGGCAAACAGCCGGAACGGTTCGGAGACCTCCGTAAAATCACCGGATGTTAAGGGGTTGTGGGCTTCCATGCCGGTGCTCGAAGTCATGTGGGAGCCCCTTGTGCCTCGCCTCTCGCGTGCCGTCCCCATGGCCGGCTGCCGTTCCTTATATAGAAGCGCGATCCGTCGGCGCGAAGCGCTCTGTCGCATGGCGGCCGCGGGGCTCGTCGCCGCGGGCCTCGGCGGCTGCTCGACCGTCAACGTGTCGCCGGATGATGCCATCGTCACCGGCTCCATCCGGGCGACGCCGGCCTCCCTCCCGGTGCCGGACGGCCACGCCCCCACCGGGGTTTCGGCCAGCGACTGGGTTCAGGCCAAGATCGCCCTCGACCAGGCGCTCGCCGCGCGCCAGAAGGACGTTTCCATCCCGTGGGACAATCCGGAGACCGGCTCCCGCGGCACGGCGACGCCGGTCGGGCCGGCCCGCGCCGGCGGCTGCCGCGACTTCATGATCTCGCTGGTGGACGGCAAGGCCACCGACCGCTGGATCCAGGGCGAGGTCTGCAAGGCCCGCGGCGGCACGGTCCTGTCGCAGGTCCGGGTGCTCGGGCAGGCCTGAGGCAAGGCTTAGGTGCGAAAAAAGCGCCGGTCGGCAGCGCGGGCGTTGCATTTTTTACGCCGCGAACCACATCCTAGGGTGCGGCTGGCCGCTTAGAGCGCGATCCGGGCAGATTGACTCATTTGCTCGGTGAATCGCCCTCTAGGCTTAGGGAAAGCCGGCCGGCGAGGTGATTGACCCATGCGTGATCCTTACGACGTCCTCGGCGTCTCCAAGACTGCCGACGAGGCCGAGATCAAGCGCGCCTATCGCAAGCTTGCGAAGAAGCTGCATCCCGATGCCAATGCGTCCGACCCCAAGGCCCAGGACCGTTTTGCGGAACTGAATACAGCGCACGAAATCCTTGAGGACAAGGAGAAGCGCGCCCAGTACGACCGCGGCGAGATCGACGCCGAGGGCAAGCCGAAAGCCCCCGAGTTCACCGGATTTCGCGGCGGCGGACAGCGGCGCGGTCCCGGCGGCTTTTCCGGCTACGACGGCGACACGATTTTCGAAAGCTTCTCCTTCGGCCCCGAGGGCGCGCGACGCTCCTCCGCGCGTGGCGGCGGCGGTGGCTTTGAAGACATGGGCGACATTTTCGGCTTCGGCCGCCAGCGCCGCTCCGCCGGCGGCGGCTTTGCGCCCCAGCCCGGCGCGGATATGGAGATCACCCTTCCGGTCTCCTTCGAGGAGGCGACGGAGGGGGCATCCAAGCGCGTCGGCCTGCCCAACGGCAAGCAGATCGACATCAAGATCGCCGTCGGCACCCGCGAGGGGCACCGCATGCGCCTGAAGGGGCAGGGCGAGCCGAGCGCCATGGGCGGACCGCCGGGGGATGCCTACGTCACCATCTCCTACGCGCCCCATCCGATCTTCGAGCGCGACGGCGACGACCTGCGCCAGAATCTGGACGTGGACCTCGCCGATGCGGTGCTGGGGGCCAAGGTGCGGGTGCCCACCCTCAAGGGGGCGGTGGAGCTTGCCATTCCCGCCTGGACCTCCGGCGGGCGCACCTTCCGCCTGCGCGGCAAGGGCCTGCCCGCGGCAAGCGGCGGTCACGGCGACCTTCTGGTGCGGACCAACCTCGTCCTGCCCAAGGCGAAGGACGAGGAACTGGAAGCGCTCATGAAGAAGCAGCGCGAACAGGCGGACTGATCGCCACGGCCGGGATATCGGCCGTCGATCCTGCCGGCGCGGGGCCCGAACCACTTCCTTTGGGCATTCGGCCGAGCACTCGCGCCCTACTGCGTTTAGGGGATGTCCGGCCAGCGCGGGCGGGCGCATCATCCATGGGTTGCAACCTGGGCTCTTCAGGAGGCGATCCATGGCAAAGCCCATCTTGGACGAGCAGCTCGCCGCCGAATATGCCGGCCTGTTCGCGTCCCTCGTCATCCGGCCCGAGCGCCGCGACGAGGTCCAGCGTGTCGCCGACCGCGTCCTGCGCCCCGCCAACCGCAAGCAGTATGAGACGGTGGAGGCAGCGACCTCCGTGCCCTGGTTTGTGGTGGCGATCATCCACAACCTGGAGGCCGACATGGCCTTCTCGGCGCACCTGCACAATGGCGATCCGCTGACGGCGCGCACGGTCCATGTGCCGGCCGGGCGGCCGGAGAAGGCCCCCGCCGGCGGCGGCGCCTACAGCTGGGTCGAAAGCGCCATCGATGCCCTGGCTTACGACGGGCTCGACCGATGGACGAAGTGGACCGTCCCCGGCATCGCCTATGCGCTGGAGCGCTACAACGGCTTCGGTTATCGCACCCGCTTTCCGTTCGTCAAAAGCCCCTATCTCTGGGGCTTCAGCAACGTCTATACGCGCGGCAAGTTCATCCGCGACGGCCTGTTCTCCCCCGATGCGGTGAGCCAGCAGTGCGGCGGCATGACCCTGCTGTCCGCCCTCGCGGACGAGGCGGCGGTGGCCGAGCGCCTCGGCTTCCAGGCGCCGCCCGAAAGCGATGACGTGGCCAAGCCCACGCCATTTCTTCCCGCCGACGGCAGCGTGCTGGAGTTTCCGGACAATCCTCCCCGCTTCCCCGGCAAGTACCTGATGGAGAAGGCCGGCGACAAGGTCTCCGTCGGCCGCCTGCAGAAGCGCCTCGCCGAGATGGGGGCCTCGCCGGGAGCGCCCACCGGCGTCTTCGATACCCCCACGAAATACGCGGTCCAGCTCTTTCAGGCGCGCTCCGTGGACCTCGACGGCGCGCCGCTGGAGATCGACGGCATCGTCGGCCCCATGACCTGGGGCGCGCTGTTTGGTCCCCTGTCCATCGAGAGCGAATGGGTGAAGCCGCGCATCGCCATCAAGAAGGCGGAGCGCACCCTGGCCACGGCGGTCCTCGATGTGGCGGCGGACCAGATCGGCGTCAGGGAAGTTCCGCCCAACAGCAATTGCGGGCGGCAGGTGGAGGCCTTCCTCGGCAGCGTCGGCCTTGGCCGGGGTAATCCCTGGTGCATGTCGTTCGTCTACTGGTGCTTCGCGCAGGCGGCGGCGGACCTGGGCGTCGCCAACCGGGTGCCGCGCAGCGGCCATGTGCGCACCGCCTGGAAGGAAACGTGCGCCCGCACCTCCGGCGTGCGCGTGGTGACGGCGCGGGAGGCGCAGGTGGATCCCTCGCTGGTGACGCCGGGGATGGTCTTTTTCCTCGGCCTGTCCGGCAGCACCGGCCATGCCGGCATCGTCGCCGACAACATCAACGGCAAGCTGGTGACCATCGAGGGCAACACCAATCAGGATGGGGTGCGCGACGGCGGCGGCGTCTTCCGCCGCGTCGGCCGCAAGGTGACCGACCCGGTGGTGCTCGGCTTTGCCGCCTTCGGCTGAGGGCGGTGTCCACGCTCTGACCGTGCGGAAGGAGAAGGCGCGATCCACCTCACCCTTTTGGGCGACTTTTCACGGGCGCCGGGGGGCTCTAAAGTCCGCGCCCGAAAAAGGACAAGGAAGCGCGCCCATGTTTCTCGAGTTGCAGAACCTCTATTTCGAAGACCTCACCCTTGGCCGCATCGAGCGCATGTCCAAGACGGTGTCGTCCTCGGACATCGTCGGTTTCGCCGAGCTGACGGGCGACCGCAACCCCATCCACCTCTCCCAGCATTTCGCCGCGAAGACCCCCTTCGGCGGCCGCATCGCTCACGGCCTCTATACCGCGAGCCTGATTTCCGCGGTGCTCGGCACCCGCCTGCCGGGGCCTGGCGCCATCTACATTTCCCAGACCCTCAACTTCCGCGCCCCGGTGCGCATCGACGACACCGTGGACGTGGAGGTGAAGGTGGTGGAGCTGATCCCCGAGCGGTATCGCGCGCGGCTGTCGTGCGTTTGCAGCGTGAAGGGCGAGGTGGTGCTCGACGGCGAGGCGCTGGTGAAGGTGCCGTCCTCCGGGGTGCAGAAGGTTGCGTCCGCCTGAGGTGTCGGCCACGCTGCCCTTCCAGCGTTTAGGGAGGGCGGCATGTTCGAATCGGCCACGTTTGAGCATCGGCTGGACAAGGCCGCCTTCAAGGCGCTGGAGCCCAGCCTGCGCGAAGACCTGCTCAACGCCCAGTTCGCGCTCATCGAGGCGAAGCGGCGCAGCCTGATCGTGCTCATCCACGGTCCCGACGGTGCCGGCAAGGGCGCCGTCCTGAACCGGCTCTACAGCTGGCTCGACGTGCGCAAGGTGCAGACGCTCACCTTCGAGACGCCCTGCGCCGAGGAAGACCGGCCGCCCATGTGGAAATACTGGCGCGAGCTGCCGGCGTTCGGCCAGATCGGCGTCATGCTCGGCTCCTGGTACCACGCGCCGCTGTGCAAGCGGGCGCTCGGCACCATGGGGCGGGCCGATTTCATGGCCGCCCTCGACGAGATCGAGCGTTTCGAGAGCATGCTCCACGCCGAGGGCGTGAGCGTCCTGAAAATCTGGCTCTATCTCGACGCCGAGGAAGCGCGGAACCGGCTCAAGGCTCTCACCAAGGGCGATTACCAGCGCCCCGTGGTGCGTGAATGGGCCGAGATCGAGGGCGCCGACGCCCGCAAGCGGCTGCATCGGGCGTCCGAGGACGCGGCCCGCGCCACCTCCACGGACATCGCCCCCTGGCATGTGGTGCCGGCCGCGGACGGGGAATATTGCGACGCCATGGTGGGCAGCCTGCTGCTGGAGAAGCTGCGCGCCATGGCATCGGAGCCGGAACCCGCGCCGCTGCCCCTGCCGCCCAACCCCATGCATGTGCCGGGGCTGCTGCCGCCTTTCTCCATCCTCTCCACCCTCGACATGTCGCGCAGCCTGCCGGAGGCGGAGTATGACCGCGAACTGGCGCAGGCCCAGAGCCGCATCACCCGCCTCACCAACGGGCCGGCCTTCGCCCGTTCGGGGCTGGTGATCGCGTTCGAGGGCTCGGACGCGGCCGGCAAGAGTTCCACCATCATGCGTCTGCGCCGGGCGCTGGACCCCAGGCGCTTCCGGGTCCATCCCATCGCCGCGCCCACCGACGAGGAGCGGGCACGGCCCTATCTGTGGCGCTTCTGGCGGCATATTCCCGCCCACGGGCGTACCGCGATCTTCGACCGGTCCTGGTACGGGCGCGTGCTGGTGGAGCGGGTCGAGGGCCTGTGCGGTCCCGACGACTGGGGCCGGGCCTATGGGGAGATCAACGATTTCGAGGCCCAGCTCACCCGCGCCGGCTATGTGGTGGTGAAGTTCTGGCTCGCCATCAGCCAGGATGAACAGGCCCGCCGCTTCGAGGAGCGCGAGACCATCGCCTACAAGCGCTTCAAGCTGACCCCCGAAGATTGGCGCAACCGCGAGAAATGGCCGCTCTACGAGGCGGCGGTGACCGAAATGGTGGACCGCACCGCCACCCGCGAGGCGCCGTGGACGCTGGTGGAGGCGGAGGACAAGCACTTCGCCCGCGTGAAGGTGCTGAAAACCATCGCCGACCGGCTGGAGGCGGCGCTGGCCTGAAGCGCGTCGGCTGGCGCTTCAGGCGGGTGTTCGCCACACCTCGCCGGGATGGAACGGCAGGAAGCGCTCCTGCGCGATGCCGGTCGCGTGCAGCGCCGCGGCGAGGGCGTGCTTCGGCGCGTCCTGCGCCTCGTCGGTGAGGCGGAAGGTGCCCCAGTGGATGCCGAGGCCCTGTTCCGCGCCGGTGTCCTCCAGGATGCGCACGGCCTCGTGGGGATTGGTGTGCTGGGGCGCCATGAACCAGCGCGGCTCGTAGGCGCCGATGGGGATGAAGGCGAGGCGCGGCGGCCCGAAGGCGTGGCGTACCGCGCGGAAGATCTCGCCCGTGCCATAGCCCGTATCGCCGGCGAAATAGATCACGCCCGAAGGCGTTGCCAGCACGAACCCGCCCCACAGGGCGAAGCGGCGATCCTTGAGGCCGCGCGCCGACCAGTGGTTGGCGGGGTGGATGACCGCGTCCACGTCCGCGCTCAACGCGAAGCGATCCCCCCAGTCGCCGGTGGCCACCGGCAGGTCCGGCAGCTTGCGGCGGATGACGACCTCGTTACCGAGGGGCGCCACCATGCGCGGGCGGTGCGTCCGCCAGAGCCGGCCGAGGGTGGGCAGGTCGAGATGGTCGTAGTGGTTGTGGCTGAGCAGGATGGCATGGATCCGCGGCAGCGCCTCGAACGCGATGCCCGGCGGGTTGAACCGCTTCGGCCCGAGGAAGGGCAGGGGGCTGGCGCGCTCCGACCACACCGGATCGGTGAGGATGTTGAGGCCCGCCACCTGAATCAGCACGCTCGCATGCCCCACCATGCTCACCCGGATGCCGGACGTGACCTCTGCCGGCGGCGTGTCGGTGGCCGTGGGCAGGGCCGGCACGGCCGGCCACGCGCCGCGGTCCGTGCGCATCTTGCGCCAGCGCATGAGGTCGCGCGCGGTCTTGTCGGTGGAGGGGTGATCCGGGTTGAAGAAGCGCGTCCCGTCGAAATGGTCCGAGGGCGTGCCGTTATGGTAGGGGCGGGGCATTGGGGGGTTATACCAGCGTGCGTCGGCAAGGTCCTGCGCCGTCCGCCGCCGTTCCTGCTGCCGGGTCCGCAGATGGCTTGGGTGCCGAGAGCTTCGGGGAAATTTTACTTCGAGACGTCGATCGAAAGCCCACCGACTTCGATGAGCTGAAGTGGGATATCGGCGGACGGTTCGTTGCATGCCAAAAAAGTGAGGTTTTTTGATACCTCCCGACTATTCAGGTCCTGGTCCGCCGACAAAAGCCGGAAAAAGCCCGTTCCTTTCCCTGACAAATCGTCGATGGCACTCGGGTCGAAGGGAGCCTCCCAAACCGCCATAGCGATGGCGTGCCCGTCTGCCAAGTGCCACTGTCCGATGGGAACTTTGCCCACCTGCTTGAAGGCGGATTCAACAGCCACCGGGGAGACTCGAGACAGGAAAAATCCCACGAAGGCCGCTCCGTCGGCGGTGCTTGCCTGGAGTACGACGTACGGCTTCTTGGCGGTCGAAACGGGTGCGGAAGAGTGGAGGTGCTGGACCGGGAAGCAGATGGAGGCAATCTGCCTAATCTCGTTCGGGCCCGTAACTGGTCTTGGCCACGCCACTAAGCTGCGTGGTCCTGAAACCCGTATGGGCTTGTCGGGCAGCTCATGAAACTCCCGCGTGAAGCCGAATCGATATCCGCCCTCGGGATGGAGGCTAACCTTCAAAAATCCACTGATGCTCCGCCCCGCGACGTAGACCGTGCCCTCATGGCCCCAAGCGACCCATGCAGTTGAGTAGCGACCATGCGGCCCCTCAATCGCAAAGCGCACCTTGTCCTGCGAGGCTGTGCGCGCCATCGAGCACCTTATTCACACGGGTTAGTACCTTGATGCGCCTCAGATCTAAGAGTGAGCGACAATCGGCTGTGTCTAGGATGCCGATGCGTCATCGATAGATATGACTATGTCGCATTGGCTGGGGCGCCTGGATTCGAACCAGGGGATGGGGGAATCAAAATCCCCTGCCTTACCACTTGGCTACGCCCCAACACGGCGGCGGACCATATAGCCGCGCCATGCGCTTCTGTCCAACGCCCTTGCCGCGGATCGGTCCCAGGTGGTGTCTCAGTTTGAAGTTCTGCTGCTTCGAGAGGGCAGGGAGAGGGCAGGGAGGGGGCAACAGGTGGCTTTCCTTGGCGCCGTCGGTGCCGATGCGCAGTCCCGCCCCCTCCCCAGCCCTCCCCCGCAAGCGGGAGAGGGGGCCGACGGCGCTTCTTTTTCAAACGGAGACACGACCCCGCCCCGATGCCGCTGTTCCGCCGCGCTCGGCGTGCTACATCCTTGAGGTGAAGCCGATTCCGATTTCACGTCGAACAGACTGCGCGTCCCGGCGCAGCACCTCTGGAGGCCGCGCAATGTCCTTGCGCATCGCGTTCTTCTGCATTGCCCACTTCTGCGTTGCCCTTGCCGCAACGCTGCCAACGGCATTTGCCGCCCTCGCCCAGGCCACCGCAACGCCGCCGACCCAGACCGCCCCGGCCGCAAAGCCGGCGACGGCCGCGCCCACGACTGCGGCGCCCACGGCCACGAAGCCGGCTGGCCCCAACACGGCTGCCCCCAACACGGCTGCCCCAAAGCCCGCAGCCCCCAAGGCGACCACCCCCGCCCAGACCGCCGTGCACCAGCGCCAGACAACCTGTGGGGCGGAGTGGCGCGCCGCGAAGGAGGCCGGGAAGGTGCCCGCCGGCCAGAAATGGCCCCAGTTCTGGAGTGCCTGCAACAAGCGCCTGAAAGCCCAAGGAAAATAGCGCCCAAGGAAAATAGCGCCCGGGGCAAACAGCCGGAAGGATTGCGGCAAAGGACGCCTGACGCCCGTTGCCTGCCGCCGTCCTCAGCTGCCGGAGAAGCGGGGCGCGCGTTTCTCGGCGAAGGCGAGGCGGCCTTCGCGGTAATCCGCGCTGGCATTTGCGGCGGCGGTGGCGCGGCGGGCCTCGCCCAGCAGCGCCTGCGCCCCCGTCTCGGCGGCGCGGATGGCGAGCTTGGCGGCCTTCAATGTCAGCGGCGCATTTTCCGCGATGCGGTGGAGCGTCCGTTCGGCGGCGGCTTCCGCCTCGGCGGCGGGAACGAGCACGTCCACGGCGCCGATGGCATGGGCGCGGGCCGCCGTCAGCCGCTCGGCGGTGAAGAACAGGTGCCGCGCGCCCTGGCTGCCGAACACCCGTAGCGCCCGCGCCATGCCGCGCGGATCGTATCCAAGGCCCAGGCGGGCGGCGGGAATGGCGAAAAAGGCGTCGTCCGCCGCGATCCGCATGTCGCAGCTCGCCGCCAGCGCCGCGCCGGCGCCCACGCACGCGCCCTTGATCAGCGCGATGGTGGGACAGGCGAGGCTCTCGATGGCGGAGCAGGCCTGCTCCACCAGGTCGTCATAGCTCTGTGCGCCGGATGCATCGGAGCGGGCGGTGTCGAAATCGGAGATGTCGGCGCCACCGGAAAAGGCGAGGTCGCCCTCGCCGCGCAGCACGGCAACGCGGATATCGCTGCGATGGGCGGCGTCCTGCGCGAACGCGATGAGGCCCCGCCACATGGTGCTGGAAATGGCGTTGCGCCGCTCCGGATTGGTCAGCACAAGGCGGGCGATGCCGCCCTCGACGGAAATGGCGATGCTGCCAGCCACGCGTCCCTCCCCCAGGCTCATTCGAAGCCGCATTGCTCGAAGCCGGCTTGACCTGCCCCCGACAGAGGCTCGGCCGGCCCTGTCCTGTCGTGTCTAAGCGGAACGGCACCCGGAGGGAAGTTGCCCTTTGCCTCGATCCGTCGGCACCGAGGCCGACTTTCGGCGCAGACGATCCGTAAGGCCGAGCCGACAGCGCGGGTGGATCGAACCGGGGAGGAGGCGGGGTTCCGGGGCGGCGCATGAAGCGCCACCCCGTCCCCTACGGGCGCCGGTCAGGGCTTGGCACCCGAAGCTTGATGGTCCGAAGTCACATCGGGCCAGCCCGGTCCTGCCCATCAGGTGGAGGTAGCTCATTCGTGATGTGACGCTCACTCTTGTGTGACCGCGGAAAAAAGCAGTTTCAAGAAAAAAGTGAGACGACGGGCAACAAAGCATCACGTCGGTAACCGCGTCCGCACATCTCGCTAAATGAATGGTTGTAGCGCCCGGCGCGCTCCCGCGCTCCTGAGCGATCTTCAGTCCCGGCGGAACAGCAGGTTGCCCATAAAGCCCACCGCGAGACTGCCCAATGCAACCACGAGACCGTACAACCAACCGTCCCTTAGGGAAAATTCTGCGATCTTTTGCTCAAACCCCGTTTTGTTCACATCGAAGCTGGCCAGTGCCGTGGCCACAATGGAACCGTTCCGGAAAACCTTGACCGCCACGCTATAGCGTCCGAGGGGCGCGGTTCCCGGAATGCCGACCTCCGCGCGAAACACGCGTGGCGCAAGGAATACGACGCCGCGGGGATCTTCGCGATAGACGTCCTGGGCGGCCTGGATGCGCAGGAAGGCGGTGCGGAACGGGTCGCTCGGCACCACATCGGCGAAGTCGGGTCCGACGCGCTGGACGAGGATGTTGTAATTGAGGCCGATCTGCTCCACCCGCAGGGTTTCCGGGCTGGCCATCTGGTCGGTGGGGCGGCTGGAGAGAACGGCGAGGAACGCCGGTGCCTCCACGAAGGTGCGGCTGTCCGAATTGACCCACAGGCCGAGCACGCGGGACTTGCGCCAGGTGGTGAAGCGTTCGCCAGGGCCGCGCACGGTCACCACCACGTCGATGGGGCCGTCATCGCCATCCTGGGCCTCGGCCACGCCGAAGACCACCAGGTCTGCGCCGGTGAAGCTCGACGTGATCCGAACCTGGGGTTGCGAGACGGACACCACCAGCCCGCCCGCCCGCGCCGGCATCGCCGCAAGCGCGATCAGGAGGACGAGAAGCGCTGCGCCGATCCCCAGCGCCCTGACGGCTGCGCCACTCCGTTCCTTCACGGCTGCGCCCACCCCTTCCTTCACGGCTGCGCCACTCCGTTCCTTCACGGCTGCGCCTCCTGGGTAACGGCAAAAGTATCGGCGGGCCGGCTGACGAGATCGACGGCGACGCGCACCGCCACCGACAGCACCAGAATGCCGAGCAGGAAGCGCAGGTGCTCCGCCTTCAAGGTCTGCCCGGTGCGCGCGCCGAACTGGGCGCCCATGGTGCCGCCGACCATCAGCACGAAGGCGAGCACCGCATCCACGGTGCCGTTGGCCTCGGCGTGGAGCACGGTCGCCGCCGCCATGGTGACCAGCGTGAGCACCAGCGAGGTGCCGACTGAAGTCTGGGTCGGCACCCGCAGCAGATAGATGAGCGCGGGAACCAGGATGAAGCCACCGCCCACGCCGAGCACCGCGCCCAGCAGCCCGATGACGAAGCCGATGCCGATCACCGGCAGCGCCGAGACATAGATGCGCGAGCGGCGGAAGCGCATCTTCAGCGGCAGCCGCATGAACCAGGCCCGGGTGCCGGGGCGGCGCACCGTGGGCGGCAGGCCGCGCCGCATCCGCGCCATGGCCTTCAGGCTCTCCACCAGCATGAGCGAGCCGATGGCGCCGAGCAGCAGCGTGTAGGACATGCGGATGGCAAGGTCCACCTGGCCGATCTTCCGCAGCCACAGGAACAGGAGCACGCCGGCCACCGTCCCGGCGAGGCCCCCGGTCAGCAGCACGCCGGCGAGGGTCAGGTCCATCATGCCCTTGCGCCAGTAGGACAGCGCGCCGGAGAACGAGGACGCTGCCATGTAGGGCGACACGCTCGCCACCGCCACCGCCGGAGGCACGCCGGTGAAGATGAGGAGCGGCGTCATCAGGAAGCCGCCGCCGACGCCGAACATGCCGGAGATGAACCCCACCGCCAGCCCCATTGCGAAGACGGTGAAGATGGCGATCGGAAGCTCGGCAATGGGCAGGTAGATGGTCACGGCGAAACTTTCGCTGGCGCGCGGCGTCCCTGCCTATACGGCTGGAGTTTGCCGGAAGAAAGCTGAAGCGGCCCCGCCCGGCGAATGTACAGCCAAACGGCGAGTTGCACGCGCATGCCACCCGAGTACGTTGGCGCGAGCGGCTTTACCGTGGGTCCGAGCGTGTCCTTCGGGCGTGTCCTTTCGAGCGTGTCCTTCGAACGTGTCCTTCGAACGTGTCCTGGGATGGTGAGGCGACGAACAGGCGGGTTGGGTGCCAAATCTCAAAACGTACGATTTCATGGGCGGTCTGCTCGATTCCATCGACATCGCATTGTGCCTGTTCGATGCGGACGATCGCACATTGGTGTGGAACGACAGCTTCCTGCGGTTTTTCCCCGAGCATGCCGGCCATGTGCATCGCGGCGAGCCCTACCGGGAAAATCTGCGCCGTTTCTATGATAGCCGGCTCGACGGGGAGGAGCGCCGGCACCTCGATCGCTATGTGGAGGAGGGCATTGCCCGCCACAGGGCGCAGTCGCGTCCCTTCGTCTTCACCCACCTGGGCCGCCACCTGCGCGTCGCCTCCCTGCCGACGCCGGAGGGCATGCGCCTGCGCATCTGGCAGCACCTGCGCGAGGAGCAGCAGGAGCTGCCACCCGGCAGCTGGGATGTCTTTCCCATCGACCTGCTCAACCATATCGCCGATGGCGCTATGGTGCTCGACCAGAACGACCGCATCATCGCCACCAATGACGAGTTCCGCATTCTTTACGATGTGCCCGAGGGTCACTCGATCATCGGCGCCACGCTCCAGAATGTGGTGCGGGATGCCTGGGCCAAGGTCGATCAACCGGAACGCTGGTCCGATGGGTTCGTGCAGGACAGCCTCAATTTCGCCGGCGCGCCGTTCGAGGTCTTGCTGCCGGGCGGGCGCTGGCGCCGCGTCATCGCCCGGCGCACGGCCTCCGGCATCGGCTATTTCACCCACTCCGACATCACCGAGCTGAAGCGCCAGCAAGCTGCGCTGGAACGGGCCCTGGCCGAATTGTCCGCCATCGCCGCCACCGATGTGCTCACCGGCCTCGCCAACCGGCGCGGGTTCGAAAAGGCGATCGGTGCCGCCTGGCAGGCCTGCGGCGTGGCAGGCACGCCGGTGGCGGTCATCATCATCGACCTCGACCATTTCAAGGCCATCAACGACCGGTTCGGCCATGCCGCCGGCGACGATTGTTTGCGGCGCATCGCTGCCGCCGTGCGCAGCTCCGTGACCCGTCCCGACGACCTCGCCGCCCGGCACGGTGGAGAAGAATTCGCCATCCTCCTGCCCAATGCCACGGCGGAGGAGGCGCTTGCCATCGGCCAGGGCATCCGCCGGTCGGTGCGCATGGAGCCGTGGGCTCAGGTGCATCCCGATCTCAACCGGCTCACGGTGAGCATGGGCATTTGCGCGGTGAAGTCGGTGTGCGGGGTGGATATCGCCTCGGCCATGCGGCAGGCCGACGAGGCCCTGTATCGGGCCAAGAAGCGCGGACGCGACCGGATCGAAATTCAGCGGGCCTGAACCTGGCTCGCATACGGGGCCGCTTGCTCGACGGCACTGGGTCAAGCTGGCGCCGTGTCCGGGCGAGGCTCCCTCGCCGAGGGGGGAAGACCGGGGCCGCAGGCATTGCGCCGCCGCGCTTGCGCGACGAGCGCGACAAGCAGGCCGGACAGCGCCCGGGCGAGACCCGTGCGGGAGGCGCCGCGCGGGACGCCCGAGCGTCCGGGCAGGTGAACGAAGAGCACGGGCGGTGCCACGTCTTTTCCCCGCGCCTGCCCGTGGGCCGCGCCGAGCGCGTGGAAATAGGCGGCGTTGCACAGATAACGGCCGGCGTCGCGAGAAGCCGAGGTGGTGATGCCCGCCCGCCGCAGGCTCGCCACCCACGCCCGCGCCGGGGCGGTGGAGGCAAGGGCCTCCAGCCCTTGGGAGAGGATGCGTCGCCCCGGCGGATGCCGTCCCGCCGCATCCGGGAAATCGCGGACCGCATTCACCGCCCGGGTTTCGAGGCAAACCTGCCGGCGCCGGGCGGCGACGCCAAGCAGCAGCACGGCGTCAAACCGGTGCCGCTTCAACAGCGCGTCGAGGCGGGGCAGCACATCCCAGCGCGTGGGCAGGATCTCCAGCGTGATCTCCACATCGGACACGGCCGGGCGCCTCAACCGCAAAAGGTCGATGGCGGCGCGCTGCGAGGGGTTCAGCGGCACGCCCGGGAACGGCCCGAATGCCGTCACCAGAATGCGGAGCGGGCGCGCCATGGTGCGCGCTCACAACCCGATGAGGCCGGCAATCTCCGCCGCCGCCAGCGCCGGGGCCAGCGTTCCGGCAGCCACCTCCTGCTCCAGCGCGGGCAGGCGGGCCTTCACCGCCGGGTCGTGGGTGACCCGCTCGGCGAGGCGCTCGTTGAGCAGGGTCCACATCCAGCGCACCTGTTGGGCCCGGCGGGTGGCGGCGAAGGTGCCCGCCGCCTCGCACTTGCTCCGATGCAGTTGCACCTGCTCCCAGACCTCGGGGATGCCGGCCCCGGTGAGCGCCGAATAGGTCAGCACCGGCGGCGACCAGTGGGGCAGGCGGGCGCCGAGCAGATGCAGGGCCGTGCGATATTCGCTGGCCGCGGCACGGGCGCGGGTGATGTTGTCGCCATCCGCCTTGTTTACGGCCACGATGTCGGCCAGCTCCAGCACGCCTTTCTTGATGCCCTGCAATTCGTCGCCGGCGCCCGGCAGCATCAGCACGAGGAAGGTGTCGGTGAGATCGGCCACCGCGGTCTCGGACTGGCCCACACCCACGGTTTCCACCAGCACCACGTCGAAGCCGGCGGCCTCGCACAGCAGCATGGTTTCCCGCGTCTTGGCCGCGATGCCACCGAGGGTGCCGCTGGAGGGGGAGGGGCGGATGAAGGCGTTGCGATCCACCGCAAGGCGCGACATGCGGGTCTTGTCGCCCAGGATGGAGCCGCCGGTGCGGGTGGAGGAGGGGTCCACCGCCAGCACCGCCACTCTGTGGCCCTGCTGGGTCAGGTAGGTTCCGAGCGCGTCGATGGTGGTGGACTTGCCCACCCCCGGCACGCCGGTGATGCCCACCCGGAAGGCGCCGCCGGTGCGCGGCAGCAGGGATTGCAAAAGCACCTGCGCCCGCCGGCGATGGTCGGTGCGGCGGGATTCCACGAGGGTGATGGCCCGCGCCAGCGCCGCCCGCTCACCTTTGGCGACGCCCTGCGCAAGCTTTTCGTCGTCCTCGTGCCGTGCCGTCATATTTGGTTCCCCCGTTCCGAAGCAGTTTTAATCCGGAACCTGTGTGTCAGCGTGAACGTTCTTCCAGCATAATTCCACTCCAATGGAGGACGAACGCATGAACTGGGATCGCATTGAAGGCAACTGGAAGCAGATGACCGGCAATCTCAAGGCGCAGTGGGGCAAGCTCACCGACGACGACATGGCCGAAATCAACGGCAATCGCGAAATTCTCGAAGGCAAGCTGCAGGAGCGCTACGGCTATGCCAAGGATGAGGTGAAGCGCCAGGTGGATACCTGGTCCACCAACATCCGGACCATGTGATCGCGAACCTTTCCAAACCGCCCCGCGCCACCCGGCGCGGGGTTTTTCCGTGCGTTTTCAGTCGGCTACGACCTTTACGATGCCGCTCTGGTCGAGCGGGGCCAGCGCATCGGCCGCGCGCACGCCTGCGACCATGATCTCAGGGGCGATCTCGGTCAGCGGCACCAAAGCGAAGGCCCGCTCCAGCAGGCGCGGATGGGGGATGTCCAGGTCCGGCTCGGCGATCATTTCATCCGCGAACAACAGGATGTCGATGTCGATGCGCCGGGGACCGAAGCGCACCTCGTGGGGCCGGTCGCGGCCCAGCATCCGCTCCACCAGCAGAGCCAGGAACAGCAGGCTGCGGGGCGACACCGGGCTTTGAATTTCAACCACCTGGTTGAGATACGGCCCCTGCGGGATCGGCCCCCACGGCGGCGTCTCATAAAGCGAGGAGCGGGCGCCGATGGTGAGCCCGGCACGCGCCAGCACACCCAGCGCCAGCCCCATGGTGGCGGCCCGGTCGCCCACGTTGGAGCCCAGGCACAGATAGGCGGTGCGGCGGCTCACGAGGCGTCCCGGATGGCCTCGGCGACGCGCGCCGCCTGCACATGGGCGGCCACGTCGTGCACCCGGATGATCTCCACCCCGGCCATGATGGCGATGACGTTGGAGGCGATCGTGCCTGGCAGGCGCTCCGCCGGCACGGTCTCGATCACCTTTCCAATCAATGACTTGCGCGATGCGCCGAGCAGGATAGGCAGGCCCAGCACGCGCAGTTCGCCGAGGCGGCGGATGGCGGACAGGTTCTGCGGGAAGGTCTTGCCGAAGCCGATGCCGGGATCGAGCACGAGGCGCTCGCGCTTCACGCCGGCCCGGTCGGCCGTATCGAGAGCTTTCTCGAAGAAGTCCAGCATATCGGCGACGATGTCGAGGGTTTCATCGACTTCGGTTCGGTTGTGCATCACCACGGCGGCGGCGTCGTGGTCCGCCACCACCTTCGCCATGTCCGGGTCGCGCGAAAACCCCCACACGTCGTTGACGATCACCGCCCCCGCCTCCAGCGCCCGCCGGGCGACGGAGGCCTTGTAGGTGTCCACGGAGATGGGCACGCCGGTTTCGGCGGCGAGCGGGGCGATGACCGGGGCGATGCGCGCCCATTCGTCCTCCGCCTCCACCGGGGTATGGCCCGGACGCGTCGATTCGCCGCCCACGTCCAGCAGGTCCGCGCCCTCGGTCACCAGCCGCCGGGCATTGGCGAGGGCGGTGTCCGGGGCAGCGCTGGCGCCGCCGTCGGAAAAGGAATCGGGCGTCACGTTCAGGATGCCCATGACGAGGGTGCGCGGGCCGAGCGCGAGGGCGCGGCCACGGGCGAGAAGGGTGCGGGAGGGAGCAGCGGGCAAGGACGGGCGAGCCTGGGCACGACAAGGGGATGGGTCCCCAATGAACCGCGCGGCGCCCGCCTTTGCAACAGGGGGCCGAAACGAAGACGGGCGCAGCCTGTGCCGCGCCCGTTGGACCGAGATGAGACCCGCTCCGGGCCGAAGGCTACTGCGCCGCCACCCCGGTGCCGATGGGGCAGGAGACGCCGGTTCCGCCGAGGCCGCAATAGCCGTCGGGATTCTTGGCCAGATACTGCTGGTGGTAGCCTTCCGCGAAATAGAACGGGCCGAGCTCGGCGATCTGCGTGGTGATGGGGCCGAAGCCCTTGGCCTTCAGCGCCGGCTCGTAGGCGGCCTTGGCCGCTTCCGCCGCCACCCGCTGGGCCGGGTCGGTCACATAGAGGCCGGAGCGGTACTGCGTGCCTACGTCGTTGCCCTGGCGCATGCCCTGGGTGGGGTCGTGGGATTCGAAGAACAGCCGCACCAGCTCGTCATAGGTCACGGCCTTGGGATCATAGACCACCAGCACCGCCTCGGTGTGCCCGGTGCGGCCGGAGCACACTTCCTCGTAGGTGGGGTTCTCGGTGTGGCCGGCCACATAGCCCACCGCGGTCACCCACACGCCGGGTGTCTGCCAGAACTTGCGCTCGGCGCCCCAGAAGCAGCCGAGGGCGAACACGGCGGTCTCGAACCCGGCGGGGTAGGGGCCCTTGAGGGCGTGGCCGTTGACGTGATGCGTCTCGGCGGTGGGGACGGGGGTGCCGCGGCCGGGCAGGGCATCGGCCTTGGTGGGCAGGTCGAGGGATTTCTTCAGCCAGAACATGGCGGGCTCCTCGGGGCGTCGCGCCGGGCATCGGACCCGTCGCGCGCGAATGGGGCTTGAAGGAAAGCACCGGCGGCAAGCCGGGCCTGAGCCCCAATATGGGACCTCCCTGCCGTTTCCGCGAGGGGCGCTTTACCGTGAAACCTCGAAGCGCGAGCGCTCGCGCACCCGGCCGAGGCCGAGCAGGATCAGCCCCGCCACCACCAGCAGCAGGAAGGCCGGCAGGGACAAGAGCGGCAGGATGGCGGAGTTCCAGACCAGCGGCAGGCCGGTGCGGCCCGACCGTTCCGCCTGCTCCAGCGTGCCGGGCGAGAGGGCGAACCAGGCATCGCCGGTGGAGGTGAACACCAGCGCGGAGGCCGCAATCGAGCGCGTGCCGTCGACGATGAGGGCGACAAAGCCGCCGGCCACGAGCCAGAATCCGATGAAGCGGAACAGGAAGCGGATCATGGGTGGGCGCCTTGCTCCCTTGCGTCTGCGGGCAGCGCGCAGCGCGCCCGGCCTTTCCCATTTAGGCGGGATCGGGCGGGATTGCACGCCCCTCGGTGGGGGCGGACGGTTTCCGCCATGCCCCGCCCGCCGGTGTCCTGCCCCGGTGCTCGAGCCCCCACCCCACCCCTCCCCCGCAAGCGGGAGAGGGAGCCGCGGCGGCTTGGGGGAGGGGGCGGTCTAGATGGGAGGGGGCCTCGGCGACCAAGCCCGCCCCGCCGCCCCCATGCCCGGACCGCCGGGCGATCCCGCCCCTGCGCGCCATTGCCCCTTGAAGCTGGGCGCGGGGAATGCTTCCATCACGTCATGAGCACGGGCCTCATAGAAATCCGCAGGTCCAAGCCGGCCGACGCCAAGGCGATCGCGGCGGTGCACGACGCGGCTTGGCGCACGGCCTACCGTGGCCTCATCCCCGGCGTCGAGCTTGAACGCATGGTGGAGCGGCGCGGCCCGCGCTGGTGGGACGCCGCGATCCGGCGCGGTAGCCGGCTCTCCGTGCTGCTGGTGGGCGACGACCTCGCCGGCTATGTGAATTACGGTGGCAACCGCGCCAAGAGCCTGCCCTACGGCGGCGAGATCTATGAAATCTACCTACAACCTTTGTATCAGGGCCTCGGTTTCGGCCAGCGCCTGTTTTCGGCGGCCCGCCGGGACCTAAGTCTTGCGCGGCTCGATGGTTTGGTGGTGTGGGCGCTCGCCGAAAACGAGAATGCGGTGGGCTTCTATCGGGCCTTAGGGGGGCAACCGGTCGCATCCTCGACGGAGCAGTTCGGCTCGAAAACGCTGGACAAGATCGCCTTCGCTTGGCAGCGGTAACCTCCGCACGGGCAACCGCCCGCGTGGACCGTAGCTATCCAGCGAGTGTATCATGCGCATCGATGCGATCCCGATCGGCAAGAACCCGCCCCACGATGTCAATGTCGTGATCGAGGTGCCCATCGGCGGCGAGCCTATCAAATACGAACTCGACAAGGCTGCCGGCACGCTCTTCGTCGATCGCTTCCTTTATACCGCCATGCGGTATCCTGGAAACTATGGTTTCATTCCGCACACCTTGTCCGGTGATGGCGATCCCTGCGACGTTCTGGTGGCGAATACCCGCGCCATCATCGCCGGCGCCGTGATCAGCGTGCGCCCCGTGGGCGTCCTGCTGATGGAGGACGAGGCCGGCGTCGATGAGAAGATCATCGCCGTTCCCTCCTCCAAGCTCACCAAGCGCTACGACAAGGTCACCAACCATTCCGACCTGCCGGACATCACGCTCAAGCAGATCGAGCACTTCTTCGAGCACTACAAGGACCTGGAGCCCAACAAGTGGGTGAAGATCCTGCGCTGGGGCGATGCCGCCGAAGCGCACAAGCTCATCCTCGAAGGCATCGAGCGGGCCAAGGCCGAAGGCAAGGAAGGCTGATTCCAACGGCCGGTGAGCCTGTCTCATTGGACGTTGGAACAAGCCCGCGCGGCGCCGGTCAAAGACCGGGGCCGTTGGCTTGAGGGCTTCCTTCCAGGGGCGGGACCTCCCGCCCCTCAGGCCGATACCGTCGTCTCCGTCAGGAGGCGGCGGATCTCGGGCAGGCACGAGCCGCAATTCGTGCCGGCCTTGAGCTTTTCCCCCACCATGGCCGTATCGTGCGCACCGGCGCGGATGGCGCCCACGATGGCATCGCGCGGCACGCCGAAGCAGGCGCACACCAGCGGCCCGCATGCGGCCGCCGCTCCCGCCCGCCGCCCCGCCAGCAGGGTGCGCCGGTCGGCGGTGGACACGGTGTCCTCGCCCAGCAGGCCCTTGAGCGCGTCCCACGCCACGCGCCGGCCCGCCGTGCCCACGAACACCGCGAAATCCAGCCGCCCGTCCGCGTCGAAGGCGGCGGCCCGGTAGAGGCCGGAGGGGCCGTCCACCAGTTCCGCCACATCCGCGGGGCCCTCGGCCTTCACCCACTGTGCCCAGTCGTTCGGCCCGAGGCCGCCCGCCATGCGCCAGCCGAAGCCGCCCTCCAGCGCCGCCCGCGCCCACCACAGGCCCTGCGGCAGCTGAAGCCGGCGCCGCGACAGGACGAAGCCCTCGAACGGCGCGGCATAGGGCGCGAGGGTGGCCGGCGTCGCCTTCAGGTCAGGCTGGCCGGAATGGGGGTCCGTGACGGCGTGGACCAGCGGCCCCACCCGTCCGTGGGAAGAGGTCGCCCCGCTCCAGTGGATGGGCGCGAACAGGGTGCCGTGCCGCTGGCCGGCGTCGATCCGCACTTCCAGCACCGCTGCGCCATGGGCACTCGACACCCGCGCCAGCGCGCCGTCGGTGAGGCCGAGGGGGGCGGCATCGTCCGGATGCACGGCGACGAAGGGCGCCAGGATGTGCGAGCCCAGCCGGGGCGACAGGCCGGTGCGGGTCATGGTGTGCCACTGGTCGCGGATGCGGCCGGTGTTGAGCAGGAACGGGAAGGCGTCGTTCGCCCGCGCTGCCTCGATCGGGGCCGGCGCCACGAAGCGGGCGCGCCGGTCGGCGGTGAAATAGCCGCCGTCCGCGAACAGCCTTTGGGTGCCCTGTGGCCGACCCGGCGGGGCCGGCCACTGCACCGGGGCGAAATCCTGGTAGGCGGCATCCGACAGCTCGGCGAAGGCGGAGATGTCGAAATCGCGGGTGCCGGCATTCTCGAAGCCGGAGAGGGCGGCATGCTCGCGGAAGATGTCCGCCGGCCCGCGCCACGCGAAGGCCGCGCCGAAGCCGAGGCGCGTCGCCACCTGCGCCAGCGCCCACCAATTGGGTTTCACCGCGCCGGGCGGGGCCAGGAAGGGCCGCTGGCGCGAGATGCGCCGCTCGGAATTGGTGACGGTGCCGTCCTTCTCGCCCCAGGCGGCGGCGGGCAGCATCACGTGGGGATGGCATGAGGCGGTGTCGGTGTCGGCTACATTCTCCGACAGCACGAACAGGTCGAGGCCCTTGAGCGCCGCGCGCACGCCGTCCGCCTCGGGCAGGCTCACGGCCGGGTTGGTGCCCATGACCCACAGGGCCTTGATCTCGCCCCGGCCGATGGCGGCGAACAGGTCCACCGCCTTGTGGCCCTCGCTTGTGGCCATATGGGGCGCGTCCCAGAAGCGGCGCACAAGGTCCACCTCCTCCGGGGCGAAGCCCATGTGGGCGGCGAGCTGGTTGGCGAGCCCGCCCACCTCGCGCCCACCCATGGCATTGGGCTGGCCGGTGAGGGAAAACGGCCCCATGCCCTCGCGGCCCATGCGGCCGGTGGCGAAATGGCAGTTGAGGATGGCGTTGACCTTGTCGGTGCCCACCACCGATTGGTTCACCCCCTGCGAATAGCAGGTCACCGTGCGGGCGGTGTCCGTGAACAAGGCGAAGAAGCGTTCCACGTCCTCCACCGCGAGGCCGCAGGCGCGGGCGGTCGTCTCGGCATCCGGCGTCACGGCGCGGGCTTGGGCGAGCGCTGTGTCGAAGCCGGTGGTGTGGTCGCGCACATACGTCGCATCGAAGGCCGGGCTTTGGGCCAGATGGGCGAGCAGGCCGGAAAAGAGCAGCGCATCGGTGCCCTGGGCGAGGGGCAAGTGCAGGTCGGCTTCCGCCGCCGTCTCGGTGCGGCGCGGATCGATGACGACGAATTTGGTGCCCCGCGCCGTGCGCGCCGCCTCCATGCGGCGGAACAGCACCGGATGGCACCAGGCGGTGTTGGAGCCCACCAGCACGATGAGGTCCGCCGCCTCCAAATCCTCATAGGAGCCCGGCACCGTGTCCGAGCCGAAGCCGCGTTTGTGCCCGGCCACGGAGGAGGACATGCACAGGCGCGAATTGGTATCCACATGCGACGTGCCGAGGAAGCCCTTCGCCAGCTTGTTGGCGGCGTAATAATCCTCGGTCAAAAGCTGGCCGGAGAGATAGAAGGCGATCGCCCCTGGCCCGTGCGCGTCCCGCACCGCCTTCAGCCCGTCCGCGACGCGGTCGAGTGCCGCGTCCCACGAGGCGCGGGCGAGCGCCCCGTCCGCCCCGCGCACCAGGGGATGGAGCAGGCGGGTGTCGAGCCCCACGGTCTCCCCCAGCGCCGCGCCCTTGGAGCACAGGCGGCCGAGATTGGCCGGGTGGGCGGCATCGCCCTCCACCAGGGCGGCGCCGATGCCGTCCGGCGTCGCCTTCACCCCGCAGCCGACGCCGCAATAGGGGCAGGTGGTCTTCACGCTCGGGGGCGAGGCGAGAGGCGCGTTCATGGGGGGCCGATCCTGCCTGAGGCTGTTCGGGGTCAGTAGACGTCGGCCTGGTAGCGGCCGGCGGTCTTCAGGTCGGCCACGAAGCGGGCCGCCGCCTCTGCCGAGAGGCCGCCATGCTCCACCGCGACGGCGGCCATGGCCGCTTCCACGTCCTTGGCCATGCGCTTGGCATCGCCGCAGATGTAGAAGTGCGCGCCGGCCTGGAGCCACGCCCACAATTCGGGTCCCGCCGCGCGGATCTTGTCCTGCACATAGACCTTGCCGGCGCCGTCCCGCGACCACGCGGTGTCGAGCCGGGTGAGGGTGCCGCAGGCCTGGAGGCCGCTCAGCTCGTCCTCGTAGAAGAAGTCGGTGTCGCGCTTCTGGTGGCCGAAGAACAGCCAGTTGCGCCCCGGCGCCTTGGCGGCCAGCCGCTCGTGCAGGAAGGAGCGGAACGGGGCGATGCCGGTGCCCGGACCCACCATGATCACGTCCCGCGCGAGGTCGTCCGGCAAGGCGAAGCCGTGCGCCTTCTGGATATAGGCCTTCATGCGCGTGCCCGGCGCGATGCGGGAGCCGAGGAAGGTGGAGGCGACGCCGAGCCTTGTGCGCCCGGTCAGGTCGTAGCGCACCGCATCCACCGTCAGGGTGAGCTTGCCGGGGGTGGCCGTGGGGCTGGAGGAGATGGAATAAAGCCGCGGCTGGAGCGGCTCCAGGCACTCCACCAAAGCTTCCGGATCGGGCCGGATACCGGGGAATTTCTCCAGCGCCGCCAGCACGTCGAGAATGGCGGCATCGCCGTCCGGATCCTCGCCGGAGGCGAGCGCCCGGGCCTTGGCCTTGCGCTCACCGCCGGTGATGTAGGAGATGAGGGTGAAGAGGGCGTCGGGGGCCGATTTCAGGCACACCTCGCGGGAGAGCACCTCGCCGAGGGTCTTGTCGGCGATGGGGAAGTCCGGCGGGGCGTGGAGCGCGCCGAGCACCGCCGCCACCAGGTCCGGATCGTTCACCGGGAACACGCCGAAGCTGTCGCCCGCCACATAGTCGATACCCGAGCCGGCAAGATCGAACTCGATGTGCCAGGTCTCCTTCTCGGAGCCGTCCTTGTTGAGGCGGGTGCGGCCGAGGAAGGTGACCTCGCCGGGATTCTCGCGGGTGCCCAGCGGCGCCGGGGCATGGGGCGTGTGGTCGTAGGAGACGGCGGCAGGCGCGGGGGCGGCGGCCGGGGCAGAGGCCGGGGCGGCGGCGGTCTCCTCCGCCAGCTGCTTCAGCATGCGCAGGGTCTCCTTGCCGCCGGGGGCGCAGAGGTTGAGCTTGCTTTCGGCGCCGTCGGCCAACGCCTTGGCGTAGGTCTCGCACACATAGCCGCACTGGCCGCAATCCTGCTGGGCCATGGCCGCCATCATGCGCCGGGGTAGGGCCTTGCCCTGTGCCAGCGCCATGCGCTCGGTGAGCGGCATGGCGGGGTCGTGCCAGGGCGCGCCATCGTCGGCGCCATCGTCCGCCGCCGGGGCAGGCATGTCGGGCATCAGCGCCGCCGCGTCGCCCGCCGAGAGGGCGGTGGGGGCGCTCACCTGATCGGCCGAGAGGATGGCGGCGAAGAAGCCGTTCAGCCACGCCCGCTGCTCGCCGGTGAAGGGCGCGCTGTCGGGCAGGACGGGCACGATGGGAATGCGGGTCTGGAGGCTCATGGCTGTGCTTCTTTGCGTGCGGATGTCAGGGGTCGCGCCTGCGGCGCGTAGTCGTTGCGCTGGGTCCCGGCTCTCCTTCCACTGCGCTGCGCTGCGTTGCAGTCGGCCGGGACACGAAGCCGTCCTTGTGTCCCGGACGCATGGAGCGTCAGCGGAATGCGAGCCGGGACCCGGCGCTCGACTTCCGCGCAGCGGACAATCGTCCTCATGCCGCCGTCCTCATGCCGCTTCCGCCAGCGCCTTCAGCGCGTCGGGGTCCAGCCGGCGGGTGAAATGGGAGAAGGGCTCGCCGGCGTTGCGGTGGGCGAGCCAGCTCTTCAGCAGGCGTTCCACCACCACCGGGGCGTCCTCGGCCTTCACGTCGCGATACAGCTCGCGGGCGATGGCGGCGTCCGTGCCGAAGCCGCCGCCGACGAGGAGGTGATAGCCGTCCACCGTGTCGCCATCGTCATTGATGGCCACCCGCGCGCCGATGAGGCCGATATCGCCGATATAATGCTGGGCGCAGCTGTTGTGGCAGCCGGTGACATGGATGTTCACCGGCCCGTCCAGCGCCACCCGCTCCTCGCAATGGGCGAGGATGGCGCGCGCGGTGCCCTTGGTGTCGGCGGCGGCGAAGCGGCAGCCTTTCGATCCGGTGCAGGCCACAAGGCCGGCCTGGAGCGGCGTCGCCTGGGTGGAGAGGCCCAGCGCGGCGATGGCGGTGCAGGCCTGCGCCACGTCCGCGTCGGCGACGCCGGAGATCAGCAGATTCTGCCAGACGGTGAGGCGGATATCGCCGTCGCCCATGCGCTGGGCGATGTCGGCAAGGCCGTGCATCTGCTCCACGCTCATGCGGCCCACCGGCAGGCCGACGCCGATGTAATTCAGCCCCGGCTGCTTCTGGGCATGGACGCCGAGATGGGCGAGGCGGTCGGCCTCCGCGCGGGGCGCCACCGCCTCGGCCGGCAGGCGGGTGAAGGGGCGGCCGAGTTTCTTCTCCACCAGCGCCAGGAAGCCGTCGAAGCCCATGGCGTCGAGCACGTATTTCAGCCGCGCCTTCTTGCGGTCGGTGCGGTCGCCGGTGTCGATGAAGGCGCGCACGATGGCGGCCGCCACGTCGGTCGCCTCCTCCGGGCGCACCACGATGCCGGTGTCGCGGGCAAAATCCTTGTGGCCGGTGATGCCGCCCAGCGCGAGGCGCAGCCACACGCCCGGCGCGACGGCGAACCCGTCCTTCACCTCCACCGCCTGGAAGCCGATGTCGTTGGTGTCCTCCAGCGCGCCGATGGTGCCGGCGCCGTCAAACGCCACGTTGAACTTGCGCGGCAGGCCGTACATGTCGCGGCTGTTGAGGATGTAGTGGTGCCACTCCTTCGCCAGCGGGCGGGTATCGAGCAGTTCCTGGGTATCGATGCCGGCGGTGGGGGTGCCGGTTACGTTGCGGATATTGTCCGCCCCCGCGCCCCTGGCGGTGAGGCCGAGGTCCACCAGCTTTTCCAGCACGGCGATGCCGTCGGTGGCCGGGATCTCGCGGATCTGCAAATTGGCCCGCGTGGTCACATCGGTGTAGTTGCCGCCGTGGGCGGCCGCGATGTCGGCGACGCCACGGAACTGCCAGTGGGTGAGGATGCCGTTGGGAATGCGCATGCGGCACATGAAGCTGTCCTGCGCCGGCGCCACGTGGAACAGGCCGTGGAACTTCCAGCGGAACACGTCCGGACCCTTGGGGAAGGTGCCCTCGTGGGCGGCCGTCTTCATGCGGCCGTAGGCATCGAGGCCCAGTTCCTCGCGCTTGCCCTTCTCTTCGGGCGTGAGCTTCTTGCCCTCCGCCTCGAAGCGGGCCATGGCCTTCAGGCTCGCCGCATCCGGGCCGGTGGGCTCGGCGGCAGCGGCGGGCGCGCCCGCAGGCACAGCGCCGCGGGTGATCTGCACGGCCTTGGCGCCGGAGACGAAGCCTTCCAGATAACGCTTCTGGTCGATGGAAAAATCGCCGCCCATGGTGTCTCTCCTCAGGCCGCCGCGGCGATGGCGTCCCGCCCGAAGGCGAGATCGGCGCGCATGGCGGTGATGGGGGTGCGTTGTGTGATGAGGTCGAGATAGAACAGGCCGTCCGCTGTATCGCCGAACAGCACGGCGCCCGCGAGCAGGCCGTCCTTCACGATGAGCCGGCGATAAACGCCCAGCCCCCGGTCGGTGAGCACGATGTCTTCCGTGCCCTCCCCGCCGGTGACGTCCCCCGCCGAGAAGACGGGAACGCCCGAAACCTTCAGATTGGTGGCCACCACCGAGCCGTCGTAGCGCGCGTCCTGCCCCGCGAGGCGGCGGGCGAGCACGCGGGCCTGCTCATAGGCCGGGGCCACGAGGCCATAGGCGATGCCGCGATGCTCGGCGCATTCGCCGAGGGCGCAGATGGCGGGATCCGAGGTGGAAAGGGTGTCGTCCACCACGATGCCGCGCTTCACCTCCAGCCCCGCCGCGCGGGCAAGGTCCGCATTGGGGATGACGCCGCAGGCCACCACCACGAGGTCGGCCGCCACCACCCGCCCATCTTTCAGCCTGAGGCCGGTGACGCGGCCCTGATCGTCGCCCTCGATGGCGTCGCTGGCGGCCTGAAGCAGCACCTCGACGCCCTTGGCTTCCACCGCCCGCCTGAGAAAGCCGGCGGCGGCGGGATCGAGCTGGCGCTCCATCAGCCGGTCCATGAGATGGACGAGGGCGGTTTTCACCCCCGCCCCGGCGAGGCCCACGGCGGCTTCGAGGCCCAGCAGCCCGCCGCCGATCACCACCGCCCTTGTGCCGGGCACGGCGGCGGCGGCCAGCAGCGCCGCCACGTCCTTCAGGTCGCGGAAGGTGTGGACGCCGTTAAGGTCCATGCCCTTGAGCGGCAGGCGGATGGGATGCGAGCCGGTGGCAAGCACGAGGCGCGCATAGGGCAGGCGGCGCCCGTCGGCCAGCACCACCTCGCGTGAGGCGCGGTCGATGGCGGCGGCGGGGGTGCCGTATTGCAGGGTCACGCCCCGGTCGCGCCACCATGAGGCGGGCTTCATCTGCGCGTCCGCGGCGGTCATGTGGCCGGCGAGCACCTCCGAGAGCAGCACCCGGTTGTAGGCGAGGTGCGGCTCCGCCCCGATCACCGCGACCGCATGGCGGCCCAGCGCGCGCTGGCTCAGCTCCTCGCAGAGCTTCGCCGCCGCCATGCCGTTGCCGATGATGAGGAGGGGCTCGCTCATGTCGTTGTCCTCAGGCGATGGACTCGGGGGTTTCGGCGGCCGCGATCATGACGGAGGAAAGCAGGCCGTAGGCGTCGGCCCAGGCCGTCTTCACCTCGGGGGTGAAGGCCTCGCCAAGGCCCTGCTCCAGCGTCCACAGCAGGGCCGAGCCCACCACCGCGTAATGCTCGGTCTTGACGCCGTAGCCCACATGCTTGCGGGCGAGGTTCTGCGCGGCGGGCACGATGCGCGGCAGGTCCTTCAGGCCGGCGACCACCACGCCGAGGGTGGCCATCAGCTTCTGGCCCTGGGTGGTCATGTCGCCCTTGAACAGGGGCTTCACCTCGGGCGCGATCTCGAACAGGCGGCCGTAGAACAGGCCCGCCGCCGTATCGGCGATGGGCGCCACCTTGGCGAAGCTGTCCTGGACCAGGTCAATCTGGGTCGGTGTCATGGCAATCTCTCCGGCTTTGAAAAAGATGAGGGGAGCGGGCGTTCTCGGCCCGCTCCCAAAGCAGGCTCAGGCGGCTTCCACGTAGCGATGGCGCTCGTGGAGGAATTTCAGCACCGCCTCGCGGGCCTTGAGGTAGGTGGCGTTGGTGACCAGCTCGAGCCGCTTGCGCGGCCGCTCCAGCTTCACCTCCAGCACCTCGCCGATGCGGGCGGAGGGGCCATTGGTCATCATCACGATGCGGTCGGAGAGCAGCACCGCCTCGTCCACGTCGTGGGTGATCATGAGGATGGTGTTGCCGAGGCTGGCATGGATCTGCATGACGCTGTCCTGCAGGTGGGCGCGGGTGAGGGCGTCCAGCGCGCCGAACGGCTCGTCCAGCAGCAGCACCTTGGGCTCCATGGCCAGCGCCCGGGCGATGCCCACGCGCTGCTTCATGCCGCCGGAGACTTCCGAGGGGCGCTTGTCCTTGGCGTGGCCCATCTGCACCAGGTCGAGGTTGTGGATGGTCCAGTCGTGCCGCTCGGCGCGCGAGCGGGTGCCGGAGAACACCTTGTCCACGGCGAGGCGGACGTTGTCATAGACCGTGAGCCACGGCAGCAGCGAATGGTTCTGGAACACCACCGCGCGATCCGGGCCGGGGGCGTTCACCTCCTTGCCGTCGAGGATCACGCCGCCGGTGGTGGCGGGGGTGAGGCCGGCGACGATGTTGAGCAGGGTGGACTTGCCGCAGCCGGAATGGCCGATGATGGAGAGATACTCGCCCTTGGCGATGTCGAGGGTGACGTCGCGCAGCACTTCCGTGGTGGCGGCGCCGCGGGTGAAGCTCTTTCCGATCTGGCTGAGCTCGAGATAGGCGGGCATGGGATGCTCCTCGAAAGTGCGATCAGGCAGCGCTGGTGCCGCGGGTGACGAAGGAGCCGACGCCGGCCACGAGGCGGTCGAGCACGAAGCCGACCACGCCGATGTAGACGAGGGCCACGATGATGTCGGGCAGGCGGGAGGAGTTCCACGCATCCCAGATGAAGAAGCCGATGCCGACGCCGCCGGTGAGCATTTCAGCGGCCACGATGGCGAGCCACGACAGGCCGATGCCGATGCGCAGCCCGGTGAAGATGTAGGGCGCCGCCGACGGCAGCATGATCTTCCAGAAGAATTCGATGGGGTTCAGCCGCAGCACCAGCGCCACGTTGCGGTAATCCTGCGGAATATTGCGGATGCCCACCGCCGTATTGATGATCACCGGCCAGATGGCGGTGATGAAGATCACGAAGATGGCCGAGGGATTGCTGTCGCGGAACGCGGCCAGCGCGATGGGCAGCCAGGCCAGCGGCGGCACCGTGCGCAGCACCTGGAAGATGGGGTCGAGGCCGCGCATGGCCCACACCGACTGGCCGATCACCGCGCCGACCAGGATGCCCACCACCGCCGCGAGGCCGAAGCCCACCGCCACGCGCTGCAGCGAGACCAGCACGCGCCAGCCGAGGCCGATATCCTGCGGGCCGGCGACGAAGAAGGGATCGAGGATCAGGTCCTTTGAATCTGCCCAGATGCGGCTCGGCGGCGGCAGGGTGGCGCCGGGGCCGGAGCACAGAAGCTCCCAGAGCAGGCCGAGCAGCAGCGTCATCACCAGCGGCGGGAGGACGTTGACGGCGAGGCTCCGGGCATAGCCGGGCCAGGGCGAGGGGCGAGGGGTGGCGGGGGCGGAAAGGCGGACCACGGCGGCGCTCCCGGAGCGCCGGCCCTCTTTGGGCTGCTCTTTCAATGCGGTGACGGACATGGGGCAGGGCTCCGGTTCGGGGCGTGTCGTATGTTTGGGGCGGACACCCTCTCCCGCTTGCGGGGGAGGGCAGGGAGGGGGCTGCGGCGCATCCGCCCTCACCGGTGCTCGGGGACGAAGAGGGGCTGCCCCCTCCCCGACCCTCCCCCGCACGAAGCCGGATGGTTCCGGCTTCGGCTCTCCCGCCCGAACTCGGCAACCGCCGAGTTCGGGCGGGAGAGGGGGCGCGGCGTGTCCGGCCTCAGGCCTCGACGCGCTTGATGCCGAGGCTCTTGAGGTAGGCGTGCGGATCGGCGGGATCGAAGACCTTGCCGTCGAAGAAGGTTTCCTTGCCGCGCGAAGTGCCGGCGGGAATATCCGCGGCGGCCACGCCCAGTTCCTTGGCGGCCTCGCGCCAGATGTCCTCGCGGTTCACCTTGGCGACGAGGGCGTTGATGTCAGTGGTGGGCTCGAACTTGCCCCAGCGGATGTCCTCGGTGATGAACCAGGCGTCGTGGCTCTTGAAGGGATAGGACGCATAGTCCTTCCAGAACTTCATGTAGAGGTCGGTGCCCTTCTCAACCCGGCCGTTGCCGTAATTGATGTCGCCCTTCAGGCGGCCGATGATGTCGGCGACGGGAACGTTGAACCACTGGCGCTTGCCGACGATCTCGGCCAGCTCCTGCTTGTTCTCCATCTTGTCGCACCATTGCTGGGCTTCCATCACCGCCTTCAGGATGGCCAGCGTGGTGTTGGGGTTCTTCTCCACGAAGTCGGCGCGCATGCCGAGCGCCTTCTCGGGGTGGTTCTTCCAGATCTCGCCGGTGGTGCAGGCGGTGAAGCCGATGCCCTGGTTCACCAGCTGCTCGTTCCACGGCTCGCCCACGCAGAAGGCATCCATGGTGCCCACCTTCATGTTGGCCACCATCTGCGGCGGCGGCACCACGATGGTGGAGACATCCTTGTCCGGGTCGATGCCGGCGCTCGCCAGCCAGTAGCGCAGCCACAGATCGTGGGTGCCACCGGGGAAGGTCATGGCGACTTTGACTTCCTTGCCGTCGGCCCTCTTCTTGGCGAAGGCGGTCTTCAGCGCGCTGGCGTCGGTGGTGACCTTCAGATCCTTGTATTCGTTGGCCACCGAGATGGCCTGCGCGTCGAGATTGAGGCGCGCCAGGATGACCATGGGGGTGGGCACGTTGTTCTGCGTCACCTTGCCGGCGGAGATCAGGTAGGGCATGGGCGAGAGGATGTGGGCGCCGTCGATGCCGTTCTTCTCGCCGCCAAGCACAAGATTATCGCGGGTGGCGCCCCAGGAGGCCTGCTTGTTGACTTCCACGTCCGGCACGCCGTGCTTGGCGAAGAAGCCCTTCTCCTTGGCGATGACCAGAGGCGAGGCATCGATGAGGGCGATATAGCCCAGGATCGCCTTGGTGGTTTCCGGCGCGGCCGCGTAAGCGGAAGGCACGCCGCCGGGGAAGCCCATGCGCACCGCCTCGAACAAGGCGGCGGTGCCCAGCGCCGCGGCCGAGCCCTTCAGCAGCGTACGGCGGGACACGCCTTCGGACGCGGTCTTGGGAGACGTCGCGGGAGAAGTCGGGGAAGACTTGGTCTTCGAAGCGTCGCTCATTCTTGGTTCCTCTGGATCGCGGACGGCGCAGAGGGGACCCGAAACAAAAAAAGCCGCAGGACATCACGACCGGCCGTAAGGCCATCGGTGTCAGCGGCTTTGCTGCGGGTCCCGTCATTGGGACGAATTTTTGGGGGGCGCGATCGTCGTTGACCACGCTTGGTGTTATCAATGCAAGCGGCGGGCCAACTGGGGCAAAAGGGTCATGTCCTTGAAATTACGCTATTTATGACGTGGCGAAAAATCGGGCAGTATCGAGCGGTGCCTTTCGTCTGCGCATGGGTGCTATGCAGTTGCATCGAATTTGTGCGCTGCGGTGGGCGTCAAGGCGTTCGGCTTGTTGGTCTCTTGGATAGGCGGCTGCGGAGTTGCCGACATCCGGCGTCGTGAGATGGATGCCTTGGACGCGTCCGTAAGCGGCGCGGTCGTTCTGAGGTGGGGCTCTCCGACCGTGGTGGACGGCCTGCCTGTCGATTTCGGTGTCGACGTCGTGGCGTGAGATCTCGGGATAAAACATTTAGTTGTGAGCAGGTTGTTGTCCGGTTTGGTCTCTGGCAGGGGCAGGGACCTTGCGAAAGGAGTTCAGCAAAGCGACGAGCTTTTTATGAATATCTGGCGCAAGGTCAAAATAGTTATACCCATATGAGTATGTCACTTGTGTTTTATCGGTCAGATTAAACATTACCTTGCAGGAGGGTGATGGCAGTCGGTGTTTTGGGGTCCCTAAGGCGCATTCAATGACAGTCAATGTTTCACCTTGGCCGCAGATCTGAATGATGTCGGCCGCGATCGAGTGCCCATCGTACCGCCTGCACCCATTTTGCAGTTCCGTATATATATTTTTATCTAAGTATATAAAACGGCTTACTTCTTTACCGTCATTTTCATTGTCATCTTGTAATTTTTTCATTCTTTTTGAATCATTAAAAGAATTTTCAATGGCTTCTTCTTGTGAAATAAAATTCCAGCCGTATTCGACTAGAATGCTCATTTCTTTGCGCCATCCTTTTCCCTTGCCCCAGGTTGCCACTTCGTCGGGATCGCTTGTTGCAGGTGACAGGTCAGGTAAAATTGTGCTGAACCCAAATGCGGCGTGATCTCGAGTTTTATTATATTGTTGCACCCAGATACGGTATTCTTTTACAGGGAGGTGATAGATGGTGTCACCAAAAGACACCTCTTTAAAATCCGCTCCGTTGTCGGGCGGAAGCATCGGTGAAGACGCCTTGAAGGTTGGCCAATGGGTGTCGTTAATCAGTTTGTCTCGTCTGACGTACAAACTGGCGATTAAATAGATAATGAAAGCTGATATCATAAATAATATTACCACGAGTGAGCGTCGTAACATCATTTGCTCCTGATTAAATCGGAGTTATTTTTAAATCATAATAAATTCAATATATTTACACCATCGGATCCGACGCTAAGCACTAGCCCCCACCCCCCAGGAACGCCCGCGCGTCGAACACGGCGCCGAACTGGGTGGCTACGCAATCGGGCTCCGGATGCTTCACCGGCACCGGGCCCGCCGCCTCGTCGAAGATGTCCGGACGGTAGACGCTCATGGCTTCCCGCGCGGCGTCGGCGGCGAACTCGCCCTGGCCGGCGGCGACGATCTGGGCATACATCCATAGGGCATGCTCGCGCTCGGGCCGGTTGGCGCCGTCGCGGTTGAGCACCAGAAAGTCGGGATGGGCGCGCAGCCGGCCGCCGGGCGCCGAATGCAGGCGCCCGTCCAGGGTGCGCTTCAGCACGTCGGCGGGCAGGTTGAGATGGCGGGGCTCGCCCAGGAGGCGGGCGAGATCGTCGTGGTTGGCTGCATCCTCGCACCAGCGGGCGGCGGCATGGAGCGCCCGCACGAGGCGGTGCAGAAGCTCGGGCTCGGCATTGGCGAAGCGGGCGTGCACCCCCAGTACCTTTTCCGGCACCCAGCCGAAGATCTCGGACCCCAGCACCGCGATGCGCCCCACGTCCGCGTCCACCGCCACCGAATTCCACGGCGAGCCCACGCAGAAGCCGTGGATGAGCCCGCCGCGCAGGCTCTCGGCCATGAACGGGGGCGGCACCACCACGAACCGCACGTCCCGGTCCGGGTCGATGCCGCCGCCGGTCAGGAAGTGGCGCAGCAGATAGGTGTGTGTGGAGAAGGCATAGACCGAGGCGAAGGTGAGCGGGTCGCGGCCCTCGGCCTTGCGCTGGCGCACCACCTTGCCCAGGGCCTGCGCCGCGCCGGTGGCGGTTGCAAGGTCTTCCCCCACCTCGCCCATGGCGGCGTAGAGGTGCTTGTCGATGGTGATGGCGCTGCCGTTGAGATTGAGCGCGAACGGCACCACCAGCGGCACCCGCACATGGCCGAGGCCCAGCGATGAGGCGATGGCCAGCGGCCCCAGCATGTGGGCGCCGTCCAGGAGGCCCACATTCACCTTGTCGCGGATGTTGGCCCAGGACACCTCCCTGTGCAGCTCGATCTCGATGCCCTCCGCCATGGCGAAGCCGCGCTCGGCGGCGGCGATCAGCACCGCCGCGTCGGTGAGGGGGATGAACCCCATGGCGAGCCGTCTCATCGCAAAAGCTCCGCGGCGGTGATGATGGACTGGGCGATGTCGGCGATGCGCTTCTTCTCGTTCATGGCGGTGCGGCGCAAAAGGCCGTAGGCGGTTTCCTCGTCGATGCCCTTCATCTTCATGAGGATCATCTTGGCGCGGTCCACCACCTTGCGCTCCTCCAGCTGGCTTTTTGCCTCCTCCAGCTCCGCCTTGAGCCGGGCAAAGGCGCGGAAACGGGAGATGGTGGTCTCCAGGATCGGCTTCACCCGGTCCTTGCGCAGCCCGTCCACCACATAGGAGGCGACGCCGGCCTCGATGGCGTCCTCAATGGTCTTGCTGTCGGTCTGGTCCACGAACATGGCGATGGGGCGCTTCACCTCGCGGCTCACCTGGAACATCTGCTCGATGGTGTCGCGCGAGGGGTCCTCGAGGTCGATGAGGATCACGTCCGGGTCGATGGCGTAGATGCGCTCCAGGAGATTGGTGCGCCCGGTGATGCGCAGCACGTTGTGGAAGCCGGCCTCCTTCAGGCCTTCCTCCAGAATGGCGGAGCGGACGGGGCTTTCGTCCACGATCACGATCCTTAAGCTCAGGTCGTTCGCCATGGGGATCCGGGGCATTGGCAGGGCCGCCGGGAGGCGACCGCACCTCACCTCACCCGCCGGGACCGGCAAGGTCAAGCCTTCCCGGACGCTGTCGGCGTGGACCTGGCCGCAATCGCGCTCTAGAACGCGGGCGAATGCGGCGTCGCGCCGCGCGTCGGAGTGTGGAGGGGATCGTGAACGTGGAGGCGGGCGAGAAGCGAAAGAGCACCGTCGCGTTGCGCGGCCTCATCTTCCTCATCGTGGTGCTGCTCGCCACCGCCGTCGTCGTCGCCCAGCAACTGGGGGCGGGCGCCTATGTGGCGGAGCTTGGCGCCACCGATCCCGACGAGGCGCGCCATTTCGTCACCGCCCTCATGGTGGCGGACCATGCCGCCGCCGGCTTTCCCGCCCCCGGCGCCTTCGCCGCCGATTATGGCCTGCATGCCCCGCAGGCGCTGCCGCTCGCCCGGCTCACCCTGTTCCATGTGCTGGCGGGCGGCTGGCTGGCGCTGCTGACGCCCACCACGCCGGCGGCGCTGCTGCTGCCGGCGCTGCTGGCCGCGGTGCTGGTGGTTTGCGCGGGCTGGGCCACGGCGCGGGCGGCGGGCGTGCTGCCGGCGGTGGCGGTGGGCTTCGTGCTCGCCGCCTTGCCGCTGCTGCGGGAGGCGACCCTGGTGGTCGGCCTCGACCTGCCGCTGGCGCTGGTCGCGCTGTTGTCCGCCCTGGCCTTCGGCCGCCATATGCGGCGGGGAACCCCGGCCTCCGCCGCCCTGTTCGCCGCCGCCGGGGCGGTGAGCGTGCTGATGGCCCCGGCGGGGGCGGCGGTCCTGCTGCTGCCGCCGCTGGCGGCGCTCATGGCCGGGCGGCTCGATCTGATGCGGCGGGCGCGTGTGCTCGTGCCGCTCGCGGCCCTCGCGCTGCTGGCGCTGGCGGTGGCCCTCGCCGCCGGCCGGCTGCCCCCCGTGGTGAACGCCGAGGGGCCGGCTTTCGTCTGGCAGACGCTGCGCGCCGTGTTCGGAACCCTGATGCTGGCCTGCGCGGCGGCGGGTCTCGTCTTCACCATCTGGGAGGGCTGGCGGCGGGACGAGGAGGCGGTGGACCCTGCGGCGTTGGCGCCGGTGGCGGCCCTGGTGCCGGCCTTTGCCCTCGCCTTCTGGCTTGGGGCGGGGCGGGGCGTGGCGCTGGATGCGACCGTACTTTTAGCGCCGGTGGCCATGCTGGCGGCATTCGGAGCCATGCGGTTGCTTGGTTTGCTGGTTTCGGGCTGGGGCACCATCCGGGAACTGGCGGTGGCGCTCATGCTGTTGCTCGCCGCCATGCCGGGCCTGCTTCAGCAGGTGCGCAAGGGCGCCATCGGCATGGATGCGGCGGCGGAAGCCTTCCTCGCCCGCGAGGCGGTGCCCCCGGTGATCGTCGTCGCCGGCGATGCGCGGGGCGCGGCGGCGCTGGGAGCGGCCATGGCCCAGCGCGACCGTGCCCAGCGCGACCGGGCCCGCCGCAGCTTCGTGGTGGATCAAGGCCGTCTTCCCGCCGCCACCCCCGAAGCGCTTCTGGCCACCCTCGACACCCTCGGCGCGGCCGCCCTTGCCGTGGAGGCGCGCGAGACTGGGGCGGCGCCGGCCAGCCGGGTGGCGCAGGCGACGGTCGCGGCCTTTCCGGATCGCTTCCGCGCCATCGGCACCTTCCCTCGGGCGGACGGGCGGGGCGAAGTGGTGCTTTACGCCATCGCCCGCCGTGCGCCCGCGCCTTCGGACCCCGCCCCCGTTCTGCGCCGCCTGACGGCGCCGTCCCAGTCCTGAGCCGCCCCATGCGCGATCTCGCCGATTATTCGCTGAAGGACTGGCTGGGCGCCGCCCCGCTGGCCCATCGCCTGCGGCGCGCGCGCAACCTTCTGGTGGACCGCATCTATGCCCGCCGGCCGGCGCCCGGACAGGCGGCGCTGGTGGCGCGGCTGAAGGCGCAGGGCGCCCCCGCCCTGGCCTTCACCGTCGCCTTCAACATGCCGGAGGCCATCGCCCTGCTGGCCGAGGCCATGGGCCGCTTTCTGCCCCATACGCCGCTGGTGGTGTGCGACAATTCCACCGATCCCGCCGCCCGCGCCGCCATCGCGGCGTTCTGCGCGGAGCGGGACCTCGCCTATTGCCCGCTGCCGCCCTCGCCCTATCGCGGCGGGCGCAACGGCTCGCGCTCCCATGCGGTGGCGCTGAACTGGATCTGGGCCAATCTGGTGCGCAAGGTGGCGCCGCCGGTGGTGGCCCTGCTCGACCATGACCTGATCCCGCTTGCGGCCGACAACCTGCCCACCCGCGTCGCCGCCCAGCCCTGCTACGGCATGGCGCGCCATGGCGAGGGCAACGGGGCCTGGTACCTGTGGCCGGGCTTCAGCGTGTTCAATTATGCGGCGGTGAAGGGCCTGCCGCTGGACTTCGGCACCGACACCCCGCTGACCCTCGACACCGGCGGGCAGAACTGGACCGTCCTCTACCGCCGCCTCGACAGGACCGCCCTGGCCTTCGCCGAGACCCGCACCGTGTTCGTCGCCGATCCCGGCACGGGGACGGGGGAGGACCACCTGCTCGTGGACGGATGGCTGCACGCCGGCGGCGCCGGCCACGGCACGCGCGGACGGGCCTTCGACACCGTGGCGCGGGCCTTCGCGGCGGACCCGGACGGCCTCCTCGGCCAATTGCGCGCGGGCGCGGACGCCACCACCGCATCGGGAGCAGCCACATGAGCGGGTCTGAAGGGCACAAGCGGGCCGCCGGCCTGTCCGGCATGGTGGCTGCGCTGCCGGGCCTGCACTGGCTCAACCATGCGCGCTATGCGCTGATGGATCGTCTCTACCGCAGCCGTCCGGCCGAAGGACAGGCCGAGGTGGTGGAGGCGCTGAGCCGCCGCCGCGACGGCGCCCTCGCCCTGACCATCGCCTACAACGTGCCCGAGGCGGTGGCGCTTCTGGCCGATTCCATGGCGCGCTTCGCCCCCGGCACACCGCTGCTCGTCTGCGACAATTCCACCGAGCCGGAGGCGCGGCGGGCGCTTGCCGCCATCGCGGCGGACAAGGGGCTTTACTACCTCGCTTTGCCGCCGGCCCCGTTCGTGCGGGTGCGCACCGCGCGCTCCCACGCTGCCGCCGCCAACTGGGTGTTCCACAACGTGCTGCGCAAGGTGAAGCCGCGCGTGTTCGCCCTGCTCGACCATGATCTGGTGCTGCTGAAACCCACTGACCTTTCGGCTTTGGTGGCGCGCCAGCCGGTCTACGGGCTGCAGCGCTGGAGCAGCCGGGTGAAGGCCTGGTATTTGTGGCCGGGATTCTCCGTCTACGACGGCAGCCTGGTGGCCAAGCCCCTGGATTTCGGCCCCGACCGGCTATTGGGCACCGACACCGGCGGGCGCAACTGGCACGCGCTGTTCCGCAAGCTGGATGTGTCGGGCTTCGCCTGGCCCCACGCGCGCTCGGTGCGGGTGCCGTCTCCCGATGGGAGCGAAAACGCGACGGGTTGGAGCGAGCCGAAGATGCTGCTGGATGCCTGGCTGCATGTGGGCGGCGCCAGCTATCGCGGCGGCGAGACTGCGCTGGCCGAGATCCGCCGCGCCTTCGATGCCGATCCGGACGGGCTGTTCGCGCGCCTGAGGGACGACGCGCCGACGCCCTGAGCGAGGGCGGCTCGAAACGAAAAACGCCCCCGGGCGGTCCCGGAGGCGTTGAATACGAAGGGCTTCAGGCGGCGGTTGCCGGCCTTGAGGCTGCTCTCACTCGGCGGCGGCGGGAGCCGTCGGAGCGGACTTGCCGCCCTTCTTGATCTTGCCGTCGGCGGTGCGGTCCTGGCGCTCGGCGATGCGGGCCGACTTGCCGCGGCGATCGCGCAGGTAATAGAGCTTGGCGCGGCGCACCTTGCCGCGGCGGACCACCTTGATGGAATCGATCAGCGGCGCATAGACCGGGAACACGCGTTCCACGCCCTCGCCGTAGGAGATCTTGCGGACCGTGAAGCTCTCGTTGATGCCGCCGCCGGAGCGCGCGATGCACACGCCTTCATAGGCCTGCACGCGCGAGCGCTCGCCTTCGACCACCTTCACGTTCACGATAATGGTATCGCCGGGCTGGAAGTCCGGGATGGCACGCTTTTCGGCGAGCTTCGCCGCCTGCTCGGCTTCGAGCGTCTGGATGATGTTCATGTCGCCAACCTTTTTGCAGCCACCGGTTCGGCAAAACGCCCCGGTGCCACGTTGTGTCGTTTTAAGTTAAGGGGACGCGGGCTCCATAGCCGAGAAATAGGGCCGTGTCATTCCCTTTCCTTCATGCTCCCGTCATGCGGGAGCGGGGGAGCAAGAAGGTCCGGCCGCCGCGCGCGGGTGACGGCAAGGGATTGGGCATGGCGCCAGCGGGCGACGCGGGCATGGTCGCCTGAGGTCAGCACCTCGGGGATGGGCTCGCCCTCGAACAGTTGCGGGCGGGTATATTGGGGATATTCCAGCAGGCCGGCGGAAAAGCTCTCCTCGGTGCCGCTTTCCGCCTTGCCCATGACGCCGGGAATGAGCCGCACGCAGGCATCGAGCAGCAGCAGCGCCGCCGCCTCGCCGCCGGAGAGCACCACGTCGCCGACGCAGATTTCCTCAAGGTTGCGCGCCGCGACGATGCGCTCGTCCACCCCCTCGAACCGCCCGCACAGGATCACCGCACCGGGACCTTCCGCCAGGGCGCGCACCCGCGCTTGGGTGAGGGGGGTGCCGCGCGGGGTCATGAGCAGGCGCGGCCGGGGATCCTCGGGCGGGGCGACGGCATCGATGGCGCGGGCCAGCACGTCGGCGCGCATGACCATGCCGGGGCCGCCACCGGCGGGGGTGTCGTCCACGGAGCGGTGCTTGTCGAGGGCATGGTCGCGGATCTGCACCGCCTCCAGCGCCCACAGCCCCTTCTCCAGCGCCCGGCCGGCCAGGGCATGGCCGAGGGGGCCGGGAAACATCTCCGGATAAAGGGTGAGGATGCTGGCGCGGAAGGTCGGGGACGTCATGGCGCCGTGATGGGGGAGGGGCGCGCTCAAGTCAAACCGGGTGAGGCGGAATCCGGCTCTTGCGGCTGGGTACGGTAGAGACCCCTCGCCCGCAAGCGAGAGCTCTGTGAAAGGTCCTTGAGCGGCTGTTCTCCCCTCTCCCCTTGCGGGAGAGGGGTTGGGGGTGAGGGGGCGGCGCCACCAGAAAACGCCTGTCTGCTCAGAGACGCACCACACCCCTCACCCCGGCCCTCTCCCGCAAGGGGAGAGGGGGAACCGGCTTCCGCCACCGACCATGGGTGACTTGCGCAGAGGTCTCGCAAGCGGGAGAGGGAGCGACGGCGCCCGGCCCCTCAAGCCCCGCTCACTCGCCCCCGGTGTCCTCGCCGGCTTCCGGCTCGGCCGGGCGGCGTTCCACGAAGGCTTCGGCGATGACCACGCGCCGGCCGGGCAGGTCCACCACCGGCACCGCGTCGGTGGAGAACGGCACCATCAGCGTCTTGGCCTTGGTGGCGGGCAGCAGCGGGGCATATTCCAGAATGTCGCCGGCGCCGAAATCCTGCAGCGCCACCACCTTTCCGATCAGCGCGCCGGTCTCGTCCATCACGTCCAGGCCGATGAGGTCGGCGTGGTAGAAGGTGTCCGCGTCGTCCGGCGGCGGCAGGGCCGCGCGGGAGACGAAGAGGTCCACATTGGTCAGCGCCTCGGCCGCGGTGCGGTCGGCGACGCCCTCGATGCGGGCGACGAAATGGTCCTTGGCGGCGCGCAAGGCGGCGATGCGGAAGCGCGTCTTGCCGGTGGCGTCGGTGAGCGGATCATAGTCCAGCACGGCGCCGGGATCTTCGGTGAAGACGAAGAGGCGCACCTCGCCCTTCACGCCATGGGGGGCGCCGATGCGGGCGACGAGGATGCGGTCGGCCATGAAGTCTCCGGAACGGACAGGTCTCGGCTCTCGATACCAGACAAGAGAACGCGTTATCCGGTCAGGCTGCGATGCAGGCTGACCGGCGCGTGCTCTACCTCTAAGAAACGAGAACGCGTTATCCGATCGGATTGCGATGCAATCTGACCGGCGCGTGCTCTAGCGCAGGACCTCGCCCTTTGCCAAGGACCGGGATCGCGGCCCGCGCGGGGCGTCGTCCGCGCCGGCCCCGTCTGCCGTGCCGTCGCTCGGTCCTTGATGCGTGCCATCGCCCGCCCTGGCGCGGGCCGCCCGCTGCTCGATCACCCGCAGCAGGTCGGCGTGCACCTTGCCGATATGGCCGTCCAGGAAAGAGCTGGCGTCGGCCACGGCGCCGGACCGGCACAAGGCAATGAGCTGGGCGTGCTCGCTCTTGGCCCGGTCCATGGCTTCCGTGGTGGAGAGCTGGAGACGGGTGTAGCGGTCCGAGGTCTGGAGCAAGGCGGCGACGATCTGCCGGGTGCGGGGCAGGGCTGCACGATCGTAGAGCGCCATGTGGAAATCGGCGTTGAGAATGCCCCACTGGCTCACGTCGTGGGCCTTGGTGGCGGCGGTGAAGCGGGCGTGGATGGCGTCGAGCTTGGTGAAATCCGCCTCGGTGAACAGCGGGATGGCGCGTTCCAGCAGGCGCGGCTCCATGATCCGCCTGAGCTCGAACACGTCGTTGATCTCCTCCACCGACAGGTCGGAGACGATGGCGCCCTTCTGCGGCACCATGCGCACCAGCCCCTCGGCCTCCAGCTGGAACAGCGCCTCGCGCACCGGAATGCGGCTGACGCCATAGGCATCCGCCAGCGCATCCTGCCGCAGCTGGGTGCCGGCGGGATGGGTGCCGTCGAGGATCGACTGGCGCAACTGGTCAAGGATCGCCGCCGAGAGCGTGCGGTGCTTGAGGCCCTTCTGGGCGACGGTCGGGCTACCGGAATTCATGGGGTCTGAGCTACAGCAAAAAGCGTTGGCGGGGTATTGACGCGTCGAATGTATAAAATCTACATTGAGATTGAAAGCACCAAATCGAGACCCACAAGGGTCCGCCTTCCAGAGCGATAAACATGACCCACGCGAACAAGACAGGCGCTGCGGGAGCGGGGCCGTGCGGCCTTGTGCTCGCCCTCTCGTCCGGCCTCCTCGCCTTCGAGCGGGCGGCGGTGATCGGCCTGATGGGGCTGGTCAGCGTCCTCATCCTGCTGAATGTGGTGACCCGCTACATGGGCACGCCGATCTACTGGATCGACGAATCCGCCATCTATGCCGTGGTCTGGCTGAGCTTCATCGGTGCCTCGGCCATGACGCGCCTGCGCCTCGACTTTACGGTGGGGCTCCTGACCGAGCGCCTGCCGCCCACGGGGGTGAAGGTGGCGCGGGTCATTGCCACGGCATTCACCATGCTGTTCGGCCTGATCCTGTCCTACATGTGCTGGATCTGGATGGACCCCATCGGCATCGCCGCCGCAGGCTTCAACGCCAAGGCTTTCGCGGGTGAGACTTTCAACTTCCTTTATACAGAGCACACCCAGACACTCAACTGGCCGACCTGGATGGTGAGCCTCATCATTCCCCTGTTTGCGGTGTCGCTCACCATCCACGGCCTCGCCAACCTGCTGGAAGACCTCGAGCTCACGCCGCGCCGCGTCTATCGCGGCTTCCCCATGGCCCATGCGGAGGCGGCAAGCTGATGCTGACCACCGCCGCATTCCTCATCACCATGATGGTGGGCGTGCCCATCAGCCTGTGCCTTGCCCTGTCCGGCGTGGCGTTCATCCTCGCCACCGGCAATCCGCTGCTGCTGCAGACCTTTCCCACCCAGCTGTTCGGCGGCGTGGACAGCTACGGCCTCATCGCCATCCCCCTGTTCGTGCTGATCGGCGAGATCATGAACGGCGGCGGCATCACCCGCCGGCTCATCGACATGGCCATGGCGGTGGTGGGCCGGCTGAAGGGCGGGCTCGCTTATGTGAACCTCATCGCCAACATGCTGGTGTCGTCCATCCTCGGCTCGGCCACGGCGCAGGTCGCCATCATGGCGCAGATCCTGGTGCCGGAGATGGAGAAGAAGGGCTACGACAAGACCTTCGCCGCCGGCCTCACCGCCTATGCGGGCATGCTGGGGCCCATCATCCCGCCGTCCATCATGTTCGTGGTCTATTCGGTGCTGGCGCAGGTGTCGGTCAGCGACATGCTCATCGCCGGCATCATCCCCGGCGTGCTGCTGACGGGGCTGTTCTGCGTCTGCGTCTACATCATGGGCTTCTTCTACGATTACCCGCGCGGCGAGGCCATGACCTGGCGCCAGCGGGTGGACATCGTGCTGAACGCCATTCCCACCCTGCTCATCCCCATCGTCATCGTCGGCTCGATCCTGACCGGCCTTGCCAATGCCACCGAGGCGGCGGCGGTGGGGGCGCTGGCGGCGCTGCTCATCGGCCGCTACTGGACCCGCGAGCTGTCCTTCTCCCAGCTGCCGCAGATGCTGCTGAAGGCCGGGCTCTATTCTTCCGTCATCCTGTTCCTGGTGGCGGTGGCGGCGGTGTTCTCCTGGGTGCTGGTCTACGGCAAGGTCCCGCAGGCGGTGGCCGTCTGGGTGCAGACCGTGGCCCACGATCCCATCACCTTCATGCTGCTGGTCAACGTCATCCTGCTGGTCATCGGCACGGTCATCGACGGCGCGCCGGGCCTCATCATGACGGTGCCGATCCTGCTGCCGGTGGCGACCCTCGTCTACGGCATCGACCCCGTGCATTTCGGCGTGGTGGTGGTGATCAACCTGGTCCTCGGCTTCCTCTCGCCACCGGTCGGCCTGTGCTTCTTCGTGGCCTCGGCAGTAACCGGGGCGAAGGTGGGGCGGATGTTCTACGTCACCCTGCCGTTCTTCTTCGCCGCCTGCGCGCTGCTGGTGCTGCTGTCGCTGGTGCCGTGGCTGTCGACCGCCCTCGTCAAATAACAAACGCAACCTGCCCGGAGCCTTGCCATGTCACGTCCCGTCATGCCCCTGTCCCGTCGTCACTTCCTCATGAGCGCCGCAGCCGCCGGTGCCGTTCTTCCCCTCGCCGCGCCGAGCGTGGTGCGGGCCCAGGAGGCGAAGGAATTCCGCCTCGGCATCATCACCCCGGTGGGCCATCCCTGGAACGTGGCCGCCGACAAGGTGGGCGCCATGCTGAAGGAGGAGACCAAGGGCCGGCTCTCCATCACCGTCTTCCCCTCGGGCCAGCTCGGCAACGAGGCGGCCATGCTGCAGCAGATGCAGACCGGCGCCCTCGACATGGGCTGGATCATGACCGCGGAACTCGGCTCGCGGGTGCCGGCCATCGCCGCCATCAACGCTCCGTGGGTGGTGGATTCCACCGCCAAGGCCGGCAAGCTGGTGCGCACCCCCGTGGCCATGAGCCTGCTCGACGTGCTGCCCAAGGAAACCGGAACGGTGGGCCTCGCCTGGGGCATCACCACCATGCGCGTCGTGTTCTCCGCGAAGCCCATCACCGGCATCAAGGATCTCAACGGCATGAAGCTGCGCATCAATACGACGCCGGCCTATCGCGATTTCTACCAGCTGCTCGGCGCCGCCCCGACACCGATCCCCACCCCGGCGGTGTTCGACGCCATGTCCAACGGCCAGGTGGATGGCCTGGAGGCCGACCTCGATTTCTCCTGGAACCAGCGCTTCGACAAGGTGTCGAAGACCATGCTGAAGATGGACGCCATCTTCATGCCGGTCATCGCGCTGGTCTCGGGCCGGGTGTGGCAGACCCTCTCGCCCGCCGACAAGGCGCTCATCACCAAGCTCACCAAGAGCGCGCTCGATCTCCAGGTGGACGAGACCGTGGTGAACGAGCCGGTGCTGCTGGAGAAGTTCAAGGCGGCGATCCCGATCAAGGTGGCGGAAGTGACCGACCGCGAAAAGATCATCACCGAATACGACAAGATCTGGCTGCCCAAGGCCCCGATCCTCGCCGACCTGCGCAAGGCCGGCGCCGCCCTCTGATCCCGGAAACCCGCACGCGGGCGGGGCTTTGCCCTGTCCGCTCCCCGTATCGACACAAGGATGACATGAGATGAAGCCGGCAATCAGCTGGGAAGGCGTCTTCCCGGCCGTGACCACCCAGTTCCGCGACGACTATTCGCTCGATATCGATGCCACCGCCAAGGTGATGGAAGGCCTGATCCGCGACGGCGTGTCCGGCATGATCGTGTGCGGCACCGTGGGCGAGAATTGCTCGCTCACCACCGCGGAGAAGATCCAGGTGATGGAGGCCGGCAAGTCGGTGGCCGCCGGCCGGGTGCCGGTGATCTGCGGCATCGCCGAATTCACCAGCGATTTCGCCATCGCCACGGCGAAGGAAGCCGCCAGGGTGGGCGTGGACGGCATCATGCTCATGCCGGCGCTGGTCTATTCCTCCAAGCCATTCGAGACGGCGGCCCATTTCCGCACCGTCTCCAAGGCCACCGACCTGCCGGTGATGATCTACAACAACCCGCCGGTCTACAAGAACGACGTGACCCCGGACGTGGTCGCGACCCTGGTGGATTGCGAGACCATCGTCTGCTTCAAGGAAAGCTCGGGCGACACCCGGCGCTTCATCGACCTGCGCAACAAGGTGGGCGACCGCTTCATCATGTTCGCCGGCCTCGACGACGTGGTGGTGGAGAGCATCGCCATGGGCGCCCAGGGCTGGGTGTCGGGCATGTCCAACGCCTTCCCGCGCGAGGGCGAGACCCTGTTCCGCCTCGCCCGCGCCGGCCGCTATGCGGAAGCCATGACGCTCTACGAGTGGTTCATGCCGCTGCTGCACCTTGATGCGCGCCCCGATCTCGTCCAGTGCATCAAGCTGTGCGAGCACATCATGGGCCGTGGCACCTTCCTCACCCGCCCGCCGCGCCTGCCGCTGCTGGACCGGGAGCGGGCCGAGGTGGAAGAGCTGATGGCGATCGCTCTGTCCAGCCGCCCCGAACTGCCCGACGTGGGGCTGAAGGCCGCCGCCTGAGGAGGTCGAGGGGGGACCTCTCCCTCTCCCCTTGCGGGAGAGGGCCGGGGTGAGGGGTGTGGCGTGGCCCTTTGAGCCAATAGCCGCCTTCTCTCGCCGCCGACCCCTCACCCCCAACCCCTCTCCCGCAAGGGGAGAGGGGAGGACGGCCGCTCAAGGACCCTAACCCCGCCCTTCAAGCCCACCCTTGCGGAGCCGGGAGCGGTGCGGCACCCTCCCGGCCATGTCGAGCCAAGCCCCGGACCCCGTCCTTCTCGATGCCGCCCGCCTTGCCGGGCTGCTGGAGCGCATCGCCGCGCGCATCGGTTCCGCCCGCGTGGTCACCGATGCGGCGGAGCTTGCCCCCTGGCTGGTGGAGGGCCGCGGCCTGTTTCGCGGCACCACCCCCGCCATGGTGGAGCCGGCGAGCACGGACGAGGTGTCCTTCATCGTCGCTGCGTGCGCCGAGGCCGGGGTTCCCGTGGTGCCGCAAGGCGGCAATACGGGGCTCGTGGGCGGGCAGGTGCCGTTCGGCGGATTGCTGCTCTCGCTCCGGCGCATGAGCCGCATCCGCGATCTTGATCCCAGCGACCTCACCGTGGTGGCCGAGGCCGGCTGCACGCTGCACCAGGTGCAGCAGGCGGCGGCGGCGGCGGGCTGCCTGTTCCCGCTCTCCATCGCCTCGGAGGGCAGCTGCCGCATCGGCGGTACCCTCTCCACCAATGCCGGCGGCACCGCCGTGCTGCGCTACGGCAACATGCGGGAGCTGACCTTCGGGCTGGAAGTGGTGCTGCCGGACGGGCGGGTCTGGAACGGCCTCAGCCGCCTGCGCAAGGACAATACCGGCTACGACCTGAAAGACCTGTTCATCGGCGCGGAAGGCACGCTGGGCATCATCACCGCCGCCGTGCTGCGGCTTTATCCGGCGCCGCGCGCCCGCACCACCACCCTGACCGGCGTTGCAAGCCCCGAGGCCGCCCTCAGGCTGTTCCAGCGCCTGCGCAACGTGGCCGGCGACGCGCTCACCGGCTTCGAGATCCTGCCGCGCTTCGGCATGGAGACGGTGCTGAAGCATATGCCCGGCACCACAAGGGCGCTCGCCGGCGACCATGGCTGGTATGTGTTGGCCGAACTGACCTCCACCCGCCGCGACGACGACCTCTCCGCCTTGGCGCTGGAGGTGTTCGGCGAGGCCTTTGAGGCGGGGGAGATCGAGGACGCGGTGATCGCCGCCAGCGAGGCCCAGGCCGAGGCCCTGTGGAAGCTGCGGGAATCCCTCTCCGACGCGCAGAAGTTCGAGGGCGGCTCCATCAAGCACGACGTGTCGGTGCCGGTGTCGCTGGTGCCGCGCTTCATCGCCGAGGCCTCCCGCGCCTGCGCGGCCCACATGCCGGGGCTGCGGGTGTGCGCCTTCGGCCACATGGGCGACGGCAACATCCACTTCAACCTGAGCCAGCCGGTGGGCATGGACAAGGCGGCCTATCTTGCCTGCTGGGAGGCGTTCAACCGCATCGTCCACGATATCGTGGCGGGGCTTGGCGGCTCGATCTCGGCGGAGCACGGCATCGGCTTGCTCAAGCGCGAGGAACTGACCCTCTACAAGGACCCGGTGGCGCTGGAGCTGATGGCGGCCATCAAGGCCGCCATCGATCCCAAGGGCCTCGCCAATCCCGGCAAGGTGCTGCTGGGGCAATAGACCATCGGCCTCGGTCTTCGACCGATGCCAAGTGGGTTTCGCTCAAGCGCCGCGCGGGCTTGACCAAAGGCGAGTGAGTCACCCTCACCGGCCTTTGGTCCAAGACCCCGCATTGCCCCTCACGCGGGCCGGCGGCGCACCGCGAAGGCGGTCATCACCGCAAGGCCGAGGGGGATCGCCGCGCCCACGAACACCAGGCGCGGCAAATGGTGGTCGAGCATGAGGCCGAACATCAGCGGCCCCAGAAGCGCGCCGATGTCGTAGCCCGAATAGACCACCCCGAACACCTTGCCGGTCGCCCCCGCCGGCGCGGCGCTGCGCACCAGCACGTCGCGCGAGGGCGTCGTCATGCCCATGGCGAAGCCCACCAGCGCCACCAGGCCCACCGTCGCCTCCGGCGGCACCACCAGCACCGCCGCCAGTAGCGCCAGCGCGCAGGCGACGGCGAGCCCGCCCATGGCGATGATGTGATGTTTGGCGGTGCGGTCCGCCACCGCCCCGCCAAGGGCGACGCCGGCCGCATTGCCGCACTGGTAGAGCGTGACCGCCAGCGTCGCCAGCGCCACGCTGGCGCCGAAGCCCTCCTTCAGGGCGACGATGGAGAAGCTCTGGATGCCCGTGAGCGAGATGGAGGTGAGCACGAAATAGAGGAAGGCCATCAGCACCACCGGCGTGGCCAGCACCTGGAAGAAGGTGGGGGCGGGGCCGTGCGCGGCCTTGGCTCCGGGGGGCGTGCCATCGGGCCTGTCATGGGGCGTGTCGTGGGGCGCGTCATGGGCGGCTGCGTGCGCGGGTTCGACCTTGAGGGCCTTGCGACAGGCGAACAGCACCAGGCCGAGCACCACCACGCCCAGCCCCATGGCGCCCAGCGCCGTCCGCCAGCCATGGGCCTCGGCGATGGCGGCGGAGACCAGGGGGGAGAGGGCGAAGCCGATGCTGCCGGCGATCACATGGGCGGCGAAGGCGCGCCCCAGCCGGGCCGGCGCCACCTTGTGGCTGAGAATGGAGAGGTCGGCCGGGTGGTAGACCGAATTGCCGAGACCCGCGAGGGCCGCCAGCGGCAGCAGGACCACGTAATGAGGCGCAAGGCCCATGGCCGCCGTGGCCGTACCCTGCAGCAGCACGCCGCCGAGCAGCAGGCGATGGGCGCCGAAGCGGTCCACGAGGATGCCGGCCGTCACCTGGCCGACCCCGGAGAACAGATAGAAGACGGAGAGCACCGCGCCCAGGGCGAAGAAGGAGACGCCGAGGTCGGCGCGCATCATCAGGAAGAGCGGGGCAAGGGCGAGCTGGAGCAGGTGGCTGCAGAAATGGGCGACGCCCACCGCGCCGATGGTGGAGACTTCCCCGGCCGGCCATTCGGCCGTTCGCGCGTTCATGGTCACGGTCGACACTCCTCCCGGGGCCGGCATGATGCCGTCCCACCCGGCGCTTGCACCGGTTGCTGCGTCTCCCCTCGTCTGGTTCTGCGGCGGGGTTTTCCCCTGCCATTGGGATGGGTCCTGGAGCGCGATCCGGGCAAATTGAACCAATTTGCGCGGTGAATCGCCCTCGAAATCAGAGATAGAGTAAGCGTCGGTCGGGTTGAAGCAATCTGACCGCTAAATCCGGCGCGACGCAGCGGAAGCTGCGTCAGTTGCCATTTCATCTGGTGCGGCGCGGTCCATGCCCGCCGAAATACCGCAGCGTCAGGCAGGTGATGTCGTCGGCCTGCGGCGCGCCGCGCTCGAAGACATGGACCGAGGCGAGCACACGCTCCGACAATTCGGGCACCGACCAGTCCGCCGCGCCGCTCTTGAGCAGGTCTTCCAGCCGCTCCTCGCCATAGGGCCGCTCGTCCACGTCGAATGCCTCGGTGACGCCATCGGTGTAGAAGAAAAGCGTGTCGCCGGGCTGCAGATGGAGTTCGTGCTCCACGTAGACGAAGCCCTCCAGCACCGCCACCGCCATGCCGCCGGTGGAGGGCATGGTGGAGACCTCGCCCGCGCGGGTGATGCGGTAGGGCAGGTTGTGGCCGGCATTCACATAGGTGACGCGCCCGGACGACAGGTCGATCACGCCATAGAGCACGGTGACGAACAGCATCTGCTCGTTCTCCACCGCGAGCAGGTCGTTGAGGCGGCGGATGGAGCTGGCCGGCGAGCGCTCGAACAAGGCGGTGGAGCGCAGCAGGGTGCGGGCGATGGCCATGAACAGCGCCGCCGGCACGCCCTTGCCGGAGACGTCCGCCACCACGAAGCCCAGCGTGGTGTCGTCGATCATGAAGTAGTCGTAGAAGTCGCCGCCCACCTCGCGGGCCGGGGTCATCTGGCCGTGGATGGCGACGCGGGCGTCCGGCGGGAATTCCTTGGGCAGGATGGCGAGCTGCACCTGCCGGGCGATCTCCAGCTCCTGCTGCAGGCCGGCAAGCTTGGTCTTGGTGATGAGGGCTTCGCGCAGCTCCACCACCATGGAGGACAGCCGGGTGTGCTGCTCCACGATGCGCCGCGACAAATCGTGGAGCACGCGGGCGACGCGCCGCAGTTCGTCGTCCTGCTCGCCTTCGGAGCCCCTGGCGAGCAATGCGAGAACCTCCTCGCGGTCGGTAGGATCGATGGCGTCGGCCAGGGCCTGCAGCTCGGCGGAGATGACCACCTCCTGCCGGCGGCGCACGCGCTCGCGCTGGCGCCGGGTCTCGGCCAGGGCCTGCACATTGCCGCGCAGGGCGAGCACCGCGGAGGCGATGCGGCCGATCTCGTCATTGCCCACGTGGCCGACGGTGACGGAGGTATCGCCCCGCGCCAGCGCCTGCAGCACGTCGATGGCCGATTCCAGCGGGCGGAAACTGTACCAGAGGAAGACATTGAGCCCGATGACGCCGATCAGAACGAGGCCGATGGCGCCGGCCACCGCCGACTGGCGGATGAAGGCGGTCGCCTGGACGGTCTCGGTGGTGTCCTCGAAGCTGACCAGCGCGCCCACGGTGCTGGCGCTGATGTCGGAAATCGGGATGCTGGTGACGTTGTAGTTGCGCCCGTCCAGCATCACGCGCTCGGAGGTGGGGCGGCGGGGTGTGATGGCGAGCTTGGCCCGTTCCCACAGGCGGAAATCGGTGCTGGCCACCACGCGGCCCCGCAGGGTGACGAGGGTGGTGGTGGCGCTGAGGCCGCGGGCGAAGCGCTCCATGCCGAGGGCGGCGTCGCGCCCGAGCACCAGGACGGCGGTGCCCTTGCCGGGCAATTCCACCGTGCGGGTGGTCAGCACGATGACCTGGTTGGCGCTCACCTGCCTGAGGCCGGAGAGAACCTCGCCCTTGAGCGCCCGGTCGAGGCTGCCGGCGTCGAGGATGTAGCGGTTGGCGGAGCCGCCGTCGCTGAACACCACTTCCCGGTCGGCGCTCACCACTTCGAAATAGGTGGCATCGTCGGCAATGTTGATGCCCAGCTCCTGGAGCGCGGCGGAAACGCCGGGCCGGTCGGAGAAGCCGAGGGCGATGCGGAAGGCGGCGGAACTGTCCACGCGCTCGATGATGCGGGCGAGGTTCGCGGTCTGGAAGGCGACGATCTCGCGCCAGAGCACGGTCTGGCCCTCGATGGCGAGTTCGGCCTCCTGGGCCTCGGCCACGCGGTCGCGCAGCAGGGTGGCGCCCCAGATCCCCAGCATGAGGACGGCGAAGCCGGTGGCGACGATGAGCGTGATGCGGGTGCGCAGCAGCATCAGGCGCCTCGTTCCTTCTCAGCCGCGCCGGGCGCGGCCAGCACCTCGCGGCGCACCCGTTCCACGTCCGGCCGCAGCCCCCCGTCGAAATCCACGGCCAGCAATTCCTCCGCATAGGCCTCGAACACGGCGCGGCGGTCGGCGACCCGCCGGTTGCCCCGCTCCAGCGCCCGCAGCGCACGGCCCACCGCGCCATGGGGCCCGGACCGGCGGCTGTAGCGCAGCGGGTCGTCGGAGGTGCCGTATGCGCCCTCCACCGCCCCGAGCAGGCCCACGGTGAGCCGGGAGCGGTTGCGCTCCAGGGCGCCGCCCACCAGCAGGCCGGCGGCAAGGGCCGCGAGGGCTGCGCACACCGCCACCACCACCGCCGCCTTGACGCCGATGTCGGCGAACGAGGTGGCGAGGGCCGCCGGATTGGTGGTCACCTCCACCGAGGCCACCGTATTGCCGTCCACCATCACCGGCGCGGACACCGAATCGGCACCGGGATGCTCGCCGATGGCGCTGCGGATCTCGCGTCCGTCGGCGCCGCGCAGCACGATCTGGGTCAGGCCGGGCGTGCGCGCCAGGGTTTCGGAGAGATGAATCTCAACCCCTGGCAGCAGCTTCAGCGGGATGCCGAAGCGCGCGGCCTTCTCGAACTGCTGCGCCAGGGTGCGTGCCACCGAGGTGCCGATGACGAGGGCGTCGCGCCGGGCGCTCTCCTCGACCCGGGCGCGGTAGCCGTTGATGAGCAGGGCCGCGGCGGCGGAACCCAGGATGAAGGTGACGAGCAGGGCGAACAGGCCGGTCAGCAGGCGGGCGCGTCCCCCCTCCGGAAGCTCATGCCGCATCATCGAGCGCTCCCAGCTGCCCGAGGCCGCGATCGACACGGGCTTCCGCGTCGCGCCAGCTCTTCACCGTTTCATCGGCAAGCTGGGAGAGGACGCCGTCGTCGTTCGACGTGGCGCCGTCCCCGCCGAGGATGCGGGCGACCCGGTCGAAAGGCCGGGTCATGACATAGGCGAAAACCACGGCGGCCAGGATCGCGGCCACGGCCGCGGCAAGGATCAGGACCGCGGTGCGGGAGATCAGATCGAGGCCGAGCCGGTCGGCGCGGGAGGTGCGCGCCTCGTTCGAGACGGTCACCGATATGCCGCCGGCGACACCGAGGTCGTTCTCGAATCGGCTGCCGAACACCGTGTCGCCGCGCTCCGCCGCGGTCCACACCTCGTCGATGGACAGGCGGCGGACCCAGTCCGGGGCCACCTCCTCGCCGATGACGCTGCGATCCGTGGAATAGATGGCCCGGCCGGCGGCGTTGAAGATGTCGATGGCGAGGATGGAGGGATCGCTTGCCTTCTCGCGCTCGATGCGCGGCTGCAGCAGGGAAATCTGGTCCAGCAGCAGGCCGATAGAGAGGTTCGCCTCGGTGGAGGCGCGCAGGGTGCCGAGCAGGTTGGCGACGCGGGCGCGCTCGATCTCCTCGCCCACCTTGTCGCTCGCCGTGAAGGCGATGGCCGCCACTGCGATCACCGCGGCGCTCACGGAAAGGACAGCGACCAGGATGAGCCGGCTTACGAAAGTCATGCAGTGAGCTTCGGTGGAAGGGTTGGCCGGACGTTAACCGCCAGCTTCAAGCCAAACCAGACAAAAAACTCATCTGCGACCAAAAAAACCTTCAATCTCAGGTCCCTTTTCGTGGCATGAAAGGGCTTGCCGGCAGGCGAGAAGGTCGCCTTTGCCGTAAGTTGCGGTTCGTTGGCCATGCCACGCGGGCCACACGACGCGGACCAGAGACACGCGGATCCAACACATGGCGCGGACCACGCTCGGGCTGATCGCGGTGTTCGCACTGATCGCGGCGGCATGCGTGGCGTTCGGCGCCTACTTCTCCTATGTCACCCTGCTCAACGCCCACCGCTCGGTCATCGAGGCGCGATTCGGCATCGCCGCCGTGCGGGTCGCCGACGTGGCCGAGCAGGCGGCATCCCTGGGCATCGCCTTGCCGGCGCAGAGCACCCTGACCAGCCTGCTCGATCGGGAAGCGCGGGTCGAGCCTGCGATCCGCTCCATGGATCTGGCCGACGAGCGCGGCATCGTGCTGTTCTCCAGCGATCCGGCGCGCGTCGGCATCGCGGAGGCGCAGGACGGCGGGCGCGGCCTGACCCGGCCGGTGCGCAACGATCTCAATGAGGTCATCGGGCGCGTGGTGGTGCGATATGATCCCCACATCCTCGCAGCGGGCGCGGCCGCGCTCGGCAACGACCTCAAGCTGATCGCCCTGCCGGCGCTGACCGGGGCGGGCGTCGCCACCATCGTTATCGGGCTGCTTCTGGCCGCCCTGCTGCGCCGGGCGGTGCGGCGTGCCGCCGATCCGCTCGCATGGCCACCGGCCGCGCGGGCCGCCCTCGCCGCGGCCGAGAGCGTCCACCGGGAGGCGGCCGGCAAATCCCCGCCGGGGCCAGCCCGGTCGCGGAGGCGGGCATGATCGGGCTGCGCGGCGGCATCACGGTCGCCATCGTGCTGATTCTGTGCTCGGCCCTCGCCTTCATCGGCTGGGGGGCCGAGCGGGCGGCGCAGCGCACCATCGCTCCCGAAATCCTGGCCAAGGCCAACACCGTCGCCCGGTCTGCGGCCGACCTCCTGGGGCGCGCCGGCACCGTCGGCGTCCCCTTCGACCGACTGGTGGGGGTGAGCGACTATTTCGAGAACCTGCGGGCCGCCAATCCGGAGTTCGCCCAGATCAGCCTCGTCTCGGCGTCGGGCGCGGACCTCGCCCGCGCGGGCGACGCGTCGGGCTTCGCCGGCGCACCGCAGGCCCGCATTGCGGTGGTGGACGCCTCCGGGCGGCAACTCGGCGACGTGCTGATCCTGGTGGACCCGACGGCGGTCACCGCCCAGGTGGGCGCGGTGCTGGTGGACGTGGCCTTCATCGGCATCGTCTCCCTGCTGGTGGCTCTGGAACTGGTGGCCCTGGTGGTGGGCTCGCGCGGCATCGGCGCGCTGATGGCGGTGGAGCGGCGGCTGAAGGCTCTGGGGCGGGGCGTGCTGGCGCGGCACGAGGGCAACCCCGGGGCCGCGGGCACCCTGGTGGGGCCCATCGACCGCCAGATGAGCGCCCTTGCCGAGCGCCATGCGGAAATCCGGGGGGCGGCGGAAGCGCGGGGCGACGCTGCGGCAATCGCGCGCCTTGAGGATCTCGAAACCCGGACCGGCCTCGGCCGGGTCCAGGCGGCGGAGAGCGAGGACGCCATCGCGGTACGTCCCGCCCTGTTCCTGTTCATGCTGGCGGAGGAGCTGACACGGCCGTTCCTGCCGCGATTCGCCCAGACCATCGCCGGCAGCGGAGCGTTCTCGCCGGATTTCGCGGCGAGCCTGCCCATCGTCGCCTTCATGGCCGTGGTGGCCCTGTGCCAGGTGCCGTTCGCGGGGATCTCCGAACGGCTCGGCCGGCGCCCGGGATTCGTCATCGGCGCCCTGCTGGCGGCCACGGGCTACGCGCTTTCGGCGGTCAGCCCCTCCTATGGCCTGTTCGTGGCCGCCCGCGTCGCCACCGCGGTGGGCTATGCCCTCGTCTTCGTCTCGTCGCAGGGGCATGTGGTGGACTTTTCCGCGGGGGCGGCGCGCGGCGCGGCGCTTGCCGTGTTCGTGCGGGCCATCATGGTCGCCAGCCTGTGCGGGCCGCCCATCGGCGGCGTCATCGCCGACCGGCTGGGCGCGCCCTCAGCCTTCATGGCCTCCGCCGGCCTCGCCCTCGTCGCCCTCGTGGTGGCGCTGCTGACCCTGCCGAAGACGGTTCGGCGCGTGGGCGCGGCGGCGGGCGTGGGCCTTGCCGACCTGAAGGGCGCCGCACGGGCGCCGGGGCTGATGGCGCTGCTGTTCGGTTGCGCCTTCCCCGCCAAGTTCCTGTTTGCCGCCTTGTGCTTCCTGCTGGTGCCGCTGGAGTTGCAGCGCCTCGGCTACACCTCCGCCGCCATCGGCCGGTTCCAGATGATCTATCCCATCATCATGGTGCTCGCCGTGCCGTTCTTCGCCGCCATGGCCGACCGGTTCGACGCCCGCGGCGGCTTCGTGGTGGCCGGCGGGCTGGTATCGGGGCTCGGCGCCATGGCCATGGTGCTCCATCCATCCATCGCTTTCATCGTGGTGGCGCTGGTAGCGCTGGGTTACGGGCAGGCCCTGTCCATCGCCTCCCAGTCGGCGCTGGTGGCCGACACGGCCTCGTCCCTCGGCGGCGGCCGGGCGGCCGGCGTTCTTGGCCTGTTCCGGCTGGTGGAGCGCAGCGGCAACGCCGCCGGCCCCGCCAGCGCCGGTTTTCTCATGGCCACCATCGGATTTGCGGCCGCGACCACGCTTATTGGCACCGTGGTAGTAGCCGGAGCGGCCCTGTTTGCGCTATCGGGGCTGAGAACCGCGCATCATCCCCGCCGCGCCTCGTCCGCGGCCGCATCGGAAGGAAGCTCCGCCTGATGGATCGCCGCTCCCTCCTTGCCCTGGGCCTCGGCGCCGGCGCCGTGGGGCTCGCCGGCCGCCTGCCGGGCGCCCATGGCCAGCCGCCGGCCGCCAACGGGCAGACGTCTCCCGCGCCCGCCGCGGCGCCGGCTCGGCCCCTCCGCATCCTGATGCTCACCTTCCGCGGCGATACCGACGTGGAGCGCGGCTTCCGGGACTATTTCGCCGCCAACGAGATCAAGGTGGAATTCCTCACCCGCGACGTGGAGCGCGATGCGGGCCGGGTGAAGCCGATCCTCGCGGAGGTACTGCCCACCTTCAAGCCGGACCTCATCTATACCTACGGCACGCCCAACACCCTGGCGGTCGCCGGCCCCTACGACGCTCCGCCGGATTCGCCCTATGTGCACGACATCCCCGTGGTGTTCGCGCTGGTGGCGGCGCCGGTGCAGGTGAAGATCGCGCCGTCGCTGACCTCGTCCGGACGCAACGTCACCGGCGCGGTGCATGTGGTGCCCACCGACGTGCAGATGCGCGCCATGCAGAGCTACAAGCCGTTCCGCAAGGTGGGCGTCATCTACTCGCCGAACGAGCGCAACTCGGTGGCCATCATCGATGAGATGAAGGCCTTCGTCGCCGGCATCGACGCCACCATCATCGCCCAGCCCCTCACCATGGTGGGCAACCGCCCCACCGGCGACGGGGTGGAGGACTTTGTCCGCAACCTGAAGGCGCAGGGTGCCGATTGGCTCTATCTGCCCGCGGATACCTTTCTTGCCACCATCTTCGACCGGGTGGGGCCGGCGGCGCTCGCCGCAGGTCTTCCCACCTTCGGCGCCACCGAATTCTTCCTGCGCGAGGGGCTGGGCCTCGTGGGCCTGGTGAGCCGGTACTATTCGGTGGGCCAGCTGGCCGCCTCGAAGGCGGTGGAGATCCTGGTGCAGCGGGTACCCCCTCGGGATATTCCCATAGAGACGCTGCGGCGCTTCGCGCTCATCATCAACATGAACATTGCCAAGCAGCTCGGGGTGTATCCGCCCATCGCGATGCTCAACTATGCGGAAGTGATCACCTGATGAACGCCCTGCGCGAGTTCGCACTGACCGAACCGCTCACCTCACGCGCGCTTGGCCCGGACGACATCGACGCGGTCGATGCGCTCCACCACCTGGCCATCGGCCCGCTGGTGCGGCCGGAGGTGGTGAAGCCGGAGAACCGCTCGTATTTCGAGGGCATCCTCGACGGGCGCGGCTGGATCGTCGGGCTCCATGATGGCGCCCTGCTGGTCGCCTACGGCATTCTCCAGCACGACCATACCCCCAAGGACGGGCCGCACCGCCTGCTCGGCCTGCCGGCGGAGACCAAGGTGGGCCGGCTCGCCGGCGCCTCCGTGCACCCGGCCTATCGCGGGCGGGGGCTCCAGCGGGTGCTGATCGCGGCGCGGGTCAAGGCCGCCCCGCCCGACATGGTGCTGTTCTCCACCGCGGCGCCGGTGAATACGCCAAGCTGGTCGAGCCTGCTCGCGGAGGGCTTTCCCATCCACGACATCCAGCTCTTCTTCGGCGGCTATGCCCGCTATGTGCTGGTGCGCGACGGCAGCACCTATGACCCGGCGGAAGCGGTGCTGGTGGATCCCCTCGACATGGCCCGGCAGAAGACGCTGTTCGCCGAAGGCTGGCACGGCTACGAGCGCAGCCGGCTGGACTGCGGCGCCGCCGGCGTTCTGTTCGCACCGCCAAGGAAGGCGTGACGTCCGAGGGCAGGTGTCCGAGGGCAGGTGTCCGTGGGGGTGACGTTCGAGGCCGACGCCGGTGTTTCCGCTTCCCACCGTTTTCACTAAACTGTCGCAGCCGGCGGGCCACCTTGTGGTCGGATCGGCTGGCCCTCGACCGTGAGAGACACGCGCGCATGAAGATGGAGAGTCAGCCGCTCGCACCTGGCCTCGTCCTCGTCAGCCTTGACGGGCGTCTCGACATTTCCGGTGCCGCCCAGGTGGAGCCGCAGTTCAAGGCCGCCTGCGACGCGGCCAATGTGGTGCTGGTGGATCTGTCCCGCACGCCGTTCATGGCCTCCATCGGTATCCGCCTGCTGCTCACGGGTGCCAAGGGGCTGCGGCGGAAAGGCGGCAGCATGCACCTGTGCGCCTGCGACCCGCAGGTGGAGAAGGTGCTGATTGCAACCGGCGTGCACCAGCTGGTGGCTATCCACGCCACGCGGGACGAAGCGCTCGCCGCGGCGGGCTCCTCCAGTGGCACCTGACGGGACGCCCATGCCCGCGCCCACCTCCCCGCGCCCGTTCCCGCCGACGTCCCTGCCGGCCGCCGAGAGCCTGATCTCCTCCCTCCATGTGGACGCGCGCATCGACGACATCACCAAGGCGACCGGATGGCTCGGCGCCCTGGCCGAAGACGAGGGCTGGTCGCCGGCCACCCGATTCGCCCTTGAGCTGTCGCTGGAAGAGGCGCTGACCAATGTGGTTTCCTACGGCTTCCAGGGCAGTGCCGCCGTCCCCCTCATCCGCATCGAGTGCTATCGCCTGCCGGAAGGGCGGGTGGCGGTGTGCCTGATCGACAACGGCATGCCGTTCGATCCCACCACCATCGCCGAGCCGGAGGTGCCGGCCTCCATCGAGGATGCCAAGATCGGCGGGCACGGCGTCCAGCTCATGCGCAACTTCCTCGAAACCCTCGCCTATGCCCGCGAGGGTGAGGAAAACCACCTGACCCTGATCGCCCGCAAGCCGGAGTGATACCAACGGCCGGTGAGCTTTACTCATGAGCCGTGAGCCCGTCATGGGCCGTGGGTCAAGCCCGCGGGGCGCTTGAGCGACACCCGCCCGGCATCGCTCGAAGACCGAGGCCGACGGTATGAGTCCCGTTCCCGAACGGGGGGCAAGGCCGGGCGGCCTTGCCGCAGGCCCCGCGACGGGCCGCCCGCGGCAACGTGGCACCGGACTGGCGTCGTTCTCCTGTCGTCATAATGATACAGATCCGCGCTAAACTTGCCGGCTATCCATCCATATTGACGGAGGGCGCTGCGGAGCAGCCATGGCGATCATTGCGCAAATTCTCGCCGGGCTTGGGCTGCTCTTCGTCGGATTGAAGATCATGTCGACGCACCTGCAGCAGGCCACGGGCCGGCGGGTGCGGAACCTGCTGCGCACCGCCACGCGCTCGCCGTTTGCGGGGCTGCTGTGCGGCACTTTGGCCGGGGCGGCGACCCAGTCGTCCAACGCGGTGGCGGTCATCAGCGGCAATCTGGTGCGCGGCGGGGTGCTCGCCACCCGTGATGCCATTCCCATCGTGGCCGGCGGCAATGTGGGCACCGCCGCCCTCGTCTTCGTGGCCGCCATCGATTTCCGCCTGCTGGTGCTCTACCTGGTGGCGATGGTGGGGTTCGGCTTCCAGTTCAAGCTCGACCGCCGACCGGCCTTCAAGGAATGGATGGGCGTCGCCCTCGGCCTGGCCCTGGTTCTGCTGGGGCTCGACTACATCAAGCAGGGGCCGCGCGCACTCGATGTGAGCGCCCTCGCCACGTTGCTCGACCACGGCATCTCGCCCTGGGTCGGCTTCCTTCTGGGGCTCATCGCCGCCGCCGTCAGCCAGTCCTCCTCCACGCCCACCATCCTGGTGGTGGCGCTGATGCAGTCGCAGGTGCTCGGCCTCGACGATTCCATCGTCATCGTGATGGGTGCCAATCTCGGCTCGGGGATCTCCGCCGTGCTGACAGCCGGCGAGCTGGAGGGCACCGGACGGCAGCTGTGCTACGTGCACGTGCTGGTGAAGGCGGTGGGCTGCCTCCTCGTCGGCGCGGTGTTTCCGGTGGCCGCATGGCTGGGGGTGGATCCGGTGGCGATGCTTTCGCAGATGGGCGGCGGCAAGGCGTCGGCCTCCCTGTCCCTGCTGTTCCTGGCCTTGCAGGTGGCGGGTGCGGTGCCGGTCTCCCTCGCCCGGGGGGTGACCGAGGCCATCGCCGCGCGGCTGAGCCCGCCGACCACGGAGGACGGCGCGTCGAAGCCGCGTTTCATCCACGAGCGGGCGCTCGGCGACTTCGCCACCGCCCTGGATCTGGCCGAGCAGGAAATCATGCGGCTGGTCAAGCTTTTGCCCACGCTGCTGCCGGACCTTGACCAGCAGGACCAGAGCGGGCCGGCGGAGCGCCTGGCCCTGTGGCGGGGCGCCAACGCCATCGGCGTCGCCATCGACCAGTTCCTGTCCGACCTCATCGCCCGCGGCGTGCCGAGAGGCAGCCTGCAGACCGCCTTGCACCTGCAGGCGCTGGTGGAGACCGTGCGCACCCTGCAGGACACGCTGCACGCCTTCACCGAGGTGGTGGAGGGCTTTCCCGACCTGCCGCCCCTCGGCTTCAACCTCTCCGAATCCCTGCGCACCATCATCCTGTCCCTGGCCGATGCCACCGATGGCGATACGGAAGATCTCGACTTCATCATCACCCTCGCGGGGGATCGCAGCGACCTGCTGAGCCGCATCCGGCGCCAGCTTGCCGCCTCCGCGCTGGGCACGGGGGAGGACGCACGCCAGCTGCTGCTCGCCACCAGCCTGTTCGAACGCGGCGTCTGGCTGGTGCGCCGCAGCGCAGTGGCGTTGCGTGCTCCTGCGAATGAGGCTAATCCCGAGGTCAACGCGGCCTCCGGCGAGGCGCCCAAGCGAGAAGTGGCCGATGCACATCGAACGTGAGCAGCTCGGGTCCGACGTGGTGCTGAAGGTGGCGGGACGGCTGGATACGCCCAACGCCAAGCCGTTCGAGGCAAGCCTCATGGAAGTGGTGACCACCACGGATGGCGGCCTCCTCGTCAACCTCGCCGGCGTGGACTATGTCTCGTCCTCCGGCCTGAGGGCGCTGCTGGTGGCGGGCAAGGCCATGCGCACCGCCAAGCGCAAGCTCACCTTGTCCTCGCTGCAGCCGCAGATCCGGGAAGTGTTCGACATTTCCGGCTTCTCGACCCTGTTCGAGATCACCTGAACCCGAGCGGCTTCAGGTTTCCGATCAGCCGACCGGCGCCCACAGTACGTCCTCGATGCGGCGGGCGCCGCTGGCCAGCACCGCGAGGCGGTCGAAGCCCAGGGCGCAGCCGCTCGCGGCCGGCATCACGGCCAAAGCCGCCAGGAAATCGGCATCGATGGGATAGCGCTCGCCATAGAGCCGCTGCTTCTCGTCCATCTCCTCCTCGAAGCGCCGGCGCTGCTCGTCGGCGTCGGTGAGCTCGCCGAAGGCATTGGCGAGCTCCAGCCCGCAGGCATAAAGCTCGAACCGCTCGGCGAAGCGCGGGTCCTCCGGCTTGGGCCGGGCCAGCGCCGCCTCGCTCACCGGATAGTCGCACAGCACGGTGGGTCGGCCCATGCCGAGCTGCGGCTCGATCTTTTCCACCAGCACCCGCGAGAAGATGTCCGCCCAGGTGTCATCCGGCGCGGTGCGGATGCCGTGCGCCGCCACCATCTCGGCGAAGGGCCTCGGATCTGGCGGCGCGCCGGGAGTGGGGAGCACGGCGGCAAGCGCCATGCCGGCATGACGCTCGAAGGCGGCTTCCAGCGTCAGGCGCTCCGGCGCGGCGAAGGGATCGCACGCGTGCCCCCGCCAGGCGAAGGTCGACACCCCGCCGGCCTGCGCGGCACAGGCGAGCAGGACCGCGCAATCGTCCATGAGCCGGGTATAGGGCGCGCCGGCGCGGTACCATTCCAGCAGCGTGAACTCGGGGTGGTGGGCCATGCCCCGCTCCCGGTTGCGGAACACGCGGGCGAACTCGAAAATCTTCTCTTCCCCGGCGGCCAGCAGCTTCTTGGCGGCAAATTCCGGCGAGGTGCGCAGATAGAGCGGCCGCCGCGTGCCATCCGGGCCGATGAGATCGGTTGCGAAGGCGTGCAGGTGCGCCTCGTTGCCGGGGGAGAGCTGGAGCGCCGGCGTCTCCACCTCGACGAAGCCTTCGGTGGCAAGGCGGGCGCGGATCGCCGCCATCATGCGCCCGCGGGCCAGAAGGAACGGGCGCCGGTCGGCATGGACCGACGGGCTCCACCATGGGCTCGGGCTGGGGCTCTGGGCGGGCGATGATACCGCCATGGGGCGCGAAATCCTTGTTGCGGCAGGGTGCCGGAGGCAGAAAGGCGGGCACGAGACTGGTTTTGTGCGCCAAGATCGCTATGTTGCGCGCCGATAGATCAGGAGCGGCACGCCGCCGCACAAAGTTCAAGGAACACGCGACGTGGTCAAGGTCATCGCCAGCTCTCTGCGCAAAGGCAATGTGGTCGATATCGACGACAAGCTCTATGTGGTGCTCACCGCTGAAAATATTCATCCCGGCAAGGGCACGCCGGTCACCCAGCTCGACATGCGCCGCATCTCCGACGGGGTGAAGATCTCCGAGCGCTACCGCACCACCGAGCAGGTGGAGCGCGCCTTCGTGGAGGACCGCCCGCATACCTTCCTCTACGAGGATTCGGACGGCTATACCTTCATGAACCCTGAGAATTTCGACCAGGTGATCGTGACCAAGGACGTTATGGGCGACTCGGCGGTGTATCTGCAGGAAGGCATGGAATGCATGCTCTCCACCCATAACGGCGTTCCCATCGCCATCGAGCTGCCGGCGCGCGTGACGCTGGAGATCGTGGACACCGAGCCCACCGTGAAGGGCCAGACCGCCTCGTCCTCCTACAAGCCGGCCAAGCTCTCCAACGGCGTGCGCACCATGGTGCCGCCGCACGTCTCCGCGGGGACCCGCGTGGTGATCATGACCGCCGACGCCTCCTATGTGGAGCGGGCCAAGGACTGACGGGAGGAGGACCCGGGACGGGCGCAAGTCCGTCCTGTTGTCCGTCCTGTTGCCCGTCCCGCCATCCCTGCGGGGCCGCTTCGCGGCCGCGGCATCTTGCGGAACGGATGGAACTTTTTGCGAAGTCCATCCGTTGACGCGGAAATAGCTGTCAGTCAGGGCGTATCGCTATGATCTTTACGGGAAAGCGGGTTCTCGTCGTGGAAGACGAGTTCCTTGTGGCCTTAGGGCTGGAAGACAATCTGAGGTCGCTGGGCTGCACCGTGGTGGGTCCGATCTCGAGCCTGTCCGGTGCCAAGGCCGCCGCCGCCCATGAAAAGGTTGATGCCGCCATCCTCGACGTCAATCTGGCGGGGGAGGCGGTCTATCCGGCCGCATCGATCCTGGCAGACCGGGGCATCCCCTTCATCTTCTGCTCCGGCTACACCGGCAGCGTGCGCATGCCGGCAGAGTTCGCCGACGCGCCGCGTGTCGCCAAGCCCTATACCAGCCGTGCCATCGCCGAAGCCTTGTCGGACCTGCTGTCCGGCGGGCCGTCCGGGGAAACGACCCTGCGTGGCCCGGCGATCGCCTCCAGCGCGTGACGCACTCTCGCGCGAAGCGGGAGCGGCCTTGCGGGAGGAACGTGCGATCCACCCGATGGATAGAGCATTTCCCGGGACTTGATGTGACCGGGAAAGTCTCCGAATGCCAGGGGCGTCAGGCCGCCCCGGCCTCCTTGTCCTTGTCCGAAGCCTGGGACGCGGCCGCCTCGGCCTTCGGCCCACCGCGGGCCACACCCACCATGGCCGGGCGCAACACCCGCTCACCGATGACGTAGCCGGACTGCACCACCTGCACCACCGTGCCCGACGGCACGCTCGGGTCGGGAACCTCGAACATGGCCTGGTGCAAATTGGGGTCGAACTTCTGGCCCTTGGGCTCGATCTTGCGGATGCCGTGCTTTTCCAGCGCCTTGACGAGGCCGCGCTCGGTCAGTTCCAGACCCTCCAGCAGGCCCTTCACCGCACCGTCCGCCGTGGCCTTGGCCTCCTCGTCCACCGTGCCGAGGGCGCGGGCGAGGTCGTCGGCCACGTTCAGCACGTCGCGGGCGAAGGAGGCGATGCCGTAGGTCTTGGCGTCCGCCACTTCCTTCTCGGCGCGGCGGCGGATGTTCTCGGCCTCCGCGAAGGCGCGCAGGAACTTGTCCTTCAGGCTCGCGATCTCGGCTTCCAGGAGCAGCTTTTCCCCGGCGAGGTCGCCGGCGATCTCCTGGTCGGCGGTGGCGAGGGCTTCCGCTTCGGCGGTGGCCTCGTTGACGCCCGTGTTCACACCGTTTTCGCTTGCGTCGCCGCCGGTCTCGGGCGCGCGCTTCTGCTCGCTCATCCGGTTTCTTCCCCTGCCATGAATGTTCGCCCCCGCAGGGGCAAAGGCCAAATGTCAACGCGGATATCGGGGCCTTGGCGCCAAAAATCAAGACGGCGCGCGCGCCGGCGCGGATCTGCCCCGAAGTTTCGTCGGTGCGGGGCGATCCGCTCAGGCGGCGTCCACCCCCGGAGCGCCGAGCACGCGGCTGACCAGCCGGGCGGTGAAATCCACCATGGGCACGATGCGCCCGTAATTGAGCCGGGTCGGGCCGATGACGCCGAGCACGCCCACCACCCGCCCCTGACCGTCGCGATAGGGCGCCACGATGGTGGAGGAGCCGGACAGCGAGAACAGGCGGTTCTCCGAGCCGATGAAGATGCGCAGTGCCTGCGCCTCCTCGGCGCGGCCCAAGAGGTCCACCACCTCGCGCTTGGTCTCCAGGTCGTCGAACAGCAGGCGGATGCGCTCCAGGTCCTCCAGCGCGTGAAGGTCCTCCAGCAGCTTGGCCTGCCCGCGCACGATGAGCTTGCGGTCGCCCGGCTCCTCGCCGGACCAGGAGGCGAGGCCGTCTTCCACCACCCGCGCCGTGAGGGCGTCGAGGTCGAGCCGCAGCTCGGCGAGCAGATTTTCCATCTCGGCCCGGGCGTCGCCCAGGGTGCGGCCGCGGATGCGGGCGTTGAGGAAATTGGTGGCCTCGGTGAGGGCGGAGGTGGGCAGGCCCGGCGGCAGGGGCAGGACGCGGTTTTCCACCTGCCCGTCCTCGGAGACGAGGATGACGAGGGCGCGGCCCGGCTCCAGCGGCACGAATTCCACATGCTTGAGGCGCGGATCGGTCTTGGTGGCGGTCACCACGCCGGCGCCGCGGGCGAGGCCCGAGAGCATGGCGGAGGCTTCCTGCAGCACGCCTTCCACCGTGGTGGTCTTGGCGGCGGTCATCACCTGGGTCTCGATATTGGTGCGGTCGCGCTCGCTCACGTCGCCGATTTCCATCAGCGCGTCCACGAAGAAGCGCAGGCCGCGCTCGGTGGGCAGGCGTCCGGCGCTGGTGTGGGGGGCATAGATGAGGCCCGCCGTCTCCAGGTCCGCCATCACGTTGCGCACCGAGGCCGGCGACAGGGTCATGGGGATGAGGCGCGAGAGATTGCGCGAGCCCACCGGCTCGCCGGTGGCGAGGTAACTTTCCACAATCTGGCGGAAGATCTCCCGCGCGCGCTGGTCGATCTGCGCGAGGCCGCCGGTTGACAGGGGCTGGAACGGATCGAGCGCCACTTGTGTCACGCCTTCCTTGGGTCATGCCTTCCACTGGGCCGGGCGGCCGTGGGCTTTCATTATGTGTCCATGAAAGCCCCCCCGCACAAGCGCCGTCACGCATCGGGCGCGGCTTTGCGTCCCTCGCGCCGTCCCGCGCAAGAACGGCCCCCGGTCACGGCCGCCGTTCGCTCTCTGGCGTCCGCCGCATGTCCTTCACGCGAACCGGTCTCCACTTCGCTCGAAAATGCTCTAAAAGGGGCGCCCGATGACCAGACAAGAGGTAAGTCCCATGCGCCCCAGCAAGCGCGCCGCCGACGAGATGCGCGCGGTCTCCTTTGAACGGGGCGTGATGCGCCACGCGGAAGGCTCCTGCCTCGTGAAGTTCGGCGAAACCCATGTGCTCGTCTCCGCCACGCTGGAGGAGCGCCTGCCGCCATGGCTGAAGGGCCAGGGCCGCGGCTGGGTGACGGCGGAATATTCCATGCTGCCCCGCGCCACCCACGATCGCACGCGGCGGGAATCCACCACCGGCAAGCAGTCCGGCCGCACCCAGGAAATCCAGCGCCTCATCGGCCGCTCCATGCGCTCGGTCACCGACCTGGTCGCCCTGGGCGAGAAGCAGATCACCCTCGACTGCGACGTGCTGCAGGCCGACGGCGGCACCCGCACCGCCGCCATCACCGGCGCCTGGATCGCGCTTTACGACTGCCTGAGCTGGATGCGCCAGCGCTCCATGGTCAAGGAAATCCCGCTGAAGGACCATGTGGCGGCGGTGTCCTGCGGCATCTACAACGGCACGCCGGTGCTCGACCTCGACTATGCCGAGGATTCGGTGGCCGAGACCGACGCCAATTTCGTCATGACCGGCACCGGCGGCATCGTCGAGATCCAGGGCACGGCGGAAAAGACCCCGTTCTCGCAGGACGAGCTGCTGGGCCTTTTGTCGCTCGCCCGCTCCGGCGTGGAGAAGCTGGTGGGGCTGCAGAAGCTGGCGGTGGGCTGATGGACCATCGGATTCTCAAGGGCCGGCTGGTGGTGGCCACCCACAATCCCGGCAAGCTGATCGAGATGCGCATGCTGCTCGCGCCGCACGGGGTGGAGGCGGTCTCGGCCGGGGAGCTGGGCCTCAGCGAGCCGGAGGAGACCGAACAGACCTTCTCCGGCAACGCCCGGCTGAAGGCGCAGGCGGCGGCGCAGGCGGCCCAATTGCCGGCCTTCGCCGACGATTCGGGCCTCGTCATCGATGCGCTGGGCGGCGCGCCGGGCATCCACACCGCCCGCTGGGCGGGGCCGGACCGGGATTTCGAGATGGCCATGGAGACGGTCGAGGCCGAGCTTCAGAAGGTGGGCGCCACCGCCCCCGATCAGCGCCGCGCCCGCTTCGTCTCCGCCTTGTGCCTGGCGTGGCCCGATGGCCATGTGGAGGAGTTCGAGGGGGTGGTGGAGGGCACCTTGGTGTGGCCGCCGCGCGGCGCCAAGGGCTTCGGCTACGATCCCATGTTCGTCCCCGAGGACTATCCCAAGACCTTCGCGGAGATGACGGCGGACGAGAAGCACGCCATGCCGCCCAAGGGCTTCGGCCTGTCCCACCGGGCGCGGGCCTTCCTGAAGCTTTCTCAGGCGTGCCTGGAGGGGTGAGCGGGACGCTTGGCGCACGCGAACGCCATTCGTTTCCCGGCCCAGCGACGGCGCAGCCGGAGCGCCGAGCCGGGATCCAGCGCAAGAGTCCTGCGCAGCAGGCAATCGGGTGTCCCGGCGGCCGGGATTCGGAAGCGCCTTCGGCGGATTTTTGCGCTGGACCCCGGCTCTCCTTCCGCTGCGCTGCAGTCGGCCGGGGCACGAGAGGACGCGTTGAAGGCGCGGAGCACAGACATGAGCATGATCGCCGCCGCCCCCACTCCGCCCGTGCTCCCGGACGCGGCGCCCCAAATCTCGCCCCATGCCGCGCCCGACTCCGCCGGCTTCGGCGTCTATGTCCATTGGCCGTTCTGCAAGGCCAAGTGTCCCTATTGCGACTTCAACAGCCATGTGCGGCACGCCCCGCCGGACGAAGCGCGCTTCATCGCCGCCTTCCGCCGCGAGATCGCGCACATGCGGGACCTGTCCGGTCCGAAGCAGGCGCAGACCGTGTTCTTCGGCGGCGGCACGCCCTCCCTCATGGCGCCGGCCACGGTGGCAGCCATCCTGGAGGCCATCAACACCGCCTGGCCGCTGACCTCTGATGCCGAGGTGACGCTGGAGGCCAACCCCACCTCGGTGGAGGCGGAGCGCTTCGCCGGTTACGGCGCGGCGGGGGTGAACCGGGTGTCCCTCGGCGTGCAGGCGCTGGACGACAAGGACCTGCAAGGCCTCGGCCGCATGCATTCCGTGGCCGAGGCGCTGGCGGCGGTGGCCATCGCGCGCCGGGCCTTCAAGCGCGTCTCCTTCGATCTCATCTATGCCCGCCCGCGCCAGACCCCCGAGGACTGGGCGGCGGAGCTGAAGCGTGCCCTGGCCGAGGGCTGCGAGCATCTCTCGCTCTACCAGCTCACCATCGAGCCCGGCACGCCGTTCGAGCGGCTGTATGGCGCCGGCAAGCTGATCCTGCCCGACGACGACCTCTCCCGCGCCCTGTGGGACGTGACGCAGGAGGTGACCGCGGAGGCCGGCCTTCCCGCCTACGAGGTCTCCAACCACGCCCGTCCGGGCGCGGAGGCGCGGCACAATCTGATCTATTGGCGCTATGGCACCTATGCCGGCATCGGTGCCGGCGCCCACGGCCGGCTGGTGGTGGACGGCACCCGCCGCGCCCTCTTCACCGAGCGCGCGCCGGAAGAATGGCTGGCGCGGGTCGAGGCGGCGGGGCACGCCATCGTCTCCGACGAGGCCCTGTCGGCGCCGGAGCAGGCGGACGAGATGCTGCTCATGGGTCTGCGCCTGAAGGAGGGGGTGGACCTTGCCCGCCACGCCCGCCTCGGCGGCCGGGTGGATGAGGCGCATATCGCGGCCCTGGTCGCGGCGGGGTTCGTGGCCCGGAGCGGCGACCGGCTGAGGGTGACGCCGGCCGGCTTCCCGGTGCTCAATGCGGTGATCGCGCAGCTTGCGGGGTGAGGCCGCCGGCGCGGTTCACGCCATCGGCGTTCCGGGGCTATAAGGCTGGCACATATCAGGGCGCGTCCGGGATGCGGCGCGCCTGTCCAACGAGGCGGACATGAGCGAGAGCGTGCTGAATTCCCTGTCCGGTCCCGTGGTTCTGCTGGGCGCCGGCAAGATGGGCGGGGCCATGCTGGAAGGCTGGCTGAAGCTGGGCCTGCCCGCCGGCAAGGCCGTGGTCCTCGATCCGAACCTGCCGGTGGATGCCGCTGCGGCGCTGGCCGCGCGGGGTGTCGCCGTCAATCCCGCCCCGGCGGACATCCCCACGCCGTCCGTGCTGTTGCTGGCGGTGAAGCCGCAGGTGGCGCCCGATGCGCTGCCGCCCCTGGCGCCGCTGGTGGGGGAGGGGACGCTGGTGGTCTCCATCATGGCCGGGCGGACGCTGGCCTTCATGGCCGCCATCTTCGGTGAGGGCGCCGCCATCGTCCGCTCCATCCCCAACACCCCGGCCGCCATCGGGCGGGGGGTGAGCGTCTGCGTGCCCGGGCCCAACGTGTCCGCCGCCCAGCGCGATCTCGCCGCCGCCTTGCTCGGCGCCATCGGCATGGTGGAATGGATCGAGGACGAGGCGCTCATGGATGCCGCCACCGCGGTCTCCGGCTCCGGTCCCGCCTATGCCTTCCTGCTGGCGGAAGTGATGGCGCAGGCGGGTGCCGCCGCCGGCCTGCCGCCGGAGCTGGCCGCCCGCATCGCCCGCGCCACCGTGGCGGGGGCCGGCGCGCTCATGGACCAGTCGGAGCTTCCCGCCGCCACCCTGCGCCAGAACGTCACCTCCCCCGGCGGGACCACCGCGGCGGCCCTTGCGGTTCTGATGAACGAGACCGCCGGTTTCGGCCCGTTGATGGTGGAAGCGGTTGCCGCCGCCACCAGAAGGGGCAAAGAATTGGCGGGCTGAGGCGCGCCGATCCCGATTGCGCGAGGAGAAGACATGACCTCCGAGACCACCCGCGACGCCTGCCTGCGCAGCTTCCTCGCCCTTCTGGCCGAGCGGCCGTTCGCGCGCATCGCCCTCGGCGACGTGGCGGAGCGTTGCGGCGTCTCGCTCGCCGAGATGCGGGCCTCCTTCGCCTCGACCCAGGATCTGCTCGCCGCCTTCTTCCGCTCCACCGACCGGCATGTGTTGGCGGAAGGCGGCCCGGATGCGGAGGATTTCGCGGGGGAGGGGCCCAAGGAGCGCCTGTTCGAGGTGCTGATGCGCCGGCTCGACGCGCTGGACCCGCACAAGGAAGCGGTGCGCTCGCTGCGCCGGTCCGCCCGGCGCGATCCGCTGCTGGCGCTGCAACTGCTGCGCCTGTCGGAAGGCTCCCAGCGCTGGATGCTGGCGCAGGCGGGCATCGACTGCACCGGCCTTGCCGGCAGCCTGCGGGCGAAGGGGCTTGCGGTGCTGTTCGTCCGCGTGCTCGACGTGTGGCTGGACGACGAGGACCCGGGCCTTGCGCGCACCATGGCCGCCCTCGACCGGGAGCTTGCGACCGGCGCCAAGCTGCTCGGCATGCTGGACGATATGGCCTATCTCGCCATTCCGTGGCGCAAGCGGCGGGCCTCGGCTGAGGGTCGCCGGGACGGCTCCGCCGCAGGCGAGCCGGCGGCTTGACGCATGCGTGACGCGCCCATCGCCCTCTATATCGACGCCGACGCCTGCCCGGTGAAGGAGGAGGCCTACAAGGTCGCCTTCCGCCACGCCCTCAAGGTCTTCGTGGTCGCCAACACCCCCATCGCGGTGCCGCGCCATCCGCTGGTGGAGCGGGTGACCGTGCCGGCGGGGCCGGACGCCGCCGACGACTTCATCGCCGACCGCGCCGTCCGCGGCGACGTGGTGGTGACCACGGACGTGCCGCTGGCCGCCCGCTGCGTCGCCGCCGGGGCCGACGTGATCGCGCCCAACGGGCGGCCCTTCACCCGCGATTCCATCGGCATGGCGCTCGCCACCCGCAACCTCATGGAGGATCTGCGCTCGGCCGGTGCCGTCACCGGCGGGCCGAAGCCGTTCGCCGCGCGCGACCGCTCGGCCTTCCTCTCGGCCCTGGACCTTGCCATCGTGCGGCTCAAGCGGGCGGGCTTTTCGGCCGGGACGCCGCAGCAGGACGGCTGAGGCTCGGCCCCCTTCAGAAGCACTCCTCTTCCAGCGTCTTGAGGTCGGCGAGGGCGATTTCGTCCTCCTGCTCCTCGAACAGGTCGACCATGTAGTAGACGTGGGAATGGAGCAGCAGCAGCTTGTCGCAGATGGTGGCAGCCCCCGCTTCCGCCGCCTGAAGGCGCGCCTTGAAGCGGTCCCAGAAGGCGTTGCCGTGGGCCGGATCGTCGATATAGCGGTAAAGGTGCGCCAGCACGCGGCGCATGTTGCCCTCGAAATCGATGCCCTGGAACGTCAGGTAACGGTCGGGCTGGTCGAGTTCGAAATGCAGGGCCGGAAAGCCGGCGGTGGGCTGGTCCATCTGTGTCCCCTTGTTCAACACGCCGGACGGCGTCTTGAGGGGACGGTGCGCGGCCGGCCGGGCGCGCTTCAATCGACAAGGCGCGAGGGGGGAGGGTCCTGCACGAACGGCATCCCGGCTGCACGAACAGCGTGCGCCGCCGGATCGGGCGTGCTTTCAGACGGCGAGGAGGCGGCGGATCGCCTCTACCTTGCCGCGGCTCACCGGCACGCGGGTCTGGGCGGTGTCGGCCATCACCAGATGCCAGGCGCCATCCTCGCGGGTGGCGGCGCGCACATGGCGGATGTTGACCAGGTAGCGGCGGTGCACGCGCACGAACAGCGCCGGATCGAGCCGGCGCTCAAGATCCGCCAGCGGGCGCGGGCAGAAGGCCGAGAACGCGAGGGTGCGGGCCTCGGCATAATGGCCCTGGGCCACCAGGCACACCACCTCGTTGACATCGATGAGGCTGATGAGGTCACCCTTGCCCTGCACCAGCGGCAGCTTCATGAGCGGGCACAGGGCCTTCATGGCCGCTTCGCCGGCCACGGCGAGGCCCTCCACCTCAACGTCGGCATCGTCCGCCTTCGCCCGGCCCATCACCGGGGCTTCGGCCAGGGCGTGGATCATCATGCAGAAGCCCTCGACGGGACCGCCGGGCATGGTCTCCAGCCGGCTGACCTTGGCAATGAGGCTACCCATGGCCGTGGTCACCACGAGCGATGACGTGCCATCGGCCGAGGTGCGCGCCCGGTCGATGAGAAAGGCGACCTTCTCCCGCGCCTCGTCCGGGTGGAGGGAGAGGATATCCACGCCCGCCAGTTTCTGCCCCGGCGGGGCCAACAGGCGCATGGCCACCGGGTTCACCGAGCGGATGGTGAGGTCGGCATCGAGCAGGACCACGCCCACGGGGGTGCGCTGCAGGCGATATTCGAACGACTGGGCGGCCGGCGCCTGAGCGCGCGCGGCTGGTGTCTCGGCCATGGTTCCGATCTTCGCTCCCCGATTCCCGACCGGGGCACCGGCATCTTATACCGCTTCAGGTGTCGCCCGCCGCATTGGCCGGCATGAAGGCCCTTAAATCGCCGCGTTTGCCACGATGAAGCCGCATGGGTACTTTACGCGCCCTTTTGCCGGTGCGCCGGCCCATCGCAAGTCGCGGACCCCCATGACCGATATTTTTCACGAGATCGAGGAAGACCTCCGGCGCGAGCGCCTGCGCAAGCTGTGGGACCGCTTCGGCGGGCTCTTCATTGCCGCCATCGTGCTGGTGATCGTGGGCGCGGGCGGGTGGAGCGGATACCAATATTGGCGGCACCAGCAGGCGGTGACGGCGAGCACCGCCTTCCAGTCCGCCGTGGGCCTGTTTGACGAAGGCAAGCTGCCGGAGGCGGAAGCAGCCTTTGGCGCCATCGCCAAGGACGGCCCGGCCGGCTACCGCACGCTGGCCCTGTTCCGGGGCGCGGCCGCCGCCGCCGCGCGGGACAAGGCGGCGGGCGTCGCCGCCTTCGATGCCATCGCCGCCGATGCCGGCCTGCCGTCCCTGGTGCGCGAGCTGGCGCAGTTGCGCGCGGCGCTGATTCTGGTGGATTCGGCCAGCCTCGCCGACGTGAAGCAGCGGGTGGGCGCCATCGCCGCCGGCACCGGGCCGCTGCGCCATTCCGCCCGCGAGGCGCTGGCGCTGGCGGAGCTGAAGGCCGGCGATATCGCCGCTGCCAACAAGACGGCCACCGACATCACCACCGACAGCGAGACCCCGCCGGGCGTGCGGTCCCGCGCGGAATTGATCCGCCGGCTCACCGCCGGTGCCGCCCCGGCAGCCGATGCGGCTGCGCCCGACTCCGGATCGCCCGCGCCTGCCGCTCCCGGTGGCGCCGCCACTCAATGAGGACCAACTGATGACGAAAGACAGTCGCGTTTTCAGGTCGGTCAAGCTGGCGCTGGGCCTCGCCCTGGCGCTCGCCGCCACCGGGTGCGAGGCCCTCGACAAGTTCAACCCCTTCGACCAGCCCAAGAAGCCGCTCTCGGGCACCCGCCAGCCGGTGTTCCCCACCGGCGTGCCCGGCGTGGATTATGGGACGCCGCTCGGCCAGCCGAGCAACGCCAACGTTTCCGTCGACCAACTTCCGCCGCCGCCCCAGGGCGGCCAGCAGCAACGCTGACCCCTTTCGACCTGACCGGCCGGACCTTCGCAAGCCTGGCCAAAGAGCCCATTTCATGACCTTTTCCCTGGCCATCGTCGGGCGTCCGAACGTCGGCAAGTCCACCCTCTTCAACCGCCTCGTGGGCAAGAAGCTCGCGCTGGTGGATGATCGCCCCGGCGTCACCCGCGACCGGCGGGAAGGGGACGCGCGCCTCGGCGACCTCTCCTTCCGCATCGTCGACACGGCGGGCCTGGAGGAGGCGGATGCCGCCAGCCTCGAAGGCCGCATGCGCGCCCAGACCGAGGCCGCCATCGGCCATGCCGACGCCATCCTGTTCATGATCGACGCGCGCATCGGCCTCACCCCCACCGATCGGGCCTTCGCCGATCTCGTGCGCAAGTGCGGCAAGCCGGTGATCCTGCTCGCCAACAAGAGCGAGGGGCGCGGCGGCGAAGCGGGGAGGCTGGAAGCGTTCGCCCTCGGCCTCGGCACGCCTTTGCCGTTTTCCGCCGAGCATGGCGAGGGCCTGTCCGACCTCTACGACGCCATCTGCGACGCCCTGCCCGAGCAGACCAAGCCCGAGCCGGAGGAGGACGACGACGAGGATATCGCGGCCGTGGACGAGGCGGACGATGCGCCGCGCCGTCCCATCAAGGTGGCGGTGCTGGGCCGACCCAATGCGGGCAAGTCCACCCTCATCAACCGCCTTTTGGGCGAGGACCGGCTTCTGACCGGCCCGGAAGCCGGCATCACCCGCGATTCCATCTCGGTGGAAGTGAGCTATGCCGGCACCAAGCTGGAAGTGTTCGACACCGCCGGCCTGCGCAAGCGCGCCCGCATTGAGGACAAGCTGGAGAAGCTGTCTGCCGCCGATGCCCTGCGCGCCATGAAATTCGCCGAGGTGGTGGTGCTGCTGGTGGATGCCACCCACCCCTTCGAGGAACAGGACCTGCGCATCGCCGACCTGGTGGCGCGGGAGGGCCGCGCCCTCGTCATCGGCTACAACAAGGCGGATCTGGTGGCCCGCGGCGGGCTCATCACCCGCCTGCGCGAGGATGTGGACCGGCTGCTGCCGCAGGTGAAGGGCGTGCCCATCGTGCCGGTGTCGGGGCTCATGGGCCATGGCCTGGACAAGCTGGTGGGCGCCATTTCCGCGACGCACAAGGTGTGGAACAAGCGCGTTGCCACCAATCCGCTGAACCGCTTCCTGCAGCAGGTGACCGACAATCATCCGCCGCCGGCGGTGTCGGGCCGGCGCATCAAGCTGCGCTACATGACCCAGCCCAAGGCGCGGCCGCCGTCCTTCGTGCTGTTCTGCTCGCGCACCGATGCGGTGCCGGAGAGCTATATCCGCTACCTGGTCAACGGCCTGCGCGAGACCTTCGACCTGCCCGGCGTGCCGATCCGCCTGACGCTGCGCGAGAAGGGCAATCCCTACGCGGATTGACCCCGAAAGTGCGTGATCCCACGCAGAAACCCCCGTCGCGGCTTGCGCGCGGGGTGGGATGCGCGGGGTGGAATGCTCCGTGCCTGAGCGGTTTTCTTGTTCCGTATCGTAAGATCAGGCGATAGCCGGCGGGTGATCCGCGCCGGCTATCGGGATCAGGCTTCGCCCCGGATCAGGCTTCGCCCCGGATCAGGCTTCGCCCACCGTGTCGAACAGGGCGGTTTCCATGGCTTCCTTGGCGGTCTTGCCGGCCCAGACCACGAACTGGAACGCGGGATAATAGCGCTCCACGGCGTCGAGGGCGCCATCCAGGATGGCCGCGCACTGCCGGTCCGAGGCGGTGGCACCGCCCGCCAGCACCAGCGCGTAGCGGAACATGATGACGTTTTCCTGCGACCATATGTCGAAATGGCCGAGCCACATCTGCTCGTTGACCAGGGACAGAAGCTTCAGAACCTCGGCGCGGCGTCCGTCGGGCACCTTGAAGTCGAAGGCGCAGGCGATATGCAGGGACTCCAGCTCGTCCATCCATTGGAACGAGACGTGGCAGTCCGTCCAGCGGCTGGTGAGCGAGAGGGTGATCTCGTCCTCGTCGGAACGCTCGAACGACCAGTCGTTGAGGGCAGCGAGCTGCTCCACAAGATCTACGGGGTTCGCCGGTGCATCGGCTTCGATGTCGATGAGAGACATGGCCTCGACCTCGCGGTGTGAGGAACGCGGAGAGGGTCGAACGCGGCACTTGGCGCGTGTCAGGCCATTTGGCGAACGAGGCCACGTGGCATGCGCGTCGCGGCGTGCCGGGCGGAGGCCCACTTTGGGTGATACCCCGAGACGGGTGATACCCCGAGACCGGTCATAACCCAAGATGGGCTTCCTGGCGAGGCTGCGCCCCGTCGTATGCCACATACGACGAACCGGCTCCGAATCGCCACGAAAATCAGTATATCGCGGGTCAAGATTGCCCCGCTACGACAGATTGTATCCCGTCTGGCCCGACACCACGGCTTTTTTGCGGTGCGGTAGGCCGAGACGTATCGCCGCCGGTCAGGCCGGGTTTCCCGATACCGTGGAATCGGCCGGGGCGGGGGGGCCGCTGTGGCCGGCGGGCGTGGGGTGGGTGTGGGCCAGAAGGGCGGCCTCCAGCCGCAGCACGCGGGCAGCGAGGGCTTCGCTCTCGGCGCGGGCGGCGGCGGCGAGGTCCTTCACCGCGTCGAACTCCTCGCGCTTCACGAGGTCCATGTCGCGCAGGAAGCGCTCCATCTGGGCCTTCATGGCGGTCTCGGCCTCGCGGCGCACGCCCTGGGCGACCCCTGCGGCGTCGTTCACGAGACGCGCCATCTCGTCGAAAATGCGGCCGGTGGTCTGGGTCATGAATGCCTCCTCGCGCGCGTCGCGCCCGGCGCTGAACATGGCGAGGTGAGCGCGCGCGTGCAAGTGCGGAGCAAGTTCGCAGCAGGGGTGCGCCGTGGCGTCGCACCCCGGAGCGCGGCAACCGCCGTCTTTTCGCCGCTTGCGGCCCTTGGGTTCGGCCAGGCCGGCCCGACCCTCGGGCCGGCTTGACGGGGCACGCGCCGGCGCGGCACATGACGGCGCCCGCCGCGGACCGCATTCCGGGGATCAGATGCCGACCTTCGCCTTGCCTTTCCCGGCCATAGACCCGGTCCTGGTCCAGCTCGGCCCGCTGGCCATCCGCTGGTATGCCCTTGCCTATATCGCCGGCCTCGTCATCGGCTGGCTGCTGGCGCGGGCCATGGTGGCCCGCCCCGCCCTTTGGGGCGGCACCTCGCCCATGACGCCGCAGGACCTCGACGACGCCCTGTTCTGGGCGACCCTCGGCGTCATCCTCGGCGGGCGCCTCGGCTACGTGCTGTTCTACAATCCGGCCTATTTCGCCGCCAACCCGCAGGACATCGTGGCGGTGTGGAAGGGCGGCATGTCCTTCCACGGCGGGCTTGCCGGCACGCTGGTCGCCCTCGTCCTGTTCGCCCGCGCGCGCGGCATCAGGGTCATGTCGCTGCTGGACGTGGCGGGCGTGGTGGCGCCCATCGGGTTGTTTTTCGGCCGCCTCGCCAATTTCATCAACGGCGAGCTGTGGGGCCGGCCGGCCGACGTGCCGTGGGCCATCGTCTTCCCCCATGGCGGCCCGGTGCCGCGCCATCCGAGCCAGCTCTACGAGGCGGCGCTGGAAGGCATCGTGCTGTTCGCGGTGATGCTTGTGGTGGTGCGCCTCGGCGGGCTGAAGCGGCCGGGGGTGGCGGCCGGCATCTTCGGCATGGGCTACGGCATCTCCCGCATCATCGGCGAATTCTTCCGCGAGCCGGACGTGCAGCTCGGCTACCTCGCCTTCGGCACCACCATGGGCATGTGGCTGTCGGTGCCGCTGGTTCTCGCCGGCGCCGGCCTTCTCCTCTACGCCCTGAAGCGCAAGCCGGCCGCGTGACCACGCCCCTTTCCGAGGAGATCCGCGCCCTCATCGCCGCCGATGGCCCCATGCCGCTGAGCCGCTACATGGCGCTGTGCCTCGGCCATCCGCGCCACGGCTATTACATGACGCGCGATCCCCTCGGCGCGCGGGGCGATTTCACCACCGCCCCCGAGATCAGCCAGATGTTCGGGGAATTGCTGGGCCTGTGGGCGGTGGCCCAATGGCAGCAGATGGGATCGCCCGCCGCCTTCCGTCTCGTGGAGCTTGGTCCCGGCCGGGGCACGCTGATGGCGGACGCCCTGCGCGCAGCCCGCCTGATGCCGGATTTCGGCGCGGCGGCGCGCATCCATCTGGTGGAGACGAGCCCGGTGCTGCGCGCGGCGCAGGCGCGCACGCTCGCCGGTGCCGCCGATGTGGCCTGGCATGACCGCATCGAGGACGTGCCGGACGGCCCGGCGCTCGTCCTCGCCAACGAGTTCTTCGACGCCCTGCCCATCGACCAATATGTCTGGCGTTCCGGGCACTGGCACGAGCGGCGCGTCGGCCTTGATGACGAAGGCCATCTCGTGCTCGGCCTTGATCCCGCCCCGTCGCGGGCGGCTCCCGCCTTCGCCGCCCATCTGCTGCCGCCCGCCGAAGGGGCGGTGCTGGAGCATATGGAGAGCGGCCCGGCGCGGGCGCTTTCGGCGCTGCTGAAGGCGCAGGGCGGGGCGGCCCTCATCATCGACTATGGCCATGCCGGCGGCTATGGCGACACCTTCCAGGCGCTGGAGCAGCATCGCTTCGCCGATCCTTTGGCCGCGCCGGGGGCGGCGGACCTCACCGCCCATGTGGATTTTTCCGCCCTCGCCCGCATCGGCCGCGCGGCGGGGCTGCGCGCCTTCGGGCCGCTGGAGCAGGGGGCGTTCCTCGCCCGCCTGGGCCTCGGCCCGCGCGCCGAGCGGCTGAAGCGCGATGCGCCGCAGGAGATCCGCGCCGGCGTGGAGGCGGCGGCGCGCCGGCTGGCGGGGGGCGGGGCAGGGGAGATGGGGCGTCTGTTCAAGGTGCTCGTCCTCGCCCATCCTGAAATCGGGCTGCCGCCCGCGTTCGATTCGACCGAGGAACGGGTGTGATGAGGTGCGCGTCATGAAGATCGAGGCCGCCTCGCTTGCGGCACTGCCCGGTATTCGCCATGCCTTCTTCACCCGGCAGGGCGGGGTCTCGACCGGCCTTTATGCGAGCCTCAACGGCGGCATGGGCTCCAATGACGACCCGGCCGCCGTGGCGCAGAACCGCGCCCGCATGGCGCAGGAGATCGGCATTGCGCCGGAGGCGCTGCTGGCCCTGTGGCAGGTGCATTCGGCCGATCCGGTGCTGGCCACGCAGCCCTGGCCCCGCGACGCCGCGCCCAAGGCCGACGCCATCGTCACCACCACGGCGGGCCTCGGGGCGGCGGTGGCCGTGGCCGATTGCGGGCCGATCCTGTTCGCCGACCCGGACGCGCGGGTGGTGGCCGCCGCCCATTCGGGCTGGAAGGGCGCGGTGTCCGGCATCATCGGCGCGACCGTGGCGCTGATGGAGCAGCGGGGGGCGAAGCGGGCCAATATCCGCGCCGTCATCGGCCCGCTCATCCGCCAGCCGAGCTACGAGGTGGGGGAGGATTTCGTCGCCCGCCTGCTCGCCGAGGACAAGGGCTTCGCCCGTTTCTTCGCGCCTGCGGACCGCGCCCACCACGCCCTGTTCGACCTGCCGGGCTTCATCCGGCTGCGGCTGGAACAGGCCGGCGTGGGCTTCATCGAGGATCTCGGCCTTGATACCTATGCGGACGAGACACGCTTCTTCTCCTATCGCCGCACCACCCACCGCAAGGAAGCCGATTACGGCCGGCTGATCGCCGCCATCACCCTGGCCTGATCTGGCTCCCCTGACGTGACCTTTGACCGAACCTGCCCGGACTGACGCATGCGCTCCACCGATGCCGCCCTTCTCATCGTTCCCGGCTGGCAGGGCTCCGGCCCCGACCACTGGCAGAGCCGGTGGGAGCGCAGCCTCTCCACCGCCCGCCGGGTGGAGCAGGCAGACTGGGACCGCCCCGACCGGGAGGACTGGCCGCGCCGCCTCGTCGCGGCGGTGGCGGCGGCGGACAAGCCGGTGGTGGTGGTCGCCCATTCCCTCGGCGTGCCGACGCTGCTGCATGCCGCGCCGCTTCTGCCGGAGGGGAAGGTGAAGGGCGCGTTCCTGGTGGCCCCGCCGGACCTTGATGTGGAAGGCCTCGACCCGCTGGTGGCGGCCTTCGGCCCCATGCCCACGGCGCCGCTGCCGTTTCCCTCGGTGCTGGTGGCAAGCCGCACCGACCCCTATTGCAGCTATGCGCGGGCGGAAGGCTTCGCCCTCGACTGGGGCGCGGCCATCGTGGATGCGGGCGATGCCGGCCACATCAATGCGGATGCCGGCTACGGGCCGTGGCCGGAAGGTTCCATGCGCCTGCTCGGCCTGCTCCAGTCGCTGAAATGAGCGCGCGGCGGGATGTTTACCAAACCTTAAAAGGTTGCCAGCGTCTGGCAGGGCTTCCGCCCGGGCATCGCCGAGCATTGATAGTGCTGGATTTCGCCGCGCCATTAACCGCGTCTTAACCGTTTTTCTGGACCCGGCCCGCGTTTCCCGCTACGCCTTCGGTGACGAGACAAGCGCCGGGAGCCACCATGCGGGGATACGAGGCAGAAGCCGTTCCGGAGGTGCGTGCGCACCGGCCGTTCGTCTTTTCCGCCACCCGGTCCCGGACCCTGGCGCGCGTTGCGGGCCTCGCCCTGTGCATGGCGCTGGGCGCCTGCCAGACGGATGGGTCCGGCATGGCCTCTTCCGGCAGCCGCGCCCTCGCCTTCGACACCATCGACGGCCCGCCCCCCGCCACCTTCGACAAGCTGGTGGGTCAACTCACCAGCGAGGCGCAGGATCGCAAGGTGGCCGTGGTCTCCCGCACCAACAGCGCGGCCTATCGGGTCAAGGGCTACCTGGCCCTGCACGTGGACAAGGGCAAGGCCACCGTCGCCTATGCCTGGGACGTGTACGACCAGAACCAGACCCGCGTCGCCCGTGTCGCCGGCGAGGAGCCGGCCGGCAAGGTGAAGGGCGGCCTCGCCAATGGCTGGGCGGCCTGCGACGATGCCGTGCTCTCCCGCGTCGCCAACCGCTCCATGGCAAGCCTTGCCGAGACCCTCGGTGTCGGCGGCACGCCGCAGGCGGTGGCCGAGCCGGCCCAGGCTTCTGCGTCCTCTGCTTCCGCTTCCTCTGCTTCCACGTCTTCTGCTTCCACGTCTTCGGAGCAGCGCGAGTCTCCCGCCGCCGAGCCGGCACCCCGCGATCCGTCGGGCGTGCCCGTCGCTGCGCTCTCTGCGCCCTCCGCAGCACTGGCATACGCGGGCAACTGACACCGGCGGCGCATGATCGACCAATAATCGGCCCTCGCGCCGGAAAATCCTTTTGCACCAATGTTGCGCAGGGGTGACTGCTCCGGCGTGAGCGATGTTCCCGGCATTCGGGCCGGGCGCAGTCGTCGTCGCAGATGCCGCGGGGCCTTTACAAGATTGTGACGGCCCGCCTATCAGAACGCCTCAAGCTTTCGACCAGCTCCCGGTGCGGCCGGGGCGGAGCGACCCATGTCAGCGGAGAACGGATCCATGAAGCTCGTCGCGGGCAACTCAAACCGCGCGCTCGCTGAAGCCATCGCCGCTTATCTCGCCACCCCGCTGACCAAAGCGGTGGTGCGGCGCTTCGCGGACATGGAAATCTTCGTCGAGATCCAGGAGAACGTGCGCGGGCAGGATGTGTTCGTGGTGCAGTCCACGGCCTTCCCCGCCAACGATCACCTGATGGAACTGCTCATCATCATCGATGCGCTGCGCCGGGCCTCGTCCAAGCGCATCACCGCGGTGCTGCCCTATTTCGGCTACGCCAGGCAGGACCGCAAGCCGGGCCCGCGCACGCCCATCTCCGCCAAGCTGGTGGCCAACCTGATCACCCATGCCGGCGCCGACCGGGTGATGACGCTGGACCTGCATGCCGGCCAGATCCAGGGCTTCTTCGACATCCCCACCGACAACCTCTATTCGGCCCCGGTGATGGTGCGCGACATCAAGGAGCGGTTCGACCTCTCCAACGTCATGGTGGTGTCGCCGGACGTGGGCGGCGTGGTCCGCGCCCGGGCGCTGGCCAAGCGCATCGACGCCCAGCTCGCCATCGTCGACAAGCGCCGCGAGCGCCCCGGCGAGAGCGAGGTGATGAACGTCATCGGCAACGTGGAAGGCCGCTCCTGCATCCTGGTCGACGACATCGTCGATTCGGGCGGCACGCTGGTGAATGCGGCCGAGGCCCTGCTCGCCCGCGGCGCCAGGGAGGTGCACGCCTACATCACCCACGGGGTGCTGTCGGGCGGGGCGGTGGCGCGCATCACCGCGTCCAAGCTCAAGGAACTGGTGATCACCGATTCGATCCAGCCCACCGAGGCGGTGCGCGTGGCCCGCAACATCCGCGTGCTGTCCATCGCCACCCTCATCGGTGAGGCCATCGCCCGCACGGCCCACGAGGAATCGGTCTCGAGCCTGTTCGACTGACGTGTTTTGCTGCAGTGGATTGGGCTGGATATTGCGCGGAACGGTTGTGATCGCTTAAATGATTCCCAACGCATAAACGGGGCAAGAGGTCGTTCGGCGGTCCGGACCGACGCGACAATGATGCCTTGCGAAGGGTGGGATGGACTCATGATCACCGAGGTTCTCGCACGCGACACCGCAGCAGAGCGGCCTGAGGCGCCGGTCCATCCGGTGGAGGTGATCTCTCCCATCTTGGCTGGTCATCCCACCGAACTTGGCGGTGAATACTACGTCACCGTTCTGAAGAAGCTCGCCAAGACGCGCAGTGTGAAGCGCTATCTTGAGGTGGGGGTCTGCAAAGGCGATTGCTTCTCTCAAATCGCCTGCGAGCGCGCCATCGGCGTGGACCCGGCCTTCCAGCTCGGTCAGAACGTGACGAGCGGGAAAAAGGACGTGCGCCTCTTTCAGATGCCGAGCGATGCCTTCTTCGACGAGGTGGACGTAAAAGAGGCGCTGGGTGGACCCATCGACTTGGCGTTCCTCGATGGGCTGCACCAGTTCGAATATCTTCTGCGTGATTTCTACAATACCGAGCGGCTGTGCGCCCCCCGTTCCCTGATCGCGATGCACGACTGTCTGCCGGTCGGCGACACCATGTTGCCCAGATCAATGTCGGATGCCTTGCGGCTGAGCAAGGGCACGCGCCATGAGGGCTGGTGGACGGGCGATGTCTGGAAGGTGGTGGCGATCCTGCGAAAGTACCGGCCCGATCTCCGGGTCATCTGCCTTGATGCACCACCCACCGGCCTCGTCTTCGTGACCAACCTGGATCCGGACAACGCAACCCTGTCGCGTGACTATTGCCGCATCGTGGACGAGTTTGCCGCGGTGCCCAATACCCTGCAGTCGGTCGCGGAGTTCTATGGGACGCTGCCGATCCTGCCGACTTCCGCGATCCTCAACGGTTTCGACCACAGCCTGTATTTCCGCGCCTGAGGCGGGGGTTAGAGCGTTATCCGATCAGATTGCGATGCAATCTGATCGGCGCGTGCTCTAGGTTATTGAGTTTACGCGTTTTCTTTACGCGAGCCGGTATCCACTTCGCTCGAAAACGCTCTAGAGCATTTCCCCGTTTCACTGAATCAGGGGAATGCTCTAGGTTATTGAGTTTACGCGTTTTCTTTACGCGAACCGGTATCCACTTCGCTCGAAAACGCTCTAGCCGGCTTCACCGGTGGCGGGCATCCCATTTTCGCCCTCCACCTCGCCCCGGCGCTGCAGCCACAGCATCAGCAGCCAGCAGGAACAGGCCCAGGCCGCGCCCAGGGCCCAGCCGCCGAGCACGTCGGTGGGCCAGTGCACACCGAGATAGATGCGGCTGATGCCGACGATGACGGTGAGCGCCGCCGCCGAGCCCAGGAAGAAGACCTTGACCCGCGTCCGCGCCTGCGTGCGCGCCAACAGCGCGCCCAGCGTCAGATAGACCACTGCCGAGAGCATGGCATGGCCGGAGGGAAAGCTCTGGCTGTAGACCTCCATGCCGTGGGGCACGAGGTCCGGCCGGGGGCGATCGAACCCCCATTTCAGGATCTGGGACAAGGCGGTGCCGCCCGCCACGGACAAAAGGACGAGCCAGGCCGCATGGCGCTTGCGCGTCATCATGAGGAAGACGACCACCAGCAGGGTGAGCAGGGTGAGCACGCTGGTTCCGCCGAGGGCGGTGAAGTCCCGCATGGCCTCCTCAAGCCACGGCGGCCCAAGGGGGTCGGACGGGTCGGCGGGATTGCGCAGGGCGAGGAGGATGCCGCGGTCGAGCCCGCCGGTGGCGCCCTCCATCACCTCGTCGGCCACCTCGATGAAGACGTAGAAGGCAATGGCGACGAAGCCGAGAACCGCCAGGGTCGCCCGTTCCATGCCGCTTACCGAAGCGAGCAGGGGACCGATGACGGGTACGGCTTCGAGACGGCGCAGGCCGCTCTGGAGGAGGGAGTTTCTAGGGTGCGCGTTCACCCGCAAGGTGTGGCGTGCTTCGGCTGGAGCGTCAACACCTTGTGGTGGCGGATGACGTTTCAGTGACAAGGACGGTGACAAGGGAGCCTTGCCCCGGGCCAAACAAAAAAGGCGCCGCGCGAGCGACGCCCTTTCCGCAGGTCCTTTTCCGCAGGTCTGTCCGGTCCGTGGCCTCAGGCGGCCTGCTGCTTCGGGCGCACTTCGGCGGAGTAGGAATCCATCAGCTGATGGGTGATTCCCGACGGGGCGAAGTGCCAGTCGGCGATGGAGCCCACAGGGGTCACCTCGGCGGCGGTGCCGGTGATGAAGCATTCGGTGAAGGAGGCGAGCTCCTCCGGCATGATGTGGCGCTCCACCACCTCGATGCCGTGGCGGCGGGCGATGTCGATCACCGTGCGGCGGGTGAGGCCGTCGAGGAAGCAGTCCGGGGTGGGGGTGTGGATCACGCCGTCCTTCACGAAGAAGACGTTGGCGCCGGTGCATTCGGCCACATAGCCGCGATAGTCGAGCATCAGCGCGTCGGCGAAGCCGCGGCGCTCGGCCCGATGCTTGGAGATGGTACAGATCATGTAGAGACCGGCCGCCTTCGCCTTGCAGGGGATGGTGGCGGGATCGGGCCGGCGCCACTGCGACAGGTCGAGCCGCAGGCCCTTCTGGCGCTGCTCGGGATCGAAATAGCTCGGCCACTCCCACACGCCGATGGCGAGGTGGATGGTGTTCTTCTGGGCGGCGACGCCCATCATCTCGCTGCCGCGCCAGGCCACGGGGCGGATATAGGCGTCCACGAGATTGTTCTTCTCGAGGGTCGCCTTCTTGGCCGCGTCGATCTCGCCGATGGTGTAGGGGATGGTGAAATCCAGCATCTCGGCGGACAGGCGCAGGCGCTCGGAATGCTCGGCGCTCTTGAAGATCGTGCCGCCATAGGCGCGCTCGCCCTCGAACACGGTGCTGCCGTAGTGCAGGCCATGGGACAGCACATGCAGCTTGGCATCGGCCCACGGCACGAACACGCCGTCGTACCAGATCCAGCCGTCACGTTGGTCGAAGGGGACACCCTGAGCGCTCATGATCTCGAACTCCTTTTTCCAACCGCGTCGTCCGCGCGGCTTCTCCCGCTACAACCGCCGCTTTCCAGCGATGCCGCATGGGGATATCTTTACGCCTGCTCAAGAAGCCGGCAAAGCCACGAAATGATCGAACCTTGTGTCGAGGCTGGGCGACCGATCATTTCGTAGAACCGGCTCCTGAAGTAACGATCAGAACGAAAAAGTCAACATGACTGACATAAATTCTCTCATGGACCCCGCGCTTCCCCCTTCGGTCACGGCGCGCGAGGACGCGGCGGCCGGCGTGCCGCTGGTGGATTTCATCGAGCTTTTGTTCTTCGCCTACAGGGACTTCGTGGGCGATCCGGACCAGATCCTGGCGCCCATCGGCTTCGGCCGGGCGCATCATCGTGTTGTCCATTTCGTGAACCGGCATCCCGGCATGCGGGTGACCGACCTGCTCGACATCCTGCGCATCACCAAGCAGAGCCTGGGCCGCGTGCTGCGCGAGCTGGTGGACGAAGGCTTCGTGGAAAGCCGGGCGGGGTCATCGGACCGTCGCCAGCGCCTGCTGTTTCCCACCGCGAAGGGCGAGGCGCTGGCGCGCCAGTTCGTCGGCCTGCAGAGCCGGCGCATGGCCACGGCGCTGGAGGCGAGCGGGCCCGACGGCCGGGAGGCGGTGCAGCGCTTTCTTCTCGCCATGATCGACCCGGAGGATCGCACCGCGGTGGAGCGCCTTATCGAGCGCGCCGACCGCGCGGCCCGGGCCCGGCCGGCGTGACGGCACGCCGGGTGGTCCGGCCGGCCGCCCCTTCGAACAGCCCGGTCGGGCCATGACCGAGACCGGCATGACCGAGACCTGCACGCGTGTGATTTGCACGCGTGTGATTTGCGAGCGCCCCCATGTCTGATGCCGCTTCCGGCGCCGCCGCGCCCGCCCCCGTGCCCGTCGCCGATGATGCGCCCCATCTTCTGGTGGTGGACGACGACAACCGCATCCGCACCCTCTTGTCGCGCTTCCTCACCGAGCACGGCTACCGCGTGACCACCGCCGCCAATGCCGCCGAGGCGCGCAGCCGGCTGGACGGGCTCGCCTTCGACCTGCTGGTGCTCGACGTGATGATGCCCGGAGAGAGCGGGCTGGACCTTGCCCGCGACCTGCGGCGCTCCTCCGCCGTGCCCATCCTGATGCTCACCGCCCGTTCGGAGACCTCCGACCGCATAACCGGCCTGGAGGCGGGCGTGGACGATTATCTCGCCAAGCCGTTCGAGCCGCGCGAGCTTCTGCTGCGCATCGGCTCCATCCTGAAGCGGGCGCTGCCGCCGGCGCAGAAGGCCATCGAGAGCGTGCGCTTCGGCGAGTTCGCCTTTCACCTGGAGCGGGGCGAACTGACCCGCAACACCGAGATCGTGCGCATCACCGAGCGCGAGCGCGACATGCTGCGGGCGTTGGCCGAGGCGCCGGGCGAGACCGTGCCGCGCCTTGCGCTGGCCGGCGGCGGGGCAGCGAGCGAGCGCGCCGTGGACGTGCAGGTGAACCGCCTGCGCCGCAAGCTGGAGCGCGATCCCGCCAATCCGGTGTTCCTGCAGACGGTGCGCGGCATCGGCTATCGCCTGGTGGTGACGCCTTGAGCGTGGCCGAGAGCGGGCCGTCCGGATTGCGCGTGCTCGCCGCCTGGCTGCGGGACGCCAACACGCGCTTTGCCGCCTGGTTCAACCGGGTGACGCCCAAGGGGCTTTATCCGCGCTCGCTGCTCATCATCGTCACCCCCATGGTGATCCTGCAGTCGGTGGTGGCCTTCGTCTTCATGGAGCGCCATTATAATACCGTCACGCGCCGCCTGTCCGCGGCGGTCAGCCAGGACATCTCGGCGGTGGTGGCGCTCTACGATCTGCTGCCCAAGGACAAGGACTTCACCGAGCTGCGCCGTGTCGCCTGGCGCAACCTCGCCCTCAACGTCACCGTGCTGCCGCCGGACCCGCTGCCGCCGCCGGGGCCCAAGCCCTTCTTCTCGGTGCTCGACAGCTCCCTGTCGCGGGAGATCGGCCGCCGCATCCAGCAGCCGGTATGGATCGACACGGTGGGGCGCTCCAACCTCATCGAGGTGCGCATCAAGATGGAGGACGCGGTTTTGCGCATCTTCGCCCCGCGCAATGCCGCCTATGCCTCCAACTCGCACATCTTCATCCTGTGGATGGTGGGGACATCTCTGGTTTTGTTGACGGTGGCCATCCTGTTCCTGCGCAACCAGATCCGCCCCATCGAGAACCTTGCGGATGCCGCCGAGGCCTTCGGCAAGGGGCGGGACGTGGAGAATTTCCGCCCCCGCGGCGCCCGCGAGGTGCGGCGCGCGGCCATCGCCTTCCTGGAGATGAAGCGGCGCATCGAGCGGCAGATCGAGCAGCGCACCACCATGCTCGCCGGCGTCTCCCACGACATGCGCACCATCCTCACCCGCTTCAAGCTGGAGCTGGCCTTTTTGGAGGAGGGGCCGGAGACCGAGGCGCTGAAGAAGGACGTGGACGAACTGGCCGGCATGCTGGAGGCCTATCTCGCCTTCGCCCGCGGCGATCCCGGCGAGCAGGCCGTGCTCACCGACATGGCGGCGCTGGTGGAGGACCTGCGCCTCAATGCCGAGCGCGATGGCGCCATCGCGCAGGCCAGCTTCATGGGCCCGCCGCTGGTGGAGGTGAAGGGCGACCAGCTCAAGCGCTGTGTCGGCAACCTCGTGAACAATGCGGTGCGCCACGCCGCCCGCGTCGCCATCACCGGCACCCGCGATGCCCGCTGGCTGATGGTGAGCGTGGACGACGACGGGCCGGGCATTCCCGAGGCGAAGCGCGAGGAGGTGTTCCGCCCCTTCCTGCGGCTGGATGATGCGCGCAACCAGGATGACGGCGGCTCGGGCCTCGGCCTTTCCATCGCCCGCGACATCGCCCGCGCCCATGGCGGGGAGGTGATCCTCGCCGACAGCCCCATGGGCGGGCTGCGGGCCACCGTGCGCATCCCAGTATAGGCCGGGCTGAACCCCAATCGCTTAAGTTATAGGCATGCCCTTTTCATGGGCTTGCGTTCCCCATTGGGGTGATGGTCCTATTCCCGGATGGACAAGACGCCCCCCTTCCGCATCGAGGACATGATCGAGACCCATCCCGGTCTCGCGCTGCTGCGCCTCGCGGCCCTCATCGCCGAGAGCAACCAACAGGACGCGAGCGCCGACGAGGACACCCTCGACCTCATGTTCGAGCAGATGGAGGTGGGCGCGCTCGATGCCCTCGCCCCCGCCCGCATGTGGCCGGAGCTGGAGCGCGGCCTGATGGCGCCGGCCCCCGCCGCCATGGTGAAGGCCCTGCGCGACTGCGGCGTGCTGGAGATCGTGCTGCCGGAGGTGGCGTCCCTGTTCGGCGTGCCGCACATCACCGATACGGCGGACGAGATCGACCTCGGCGTGCTGATCCTCAATTCGCTCACCGAGGCGGCCCGGCGCAATGCGCCGCTGGAGGTGCGGTTCGCGCTGCTGGTGATGCATGCGGGCAAGTCGGATTCCCCGCGCGAGCACCTGCCGGTGCATTACCGCCACATGGAGCGCGGCCTGCCCCGCATCCACGCCATCTGCGACCGCTTCGCCCTGCCGGAGGTGTGCCGGGACCTCGCCCTGCTGGCGCTTCAGGAATGCGAGCGGGTAGGGCGCGTCTCGCCCATCCGTGCCGGACCGGTGGCCGCCATGCTGGAGCGCACCGGCGCCTTTAGCGATCCGGACCTGTTCGCCAAGCTTTTGCTGGTCTCCACCTGCGATTACTTCGGCTATGGCGACAAGGAAGGCGACACCCACCCCAAGGTGGACCTCCTGCTCGCCGCCCGCACCGCCTGCGCCACGGTGGACGCGGAGGGGCTGGACGACGACGATCTCGCCACCGCGCGGGCCCAGGCGATTGCCGTGGCGTTCAGGTCGGAGCGCTGGGCGGAGGCTTGAGGGGAGCGGAGCTAAGTCGCTATTCGTGCGTGGGATAGAAAGGCGGATCAGCTACTAGCTCGAAGGCGGTTTTCGCGCTGTCCTAACTGTCGATGCACAAACAAAGACCTATCAGAGGAAGCCGACTGGCGCGGGTCCTTAGCAAGGGCAATATCTGTGCCTAACACGTGCACCCCTTGCCTCCATTGATGTTGGATGCGAAGCTCTGCCAATCCATCCCGCAGTAGGAAAAAACATGAGTTGGCTGAAGCGCCGCGAAAAATGGAATCCGCAGAACGAGGATGCCCGCGAGACTGGCGACATTGACTATGCGCGTGTCATTCATTCGGCATCGTTCCGGCGTCTGCAGGGTAAAACACAAATTCTCAATTTGGGTGATAGTGATTTTTACCGCACCCGACTAACTCACTCGCTTGAAGTTGCGCAAATTGCCGGGGGCATAGTAAAGCAGTTAAAAAAGACATTCGAAAATCATAAGGCGACAAATATATTGCCTCCGCGGTCAATGATACATGCAATTGCGTGCACGCATGATCTTGGCCATCCTCCATTTGGTCACGGTGGAGAGGTTGCGCTTAACTACTGCATGCGCGCTCATGGCGGATTTGAGGGAAATGGTCAGAGTCTTCGCATCTTGGCGCGTCTGGAGTCTTTCTCTTCGAATGCGGGAGCTAATCTTTGCAGGCGAAGTTTACTTGGAGTTCTCAAGTATCCAATTTCTTACAGTGAGGCATTTAATCCGCATATATTGCCGTCTCTCTTGGAAAAAAATACAATTATTAAGGTTTTGGATGGCGATAAGTGCAAGCCGCCAAAATGTTACATGGATTCGGAGCGGGATGTTGTTGAATGGATATTTGAGCCGTTGTCAAAGGATGATGTTGATAAATTCATCCGTAATTTAAAAAGTGAAAAACGACATGCGAAGGCGGAGCACAAATCTTTAGATTGCAGCATCATGGACGTCGCTGACGACATTGCCTACGGGGTTCATGACCTTGAGGATGCCATTGCGATGGGGCTTGTTTCGAAGGAGTCTTTTTCCGTTGAAATTCAAAATAGCTGCTCCTCATTTCTGGACGTTCTCAAGGTTAAATACCCGAATGAGTTTGGAAATGATGCATTTTCGTCGATGGTTTCTGGTTTGTTTGGATCGAGCGACTCTCGGAAGCGATTTATTGGTCGGCTTGTTCATCACTTTGTTACGGCGGTAGAATTTGTTGAGCTTGAAATTTTCGATGAGCCGCTAATCCGCTATCGGGTCAAACTTCTGGAGCGTCAGAGGGTCTTTCTTGATGCTCTTCAGAAGTTTGTCTTCGAAGCAGTTATCAAGAGTCCTGAGGTTCAGCATCTTGAGTTTAAGGGACAGCAAATGGTCGTGGCCGTCTTTGAGGCCATGCAGGCAGAGCCTTACCGGCTTCTCCCGCGTGCTGCACTCAGTCGCTTTGATAGAGAGGGCGGCGACCTTCGTGTGATCAGTGATTACGTCGCAGGGATGACTGATACGTATTTGCTTCGGACATACGAGCGCCTGTTTAGTCCGCGAATGGGCTCCGTTTTCGACAGGCTCTGATCTCGATATTGTTCTCTGTGATTGTAGAAGGCAACGCACGTCGATGTTTTAGGGCTCGCCAGCCCCTCACCCCTCAAACCGCTCCATGAAGCCCACCACCCGCCGGTCCACGCGCACATCCTGCCCGCGGATCGCCCGCACCAGCGACAGGCCCTCCAAAGACCGCGCCCGCGAGAGGGCCACATAGGCCTGGCCCGGGGCGAAGGCGCCGTCGCCGAAGTCGATGCGCACGTCTTCCAAGGTCAGGCCCTGCGCCTTGTGCATGGTCAGCGCCCAGGCGGGGGCCAGCGGCAGCTGGGTGTAGGTGCCCACCACCTGCGCCTCGATGCGGCCGCCGGGCTCGTCCCAGCCGTAGCGGATGCGCTCCCAGGTGAAGGAATCGATCTCCACCACCGGCCCGGCATCCAGCTTCACCATGGCGGAGGTCTCGCCCAGCCCCACCACCGTGCCCACCGAGCCGTTGACCCAGCGCCGCGCCGGATCGTTGCGCAGGGCCATCACCCGCGCGCCGCGCTTCAGCACCAGCCGTTCCGCCACCGGCAGGCGGTCGCCCTCCAGTCCGAACTCGCCCTTCAAAAGGCCGGAGAATTCGCGGCCGGCGTCGGCCAAAGTGGCAAGGCCACGGGCGTTATAGGCGTCGGCGCGGGCATTGGTGGGGGTGAGCAGCACCGGCAGGGCGCCGTCGCGATGGGGGCGCACGCAGGCCGCGTTCAGGGCCTCCGCCGCCTCCCGCGCGCCGCGTCCGCGCCGGATGGCGTCCAGCATGGCGATGAAGGCGCGGTCGGTCTGCCGGTGCACATGGGTGAACGGCACGCCGACCGGCTCGCGGTCGGCCAATGCCTTGGCATTGAAGGCGAAGGGACCCTCATAGCCCATCCGGCCCAGCATCTCCTGCTCGGCCATGGGCACCACCGGGGGCAGTTGCAGGAAATCCCCCACCAGCACCATCTGCACCCCGCCGAACGGCTCGGAGGTGTCGCGGGCGATGCGCAGCGAAATGTCGATGGCGTCCATGAGGTCGGCGCGGACCATGGACACCTCGTCGATCACCACCCGGTCGAGCTTCTTGAGCAGCCGGCGCACCTGCACCCGCGGCTTCACCTCGTCGGGGTTCAAAAGGCGCGGGGGAATGCCGAAGAAGGAATGGATGGTCTGCCCGCCGGCCTGCAGCGCCGCGACGCCGGTGGGGGCGAGGAACACCTGCCGCCCGCGCGGGGTCTTGCGCAGGGCGTGCAGGAAGGTGGTCTTGCCGGTGCCGGCGCCGCCCAGCACCATCAGCAGCGGGGCGCGGCTGTCGATGGCGGCGAGCGCCCGCCCGGCGGCGTCGGTCGCGTCGGGAGCGGCCGGCAAATCGCTCGGCAAATCGCTCACGACAGGAGGCCGGCCTCGCGGGCGAGGTCGATGAGGGGACGCTGGGGCCGCGCGCCCATCTGGCCGATGATCTCCCCCGCCGCCAGCGCGCCGAGGCGCAGGGCGGTGGCGGGGTCCAGCCCGCGGGTGTAGCCGGTGAGGAAGCCGGCGGCGAAGAGGTCGCCGGCGCCGGTGGTGTCCACCACCTTCTCCACCGGATGGGCCGGCACGCTCACCACCGCGCCGGAAGTGACGAAGGAGGCACCCTTCTCCGAGCGCGTCACCACCGCTTCCCTCGCGTCGCCGCGCAGGGCGACGAGGGCGGCATCGAAATCGGCGGTCTCGTAGAGGGATTTCAGTTCGCCCTCGTTGCAGAACACGAGGTCCACGGTGCCGGCCCGGATCAGGTCCAGGAACTCGGCGCGATAGCGGTCCACGCAGAAGGCGTCGGAGAGGGAGAGGGCCACCTTGCGCCCGGCGCCGTGGGCGATCCGCGCGGCGGCGAGGAAGGCCTCCTTGGCGGGGGGCGGGTCCCACAGGTAGCCTTCGAGGTAGGTGACCGCGGCGCTTTCCACCTCGACGGCGTGGATGTCGGCGGTGGTGAGGTTCTGCGCTGCGCCGAGATAGGTGTTCATGGTGCGCTCGCCATCCGGCGTCACCAGGATCAGGCAGCGCGCGGTGGCGGGGCCGTCGGTGGCGGCGGCCGTGGCATAGGCGACACCGGCGGCGCGGATGTCGTGGCCGAAGACGGTGCCGAGGGTGTCCGCCTTCACCCGGCCGACGAAGCCGGCGCGTCCGCCGAGGGAGGCGATGCCCGCCGCCGTATTGGCCGCCGAGCCGCCGGAGGCCTCGGTGCCCGGCCCCATGGCGGCGTAGACCTCCTCCGCCCGTGCCTCGTCGATGAGGGCCATGCCGCCCTTCACCATGCCGTGCCGGGCCAGCACATCCTCCTCGGCGCGGGAAAGGACATCGACGATGGCATTGCCGATGGCGAGAACGTCGAGGGCGCTTGAGGTCACGAGGGGCAATCTCCGCAAAGAATCAACGGAGCCCTAGCATTGCGCGCGGGGCCGGCGCAATCTTCGCCTTAACCCTGCGTTTGGGCCTGAAGGCTAGGCTCTGCAGGGTGTCGTGCCTTGCCCTGCGGCCAAGGCATTGTTTTTGACACTTTTGCAGCCGTAGAGAACAGGCGTCCGGGCCGTCGTCCCGGCGCGGGGGAGCTTTGCTTCATTGCGCACGGGTCACGAGAAGTGATCGCGCGCCGCGCGCGAAGGATGATAAGGCAGATAAACCCTGTGGAATCAGTGCCCGCGCCAGCGTGGAGCAAGAGGGAACATGTCGCGCAAATATTTCGGAACGGACGGTGTGCGCGGGCGCGCCAACGCAACGCTCACGGCCGATCTGGCGCTGCGGGTCGGCATGGCGGCCGGCCTGATCTTCCAGCGGGGCGAATACCGCCACCGCGTGGTCATCGGCAAGGACACCCGCCTGTCCGGCTACATGATCGAGAACGCTCTGGTGGCGGGCTTCACCTCCGTGGGCATGGACGTGCTGCTGCTCGGCCCGGTGCCGACGCCTGCGGTGGGCATGCTCACCCGCTCCATGCGCGCCGACCTCGGCGTGATGATCTCGGCCTCGCACAATCCGTTCGACGACAACGGCATCAAGCTGTTCGGCCCCGACGGCTTCAAGCTCTCCGACGAGGTGGAGCGGGAGATCGAGGAACTGATCGACGAGGACATGGCCAAGCGCCTCGCCAAGCCCGCCGAGATCGGCCGGGCCAAGCGGCTGGAAGGCGTGCACGCCCGTTATATCGAATATGCCAAGCGCACCCTGCCGCGCGACCAGACCTTCGACGGCATCCGCGTGGTGGTGGATTGCGCCAATGGCGCCGGCTACAAGGTCGCGCCGGAAGCCCTGTGGGAGCTGGGTGCCGACGTGGTCTCCATCGGCGTCGAGCCCGATGGCATGAACATCAACCGCGACGTGGGCTCCACCTCGCCGGCCGCTCTCTCCGCCAAGGTGCGGGAAGTGCGTGCCGACATCGGCATCGCCCTTGATGGTGACGCCGACCGGGTGATCATCGTGGACGAGAAGGGCCACGTGGTGGACGGCGACCAGCTGATGGCGGTGGTGGCCGAGAGCTTCAAGGAAGACGGCCGCCTCGCCCGCAGCGGGCTGGTGGCCACCGTCATGTCCAATCTGGGCCTGGAGCGGCATCTGGCGGGGGAGGGCATCTCGCTGGCCCGCACCGCCGTGGGCGACCGCTACGTGCTCGAACGCATGCGTGCGGACGGCTACAATGTGGGCGGCGAGCAGTCCGGCCATATCATCCTGTCGGATTATTCCACCACCGGCGACGGCCTCGTGGCCGCGCTGCAGGTGCTCGCCGTGGTGGCGCGGCGGGGCAAGCCGGTGTCCGAGGTGTGCCATCGCTTTGATCCGCTGCCGCAGATCCTCAAGAATGTGCGCTACGCCAGCGGCCGCCCGCTGGAGGACGAGAAGGTGAAGATCGTGATCGCCGATGCGGAGCGCCGCCTCGCCAATCACGGGCGCCTGCTCATCCGCCCCTCGGGTACCGAGCCGGTGATCCGCGTGATGGGCGAGGGCGACGACCGCGACCTGGTGGAGACTGTGGTCGACGACGTCATCGACGTGCTCCAGAAGGTCGCCGCCTGAGCGCCCGCTTAACCGTTCGTCAGGGTTAATCCGGCCTTAAAACTTGCCGTGCGAGGGTCCGCTTCGAAAGCGGATCTTGGCACGGGTTCAAGCAATGGTGCGGTTTTGGAGTGCGGGGCGTTCTCTTCTCGTCGGCGCGGCGGCGTTGGCCTTGCTGTCGGCCGGAACGGCGGCACGGGCGGCTGACCCGGAGACCGCCGATATGCTGGCCAAGCTTGGCCGCCCCGGCGATTTCTCCCTCGCGCCGCCCGATGTTTCGGACGATGCGCCATCCGGCTGGTACATGCGGGCGGACGCCGGCTATGTGGCCTCCACCGGCGCGCGCGTCACCACTGCCGACGTGCCGGCGGGGCTCGACCTGTCCGGCTCGGGCTGGTCGGTGGGTGGTGGCCTTGGGTACCGCCTCTTGCCATTCCTGCGCGGCGAGGTGAGCCTCGATTATCTCGATCTCGGCTCGGCCCGCAACGGGGGCGCTGAGCTGTCCGCCAATGCGACGGTGGCTCTGGCGAGCCTGTACTGGGACATGGTGACCCTCGCCGGTTTCACGCCCTATCTCAGCGCCGGGGCTGGTTTTTCCATCACCACGCTCGATGTGGCCCCGGCCGCGTTCGGTCCGGCGGTGAATGACTGGCAGTTCGCGTGGTCGGCGGGCGCGGGGGTGTCCTATGGGCTCAGCGCCGACCTCAGCCTCGACCTGAGCTACCGTTACCTCGATCTTGGCTCCCCGTCGTCCGCGGGGATGTTGGCGGTGAGCGACATGGTCGCCCATCAGGTGCGCTTCGGCGTGCGCTACATGCTGCGGTGAGCGCGCCGGCACAGGCCGGCAAAGGCCTTCAGCGCTTGTGCGCGCGGCGGGCCATGAGCCAGCGAATGCGGTCACCGAGCTGCTGGGGCTGATAGGGCTTGTCGACCGCCGGTCCGTCCTCGCACAGGTCGGTGGCCTGGGCGGCGGCCATGGCGGGGGAGCCGGCCAGGACCACATCCATGTGGGGATGGATCTCCCGCAGCCAGCGGGCCAGGGCGAAGCCTTCCCGGTCTCCGGTGGCGGCGGCGTCGGCGAGCACGATATCGATGCCCTCCGCCTCCACGTCGAGGATCAACGCTGCCTCCGCGCCGGTCGCCGCCTCCAGCACCCGGTAGCCGCAGCCGCGCAGATAGTCGGCGATGACATGGCGCACCAGGATATCGGTCTCCACCACCAGAATGGTGGGGCAGGGCTCGGTTGCGTTGGGTTCGGACATCAGGATGATCCGCCTGCGAACTGGGCGTGGATGAGCTGGATCACGGTTTCCACGCTGTAGGGCTTGGCGAGGAAGGGGGCGACCATGGCCGCGACCGCGCCGTCCATGTGGCCCGAGGTGAGGATCACGGGCAGGTCGGGCCGCTCTGCCTTCAGCATACGGGCAAACTCGTAGCCATCGAGCTTGCCCTCGGTGCGCACGTCGGTGAACACCACGTCCACATGGAGGCCGGCGACGATGGCCTCATAGGCCTCCTGCGCCGAGGCCGCCTCGATGACCGTGAGGCCGGAATGCCGCAGTTCGGCGGCGGTGACCAGCCGGACGAGGGCGTCGTCCTCGACCAGCAGCACGGTGCGGGCGGCGGGGGCCGTACTTGGCGCAAGACCTTGAACTGACATGATCCGATGGTTCTTCCGGCAACATCGCACCAGAGAACGCAGCGGTCGCGCTCCGGTTCCGCCCGATTTGAAAGAGTGGCGGGGAAATCGGGAAAGCCGGTGCCCGCCATCCCGACCCTCGCTGGGCCGACGCCTCCCGGCCGCAGCAAGAGCACGAGGCCTTGCCGCTTGGCGGGCGTCGGCGTGCCGGGCTACGAACGGGTCGTCAGCACCGCCGCGATGCGGGCCGCGGCGCCGGCGGAGGGGATGGAACGTGAGCGAGCAGGCCAGAGGGGCGCTGGTGTTCTACAGCGCCGTGGACATCGGGCAGGACTGGAAGAGCGCCCTTCAGGCCGTCAGTCCCGGCCTCGACGTGCGGATCGCGCGGGCGGGGGACGGTCATGTGGAAGGCGATCCGGCGGAGGTGCGCTACGCCCTCGCCTGGAAGCCGCCCCACGGCTTCTTCGCCCGCTTCCCCAACCTGAAGCTTGTCATCAATCTCGGCGCCGGTGTGGATGCCCTGGTGGCGCGGGACGATTTGCCTGACGTGCCCGTCACCCGCCTCAGCGACCCGAACATGTCGCAGATGATGGCGTCGTTCGTGCTGTTCTGCGTGCTGCGCCACGCCCGCGAGATTCCCACTTTTGAGCGGGCGCAGCGGGAGGGGCGCTGGCACTATGTGCATCCGCGCACGGCCGGCGAGATCGCTGTGGGCGTGCTGGGCCTCGGGGATCTGGGCGCGGCAGCGGCGCTGGAACTGGCCCGGCAGGGTTTTGACGTGCGCGGATGGTCGCGCACCGCCAAGGCGCTGGAGGGCGTCTCTTGCTTCCACGGCCTCGATGCCTTGCCCGGCTTCCTCGCCGGCAGCGAGATCGTGGTGGTGATGCTGCCCCTCACGCCGCAGACGCGCGGGCTGCTGAATGCCGCGCGCCTCGCGCACCTGCCGAAGGGCGCCAAGTTCATCAACGTGGCCCGCGGCCCGGTGGTGGACGAGGCGGCGCTCATCGACGCGCTCCGCTCAGGCCACATTTCCGAGGCGACCCTCGATGTGTTCGAGGTGGAGCCCCTGCCCGCCGAAAGCCCGCTCTGGGCCATGGACAACGTGCTGGTGACGCCGCACCTCGCCTCCATCGCCATCCCGCGTACCGCCGCGCCGCAGATCGTGGAGAATATCCGGCGGATCGAGGCGGGCGAGCAGGTTTTGAACCGGGTGGACCGCAAGCGGGGCTATTGAAGCGCGAGGGGATGCCCCTCGCGCGCGGGGCGGCCGGTCCCGTCAGCGCTTTGCGATGGTCTCGCGGGCGCGGTCGTGGGGTGCGACTGCCTCAGGGGTCACGGCGTCGCCGAAGTCGGCCATCTCGTAGAGCGGGCGGATCTCGATCTCGCTCGGGCCGGGCATGGGGTTGGGGCAGCGCTTCACCCAGGCCACCGCCTCCTCCATGTCCTTGACCTCCCACAGCCAATAGCCGGCGATCAGCTCCTTGGTTTCAGCGAAGGGGCCGTCCATGACGATGCGGCTCGTCCCGTCGAAGGCGATGCGCTTGCCCTTCGAGGACGGCTTCAGGCCGTCGCCGGACAGCATGATGCCCGCATTGGCCAGATCCTCGTTGAACCTGCCCATGGCCTCCAGCAGTTCGGACGAGGGCATGAAGCCCGCTTCGCTGTCGGCCGTCGCCTTCACGATCACCATCACGCGCATGTCGCTCTCCTCGGGTTTGCGCGGGCCAGGCCGGCCTGCTCCCTCCAAGGACGGCCTTCTCCGGCCGTCCCGACATCCCGGTCATAATTTACCCAGGGTGATGCGGCCGCATAGCCCGGCGTGACGGCGGCGACATCGGCGCCCTTGCCTTGACCCTGAAGCTGCGGCACACGAGATGCGCCATCACCGGGGAACAGCCATGTCGTCGACCATCTCTCCCCTCGCGCCCAAGTTCGTGCCCGAATTGCTGCCGGTGCCCGGGGTAACTTTCACCACTGCCGCCGCCGGCATCCGCTATTTTGGGCGCACCGACGTCCTGGTCATGTCGTTCGTGCCCGGCACCACGGTGGCCGGCGTCACCACCAAGTCCCTGTGCCCGTCCGCACCGGTGGAGTGGTGCCGCGAGCTGCTGAAGAAGGGCAAGGCCCGCGCCCTGGTGGTGAATTCCGGCAATGCCAATGCCTTCACCGGCCTCAAGGGCCGCGAGGCCACCCAGCTCACCGCCGAGATTGCTTCCGTCGCGCTGGGCTGCAAGACCTCGGAGGTGTTCCTTGCCTCCACCGGCGTCATCGGCGAGCCGCTGGACGCCACCAAGTTCGAGGGCGCGCTGACCGAGGCCGCCGGCCGCCTCGTGGACTGGCCGTGGCTCGACGCCGCCCGCGCCATCATGACCACCGACACCTTCCCCAAGCTTGCCACCGCCCAGGTGCTGCTGGGCGACGTGCCGGTGACCATCAACGGCATCGCCAAGGGCGCCGGCATGATCGCCCCTGATATGGCGACCATGCTCTCCTTCGTCTTCACCGACGCGCCCATTGCCGCCGGCGTGCTGCAGGAGCTGCTCTCCAAGGGGGTGAGGAATACCTTCAACGCCGTCACCATTGATGGCGACACCTCCACCTCCGACACGCTGCTGCTGTTCGCCACCGGCGCCGCCAAGGCGCGCGGCGCGAAGGTGGTGAAGAGCGTGGACGATCCCGACCTGCGCGCCTTCCGCCGCGCGCTGGTGGACCTGCTCGCCGACCTCGCCGAACAGGTGGCCCGCGATGGCGAGGGCGCCCGCAAGCTGCTGCGCATCCAGGTGACCGGGGCGGTGTCGAAAAAGTCGGCGCGGCGCATCGCCATGTCCATCGCCAACTCGCCGCTGGTGAAGACCGCCGTGGCCGGCGAGGATGCCAACTGGGGCCGGGTGGTGATGGCCGTGGGCAAGGCCGGCGAGCCCGCCGATCGCGACCGTCTCACCATCGCCTTCGGCGACTATCGCGTCGCCCATGAAGGCGCGCGCGATCCCGATTACGACGAGGCCGTGGTCTCCCACTACATGCGGAACGACGTGATCGACCTGTTCGTGGACCTCGGCCTCGGCCGCGGCTCCGACCGGGTGCTCACCTGCGACCTCACCAAGGAATACGTGGCGATCAACGGGGATTATCGCTCGTGAGGCTTGCGCGTCCGGAGAGTGCGGTTATATTTGGATATAACTGAGGTCCGGTCATGGCATATGCAAACCTGCGCAAGGTCGGCGGATCGGTGATGCTTGCGATCCCGCCGACGATCCTCGATCAACTCTCCCTCGCCCAAGGCGCGGGCGTGGAGCTATCCGTTGAGGGCGAGACGCTGGTGGTCCGCTTGCGCCGGCCCCGCTACACCCTCGACCAGTTGCTGGCCGAGGAGGAGGGGGAGTTGTCTGCACGCGAAGAGATGCAGCAGGTCCGCGTTCCGGGCGAGGGCCTTGAACCTGACGACACATGGCAGAGCGACGCCGCCATCGGCGACGAACTGATTTGATGGAGCGAGGCGACATCTACAAGGTTTCGCTGGATCCCACCGAGGGACGCGAGCAGCAGGGATTTCGCCGCGTCCTCGTGGTTTCACCCGGCAAGTTCAACCGCCTCACCGGGACGCCGCTCGTGGTGCCGATCACCACCGGAGGCGGCTTTGCCCGTAACATCGGCTTCTCCGTTCCGCTTACGGGCAGTGGCCTCGACACCACCGGCATTGTGAGGTGCGATCAGGCCCGCTCGCTCGATTTCAAGGCGCGGCGTGCGCAGCGGGTGGAGGCGGCGCCGGCCCATATTGTGGACGAAGTCCTCGCCAAGCTATCGACCCTGCTCGAATGACAGAATCCGCACCAAAGCCGGCACCCCCCCTCAAGATCACCCTCGTCGCCGCCTGCGCCCTGGTGGACGCGGACGGCCGCGTGCTGGTGGCCCAGCGGCCGGAGGGCAAGGCGCTGGCCGGCCTTTGGGAGTTTCCCGGTGGCAAGGTGGAGCCGGGGGAGCGGCCGGAACAGACGCTCATCCGCGAGCTGGACGAGGAATTGGGCATCACGGTGAAGGAGGCCTGCCTTGCCCCGCTCACCTTCGCGAGCCACGCCTACGAGACCTTCCATCTGCTGATGCCCCTGTGGATTTGCCGCCGCTGGGAGGGCACCATCCAGCGCAAGGAGCACCAGGCGCTGCAATGGCTGCGCCCCGCGCGCCTGCGCGACGTGCCCATGCCCCCCGCCGACGAGCCGCTGATCCCCGCCCTCATCGACCTGCTCGGCCCCTGAGCCGCGCGCCGTGATCTGCGCGTCATGACCTCCGCCACCGCCACCCGCATCGGCCTGCTCGCCATCCTGCTATGGGCGACCCTTGCCGTGCTGACGGCGGCGACGGGGCAGGTGCCGCCCTTCCTCCTCACCGCGCTCACCTTCGCTATCGGTGGGGCGGTGGGCGTGGGGGCGGCGCTGGCCGGGCCGGGGCTGGGCGTGCTGGTGCAGCGGCCGCTGGCCTATCTGCATGGGGTGGGGGGCCTGTTCGGCTACCATTTCCTCTATTTCACCGCGCTGAAATGGGCGCCGCCGGCGGAAGCCGGCCTCATCAACTATCTGTGGCCGCTGCTCATCGTGCTGCTGTCGGCCCTCCTGCCCGGCGGCGGGCTGAAGCGCGTCCATGTCATTGGCGCCCTGCTGGGCTTTGCCGGCACGGTGGTGCTGCTGCTGGGGAAAGGCGGCTTTGCCGGCATCGAGGCGCGCTATGCGCCGGGCTATCTGGCCGCCTTCGCCTGCGCCTTCATCTGGTCGTCCTATTCGGTGGCGTCGCGCCATTTCGCGGATGTGCCCACCCAGGCGGTGGCCGGCTTCTGCCTTGCCACGGCGGTGCTGGCGGGCCTGTGCCATCTGGCGCTGGAGCGCACCGTGTGGCCGTCCGGCGCGCTGGAATGGGCGGCGGTGGTGCTGCTCGGCATTGGCCCGGTGGGGCTGGCCTTCTACACCTGGGACATCGGCATGAAGCGGGGCGACGTGCGCCTTTTGGGCGTCGCCTCCTATGCCGCGCCGGTTTTGTCCACGCTGCTGCTGGTGGCGACGGGCTTTGCCGCGCCGTCCTGGTCACTGGCGCTCGCCTGCGCCCTCATCGTCGGGGGAGCCTTCGTCGCCACCCGGCGTTGAGACGGCACGCCCCCTGAAGGAGAACAGCCATGTCGCCTGCCGCCATCTCCCATCCCGCCCTTGCTCCCGATGCCGTGGCGGTCGTGACCGGGGGCGCCTCCGGCATCGGCCTTGCCGCCGCCGCCCGCTTCGCCGCGCTGGGCATGAAGGTGGCTATCGCCGACCTGCCGGGGGAAAAGCTGGAGGCCGCCGCCGTCCGCCTCGCGGGCATCGCGACCGGCGGGGCGGCCGATGTGCTCGCCGTCGCCACGGACGTGAGCGAACTGTCCGACATCGAGCGGCTGGAAGCCGAGGTGGCGGAGCGCTTCGGCGGCACGGACGTGCTCCTGAACAATGCCGGCATCCAGCCCGGCAGCGCGCTGTTCGGCCCGCTGGCGAACTGGGAAAAGGTGATCGCGGTGAATCTGTGGGGCATCATCCTCGGCTCCCGGGTGTTCGGGCCGAAGATGATCGCCCGCGGCAGGCCGGGGCTCATCGTCAATACCGGCTCCAAGCAGGGCATCACCACCCCGCCGGGGGACCCGGCCTACAACGTCTCCAAGGCCGGGGTGAAGGTGTTCACCGAAGCCCTCGCCCATGAGCTGCGCAACACGCCGGATTGCGCCGTCACCGCGCATCTGTTCATCCCCGGCTTCGTGTTCACCCCGCTCGCGGCGGGCGAGTGCACGCAGAAGCCGGCGGGGGCCTGGACGGCGGAACAGACCGTGGATTTCATGCTGGAGCGCCTCGAGGCCGGCGATTTCTACATTCTGTGCCCGGACAATGACGTGACCCGCGCCCTCGACCAGAAGCGCATCGCGTGGGCCGCGGGCGACATCATCGCCAACCGGCCGCCCTTGTCGCGCTGGCACAAGGACTACGCGGCCGCTTTCGCCGCCTTCGTGAAGGGCGGCTGACGCCGCACTGCAGCAACGATCTTGTGCCGGCGCCCTTGCGCTTCAGGAGGCGAGGCCGTAGCACTCCGCGCCGGAACCGCCGCCTTCAGGGGGGCGACAGCGGCAAGGCGGATCGAGGCCGGACGGCTCGACAGCCGCAGGCCCGGAAGAACGCCCAAGAGAACTCCAAGGACACCACCCATGGCCACCCACAAGCTGCTCCTCCTCGCCGGCGACGGCATCGGCCCCGAAGTGATGGCCGAGGTGAAACGGGTGGCCGCATGGCTCGACCAGGCGGGCCTTGCCTCCTTCGCCCTCGAAGAGGATCTGGTGGGCGGCTGCGCCTATGAGGCGCATGGCGTCGCCATTTCCGAGGCTGCCATGGCCAGCGCCAAGGCGGCGGACGCGATACTGCTCGGCGCCGTGGGCGGCCCCAAGTGGGCGAGCGTGCCCTATGAGGCGCGCCCCGAGGCGGGCCTGCTGCGCCTGCGCAAGGACCTGCAGCTGTTCGCCAACCTGCGTCCCGCCATCTGCTATCCGGCGCTGGCCGATGCCTCCTCCCTCAAGCGCGAGGTGGTGGAGGGGCTCGACATCCTGATCGTGCGCGAGCTGACGGGCGGCGTCTATTTCGGCGAGCCGAAGACCATCATCGACCTCGGCAACGCCCAGAAGCGGGCCATCGACACGCAGGTCTACGACACCTACGAGATCGAGCGCATCGCCGCCGTGGCCTTCGAACTGGCCCGCACCCGCCGCAACAAGGTGACCTCCTCCGAGAAGCACAATGTGATGAAGTCCGGTGTGCTCTGGAAGGAGGTGGTCACGGCCCTCCACGAGCGCGCCTACAAGGACGTGGAGCTGGAGCACAACCTGGCCGATTCGCTGGCCATGCAGCTGGTGCGCTGGCCCAAGCAGTATGACGTGATCGTCACCGACAATCTGTTCGGCGACATTCTCTCCGACATCGCCGCCATGCTCACCGGCTCGCTGGGCATGCTGCCCTCCGCCTCGCTGGGCGCGGCCGATCCGGCCACCGGCAAGCGCGCGGCGCTGTACGAGCCGGTGCACGGCTCGGCGCCGGACATCGCCGGCAAGGGCATCGCCAACCCCATCGCCATGATCGGCTCGCTGGCCATGGCCCTGCGCTATTCGTTCAACCAGGGCGAGGTGGCCGACCGCATCGACCAGGCCATCGCCGGCGTGCTGGCCTCCGGCAAGCGCACCGGCGACATCGCCGGGCCGGGCACGCAGACCATCGGCACGCAGGACATGGGCAAGGCGATCATCGCCGAGCTGGACGCCGCCACCGCTTGATCCGGCTTCGGGCCGGACACATGAAAACGCGCCGTCCGGGGGCCGGGCGGCGCGTTTTTCGTTTCGGATCGGTCTCGGGGGCTCTTCAGCTCAGCCGCGCTCGACCTCAAAACCGGCTTCGCGCCAGCCGATGATGCCGCCCTTCATGTGCTCCTCGTAGGCCAGTCCCGATTTCTGGGCATAGGCCGCGGCCTGCTGGGACCGCTGGCCCGAGCGGCAGGAGAAGACGAGGCGCTTGCCCGCCGGGTCGGGCAGGGCGGTGGGGTCGAACTTGCTCAGCGGAAAGGGCGTGGCGCCCGGGATGCGCTCGGCCTGGATCTCGTTCGTCTCGCGCACGTCCACGAGAAGGATGGTGCCGTCGGCGAGGCCCTGGCGGACCTCCGCCGGCGAAAGGTGCGTGATGGTCCCGCCGAAGGGGTTGCGTTCGCTCATGAATGTTTGTCCTGGGAACGAGGGTGCCGGAGCCTGCACCGAACTCACCTCGCGATGCAAGAGCCGTTCCGGGCGGTGCAGCATTCCAGTCCCGCACAGGCCCGCGTCTGCATGGAGGCATTATGGTAGATTGCCATCATAGCGTGCGCGCCGCCCTTTACGTCCGCGGACGGTGGATGCAGAACGGTTGCGAAGCTGCATGACGGCCGAACGTGCTGCTCATCTGGTGTTCATGTAGGCTTTGCTAGACCAGCATTCATCGCAGCACGCCACCGGTCGCATCCGGTTGCTGCGGAAAGGAAGATCATGACCATCCGTTCTGGCCTCGCCCTGGCCCTGGCCGTTGCCACCTTCGCCGGCACCGTGGCGCCTGCCGTGGCGCAGAACAACACGGTGGGTGGCGCGCTCATCGGCGGCACGGCGGGCGCGCTCATCGGCGGCGCCGTCACCGGCTCGGCCGGCGGCGTTGCGGCCGGCGCCGTCATCGGCGGTACCACCGGCGCCATCATCGGCAACCAGCAGGACCGCAACCGCGCGTACTACTTCTGGGGCAATGACGGCCGCTGCTATCTGCGCCAGAGCAATGGCGCGGTGGTGCGCGTGTCCCGCGGCAATTGCTGACCTGAAAGAATCCACGGCTGTTGATCGGTTCCGTTCCCCCGCACGGATCCGATCAGTGGGAGAGGCGCCGGCCCTGGCCGGCGCCTTTTTCCGTTGCGCGGCTCCCATGGCTCCGGTTGCATTGCAAGCGGATTACGCCTGCTCTCGGCTCGGGGTTCAGGGGGATTCACCCTGCAAATTGGTTCAATTTGCGCGGATCGCGCTCTAGACTTGCCGTCATGCTGTCTGCCCCCACTACCGCCGCCCGGCCGCCCATGCTCGATCTCGACACCGTGCGCACGGGTGGAAAGCGCGCGGTGGCCTCGGCGCTCGCGCTGGTGGAGACCCGTCGCGGCATGCCGGACCTCGTCGCCCTGCTCGATCAGGCGGCGCAGGCCGGCAAGGCCCATGTGTTGGGGTTGACCGGTCCGCCCGGCGTCGGCAAATCCACACTCACCAATGCCCTGGTGCAGCGCGCCCGCGCCGCATGCCGTACCGTGGCGGTCCTGGCGGTGGACCCGTCCTCGCGACGCACCGGTGGCGCCCTGCTGGGCGACCGCGCCCGCATGAAGACGGACCCGGAGGACCGCGGCGTGTTCGTGCGGTCCATGGCCGCACGCGACCGGCTCGGCGGCCTGTCGGACGATGCGGTGGCGGCGGTGGTGCTGCTGCGCGCCGTCTATGATCTCGTCATCGTGGAAACCGTGGGGGTCGGCCAGTCGGAGGCGGACATCTCCCTCGTCGCCGACACGGTGGTGCTGTGCATCCAGCCGGCCTCGGGCGACAGCCTGCAATTCATGAAGGCGGGCGTCATGGAACTGCCGGATATCATCGTCGTCACCAAGGCCGACATGGCGGAAGTGGCGCGCCGCGCGGCCTCGGAAGTGGCTGGTGCGCTTTCGCTTTCCGGCTCCGGGGCAGGGGGCTGGACAGTGCCGGTCATCCGCCTGTCCGCGGCGACGGGGGAGGGGCTGGAGGCGTTCGACGATGCGGTTTCGCGCCATCTCGCCTTCATGGACGAGGACGGCCGGCGCGCCGCGCACCGGGCGGCGCAGGAGGAAAAATGGGTGGAGGAGGCCGTCCGCGTGCGCTTCGGCACCCACGGCCTCGCCCGCGCCCGCCGCCTCGCGCTCAGTAGCCGGACACCGTTCGCCCGCGAGGCGGAACTCGCGATGCTGTTAACCGCCGGGCAAGGCTGATTGGACAATGCTCTTGCGTGTCACCGCCGGGCAACGCTTCGGCGCCCCATTAGGGACATGATGACACGTCAAGGGCAGGAGCCATGGAGTTTCGCCGAGACCGAGGGACACGCATCAGGCGGTTCGCGTCGCCTGTCCTGCTTGCCGCCGCTTTCGCCGCCGTGCCGCCCGCAAGTGCGGGGGCGGATGGCGCCGATACCCGTTCACCCGCCAGCGGGTTCGTCACGCTGGCCGGGCCGGCGCGGGCGCTGAAGGTCAGCACCCTCGACCTGCCCCAGCCCATCGGCACTGGCCTGCCGGAGCCGCGCGCGGCGTCATCGGACGCGCCGCGGGTGATTCGGCCGGGGGCGGCCATCGTCATCGCCTCGCTCACCGATGTGGCCGTGCCGCCCGAGGCGTTGAGGGCCGCCATCATCGCCGGCGCGCCGGTTGCGGACCACCCGGCCCCCTCGTCCGGTGCCACGGTGGCGACGGCGTCGGACGACGACGCCTTCGCCTATCCCCCGCCGCTGGTGCTCGACGCCGAGGATGTGCCCGCGCGCACCGGGCCGAGCCATCCCCATCTCGAACTCGCCCTCGACCTGTTGCTGGAATTGCCGCTGATCCAGGACAATTCCGGCCCCATCGCCGAGGATGCGTCCTTCGGTCCCGATTTCGGCGCCGTGCGCGAGGGCGTCCCTGCCGACGCGGCGGCACCCGCCCCGCTTCCGCAAGAGGCGGAGGCCCAGCCGGCGCTCCATCACGATCCGGTGGCGGTCTTCAGCCGCGATCCCGACGTGTTTCCGGCGCTGGCTTTTGAATATCACGCCCTGGCCGAGCAGGGCCTCGTGCCGCTGCCGGCCCCGCGACCGGACGGGCAGGTTGAGATCGCCACCAGTGCCGACGCGGAGGCGGTGGACGCGGCGGAGGATGGCGAGCGCGACGGCATCTGGCCCTCGCCCGCCCAGCGCCTCAGCCTTGCCGGCGAGCAACTGGCACGGGCCCGGAAGTGCCTGGCGGAAGCCATCTATTTCGAAAGCCGGGGGGAGCCCAAGCGGGGGCAGGTCGCGGTGGCGCAGGTCATCGTCAACCGGGTGTTCTCGGGCTACTACCCCAACGACGTGTGCGGCGCCGTCTATCAGAATGCCCACCGGCATCTGGCCTGCCAGTTCACCTTCGCCTGCGACAATGTGCGCGACGTGGTGCGCGAGCCGGACATGTGGGTGCAGGCCAAGGATATCGCCGCCGACATGCTGGACGGCAAATTGTGGCTGACCAGCGTGGGCCGGGCCACCCATTATCATGCCTATTGGGTGCATCCGAGCTGGGTGCGGGAGATGCGCAAGCTCGACCGCATCGGGGTGCACACCTTCTACCGCCCCCGCCGCTGGGGCGAGGGCTGATCCCACAGGATGGGTTCAAGCCGGCGCGGCGCCTGGGCGTCGCCCTCTCGGCACCGGTCGAAGACCGGGGCCGTTGGCATAGCCGCCGGCCGTGCCGGCGTCAGGCGTGGCCGGCTTCGCTGGAGAGCATGCCGGGATCGATCCCCAGCTTGCGCAGGGCGTGGTTGTACTTGGTGTCCACCCCCTCGCCGAAGATGAGATCCGAATCGGCCGGGCAGTTCAGCCAGCCGTTGGCCTGGATCTCCGTCTCCAGCTGGCCGGGCGCCCATCCGGCATAGCCCAGCGCCAGCACGGCGCTGCGCGGCCCGTGACCGCCGGCAATGGCCTTCAGGATGTCCAGCGTCGCCGTCAGGCAGATGCCGTCGTCGATGGGCAGGGTGGAGTTCTCGACGAAATAGTCGGCCGAGTGCAGCACGAAGCCGCGCCCGGTCTCCACCGGCCCGCCGCGCAGGACTTTGACCGCCCCGGCGCTCTTGGGCAGCAGGATGCGCTCGGCCGAGGGGATCACGTCGAGCTGGACCAAAAGGTCGGTGAAGTCGATGTGGCTCGCCGGCTGGTTCACCACGATGCCCATGGCCCCCTCTGCCGAGTGGGCGCACAGATAGACGAGGGTGCGCGCAAACTGCTCGTCGCGCATGGTGGGCATGGCGATGAGCAACTGCCCGTCGAGAAAGCTCGACCCCCCGCTTGGGACGTTGGGTTTCTGGCTCGCAATCATCACGGAAGGGTACCGCGCATCCGCGCTTTTGGAAATGCGAATTGAGCGCGGCGCCACCGGGCGCGGGTGCCGGAATGGCTTGCCCCGTCTTCCGCTGTCACACGCTTGTGCACGCAGGGGGCTTTGCGCGGTGCCGCGGAGAGGCTACCCGCTGGGGCATGATCTCGTTGCACAAGTTTGCCGGAAGCGGCCGTATGGGGCTCGCCGCCCTTTCCCTGTCGGGCCTGTGGCTTGCCGCTCCGGCGGCCGATGCGCAGGCCCTTTCCAGAGTTCCCGGCGCCGAGGTGGAACTCATCGCCGGGACGGTATCGGGCGCCCATGTGGATGCCGGCATCGAGGTGCGCCTCGCGCCCGGTTGGAAAACCTATTGGCGCTATCCCGGCGACAGCGGCGTGCCGCCGGCATTGTCCTTCGAGGGCTCGCAGAACGTGGCCGGCGTCACCATCGCGTGGCCGGCCCCGAAGCGCTTTGCTGATGGCGGCGGCGGCTTCGCCATCGGCTACAAGGGCGCGGTTCTGTTTCCGCTGAAGGTTGAGCTTGCCGATCCCGCCCAGCCCGCGCGGCTCCGGATCGCATTCGATTTTGCCGTCTGCGAGGCCCTGTGCATGCCGGCGAAGGTGGACCTGTCCCTGGTCATCGACGCTGCCGGCGGGGCGGATGCGGCGCGCATCGCCGCCGCCCGCGCCACCGTGCCGACGCCGCAGGCGCTGGGGGCGGGCGATGCACCCTCGGTGCGATCCATGGCCATCGATACGACGACGCTGCCGCGCCGCCTCGTCATCGAGGTGAAGGCGGCGAGCCCCAAGGCGGACCTGTTCGCCGAGGGTCCCGATGCGCATTGGGCCCTGCCGTTGCCGCAGAAGACCGCGCTGCCCGACGGGGCGGCCCGCTTCGTGGTGCCGCTCGAAGGCGTGCCGTCGGGGGTGGACCCGGCGGGGGCGCTCATCACCTTGACCCTGGTGGACGGCGCGAAGGCAATCACCACCACGGTGCCGGTGCCCGTGCCGGCGCCCTGAGCCGGTGCGCGGGCGTCGAAACGACGGCCGGATGAACCTCCCGACGCGCTTTTCTCCGCCGTAGAACCCCGTATTGTCGGGGCGGGCCGGAACGGCCTGCGACTTTCGGAGACAACGATGCCCATTTCGGTCGGCGAAAAACTGCCCAGCGCCACCTTCCGCGTTCTCACCGAAGACGGCCCCGTGCCGAAGACCACCGACGAGATCTTCAAGGGCAAGAAGGTGGTGCTGTTCGCAGTGCCGGGCGCCTTCACGCCCACCTGCCACAAGAACCACCTGCCGGGCTACGTGCACGAGGCGGACGCCATCACGGCCAAGGGCGTGGATGCCATCGCCGTGGTTTCGGTGAACGATCCCTTCGTCATGGGCGCCTGGGAGAAGGCCTCCGGCGCCGACGGCAAGATCGTGTTCCTGGCCGATCCGGATGCCTCGTTCGCCACCGCCCTGGACCTCACCTTCGACGGCTCTGCGGCCGGCCTCGGCGTGCGCTCCAAGCGCTATTCCATGGTGGTGGAGGACGGCGTGGTGACGTGCCTCAACGTGGAGGACGTGCCCTCCAAGGCCGATATCTCCAGCGCCGCGGCCCTGCTCGCCCAGCTCTGAGGGCAACCCCGCCCCATGACCCTCCGGCCTCGGCCGGAGGGTCTCATCCCAACGGCACCGGTCTGCGAGCGTCGCCGCGCGGGGTCCGCTGCAGCCTCAGGCGATGATGTCCGGGAACAGCTGGTCTTCCACCTGGCTGATGCGGTCCTTCAACTGCAGCTTGCGTTTCTTCAGGCGCTGGACCTGAAGCACGTCCGAGCCGGCGACCGCCGTCAGCGCATCGATGGCACTGTCGAGGTCGCGATGCTCCTGCTTCAGCCGCTCCAGATGGACCCTGAGTTCCCGTTCGTCGTCGCTCGTCATTCCCACATCCGTCACCGGCAGGGTCGCCATCCACATCCAGGGGAGCATCGCGCCGAATGGCGCCGGCAGACCCCCGTGGAAACAAACGCGCGACCCCGCTGCCGCATTGCCGAGGCCCTGGAAAAACGGTTGCTTCCCAAAGTTGGAACGGCCCGCCGGCCTTCCCCCGCATTTGAGACTGACTATGGCACGCGCTTGCCGCACCGCAAGATGGGAGCTTGCCGGATGAGCGAGAAAGGCAATCGACTCTTCGTCGGCTCCGTGACAAACTGATGTCGTGTTGCAGACAGGGAGAGGCTTAGAATGTCCATCCAGTCGCACCTTCAGGAGTTGAAGCGGCGCCACCAGGCCATTGAGCAGGAACTCAATCGCGAACTTGCCCATCCGGCTTCCGACCCCGTTCGCATTGCCGAATTGAAGCGCAAAAAGCTGGTCCTTAAGGACCAGATGACCAAGATCAACGGATCTTCCACCCTACATTGATGGTTTGACGGGACGCTCCCGGCCGGGTTTTTGTGTCCGGGCGGGACGTTTCGCTGTCGCTGGACCCGAGCTGAGCGGCGGGCGCCGCAGCAACCCCTTTGCGTTCCGGCGCCGGGGGCTTTAATCCGGCGCCATGGCTCCTCCCCTCGTTCTCCTCCAGGACATCCATCTGCGCTTCGGCGCGACACCCCTGCTCGACGGGGCGGAACTTTCCGTTTCCGCCTCCGAGCGCGTGTGCCTTGTCGGGCGCAACGGTTCCGGCAAGTCGACGCTGCTGAAGGTGGCGGCGGGCATGGTGGCGCCGGATTCCGGCACCCGATTCTTCCAGCCCGGCACCACCGTGCGCTATCTGCCGCAGGAGCCCGATTTTTCCGGCTACCCCACCACCCTGGCCTATGTGGAGGCGGGGATGGGGCCGGGGGATCAGGAGTATCGCGCCCAATACCTGCTCGACGAACTCGGCCTGACCGGTCGGGAAGACCCCTCCAACCTTTCCGGCGGCGAGGCGCGGCGGGCGGCGCTCGCCCGCGTCATCGCCCCCGAGCCGGACGTGCTGCTCCTCGACGAGCCCACCAACCACCTCGACCTGCCCGCCATCGAATGGCTGGAAAGCGAGCTGAGGGGGCTGCGCTCGGCCATCGTGCTCATCAGCCATGACCGGCGCTTCCTGGAAACCCTGTCGCGCGCCACGGTGTGGCTCGACCGGGGCCAGACCCGGCGGCTCGAACAGGGCTTTTCCGGCTTCGAGGCCTGGCGCGACGAGGTGCTGGAGCAGGAAGAAACCGAGCGCCACAAGCTCGATCGCAAGATCGTCGCGGAGCTGGACTGGCTGCGCTACGGCGTCACCGCGCGGCGCAAGCGCAATGTCCGGCGCCTCGGCCTGCTGCATTCCATGCGCAGCGACCGCCGGGACGAGCGCCGCGCCGTCGGCAACGTGAAGCTCTCGGTGAGCGAGGCGGAGACCTCCGGCAAACTGGTCATCGAGGCCAAGGGCATTTCCAAGTCCTACGGCGACCGGGCGGTGGTGAAGGATTTCTCCACCCGCATCCTGCGCGGTGACCGCATCGGCATCATCGGCCCCAACGGCGCGGGCAAGACCACGCTCATCAAGCTCTTGACCGGGGAGCTTGCCCCCGACGGCGGCACGGTGAGGCTCGGCACCAATCTGGAGATCGCCAGCCTCGACCAGAAGCGCGCCGCCCTCGACCCCACCACCACGCTGAAGGATGCGCTCACCGGCGGCGGCTCGGACCAGGTGATGGTGGGCGGCCTGCCCAAGCATGTCATCGGCTATCTCAAGGACTTCCTGTTCTCGCCCGACCAGGCCAACGCGCCGCTCTCGGTGCTGTCGGGCGGCGAGCGCGGCCGGCTCATGCTGGCGCGGGCCTTGGCGCTGCCGTCCAACATGCTGGTGCTGGACGAGCCCACCAACGACCTGGACCTCGAAACCCTCGACCTGCTCCAGGAGATGGTGGCCGACTATCCCGGCACGGTGATCCTGGTAAGCCACGACCGTGACTTCCTCGACCGCACGGTCTCCAGCGTCATTGTCGCCGAAGGCGACGGCGTGTTCCGCGAATATGCCGGCGGCTATTCGGACATGGTGACCCAGCGCGGCCGCGGCGTGGAGGCGCGGGACAAGGGCGCGCCGGCGGCGAAGGCCAAAAGCAGCGCCTCGGATGGCAAGGGTGCGGCCCCGCCGCAGGCCGCGGCGTCGGGCAAGGACAGGCGCAAGCTGTCCTTCCATGAGCAGCATGCGCTGAAAACCCTGCCCAAGACCATGGCGACGCTCAAGGCCAAGGTGGAGAAGATCGCGGCTGAACTGGCGGACCCCGCCCTCTACGCCCGCGACCCCGCCCGCTTCCAGAAGACCTCCGCGGCGCTCACCGAGGCACAGGGCGCGCTGGACACGGCGGAAGAAGAATGGCTGCGGCTCGAAATCCTGAAGGAAGAGCTGGAGGGCTGAGGGTGGGTGCCATCGTCGGTGGCAGGGCTTCGGTTTACGTGCTCCATTGACGTTGAAAAATGGGGCATTGCCGCGACCACTCCCGTCATGGCCGGGACTACCCATGACAGTGCCGAAGCGCCGCAGAGGGCTGCGAGCCTAATTTTCAAACCGGCTGCTCAGCCGCGGCGGGCCACCAGCACCGCGCTTTCGAAATCGATCACCAGGTCACCGTGCTGGTTGGTGCCGGAATTATAGGCCTTCAGCAGGCCCCATTGGGGGCGCCCACGGGTGGCGATCTTCTCCCGCGCCTCGGTGGCGTAGGTGATGGTGTCGCCCGCATAGACCGGCTTAAGCCAGCGCAGGTTGGTGAAGCCGGGGGAGGGGCCCACCTCCAGCATCCGCCCGCCCTTGGCCTCCAGGGCCTTGGTCGATCCGGTGTTGAAGGCGATAAAGAATTTCATCCACATGGACGCCGTGTGCCAGCCGGAGGCCACCAACGCGCCGAAATGGCTGCGCTTGGCCGCCTCGGGATCCACATGGAAGGGCTGGGGGTCATAGAGCCGGGCGAAGGCGATCATCTCGGCTTCGGTGAAGGTGTGGCGGCCCAGCACCTCGTGGTCGCCGATTTCCAGTTCCTCGAAATAGGTCATGCGAGGCGGGCTCCCGGATTGCGGCGGCTGATCATGATGACGCCGACCTGCGACATGGCCACGGTCTTGTCCGCCTTCACCAGCTCGAAGCGGAAGGTCACGAGGCCCATGTCCGGCTTGCTTTTGGAGGTGCGGCTTTCCAGCACGGTGCGGCGCAGGGTCAGCACGTCGCCGGGAAACACCGGGGCGAGCCACTTGTTCTCGGTGATGCCGGGCGAGCCCAGGCCGGCGGTGCGCAGCAGGAAGCCGTCGCAGATGAGCCGCATCATGATGGCGCAGGTGTGCCAGCCGGAGGCCGCCATGCCGCCGAGCAGGGATGCCTTGCCCGCCGCCTGGTCCAGATGCATGGGCTGGGGATCGAACTCGCGCGCGAACGCGATGATCTCCTCCTCGCCGAACTGGTGCGAGCCGAACGTCTTCACCTCACCGATGATGAAATCTTCGAAGAAGATGTCGGGCAAGGCGTCCCTCCTGTCGTTGGACTGCGATGGAAGGCGAGGATGCCGCAAACGTCAAGGTGGGGTGGGGATAACGGGCGGCGCGGTGGGCGGATTTAATGCCCATGGCCCGCGTCAGGATCCCGGCGCCATGTGCTTCAGCTCGAAGGTGAGGACTTGCGTGCCGTCCTCCCGCCGGGCGCTGTTGCGGCGGTGAAAGATGGTCCAGCCGGGGCGGCTGCCGCTGGGGCGGGCTTCCAGCACCTCGGTGAAGAAGACGATGGTGTCGCCCGCCCGCACCGGCGCGAGCCATTTCAGGTCGGTCATGCCGAAGCCCACGCCCACCGGCGAGAGCACCGCGGGATGATCCGGCGCCAGGCCGGCCACGGCGCCGTTGGCGCGCACGAACAGGCCCATCCAGACGCAGGCCGTGTGCCAGCCGGACGCGACCAGGCCGCCGAAAGGGGAGGCGGCGGCGGCGGCCTCGTCCACATGGAAGGGCTGGGGATCGAAGGCCAGCGCGAAGCGCACGATCTCGGCCTTCGTGAAGGTGAAACGGCCGATCTCCACCGGCCCCTCGCGCCCGCCCATGCCCGGTTCCCTATACCATCGGCCTCGGTCTTCGACCGATGCCAAGTGAGTTACGCTTCGCAACTCGGGGAGACCCCGAGTTGCGAATCCTGAGAGCGGTTCCGGCAACAGCCGGAACCGGGCGCCGCGCGGGCTTAGCCAATGGCTTCAGTTGGCGAAGCGGAAGTGCAGCACGTCGCCGTCGGCGACCACATACTCCTTGCCTTCCAGGCGGAAGCGCCCGGCCTCGCGGGCGCCGCCCTCGCCCTTGAACTTCACATAATCGTCGTAGGCGACGGTCTCTGCGCGGATGAAGCCCTTCTCGAAATCCGTATGGATCACCCCCGCTGCCGCCGGAGCCTTGGTGCCGGCGGTGATGGTCCAGGCCCGCGCCTCCTTCGGCCCCACGGTGAAGTAGGTGACGAGCTGGAGCAATTCGTAGCCGGCGCGGATCACCCGGTTGAGGCCCGGTTCCTCCAGGTCGATGGCGTCCAGATAGTCCTTCTGCTCCTCGGGGGGCAGGACGGCGATCTCGCTCTCGATCTTGGCCGAGACCACCACCGCCATGGCGCCTTCAAGCTTCGCCCGCTCGAACACCTGCGCGGACAGGGAATTGCCCTCCTTGGCCGAGGCCTCCTCCACGTTGCACACGTAGAGCACCGGCTTTGCGGTCATGAGGCCGAGCATGGAGAACATCTTCTCCTCCTCCGGCTTCACCTGGGCGAGGCGGGCGGGCTTGCCCTCGCGCAGCAGGACGAGGGCGCGGGTCATGAGGTCCAGGGTTTCCTTGGCCTCCTTGTCGGCGCCCTTGGCCTTCTTCTCCATGGCGCTGGCGCGCTTCTCCAGGCTTTCGAGGTCGGCGAGCATCAGCTCGGTCTCGATGGTCTCGATGTCGTCCACCGGGGAGATCTTGCCCTCCACATGGGTCACGTCGCCGTCCTCGAAGCAGCGCACTACATGGGCGATGGCGTCGCACTCGCGGATGTTGGCGAGGAACTGGTTGCCCAGGCCCTCGCCCTTGGAGGCGCCGCGCACCAGGCCGGCAATGTCCACGAAGGTGAGCCGGGTGGGGATGATCGCCCCCGAGCCGGCGATGGCGGCCAGCGAATCGAGCCGGGGATCGGGCACCGCCACGTCACCCACATTGGGCTCGATGGTGCAGAACGGATAATTCGCCGCCTGCGCCGCCGCGGTCTGGGTGAGCGCGTTGAAAAGGGTGGACTTGCCCACGTTGGGAAGCCCGACGATGCCACATTTGAAGCCCATGGAACGCTCAGGGTTGGCCGCCGGCCGGTGTCGGGGCAGCAGTGTCAGATGGCGAGGGGTGTCGCGGGGACAGCTCTTGCCCTCCGCATATCCCCTCACGGCGTGGCTCCGCAACCCGTGGGACCAACATGCCGGGCCGCATCGCCGGCGCGGCTCAGCCCTTCTCGCCCACCCGCTTCTGCTCGCCGAAGCCCTGCGCGTCGAGGAACAGGTGCGCGCGGTTCTGGAACTCCTCCGGCCGCTTCTGGGTCAGCAGGTCGGCAAAATCGGCGCAGGCGTCGCAGATGGCGTCGAGCCACGGCTTCTCGCTCTTGGCGAAGTCGTTGAGCACATAGGCATGCACCAGCGCCTTGTCGCCGGGATGGCCGATGCCGAGGCGGATGCGGAAATAATCGTTGCCGCACTGGGCGGTGATGGACCTGAGGCCGTTATGCCCCGCATTGCCGCCGCCCTTCTTGATGCGCAGCTTGGCCGGCGGCAGGTCCAGTTCGTCATGGAAGACGAAGATGTGGTCGAGCGGGATCTTGTAGAAGCGCTGCGCCTCGGAGACGGCGCGCCCGCTCTCGTTCATGTAGGTTTCGGGGAACAGCGCGATCACCTTTTCGCCGGCGATCTCGCCTTCCGCCGCCATGGACTGGAAGCGGCGGCGCAGCGGGCCGAGGCGGTGGCGGCGGCAGATGGCGTCGAGCGCCATGAAGCCGATATTGTGCCGGTTGCCGGCATATTTCGGGCCGGGATTGCCGAGCCCTGCGAACAGGAACATGTGGCTTTCCTCCGGCCCGAAAGCGCTTGAGCACGCTCCGATCCGCCTGGACCGCAAGCGGATCGGACAACGCGTTCTCAGGTGTTGGAACGACAGAGCGACCCCGCTGTCAGGGCGACAGCAGGATCAGGGGGCGCAGACTCAGGCCTTGGCCGCTTCGGCGGCGTCTTCGGCCGCGGCATCCGCCTGGCCCGACGGGGCGACCACGGTGGCCAGCGTGTCATCGCCATGGCCGGCCCAGGTCACGCCCGCGGGCAGCTTGAGGCCGGACAGGTGGAAGGTGTCGCCATAGTCGGCACCGGTCAGGTCCACCTCGACGGAGGCCGGGATCGACTCGGCGGGGCAGTCCAGCTCCACGGTGTGGGCCACGACGTTGAGGGTGCCACCGGCCTTGAGGGCGGGGGAGGCCTCCTGCTTCACGAAGTGCACCGGCACTTCCACCGTCACGGTTGCGCCCTGCGAGACGCGCAGGAAGTCCACATGGAGGGGGAAGTCCTTCACCACGTCCATCTGGTAGTCGCGGGGGATCACGCGGTGCTTGGTCCCGTCCACGTCGATCTCGAACAGCGTGGTGAGGAAGTGGCCGGCGTAGATGGTCTTGTTGATTTCGCGGAAGTTCAGCGAAATCGTCACCGGCTCCTGCTTCTCGCCGTAGATCACGGCGGGCACGCGCCCGGCGCGGCGCTCGGCACGGGCGGCCCCCTTGCCGGCCCGCGGGCGCGCCACAGCCTTCAGTTCCTTGATGGCAGTCATGGCACTCGTCCTAACATTGATAAGATTCTACGATAACGCGTGTCCCGATCCGGGCACGCGTCTTCGGCCGCCGGCACGCCTCCAGGGGGGCGCATGCCGCGAACGAAGGCGCGCTTATAGCCGCGCCATGCCGGCGTTGCAACAAAGACGGGCCTTTTCGGGCATCGCAAAAGCAAATCGGGGGGACAGATGCGGCGGAGAATGACGGAGCGGCGCGTGGGGGCGGTGAGCCTTGTGGCGGGCCTTATCCTGATGGGGGCATTTACGGGCGCGGCGCGCGGGCAGCAGGCCGCGCCTCGCACGCCGCCGCCCGCGGCCGATCTCGCCACCAGTCTGGCCTCGGCCAATGCCCGCATTGCGGTGTGGGATATTCCCGATATCGATCTCCTGCCGGACGACGAGGAAGGCCGGCTTGTCCGCTACGGCCGCTCGGTGCTGGAGGCAAGCGCGCGCCATATCGGACCCGACGCGGCCGACCCCGCCCAGCGCTTCGCCGGCAACAACCTGGCCTGCGTCAACTGCCATCTCAATGCGGGCCGCAAGAAGTTCGGCTTGCCGCTGGTGGCCGCCGCGGCGGACTATCCGCAATATTCCACCCGCACCGGCGAGCGGGCGGACCTCGCGGACCGCATCGACAGCTGCATGACCCGCTCCATGAACGGGCGCACCATGCCGCGGGACGCGCGGCCCATGCGCGCCCTTCTCGCCTATCTCACCCTCCTGTCCTCGGCGCTGCCAAAGGACGGGAAGATCGAAGGGGCGGGGGCAGGCGCCATCGCGGTGCTCGACCGGCCGGCCGATCCCGCGCGGGGGGCGGTGGTCTATGCGCAGACGTGCGTCGCCTGCCACCGGGCGGGCGGCGAGGGGCTGCGCCGCAACACGGTGGATGCAAGCTTCGGCTATGGGGTTCCGCCGCTCTGGGGGCCGGACAGCTTCAATGACGGCGCGGGCATGAACCGGCTCGTCACCATCGCCAATTTCGTCCATGACAACATGCCGAACGGCGTCAGCTGGGTCATGCCGGTGCTGGCGCCGGAAGATGCGTGGGACGTGGCCGCCCATGTGGCGAGCCAGAAGCGGCCCCATCGCGAAGGGCTGGACCGGGACTTTCCGGACCTTCTCGACAAGCCCGTGGACGCCCCTTACGGCCCCTATGCGGACAGCTTTTCCGAGGCGCAGCACAAATACGGGCCGTTCGGTCCCATCCGTGCCGAGATCGCGCGGCTGAAGGCGGAAAAGGGCCGGGTGCCCAATCCCAACGTGCGGTGAGGCTGCCGGGCGTCCCGAAAACTATTCCGGATATCCGGATGCCTATTTGGGCGTGCCGGACTGGCAGGCGTTCGGCTTGCCCTGGCCGAACCAGTTGCCGCATTTGTCGCAGCCGCCGAGGCCGAGGGCGAGCGCCGCGACCACGGCGAGACGGATGACGGCGCGCATGGCTTCTCCTGTTCGATGCGGCGCGACTTTAGAGCGTTTTTGAGCGACGTGGATACCGGTTCGCGTCAAGAAATCGCGTCAACGCACGTGCCATGCGGCGGGGAAGGGAAGTCCGTCCCCGCCGCATGCGGATCAATAGACGATGACGTGCCGCACCACCTCGCCGCGGTCGAGGCGGTCGAAGCCTTCGTTGATCTCGTCCAGCGGACCGGTGGAGGAGAGCAGGCGGTTCACCGGCAGCCTGCCGCGCTGGTAGAGCGCCATGAAGCGCGGAATGTCGCGCGGCGGCACGCAACTGCCCATGTAGCTGCCCTTGATGGTGCGCTCCTCCGCCACCAGGTGCACCGGCGGCAGCGAGACGCGGGCGTTGGGGTTGGCGAGGCCGCCGGTGGCGGTGGTACCGCCGCGCTTGGTGATCTTGTAGGCCAGTTCGAAGGCCGGGGCTGAGCCGGCCATCTCCACCGCATGGTCTACTCCGCCCTTGGTTGCCGTCTTCACGGCGTCCACGATGTCGGGATCGCTGGCGAGGAAGGTGTCGGTGGCGCCCAAGGAGCGGGCGATGTCGAGCTTGGCCGGCGACAGGTCGAGGGCGACGATCTGCTCCGCCCCCGCCGCCACCGCGCCCATCACCGCCGAGAGGCCGACGCCGCCGAGGCCCACCACGGCGACGGTCTGGCCGGGCCGCACGCCGCAGGTGTTCACGATGGCGCCGACGCCGGTCATCACCGCGCAGCCGAACAGGGCGGCATCCACCAGCGACATCTCGGGGTCGATCTTGATGATGGAGCGGCGCGAGATCACCGCATATTCGCCGAAGCCGGAAATGCCGCACAGATGGTAGGCATCGGTGCCGTCGTCGCAGGTGAGCCGCCGGCCGCCGCCGAGCAGGGTGCCGGCGCCGTTGGCGGCCTGGCCGGGGCCGCACATCTGGGCGCGCCCGTCGAGGCAGGAGGGGCAGGTGCCGCAGGTGGGCACGAAGCTCATCACCACATGGTCGCCGGGGCTAAGGTCGGTCACGCCGGGACCGGGCTCCACCACCACGCCGGACGCCTCGTGGCCGAGCACCATGGGCAGCTGGCGGGGACGGTCGCCGTTGATCACCGACAGGTCCGAATGGCACAGGCCGGCCGCCGCGATCTTGATCAGGACTTCGCCGGCCTGGGGCGGCGCGAGTTCAACCGTTTCAATGGAGAGCGGGCGCGTCTGCCCATAGGGCTTGCTCACAGGGGACGTGCGAAGCATGGCGGCGCGAATACGCATGATATTTCCTCCCGAGGCGCTTTGCCGACCGTATTGGGGGCGCCGGGGCGGGCCGTCAAGCTGGCGCGGCTGCACAATTGGGAGGGGTGAATTTCAGTCGTGCGGACGGAAAGTCGGGGCCGTCCAGCGGCCTCGCGCACAGGGCCGTCATGGGTCCTTGGGGGCCGGCCCGGCGTGGGCGGAGGCCGGCGCGAACCTGGCTCAGGCGGCCTCGGCGGCGGTCATGCGGGCGAGCAGCAGGTCGGCGGTCTCTCCGGCGAGGAGGGCGACATTCTCGTCCTGCGTGATCATGGCGGCGACGATGGCCCCGTCGATGAGCAGTCCTAGCTGATGGGCGGCGCCGTCCGGGTCCCGGGCGCCGGCCTCGGCGGCGAGGCGGGCGAGTGTGGCGAGCACCACCTTCTTGTGGGCAAGGGCGATCTGGCGCATGCGATCGTCCCTCTTGTCGTGTTCGGCCACCGCATTGATGAACGGGCAGCCGAAGAAACGCTCGTCGCCGAACCATGCGCGCAGCACCGGGAAGATGCGGCGCAGGCGGGCGAGGGGCGTTGCCTCTCCCTTGAGCAGTTCGCCAAGGAACCAGTCGCGCCAGGCCGCGCCCTCGCGTTCCAGCACCGCTTCCACCAGCCGTTCCTTGGAGCCGAACGCTTTGTAGAGCGTCGCCTTGGCCGTGGCCGCCTCCGCCACCACCGCGTCCACGCCCACGGCGGTGATGCCGTATTGGCAGAACAGGCGCGTGGCGGCGGCGATGATGCGCTCCCGGGCCTTGGGCTCCGCGTCGGGAGCCGGCTCCGGGGCATGGTGGGGATTGGAGGAGCGCGGGGCCTTCATCTTCCCCGGCTGGGCCTGCGCCGCCTGAGCCTGCCCCGCCTGGGCCTTCATCTTCCCCGTCTGGGCCTGCGCCGTTTTTGCCTGCTGCATCGCTTCTCACCACTGTGCCGCTTTGGTGGGCACAAAGACAGACCTGTCTGTTAAATACAGGCAGGAATCATGCCGCGCAATCCCGACGTTGAACGAGGGAAAATCCAACCTTCTTAAAAGGAAACAGCGTTTCCCGGTGGACGCGCTGCCTCGGCCTTGCATCTGGCACGCGCCATGCATAAGACAGACCGGTCTGTCTACACTCTCCAGGAGAACCGGATGTCTCAACCCAACACCGTCCTGACCGGCTGCCTGATGCCCGAGGCGACCACGGGCTGTCTCGCCCCCATCGACAAGGACGGGCTCGAGAAGCTCATCGCCGCCGGCAAGGCCGACCCCAAGGTCATCAAGACCCTGAAGTGCAAGACGGTGGCCGAGGGGCGCTTCCGGCATGCCAACTACATCCGCAACCTCGCCCCCTACATTGTGGACGAGCCCCCGGGCCTGCTCGGCGACGACACCGCTCCCAATCCGTCCGAGGCGTCGCTGGCGGCGCTCGGCTCCTGCCTGGCGGTGGGGCTCCACGCCAATGCGGTGCATCGCGGCTGGACCGTGCGCAAGCTGGAACTCCAGCTGGAAGGCGATCTCAACATCACCGCGGTGTGGGGCACCGGCGACGTGAGCGAGAAGCCGGTGGGCTTCACCGACGTGCGCGTGAAGGTGGAGATGGAGTGCGACGGCGTGCCGAAGGAAGAGGTCGACGCCCTCATCTCCCACGTCACCAAGTGGTCGCCCGTGGCCAACACCTTCGTGCGCCCGGTCAATCTTGAGGTGGCGCTGGCCTGAGGCCGCCCCCGCTCCACGGCATGCCCGGTCGATCCGGGCATGCCACCGCCTTCCGGGACCAGAGGATTGCCAGAGGATTGCCATGTCATTGACCGCCGTGACCGCCTTGTCTCCGCATGACCTGTCCGCTTCCGACCTCGATGCCGGGGCAGCCCTCGCCGAGATCGGCAAGATCGCGGTGACCGACCTGTCCGCCTGGACCCGAGCCATCGACGAGGGCACCTATCCGGCCACCCTGCTGCACCGCTTCGCCGACGCCGGCGCCTTCCGCCTGCATCTGGCCGACGGCCACCCGCTTGGCGCCGCCATCGAGGGCATGAGCCGCATCTCCGAGGTGTGCACCTCGTCCGCCTTCATGGCGTGGTGCCAGAACACCCTGGTCTGGTATCTCATCAATTCGCAGAATGCCGCCGCCCGGTCGAAGTATCTCGCCGCCGCCGCCACCGGCCATGTGCTCGGCGGCACGGCGCTTTCCAACCCCATGAAGTCCTTCTTCGGCATCGAGACGCTGAAGCTGAAGGGCACCCGCGTGGACGGCGGCTACAGGGTGAAGGGCATCCTGCCCTGGGTGTCGAACCTCGGCCCCGACCATTTCTTCGGCGCCATCTTCGCTCTGGACGGCGGCGAGCCGGTGATGGCGCTCATCGACTGCGCCGATCCGGCGGTGACGCTGAAGCCCTGCGAGCCCTTCCTGTCCATGGACGGCACCGGCACCTATGGGGTGCAGGTCCGCGACCTGTTCGTGCCCGACGACATGGTGCTGGCGCACGAGGCCATGCCCTTCGTGACGACCATGCGGGCCGGCTTCATCCTGCTGCAGGCGGGCATGGCCATCGGCCTGATCCGCGACTGCATCGCCATGATGCGGGAGGTGGAGGGACCGCTGGGCCACGTCAACCGCTTCCTCGACGTGCAGCCGGACGCCATGGCCGAGACGCTGGCCACTATGGAGGCGGAGGTGAACGCGCTGGCGCAGACCCCCTTCGACACCAGCCCGGACTATTGGCGCCGCGTGGTGGCGGCCCGCCTTCTCGCCGGCGAGACGAGCGTGGAGGCGGCCCACAACGCCATGCTCCATTGCGGCGCCCGCGGCTATGTGCGGGCCAGCCGCTGCCAGCGCCGCCTGCGCGAGGCCTATTTCGTCGCCATCGTCACGCCGGCCACCAAGCAGTTGAAACTGATGCTGGACCAGATGCCGGCCTAGCCGATTCCAAAAGCGGCTCGTCGGTTTGCGTGATGAAGCCGCGCAAGCCGGCGCCAGATCTGAAATTCACAACAAGCGAGGGGCGAAAAGCTCCCGAAACCTTCCGGTTTTCTCGTCATTCACCCTGCGAGAGGGGATCACCATGAGCACCATCCTGATTTCGCCGCCCGACCTGTCCGCGCTGATCCTGTCCGAACCCACGGTCGTCATCGATACGCGCAATCCCGAGAGCTACGCCGCCGGGCATGTGCCCGGCGCGGTGAACCTCCACGAGATCTTCACCTTCCTCGCCACCTCGACCCCCGAGGGCTATGCGGAACTGCGCGCCAGGTTCGCCGATGCCTTCGGCAAGGCCGGCCTCTCCGGCAAGGAGACGGCGGTGATCTACGAGCAGTCCATGAATTCGGGCTTCGGCCAGTCCTGCCGCGGCTATTTCCTGCTCACCTTCCTCGGATATCCCAAGATCAAGGTGCTGCACGGCGGCTTCGCCGCCTGGGAGGCCGCCGGCCTGCCGGTCACCACCGCCGTGCCCGAGCCGAAGGCCGCCTCCTTCCCGGTGGACGAGGCCGCAGGCGAGGTGATCATCGATGCCGCCGCCATGCTCGCGGCGGTGGAGGACCCCGCTGTCGCCAAGCTCGACGTGCGCGACGTGGACGAGTGGATCGGCGAAAGCTCCTCGCCCTATGGCAAGGACTTCTGCCCGCGCAAGGGCCGCATCCCCGGCGCCAAGTGGATCGAATGGTACCGCATGATGAAGCCCACGGCCGAAGGCCCGCGCTTCAAGTCCGCCCCCGAGATCCTGGCCGAGTGCGCCACCGTGGGTATTTCACCTGATACCCCGGTCTATCTCTACTGCTTCAAAGGGGCGCGGGCGTCCAACACCTTCCTCGCGCTGAAAGAAGCGGGGGTAAAGGACGTGAAGATGTATTTTGGCTCCTGGAACGAGTGGTCGCGCGATCCGGCGCTCCCCATCGAGGAGGGGCATCCGGCGGCGGCCACGGCCTGAACCGAAGGAGTCACCACCGTGCCCGAGATCACCTGCTATTTCAGCCCTCAATCGGGCTATGCCTATCTGGGGCACCCCCGCCTCGTCGCCATCGCGCGCGAGCACGGCGCCAGCATTCTCTGGCGGCCCGTGGACATCCTGAAAGTCTTCGCCGAGGGCGGCTCCACCGCCCCGGCGAAGCAGTCCCCCGTCCGCAATGCCTATCGCAAGCAGGATATCGTGCGCTGGGCTAGGCTGCGCGGCATCCCCATCACCACCGAGCCGGCCTTCTGGCCCACGAACACGCTGCCCGCCTGCCACCTGATTGCCGCCGCGCAGGCTGAGGGGATCGACCCCGAAGCCCTCATCTTCGCCTGCCTCGGTGCGGTGTGGGCGCGGGACATCCAGATTTCCGACCGCGCCAACCTCATCCGCCTCGCCGACGAAGTGGGGTTGGATGGCGCGCGCCTTGTGGAATTGTCTGAGAGCGTGGCCGCCGCCGAGCAGATCCAGCGCAACACGGTGGCGGCAATCGAGGCCGGGGTGTTCGGCTCGCCCTCCTACGTGCTGAACGGGCAACTCTATTTCGGCCAGGACCGGCTGGACTTCGTCGCCGCCGCGCTCGCGGCCGGAGAGGCGGGGGCGGCGCTATGAGCGCCCCCGTCGTCATCGTCGGGGCGGGGCAGGCGGCGGCGCAGGCCGTCACCTCCCTGAAGGCCGAGGGCCATGCCGGCGACATGGTCGTGATCGGCGACGAGTCCTATCTGCCCTACCAGCGCCCGCCGCTCTCCAAGGCCTATCTCGGCGACGAGATGACCGAGGACCGGCTCGAATTGAAGGCGCCCAAATTCTATGCGGATGCCGGCGTGGACCTGCGCCTCGGCACCCGCGTCACCCGGCTGCTGCCGGCCGAGAAGGCGGTGGAACTGGCGGACGGCTCCCGCCTCGCCTATGGCGCCCTGCTGATCGCCACCGGCACCCGCGCCCGCGCGCTGCCGGTGCCGGGGGCGGAACTTAGCGGGGTCTTCTCCATCCGCTCCATCGACGACGTGAAGCACTTTCGTGCCGCGGCGGCGCCGGGGGCGAAGCTCGTCATCATCGGCGGCGGCTATATTGGCCTCGAGGTGGCCGCCAAGGCGAGGAAACTCGGCCTCGACGTGACCGTGGTGGAAGGCTTGCCGCGCCTGCTCGCCCGCGTCGCCTGTTCCACCATCTCCGACTTCGCCCGCGCTTTGCACGAGGGCAACGGCGTCACCATTCTCACCGGCGTGGGCGTGGCCCGGCTGATCGGCCCGGAGCGGGTGACGGGCGTTGAGCTGGCCGACGGGCGGGTGCTGCCGGCCGATCTCGTGCTCTCCGCCGTGGGCGCAGTGCCCAATACGGAACTGGCGGCCGAGGCGGGGCTGGTGCTGGAGAACGGCATCCGGGTGGACGAGACGACCCGCACCAGCGTGCCGGACATTTATGCCGCCGGCGACGTCGCCTCATTTCCGAGCAGGCTCTATGGCCGGCGCGTGCGCCTTGAATCCGTGCAGAATGCTATCGATCAGGCCAAGGCTGCTGCAAAAGCGATCACGGGTGGTGTCGTTGCATATGATCCTATCCCCTGGTTCTGGTCCGATCAATACGATGTGAAGCTCCAGATCGCCGGTCTCCTCGACGGCTTCGAGCGCACCGAGACGGAAGGCGACATGGCCGCCGGACGCTTCTGCGTGCGGTATTTCGCGGGCGATAGGCTGCTGGCGGTCTGCTCGGTCAACGATCCCAAAAGCCACATGCTGGCGCGCAAGGCGCTCGCCACACCACCCCCCGTGCCCATCCCCGGCTAGGGCATGGCACGGGCATTGCCATCACGAAGCGTCACCTGTCCAGCGTCACCTGCCCAGCGTCACCTGCCCACGAACCCTCGCAACCCGCCCTCACGGAGAGCCCTGATGTCGATGTTCTCGAACCCGTTCTCGCTGAAGTCGAAGCTCGGCCGCTGCCTGTGCGGGCGCCATGCGACGCCTGAGGAGCATGCGGCGGCGGAACGGGCGGCGGGGCTCGGCGACGAGGCGCGCTATCGCGATGTGGTGGCCTCCGGCCTCATGCGTGCGCTGTTTCCCAACGACATGAAGCGCCGGGCGTTCCTCAAGGCGGTGGGCGCCTCCACCGCCGCGGCGGCGCTGGCCACCTTCTTCCCGCTGGACGCCGCCACCGAGGCATTCGCCGCCACCGGCAAGCCGGAGAAGACCGACCTGAAGGTGGGCTTCATCCCCATCACCTGCGCCACCCCCATCATCATGGCGCACCCCATGGGTTTCTATACGAAGCACGGCCTGAACGTGGAGGTGGTGAAGACCGCCGGCTGGGCGGTGATCCGCGACAAGACCATCAACAAGGAATATGACGCCGCGCACATGCTGGCGCCCATGCCGCTGGCCATCTCCCAGGGCCTCGGCTCCAACCCCATCCCCTTCGTCACCGCCGCCATCGAGAACATCAACGGCCAGTCCTTCACGCTTGGCATCAAGCACAAGGACAAGATGGACGTGAAGTCGTGGAAGGGGCTGAAGTTCGCCATCCCCTACGACTTCTCCATGCACAATTACCTGCTGCGCTATTTGCTGGCGGAGAACGGCATCGATCCCGACACCGACGTGCAGCTGCGCGTGGTGCCGCCGCCGGAGATGGTGGCCAATCTGCGGGCCGAGAACATCGACGGCTTCCTCGCCCCCGACAACGTCGCCCAGCGCGCGGTGTTCGACGGCGTGGGCTTCATCCACTCCCTGTCCAAGACCATGTGGGATGGGCACCCCTGCTGCGCCTTCGCGGCGAGCCGGGAGTTCATCACCACCATGCCCAACACCTATGCGGCGCTGCTGCGGGCCATCATCGATGCCACCGGCTATGCCTCCAAGGCCGAGAACCGCAAGGCGGTGGCCGAGGCCATCGCCCCGCCGGCCTATCTCAACGCGCCGGTGACGGTGCTGGAGCAGGTGCTGGTGGGCAAGTTCGCGGACGGCCTCGGCAACATCAAGGACGACCCCAAGCGCATCGATTTCGATCCGTTCCCGTGGGAGAGCTTCGCCGTGTGGATGCTGACCCAGATGAAGCGCTGGGGCCAGATCAAGGGCGAGGTGGATTACGCCTCGGTCGCCAGCCAGGTGTTCCTCGCCACCGACGCCGCCAAGGTGATGAAGGACATGGGGCTGACCCCGCCCGCCACCACCTCCAAGTCGTTCTCGGTGATGGGCAAGGTGTTCGATCCGGCGAAACCGGCCGAATACGTGGCCTCCTTCGCCATCAAGCGGAGCTGAGCCGTGAAGAGCCTCGGCGTGCGCGCCGGCCTGCTCTCGGTGCTGCTGTTCGTCGCCCTGTGCGTGCTCTGGCAGATCGCCGTCACCCCGAGCGCAAGCACGGGGCCGGCGCTCGATCCGGAATATGCCAAGCTCATGGGCATCGCCACCGAGGGGGCGAAATCGGCCATGCCGGGGCCGCTCGACGTGGCGCAAAAGCTCTGGGACAACCTGAAGCGGCCGTTCTACGACAACGGGCCGAACGACAAGGGGCTGGGCCTCCAGCTGCTCTATTCCATCGGCCGGGTGTTCATCGGCTACGGCCTGGCGGTGATGGTGGCGGTGCCGGTGGGCTTTCTCATCGGCATGTCGCCGCTCGCCTACCGCGCGCTTGACCCCTTCATCCAGGTGCTGAAACCCATCTCGCCGCTCGCCTGGATGCCGCTCGCGCTCTACACCATCAAGGATTCCGCGCTCTCGGCCATCTTCGTCATCTTCATCTGCTCGGTGTGGCCCATGCTGCTCAACACCGCCTTCGGCGTGGGGGCGGTGCGCAAGGAGTGGCTGAACGTCGCCCGCACCCTGGAAGTGGGGCCGTGGCGGCGGGCCTTCACGGTGATCCTGCCGGCGGCGGCGCCCACCATCCTCACCGGCATGCGCATCTCCATCGGCATCGCCTGGCTGGTGATCGTGGCGGCGGAGATGCTCGTGGGCGGCACCGGCATCGGCTACTTCGTGTGGAACGAGTGGAACAACCTCTCCATCGCCAATGTCATCGTGGGCATCCTGCTCATCGGCGTCGTGGGCATGGTGCTCGACCTGATCCTGGCGCGCTTGCAGAAGCGCGTGACCTTTCCGGAGTGAGCGCCATGACCAGGACATTCGCGGCGACCGTGAACGCCGAACGCTTCATCTCCATCGAGGGCATCGCCCGGCGCTATCCGGCGGCGGGGGGCGGCTTCACCACCATCTTCGAGGACCTGTGGCTGCAGGTGCCGCGCGGCGAGTTCGTCTGCATCATCGGCCATTCGGGATGCGGCAAGACCAGCGTGCTCAACATCCTCGCCGGGCTGGAGACCCCCTCCGACGGCGTGGTGGTGGTGGACGGGCAGGCCATCGCGGGGCCGAGCCTCGACCGCGCCGTCATCTTCCAGGGCCATGCCCTGCTGCCGTGGCGGAGCGTGATGGGCAACGTGGCCTATGCCGTCTCCTCCCGCTGGCGCAAGGCGAAGCGGGCCGAGGTGGAGGAGCGGGCGAAGCGCTTCATCGATCTCGTGGGCCTCAAGGGCAACGAGGCCAAGAAGCCGGCGGAGCTGTCCGGCGGCATGCGCCAGCGCGTGGGCATCGCCCGGGCGCTCTCCATCGAGCCCAAGATCATGCTCATGGACGAACCGTTCTCGGCGCTGGACGCGCTCACCCGCGGCACGCTGCAGGACGAGGTGCGGCGCATCTGCAAGTCCACCGGACAGACCGTGGTGATGATCACCCACGACGTGGACGAGGCCATCTACCTCGCCGACAAGATCGTGCTCATGACCAACGGCCCGCAGGCCATGGTGGCCGAGGTGGTGGAGAACCCGCTGCCGGCCGACCGCCGCCGCGACACCATCCACCGCGAGCCGGACTTCTACACGGTGCGCAACCATTTGGTGGATTTCCTCGTCGCCCGCAGCCGCACCTTCAGGGACGAGAAGCCTAAGGGCTACGACCCGCGCCATCCGCCCGTGGTGCGCCTCGGCCTGGCGCCGGAGCCGCCGCCCGCCAACACCATCCCCTTTCCCGCCCTTGCCAAGGGTCGCGAGTGACGCCGGCCTTTGGGAAACAGACACGAGTGGAGAGACAAGACCCATGAAGCGCGAGCAACTCACCGAGAAGATCCTCGACATCAAGCGCGAGAAGGGCTGGACCTGGAAATACATCTGCGAGGAAATCGGCGGCATGTCGCCGTTCCTCGTGGTGGGCGCGCTGCTGGGCCAGATGAAGCTGGTGAAGCCGCTGGCCAGCAAGGCAGCCGTGCTGTTCGGCCTCTCCGAGGTGGAGGAGCGCATGCTGAACGAGGTGCCCCTGCGCGGCGCCGGCACGCCCATGCCCCCCACCGACCCGCTCATCTACCGCTTCTACGAGCTGGTGATGGTGAACGGCCCGGCGTGGAAGGCGCTCATCGAGGAGGAGTTCGGCGACGGCATCATGTCCGCCATCGACTTCAACATGGAAATGGTGCGCGAGCCCAACCCCAAGGGCGACCGGGTGCAGATCACCATGTCCGGCAAGTTCCTGCCGTACAAATATTATGGCAACGAGCAGGGCATCCCCGACTACGGCTTCAAGGAAAGCTGAGGGGCGTTCGCGGCCCGCGCCGGGCGGATCGCCGGCCCGCGCGGGATGTGGGCGTCGCAAATGAAAAACCCCGCCGGGTGACCGGCGGGGTTTTTCATTTCACGTAGACTGCAGGGCCAGCTTCAATCGTTGAAGAGCGCGGTCTGCTCGGGGGCAGGGGCCTCGCCGCCTGCCGCCTGCTCGGTCGTACCCTCGGCGCGGGTGCGGAAGCGGCGACGACGACCACGACGGGCATCCGTGCCTTCGGTCGCCTCGGCGGCCTCAGGGGCTTCCGCGGCCTCCTCGCGGGGCGGCTCGACCCGTGCAGCCTCGACCAGTGCGGGCTCGGTGCGTGCAGGTTCGGCGCGGACGGGCTCGGGGCGGGGCGGCTCGGCGCGCGGGGCTTCCACGCGCGGGGCTTCCACTCGAGGCGCTTCGGCGCGGTCCTTGATGATGGCCGGCGAACCGGTGATGAAGGAGGGCAGGCCGAGATCCTGCTCTTCCTCGCGCGGGGCGCGGGGCGGGCGGGGCGCCTCGGCCTCCTCGCTGCGGGGGACGCGGGCGGCGCGCGGCGTGAAGCCCTCGCCGGCCTCGTCGCGGTTGCGACGGCGGAACTCGCGCGGTGCGCGATCCTCGCGGGGTTCCCGCTGCTCCCGGGGGGCGCGCTCTTCGCGCTGTTCACGGGGCTCCCGGGGCGCGCGCTCTTCACGGGGATCTCGCTGGTCCCGCGGCGCGCGATCCTCACGCTGCTCACGCGGGGCACGATCCTCGCGCTGATCGCGGGCCTCACGCTGCTCGCGGGGCGCGCGTTCTTCACGGGGGTCCCGCTGGTCCCGCTGCTCGCGGGGGTCACGGGCCTCGCGCTGGGGCTGGGGCTGGTAGCCTTCGCCGCCCTCGTCGTCGCGGTTGCGGCGATAATTGCCCTGGCGGTTGTCCCGCTGGCCGCGATCGTCGCTGCGATTGTCCCGGTTCTCGCGGGCCTCGCGGGGCTGATAGGGCTGCTCGCCACGATTATAGGGCTGCTCGCCGCGGTTGAAGGGCGGCTGGGGCGCATCGAGCGCGGCCACATCGTCCATGTCCTCGTCGTCCATCTCGTCGTCGCGGCCGAAGCCGGGCGGGGGAGCGAACTGGCCCTGGAGCGAGGCGATGAGGCGCAGATAATGCTCGGCGTGCTGGAAATAATTCTCAGCCGCCACATGATCTCCGGACGACTGGGCGTCGCGGGCGAGCTGCTGGTATTTCTCCGCGATGTGGTGGGCCGTTCCACGCACCTTCGTGTCCGGGCCGTTCGATTCGTAGACCCGTGTCAGAGGGTTCGAGCTGCGCCGGTTGCCATTGCCGTTGTTATTGTTGTTGTTGTTGCGGCCGCGCATGCGCTGCTTCTGCTGACCATTTCTCATGTGGATCAATCTCTACTCGCCCGGCGTTCACGCCGCCGTCTGCGCCCGGTCGCCATGCGCCGGTGAACTTCGCAACACGCCCGATGGTTGGTCCGGGCGGCGCACGCCAGGATGCGCGCTGTTCCGCTTTCGCAAGTCACGTTTGCAAGTCACGTCTACAAGTCACGTTTGCAAACCACGTTTGTTTGCAAATCAGTTTTGCAAGTCACGTTTGCACGTCATGTTCGCAGGTCATGAACATCAGCTTCGCGAGCCGCCTGCGCCGGCATTCGCGCTGGTCTCAAAGTGCGATCGTTCGTTAAGTCCGGATCTATCCGATCATCGAGCCCCGTTCCGTGCCCCCCAGCACGGCCGCCGTTACACGATACGCTGCCGGGCCATCCAGCCCGCGCGCGCTCAACACCGTGAAACGATCTCCCCGCCGGATGCTGGAATGTGCGCCGCATGAGCGCGCATCATCCCACCGCATCCATAGCACCCGAAACATCTGCTTGAGATTTCGGAAGCCCGCATCAGCCCCTTGGACCAACGCATCGGTTCGATTCCTGAAGAAGACACTATCCATTTCCCTCCAAGGTTCCAAGCGGTTTTTTCTCAGTTTGCGCACTGCACGCGCTTTGAGTGCCGGCAGGCGCCCGCCCTGAAACTCAGTGCCCGCCTGATAGCTCACCTGCGGCGGGCGACGAGGGCCCTCGGGATTCCCGAAAGGTCGCGCCGCGCGGGGCCTGCCATCTCAAGTCCCGCCGCAGCAACCAGTTCCGCGACGGCGGGCTCTTGCCCCGCGCCGAGTTCCAGCACCGCGACGCCGCCCGGACGCAGCAGGCGCGGCAGGTCGGCGGCGATGGCGCGATAGGCGACGAGGCCGTCCGCCCCGGCCTCAAGCGCCAGATGCGGATCGTGCAGGCGGACCTCGGCGGGCAGGTCCAGCATGGCGGAAGCCGTGATGTAGGGCGGGTTGGAGACCACGAGGTCGAAGCCGCCGGCCAATGCGCTGCCCCAGTCGCCGACCATCACATGGGCGCGCCCGGCGAGGCCATTGCGCGCGAAATTGTCGCGCGCGGTCAAGGCCGCGCCCTCGGAGCGGTCCACCGCGATGCCGGTGGAGTTGGCAAGCTCCACCAGCAAGGCGGCGAGGATCGCGCCCGTGCCCGTCCCCAAATCGAGGATCAGGAGCGGCGCGGTTCGATCGGGCCGTTCGGCAAGGGCCGCCTCCACCAGGGTTTCGGTGTCGGGACGGGGCACCAGGGTTTCGGGGGAGAGGTGAAGGTCGAGGCTCCAGAACTCCCGCCGGCCGCGAATGCGTGCCACCGGCTCGCCGGCGGCCCGCCGGTCCACCAACATGCGGGCGGCGTCCGCGGCCTCGGGCGGGACCGGCGCATCGGCGCGCAGCAGCAGGTCCCCCGGCGCGCAGTCCAGCGCTTGCGCCAGCAAAACGCGGGCGTCGAGGTCCGGCGTCTCCACCCCCGCCGCGGCGAGGGCCGCCGCCATCTGCCGGCGCAGGGCGCCGATGGTCAGGGCTTCAGCCACAAGCGGCGCCCGGGTCCACGCCTCTCCTGCCCACGCCTCTCCTGCCCACGCCTCTCCTGCCCACGGCTCAGGCCTCTTCGGCGGCGGCGAGCAGGGCGGCCTGATGCTCGGTGAGCAGCGGGTCGATGATCTCGTCCAGCGCCGGGCCGGCAATCACCTCGTCCAGCTTGTAGAGGGTGAGGTTGATGCGGTGGTCGGTGACGCGGCCTTGCGGGAAATTGTAGGTGCGGATGCGCTCGGAGCGGTCGCCGGAGCCCACCTGGCCCTTGCGATCGGCAGCGCGGCCGGCCTCCTTCTTCTGGCGCTCGTCGTCCAGCAGGCGCGCGCGCAGGAGCGCCATGGCGCGGGCCTTGTTGCGATGCTGGGAGCGCTCGTCCTGCACTGCCACCACCGTGTTGGTGGGAAGATGGGTGATGCGCACCGCGCTCTCGGTCTTGTTCACATGCTGGCCGCCGGCGCCCTGGGCGCGGTAGACGTCGATGCGCAGGTCGGCCTCGTTGATGTCCACGTCCACGTCCTCCGCCTCGGGCAGCACGGCGACGGTGGCGGCGGAGGTGTGGATGCGCCCGCTGGTCTCGGTGGCCGGCACCCGCTGGACCCGGTGGACCCCGCTCTCGAACTTGAGCCGCGCATAGGCGCCGCGGCCGTGGAGGGCGGCGACGATTTCCTTGTAGCCGCCCATGGTCCCCTCGCTCTCGGAGAGGATTTCCACGCTCCAGCCCTTCTCGGCGGCATAGCGCGTGTACATGCGGTAGAGGTCGCCGGCGAACAGGGCGGCCTCGTCGCCGCCGGTGCCGGCGCGCACCTCCAGGATGATGCCGCGCTCGTCCATGGCATCCTTGGGCAGCAGCGCGAGGCGCACGGCGGTGGCCAGCGCGCCGATCCGGCCTTCAAGGCGCTCCACCTCCGCCTCGGCCATCTCCCGCATCTCGGGGTCGCCGGCCGATTCGGCCAGCAGTTCGTGGGCGCCGTCCAGATCGCGCTCGGCGTCCTTCAGGGCGCGCACCTGCTCCACCACCGGCGAAAGCTCGGAAAACTCGCGGCCGAGGCGCACATATTCCTCGCCCTCCGCACCGCGCGACAGGGCGGCCTCGATCTCGGCATGGCGCGCGACCAATTGGTCGAGCTTGGCGGTGGGCAGGGAAATCATCGGTCTAAAGCGTTTTCCGCAAGGGTGAAGCCGGTTTGCGTCCAGAAAACGCAGTGGGGGCAGCCGTCGGGGCGTGCCTAGAGCATTTCTCCGTTTCACTGAATCGGGGAAATGCTCTAGGCCATTGAGTTTACGCGTTTTCTTTACGCGAACCGGTATCCACTTCGCTCGAAAACGCTCTAAATGGGCAGGCCGCAGGCCTTGGCGAAGGCAGAGAGCGCGGCGCGCGGGTCGGCCATGCCGCTTTTGTCCTCCAAAAGCGGCAGCAGCACCTTGCGGGCGGCGGACACGTCCAGCTCCAGCAACATGGCCTTCACCGGGCCGATGGAGGCTGGTGAGAGAGAGAGCGCCCGGTATCCCAGTGCGGCGAGGGCCACGGCCTCCAGCGGCCGCGACGCCAGTTCCCCGCACAGGGTCACCGGCTTGCCGTGGCGCTGGCCGGCTTCCGCCACCAGGCGGAAGGCCCGCAGCGCCGGCGGCGACAGCGGATCGAAGCGATCCGCCACGCGCACGTTGGAGCGGTCCGCCGCATAGAGAAACTGCACCAGGTCGTTGGAGCCCACCGAGAGGAAGTCGGCGCGGGACAGGATCTCGTCCAGCTGGAACAGCAGGGACGGCACCTCCACCATGGCGCCCACATACACCTTCTCCGGCAGGCCGTGGCCGTGCTTGCGCAGGTGGGTCAGCTCGCGTTCGACGATGGCGCGGGCGCGGTCGAATTCCTCCACCGCCGCCACCATGGGGAACATGATGCGCAGGTCGCGCCCCGCGCCGGCTCGCAGCAGCGCGCGCAGCTGGCTGCGCAGCAGGCCGGGCCGGTCCAGCCCGAGGCGGATGGCGCGCCAGCCCAGGGCGGGATTTTCCTCCTCGACGGTCCGCATGTACGGCAACACCTTGTCGCCGCCGATGTCGAGGGTGCGGAAGGTGACGGGCTTTTCGCCGGCGGCATCCAGCACCGCGCGATACAGCTTCAACTGCTCCGAGATGCGCGGGAAGGCCGAGGCGATCATGAATTGCAGCTCGGTGCGGAACAGGCCGATGCCCGCCGCGCCGGTTTCCGTTATGTGGGGCAGGTCCACCAGCAGGCCGGCATTCAGGTGCAATTCGATATGCACGCCGTCCTTGGTGACCGAGGGGCGGGTGCGCAGCGCGGCATACTGGGCCTGGCGGCGGGCGCGGAAGCGCACCTTCTCCGCATAGGCTTCCTCCACATCGCCGGGCGGGCGCAGATGCACTTCACCCGCCTGCCCGTCCACGATGACGGGATCGCCGGGATCGGCAAGGCCCGCCGCATTCTCCACCTGGCCCACGGCGGCGATGCCCAGCGCCCGGGCGACAATGGTGACGTGGCTGGTGGTGCCGCCTTCCTCCAGAACCAGGCCGCGGATGCGCGAGCGGTCGTAGTCGAGCAGCGCCGCCGGGCTCATGTTGCGGGCGACGAGGATGGCGTTTTCCGGCAGCGCCTCGCGCTCCGAGCTGCGATTGCGGCCGGTCAGCTCGCGCAGCAGGCGGTTGGCGAGGTCGTCGAGGTCGTGCAGGCGCTCGCGCAGATAGGGGTCGGAAGCGCGCATCATGCGGGCGCGGGTGTCCGACTGCACCCGCTCCACCGCGCCCTCGGCGGTGAGGCCGGAGAGCACGGCCTCACGCATCTTGTGCATCCAGCCGCGGTCGTGGGCGAACATGCGGTAGGCTTCAAGAATGTCGCGGTGCTCGCCGGCCTTGGCGAGGCCGTCATCCTCCAGCATCAGGTCGATGGAGTGCCGCAGCTTGCCGATGGCGGCATCGAGGCGGGCGGTCTCCTTCACCACGTCGTCGGCGATGACGTTGGTGACCTTGATGCGCGGCTCGTGCAGCACCACATGGCCGAGCCCCAGCCCGTCCGCCAGCGCCACGCCCTTCAGGTGCAGGGGCCGGCGCACGGCCGGCTCGGCGCCGGGCTTGGCCAGCGCGGTCAGTTCCCCGGAGGCGATCATCTCCGCCAGCACCATGGCGGTGGTCTGGAGCGCCTCGATCTCCTCTTCCGTATAGGTGCGGCGGGCCCGGTTCTGCACCACCAGCACGCCCAGCGTGTTGCCGGCTCTCAGAATCGGCACGCCGAGGAAGGAGTTGTAGACCTCCTCGCCGGTTTCCGGGCGGTAGGAGAATTCCGGATGGGCGTGGGCGTCCGAAAGCGCAAGCGACTCCGCCTCGCGCGCCACATGGCCGACCAGGCCCTCGTCCACCCGCATGACGGTCAGATGGACCGCATCCCGGTTCAGGCCTTCGGTGGCATAGAGTTCGAGCGTCTGGTCGACGCGGAGCACATAGACCGAGCAGACCTCCGCCACCATGTTGGCGGCAATCAGCACCACGATCTTGTCGAGGCGGTCCTGCGCGCTGACCGGCTCCACCATCACCTCGCGGAGGCGGCGGAGCAATACGCGCGGACCGCCGAGCGTGCCACGCATCGGCCGCATCCTTAAATGTGGGCGGGTTCAGGTGCCCGCGGGGCTCTGCGTTGAACGGCGCGCCCCCGCGGGTCCGTCCATCAGCTGTCCAGCCCGTATAGCGAATGGAGAGTCCGAACCGCAAGTTCGGTATAGGCCGCATCGATCAGGAACGAGATCTTGATCTCCGACGTGGTGATGGCCCGGATGTTGATTCCCTTGCCCGCCAGCGCCTGGAACGCCTGCGCCGCAACGCCGGCGTGGGAGCGCATGCCGATGCCGATCACCGACACCTTGGTGACGTCGGCGGCGCCCTCCACCACCTGGTGGGCGATGGTGTCCCTGGCCTTTTCGATCACCGCCTTGGCGCGTTCGAAGTCGGCGGTGGGAACGGTGAAGGTGATGTCGGTGAAGCCGTCGGCGGACACGTTCTGCACGATCATGTCCACATTGATGTGGGCATTGGCCAGAGGCCCGAACACGGCGGCGGCGATGCCCGGCTTGTCGGCGACCCGGCGGATGGAGACCTGGGCTTCGTCCTTGGAGAAGGCGATGCCGGTGACCACCTGCGATTCCATCTGGTTTGCCACGATCTCCTCCTCGTCGCAGATGAGCGTTCCGGCCTTTTCCACGTTCGCCATCTCGGGGGCGTCGGGATCCACAAGGCTGGAGCGCACGAAGGTGCGCACATTATGCACCATGGCGAGCTCCACCGAGCGCACCTGCAGCACCTTGGCCCCGAGCGAGGCCATTTCCAGCATTTCCTCGAAGGCGATGCGGTCGAGGCGCCGGGCCTTGGGCACCACGCGCGGGTCGGTGGTGTAGACCCCGTCCACGTCGGTGTAGATGTCGCAGCGCTCGGCCTTCAGCGCCGCCGCCACCGCCACCGCCGAGGTGTCCGAGCCGCCGCGGCCCAGGGTGGTGAGGCGTCCCGTGGGCAGGTGAATGCCCTGGAAACCGGCGATCACCGCCACCTGGCCGCCGTCGATGGCGGCGCCGAGCTTGTCGCTGTCGATGTCGAGAATGCGGGCGGAGCCGTGGGCGTCGTCGGTGGAAATGGGCAACTGCCAGCCCTGCCAGGAGCGCGCCGAAAGGCCCATCTCCTGGAGCACGATGGCCAGCAGTCCGCTGGTCACCTGCTCGCCGGAGGCGACCACTGCGTCATATTCACGCGGATCGTAAAGGGCGGAGGCATCCTTGCACCAGCCGACCAGTTCGTTGGTCTTGCCGGACATGGCGGAGACCACCACCGCCACCTGGTAGCCGGCTTCGACCTCGCGCTTCACATGGCGCGCCACATTGCGGATGCGCTCGATATTGGCGACTGACGTGCCGCCGAACTTCATCACCAGCCGAGCCATCGCTCGTGCCTTTCTTCGCCTGGAAAACGGATGGGAGACGTCTCTGGGCGGCCCGCGCGACGGCGGGCCGGGTCAGGGGTGCGTCATTTTCGCAGGCGCGCCATACCGAGGCGCCGGCGGGCGCGCGGGTCGAGGCGGGTCAGGTGGGCCGAGCGAAACATCCCGAAAGTCCTTCCGCGCGGGTTCGATCAAGGGCGCGCGGTGATTGCGCGCCTCCATAGCGGCAAGTGGGGGCGGGGGCAACCGGGGTGGCTCTCGTCCGGTGGCATTCCAATGGGCGCATGAGGTTGAGGGCGGGCCTTGGTGGTCCCGTCCGCCGGTCTTGCTGGCCGCGGCCGCCTGGGCCATGAGAGGTTCGCGAATGCGCGCCCGAAGTAGGATGCTCTTCGCGGCGAAACGCCATCCTGCCTGCATCGTCCCGGACATCGCGCTGGATAGGGCGCGAGATAAGGGGCTCGGTGGATCCCGACCATGACCGCACCCGCCGCCTTCCAGCTCGATCCACGCCTTGAAGCCGATGGTCCCCCGGTCGGCGACCTGCCCCTGTGCCACCTGCGGCTGGTGGACGATGCCCGCTTCTTCTGGGTGGTGCTGGTGCCGCGCCGGGCCGGGCTGGTGGAGATCATCGACCTTCCCGCCGCCGACCGCCTCATCCTCATGGAGGAGATCGCCGCCGTCAGCGCCGCGGTGAAGGTCGCAACAGGCTGCGCCAAGCTGAACGTTGCCGCGCTGGGCAACATGGTTTCGCAACTGCATGTGCATGTGGTGGCCCGAAATCCCGGCGACGCCGCGTGGCCGGGGCCCGTCTTCGGCGTGGGAACCCGGGTGCCGCTGGCGCCGGCCGAGCGGGACCGGCGCCTGGCCACCCTGCGCGAGCGGATGGCCCTGTCCTGACGCAGGGGCAGAGGTGGTGCGACCTTGCCTCCAGGCCGCGTGCATGCGACGGTCGCCGCCGGTCGCACAGGCGGCCGTCCCGCCGGAAGCCCGCGCCCCTGTCCATGTCCGTCCTTTCCCGTCCTGAACTCGGCGCCTGGCCGGACCTCGGCTATGTCGGAAGCACGCTCGACCGGGCCGCGCACCTGCGCCCCCATGCCTGCGACCCCTCCGGCGATCTCCTTCGCGATTCTGCCGCCGGCTTCTATCTCCTGGGCGGCGAGCTGGTGGCGCTGAAGGGCGATGGGCCGGTCTTCGATCCGCTCTTTTCCCACGCCGAGGCGCAGGCACGAGGGCGGGGCGAGCCGCTCTTCCTCGGCCTCGACAATGGCGCGCCGCGCTTCGCCCTGGCCTTCGATCCCGGCCTCAGGGAAGAGCTGGAAGGGCAGGGGCTGAAGGTCACGGACCTGCGCTCCATCGCCGTGGGCGGGCTGGTGCTGCCGCACCACCTTCCTCCCGTCGCCTGCGGCAAGGCGCTGTTCGGCTGGCACGGCCGGCACGGTTTCTGCGCCAATTGCGGCACCGCCTCGCGCATCCTGGATGGCGGCTGGCGGCGCGATTGCCCCTCCTGCGGGGCGCAGCATTTCCCGCGCACCGATCCGGTGGTGATCATGCTGACGGCGGCGGGCGACCAATGCCTTTTGGGCCGCCAGCCGCATTTCGCGCCGGGCATGTGGTCCTGCCTCGCCGGCTTCGTGGAGCCGGGCGAGACCATCGAGGAGGCGGTCCGCCGCGAGACGCTGGAGGAGGCGGGGATCGCCACCGGCCGCGTCACCTATCGCTCCTGCCAGCCCTGGCCCTTCCCCATGTCGCTCATGATCGGCTGCCTTGCGCAAGCCACCAGCCGCGACATCACCGTCGACCGCAACGAGCTGGAGGATGCCCGCTGGTTCGACCGGGACGAGGTGGCGCTGATGCTCGCGCGCACCCATCCGGACGGCCTGTTCGTGCCGCCGCCCATTGCCATCGCCCATCACCTCATCCGCGCCTTCGTCGAAGGCATCGATGCTTGAGACGAAAGCGCGGTCGCGCTCGCCCCGTGCCCGGATCCGGCGGGTGCTCGATCGTGTCTTTCCCGATCCCCGGCATGGCAGCCGCATCCCCCGGCGCCCGGTATCCCTGGTCTACGGGCTCAACGATGCGGTGCCGCCGGTTGCCCTGGTGCCGCTGGCCGCCCAGCACGCCATGCTGGCGGTCACCTTCCTGATCTATCCGGTGCTGGCGGCCACGGAGGCGCGGCTGCCGGCGGACCAGATGTCCGCCATGCTCTCGGCCTGCGCCATGAGCATCGGCATCGCCACCATCATCCAGTGCCTGCGGTCGCGCTTCGGCTCGGGCTATCTTGCCGTGCATATCCCGGCGCCGGGGGCCATTCCGCTGGCCGCGCAGGCGCTGATGCTGGGCGGGCTCGGGCTCATGGCCATGACCACGCTGCTGGTGGGCATCTGCCAGCTGTTCATGGCGCGGCTGGTGCGGCCGCTGCGGGTGCTGCTGCCGCCGGAAGTGTGCGGCGTGGCGGTGAGCATGCTCGGCGTGTCGCTGGCGGGGCCGGCGTTGCGCCGGGCGCTGGGGCTCGACCACGGGCCGCTGGTGGCGCAGAACGCCAGCCTCGCCAGCCTTGCCACCGTGGGCATCATCGTCGCCATCACCGTGTTCGCGCCGCGGCGGCTGAAGCTGTTCGCGGTCTTTGCCGGCGCCGGCATCGGCTGGGTGCTGGCGCTGGTGCTCGGCGCCGGGCATCCGGAGGCGAACGCGGCCATCGCCGCCGCTCCCCTGGTCGCCTGGCCGACGCTGACCCTGCCCAGCCTCCAGTTCGCCCCGGCGCTGTTCCCGCTGATGGCGCTGCTGGTGATGATGAACCTCGTGGACGTGCTCTCGGTCACCGTCTCGCTGGAGAAGATGAACGATGCCGACTGGCGCCGCGCCGACATGCAGGCCGCCCAGAGGGCCGTGACCGCCTGCGGCATCGGCAATATCCTCAACGGGCTGACTTCCGGCTTCCAGTCGGGGCTCTCGTCCTCGTCCGTGGGGCTGGCCTTCGCCACCCAGTCCACGGCGCGCATCATCGGCATCGTTGCCGGCGCGATGATCTTCGCCATCGCCTTCCTGCCGAAGGCCATCGTGGCGCTCACCCTCATCCCCTCGCCGGTCATCGGCGGCATCCTGCTCTACACCTCGGCCTATCTGGTGGTGGCGGGCATGGATCTTGTGACCTCCCGCCGCCTCAGCGAGCGGCGGGTGTTCGTGGTGGGGCTTTCGGTGCTGGCGGGGCTTTCGGTGGCGCTCCTGCCGCTGCGGGAACAGCTTCCGCTGGCGCTCCAGCCCCTGTTCTCCACGCCGCTCACGGTGGGGGCGCTCAGTGCCATCCTGCTGAACCTCCTGTTCCGCATCGGCATCGCCCGCGAGACCGGGGAGGCGGTGCCGGACGGGGTGCACGCCTTTCCCTTCGCCCGAGATTTCCTGGAACGGCAGGGGGATGTATGGGGCGCGCGGCGCGACGTGATCGCCGCCGCCATCCCGACGGTGGCGCAGGCGCTTGAGCTGGTGATCGATTCGGGCATCGCCGAGGGCCCCATCGAGCTGCGCGCGCGCTTCGACGAGACCCACCTCGACGTTTATCTGCTCTACGACGGCGAGGTGGTGGAAGTGCCCAAGGAACGGCCCTCGCCCGAGGCGCTGCTGGGCGATGCCAAGGAGCAGGCGTCGTTCGCGGCCTGGATGCTCAAGCGCCTGTCCGATCACGTGCATTTCGGCCGCGCCGGCGGCGGCAAGGCCCGCATCGCCCTGCGCTTCGATCACTGACGTGGGGCGACCCGGACCGCACCGGCGCGTCCGGGATCAAAACGTTTCCTGCGCCGCCGCGAACTGCGCCCGGTAGGGATGGGCGGGATAGACGCCGAGGATGCGCATCTCGCGGGAGAAGAAGGCGAGTTCCTCCAGCGCCAGCTTCACCGGCCGGTCATCCGGGTGGCCGTCCACGTCGGCATAGAACTGGGTGGCGGTGAAGCGGCCGTCGAGCTGGTAGGATTCGAGCTTGGTCATGTTCACGCCGTTGGTGGCAAAGCCCCCCAGCGCCTTGTAGAGCGCCGCCGGCACGTTGCGCACCCGGAACACGAAGGTGGTGACCACCGGCCCGTTGCCCGCGGTTGCCCATTCCCCGCCGCGGGCGAGGATGATGAAGCGCGTGGTGTTGTGGGCCTCGTCCTCGATGTTCTCGGCGAGGATGTCGAGCCCGTAGATGTCGGCGGCGAGGCGCGAGGCGATGGCGGCGCGGCTCAGGTCGCCGGCTTCCGCGATCTCGCGGGCGGAGCCGGCGGTATCGGCGCCGATGACCGCCGTCAGGTTGAGGGTACGGATGGCCTTGCGGCACTGGCCCAGCGCCATCACGTGGCTCTGCACGCTCTTGAGGGTGGAGAGGCTTGCCCCCTTCACCGCCATGAGCTGGTGCGACAGCGGCAGGAAATGTTCGCCGATGATGGAGAGGGACGACTGGGGCATCAGGTGGTGGATATCCGCCACCCGGCCCGCCACCGAATTCTCGATGGGAATCATGGCGTAGGTGGCCGCCCCGCTCTCGACCCCCGCGAAGGCGTCCTCGAAGGTGGCGCAGGGCACCGCCTCGAAATCCGGAAACACCTCGCGGCAGGCGATGTGCGAATTGGCGCCCGGCTCGCCCTGGAAGGTGATGCGGCGGATCATGACGTCCTCACTTCTGCTCGGCGATTTCGTTCGGCCGTTTCCTGGGCGAGAATCGCGCGGGCGCGGTCGAGATGGGCTTGTGTGTCCACCCCCAGCGGCACCGCGTCCACCACTGCCACGTCGATGCGCATGCCGGCTTCGAGCGCCCGCAGCTGCTCCAGCTTCTCGCGCTGCTCCAGCACCGAAGGCGCGAGGGAGACGAATCGGGCAAGCGCCGGCCGGCGATAGGCGTAGAGGCCGATGTGGTGGTAAAGTGGTCCGTCACCGAAGGGCGCAGTGGCACGGGTGAAATAGAGTGCGCGCAACAGGTTGTTAGCCAGGGGCGAGCCCACCACCTTGACCACGTTCGGGTCGGTGCGCTCCTCCGCCTCCACGATCTGCGCGCAGAGGGTGGCGATATCCACCGCCGGTTCGGCAAGCGGCGCCAGCGCCCGGCGGATGGTGTCGGGGGCGATGGTGGGCAGGTCGCCCTGCACGTTCACCACCACGTCCACCATGCCATCGGGGTCGAGCGCGCCCAGCGCCTCGAAGATCCGGTCGGAGCCGGAAGGATGGTCGGCGCGGGTCAGGACGGCGGTGAAGCCGGCGCCCCGGACGGCGGCGGCGATCTCCTCGGAATCGGTGGCCACCGCCACCTGCCCGATGGCGGCTGCGGCGGCGCGCCGCGCCACCTCCACGATCATGGGGCGCCCGCCCACGTCGGCCAGCGGCTTGCCCGGCAGGCGGCTGGCGGCCATCCGCGCCGGGATCAGCACGAGCACGCGTTCGCTGGAGAGAGCGGGGGACGTGGAGGGGTGCATGGTCGGCGGCGGCTCCCTTCGGGCCGCGTCCGAGGGGGCGCGGGGAGTGGCATTGGGGCGCGCCTTATACGGGTTGCCTCGCTCGGATCAAAGTGGTTAGTGTCGCCGGCGGTGCGCGGGGGTTCTTCGCGCGCCGCTCATCGACATGCTTGCACGCCGGGCCGGATCATTCATCCCATGCGCCGCGGCGGCGAGGATCAAGGGCTCCGAGGGGCGAAGCGCCGATGGACTTTTTTGAATTGAACAAAATTCTAGGTGCGATTCTGGGCACCCTGACGCTCACCATCGGGCTGGGGATCGTGTCGCAGATCCTGTTCGCGCCCGAAGCGCCTGCGAAGCCCGGCTTCGATATCGTCGTGCAGGAAGGCGCCGCCGGCGGCGCCGCCCCGGCCAAGGCCGCGGAAGTGCCGATCGAACAGCTGTTCGCCACCGCCTCCGTCGAGAAGGGCGCGTCCGTCGCCAAGAAGTGCGCGGCCTGCCATAACTTCCAGGAAGGCGCCGGCGCCAAGGTGGGTCCGGACCTCTACGCCATCGTGGGTCGCCCGGTGGCGTCCGCGGCCGGCTTCGCCTATTCCGCCGCCATGAAGGCGAAGGGCGGCGAGTGGACGCCGCAGCTCCTCAACGCCTTCATCACCAGCCCGAAGACCGCGGTGCCCGGCACCGCCATGGCCTTCGCCGGCATCGCGAAGGAAGCCGAGCGGGCGGACCTCATCGCCTATCTCAACAGCCTCTCCCACGCCCCCAAGCCGCTGCCCACGGCGGCGAAGTAGGGCTGCGGGCACGCGCCGCCTTTGGCGGCGTATCCCGCCGTTTCACGCCATTGTCATCCGCATCGCCGGGTGTCGAAATGGAAGGCCGATCCCCCGCGGGATCGGCCTTTTTTGTGCCCAAGGGCTCAGATCGCCCTCGGATCGCCCCCGGACCGCCATGGGCGGGCGGTGCGCGGTGTCCCTCCGGTTCGGCCACCGCCATGTTTCTGCCGTCGCCCGCGGTGTCATAATCGGCTATTGCCGGGATCGCTGAAGTCCCGACCTGTATTCCCGATCTGGAGATACCGATGCGCCTGCCGTCCGTTCGCCGCTTCGCCGTCCTCGCAGCCGTGGCGTGGGCCGCGGTCGCCCCGGGCGGCCTAGCGCAGGCGCAGGTGGCTCCCGCCGCCGGGGAGAGCGCAGCGCCGGTGTTCCGCCACGGCCTCTCCCTCATGGGCCAGCTGAAATATCCCGCCGGCTTTCCCCATTTCGATTATGTGAATCCGGCGGCGCCCAAGGGCGGCCTGCTGCGCCTGGCCGAAGACGGCACCTTCGACACCTTCAACTTCGTGGTGCCGAGGGGCACGCCGGCGGAGGGCATCACTCTCATCTACGACACGCTCATGACCTCCTCCTATGACGAGGTGTCGAGCGAGTATGGCCTCATCGCCGAGGGCGCCAGCCACCCGGCCGATTTCTCCTCCGTCACCTATCGCCTCAGGGCCGATGCCAAGTGGCACGACGGCACCCCCATCACCCCCGACGACGTGGTGTTCTCCTTCGAGGCGCTGACCAAAAACAATCCCAACCAGCGCTTCTATTACAGCCACGTGGCGAAGGCGGAGAAGACCGGCGAGCGCGACGTGACCTTCACCTTCGATCAGGCCGGCAACCGCGAGCTGCCGCAGATCGTGGGCCAGCTCACGGTCCTGCCGAAGCACTGGTGGACCGGGACCGACGCCTCCGGCAAGCCGCGCGACATCACCCAGGGCTCGCTGGAGGTGCCGCTGGGCTCCGGCGCCTACAGGGTCAAGAGCTTCGTGCCCAGCCGCTCCATCACCTACGAGCGGGTGAAGGACTATTGGGCCAAGGACCTCAATGTGAATGTGGGCAAGGATAATTTCGACGAGATCCGCTATGAGTATTTCCGCGACGACACGGTGATGCTGGAGGCCTTCAAGGCCGACACCTATGATTACCGCACCGAATCCTCCGCCAAGAACTGGGCCACGGCCTATGATTTCCCGGCGCGGGTGGATGGACGGGTGGTGCTCGAAATGTTCGAGAACCGGGCCTCCGGCATCATGCAGGCCTTCATTCCCAACCTGCGGCGCGACAAGTTCAAGGATCCGCGGGTGCGCCGCGCGCTGAACTATGCGCTGGATTTCGAGGGCATGAACCACACCCTCTTCTTCGGCCAGTACAAGCGCATCAATTCCTACTTCTCCGGCACGGAGCTCGCCTCCTCCGGCCTGCCGCAGGGCCGCGAGCTGGAGATCCTGAAGGGCGTGAAGGATCTGGTGCCGCCGCAGGTGTTCACCACCGCCTACACCAATCCCGAGAGTGGAACGGAAGATTCACGGCGTGCTAATTTGCGCGAGGCCGCCCGCCTGCTGAAGGACGCCGGCTTCGACATCAAGAACCGCAAGCTGGTGGATGCCAAGGGCGAGGCCTTCACCCTGGAACTGCTCATCTCCAGCCCGGCCATGGAGCGGGTGGCGGTGTTCTACAAGCCGGCGCTGGAACGCCTGGGCATCACCGTCACCATCCGCCTTGTGGATTCTTCCCAATATATCAATCGGGTGCGGGCGCGGGACTTCGACATGATCGTCTCCGGCTGGGGCCAGTCGCTCTCGCCGGGCAATGAGCAGCGCGAGTACTGGGGCACGGAGGCCGCCGACCGGGAAGGCTCCCGCAACCTCGCCGGCATCCGGGACAAGGCGGTGGATGCCCTCATCGAGAAGGTGATCTACGCCACCGACCGGGCCGACCTCGTGGCCGCCACCCACGCCCTCGACCGCGTGCTGCTGTGGAACGAATATGTCGTGCCCGCCTGGACGCTGAACTACACCCGCACGGCGCGGTGGGACCGCTTCGCCCATCCCGAGACCCTGCCCACCTATTCCTTCGCCTTTCCGGATATCTGGTGGTTCGATCCGGCCAAGGCGGCCAAGGTGAATGCGGTCGGCCCGGCCAGCGGCGGGGCGACCAGCGGCGGGGCCGGCAAATGAGCCTGTCGCGCCGCACGCTGCTGCTGTCCGCCGCCTCCGCCGTCACCCTCCTGCCCGCCATGGCGCGCGGGCAGGCCGCGCCGCAGGACGCGGCGGCGGGCGAGGGGGCGGCCTCCGCCGCCGCGGTGGAGCGGCACGGCCTGTCGTTCTTCGGCGACCTGCGCTATCCCGACGGCTTCACCCATTTCGACTATGTGGACCCGGATGCGCCCAAGGGCGGGCCGTTCTCCCAGATGGGCCGGGCCACCTTCTACAACCAGTCGCTCAACACCTTCGACACGCTGAACCCCTACAACCAGCGCGGCAACGGCGCCCAGGGCATCGAGCTGATCTACGACACGCTCATGACCGCCGCCGGCGACGAGAAGAGCGCCATGTATGGCCGCCTCGCCGGCTCCGTGGTGATCGCCGACGAAGGGCTCACCTATCGGTTCAAGCTGCGGCGCGAGGCACGCTTCCATGACGGCACGCCGGTGACGGCGGCGGACGTGGTGGCCACGTTCGAGGCGTTCAAGGCGGACGCCTACGAGACCATCCGCATGGCCTTGCGCGACCTCACCGCGGTGGAGGCGGACGGACCGGGCGAGGTGGTGATGCGCTTTCGCCCCGGCCGCGCCCGCGACGTGCCGCTCACCGCCGCCGGCCTGCCGATCTTTTCCAGGGCCTTCCTCGCCAAACACCCGTTCAACCAGTCCTCGCTGGAGGTGCCGCTGGGCTCGGGACCCTATCGGGTGAAGAGGTTCGAGCAGGGCCGCTTCATCGAATATGAGCGGGTGCCCGACTATTGGGGCCGCGACCTGCCGGTGATGAAGGGCCGCTTCAACTTCGACACGGTGCGCTACGAATATTTCCGCGACCGGGTGGCGGGGCTGGAAGGCTTCAAGGCCAAGGCCTATTTGTTCCGCGAGGAATTCACCGCCCGCGAATGGGCCACCGCCTATGACTTCCCCGCCGTGCGAGAGGGGCGGGTGAAGGTGGAGACCCTGCCGGACAATTCCTTCTCCGGCGTGCAGGGCTGGTTTTTCAACACCCGCCGCCCCAAATTCTTCGACCGGCGCGTGCGCGAGGCCATCGGGCTCCTGTTCGACTTCGACTGGACCCGCAAGAACCTGATGTATGACAGCTACACCCGTACCGTCTCCTTCTTCCAGAATTCGGAGATGATGGCGCAGGGCCTGCCCTCGCCGGCCGAGCTGAAGCTGCTGGAGCCGTTCCGCGACCGCCTGCCGGAAGAGGTGTTCGGCGAGCCCTATGTGCCGCCCGCCTCCGACGGCACCGGCGAGGACCGCGCCCTGCGCCGGCAGGCCCTGAACCTCTTGAAGGAAGCCGGCTGGAGCGTGCAGCAGGGCAAGCTGGTGGATGCCAGGGGCGAAGCCTTCACCATCGAGTTCCTGGACAATGACGGTGGCATGGAGCGGCACACCGCCCGCTTCATTGGCCACCTGAAGAAGGTGGGCATCGACGCCACCTTCCGCGTCGTGGACCCGGCCCAGTTCCAGTTGCGCCTGCAAGGCTTCGACTTCGACATGGTGGTGCGGCGCTATTCCTTCGCGCCCTATCCGGGCGACGAGCTGCGCGCCTATTTCTCCACCGAGGCGGCGCGCACCCGCGGCTCCTACAACGTGGCCGGTATCGCCGACCCGGCGGTGGACGGGCTCATCAACGCGGCGCTCGCCGCCCCGGACGCGGCCGCCCTCGTCACCACCTGCCGGGCGCTGGACCGGGTGCTGCGCGCCGGGCGCTACTGGATCCCCCAATGGTATTCCGGCCAGCACCGCATCGCCTACTGGAACCAGTTCGCCCGCCCCGCCACAAAGCCGCGCTACGATCTGGGCGCACTCGACACCTGGTGGAGCACGGGCCCGGAGCCGGCGCGCGGCGGGTGAGGCTTGGTGGCTGAGGCTTGGGGGCTGGAGGGTGGGCGGTTGACGGTGCGCCGGCTTGGCTGCACCGTCCGACCGGATCGGGAGACGTGATGCTCGCTTATATCATCCGCCGCATAGCCCTGATGGTGCCGACCATTCTCGGCATCATGCTGGTGTCGTTCGTGGTCATCCAGTTCGCCCCCGGCGGCCCGGTGGAGCGGGTGATCGCCCAGCTCACCGGCGACGACGTGTCCGCCACCTCCCGCGTGTCCGGCGGGGGCGGGGACTTCTCGGGCGCCGGCGCCGCTGCCCAGGCCGGCGCGGCCATGGATGGGGCCGGCTCGAAATATCGCGGCGCGCAGGGGCTGGACCCGGCCTTCGTGAAGCAGCTGGAAAAGCAGTTCGGCTTCGACAAGCCGGCGCACGAGCGCTTCTGGAAGATGATCAAGGACTATGCCACCTTCGATTTCGGCCGCTCCTATTTCCGCGACATCGGCGTGCTGCAGCTGATCGGGGAGAAGATGCCCGTCTCCATTTCGCTGGGCCTGTGGATGACGCTGCTTACCTATCTCATCTCCATTCCGCTGGGCATCTCCAAGGCCATGCGGGACGGCTCGCGCTTCGACATGTGGACCTCGGCGGTGATCATCGTCGGCTATGCGATCCCGTCCTTCCTGTTCGCCATCCTGCTCATCATCCTGTTCGCCGGCGGCTCGTTCCTCGACCTGTTCCCGCTGCGCGGGCTGACCTCCGAGAACTTCTGGCAGATGAGCTGGCCGGAACGCATCGCCGACTACGCCTGGCACCTGGTGCTGCCGCTGACCTCCATGGTGCTCGGGGCGTTCGCCACCATGACGCTGCTCACCAAGAACTCGTTCCTGGAGGAGATCCGCAAGCAGTACGTCACCACCGCGCGGATGAAGGGGCTGAGCGAGGGGCGGGTGCTGTACGGCCACGTCTTCCGCAATGCCATGCTGATCGTGATCGCGGGCTTCCCCAGCGCCTTCATCGCCGCCTTCTTCTCCGGATCGCTGCTGATCGAGACCATCTTCTCCCTGGACGGCCTCGGCCTGCTGGGCTTTGAAAGCGTGCTCAACCGCGACTATCCGGTGGTGTTCGCCACCCTCTACATCTTCTCGCTGGCGGGGCTCATCGTCGGCCTGATCTCGGACCTCACCTACATGCTGGTCGATCCGCGCATCGACTTCGAGACGCGGGAGGTCTGAGCCATGGACGCCGTCCCGCTGCTCCAGCCCGGCGAGCCCACCGACGTGCCCGCCGCCCGCGACGTGCCCCACGGCCAGCTCCAGCCGCCGGGGGCGGCCAGGCCCCGCGGGCGCTTCGACCTCTCGCCGCTGAACCGGAGGCGGCTCGCCAATTTCCGCGCCAACCGGCGCGGCTACTGGTCGTTCGTGGTGTTCATGGTGCTGTTCGTCATCAGCCTCAGCGCCGAATTCATCGCCAACGACAAGCCGATCCTCGTCTCCTATGACGGCGGCTATTACTTCCCCGTGGTGCGCGCCTATCCGGAGACCGCCTTCGGCGGCGACTTCGAGACCGACGCCGATTATCGCGATCCCTTCCTGCAGAAGCTGATCGCGGAGAAGGGCGGCTGGATGATCTGGCCGCCCATCCGCTTTTCCTATTCCACCCACAACCTGGACCTGCCCACCCCGGCGCCCTCGCCACCCACGTGGATGCTCACCGAGGCCCAATGCAAAACGGTGGCGGAGAAAAAGGGGGTGAGCGGCTGCTCTGGCCTCGAATACAATTGGCTCGGCACCGACGACCAGGGCCGCGACGTGGTGGCTCGCCTCATCTACGGCTTCCGCATCTCGGTGCTGTTCGGGCTCGCGCTCACCCTCATCTCGTCGGTGATCGGGGTGGCGGCCGGCGCGGTGCAGGGCTATTTCGGCGGCTGGATGGACCTGTTGTTCCAGCGCTTCATCGAGATCTGGACGGCGATCCCCTCGCTCTACCTGCTGCTCATCATCTCCTCGGTGCTGGTGCCGGGCTTCTGGGTGCTGCTGGGCATCCTGCTGTTGTTCTCGTGGGTGTCGCTGGTGGGGCTGGTGCGGGCGGAATTCCTGCGCGCGCGTAATTTCGAATATGTGCAGGCGGCCCGCGCGCTGGGGGTGGGCAACCTCACCATCATGACCCGGCACATGCTGCCCAATGCCATGGTGGCGACGCTCACCATGCTGCCCTTCATCCTCTCATCGTCGGTGATGACGCTGACGGCGCTGGACTTCCTCGGCTTCGGCCTGCCCCCGGGCTCGGCCTCGCTGGGCGAGCTTTTGTCCCAGGGCAAGAACAACATCCAGGCCCCGTGGCTGGGCCTCACCGGCTTCTTCACCGTGGCACTCATGCTGAGCCTGCTGATCTTCGTGGGCGAGGCGGTGCGCGACGCCTTCGACCCGCGCAAGACCTTCTCGTGAGGTGTGGTAGGATAAAATGGGCTTGATCGGGTGAAGGCGATGAACAGGATCGTGCGCGAGCACTACCCGGTGGAGAAGCTGCCGGAGGATCTGCGGGAGGGCCTTGCCGTGGGCCAGACCGTGACCATCACGGTGGAGGAAGAGGCGAAGCTCGATGCGGAGAGCTTCGACGCCAAGGTCGCGGACATCTTGAGCCACCCGCAGCCGATGACGCTCCGAGAAATCAGGGCTTTGGTGGGGCCTCGGAACGTGACGTCGGAGGAGGCCGTCACCCGCATTCGCGCTCTGCGCGACGAATGGGACTGACGGGTCGTGCGGCTTTATTTCGATGCGAACACCATCATCCAGATCGTGGAGGCGCAGGCGTTCGTGGCCGATGATTTTCGCGATGCAGCGGTGTCCGCGTCCGGGGTGGGGACCACGATCCTGACAAGCGAGCTCACCCTTGCGGAAGTTCTCGTCAAGCCGCTCCGCGAGCAGGACTTCAAACTTATCGTTGCCTACAACAATCTGCTTGCCGGCGGCGCGGCGAGTCAGATTCGGACCATCCCGATCACAAGAGAGATCCTCGGGCTGGCGGCACGGGTCCGCAACAAGAGGATGAGCGTCAAGCTGCCGGACGCAATCCATATCGCAACAGCTGAATTCTCCGGGTGCGACGCGGTCGTAACGGCAGACAAGAGATGGGGCGGAGCGACCGAGATCAAGCTCACCGATCCGAATGAAATCGATCTTGCCGCCTTTATAAAGATGGCCCCATGACCCAGCCCCTCCTTTCCGTCGAAGACCTCTCCGTCGCCTTCCGCCGGGCCGATGATCCCAGCGGCACCGGGCAGGCGCTGGCGGTGAAGCATGTGTCCTTCGCCCTCGCCAAGGGGGAGACGCTGGCGCTGGTGGGCGAATCCGGCTCCGGCAAGTCGGTCACGGCGCTCTCCATCCTGAAGCTGCTGAATTATCCCGCAGCCAGCCATCCCTCGGGCCGCATCCTGTTCGAGGGGCGCGACCTGCTGGCCGTCCCCGAGCGCGAGCTGCGGGCGGTACGGGGCAACAAGATCACCATGGTGTTCCAGGAGCCCATGAGTTCGCTGAACCCGCTCCACACCATCGAGCAGCAGGTGGTGGAGATGCTCACCCTCCACCGCGGCATGGGCGCCGCCGCCGCGCGGGCGCGCACGCTGGAGCTTCTGGGCGAGGTGGGCATCCCCAAGCCGGAGGAGCGGCTTTCCGCCTATCCGCACCAGCTTTCCGGCGGCCAGCGGCAGCGCGTGATGATCGCCATGGCGCTCGCCAACGAACCGGACCTGCTCATCGCCGACGAGCCCACCACCGCCCTCGACGTGACCGTGCAGGCGCAGATCCTGAAGCTGCTGAAAGAGCTTCAGTCGCGCCTCGGCATGGCCATGCTGTTCATCACCCACGACCTCAACATCGTGCGCAAGATCGCCGACCGGGTGTGCGTGATGCAAAGGGGCGAGATCGTGGAGCAGGGCGGGGCTGAGGAAACCTTCCTCCATCCGCGCCACCCCTACACCCAGGCGCTGCTGAAGGCCGAGCCGCGACCCGATCCCGCCCCCACCGTCCCCGACGCGCCCATCGTGGTGGAGACCACCGACCTCAAGGTGCACTTCCCCATCAAGCGCGGCATCCTGCGCAAGACGGTGGGTTACGTGAAGGCGGTGGACGGCGTCTCCGTCGCCATCCGCCGCGGCGAGACGCTGGGTGTGGTGGGGGAATCCGGCTCCGGCAAGACCACGCTGGGCCTTGCCATCCTGCGCCTCATTTCCAGCCAGGGGCCGGTGGCCTTCCTTGGCCAGCGCATTGACGGGCTGTCCTTCAAGGCCTTGCGGCCGTTGCGCTCGGACATGCAGATCGTGTTCCAGGACCCCTATGGCGCGCTGTCCCCGCGCATGTCGGTGAGCGACATCGTGGGGGAGGGGCTTCTGGTCCACCAGCGCGGCCTGTCCGCCGAGGCGCGGGAAGCGCGGGTGGTGGCGGCACTGGAGGACGTGGGGCTCGATCCCGAAAGCCGGCACCGCTACCCGCACGAGTTCTCCGGCGGCCAGCGCCAGCGCGTCTCCATCGCCCGCGCCATGGCGCTGGAGCCGTCCTTCGTGGTGCTGGACGAGCCCACCAGCGCCCTCGACATGATCGTGCAGGCGCAGATCGTGGACCTGTTGCGGGCGCTCCAGCGCAAGCGCGACCTCACCTTCATGTTCATCTCCCACGATCTGCGTGTGGTCTCGGCGCTGGCGAGCCGCATCCTCGTCATGCGCGACGGCAAGATGGTGGAGGAGGGGCCGGCGCGCACCGTGTTCGAGCAGCCGAAGGAAGCCTATACGCGGGCCCTGTTCGCCGCCGCCTTCAACCTGGAGATCGCCGGCCAGGGCGTGGTGCGCCAGTGACGGGGCGCGACCCGTTCCTCATGGAGGATCGCCCCGCGCGGGCGGAGGTGGAGGGGCCGGAGCTGCTGGCCAAGGGCTTCCGGCCCTATGAGCGCTATCGGCTTGTGCTGCACCATGACGACGGCACGTCCGACGCCCAGGTGCGCGACATCGTCCGTGGCGGGCGCGTGGTGGGCGTGCTCGGCTATGATCCCGAGCGGGACCTGGTGGTGCTGATCCGCCAGTTCCGCCTCACCGCCCATCTGTCCCGGGGGCGGGGCGAGATGGTGGAGATCGTGGCCGGGCTGGTGGAAGAGGGCGAGGACCCGGAAGCGGCGGCGGTGCGCGAATGCATCGAGGAGACGGGCGTGGAGCCGCGCCTCGTCCTGCCCATGCTCAGCTTCACGCCGACGCCGGGCGTGACCGACGAATTCGCCCTCATGTTCCTCGGCATCCTCGATGCCGGGGCGCTGCCGGCGCGGGCCGGGGCACGGCACGAGACGGAGATGACGCAGCCGTTCGCCGTGCCGGTGGACGAGGCGCTTGCCGCCATCGCGCAGGGGCGCTGCATCAACGGCTTCCTCATCATCGCCCTGCAATGGCTGGCGCTGAACCGCGCCCGCCTGCCGGAGCTGATCGCGGCGGCGGAAGAGCCCGCGCGGCGCTGAGCGAAACCCTCTCGGCCCCGGTCGCAGACCGGGGCGGTTGGTGTTGAGCCCGCGCGGCGCCTGAGCGAAACCCTCTCGGCCCCGGTCGCAGACCGGGGCGGTTGGTGTTGAGCCCGCGCGGCGCCTGAGCGAAACCCTCTCGGCTTCGGTCGCAGACCGGGGCCGTTGGTCTCAAACGTGGTGGTCGAAGCGCTCCAGATCGAAGGCTGCCACGTCCTTCAGCAGCTCCACGAAGGCCCGCGCGCCGAATTCCGTTGCCGCCTCGCCCTTGAGGGCGGTGGCGCCGCGCGCGTCGCCCATGGCGCCATCGGCGCTCAAATCCTCGGCGAGCCAGCCGAAGCCCACCGGGTGGTTGGCCCGAAGCCGCGCAAATTCGCTCTCCATGGCCACGCTGTAGGGGGTGAAGTCGCCCGCATGGGTCATGTCCACCAGCTCGGGGCGGTAGGCGAGCATGAGCGAGGTCTCGATTTCGCCGCCATGGATGCCGTGGGCGCGCTCATGCTCGGTGAACAGGCCCACCGGATAGCCGAACCGGTGCATGGAGCAGGTGACGGCGAGCATGCGATGCTTCACGCGCAGGGTGCGGGCCACGAGGTCGATGACCGGCACGTTGCCGCCGTGGGTATTCATGAGCACCAGCCGCCGCACCCCGGCGCGCGCAAGGCTCTCTCCCAGTTCCACCCACGCGGCGAGCGCGGTGGCGGGCGACAGGGTGAGGGTGCCGGCAAAGGTGATGTGCTCGTCGGACTTGCCCACCGCCTGCACCGGGAGGAACACGGCATCCAGATCGCGCGGGACCTGGGCGGCAATGCGCTCGATATAGCCTTCGGCGATGAACAGGTCGGTTCCCAGCGGCAGATGCGGGCCGTGCTGCTCAACGGCAGCCACAGGCAGGACGGCGACGAGGCGCGTCTTGTCCAGGGCGGCAATGGCCGGGGAGGAAAGTTCTGCCCACGTGAGAAACACCAGCCGCCTCCTGAGGTGTCGCCGTCCGTCTACGACGTTTTTTCATGGGGCCGAAAAGGCGCATGAAGTCAAGGGTCTGACGATAGCTTAGCGGTGGCCGTCCCCCGGCTGGCGGTCCCGGCCGACCGTGCCGCCTGCTCGTGCCGCCTTGGGGCAGGCAGGTGGGCCGGCCCGTCCCGCCGTCGCCGGGAGTGGAACAAAAGGGGCTTTTCCACAGCCTGTGATTCGCGCGGCTTTCGTTTCCTTTTTGTTCGCGCCGGCGACGCTGCTCGTCCCGATCCGGGACAGCCGGCCGCCCCTGCGCATGCTGACCCCATCGCGCCGCCACGCAGAGCGGTTGGGAACGCGGCGTGAACAGGCGGCCGCGGGCGATTCGCTCCCCTTGCGTTCGCAAATGTTCACGGCCCCCCTTTCGCCATGGTCGCCCTGTCCCGATATGCTACAGAACCCCGACACCCGAGTGGACCGAAATTCAGCCGATGGATGATGTCACCCAATGGGCCGTGCTGCCGCGCAACGTGAGGGCGCGGGGGGTGAGCGCGGTTCTCGGCCCCACCAATACGGGCAAGACCCATCTCGCCATCGAGCGCATGCTGGGCCACGAGAGCGGCATCATCGGCCTGCCGCTGCGCCTGCTCGCGCGTGAGGTCTACCAGCGCATCGTCGAGCGGGTGGGAGCGGACAAGGTGGCCCTCGTCACCGGCGAAGAGAAGATCAAGCCTAAAAGCCCGCGCTACTGGGTCTCCACGGTGGAGGCCATGCCGCGGGACCTGGACGTGTCCTTCGTCGCCATCGACGAGATCCAGCTCGCCACCGACCTGGACCGCGGCCATGTCTTCACCGAGCGGATGCTGAACCGGCGTGGCCGGCACGAGACGCTGCTGCTCGGCTCGGCCACCATGCGCCCGCTGATCGAGAAGCTGCTGCCGGGCGTGAGCATCGTGGTGCGTCCGCGCCTGTCCACCCTCACCTTCGCCGGCGAGAAGAAGATTTCCCGCCTGCCCCGGCGCTCGGCCATCGTCGCCTTCTCGGCGGAGGAGGTCTATTCCATCGCCGAATTCATTCGCCGCCAGCGCGGCGGGGCGGCGGTGGTGATGGGATCACTCTCGCCCCGCACCCGCAATGCCCAGGTCGAGCTCTACCAGAGCGGCGACGTGGATTACCTCGTCGCCACCGATGCCATCGGCATGGGCCTCAACCTCGACGTGGACCATGTGGCTTTCGCCTCGGACCGCAAGTTCGACGGCTGGCAGTTCCGCAAGCTCAATGCCTCCGAGATGGCGCAGATCGCCGGCCGCGCCGGGCGGGCGACGCGCGACGGCACCTTCGGCACCACCGGGCGCTGCCCGCCCTTCGACGAGGAGTTGGTGGGCCGGCTGGAAGAGCATGTGTTCGACACCGCGAAGGTGTTGCAATGGCGCAACGCCGTCCCGGATTTCCGCTCCGCCACGGCGCTTCTCGCCAGCCTCTCCCTGCTTCCCAGGGAGGAGGGGCTGACCCGCGCGCCGGTCGCCGACGACGTGGCCGTGCTCGAAATCATGAGCCGCGACACGGAGGTGACAGCCCGCCTCGCCTCGCCTTCCGATGTGGAAAGGCTGTGGGACGCGTGCCAGGTACCGGATTATCGCAAGGTGTCTCCGGGAGCCCATGCGGAGCTGGTGGCAACGCTTTTCGGGCACCTTTCGGGGGGCGGATTTATCCCCGATACGTGGTTCGCGCGTCAAATCGCCTTGACCGATCGCCAAGAAGGCGACATCGACACGTTGTCGAACCGGATCGCGCAGGTGAGAACCCTTACCTTCGTGGCCAACCGGCCCGACTGGCTCAAGGATCCGGGGCACTGGCAAGGCGTCACGAGAGGGGTCGAAGACAAGCTGTCGGACGCACTGCACGAAAGGCTGGCCCAGCGTTTCGTGGACCGGCGAACCAGCGTGCTCATGCGGCGCCTGCGAGAGAACACGATGCTCGAAACTGAAATCAGCAAGACCGGTGACGTTACCGTTGAAGGCCATGTCATCGGCCATCTCCATGGCTTCCAGTTCGCCCCGGATCCGGCGGCGGGCGGGGAGGAGGCCAAGGCCCTGCGCGCCGCTGCCCAGAAGGCGCTGGCGGGCGAGATCGAGCAGCGCGCCGCCCGCGTCGCCCAGGCGGTGGACGAGGCCTTCGTGCTCACGTTCGACGGCACCGTCCGCTGGACGGGGGAGGCGGTGGCCAAGCTCATCCCCGGCGATGAGGTGCTGAAGCCGCGCTTCAAGATCATCGCCGACGAGCATCTCACCGGCACGGTCCGCGACCAGGTGGATGCGCGCATCGCCCTGTGGCTTTCGGCCCACATCGAAAAGCTGCTCGGCGCTCTGACCAAGCTCGGCACGGCGGAGGACATCACCGGCATCGCCCGTGGCATCGCCTTCCAGATCGTCGAGAGCCTCGGCGTGCTGGAGCGCGCCCGGGTGTCCGAGGAGGTGAAGGGGCTCGACCAGGCCGCCCGCGCCACCCTGCGCGGCTATGGCGTGCGCTTCGGCGCCCATCACATCTATCTGCCGGCGCTGCTGAAGCCCGCCCCGCGTTCGCTCGCGGCCGAGCTTTATGCGCTGAAGCACGGCGGCCTCGCCCAGAAGGGCCTCGACGAGCTGCCGCACCTTGCAGCGTCCGGGCGCACCTCCATCCCGGTGGACCACGAGGTCCAGAAGGGGCTCTACCGCGCCGTGGGCTTCCGCGTCTGCGGCGAGCGCGCCGTGCGCGTGGACATCCTGGAGCGTTTGGCCGACCTCATCCGCCCGGCGCTGGCGTGGCGGCCGGGCTCTGCCGGCCCCAAGCCTGCGGGCGCGGTGGACGGGCGCGGCTTCACCGTGACCGTGGGCATGACCTCGCTGGCCGGCTGCTCGGGGGAGGATTTCGCCTCCATCCTGAAGTCGCTGGGCTACCGCATGGAGCGCCGCCTGCCGCCGCCGCCGGAGGCAGAGGCCCCCGCCGCGGCACCGGCGCCGGTTGAGTTCGCGCCCCTGCCGGAAGGGGCCATCGAGGCCGACCTGCTGTTCGACGCGCCGCCTGCGGAGGCCACGCCCGTGGAGGAGGCCGAGGTTGAGGCTGCTGAGGTCGAGGCGGTCGAGATCGAACCAGTCGAGATTGAGCCAGTCGAGATCGAGGCTGTCGAGCTGGAGGCCCCGGCCTCCGAGGCGGTCGCGGCCGAGGCTGCCCCCGAGGTGACCGAGTCCGACGTTTCCGAATCCGCGGTTTCCGAATCCGACGTTTCCGAGCCGGATGTTTCCGAGCCGGAAGAGGCGGACGCCGTCATCGCCGACGAGATCGAGGCGGAAGCGGCGGTTGAGGTCCTTGAGGAAACCGGCGACCCCACCACCGCCGAGGTGGCGGCCGAGGTCAGCGCACCTGCCGTGCCCGGTGGTCCGGAGACGGTGGAAGGCGCGCCTGCCGAGCCCGAGATGATCGAGGTGTGGCGTCCCGGCCGTCCGCCGGGCGCGCCCCGTCGCGAGCGTCCGGCCGGCGAAGGTCGCCGTTTCGGCGGCGAGCGCAAGGACGGGGAACGCCGCGAGGGTGGCAAGGACAATGAGCGCCGCGGCGAGCGGCGCGACGGCCGTCCGCCCCATCGCCGTCCTGTCGAGGCACCCGCCGCGCCGGCCGGAGCGCCCAGCGTCGAGGGCGAGCGCGCGCCGCGTCCGCCCCGGGGCGACCGTCCCTTCCGCGGCCCGCGGGAGGGCGAGGGCAATCGCGGCCCGCGTCCCGAGCATCGCGCCGATCAGCGTGCGGACCAGCGTCCGCCGCAGCAGGAGCGCCGGCGCGACAAGCCGGCGGATCCGGACAGCCCGTTTGCCGCCCTGGCCGCGCTGAAGGCGCGCATGGAGGCGGAGAAGAAGGGCAAGTGAAGCGCGGGCAAGTGAAGCGCGGGCAAGTGAGGTGACGGGTGAGGTGACGGATCCGGCGGAGCGGCAGAGGCTCGACCGCTGGATCTGGCATGCCCGCGTGGTGCGCACCCGGGAAGCCGCGGCTGATCTGGTGCGCGCCGGTCACGTCCGGCTCGACGGCGCGCGGGTCACCAGCCCGTCCCAACAGGCCCGGGCCGGGCAGGTGCTCACCATCGCGCTCGACCGGACCGTGCGCGTGTTGCGAATCACTGGCTTTTCGCAGCGGCGGGGAGATGCTACATCGGCACGCGCGCTTTTCGATGAAATAACAGAAGCGTGACGGGTAATGGTGGCTGCGGCCTTGCATGCGCTTGAACGGCGCGCCGGCCTGCGCTAACCGAGGCCCTCGAAAGGGATTGTCCATGACTTACGTCGTCACCGAGAACTGCATCCGCTGCAAGTACATGGATTGCGTGTCCGTGTGCCCGGTGGACTGTTTCTACGAGGGCGAGAACATGCTCGTCATCCACCCCGACGAATGCATCGACTGCGGGGTCTGCGAGCCGGAATGCCCGGCCGAGGCCATCAAGCCGGATGCCGAGCCGGGTCTCGAGAAGTGGCTCGCGCTCAACGCCGAATACGCCCAGGCGTGGCCGAACATCACGCTCAAGCGTGACCCGCCGGCCGACGCCAAGGAGTGGGACGGCAAGCCGGGCAAGGAAGAGCTGTTTTCGCCGGAGCCCGGCCAGGGCGATTGATCTGCGAGACGCGGCTTGCGAACCCGCAGGCGCAGGGCCTTCCGCCTGCAGGTGGCAAGCCGCGCGTAAAGCTGGCCCGCGCCGGTTGATTCCGGCGGGCCAGGGTCTTGACCGGCGTCGAGAGCAGCGCAGGCTTGCCTCGTCGCCCGTCGGTACACTCAAATGTCATGACGCGGAGTCATGACGCGGACCGGACCTACACTGTCCCGAGGCGGGCGCGCAGGTCCACCCCCTTGGGCAATCCAGCCACCTCCTCGACCTGGAGCGAGCCGGCCGCCAGGGCGCGGATCATCGCGGAGAGGTCGTCGAAGCGGTGGTCCGACCGGTCCATGAGGTCCACCCACAGCTGGTCGAACTGGTCCAGCAACTCCGCCAGCGGCACCACCGGCAGTTGGATACCGGAATAGCGCGGATACTTGTTGGTCAGCTTCTTCCAGTCGTCCTTCAGGGCATCCCGCAGCACGGGATCATTGGTCAGCCGGTTGTCCCGCCCGCCGCGCTCGAAGGAGGCCTTGGTCTCCAGCAGGTGCGTGAGGTGCGCCACGGCGCGGCTGCGCATCAGGGGGCGGATCTGGTTCTTGAAATAGCCGCGCAGCATGTCGGTATAGACGCTGTCCTCATAGCCCACGTCCCGGACCACCGCCCCGCCGCCCACCTGCGCCGCGGTCGCCGCGAACACATCCTGCGGCCACTCCGCGGCGGGCCGCGAGGTCAGGAGCAGGACCACCCCCGGCGGCATGGCCGCGGCGGCGGGGAGCACCGCGATGGCGCCCGCGTCCCCGATCATGTCCAGGCCGTCGATGGCCACCAGCAGCCGCTTGGCGCCGGTGGTCGTCACATGCTCGCGCGCCGCGCCCAGCAGGGCGAGAACATCCGCTTGCGTCGGCTCCGCGCCTGAGCCTTCCGCCAGCACGACGCCGAATTCCGCCGTGACCGCATCCCTGAGCGCCGCCGCCAGCGCCTGCGGCGTCAGCGGTCCCTGCACATGGATGCCGATGGCCTTGATGTCGCTGGCAATGGTGCTGTCGATGCCCTCGAGGACGGCAGGGTCGCGCCCCGGGCGCCGGGCGATGATGCCGCGCACGAACAGGGTCTTGCCGATGCCGGCGGGCGCCCGGAGCCAGTAGAGCCCGCGATCGGTGGTCAGCAGGAATTCCCGCAGCGGGGTCCTGAGATAGGTGGGCGACACATAGGCCGCGTCCAGCGCGGGATAATCGAGGGGGGCGAAGTCGGGCCTTACGTCGGGCGTCGGGTCGCAGCGGACCTCCGGGGCAAGCGAGGTCATGTCGTGTTCCTCCGGGCGTTGTGGCCTTTGTGGCGCCACAGAGGACGGATCACTGGTCGTCGGTCCTCCGCCCCGGCATGACTGCCGTGCTGTTGGCGGGTTTCCACCCAAGGGTCCTCACACCCCCCCACCAAGCACAAAGCATGCCCCGGCCGCCGGGCGGCGCCGTCAGGGGGCCGCTGCCAGCTGCTCATACTGGGAGAGCACCACCTGTCCCGCCGCATCGAGGTAGGCGCGGCCGAACCGCGCTTTTTCGAGGCTCTCCACCGGTTGCCACATGGTGCCGCCGATGGGCGGGGAAGCGCCGGCCCGGGCGCACGGCACCGCGATGGACACCGCCTGCCCCGCCTTGTAGGCCGTGCCCCGCTCCACCCGGGCGACGGTGCCGGTGACCGTGCAGGCGCCGTAGCTCTCCTGCGGCGGCGTCACCTTCCGGACCGCGATGACGATGACGCTGGCCGCATCGCGCCGCGCCGTCTCGTAGACATAAGGCGGCATCAGCGCCATCGCCGGCCCGCACCAGCCGGCGACCAGCGCCGCAACCAGCAGCCCCGCGCCCCGCAGAGGTGCCCGCCGACTGCCGGCACCGCCCGTGCCTCTGCCTGACCAGTCATTCATCGCGCTCTCCCCGCCATCCCGGTTTGTCGAAATCCGGTTTCGCCTTATATAGCCCCGATGCTCGACGAGACCCATTCCACGGCGGCGGCGTCCCTGCCGGATTTCGCCCGCCGGCGTACCTTCGCCATCATCTCCCATCCGGACGCCGGTAAGACGACGCTGACGGAAAAGCTGCTGCTTGCCTCCGGCGCCATCCGCATGGCCGGCCACGTGAAGGCGCGCGGCGAGCGCCGCCGCACCCGCTCCGACTGGATGGAGATCGAGCAGCAGCGCGGCATCTCGGTCACCTCCTCGGTGATGACCTTCGAGCGCGACGGCATCGTCTTCAACCTGCTCGACACGCCCGGCCACTCGGACTTCTCCGAAGACACCTACCGCACCCTCTCCGCCGTGGATGCGGCGGTGATGGTGATCGACGCGGCCAAGGGCATCGAGAGCCAGACACGCAAGCTGTTCGAGGTGTGCCGCCTGCGCGACATTCCCATCTTCACCTTCGTCAACAAGGTGGATCGCGAAAGCCTCGACCCCATCGCCCTGATGGACGAGGTCTCTTCCACCCTCGCCCTCGACCTCACCCCGCTCACCTGGCCCATCGGCATGGGCGTGGACTTCCGCGGCCTCATCGACATCGCCAACAAGCGCGCCCTGCTCGCCACCGAGCGCGGCGGCCCGCTGGTGCGCGAGGTGCCGTTCGAGACGCCGGAGGACCTCATCGACCTCGAAGGGGTGGAGGAGCGCATCATCAACGAGGCGGTGGAAAGCCTGACCCTGGCGCTCGGCGTGCTGCCGCCGTTCGAGCTGGCCTCGTTCCGCGAGGGCCACCTGTCCCCGGTCTATTTCGGCAGCGCGCTGAAGGAGGCGGGGGTCGCCGAGCTGCTGTTCGGCCTCGCCGACGTGGGTCCGAGCCCGCTGCCGCGCTCCGCCCGCGGCCGCACCGTGGAGCCGGCGGAAGATCTCGTCTCCGGCTTCGTCTTCAAGGTGCAGGCCAACATGGACCCGAACCACCGGGACCGCGTGGCCTTCGTGCGCCTGTGCTCCGGCCGCTTCAAGCGCGGCATGAAGCTGTTCAACCCGCGCGAGAAGCGCCAGATGGCCATCGCCAACCCCATCTTCTTCTTCGCCCAGGAGCGCGAGACGGTGGACGAGGCGGTGGCCGGCGACATCATCGGCATTCCCAACCACGGCATGCTGCGGGTGGGCGACACCCTCTCCGAGGGCGAGACCATCCGCTTCGACGGCCTGCCGGACTTCGCCCCCGAAATCCTGCGCCGGGTGCTGCTCTCCGACCCCATGAAGGCCAAGCAGCTGCAGAAGGCGCTGCAGGACATGGCGGAGGAGGGCGTGGTTCAGGTCATCAAGCCGGTCTCCGATCCGGCGCCCATCGTGGGTGTGGTGGGCACCCTCCAGCTCGACGTGCTCTCGGCCCGGCTGGAGAAGGAATACGGCGTGCCCATCCGCTACGAGGCGGTGTCCTTCGTCACCGCCCGCTGGATCGTGGGCGAGCGCACCGAGGTGGAGCGCTTCATGGAGGCCAACCGGTCCTCCACCGCCCGCGACCGCGACGAGGCCCCGGTCTATCTCGCCCGCAGCCAGTGGGTGCTGGACCGCGCCATCGAGGAATGGCCCAAGCTCAAGTTCGTCGCCGTGAAGGAACGCGGCTGACCTTTCAACCCGCCCTGAATTGACATGCCCGGCCGCGCGGGAGTGCGGCCGACCTGGAGAACTCCCCATGGCCGACGCCGCCCGCCTTGCCGCGCTTTCCCGCATTATCGACGACGCCTTCGAGGCGCGCGCCGAGATCGGTTTCTCCACCATGGGGGAGGTGCGTCTCGCCGTCGACGAGGCGTTGTCCCTCCTCGACAGCGGCGCCGCCCGCGTGGCCGAAAAGGGCGCCGACGGCGACTGGACGGTGAACCAGTGGCTGAAGAAGGCGGTGCTGCTCTCCTTCCGGCTCAACGACATGGAGCCCATCGGCGGCGGCCCCGGCGGCGCCCACTGGTGGGACAAGGTGCCCTCCAAGTTCCTGTCCTGGACCGAGAAGGACTTCCGCGCGAGCGGCTTCCGCGCCGTGCCGGGCGCCATCGTGCGCCGCTCGGCCTTCATCGCGCCCAACGTGGTGCTGATGCCGTCCTTCGTGAATCTCGGCGCCCATGTGGGCGAGGGCACCATGGTGGACACCTGGGCGACCGTGGGCTCCTGCGCCCAGATCGGGCGGAACGTGCACCTGTCCGGCGGCGTGGGCATCGGCGGCGTGCTGGAGCCGCTGCAGGCCGGTCCCGTGATCATTGAGGACGACTGCTTCATCGGCGCCCGCTCGGAAGTGGTGGAGGGCGTGGTGGTGCGCACCGGCTCGGTGCTCTCCATGGGCGTCTTCATCAGTGCTTCCACCAAGATCGTGGACCGGGAGACCGGCGAGATCTTCGTGGGCGAGGTGCCGGCCTATTCGGTGGTGGTGCCCGGCGCGCTGCCCGGCAAGCCCCTGCCCAACGGCCAGCCCGGCCCCTCGCTCTATTGCGCGGTGATCGTGAAGCGGGTGGACGCGCAGACCCGTTCCAAGACCTCCATCAACGACCTGCTGCGCGATTGAGCGCGGATTGGCCGGGCATTCGGAACGGCTTCGCTCCGGCGCGGCGTGATCGCCCGGCCAGCCTTCACCGCGTTCCGGCTTCGTTGCGCTCGGGCTTCATTGCGTTCAGGCTTGGCAGTGCTCCGTCTTGGCCGAGTTCCGTTTTGGCCAAGTTCAGCCTTCGCCGCGTGCAGGCCTGGCGCCGCGCGGGGTATCCCGCCGCGTGCGGCGGTCTGGCCTGTGGGCAGCGGTGCGATAACGGCTTGCCAGATGGCAACAAGCGGCTATATTCCGCCGCCTCGCCGGTATGCAGCGCTGTATAAGTGTTGCCGGTCTTCGAGTTCCCCTGGAAAGCGATGACGCAAGGTCCGGCGGCCGGGTTCCCTCCCGGTGCGGAGAAGTGGCCGATGATTGGGGCAGCACTCCTGCCTTCAGCGGTCGCCTTCCGCGAAGGGTTCTGCGTGCGTCTCGGCGCGCGCGGCTGGAGAGGTGGCCGAGTGGTTGAAGGCGCACGCCTGGAACGCGTGTATACGGGAAACCGTATCGAGGGTTCGAATCCCTCTCTCTCCGCCAGCTATCAGGCATAAGTAATTGAAAATACATATACCTTTCCTCGCGCTGCGGATCTTGTCCCAGCACGTGCGTTAGCTCGTCGTGGTCCGTGGTGGACCGAAGCGCGATTTGCCGGGATCAGGCGGGATCGGGTGGGACGCGACCGTTAGGCCGCCTCCCACACCCGGTTGAGGATCTTTGCAGCGAGCGCGGCCTTGTCCTGCGGCAGGAACAACCGCCGTGGCGAGAGCACGCGCCGATCAGATCGCATCGCAATCTGATCGGATAACGCGTTCTCTTTCCTTAAGTTTAGAGGGCGATCCGAGCAAATTGGTTGGTAACCTGCGGCGTGGAAGAGGTTTTGGCATTCCTGGGGCGTGAAGCGGTCGATGAGTCTTCCAATTGCGTCCCACAGGCCGGCGACGGAGCGCTCGGCTGGCCGAATCTCGACGGTCAACTGGAAGCGATGCTTGCTTCCATCAGCGCTGCCGCCTCGTGGTAATCCTGATCGCGCGCGAAGTCGATCGGTGTCCGGCCGCTGGCGTTACGCCAGCCAGCGTCGGCTCCATGCGCGAGAAGGATGCGGGCGACCGCGGCCGCGCGATCGGGATCGTCGGGCGGAAGGATGAACAGCGGCGTCGGACCCTCGGGATCGGGCAGGGCAAGGTTGGCCCTTGCGGGGTCCTCACGCAGGATCGTTTCGAGCCTTTCGGTCTGCCCCATATAGCTCAGCGTCCGAGGATCGCGGCTGAGTGGAGCGAGGCGTTCAGCGATCTGCGGCTGGCCCATCATGACCGCCCAGCTCAGCGGCGTCCCGCCCCAGCGCTGCTCCTGCAGATCGACATCGCCGCCCGCCGCGACGAGCAGGTCGACTGCCTCTATAGCCCCTGATTGCGCCGCCCGGTGAAGCGGGCTGATCCCATCCTCGCCGAGATTGTGGACCGGGGCGCCGAGCGACAGCAGCAGCGCGACGGCGCGGGCATTGCCGAACTCGCCGGCAGCGATCAACGGCAACGGATCCTCGATCAAGGTCGGATCGGCGGCGAGCATCGCGCGGACCCTGTCTTCGTCGCCCGCGAGACTGGCCGCCTGGAAGGCCTGGATGCCCTCAAGCGCGGCAGGCTGCGCGCCATGTCGTTCGAGCAGGGCGAGCATCTCCAGAAAGCCCGACATCTGGGCGAGCGCATGGACCGACTGGTGGCGATAGGGCTGGATCGTGTCGGGATTGGCGCCATGGGCGAGCAGCCATTCGGCGCGCGCGAGATGGTTCTGGCCCGCCGCGCTGCCGAGCAGGAAATCGAGCGTGCTGATTTCCAGATTCCCGCCCGGCCGTCCGGCCGCCGGGTCGCTCCATTTATGCGCGGTGCCCTGCGCCTCGCACAGGCGCCAGAGCTTTTCGTACCAGCGGGCGTCGCCGGGGTCGCAGGCGATATTGTACAAGGCCTGAAGATCGAAAGGATCGGCGCCGGCCGCGACCAGCACGTCGACGAGCGCCTCGGCCTGGGGATGGCTCGGCCTGTGCTGCTCGCCGAGCCAGATTACGCCGGTCAGGATTTTGAACGGGCTGCCCCAGCCATCGTCGAACTGGAAATTGGGATCGGCGCCGGCGCCGAGCAGCAGGCGTGCGATGGCCACGGCATTGTCGGCGTCGAGGCGGCCATAGGCGACATGGGCGAGCGCAGTCCAATTGAGCCGCCCCCCGGTCCGGGTCGCGGCTTTGGGATCGCGCGCGAGCCGCCGCTTGACTTCGGCCAGGTCGCCGCAGGTGACGGCGGTGAACAGGCTGTGCCGGGCGATGTCGGGGTAGAGATCGAGGATGCGCCGGGCGATCCTGGTGTCGCCGTCCCAGCCGTGGCGCAGCAGGCGGTCGAGGCGGTCTGCGCGATTGCTGCCGGTCAGCGCCATCTCCGCGATCGCCGCCTTGAGCACCATCCAGTTTTCGCAGCCATATTCGCGGGCAAGTGCGTGCTGGACGTCACGCAGTCCGGGTTCGGCAGGTGCGGTATACCACGCTGCCGTCAGACGGCGTTTTGCATCCGGCTCGGCGGCGCGCAGCGCCTTGAGCCAACGCTTGGCATCCTTGCGGAGGGTTTCGACAGAGGTTCGGGGCGTGAGGACGCGGGTCATCTTCAACCTACCTTCCCATCGCCTGACGTCCGCTTACGAAAGGCCGGAAGAAGGATTCGTAAGATCGTAGATCATATCGCTATGACTGGATGGGAGGATCTCCCTTGCCGCGGACAGGAGGCGCTCCAGATGCGCTCTATACCGACCATTGGCGGGCGGGTGCCACTTGTCAATGTGGCTGGCGATGTGCGCGCAGATCCCTCTGGTGCCATCAACGATGGCAATCATCGTAGCGCTATGGCGCAGAGCCCACCAAGCCGTCCACATCGGTGCGCAGGGTCAGGTCCACCACCGGCGGCAGACCGAGCCGTTCGGCGGTGCGCCCGTCCAGCGCTGCGGCCAAAGCGTGCCTGATCGGAGGTGATCTCGAGCGTGCCGGGTTGCGCTTCGCCCAGCGCCCGCAGGCCCGCCAGCGCCATAGGGGTTTGCTTGGCAAGACGGCAGCGGTCGTTGGCCGTAACTGGAAAGCTGCCGGTCGGCCAACCACCCGAGCCGACACTCCAGCGCAACCACGGCTGATCTCAAGGCGGTGCCGGTGCAGAGGGATACTCTTGCTCCATCCCGTCGGCAGGCGGTATTGTTTGCGGACAATATTACAAATTGTATGGCTTGAGAGGGCTGGACGGCATGGCGGGGGGAGACAGGACGGCGCCGTGGATCCGGCCGCTCGATCCCGCCGGGGGGCTGCGCTATCTGCAGATCGCCGATCTCGTTGCCGAGGCCGTGGCGACCGGACGGCTGCGGCCGGGCGATCGCCTGCCGCCGCAGCGCAAGCTGGCCGACCAACTGGGCGTGGACCTGACCACCGTCACGCGCGCCTATGCGGAGGCGCGGCGGCGCAACCTGATCGACGCGGTGACCGGGCGCGGCTCCTTCATCGCGGTCCGGCGGGAGCCGGGCGGGCCGCTGATGGACCTCAGCATGAACATCCCGCCGGCCCCCAAGGGGATCCGGCTTGCGGACCTCATGCAGCGGGGGATCACCTCGGTGCTCGCGCGCGCCGATTCCAACCTGCTCATGAGCTATCATGTGGGCGCGGGCTCCCTCGCCGACCGGATGGCCGCCGCCGCGTGGCTCGAACCGCTGCTGGGTCCGGTGGATCCGCAGCGGCTGGTGGTCGCCCCCGGCGCCCAGTCCGCGCTTTCCGCCCTCATGGGAAGCCTCGTCGGGCGGGAGGGTGTCATCCTGACGGAACCGCTCGCCTATCCCGGCCTGCTGGCGGCCGCGCGGCACTGGCAGGTGCGCCCCGTTGCGGTGGCCACGGACGACGACGGCCCGCTGCCGGACGCCCTGGAACAGGCGGCGCGGACCCATGGGGCACGCCTGTTGTGCCTGACGCCCACCATCCAGAACCCCACCGCGGTGACCGTGCCCCTGGCGCGGCGCATGGCCCTCGCCCGCATGGCGGCCGGGCTCGGTCTCACGATCATCGAGGACGACCCCTATGCCCTGCTGGCGCCGGAGGCGCCGCCGCCCATCGCCACGCTGGCGCCGGAGCGCACCTTCTACGTCTCCACCTTGTCGAAGGTGCTGACGCCGGGGTTGCGCACGGCCTTCGTGGTGGTGCCGTCCGGCACCGCGCCGGACGCTTTGGTCAGCGCCCTGAGGGCCCATGTGCTGATGCCGGCCCCCCTCATGACGGCGCTGGCGACGGACTGGATTCGCAGCGGCGAGGCCGCCCGGCTGCTCAACGGGGTGCGCGAGGAGGCCGCCGCGCGGCAGGACCTGGCCCGGCGCCTGTTTCCCGCGGCCCGGTCGCATCGCAACGGATTGCACCTCTGGCAGCCCCTGCCGGCGCACTGGGACCGCTACCGCCTGGTGGAGGCGGCCCGGCGCGAGGGGCTGGGGGTTACGGCATCGGATGCCTTCAGCGTCGCGGCCCCCGCCCCGGATGCGGTGCGGATCTCCATCGGCGGCGTTCCGGATCGGGCGCGGCTGGCGGCGGCGCTGGAGAAGCTGGCTTCCCTGATGAATGCGATGCAGGCCCGCTACCCGGACGACGTGGTGTGAGGCCTCCCGCCGGCCATCGGCCCAGCTTGCGCAGCGCCTGAGCCTGTCCTGCTGACGAATCTGTCAGGCGAGCGGCCGGGGCACGACCGCCTCGTCCTGGGTGGTCACGCGCCGCCCTTCTTCCGCCTTGTAGAAGAATTGCGAGGCCACGAGCCAGCCCTTCAGCGGCCGCAGGGGCGGGATGCAGCTCAGCAGGATGAGCGGCAGGGTGGTGACGAAATGCACCCACATGGGCGGCTCATAGGCCATTTCCAGCCACAGGCCGAAGATCACCGCCGGGATGCAGACGAACATCATCACGAAGAAGGCAGGGCCGTCCGCGGGATCGGCAAAGCCGTAATCCAGGCCGCACGCCGCGCAGGAGGGGCGCAGGGTGAGGAAGCCGTCGAACAGATGCCCCTGGCCGCAGCGGGGGCAGCGGCCATGAAGGCCGGTCTGAAGCGGAGAGAGCGGGGGCCAGGGCGCGCCGGACATGACAGGGCTCGTTTCGTCCATGAGGATCGACGGACCCTATCGCGTCACGCATACAATATCAATATTGTATGCGTACATGCCTGGTATGCGTTTGGCTCTGCCTCGGGATGGTCTGGTCCGGCGCGGGTCCTGGTGGGCTGCTGGGTCAGTCCGGCGCTCCATGCGATGGACCGCGACGTCACGGCGCGTCACGTCATGTCATGTCACGGCACCAGCGCCATGGTGCGCGGACCGGTACCGACCGGGATGCGGGCGATCACCGCCAGCCCCTCAAGGTCGAGCACCGCCACCGCGTCCGCGAACCACTCGGTGACGTAGGCGTGCCGACCATCGGGGCTGACGACCACGCTCTCCGGCGAGCCGCCGAGGCGGAGGGAGCCGGTCTCGCGGCCCGCAGCCGGGTCGAGCCGGCTCACCGTGCCCGACTGCTGGTTGGCCACCAGGATGGCGCCGGTGCCGGGCACGATGGCGAGGCCGTAGGGCATCCGCCCGGCGGCGACGCGCGCAACCGAGTGATCGGCCTTGTCGATGAGCGAGACATCTCCGCTGCGCACGTTCGCCACGGCGATGAAGCGCGGGTCGTTGCCGGCGTCGAAGGCGTACGGCGCCTGTCCCACCGGCACCGAGGCAAGGCGGGAGAAGGTCGCAAGATCGATGACGCTGACGGCGTTGCTCTCGCGGTCGGCGCTGTAGAGCCGGCGCGCGCGAGCATCGAGGGCGAGGCCCGCCGGCGAACGCCCCACCTTCAAGGCCCCGGTCCGTGCCAGCGTGGCCGGGTCGAGCCGGTAGACCGTGTCGGCCGACCAGTCGCTCACATAGAGCGCGCCGTCGGCGGGGTCCGCCACCACGGCGAACGGCTGGCCGCCCACCGGCGTTGTGTCGATCACCCGCCGCGCTGCCGTGTCGATGCGGGTGAGGAGGCTGGCGTCGGGATGGGTGACGTAGGCCGTCCTTCCGTCCGGCGACAGGGCGATGCCAGCGGGCGCCTTGGCCACGCCGATGCGCTCCACCGTGCCGCGTTCCGTGTCGACGACGCTGATCTCGGCGCCGGCCTGGCAGACCACGAACAGGCTCGCCGCACCAGCCGGCGCGCCAACCATCTGGGCCAGCAGCAGGGCGCCGGGCAGGAGCGCGCCGGGCAGGAGCGCCCGCGCGAGCCTCCCCGGCCAGCCCTGCGCCGGCCCGCTTTTCACTTGCCCTCCACCTTGGCCTTGAGGCCCTTCAGGGCCTCCACCTTGGCCTTGAGGCCCTTCAGGCCGGTTTCGAAGAAAGCGGTCATGGCGGCGACGGCGGCCTCGTCATTCAGCTCGTCGGGCGGGAAGTTGCTGGTGTCGCCGCGATAGAAGCGGGCATCCCAGACCACCTCGCTGCCGGCGCCGGCACCCGAGACGGTGAGGGTGGTGGTGTAGAAGCTCACCGGCAGCGCCTCCACATTCTCGGCATTGAGGCGCCAGCTGAGGCTGCGGGTCGCCGTGTCGTAGGTGTCGAGGCCGTCGGTGATCTCGCCCTTTTCCAGCACCAGAACCCGCTCGGCGCCGGGTGCGTTGCCGCCGGTGGCCTTCACCGCCTTCACCAGGGGATGCCAGGCGCCGATGCCGGCGAAGTCCCCCGCCAGCTTCCAGACCGCATCGGGGGACGCGGCGATGGTGGTGCGCACCTCGGCCTTCTGCGGCGTCGGCCCGTGGGCGGTGGCCGGGCAGGCGAAGAGGGCAAGGGCGGCGACGGCAAGGGCGAGATGCACTCTCATGAAACGCGGGTCCTTGTGGTGGGATGCGGATGGGGCCGGCGGGCACGCAGCGCCTCGGCCGCGAAGAAGGCCATGAGCAACGCCAGGGCGAGGGCGGCGGGGAGGGGGGCGCTGTCCCATGTGCCCGGCACGGGGCGCGGGCGGGCGTGGGCCGCGACCGAGCCGGCCAGGGCCGCCGCGTCGGCGAGGGGGACGTAGGCAAGGCCGGTCTTCGCGGCGAGCGCCTCCAGGTGGTCGGTTCGGACCGCGCTCAGGTGCTCTTCGTCGCTGGCGGCCTCGCCGCCCCACGGCGCATTGCGCGCGTGGAAGCCCTCGCGCAGCTCCGAGTTCGTGGGCGGCAGCCCGTGGCGGTTCTCCTGGGGCACGTCGTCCATGCCGTAGAAGCCGACTTCCCGGCCATCGCGATCGAATTTGGGGATCGGCACCGGCGTGGTGCCGCCGACGCCGACGATGAGCCCGCGCACCGCCCCCGCATCGCCCTCGAAGGGCGGGATGCCGGACGCGGGCAGGGGCGGCGCCTCCTGCCCATCGGTGAAGAAGAGGAGGTCGGCACCGAGGGGGCCGGCGAGGGCGATGCCGGAATAAAGTCCAAAGGCGATGTAGCTGTCGCCCTCCCAGGCCATGCGCCAGTCGAGATTGGCGATGGCGCCGTCGAGGGGGGCGAAATCCGCGCACACCGCCACCGGCTCGAACAGCAGGAAGCTGCGCCGCTCGGTGAAGATGGCGAGGCCGAGTTCCGAGCCGCAGGGCAGGCGGGCCGCCAGTGCGCGCAGCGTCGTCTTCACCTCATCGAGGCGGGAGACGGGCCGGCCGTCTTGCGTGTAGTCGCGCACATTCATGGAGCCGGTCACATCCACCACCGCCAGAAGGCGGAAGGCGGTGTCGCGCGTCGCCAGCCGTGGCGCCAGCGCGGCGGCGAGGGCCAGCACCAAAGCCGCCGCCAGCAGCAGGGTGCGCGGACGGGGACGGCGCATCACGGCAGGCCCCTCGGCAGGCCGGGCAGATCGGTCCACAGCCGCTTCGGGGTCTCCTGCGCGTCGTCCTGCTCCTCCTGCTCGATCAGCGGGAAATCGCGGATGAGCCGCATGGCGATGTCGAGATTGTATTTCGCGTCCCAGAATGCCGGATCGCGGACCAGGGCGGCGCGGTAGCCGGCCTTGGCCAGCCGCACCAGGGGAATGGCGGGATCGATCTGCGTCTGCTCCAGATGGCCGATGGCGCGGGCAAGGCGCGCATTGGCCAGATCATAGAGGGCGGCGACGGCCAGCTCCGTCTCGTCCACGCGGGCGAGGCGATCCACAAGGGGCTGGGCTTCGTCGAGGCGGTCGCGCACCATCAGGAAATGCGCCCGCGCCAGCAGCAGCCGGGGCGCCGCGGTCTGTGCCACCGGCACGTCGCGACCTTCGGCGAGGGCGGCGATGGTGCGGTTCTCCATGGCGTGCCAGCCGATGCGGGCGCCGAGGGCGATAAGCACGCCGAGCGCGGCGATGCCGAGGGTCACCAGCGCCGCATCGGCGAGCCGGCGCAGGGGCCAGATGGTGGGCCGCGGATGGGGGCGGGGCCTCATGCTGCTTTCCCGAACTGGGCGGTGTCGTGCGCGGCGGCCTTGGCGGCGGCCTGCGCGCGGGAAGCCGGCCTCGCCCCGAGCCCGCGCTCGGCGAGGCGGGCAAGGAGGAGCAGCGCCATCGCCAGGGCGGCGATGCCATAGGCGGGGCGCGCGAGATTGCGGCGCGGGATGCGCTCCAGATAGGTGAGGGGCGCCGTCTCCTGCCGGTCGATCTCGGCGATGGCGTCGGCCACCGCCTGCGGGCTCCCCGCCTCGAAGGCGCGGTAGGGGACGCCCAGGCTGGCAAGGAACAGGTTCAGGTGGCGCTCCGGCATGGCCTGCGGGGTGTCCTCGCCCGGCGCGCGCGGTTTGTCGAAGATGCCGGCCGACCCGGCGGTGCGCAGGAACAGCCAGTAGATCCGCACCGGGCTGCGCTTCACCGCGTCCCGCAAGGCCGCCTGGACCCGGAGGTCGATGACCGCCGCCCCGTCGGAGACCAGCAGCACCGCGCGCGCCGCGCCGGTGCCGTCCCGGTCGAAGGTGGAAAAAGCCAGCACCAGCCCGCGGCCCACATCGGTGAGCGCGAGGCCGGGCCGGTCGATGGCCGCTACCGCCGCCGCCACTGCATGGTGATGGTCGGTCAGCGGCAGCACCGGCATGGGCGAGGTGGAGAAGGCGGCGACGCCCATGCGGTCGCGCGGCCGGCGGGCCAGGAAATCGGTGACGAGCCGCTTGGCGGCGGCGGATTTGGATTCCTCCCCCTGTCCCGGCTGGCGGTCGGCAAACGTATTGTCCATGCTCGCAGAACGGTCGAACAGCAGCACCAGATGCGCGCCGGAGCCCACGCGCTCCACGGTCTGCGAGGTGAGGTGGAGGCCCGCGAGGCCGAGCACCAGCGCCGCGATGGCGACGACGCCCGCAGTCTTCAGCCCGACATCGAGGGCGCGGGAGAAGCCATCGCGGGGGACCGCGAGAAGCGCCGGCACCGCCGTGCCGGATAGCGTCCGCGCCACAAGGGGCAGCAGGCAAAAGACCAGGAGGGCGAGCAGCGCGGGGTGATCGACATCCATGCTCATGCCGTCGCTCCCCGGGGGGCGGAGGCAGCCGCCGGCCGCACTGCGCCCTTGCGCTCGGCCACGGCGAGCCGCCGGGCGAGGGACAGGAGCGCTTCCGGCGTCATCTCCCCCATGGCCAAGCCCGGCCCCTGGCCGAAGAAGGCGACCCGCGAGGCGTGGAAGAAGTGCGCGATGGTGTCCGCCTCGGTGGCGAGGTGGGGGGCCTTGGCCAGGAAATCCGGCACATCATCGGCGAGCAGGCGGCGGCCTGCGGCGGCATCGAAGGCGCGGTGGAGGCGCAGCAGGGCCTTGGAATAGGCCTCCGCTGCCGGCGGTACCGCGAGCATCCGCCTCATATCCCGTGCGGCCGCCGAAAACGGCGGACGCCGCCGGCCGAATGGCCCCCAGCCGCGCAGGACCGCAAGGCCCAGGACGCTCGCCAGAGCCAGTGCGGCAGCGCCGCCAGCCCGCCTCAGGTCGGCGCGAAGGGGATGGGGTCGGGGCACAATGTCCGGCTGGAGTGCCATGGGATTGGCGCCGCCGGCGATGAGCGAGCGCAGGGGCGATGACGCGAAGCTCCACGCCGGCACCGTGAGGTTCAGCACATGGTCGCCGTCGCGGGCCGTGAGCGCGACGGAGGGAATATCGAGCCCGCGTGTCTCCAGCGGCGCGTAGAAGGTCTGGTAGGTGAGGGTGAGGCGATAACGCCGGGCGCCATTCACCTGCGGCAGATCGGCAAGCTCGGCGCGGCGCAGGTCGAGCCAGTAGGTCACCGGGCGCGGGCGGGGCAGGCTGCCCGGCTCCAGCCGGAAACCGGGATCGAGGGTGACCACGGCTTCGAGGGTGATCACGTCGCCCAGGAAATAGCCGAACGGGCGCGGGGCGAACAGCTCCACCGTCGCCGCCCGCACCGGCGCGGCGGCGCACAGGGCCGCGCCGAGCAGGAACGCCGTAAGAAGGCGGCACCTAACGGTGCGCCAGAAAATCCGCGAGGGCATCGGCATCAAACCGGTCGGAGAGATGAAAGGCGCCGAGGCCGCGCCCGGCGAACAGATCTTCGAGCGTGGTGATGCGGTTGCGCGCCTCCACCCGCCAGCGCTCGCGCAGGGAAGGGCGCATGAAAACGAGGCGGCGCCCGCCGGTTTCCGCGTCCCGCGCCTCGATCAGCCCGAAGGCGGGCAGATCGCCTTCGGCACGGCTGTCGCGCAGCACCACCGGAACCACATCGTGGCGCCACAGGGTATCGAGCAGCGCGGTCAGATCGTCGGCCGGCAGCAGGAAGTCGGACACGAGGAAGACGAGGCAGCGGCGTTGCGGCAGCCGTGCGGCCGCATCCCCCAGCCCGCCCGCCGAACGCCCGGTGAAGGGCGCGGACAGAAGACGCGCGCGCACCTCCTGCGCCATGCCCCGGCGGCGCGACGCGGGCAGGTCGATGTCGTCCCGCGCCTCGGCGTCGGCGGCAAGCAGGGCGAAGGCATCTCCGCCGGCCACCGCGGACGCGGCCAGGGTCGCGGCCAGTTCGGCGGTGGCCTCGCGCACGCCGTCGAACGCCATGGAGGCAGACACGTCCGCCAGCACCGCCACGGTCATGGCGCGGCGGGGCGCGAAGGTGCGCACATGGATCGCCTCGAACGGGTCGCGCAGGGACGCCCGCAGGTCGATGCGGCGGGGATCGGGCCGGGCGATGAGGGGCAGGAGGCCCCGAAACGTGCCGTCCCCACCTTCGCCGCGCGCCGGATGGGCGCCTGGCCGCTCGCCGCGCGGGCGCCAGCGCAGGCGATAGGGCAGGGCGGCCGGTGCGTCGGGGGGCAGCTCCGGTTCCGCGCGGGCGGTCATGGCGCCGGGACCGTCTCGAAGGCGGCGCGGCAGAGGGCGCCGGCGATCTCCTCGCGCCGCATCTCGTAGACCGGATCGAAGAAGATGCGGTGGGCCATCACTTCCGGGAACACGGCGCGCAGGTCTTCGGGCACGATCATGTCGCGGCCTTCGAGCCACGCCCGCACGCGCGCCGCCCGCACCAGGAAGGACATGCCGCGCGGGCTCGCCCCGCCCTGCACCAGCCGATCCATGCGCACGCCGGGCAGGACGATGCCGGCGGCGTCGGGGGCACGCACGGCATCCCACAAGGCGACGGTGTAGGCGGCGATGGCATCGCTCGCATGGACGCCGTTCTGAATGGCGCGGGCGACCTGATCGAGGCAGGTGTGATCGAGCACGTCCGTGGCGACGCCCGCGATCAATTGATCCATGTGGTGGAAGCGCGGATCGAAGATGAGGGCCCGCCGGCTCGCCGCGTCGGCGGGCGCCTTCACCTGCACTTCCATGAAGAAGCGGTCGCGGGCGGCGGCCGGCAGTTCGAAGGTCTCTTCGCGCTCCACGCGGTTGCGATCCGCGAACACCTGGAGATGGGGGAAATGGTGCTCGCGCCCGAAGGCGGCGACGGTGCCCTCGGCCATCAGGCGCAGCAGCAGCGCATGGACCTGAGGGCGCGCGCGGTTGATCTCGTTGAAGAAGAAGATGGAGAGGTCGTTGCCGCGCCGCAGCAGCGGGCCGGGGTCCACACGGGGGCGGCCGTCGTCGCCGATACGCGCGTCGTAGACGAGGTCGGTGGGCATCAGGTCGATGGTGCCCTCCACCCGCTCGTAGGTGCCGCCGATGGCGCGGGCCATGGCCCGCAGCAGGGTGGTCTTGCCCACGCCCACGTCGCCTTCCAGCAGCACATGGCCGCGCGCGAACACGGCGATGGTGAGCAGGCGGATGACCCGCTCCTGCCCCAGCACCACCTTGGCCACCTCGTGTTCGAAGACGCGGGCGCGGGTGCGCCAGTCCGCGAGCCAGTCCGCGAGCATTGGGTCCGAGCCGGCGAGGACCTGCATGGGGTGGCGTCCTGATTCTGCACCAATGGTGCTGAAGAAGGGCGCAGCCGGCCGGTGCAGGGAGGCCTTTGCAAGGGCTCCGTCGCATCCCGGCAGGCCGCGCCAGTTGGCCCACCATCCATCGGAGGATTGCCCGGCAGAAAAGTTTAGAGTTCTGCCCTGCTGGTGGGATCGGGTGAGGCTGTCGTCAGTTGGACGGAATCTTGCTCACGTCATAGACGAACTGGCCGGTCTTCTGGAAATACGCGACGCGCTTCTGGTTGCGCTCTTCCATCGCGGTGATGGACAGGGACTGTTTGGCGACCTCCGCCGGATTGTGCTTCGGGTCGAACTTGGAGCCGGCCACCTGGGCCGGGAATCCCGGCTTCGGCTCCCAGCAATTGCCCGGGGCGCGGCAGTTGGTGCCGTCATAGGCGAGGGCGCCGGTGGCAGCGAGAAGGCCGGCGGCTGCAACGGCAGCGGCGGCAAACGGGGCGATCCGGCGGCGGGTGCGGTCATAACGGGTCATATGGTTTCCTCCCATGTTCACTTGAGGCCGGCCGCACTGGCGGTCGACACCTTGCACACCGGCGCCTGATCCACAGGCGGCGTGTGATCCTCCTTCTCGCGGAAGGGCTTGAAGGCGGCGCGCTGGGCCGGGGTCAGCCACACGGCGTCCTTCGGGTCATCCTTGTAGATGTGGCGGATCCAGGCCATCACGAGGAGCATGTCGTCGAGGGTGAGGGCGCTGTACATGGGCCCCATCTGCCCCTGCGCGCCGCCGAAGATGGTCTCGAACAGGCCCTGGTCGGTCATGTTCTTCGGGTAGGTCCAGTAGGAGTCGTTGAGGCCGGGGCCGATCTTGCCCTCGCCGTAATGGCCGTGGCAGCCCGAGCACATGGACATGAACAGGTCCATGCCCTTGGGCAGGCAGGTGGGATTTTCCACGTAGAGGTTGACCCCGGTGGCGAGGAACTTCTTCACCGCCTCGGTGTCGCGCCCCTCTTCCATGGCCTCGGACAGGTCGAGCGGCTGGCCCGTAACGGTGTTCGTGAAGGTCAGCGCCGCATGGGCCGCCAGCGCGAAGCTGGAAGCGAGGGCAATGGCGGCGAGACCCTTCAGGGCGCGCGAACGGAAACTCTTCTTCATCAGGACCTGCCGGAATGTTCGTTTGGCAATAAAGCGCGAATGCGCGGGGCTCAGCTGTTGGGCTTGAGGAGGGGAATGCCTTCCTCGACGAGGATCTCGTCGATCTGCGGCCGTGCCTTCACGAGCGCCGTGTCGACTTCGGCGAGCAGGGCGGCATCGTCGCGGCGCACGCCCACCGACTGGTCGTAATGCAGCGGCACGACCGTGCCGTCGAAGCGGGTGATGGAGGTTCCGGCCAGCGACATGCGCAGCGGCACCTGCGAGGCCTTCACATAGCGCGCGACTTCCGGCGCGAAGGCGAAGGCGATGTCCGCCTCCCCGTTGGCCACCTCGGCAACGATGCGCTCGCCGGGGATCTGCACATACTGGTTGCGCGGCGACTTGAAGTTCACGAGACCATAGAGATAGGACGCATTGTCCTCATACTTGCCGAGCCGTTTCAGCATGGTCTCGCCGGGGGAATAGAAGCGGATGGCGAAGCGGCCGAGCGCGGCCACCTGGGGGTCCTGCCAGTCGGCAGCGGTGATATTGCGGTCGGCCCGCGTCACCAGCACGTAGGACGTGCGGTAATAGGGCCTGGAGGTGAGCAGGCGCGCATCCCCCGTATCAACGCCCATGACCACGTCGCAGAGCTTGGGGTCAAGCTGGTCGCGCACCTGGTAGATGGCGGGCTTGGAGGTCCAGACGAACTGCACCTTGCGGCCCATGGCGTCCGCGAGCACCTTGGCGATGCGGTTTTCGAAGCCGGCCTTTTCGCCCGGCTTGCCCGGCTTCTGGGAGAAGGGTGCTTCCACCTCGGAGGCGCACACGCGCAGCACGCCGGGGTCGGCCGGCGCTGCGGCTGTGGTTGCCGCGCCTTGGGCCGTGTTCGGGGCCGTGTTCTGGGCCGCGTCCTTAGCCTGCGCGGCGGGCGTCTGGGCCATGGCCGGCACGGCGCCAAGCGACAGGAGGAGGCTGGCGAGAAGCAGCCGGCGGGTGGTGGGTCCGGAATGGGTCATCCTGCGCTCCCGATGGGAAGGCCCGCGCTGCGGGCGATGCGGGAAAGGGCCGGCCGCCGCGCGGTAGTGCGGCGGCCGGTGGGGGGCGAGTGTCGGAGGTCATCCGCCCCAGGCTGGAGCACGCGCCGATCAGATTGCATCGCAAGATGATCGGATAACGCGTTCTCTTTCTTTAAGTTTAGAGGGCGATCAGCCGCCCGAGGCGAATTCGCCCACGTTGGGATCTTCGTAAGGACCCTTCCCGTCGAGGGAGAAGACCATCACGCCGCCGCCCTGCTGGGTGTAGTGCTGGAGCTGCTTGAACGCGCCCACGGCACCGAGGCCGGCGGTGGGATCATTCAGGTCGAACACCAGGCCCACGCCCGGCCAGCCGCCGACGCCATAGTAGATGGCGACGTACTGCACGCCCTTGTGGGTATAGGTCATGGGATGGCCGATGACGCCGGACGGCAGCTTGAACTTCCAGAGTAACTGGCCAGTGTCGCTGTCGCGGGCCTTGATAAAGCCGTCCAGCGTTCCGTAGAACATCACGCCGCCGGCGGTGGCAAGCGTGCCGCCCCAGGCCGCGAAACGCTCCATCACTTCCCACTTGAACTTGTTGTTGATGGCGTCATAGGCCTTCACCTGGCCGAGGCCGACATAGTTCTGCCGGTCACCCTTGGGGCCGGGATACATGTTCAGCGTCGCACCAACGAAGAACTGACCTGCCCGGTAGGGCAGCATGAAGGGCTCCCAATCCATGCAGATGTGGTTGATGCCCATGAAGAACGACTTGCGCTCCGGGTCGTAGCTGTCGTGGCCCTGGTTGTGGTAGCCCATGGCCGAGGGACAGATGTCGCGGCCGACGTGATCCATGCGGGTGCCGAATTCCGGATCGCGCCGCGGCAGACCGGTCTTCAGGTCCACCTGCTTCACCCAGTTGACCGTGTCGTCGATCTTGTCGGCGGAGACCAGGGTGCCGTCGGTGCGATCGAGGGAGTAGACGATGCCGTTGCGGTCCGGATGGGTCAGAAGCTTGCGCATCTTGCCCGTCTTGTCCACCTGTTCGGACAGCATCATCACGTTGACGCCGGCATAGTCCCATTCGTCATGGGGGGTCTTCTGATAGCCGAACTTGGCCTCGCCGGTGTCGATGTCGCGACCCCAGATGGTCATGGTCCACTTGTTGTCGCCGGGACGCATGGTCTCGTTCCACGGCGCCGGGTTGCCGGAGCCGTAATAGACCATGTTGGTGGTCGGATCGAAGGCGTACCAGCCCCAGTTGGTGCCGCCGCCGATCTTCCAGGCGTCGCCTTCCCAGGTCTGGGTGCCGAGGCCCTTCTGGCCGTAGTGCGGGTTGGCCTTGTTGAAGTCGTCGGCGAGCTTCACCTGGTCGTCGGGACCGGTGGCGTAGGCGCGCCACTTCTGGACGCCGGTCTTCACGTCGTAGGCGGTCACGTAGCCGCGCACGCCCAGCTCGGCGCCCGAGGAGCCCACCAGCACCGTGTCCTTCACCACATAGGGGGCGATGGTGAGGGTGGAGCCGACCTTGATGTCGGAATTCTCGAGCTTCCAGAGTTCCTCGCCGCTATCCGCCTTCAGCGCGACGATGTGGCCGTCGAGCTGGGTCTTGAGGATAAGGGGCGGGGTCTTGCCGTCGCCGGGCCAGTAGGCAAGGCCGCGGTTGACCACGTCGCAGCACGCCACCGAGCGGGCGGTGGGGTTCTGCTTGGGCTTGTGCTGCCACAGGATGCGGCCGGGGTCGTCCAGCCCGACGGCGAAGGTGGTGTTGGGGAACGGCGAGTGGATATACATGACGTTGTTGACGACGAGGGGGGTGCCCTCGTGGCCCGAAAGCACGCCGGTGGAGAACGACCAGGCAGCCTTCAGGTCTTTGACGTTCTGCTTGTTGATCTGCTTTTGCGGGCTGAAGTTGTTTGCGTCGTAGTTCTTGCCCGTCATGGGCCAGTTTTCATCGCTCTTGGCGATTTCGACGAGCTTGTCGTTGGCGTTGGCCGGCACGGACAAGGCGGCGGAACCCGCTGCCAGGGCGAGGGTCACGGCACACAGGGACACGGAAGAAAACAGTCTTGTCATTTGGCGCTTCCTCGGGGTTTTCCTCACGTTCAAGGCTTTGGTCTTGCAAAGCTTTGGTCTTGGACGAGGTTCGGCGGACCCTTTCGCCGAGGTGGCGCGGATGTCCGCGCACCTTCGGAGCGGTGTTCCCGCTCTCATGGGGGTCCCGGCGCCGGCCGCCGCGCCGCCCCGATGGGGGCTGACCGGCGTGCGTCGGGCGGCCGACGGGGGATCCCGTCGGGCGTGGCCTTCAGCCGGCCGCGCTCAAGAGCGCGATCCGATCAGATTGAAACAATCTGGTCGGCGCGTACTCTTGCGGCTGACAAGAAGGCGCGCGCGCCCGCGCGTCGGTGATCAAATGGATGGTGCCGGTCGTCCTCCGATAGCGACCTGAATGCCGTAATTCTTATTTTTCTATAAGATCATTGATCTTGGTTTATACAGATGACGGCTTTCGGTGTGTCTTGTCTCGCGGTATTTGTGCAATTTGATGCGGGAACTTTTGGTAAAATTGCCCGGGAGATAGTCCTATGTTGTTGGATAAAAACAATAAAAGAGATTTTTGACGGAGGTCGGGGAGATGTCGGTCAGCGCTCGGACTGCAGGTTCTGATCTAGATTTCGCGACGTATAATCGGCGCGTAGAGAGTTCAGGGCGCCACATGCAAAAGACCATAAGAAGTTTCTCAGGGCGCAGACCGGGCGCAGGCCAAGGTGTGCAGTGCGGTCTGGCGCGGCGATGGCGCCGTGGGCGCGGCGCCATCGCGCTCCTTGGCTCCAGCCTCGTCGTGCTTTGTGCCTGCGGAGAAGACGATGCGCCCGCGCGCAAGCCCGTGGCAGCGGTGGAAAGCACGCCAGGAGCATCGGCTCCGGCGGGTCCGCCCGGCCCGGCCCGGCCCATGCGCGACTGGCTGGAGCGGACCGATACGGTGCCGCCCGAGGTGTGGCTCGCGGCCCGTTCCGTTCCGCCGGCAGATCCCGCGCGCATGGCGGGGCTCCTGAAGGAGGCCGACGCCCTGTTCGACGAAACCCCGCGCATGCTGGCCAACCGCACCGCACAGCTCCAGGGCATGCTGGCCGAGAAGGGCGTGGCGGAACCGCCGCAGGACCTGCTCGAAGACTTCATCCGCCTCGCCCGCGAAGATGGCGGCACCCGTGGCCGATTCGGTTTCGGCGACCTCTGCCAGCATTATTTCAACCTCAGGGCGTCGGGGCTCGGCCGTGTCGCCGCGCTGGAGGCGCTGGCGTTGGCGCGGGCCGGTCAGGGGAGCCGCGCGCCATGAGCTTGCCGGGTGCACTGCCGTCCTCGCTCCAGCCCCGTCCGGTGCCGCGCCACGGGCTGCCGCTGCAACCGCGTTCGGCCATCGGGCGGCGGGCGTCGCTGCGGCTCCGGGTGCTCGGTGTCGTCCTCGCCATCAATGCGGCGGCGGCGGTGGTGGCCGGCGCGGTGGTGGTCCACAACGCGCGGGTGGCGGCCGAACGGGAGATGATGGCCTCCGTGGAGATGGCCGAGCGCATGGTGCAGGAAACCGCGGAGCGGATGGCGGAGACTTCCGGGACCGCAGGCGCCGCGGCCGGCGACTCGGCCGGCGATCCGGCCAGCGATCCGGCCGGGTGGCCGGTGCACCTGCGGCACCTGCGCCATGTGCGTATCGTCATTGAAGACGCGCAGGGGCGCCCGGTCCCGCTCAAGCCCCCCCGGTCGACGGAGCAAAAGGACGCCGACGGCGGGGCACCCTTGTGGTTCGCCCATCTCGTGGGCGTGAAGGAGGTGGCGCGGGACGTGGAGGTGCACACCAACGGCGCGCTGTTCGGGCGCGTGCGCATCGCCGGCGTGCCCGACGATGAGGTGGATGAAGTCTGGGAGGACGTGAGCGATTTCGCCGTCGTCGCCATCGCGGTGAACGCGGCCATCCTGCTTGCGCTTTATCTTGCTCTGGGCCGCGTGCGCTCCGACCTTGCCGGCTTCCACAGTGCGCTCGGTGAACTGGAACAGAGCCGTTTCTCATGCCGGGTGGACCTGCCGCGCACCCGCGAACTGGCGGAAGTGGCGGAACGCTTCAATGAGCTTGCGGCGGCGCTGGCCGCCGCCCGCGCCGAGAACAACCGGCTCAACGCCCACCTCGTCACCCTGCAGGAGGACGAGCGGCGGCAGATCGCGAGCGAACTGCATGACGAACTCGGGCCGCTGATGTTCGGCCTCAAGGCCGGTGCCGAATCGCTGGCTCGCGCCGCCGCGGAGGCGGAAGGGCCGGCCAGGGCGCGGATCGCCGAGCGGACCCAGGGCCTCGTCGGCATCGTCGAGCGGATGCAGGCGACGAACCGCCGGCTCCTGCGGCGCATCCGCCCCGCCGCCCTCGATCTGCTGTCGCTCGGGGACGCCATTTCGAGCCTCCTCGCCGATTTCCGCCAGCACGATCCGGCGCGCACATTCCTGCTGGCTGCCGGCCCCCTTGCCGCCCATTATTGCGTCGCCCGCGACGCGACGCTCTACCGCTGCATCCAGGAGGCGGTTACCAATGCCCTGAAGCATGGAGATGCGCGCACCATCCGGGTCGAAATCGGCGAGGTCGACCCGGGGGCTGCGCGCGAAGGGACGGGGCCTGCGTATGAAGGGGCGAGGATGCTGCGCCTCGGCGTCACCGATGATGGCCGCGGTCCGCCGGATCGCATCGTCGAGGGGCTGGGCCTCGCCGGCATGCGCGAGCGGGTGCGGGCCCTCGGCGGCACCTGCCGCTTCGAGCGTGGTCCCGAGGGTGGGGGCCGCTTCGTGGCGGAGATTCCCGTGCCGCCCCCCATCTTGCAGGAAGGTGAATAGAGAAGAATGACCCGTGTCCTCATCATCGACGATCACCCCATCGTGCTCCAGGGCTGCCGGCACCTGCTGGAGGACACGGGGGCGTGCGAACTGATCGAAGCGCAGACCGCCGTCGCAGGCTATCGGCAGTTCCGCCGCCAACGGCCGGATATGGTGATCGTGGACCTGGCGCTGAACGGCAACGGGCTGGCCGGCCTCTCGCTGGTGCGGCGGCTGCGGGTGCATGCCACGCCCATGCCGATCCTGGTGTTCAGCATGCATGCCGATCCGGTGATCGCGAGCCGTGCCCTGGAGGCCGGCGCCACCGGCTATCTGGTCAAGGACACGTCGGCGGCCGATCTCATCGATGCCTTCGAGAAAGTGCGGCGCGGCCAGTCCTACATCAGCCACGACCTGGCGCTGGAGGTGGCGCTTCTGGGCACGCGCGGGCGGACCGGCATGCTCGCCGACCTGACCCAGCGCGAGCTGCAAGCGCTGGCGCTCCTGGCCGAGGGGAAGGCCTACGGCCAGATCGCCGAAGAGCTGGGCGTGAGCTACAAGACGGTGGCGAACACCTGTTCCCATCTCAAGACCAAGCTCGGCGCCACCACCCTTGCCGAGCTGATCCATCGCGCGATCCAGTATGTGGCCGGGTCTCCCGCCGCAGGCAAGAACAGCGGCATCGCATAGGCCGCCGGGCGCGGCGCGCTGCCGCCGGCGCGCCGAAGGGGGCGGGGACAGCGCCGCCCGTGGCCGCCCGTAGCCGACTGTTCCGCAGCGTGTCAGCGCACTCTTGTGTGGCTGCGCGGCGCATCGCAAGATGGTGTGCGCGCGCCCTGCAAGGTGCGCCGTCGGTGGCAGGATGGCGTGCCGCCCCGCGCATGAGGGCCATGGGTTCGTGATTATGCGGTATTCTGCCTGGAGAGCCTGGACCGCTGTCGCCGCGGCCTATCTGCTCGCCTTGCAGGTACTGGTCACGGGGATGGCTGCCGGCGCCCATGCCGCTCCGATCACCCCCGATCTTGCCACCACGGTCATTTGCGGTCCGTCCGTCCCGGGTGGAACGGCGCTGCCGGACGATGGCCATCCGTCATCGCTCCCGAGTCCGGGGTGCTGCGTGCTCGGATGCCCCATGTTCGGACCGGGGGCCGCTCCGCCGCCGGTGCCCTGGAGCATCGTGCGGCATGCCGTGAATAGGGTGGCCGGGACAGTCCCCGTCTGGCCCGGCGCGGTCCGGCGGTCGGTGCACGGGTCGTCGCCCGGTCTTCCCAGGGCGCCACCCGGCACGATCTGAACCTCCTGCCCCGGCAGGCTTTCAATCCGTTTCCCGTCCGCATTTCCGCTCCCGGTCCCCGGGAGGCGGCGTCGTCCAATGGAGCTTTGCCATGTTCAGCCTCACGCGCTTTTTCAAGGGTAGCGCCCGTCCGCGCACGCCCTATCGTCCCTATGGGGAGGAAATTCTCGCCGCATCGGCCTTCGCCGTCCTGGTCCTGGTGCTTTCGGTGCAGTCTCTGATGGCGCACGAGTTCAAGGCCGGCGCCATCGAGATCGACCACCCGTGGTCGCGGGCGACACCGGGCGGCGCCACGGTGGGAGCCGGCTATTTCACGTTGAAGAACACCGGCGCCGCCCCGGATCGCCTGGTTTCGGCGACGTCCGATGTGGCCGCGCGCGTGGAGATCCACGAGATGGCCGTAACCAACGGCGTCATGACCATGCGTCCCCTGCCGGACGGCCTCGCCATCCCCGCCGGGGGCAGCGTCGCGCTCAAGCCGGGCTCGTATCACATCATGTTCCTCGGCCTGAAGCAGCCGCTGAAGCAAGGGGCGGTGATCGACGGCACCCTGACCTTCGAGAAGGCCGGAACCGTCGCGGTGAAATACAATGTGGACGCCATCGCTGCCGCGGGCAGCGGCCCCGACCATTCCCACCCGGCCAAATGACCGGCCAAATGTGCAGCCGAGTGCGACGATGTGCGTGAAAAAGCGAGACCGCGTTATCCGATCAGCTTGCCCTGCAGGCTGATCGGCGCGTGCTCCGGCAGCGGGCGCGGAGGGCCGCGCGAGCGGGTCCGAAGCTGCGATCGCCCTTGACAGGAACCACCGATTGCCCGCTGCTGCACTTGCACATGGTTTTCCATCGGCGCGCGGCGACGCGTTCCGGTGGAATTGGGAATGGGGAAGGGCCTGACCGCCCGAAGCCCCGACCGCCCCCGCGACTGTGAGCGGCGAGTGGCCTTCCACGATGCCACTGGATCAACGCCTCAATCGAGGCGGGGTCCGGGAAGGCGGATGGTTGCGACGACCCGCAAGTCAGGAGACCGACCATGGGCATGTGTTCACCCTCACGCCGTCGGGTGAGACGGCACCGGAGTCTTCCATGCATATCGAACCTGGCCTTGTGGACAGCGGAAAGATCTGGCTGAGCTATGTGACGGCCGCCGGTGCCGGCGGCTACACGTTCAAGCTCGCCTTCGACGCCCTGCGCGAGCGCGGCGCTGTGTCCCTGCTGTCGCGCAGTGCCGCCGCGACCGCTCTGGTCTTCTCCTTCTTCGAGGTCCTGCCGCATTATCCGGTGGGTGTCTCGGAAGTGCACCTCATCCTGGGCTCGACGCTGTTCCTGATCCTCGGGGCCGCGCCCGCCGCCATCGGCCTTGCCCTCGGCCTGCTGGTGCAGGGCCTGTTCTTCGCGCCCTTCGACCTGCCGCAGTTCGGCATGAACGTGACCACCCTGCTGGTGCCGCTGTTCGCGCTCACGGCGCTTGCACCCCGGGTCATCGCGCCGAACACGCCCTATGTGGACCTGAAGTATCGCCAGGCCCTCGCGCTCTCCACCACCTACCAGGCCGGCATCGTCGCCTGGGTGGCGTTCTGGGCGTTCTACGGCCAGGGCTTCACCGCCGAGAATGCCGCCTCGATCAGCGCGTTCGGCGGCGCCTACCTCCTCGTGATCATCATCGAGCCGCTGGTGGATCTCGCCGTGCTGGCGGCGGCCAAGGCGCTCAATCGCTGGAAGGGCAGCGCCCTGTTCGAGCGCCGGCTCTTCGAGGCGGCCTGATCGCTTTTGTTATCCCATGGGGCGGCGGCATCTTCCGGGATGCCGCCGCCTTGCGTTTTCAGGGGCGGCCGATGCCCGATGGCGCGTGGAAAACGCGATGCTCGAAAGGGGTGGACCATCCCGCCACCGTCGTGAGATTGGCCATGGGCTGCGCATCGGTCGCGGGTCTCGTCGTTTCCTTTCCGCAGGTGTCATGTTAGATCTTCCCATTGGGGAAGGGACTCATGGTCGGGCGGCGGGATCATAGATGGGGGATCGGCTGGATCGCTGCGTTTGCGGCGGCCTATGCGCTTGTCTTCCAGATTGTCCTGACCAGTGCCCTGATGGCATCTTTCTCGCCCGCGGGCGCCGATGCCATGACCCCGCTTGCCATGACCCCGCTCTGCCTTCCCAGCGCCTCATCCGGCGCGCAATCGGACGACGGCGGCGACACCTCGAAATCCATCGTTCACTGTCCGCTCTGCCTGTCCCGGGCGGATGTCGCGGTGCTGCCGCCTCCGGTCATGGCGGCGGTGATTGATCGCGTCGCCATCGAGCTGCACTTCCGGGCGGTTCTGCGCAGTTCGCTTCAGGGCCTGTATTTCGCCCACCCGTTCCAGCCCCGCGCGCCACCGGCGCTGGCTTAGGAACGCCGCGCGCGCCGCGCGCAAAACACCCTCATCCCTGTATCGCCGAAGACGTCTGAAGACGGTTGCGCGTGCGCGGCTCATTGCAGCCGGTGCGGCGCACGTCCGACCGTCGGCACCTGGACACGATCATGCCGATTCACTCCCGAAACATCCTGCGCCGCGCCCTCAATCTGACCAGCGCGCTGGTGCGGCCCTCGTTCGCCGTCTTGTGCGTGGCTCCCTTGTGCCTGGCACCGCACCTGCCCGCCGCCGCACAGACCGCGGTAGAACTGCCCACCGTCGTGGTCCGTCCCGCGATTCCGTCTACAACCGTCAGCGGCCTCGCCGACGGCCCGTTCACCCCGGCCGACACCGCCACCATCTCGGGGGCGCAGGCGCAGGGCGCGACCCTCTCCACCAGCGATTCCGGATCGCTGATCAGCCGGATTCCGGGCGGCGCGGCCTGGGGCGCCGGCGGCGTGTCGAGCCTGCCGGCGGTCAACGGCATGGGGGCGGACCGGGTCCAGGTCTCCATCAACGGCATGCTGTTCGGCCTCGCCTGCCCGAACGAGATGAATCCGCCCATGTCCTTCGTCAACCCGGCGATGATCGCCAGCGCGCGGGTCTACATGGGGACCGCGCCGGTGAGCGTCGGCGGCGACTACACGGGCGCGAAGGTGGATGTGGTGGTGGCGCCGGCGCAGTTCACGCCGGGGCAGGCCCTGACCACCCACGGCAGCGTCTCCGGCTTCTACCGCAGCAACGGCGAGGGCTACGGCGTCGATGCCAACGTGACCGTGTCCAACGAGGACACCAGCGTCACCTATACCGGCGGCTGGGCGCGCGCCAACGACTATACGGCGGGCGATGGCACCACCATCAAGTCCACCATGTATGAGACGCAGAACCATGCCCTGAGCATCTCGAAAAAGGTGCAGGAACAGCTTTTCACCTTCCAGATCGGTGGGCAGTTCATCCCCTCGGAGGGCTATGTCAACCAGTACATGGACCTGGTGGAGAACAAGAGCATCTTCGGCAACGCTCGCTACGAGGGCCTGTTCGACTGGGGCAAGCTGGAGGCGACCGTGTTCGCCAACCGCGTGCGGCACACCATGGGTTTCATCGAGCCGGACAAGGACGGCGACATGCCCATGGACACCCGCAGCACCGACCTCGGCTATGCGCTGAAGGGGACGTTCGGGGTGTCGGCCCACGATATCGTCCGCCTCGGCAACGAGCTTTACTACAACAACCTCGACGACTGGTGGCCGCCGGTGGACGGGTCCATGATGATGGGGCCGGACACCTTCATCAACATCAACAATGGCCAGCGGCTGCGCCTCGGCACCTTCGGCGAGTGGGAACGCCACATCGATGACAAGTGGACGGCGGTGTTCGGCCTGCGCAACGACATCGTCTGGATGAACACCGGCGACGTGCAGGGCTACAATGACATGATGTACGGGCAGAACGCCGCGCTCTTCAACGCGCAGGACCACGCCCGTACGGATTTCAATGTGGATGCCTCGGCGATCCTGCGCTACGAGGCCAACGCCTCCAGCCTCTACGAGCTGGGCCTTGCCCGCAAGACGCGCTCGCCCAACTTCTACGAGCGCTATGCCTGGTCCACCAACGCCATGGCCATGAGCATGATCGGCTGGTTCGGCGACGGCAACGGCTACGTGGGCAATCTCGACCTGGTGCCGGAGGCGGCGCATACGGTGAGCTTCACCGCCACCTGGCACGATCCGGCGAAGAAGGTGTGGGAGCTGCGGGTCTCGCCCTATTACAGCTATGTGCTGGACTATATCGATGCCGACCGCTGCGCGCTGTCCACCTGCCCCAACCTGCCCGGCAACCTGACCACCACCAACAATTTCGTCTATCTGCAGTTCGCCAATCACGACGCCTGGCTCTACGGCGTCAACATGGACGGCAAGCTGGCGCTGTGGGATGACATCACCTACGGCCAGGGTGCGTTCCGCGGCAGCCTGAACTTCGTGCAGGGCCAGAGGACCGATGGCGTCAACCTCTACCACATGATGCCGCTGAACGGCGTCGTGGCCATCGACCATACGCTCGGCCACTGGTCCTCCAGCCTCGAACTGCAGCTGGTGTCGTCGAAGACGCTGGTGAGCCAGGTGCGCAACGAGCTTGAGACCTCGGCCTATGCCTTGCTCAACTTCCGCACCAGCTATGAGCTGGATATGGTCAAGGTGGATTTCGGCGTCGATAACATTTTCGACACCAACTACGACCTGCCCCTGGGCGGCGCCAATCTGGTGAACTACCAGGTGACCAGCATGATGGGATCGTCCGCCGCGTGGGGCTACCCGGTGGCCGGCGTGGGCCGCTCCTTCAACACGCGGGTGACGGTGAAATTCTAGAGCGCATCCCTCCGGTCCTGTTCGCGAACCGGCGGGAGGCGCTTCAGACCAACGGCCGTTGAGGCAAGCGCGTCAGCCGTTGGTCTGCGCGGCAGGCTCGGGCGGCGCGGCCTTGCCGGCCTGTCCGCGCCGCAGGAAGGATTCGATCATGTCGGCGATGGCCGGCGCGGAGGTGTCGCCCTCAAGGCTCTGCGCCGCCCTTGCCGCGAGATCCTCCGGCAACGCCTTGCCGCGCGCCTTCAGGAGATCGGCGCCGAAGGCCGGGGTGAATTCCGGGTGGGGCTGGAACGACAGCGCCTTCTCACCATAGGCGAGCGCCGCGAACCGGCAGAAGGGCGAGGTGGCGATGACCTCGGCGTCGGCCGGCTTTTCCACCACCTGATCCTGATGCCACGCTACCAGGCGGGCGTCGTCCAGCAGGCCCTCCACCGCATAGCGCTCGACGCCCACGGACCAGCCGTCGGCGAATTTCTCCACCTTCCCGCCCAGGGCCTGCGCCAGGATCTGGTGGCCGAAGCAGATGCCGACCAACGGCACGCCCGCGGCATAGGCACGGCGCAGGAAGTCTTCCAGGGGCGCGATCCACGGATGGGGCTCGTAGACGCCGAACCGCGAGCCGGTGATCAGCCAGCCCTCGGCATCATTCACGCTGTCAGGAAAGACGCCGTCGAGCACCGGATAGGTGACGAACTCGAACCCCCGCCCGGCGAGCAGGCGCCGGAACATGGCGTCGTAGTCGCCGTGCCGCTCGTGCAGGTCATCCGGCGCGCGCCCGGTTTGCAGGATGCCGATCTTCATGCCGCGGTCCTCAGCTTGCGCAGGTCTCCCTTTAGGTAGGGACGGGCGCGCGCAAAGAAACTGCGACACATGAAATTCCCCGCGCAACCCGCCCCGGCGCGGTGTCTCGGTTTGAAAATCTGCGGCTCCGACCAGAGCATTTCCCCGTTTCACTGAATCGTGGAAATGCTATAGGTCATTGAGTTTACACGTTTTTTTACGCGAACCGGTATCCACTTCGCTCGAAAACGCTCCAGATGCGTCCGGTAACCCTCCCTCGCGAGCGGGAGAGGGAGTTGGCCGGCACGGGGTGGAGAGCGGGGGTGCTTCGCGGCGGCTTGCCCGGCGCATGTTCAGGAGAAAATCGCGTCGCAGGGAGCCGGGAGCATCGCTTGCGGCTCCAATCGGCCCCAAGGGGAGCGGACGGCGCTACCGCTTATCCCCAGCCCAGCTTCGGCTTAAAGCATTGTTGGAAAACTCGATTTAGGCGCCGATTCACAACGCCCCGATGACAGTCGAACCCGGATTTTCATTTTTCCCGCAGATCGTCGTTGACAGATCTGA